>NZ_JBVKBY010000006.1:0-380988 GCF_055656945.1 Streptomyces sp. NPDC111606
GGTTACATTCCGAACCCGGAAGCTAAGCCTTACAGCGCCGATGGTACTGCAGGGGGGACCCTGTGGGAGAGTAGGACGCCGCCGAACTCCTTTTAATAGGGTTGGTCCCGGAACTTCGGTTCCGGGACCAACCCTTTTTTGTTGTGCGTCACCTGAAGTTCACGTTTCGCAACCAACATCCCACACATGGGTACTGCTGCAATGCTCAGGGCCGCCGGCGTCGGAGTCGGTGACGAGGTTGTCGTACCGGCCTTCGGGAACGTCGAAGTCGCCGAGGCCGTGATCCTGGCCGGGGCGCTGCCGGTGTTCGCCGACATAGATCCGGTGACGTACTGCCTGGACGCCGGCGCTGTCGAGGCGGTCGTCACCTCGCGGACGGCGGCTGTCGTCGCCGTACATCGTTTCGGCCGGTGGGCCGACATCGCGCGGTTGCACGAGATCGGGCAGCGGCATGAGCTGTTGGTGCTGGAGCAGGGCGAGTCCGAGGTTCCGTACGACGAGATTGCTCAGCGTCGGCAGCGGGCCGCTTACCTGGACGCGAGGTTGAGGGGCGTACAGACGCCCGATGGTGGTGACGGGCACACCTATCAGCAGTACGTCGTGCGCGTGCCGGGGAACGGGCGGCCGGATCGCGACGCATTCGCTCGGGCCGTGCGAGCCAGGGGAGTTGAGTGCCGGGTGCCGGTGAAGACGCCCGTGCACAGGCTGCCCGAGTTCCGTCGGTGTGTGTCCCTGCCGGAGACCGAGCGGGCGGCTGATGAAACGTTGGCCCTGCCCGTCGACGCGGCTCTGACCAAGAAGGACATGCAACGGATCGTGTCCGCCTGCAATGCGCTCGGGGGGCTTCTCCAGCCCGCGTTCTGAGCGGGTTTGGGAGCACGGGTGTGTTCGGGGTATGATCTATTCCGTTGCCGCGAGGGAAACTTCGCAAAAGGTGACAGGCCCCTATAGCTCAGTCGGTAGAGCGTCTCCATGGTAAGGAGAAGGTCAACGGTTCGATTCCGTTTGGGGGCTCCAGACTGAAGGCCCCGCCCAATTGGGCGGGGCCTTTTGCATGTCTTCCCCCGTGTCGTCCCCGGTCCCTAGTCCGTGTGAAGGCCAGGGACGCGCATGGCCAGGATGGCCATGTCGTCGGACGGGGCGTCCGAGGCGAAGCGTTCGACCGCGCGCATGATGCGGGCCGCCACTGCGCCCGCCGTCAGGCCCGTGCAGGTGGTGAGGACGTCGGTGAGGCCGTCGTCGCCCAGCATCCGGCTGCCCTCGCGGCGTTCGGTGACGCCGTCCGTGACGCAGAGGAGGACGTCACCGGGGTCGAGGGTGACCGTCTGCTCGTAGAGCTCCAGGTCCTCCATGACACCGAGGAGCGGCTGGGGTTCGGCTGCCGGTTCGACCGTGCCGTCCTGGCGCAGGCGGAGGGGCAGGGGGTGGCCGGCGCAGACCACCTTCAGCTCGGCGCTGCCGTCCTCCTGGGGCCTCAACTCGCCGTAGAGGAGCGTCAGGAAGCGGCTGCGGGCGCCCTCGTCGAGGATCGCGGAGTTGAGGCGCTCCAGCACCGCCGGGCCGCTGAGCCCCTCACGCGCGAGGAGCCGGAGTGCGTGCCGGGCGAGGCCCGTGACCGCCGCCGCGTTCGGGCCCGTACCGCAGACGTCGCCGATGGCGAAGCCGTAGGCACCGTCGCTGATCGGGAAGAGGTCGTAGAAGTCGCCGCCGACCTCGTTGCCCTCGCCGGCCGCGCGGTAGATGACCTCGACCTCGACGCCGTCGATCAGGGGCAGCTCGGGCGGCAGGAGGCTGCGCTGCAGGGACTGGCTGATGGCGGTGCGCTCGGAGTAGAGACGGGCGTTGTCCAGGGCCAGGGCGGCCCTTCGTGAGAGGTCCTCCGCCAGCTCCAGGATTTCCTGGCGGAAGTGTTCGTCCGTCGGCTTGCCGAGCGTCAACATGCCGATGACGCGGTTGCGGGCCACCAGCGGCAGTACGACCGTCTCGCCGCCCACCGCGGACGCCGTGGCCAGGGTGGGGCCGATGCCGATGCCCGAGCTGACCCGGTGCGGGGGCTCGCCGAGGCCCAGGCTGCGCATGGAGGTGCGCAGGGCCGCCTGGTGGGCCGCCTGGGCCGGGGCCGACCAGACGCGGGCGCCTGGGGTGGGGACGGGGTCGGGAGGGGAGATCTTCGACAGCAAGGACTTAATGCCGTCGATGAGTTCCTCGTCCTCGTGCAGGACGTACGACAGGTACGGCTCCGAGGCCTGGTCGGCGATCGTGTAGACGGCGCACCAGGTGGCAAGGGTCGGGACCGTCATCTGGGCCATCAGGGCCAGGGTCTGGTCGCGGTCCAGGGTTCCGGCGAGCAGGTCGGAGGCCTCGACGAGGAAGCTGAGCGAGCCCCGGCGCAGGCGTTCCAGTTCGCCCAGGCGGGCCGACTCCACGGCCAGGGCGATGCGGTCGGCCGCGAACTGGAGGCGCAGCGCCTCCTCGTTGGAGTATCTCGCGGGTGCCTCGGCAGCGACGCCCAGGGAGCCGGTGAGGCGGCCCTCGACCTTCAGGGGGACGGTGACGACCGAGCGCATGCCGGTGCCCCTGAGAAGCGGGACGGCGCCGGGGACCATCGTGAGGTCCTCGTGGACCGCCGGCATCCGGGCCGAGCCGTAGCGGCCGGGGCCTGCCTCGACGGGCACGCGCGCGAAGCGCTGGCGGGCGGAGGGCAGGCCGGTGGAGGCGCGGACCTCCAACTCCGTCTCGTCGTCGGTTGCCAGGAGCAGGAACGCGGAGTCGCCGTCGAGCATGTCTCGGGCGCGTTCCACCGTGCGCTGGAGGAGGCCGTCGAGGTCGTCCGGGGCGGGTGAGCCGATGAACACCTCGAACGGGTCCGTGCTCTGGGCCTCGTTGGTGGTGTCGGAGGCCGGGATGCGCAACGGGGTCTGCAGAACAGCCCGTTCGTGGTCCCGGACCAGGAGGCAGACCGTTGACGGTTCGCCGCCCGTGTCACGGACGCGGAGGTGGGAGGCGTACACCGGCGTGACGCGGCCGTTGGCGCCCCTTATGCCGTAGCTGCCTTCCCAGCGCGAGAGTTGGAGTGCCTCGGCGATTCCGGTGCTTGTGCCCGGGGTGTGCGGCCAGGCGGCGAGGTCGGTGAGGGGCTTGCCGGTGACCTGCTCGGCCGCATAGCCGAAGAGGTCCTCCGCATCCTCGTTCCAGGACGAGATGGCGCCCGAACGGTCGATCTGGACGACCGCGACGCGGACGCGGCCGTCGGCGAGGGGGAGGAGGTCGGAAGGCAGCGACGGGCCTGCCGCGCGGGTGCCCACCGGGCGCTCGGGGAGGTCCAGTTGGAACCAGACCTGCTTGTGTGTGGGTGTGTACTCGACGCCCCAGCGGCCGGCCAGGGCCGCGCACAGCTGGAGGCCTCGGCCGCCCTCGCGGTCGGGGCTGCCCATGTTGACGGGCGAGCCCTGGAGGGGGATCTCGCGCTCCGGATACCGGTCGGCCACCTCGACGCGTACACCGTCGTCACTGCGCAGACACAGAACGTCCGCGGAGGTACCCGCGTGCACCACGGCGTTCGTCACCAATTCACTGGTGAGGACCACGGCGTCGTCGACGATGTCGGCGAAGCCCCAGCCCTGGAGTGTGTCGCGGACGAAGGAGCGGGCGCTCGCGACCGATCGCCCGACGGGGTCGAAGCTGGCTGCCGCGCGCGCGGTGATCACAGAACTCCTCGTCCGGTTGTCGACGTGCAAGGCCCCGTGGCCGGCCAGCTCGTGCCGCTGGTGCGGCATCTGCGCGCCTGTCGGCCGCTCCGGGGATTGTCCCCCCGGGATCAGTCCGGTGGTCATGTCCGGCTGCCCCTCCGATGCCCGCTCGTTGCTCCTCCTGCCACCGCCCAGGCCGGACGGACCGGCGCGGCTGGACAGCCGCATGCAAGGTTACTTACCTTCGCCGTCCATGCGGATGCCGGTCTGCAGTGTTTCCGTCCGGAGGGTGTGCGGACGATGTGCGAAGCTGCCGAACTGTTATGGCCGGGTTCGGCGGGGGTGAAACACTGGGCAAGCTTCTTGTGAAGGTCCGGGCAGGCCGAGTGTCGTTCGCGTATCGCGGGCAGCAGCAGGTGGTGTGGCCTGGTATATCCGGCAGGAATACCCATCAGTAACGGGTACGCCGAACAGTAGAACCCGAGCACAGCAGTAACGGTCGACCCCTGCGGGAGGGACACAGTGGAGTCTGGCGCAGCGACGCGGGGCACTAAGACGCGCGCGAAAGGCGGACAGTCCCTGAGGAACGAGCGCAAAACGCGAGGCGGGACCACTGCGGTGGACACAGCTGCCCTGAACCGGCTGCTGACGGCCCTTGTGTCGATGCGCGACGGGAACTTCCGGAAGCGGCTCACGGTGTCCGGGGACGGCGTGATGTCGGAGATCGCGGCCGTCTTCAACGAGGTGGCCGACCGCAATCTTCATCTGACGGGTGAGTTGGCGCGGGTGCGGCGCATGGTCGGCCGCGAGGGCAAACTCACGGAACGGCTGGAGACAGGTGCCTGTGAGGGCTCCTGGGCGGCCGCCGTCGACAACTCCAACGCCCTGGTCGACGACCTCGTACGGCCCGTCTCCGAGGTCGGCCGGGTGCTGTCCGCGGTGGCCGACGGTGATCTGTCGCCGCGCATGGAGCTGCGGACGCAGGCCCAGGACGGGACCGGGCATCCCCTGCGAGGGGAGTTCCTCAAGGTCGGGCGGACCGTAAACAACCTTGTCGATCAGCTGTCGACGTTCACCGACGAGGTCACGCGCGTGGCCAGCGAGGTGGGCACCGAGGGCAAGCTCGGCGGGCAGGCACGCGTGCGTGGCATGTCGGGTTCGTGGAAGGACCTCACGGACTCCGTCAACACCATGGCGTACCGGCTGACGGCCCAGGTCAGGGACATCGCGCTGGTGACCACCGCGGTTGCCAAGGGTGATCTGTCCCGGAAGGTCACGGTTCACGTGGCCGGCGAGATGCTGGAGCTGAAGAACACCGTCAACACGATGGTGGACCAGCTGTCGTCCTTCTCCTCCGAGGTGACGCGAGTCGCGCGCGAGGTGGGCACCGAGGGCGAGCTGGGCGGTCAGGCGCAGGTGCCCGGTGTGGCCGGCGTGTGGAAGGACCTCACCGATTCGGTGAACCTCATGGCCGGCAACCTGACCGCGCAGGTGCGAGGAATCGCACAGGTGACGACCGCGGTCGCCAATGGTGACCTGTCGCAGAAGGTGACCGTGTCGGCACGCGGCGAGGTTGCACAGCTCGCGGACACGATCAACCAGATGACCGAGACGCTGCGGATCTTCGCGGACGAGGTCACGCGCGTGGCCAACGAGGTCGGCGCCGAGGGCCGGCTGGGCGGCCAGGCGAACGTGCCGGGCGCGGCGGGCACGTGGAAGGACCTCACGGACTCCGTCAACACGGTGTTCCGGAATCTGACCATTCAGGTGAGGGACATCGCGGCGGTCACCACGGCCGTGGCCAATGGTGACCTGTCGCAGAAGGTCACGGTCGACGTGGCCGGCGAGATGCTCGAGCTGAAGAACACCGTCAACGGCATGGTCGACCAGCTGTCGTCGTTCGGTTCCGAGGTCACGCGTGTCGCGCGTGAGGTCGGTGTGGAGGGTGAGCTCGGCGGTCAGGCGCAGGTGCCAGGGGCCGCGGGGACCTGGAAGGACCTGACGGACTCCGTCAACACAGCGTTCCGCAACCTCACCGGACAGGTGAGGAACATCGCTCAGGTGACCACGGCGGTGGCCAACGGCGACCTGTCGCAGAAGGTCACCGTGGACGTCTCCGGCGAGATGCTCCAGCTGAAGAACACCGTGAACACGATGGTGGACCAGCTGTCGTCGTTCGCCGACCAGGTCACGCGCATGGCCCGGGACGTGGGCACCGAGGGCCGGCTGGGCGGGCAGGCGGTCGTACCGGGTGTGGCCGGTACATGGAAGGAGCTCACCGACTCCGTCAACGGCATGGCGGGAAACCTGACCGCCCAGGTGCGCAACATCGCCCAGGTGACCACGGCGGTGGCCCGGGGTGACCTGTCCCAGAAGATCGACGTCGACGCGCGCGGCGAGATCCTGGAGCTGAAGAACACCATCAACACGATGGTCGACCAGCTGTCGTCCTTCGCCGATCAGGTGACCCTGGTCGCGCGTGAGGTGGGTACCGAGGGCCGCCTGGGCGGACAGGCGCAGGTGCCCGGCGTCGCCGGTGTGTGGCGTGACCTGACCGACTCCGTGAACGGCATGGCCTCCAACCTGACCGGCCAGGTGCGCAACATCGCACAGGTCGCCACGGCGGTGGCTCGGGGTGACCTGTCCCAGAAGATCACCGTGGACGCGCGCGGGGAGATCCTGGAGCTGAAGAACACCCTGAACACGATGGTGGACCAGCTGTCGTCCTTCGCCGAAGAAGTCACGCGTGTGGCCCGTGAGGTGGGCACGGAGGGCATCCTCGGCGGGCAGGCCGAGGTGCAGGGTGTCTCCGGCACCTGGAAGGACCTCACGCAGTCCGTGAACTTCATGGCGAACAACCTGACGATCCAGGTGCGCAACATCGCCGAGGTCACGACGGCGGTCGCCAAGGGTGACCTGTCGAAGAAGATCACCGTCGACGCAAAGGGCGAGATCCTCGAGCTCGTCACCACCGTGAACACGATGGTGGACCAGCTGTCGTCCTTCGCCGAGCAGGTGACCCGAGTGGCCCGTGAGGTGGGCACGGACGGCATCCTCGGCGGCCAGGCGCACGTGCCGGGCGCCACGGGCATCTGGAAGGACCTCAGCAACAACGTCAACCTGATGGCCAACAACCTGACCGTCCAGGTGCGGAACATCTCCCAGGTCGCGGCGGCGGTCGCCAACGGCGATCTGACGCGGACGGTGACGATCGAGGCGCGCGGCGAGGTCGCGCAGCTCGCGGACACCTTCAACACCATGGTGAAGACGCTGAGTTCGTTCGCGGACCAGGTCACCAAGGTGGCCCGCGAGGTGGGCACGGACGGCATCCTCGGTGGTCAGGCGCATGTGCCGGGTGTGGCCGGTACGTGGAAGGACCTCACCGAGTCCGTGAACCAGATGGCGTCCAACCTGACCGGTCAGGTGCGCAACATCGCCATGGTCACGACCGCCATCGCCAAGGGTGACCTGACCAAGAAGATCGACATCGACGCCCGGGGCGAGATCCTCGAGCTCAAGACGACGATCAACACGATGGTCGACCAGCTGTCGTCCTTCGCGGAGGAGGTCACCCGAGTCGCCCGTGAGGTGGGCACCGAAGGACAGCTCGGCGGCCAGGCACGCGTGCGTGACGTCGACGGCACCTGGCGGGACCTCACCGAGTCCGTGAACGAGATGGCGGGAAACCTCACTCGGCAGGTGCGTGCCATCGCGCGTGTGGCGACCGCGGTGACCCGCGGTGACCTGAACCTGAAGATCGACGTCGACGCGTCCGGCGAGATTCAGGAACTCCAGGACTACATCAACAAGATGATCGCCAACCTGCGCGACACCACGATCGCCAACAAGGAGCAGGACTGGCTCAAGGGCAACCTCGCCCGGATCTCGGCACTCATGCAGGGCCGCCGCGATCTGGCGGACGTCGCGTCGCTGATCATGAGCGAGCTGACGCCGGTGGTGACCGCGCAGCACGGCGCTTTCTTCGTCGCCATGCCGCTGCTCGACGGCAAGGACCTGGCGGCCGAGAACGACGACCAGTACGAGCTGCGGATGCTCGGGTCGTACGGCTACTCGATGGGTTCCATGCCGACGTCCTTCCGGCCGGGTGAGGCGCTCATCGGGACGGCCGCCGAGGAGAAGCGCACGATCCTGGTGGAGAACGCGCCCAGCGGCTATCTGAAGATCTCCTCCGGGCTCGGCGAGGCGCCGCCCGCGCAGGTGATCGTCCTTCCGGTGCTGTTCGAGGGCAAGGTGCTCGGCGTGATCGAGCTGGCTTCCTTCACGCCGTTCACGCAGATCCAGAAGGACTTCCTCAACCAGATCGCCGAGATGATTGCGACCAGCGTCAACACCATCTCCGTCAACACCAAGACCGAGGTGCTGCTGAAGCAGTCGCAGGAGCTGACCGAGCAGCTCCGTGAGCGGTCGGAAGAGCTGGAGAACCGGCAGAAGGCCCTCCAGGCGTCCAACGCCGAACTGGAGGAGAAGGCCGAGCTGCTGGCCCAGCAGAACCGCGACATCGAGGTGAAGAACACCGAGATCGAGGAGGCGCGGCAGGTCCTGGAGGAGCGTGCCGAGCAGCTCGCGGTCTCCATGCGCTACAAGAGCGAGTTCCTCGCCAACATGTCGCACGAGCTGCGTACGCCGCTCAACTCGCTGCTGATCCTGGCCAAGCTGCTCGCCGACAACGCGGAGGGCAACCTCTCGCCCAAGCAGGTCGAGTTCGCCGAGACCATCCACGGCGCCGGCTCCGACCTGCTCCAGCTGATCAACGACATCCTCGACCTGTCGAAGGTCGAGGCGGGCAAGATGGACGTCTCCCCGACGCGTATCGCGCTCGTGCAGCTCGTCGACTACGTGGAGGCCACCTTCCGGCCGCTGACTGCGGAGAAGGGCCTGGACCTGTCCGTACGGGTCTCGCCGGAGCTGCCCGCCACCCTGCACACCGACGAACAGCGGCTGCTGCAGGTGCTGCGCAACCTGCTGTCCAACGCGGTGAAGTTCACCGACTCCGGGTCGGTCGAGCTGGTCATCCGTCCGGCCGGGATGGACGTGCCGCAGAAGATCCGGGAGCAGCTGCTGGAAACCGGCTCGCTGACCGAGGTGGACGCGCCGCTGATCGCGTTCTCCGTGACCGACACCGGCATCGGGATCGCGGCCAGCAAGATGCGGGTGATCTTCGAGGCGTTCAAGCAGGCGGATGGCACGACCAGCCGTAAGTACGGCGGTACGGGGCTGGGGCTGTCCATCTCGCGGGAGATCGCGCAGTTGCTCGGCGGTGAGATTTACGCGCAGAGCGAGCCGGGACGCGGCTCGACGTTCACGCTGTATTTGCCGCTGCACCCGAGCGAACTGCCTCCGCACGGCTACCAGCAGCAGTTGCCGTCCCTCGACGCGGGCGACCTGGTGGCCTCGGCGGCCGAGCTGGCGGAGCTGGCCGACGTGGAGATCGAGACGCCGGCCGAGGTGCGGTCGTACCGGGAGACGCAAAACGGCGCCGCCGCGCTCTTCAGGCGCCGCCGCAGGGCCGCCAACGAGCTGGAGCAGCGGCCGGTGCAGCAGGAGCAGTGGTCGGCGCCCGAGCAGATCAGGGCGCCGCAGTCGCTCAGGGGCATCCGCTTCGGTGGCGAGAAGGTGCTGATCGTGGACGACGACATCCGCAACGTCTTCGCGCTGACCAGTGTCCTGGAGCAGCACGGCCTGTCCGTGCTGTACGCGGAGAACGGCCGTGAGGGCATCGAGGTCCTGGAACAGCACGACGACGTGGCGGTCGTCCTGATGGACATCATGATGCCCGAGATGGACGGATACGCGACGACCACGGCGATCCGCAGGATGCCGCAGTTCGCCGGACTCCCGATCATCGCGCTGACCGCCAAGGCGATGAAGGGCGACCGGGAGAAGGCGATCGAGTCGGGCGCCTCCGACTACGTGACGAAGCCGGTCGACCCCGATCATCTGCTGGCGGTGATGGATCAGTGGATGACCGAGCAGTGACGGCAGCTGACAGTGTTCACGCGGAGTTGCTGACTCAGTGTGCTCGAAGCCGTGTAGAAGTGCGGGATTCGGGGAACCTTCTGGTCTCCCGCTACGTTTCTGCTACGTGCACAGTGACATCGCGGTGACAGGGTGTGGCGACAGGCGGGGTGCGGCTACCATGACCGGCACGAGGGCGGGCGGCGTAACGGAGTCGTCCCCTGGGGCGGAGCCCGGTGCACTGCCGGGGCGAGGAGGGCGGGCCATGGTGCAGAAGGCCAAGATCCTCCTGGTCGATGACCGGCCGGAGAATCTGCTGGCGCTGGAGGCGATCCTCTCTGCGCTCGATCAGACCCTGGTGCGGGCATCGTCCGGGGAGGAAGCGCTCAAAGCACTGCTGACGGACGACTTCGCGGTCATTCTGCTGGACGTCCAGATGCCGGGAATGGACGGTTTCGAAACCGCGGCGCACATCAAGCGGCGGGAACGGACCCGCGACATCCCGATCATCTTCCTCACCGCGATCAACCACGGCCCGCATCACACCTTCCGCGGCTACGCGGCGGGTGCGGTGGACTACATCTCCAAGCCGTTCGACCCGTGGGTGCTGCGGGCGAAGGTCTCGGTGTTCGTCGAGCTGTACATGAAGAACTGCCAGCTGCGTGAGCAGGCGGCGCTGTTGCGGCTCCAGTTGGAGGGCGGCGGCAAGGCCTCGGGTGCGGACTCGAAGGAGCCGGCGGGGCTGCTGGCCGAGCTGTCGGCGCGGCTGGCCGCGGTCGAGGAGCAGGCCGAGGCGCTGTCCAAGCAGCTTGACGACGACTCAGCCGATGCGGCCGCGGTGGCCACGGCGGCTCATCTCGAACGCAAACTCACCGGATTGCGGCGGGCGCTCGACGCGTTGGAGCCGGGCACCGGAAGCACGTCCTCGGTTCCCTCGCAGAACTGACGTCATGGTGGCGCGTGTTGACGCGCGCACATATCCGGGCCGTCCGACGCGTGACCGGCCGGTGAACCGGCGTCAGTTCACCGCCCCCGCAAGGGCGACACGAACGGGTGAAGCAGTGGGCACACGTGTCCGCTGTCTTCTCCACCGGTAACCTCACACCCATGGCCTCACGTCCCTCCGCAGCCAAGAAGCCGCCCGCAAAGAAGGCGGCCGCTCCGGCGAAGAAGGCCGCCGCCAAGAAAGCCCCCGCGAAGAAGGCGCCGGCCAAGAAGGCCGCGGCGAAGAAAGCCGCGCCCGCGCCCAAGCCGGCGCCCAACCCCACCGGGGGCATCTACCGCCTCGTACGCGCCGTCTGGCTCGGGCTCGCACATGCGGTCGGCGCGGTCTTCCGCGGCATAGGGCAGGGCGCGAAGAACCTCGACCCCGCCCATCGCAAGGACGGCATCGCGCTGTTGCTCCTCGGGCTCGCGCTGATCGTCGCCGCCGGCACCTGGTCCAATCTGCGCGGTCCCGTCGGCGACCTCGTCGAGATCATCGTGACCGGCGCCTTCGGCCGGCTCGACCTGCTCGTGCCGATACTGCTCGCGGTCGTCGCCGTACGGTTCATCCGGCACCCCGAGCAGCCCGAGGCCAACGGCCGTATCGTCATCGGCCTGTCCGCGCTCGTCATCGGCGTGCTCGGCCAGGTCCACGTCGCCGTCGGCTCGCCCGCCCGCACCGACGGCATGCAGGCCATAAGGGACGCCGGCGGGCTGATCGGCTGGGGCGCGGCGACTCCGCTGACGTACGCCATGGGCGAGGTCCTCGCCGTACCGCTGCTCGTGCTGCTCACGATCTTCGGTCTGCTGGTCGTCACGGCCACTCCGGTCAACGCCATCCCGCAGCGGCTGAGGCTGCTCGGTGTGAAGCTCGGGATCCTGCCCGACCCCGAAGAGGACGACGAGTATTCCGACGACGACGAGCGCTACGACGACCAGTGGCGCGAGTCGCTGCCCGCGGCGCGTGGTCGCAAGCGCCGTCCGGCCCCCGAGGCGTACGACCCCGACAGCGCCGAGCAGGAGGCCCTCTCACGGCGTCGCGGCCGGCCGAGGCGCTCGGCGGTGCCGCAGCCCGAGATGGAACGTCCCATGGACGCTGTGGACGTCGCCGCGGCCGCCGCTGCCGCGCTCGACGGCGCCGTCCTGCACGGGATGCCGCCCTCGCCGATCGTCGCCGACCTCACCCAGGGCGTGAGCGTGGGCGACCGCGCGGAGACCACCCCGGTGCCGACGCCGGTACCGGCCGCGCGGCCCAAGCAGGAGAAGCTCCCCAAGTCGGAGGTGACCAACCTCGCCAAGGCCGAGGTCCCGGACCTCACCAAGGCCGCGCCCGACCAGATGCGCGACCTGCCCGCGCGCGCCGAACAGCTCCAGCTGTCCGGTGACATCACGTACTCGCTCCCGTCGCTCGACCTCCTCGAGCGCGGCGGCCCCGGCAAGTCGCGCAGTGCCGCCAACGACGCCATCGTCGAGTCGCTCACCACCGTCTTCACCGAGTTCAAGGTCGACGCCCGCGTCACCGGCTTCACGCGCGGGCCGACGGTCACGCGCTACGAGGTCGAGCTCGGGCCGGCCGTGAAGGTCGAGCGCATCACCGCGCTGACGAAGAACATCGCGTACGCGGTCGCCAGCCCGGACGTGCGGATCATCAGCCCGATCCCCGGCAAGTCCGCGGTCGGCATCGAGATCCCCAACACCGACCGCGAGATGGTCAACCTCGGTGACGTGCTGCGCCTCGCGGCCGCCGCCGAGGACGACCACCCGATGCTGGTCGCGCTCGGCAAGGACGTCGAGGGCGGCTATGTGATGGCCAACATCGCGAAGATGCCGCATGTGCTGGTTGCCGGCGCCACCGGTTCCGGTAAGTCGTCCTGCATTAACTGCTTGATCACTTCGGTGATGATGCGGGCGACCCCGGAGGACGTGCGCATGGTTCTGGTCGACCCCAAGCGCGTCGAGCTGACCGCGTACGAGGGCATCCCGCACCTGATCACGCCGATCATCACCAACCCGAAGCGGGCCGCCGAGGCGCTCCAGTGGGTCGTACGGGAGATGGACCTTCGGTACGACGACCTGGCGGCGTACGGCTACCGGCACATCGACGACTTCAACGAAGCCGTTCGCAACGGCAAGGTGAAGTCGCCGGAGGGCAGTGAGCGCGAGCTTCAGCCGTACCCGTACCTGCTGGTCATCGTGGATGAGCTCGCCGACCTGATGATGGTCGCGCCGCGTGACGTCGAGGACGCGATCGTGCGCATCACGCAGCTCGCGCGCGCGGCCGGCATCCACCTGGTGCTCGCCACGCAGCGGCCGTCGGTCGATGTCGTCACCGGTCTCATCAAGGCGAACGTCCCCTCACGGCTCGCGTTCGCCACATCCTCGCTCGCGGACTCGCGCGTCATCCTCGACCAGCCCGGCGCCGAGAAGCTGATCGGCAAGGGCGACGGGCTGTTCCTGCCGATGGGTGCCAACAAGCCCACGCGTATGCAGGGCGCGTTCGTGACCGAGGAGGAGGTCGCGGTCGTCGTCCAGCACTGCAAGGACCAGATGGCGCCGGTCTTCCGGGATGACGTCGTCGTGGGGACGAAGCAGAAGAAGGAGATCGACGAGGACATCGGCGACGACCTCGATCTGCTGTGCCAGGCGGCCGAGCTGGTGGTCTCCACGCAGTTCGGTTCGACGTCGATGCTCCAGCGCAAGCTGCGGGTCGGGTTCGCCAAGGCGGGGCGGCTGATGGACCTCATGGAGTCCCGCAACATCGTCGGACCGAGCGAGGGCTCCAAGGCTCGTGACGTTCTTGTGAAACCTGATGAGCTGGACGGAGTGCTCGCTCTGATCCGCGGGGAGGCTTAAAAGAGTCCGGGGCGGAAAAGCGACACAGTGATGGCCCTCGACGGGTGGGTGATGAGTCGATGTCCGATCGTGACTCACCCGTAAGGGATCATTGAGCAACCGTTCCCCTTCGGCGTACGTCAAGTTGAAGGAAGCGCGACAATCTCGTACTCCCACCATCGGCATGTCCGGCCATACCGATGGCGTACAAAGTCCCACCGCCCGGTTGCCCCACCCTTTCGTACCCCCCCTAGACTGAACCTGCAGCACAGGTGGCTTAAACGCTCGAAAGGCGCCCCCGTGTCCATCGGCAACTCCCCTGAAGACGAGCGTCCGTTCGAAGACGTGTCCGAGGAAGCCCGCCCCTCGATCGGCCGTGCCCTCCAGCAGGCCCGTATCGATGCCGGGCTGACTGTCGACGACGTCACCAACGCCACCCGGGTCCGGATCGCCATCGTGCATGCCATCGAGGCGGACGACTTCGCCGCCTGCGGCGGCGACGTGTACGCCCGTGGTCACATCCGGACCCTGGCCAGAGCCGTCCACCTCGATCCTGCCCCGCTTCTCGCCCAGTACGACGACTCGCACGGCGGACGACCGGCGCCGACCCCGGCCGCCCCTCTGTTCGAGGCGGAGCGCATCCGTCCCGAGCGGCGCGGGCCCAACTGGACCGCGGCCATGGTCGCCGCGATCGTCGCCGTGATCGGGTTCGTCGGGTTCACCGCGTTCAAGGGCGAGGACGAGGGTGGCAAGTCGGCGGTCGCCGAGGGCGGCTCCACGCCGGCGGCCGACAAGACCACGCCCACGCCGAAGACCGACAAGCCCAAGGACCCCAAGCCGTCGGACAGCGCCATCGCCGCCGTCCCCCAGGACAAGGTGACCGTCCAGGTCAGCGCCGCCGACGGAAGGAGCTGGGTCGCCATCAAGGACCACAACGGCCGGCTCCTCTTCGACGGCCTCCTCAAGCAGGGCGACTCCAAGACCTTCCAGGACAGCGAGAAGATCAATCTCGTCCTGGGCGACGCCGGCGCGATCGACCTCTACGTCAACGGCAAGAAGATCGAGGACGACTGGCAGCCGGGCGCCGTGGAGCGCCTCACGTACACGAAGGGCGACCCGCAGGCCGGATAAGTCTGGCTCAAGGGTTTGGTTGTGGACGGGGTTGGCCAAGATCGGCCAACCCCGTCGACGTGGGCTGTCAGTGAGACAAAGTAGTCTTGAGCCCATGCCTGAACGCCGTACCGTCGCACTCGTCACTCTTGGCTGCGCCCGTAACGAGGTGGACTCGGAGGAGCTCGCAGGCCGCTTGGAGGCGGACGGCTGGGACCTCGTGGAGGACGCCGGGGACGCGGATGTCGCCGTCGTCAACACGTGTGGCTTCGTCGACGCCGCCAAGAAGGACTCCGTCGACGCCCTCCTGGAGGCCAACGACCTCAAGGGGCATGGGAGAACCCAGGCCGTCGTGGCGGTGGGCTGTATGGCCGAGCGGTACGGCAAGGAGCTCGCCGAAGCCCTCCCCGAGGCCGACGGCGTGCTCGGCTTCGACGACTACTCCAACATCTCGGACCGCCTGCAGACCATCCTGAACGGCGGCATCCACGCCGCGCACACCCCGCGCGACCGGCGCAAGCTGCTGCCGATCAGCCCGGCCGAGCGGCAGGAGTCCCCTGCCGAGGTCGCGCTGCCCGGGCATGCGCCCGTCGACCTTCCGGAGGGACTCGCTCCGGCCTCCGGTCCGCGCTCGCCGCTGCGCCGCCGTCTCGACGGCGCCCCGGTCGCCTCGGTGAAGCTCGCCTCCGGCTGCGACCGGCGCTGCTCCTTCTGCGCCATCCCGTCCTTCCGCGGCTCCTTCATCTCGCGCCGGCCCAGCGACGTGCTGAACGAGACGCGGTGGCTGGCCGAACAGGGTGTGAAGGAGATCATGCTGGTCTCCGAGAACAACACCTCGTACGGCAAGGACCTGGGCGACATCCGTCTGCTGGAGTCCCTCCTGCCGGAGCTCGCCGAAGTCGACGGCATTGAGCGTGTCCGCGTCAGCTACCTCCAGCCGGCCGAGATGCGGCCCGGCCTCATCGACGTGCTGACCTCGACGCCGAAGATCGCCCCGTACTTCGACCTGTCCTTCCAGCACTCCGCGCCCGACGTACTGCGCTCGATGCGCCGCTTCGGGGACACCGACCGCTTCCTGGAGCTGCTCGACACCATCCGCGGCAAGGCACCGCAGGCCGGCGTACGCTCCAACTTCATCGTCGGCTTCCCCGGCGAGACCGAGGCCGACCTCGCCGAGCTGGAGCGGTTCCTGAACGGCGCGCGGCTGGACGCCATCGGCGTCTTCGGCTACTCCGACGAGGACGGCACGGAGGCCGCGACCTACGAGAACAAGCTCGACGAGGACGTCGTCGCCGAGCGGTTGGCACGTGTCTCCCGGCTTGCGGAGGAGCTCGTCTCGCAGCGGGCCGAGGAGCGCCTCGGGGAGACACTGCAGGTGCTCGTCGAGTCGGTGGACTCCGAGGACGGGGACGGCACGTACGGCCGCGCGGCCCACCAGGCACCGGAGACGGACGGCCAGGTGCTGCTCACGAGCGGCGAGGGACTGAGCATCGGTCGTATGGTCGAGGCGAAGGTGGTCGGCACGGAAGGTGTCGACCTGGTGGCCGAGCCGCTCCAGGGCACGCTCGCGTGTAGTGAGGAGGCTGGCAGATGACCGGAGTTCCGGCGTCCGCCGCGGGTGGCGCCTCCCCGGCGGGTGCGGCAGGCAAAGCGAGTGCCGTGGGTTCGTCCAAGGCCGGTGGCCCGAAGGCGGGCGGCTCGAAGGCGGGAGGCGGCGAAGCGGGCGTCCCGGGCGGTGCGAAGTCCGCGCGCGGCGGGAAGATCGCGGCCGCAGCCGTCAACCAGGCCAGCGTCTGGAACATCGCCAACCTGCTGACCATGCTCCGGCTGGTCCTCGTGCCCGCGTTCGTGGCGCTGATGCTGGCCGACGGCGGATACGACCCGGCGTGGCGCTCGCTGGCCTGGGCCGCCTTCGCCATCGCCATGATCACCGACCTCTTCGACGGTCATCTGGCGCGGGCGTACGACCTCGTCACCGACTTCGGGAAGATCGCCGACCCCATCGCCGACAAGGCGATCATGGGGGCGGCGTTGATCTGTCTGTCCGCGCTGGGTGATCTGCCGTGGTGGGTGACCGGCGTCATCCTCGGCAGGGAACTCGGGATCACGCTGCTTCGTTTCATCGTCATCCGGTACGGCGTGATCCCGGCGAGCCGCGGCGGCAAGCTGAAGACCCTCACGCAGGGCGTGGCCGTCGGGATGTACATCCTGGCGCTGACGGGGTGGCTGGCCACCCTGCGGTGGTGGGTGATGGCCGCGGCGGTCGTGCTGACCGTGGTGACCGGGCTCGACTATGTGAGACAAGCCATTGTGCTGCGCCGGCAAGGAATCGCAGAGCGCAAGGCCGCGTTGGAGGAGACGGAAGCGTGAGTTCTCCGGCCGCCGACGTGGTGCGACTACTCGTAGTGAACGGTGAGACGCTCGCTGTCGCCGAGTCGCTGACCGGCGGACTGGTGGCGGCGGAAATCACAGCCGTCCCTGGGGCATCCAAGGCCTTCCGGGGATCGGTGACCGCCTACGCCACTGAGCTGAAGCATGAGCTGCTCGGCGTCGACGTCGCCCTGCTGGCACAGCATGGAGCAGTGAATCCGCAGGTCGCGGCCCAAATGGCGGCCGGTGTACGCAAGGCACTGGGAGCCGACTGGGGCATCGCCACGACCGGCGTAGCGGGGCCCGAGAGGCAGGACGGGCAACCCGTGGGGACCGTCTTCGTGGCCGTGGACGGACCCGCCGGCCACGGTTCCGGTTCCGCCGGTGGCGGAAAAGTGGAGGCCCTGCGGTTGAACGGCGACCGCGCGGAAATTCGTATGGAGAGTGTACGGAGCGTACTCGCGCTTCTCCTGAAGGAGCTTGCGAGCGAACACAGTGGGAATGAGCGGGCACAGGATACGGAACAGAACGGGGGGTTTTGATGTTTGCAGCCCTGAGTGAACACGACATCGCTCCCCGCACGGCCGCGGCGCAAGGCGGTACGGTGGGGCGTGAAGGATGCGGCTACGCGGTCCGAGGAGGGAGCCACCGATGATTCTGCTCCGTCGCCTGCTGGGTGACGTGCTGCGTCGGCAGCGCCAGCGCCAGGGCCGTACTCTGCGCGAAGTCTCCTCGTCCGCCCGAGTCTCGCTCGGCTATCTCTCCGAGGTGGAGCGGGGGCAGAAGGAGGCTTCCTCCGAGCTGCTGTCCGCGATCTGCGACGCGCTTGACGTACGGATGTCCGAGCTCATGCGGGAAGTGAGCGACGAGCTCGCCCTCGCCGAGCTGGCCCAGTCTGCTGCGGCCACTCCGAGCGAACCTGTACCCACGTCGGTCCGCCCGATGCTGGGTTCCGTATCGGTGACCGGTGTGCCACCGGAACGGGTGACCATCAAGGCGCCTTCCGAGGCCGTCGACGTGGTCGCCGCCTGACGGTGACCACCGGGCGCGTGGACTGACCATGAGCTGAGATGTGTGGGGCCCCGGCCGGGCCTTCTCCAGGGAGACCTGGGGGAGTGCGGTCGGGGTTTCGTGCTGTCCGGGGACTCTTGCGCTGCGTGCGGGCCCCTGGCCCGGCCTCGTGGCGCCTTGCGGCGTCCGTTTGCCGGTGTGGGGCCCGGCGGTCATGGTGGAGGGTGTGATCGGCGCCTGACGCGCTGTGATGACATTGGCCCGCGCTGCATCCGTGTGCCGCCGGTGCGCCCTCCCGGCGGGTGAACGGGCGGCCTAGCCTCGGGCTGGAGGTGAGCGGATGGCACGGCCGATAGCGCGCTGGGGGGTGATCCTCGGGTTCGGGGCGCTGTGGTGGTGGGCAGTGCTGCGGCTCGCGCTGACGCCCGACGCGGGGGTGCTGGAGGGCGCCGTCGCCGCGGGAGGGTGGGGGCTGAGCCTGCTGCCGGTGCACTGTGTGCCGAAGGGGCGGGCCGCGGGAGCCGTCGACTCGCGGCGGTGGGCTCGGGCCTGGCAGGTGGAGCGGGCTACCACGGCATCGCCACGCCGCCGTTCGGACGCAGGATCTGCCCCGTCGTGAAGGACGCGGCGTCGGACGCCAGATGCAGCACCGCGTGCGCGATGTCCTCCGCTTCGCCGACCCGGCCCAGCGGTGACATGCGGGCCATGAGTGCCTCGGTGTGTGTCTGGGCCGCACTGTCGTGACGGTCGGTCATGGGCGTGCGGATCCAGCCCGGGGCGACCGCGTTGACGCGGATACCGTGCGGTCCCATCTCCGTGGCCAGCGTCTTGGTCAGCTGCACGACGGCAGCCTTGGCCGCGCCGTAGCAGAGCAGGCCCGGGCCGCCGGTGTCCACGGCGCCGGAGGCCATGGTGACGATGCTGCCTCTGACGCGCTGGGCGAGCATCGCGCCGGCAGCCTCCTGACAGGCGTACAGCACTCCCTTGAAGTTGACGCTCAGTACCCGGTCGAGGTCCTCGTCGCGGGTCTCCAGGACCGGGCTGCTGTGCATGATCCCGGCGACCGCGGCCATCACGTCGAGTCGTTCGCAGGATGTGACGGCCTGGTGGAGCTGCTCGCGGTCGGTCACGTCGAGGTGATGGGTGCGGGCGGTGCCGCCGCTCGATTTGATCAGGGTCGCAGTGTCGTGCAGGCCCTGCGCATCACGGTCGGCGCAGTGCACGGTTGCACCGGCCTCGGCGAGGAGGACGGCCGAGGCGCGGCCGATGCCGCTGGCTGCGCCGGTGACGAATGCAGTGCGTCCGGTGAGGTCGTACGCCTTGACGGCCATGAAAGGACGGTACGAGCAAGTCTGACGGGTCGTCAATTAGTGGTACTGGGTGGAGTGCTGGGCCGGTCCGGCGAGAGGGTCCCTCGGGCGGTGCGGGGAGCCCTGCGCGCGGCGGCGGTGCTCGGGGCCGGGCCCGCCTGGCAGTTCGGGCACCAGTAGGTGGGACGCTCGCGGGAGCCGTCGCCCTGGTCGGCCGCGCGGATGGGGGTGCCGCAGCGCAGGCAGGGGCGCTTGGCACGGCCGTACACGAAGAGGTCCTGGCCCCGGCGGCCCGTCGTACTGCGGATCGGGCGGTCGCGGTTGGCTTCCAGGAGCTTCTTGGCGAGTACGGGCAGTTGGGCTGCGTGCTCGGTCGGGAGTGCGCCGACGGGGAGCCAGGGGGTGACCCGGAGCAGGAAGCACAGCTCGCTCTTGTAGACATTGCCGATACCGGCGAGGTTGCGCTGGTCCAGCAGGGCCTCGCCGAGGGGGCGGGCGGGGTCGGCCAGGAGGTTGGCGAGGGCGCGGTCAGGCGCCCAGTCCGGACCCAGGAGGTCGGGGCCGAGGTGGCCCACTGCTCGGTCTTCCTCGGTGGTGCGCAGGAGGTCGAGGACGGGGAGGCGGTAGCCGACGGCCGTGCGGCCGGGACGGGCGTCGGCGGCGGCGAGGATCACACGGATCTGGTAGGAGGGGCCACCCGTCCAGCGCTCGTCGTCGGCGAACACCTTCCAGGAACCTTCCATCCCGAGGTGCGTGTGGACCGTCAGGCCGCCCTCGACGCGGGTGAGGAGGTGTTTGCCGCGCGGGGTGACGTCCAGGACGGTACGGCCCGTGAGGTCGACCGTGGCGTACTTCGGTACCCGGAAGTCGCTGACGGTCAGCATCTCGCCCGCGAGGGCTGTGTGCAGCCGCTTCGCCGTCTGCCAGACCGTGTCTCCTTCGGGCATGGGTCAAGGGTGGCATGGGGTGGGGGTGTGCGGTGGAGGGTGTGCGGTGGGGCGGATCGCGCGCGGCCGGGGGGTCGGGGGCTGGAGGGGGGTAGGGCTGGCGCTGGTGGTTCGGGCCGGCGCTCGGGCCAGTGGCTCGGCCTCGGGTGGGTGGTCGCCGGTCGCCGGTCGCCGGTCACCGGTTGTTCGGCGGCTCGGATCAGGCGCGTAGGCGTAGGCCTCGGGGAGTTGCGATGAAGCCCGCTCCTTCCAGGAGGGTGCCCAGGGGGGAGGTCAGGGCCGCGGCGCCGTTCACGCGCTCCACTGTGACGGTGCCGAGGGAGCCCGCACGGGCGGCTGCGGCGAGGGCCTCTGCTGCGGTGTGCAGGCGGGGATCGTCGGTGGGCTCGGTGTCCGGGGCCGAGGGCCAGGCCAGCAGGGTCTTGCCGCCGCGCTCCATGTAAAGGGTCAGCTCGCCGTCGACCAGTACGACGAGGGAGCCCGCCTTGCGGCCTGGCTTGTGCCCGGCGCCGGTCGGGGGCTCGGGCCAGGCGAGGGCGGCTCCGTACGCGTTCGCCGGGTCGGCGGCGGCGAGGACAGCGGCTCGGGTGTCGGCGGCGGGGCGGCGATGGCGGGCGGCGGAGCCGGGGCGGCCGGGGCCGGGGCCGGAGCCGAATGGGGCGCCGCCGTTGTGCCACGCGGGGCCTTGTGGGGTGCGGCGGTTGACCTGGGAGGCGAGATCGCGCGGCGAGACGTAGTCGCCCGGACCGAGGTGGGCGTCCAGGAAGTCGTGGTCGAGGTCGGGGATGTCGTACGCGGGCGTGCCGTCGGGGTTGTGCCATTCGGGGGTGTTGCCCTGGTCGGCGCCAGGAGTGCCGAAGCCGTCGAAGGCGCCGTGCATGTCAGGTCCGCCGTAGCCACCGGGGGCGCCGTCGGTGTCGGGGGTGCTGGGGCCGGGCAGGGCCTCGCCGCGTTCGCGGGCGTTGGCGACCGCGCGCAGGCGGTCCACCGCGCCGTCCATGGCGAACTGTGCGGCGCCGAGTCCTTCGACCACGTAGCCGCGCCGCGCCTGGCCGCTCTCCTCGAAGGCGGACAGGATGCGGTACGTCGCCGAGAAGCCGCCCTCGACGCCCTCGGCGGCGACCGCTCCCCGGGTCACCACGCCGTGCCGGTCGAGGAGTGCGCGGGCCAGTGCGTGGGCCCGCACGGTGGGGTCCGGCTCGTGGGCCGGGAGCACGGACCAGCGGCCGGCGACGGTCGGTGGGCCGGTTCGGGACGCGGGGCGGGCGGCGGACGTGAGGGAGCCGTAGCGTCCGCGTGGGACGGTGCGCTTGGCGCGGTGAGCCGTGGAGCCCGCGGTGCGTCCCGAGCCCAGCAGGGAGCGCATGGGTGCGAGCGTGTCGTTCGTCAGGCGGCCCGACCAGGCCAGATCCCAGAGGGCGTCGGCGAGTTGGGGGTCGGTGGCGTCGGGGTACGTGGTGGCGCGGACCTGGTCGGTGATCTGGCGGAAGAACAGGCCGTAGCCGCCGGACAGGGCGTCCAGGACGGACTGGTGCAGTGCCGTCAGCTCCAGGGGGTGCGGCTGCGGCAGGAGCAAGGGGGCCGTGTCCGCCATGTAGAGGGACACCCAGCCGTCCTTGCCGGGGAGTGAGCCCGCTCCGGCCCAGACGACCTCGCCGGCGGCGGTGAGTTCGTCGAGCATCGCGGGGGTGTAGTTCGCGACGCGGGACGGCAGGACGAGTTTCTCCAGGGCGGACGCGGGCACGGACGCGCCCTGCAACTGCTCGATGGAGCGGACCAGTCCGTCGATGCCGCGCAGCCCGTGGCCCTTGCCGATGTGCTGCCACTGCGGCAGGAACTGCGCGAGCGCGGCCGGTGGCACCGGCTCCAGCTCATGGCGCAGGGCAGCGAGGGAGCGGCGGCGCAGGCGGCGCAGGACCGTGGCGTCGCACCACTCCTGGCCGATGCCTGCCGGGTGGAACTCGCCCTGGACGACTCGTCCACTCGCCGCCAGCCGCTGGAGGGCGCCGTCGGTGATCGCCGCGCCCAGGCCGAAGCGGGCCGCCGCTGTGGCCGACGTGAACGGGCCGTGGGTGCGGGCATAGCGGGCGAGGAGATCGCCGAGCGGGTCCTTGACCGGCTCGGTGAAGGCCTCGGGGACGCCGACCGGCAGCGCCGTGCCGAGCGCGTCGCGCAGGCGGCCCGAGTCCTCGATCGCCGCCCAGTGGTCCGTGCCGGCGATGCGGACCTTGATGGCGCGGCGGGCGCCGGCCAGCTCCTGGGCCCAGTGCGGCTCGGCGCCGCGCTCGACCAGTTCGGCGTCCGTGAGCGGGCCGAGGAGGCGAAGGACGTCCGCGACGCCTTCGACGTCCTTGACCCGGCGGTCCTCGGTGAGCCACTGGAGCTCTTGTTCCAGCTCGGTCAGCACCTCGGCGTCGAGCAGCTCCCGCAGCTCCGCCTGGCCGAGCAGCTCGGCGAGCAGACGCGAGTCCAGCGACAGGGCGGCGGCGCGGCGCTCGGCGAGCGGGGAGTCTCCCTCGTACAGGAACTGGGCGACGTACCCGAAGAGGAGGGAGCGCGCGAACGGGGACGGCTCGGGGGTGGTGACCTCGACGAGGCGTACCTTGCGGGCTTCGAGGTCGCCCATCAGCTCGGTGAGGCCGGGGACGTCGAAGACGTCCTGGAGGCATTCGCGGACCGCTTCCAGCACGATCGGGAAGGAGCCGAACTCGCTGGCGACCTCGAGGAGTTGGGCGGCGCGCTGGCGCTGTTGCCACAGCGGGGTGCGCTTGCCGGGGTTGCGGCGCGGCAGCAGCAGCGCGCGGGCGGCGCACTCGCGGAAGCGGGACGCGAACAGCGCCGAGCCGCCGACTTGGTCGGTGACCATCTGGTCGACGTCGCCCTTGTCGAAAACGACGTCCGCCGCGCCGACGGGCGCCTGGTCGGCGTCGTACTCGGTGCCGGCCTTCCTCGGCTCCTGGTCCAGCAGGTCCAGGCCCATGAGGTCGGCGTCGGGCAGGCGCAGCACGATGCCGTCGTCGGCGTGCATGACCTGCGCGTCCATGCCGTATCGCTCGGAGAGCTTCGCGCCCAGGGCGAGGGCCCAGGGGGCGTGGACCTGCGCGCCGAAGGGGGAGTGCACGACGACGCGCCAGTCGCCGAGTTCGTCGCGGAAGCGCTCGACGACGATCGTGCGGTCGTCCGGGATGTGGCCGCAGGCCTCGCGCTGCTCGTCCAGGTAGGACAGGACGTTGTCGGCCGCCCAGACGTCCAGGCCTGCGGTGAGGAGGCGCAGGCGGGCGTCCTCCTTGGGCAGCGAGCCGACCTCGCGCAGGAACGCGCCCACCGCGCGGCCCAGTTCGAGGGGACGGCCCAGCTGGTCGCCCTTCCAGAAGGGGAGTCGGCCCGGTACGCCCGGCGCGGGGGAGACCAGGACGCGGTCGCGGGTGATGTCCTCGATGCGCCAGGAGCTCGTGCCGAGCGTGAAGACGTCCCCCACGCGGGACTCGTAGACCATCTCCTCGTCCAGCTCGCCGACCCGGCCGCCGCCCTTCTTCGGGTCCGCTCCGGCGAGGAAGACACCGAACAGGCCGCGGTCCGGGATGGTGCCCCCGGAGGTGACCGCGAGGCGCTGTGCGCCGGGGCGGCCGGTGATCGTCCCGGCGACGCGGTCCCAGACCACGCGCGGGCGGAGCTCGGCGAAGGCGTCGGACGGGTAGCGGCCGGCGAGCATGTCGAGGACGGCGGTGAAAGCGGATTCCGGGAGGGACGCGAAGGGGGCGGCTCGGCGGACCATGGCGAGGAGGTCGTCCACCTGCCAGGTGTCCATCGCCGTCATGGCGACGATTTGCTGGGCGAGGACGTCCAGGGGGTTGGCCGGGACCTTCAGGGACTCGATGGACCCGGTGCGCATCCGTTCGGTGACCACGGCTGCCTGGACGAGGTCGCCGCGATACTTCGGGAAGACCACGCCGGTGGAGACGGCGCCGACCTGGTGTCCCGCGCGGCCCACGCGCTGGAGGCCGGAGGCCACGGAGGGCGGTGACTCGACCTGGACGACGAGGTCGACGGCGCCCATGTCGATGCCCAGCTCGAGGCTGGACGTGGCCACGACTGCGGGGAGGCGGCCTGCCTTGAGGTCCTCCTCGACCAGGGCGCGCTGTTCCTTGGAGACCGAGCCGTGGTGGGCGCGGGCGATGACCGGAGGTGCGCCCTGGGCCGCGCCCGAGCCGCCCATGAGCTCGGCCGGGGTGTGGTGCTCGCCCAGGGGTTCGCCGGTGGCCCGCTCGTAGGCGATCTCGTTGAGGCGGTTGCACAGGCGTTCCGCCAGGCGGCGGGAGTTGGCGAAGACGATGGTGGAGCGGTGGGCCTGGACCAGGTCGGTGATCCGCTCCTCCACGTGGGGCCAGATCGAGGGGCGTTCCGCGCGTTCGGAGCCCTCGGCGACCGGGGAGCCGCCCAGCTCGCCGAGGTCCTCGACGGGGACCACGACCGAGAGGTCGAACTCCTTGCCCGACTTCGGCTGGACGATCTCCACCTTGCGGCTGGGGGAGAGGTAGCGGGCGATCTCGTCGACCGGGCGGACGGTCGCGGAGAGGCCGATCCGGCGGGCCGGCTTGGGGAGCAGCTCGTCCAGGCGCTCCAAGGTGAGCGAGAGGTGTGCGCCGCGCTTGGTGCCCGCCACCGCGTGGACCTCGTCCAGGATCACCGTCTCGATGCCGGTCAGAGCGTCGCGTGTCGCTGACGTCAGCATCAGGAAGAGGGACTCGGGGGTGGTGATGAGGATGTCCGGGGGGCGGGTCGACAGGGCTCGGCGCTCTGCGGCGGGGGTGTCGCCGGAGCGGATGCCGACCTTTACCTCGGGCTCGGGGAGATCCAGGCGGATGGATTCCTGGCGGATGCCGGTCAGGGGGCTGCGGAGGTTGCGCTCGACGTCGACGGCGAGGGCCTTGAGGGGGGAGACGTAGAGGACTCGGCAGCGCTTCTTGGGGTCGGCCGGTGGGGGTGTGGCGGCCAGCTGGTCCAGGGCGGCGAGGAAGGCAGCCAGGGTTTTGCCGGAGCCGGTGGGGGCCACGACCAGCACGTCCGAGCCCTCGTGGATGGCCTGCCACGCACCTGCCTGGGCTGCGGTGGGCGCGGAGAACGCGCCCGTGAACCAGCCTCGGGTGGCGGGGGAGAAGCCGGCTAGGGCTTGGTGCGGGTTGCTGACCATGCGTCCATCCTGCACCCGGGGACTGACAATGCGGTTGAGCTGGGGAAATGTGTGCGGGGGTGGTTGTGCGTCTTGCCTCCGGCGGTTGGGCGGGGTGCCTGCGGCGGCCCGCTCGGGTGAGTGGAGGTGCGCGTAGCGCCTGCGGGTTTCGTTGTGGGTCGGGGCCGTGCCGGGGGGTGTCCGTCCTCGGTCGGGTGGTTGCTGTGTCTCGAGAGGGGCTGTTTGTTGACGCCCGCCGCTGCGGGCGGACACCCCCCGGCACGGTCCCTTGGCGCCGTGCGCGGCTGCCGGTCCGCGGGGGTGCGCCGCTGGGCGGTTCGTCGGCGTCGCGGAGAATGGGGGTATGGCAGGTTCGGGTGAGCGGGCGCGGCATTGGCAGTACGCCGACTTGCCCGGTGTTGATCTGCTGCGGGCCCGGTATGTGCGGAAGACGTTTGTGCGGCATACCCATGAGAACTTTGTGATCGCCGCCATCGCCGATGGCGTGGAGGTCTTTCACTGTCGGGGTGCTGATCAGTACGCGGGGGCCGGTGCGCTCGCGTTGGTCAATCCGGATACGCCGCATACCGGGCGGGCGGGGGTTCCTGAGGGGTGGCAGTACGGGGCCGTTTATCCGTCGGCCGAGCTGGTGGCCGAGATAGCGGGGGAGACCACTGCTATTCGGGGGACGCCGGGGTTTGTGAGGCCGGTGCTCGATGATGCGTATGCCGTGGGGTTGGTGCATCAGGTGTTGCGGGCGGCGGATGAGGGGAACGCGCTGGCCGCCGATACGTTGCTTCGGGTGGCAGTGACCCGGCTGCTGCGGTTGAACGGTGGGGCTCTTCCGCAGCGCGAGGTGCGGACTGCCGGGGCTCGGGTCGCTACACGCGCGCGTGAGGTGCTGGAGGGGCGGATGGCTGAGCCGCCCAGTCTGGAGAGGCTGGCTGTCGATCTCGGTACCGGTCCGTTTGCCTTGCTGCGGGCGTTTCGGGATCTGTACGGGATGCCGCCGCACACGTGGCTGACCGATGCTCGCGTACGGCGGGCTCGGCGGCTGTTGGACGAAGGGGTTTCGCCGGCTGAGGCGGCCCTTGCTGTGGGGTTCACCGATCAGCCGCATCTGAATCGGCACTTCAGCCGGATCGTCGGCGTTCCGCCGGGGGCCTATCAGCGGGAGCGCAAGAACGTACAAGACGTGTGGCAGGGGCTGTCCTAGCGTCGCGGGTGTGGCAGAACAGAAAGCTCTTGAAGACCTTCGTGTCGACGAAGGCAGGCCCGACGGGGTTGTTGTACGGGACGCGCTGGGCGTTGGAGTAGCCGTCGGGTTGTCCGGGTTCGCCTTCGGGGTGACGTCGGTGGGTAGTGGGCTCACGCTCTTGCAGACCTGTGCGCTCAGCCTGCTGGTGTTCACGGGAGCCTCGCAGTTCGCGCTGGTCGGGGCGCTTGCTGCAGGGGGTGGTCCGTGGACCGCGGCCGCGGGTGCGTTCTTTCTCGGCGTGCGTAACGCCTTTTACGGGCTGCGGTTGTCGCAGTTGCTGAGCCTTACGCGCGCGGTGCGGCCGTTCGCCGCGCAGTGGGTGATCGACGAGACGGCGGCAGTCGCGCTGGCGCAGCCGACTCGGCGCAGTGCGCGGATCGGGTTCGTGGTGACGGGGCTCAGCCTGTACGTGTTGTGGAACCTCACCACGTTTCTTGGTGCGCTCGGGGCGGAGGCCATGGGGGACACCGATGCCTGGGGGCTGGATGCGGCCGGGCCTGCCGTCTTTCTGGCTTTGCTCGCGCCGATGCTGAAGTCCGCGACCGAGCGGGCTGTCGCCGGACTGGCTGTGGTGCTGGGGCTCGGGTTGTTGCCTGTTCTGCCTGCAGGTGTGCCTGTGCTGGTTGCCGCCCTTGCGGCGCCGGTCGTGGTGTGGGCGCAGGGGCGGCGTCGGGGAGACGTGCGGGAGGGGGAGCTGTGAACACCTGGATCGCGATCGGGGTCACCGCCCTTGGCTGCTACGGCGTCAAGCTCGTCGGGCTGCTCGTGCCCGCGGGTGCTCTGGAGAGGCCTCTCGTACGGCGACTTGCCGCCCTGTTGCCCGTCGCCCTCCTTGCCGCCCTCACGGCCCAGCAGACGTTCGGTGACGGGCAGGCGCTGGTACTGGACGCGAAGGTGGCCGGAGTCGCTGCGGCTGCCGTGGCGCTCGTCCTGCGTGCTCCGTTCCTGCTTGTCGTCGCGGCGGCCGTGCTGGTGACGGCAGGGGTGCGCGCGATGGGTGGGTGAGGCTCGTCAGCCGATGTGGCGGCCGTACACCCTGAGCGTGCGCAGTGCCTCAATCGTCACCATGGGACGGGCCTCGGAGGCGATGCTCGGCGCCCACTGACGCCAACGGATCGGCCAGCCGCCGTCCTCCTGCTGCTCGCCGGCGAGGTGGTCGAGGGAGCGGCTCATCTCGTCGTCCGTGAACCACGCGCGCGCGAAGGAGCGCGGTGTCCGCGCATAGTCGTGCGGGAAATGGTGCTCGCCGGGGGCGTAGCCGAGGGAGGGCGGGTAGTCGTCGAGGTTGTCCGGCTCCAGTGCCGCAAGGCGCTGGTCGCGCACGAGGCGGCCCAGGCGGTCGGCGGCCGCCTCCGCGCGCGGGCGGTCGGGAACGGAGTCCAGGAAGGCCACGGCGGCCTCGATCTCGTACGGGTGGGACTTCTCCAGGGACTCGACCGCCTGCCAGCAGAAGTCCGTGGCCCGGAACAGCCAGGCGTGCCACACCTCGTTGCGGTGCAGCAGTCCGACGACCGGTCCGGTGGCCAGGAGCGAGCTGGGAGCGTCGTCCACGATCGGCATGAAGGGGGCGGCGGGGTAGCCGCGCTGGCTGGGATGGATCGCCGGGAGGGCGCCCTCCGGCGTGGAGACCGAGGTGAGGTAGCGGCAGACGCGATCCACGCGCTGTCCGCCGCAGCGCTCGATGGCGTCCAGGATGTGCAGGGCGTGACCGGTGTGCAGCGGCTGGCTGACCGGGCCGCGCAGATCGGGCTCCAGCGCGTGGCCGTACCCGCCGTCCTCGTTGCGGTAGGCGTCCAGCGCGGTCTCCACCGGGTCGGCGGCACCGTTCAGGAAGTGGTACGCGAAGAGACGCTGCTCGAGCACGCGCGCGCTGAGCCAGACGAACTGCTCGGCGCGGAAGAGCGGGGAGCGCGTCGAGGGCGTCGGGGGGAGTGCGGAAGCTCCTGTTTCGGGCATGCGTCAGACCGTAGGACGGAAAGCGGTCTCGGCAAGGGGTCCCGGCGCAGGCCCACTCTCAGGGGCGGGATACTGGACGCATGCGGTTGACGGTCTTCTGGGAGCGGATGGCGGATCACTTCGGTTCGGGCTACGCCGACACCTTCGCGCGCGACCACGTGATGACGGAGCTCGGCGGGCGCACGGTGCACGAGGCGCTGAACGCCGGCTGGGAGACGAAGGACGTGTGGCGTGTGGTGTGTGCGGTCATGAACGTTCCGGGTGAGAAGCGCTGACCAGTCACGAAGATCGCAGGACCGAAGCCGTTTGTCGGTGGTGTGGGCGACACTTGCTCCGTGGCACGCACTGACGAGACCGGGCAGCTCGCCCGGCACGGATCCCCGTTCGGCACGACGCCGCCCACCCCGCCACCGGGGGAGAGCGACGCCGGGTCCAACGCCCGCATGCCTCGTTGGCTCCCGCGCGCCATGGTGCTCGCACTGGCGCTGGTCGGCGCGTTCCAGCTGGGCAGCTGGGCCTTTCACCAGCTCACCGGGCTGTTGATCAACGTCCTCATCGCGTTCTTCCTGGCTCTCGCCATCGAGCCCGCGGTGAGCTGGATGGCCGCGCGCGGCATGCGCCGCGGACTGGCCACCGGCGTCGTCTTCCTCGCCGTGATCATCGCGTCCGCCGGGTTCGTGACACTGCTGGGGTCCATGCTCGCGGGCCAGATCATCAAGATCGTCGAGGACTTCCCGAACTACCTCGACTCCGTCATCAACTGGATCAATGCGCACTTCAACACCGAGCTGCGCCGCGTCGACGTCCAGGAGGGCCTGCTCCGCTCCGACTGGCTGCGCAACTACGTGCAGAACAGCGCCACCGGGGTCCTGGCCGTGTCCGCCCAGGTCCTCGGCGGTCTCTTCCAGCTGCTGACGATCACGCTGTTCTCGTTCTACTTCGCCGCGGACGGCCCGCGACTGCGCCGCGCGCTGTGCTCCGTACTGCCGCCCGCCAAGCAGGCCGAGGTACTGCGCGCGTGGGAGATCGCCGTCACCAAGACCGGCGGTTACCTGTACTCACGCGGCCTTATGGCGCTCGTCTCCGGCGTAGCCCACTACATCCTGCTGGCGAGCCTGGACGTGCCGTACGCGCCCGTGCTCGCGGTGTGGGTCGGCCTGGTCTCGCAGTTCATCCCCACCATCGGCACGTATCTCGCGGGCGCCCTGCCCATGCTGATCGCCTTCACGGTCGATCCCTGGTACGCGCTGTGGGTGCTGATCTTCGTCGTGATCTACCAGCAGTTCGAGAATTACGTGCTGCAGCCCAAGCTGACCTCGAAGACGGTCGACATCCACCCCGCGGTCGCCTTCGGTTCGGTCGTCGCCGGCACCGCCCTCCTCGGCGCGGTGGGCGCCCTGATCGCCATCCCTGCGATCGCCACGCTGCAGGCGTTCCTGGGGGCGTACGTGAAGCGGTACGCCGTCACCGACGACCCCCGGGTGCACGGGCACCACTGGGGACGGGGTGCGGGGCGGGGTCTGGTCGCCCGCGCGCGTGCGCTGTGGGCCCCACGGCCGGGAGCGGCAGAGCCACCGTCGAAGGCGGAGGACCCCGGCGATAACTCCTCCTGAACTCCTCCTGAGGCGCAGCCGACGCCAGCCGACGCCAGGCGCGGCAGGCAGGAGCAGGGGGGCTGTGTCGCCGGGACGGCGGGCGGGCCATCCGCCCCGGGGAGCGGGCTGCCGGCCGGGAATCCGGGGCGGTGTCAGGCCGCGGACGTAGTCTCGTAGGTGCCGTGTGGTGCGCTTGACACGAAAATCGAACATCCATTCTGATGGAGACGGCGGAGAGGCGCTCGGCGGGCATTTCGCCACGGTTTCGATGGATAAGTGGCCGGGTTATCCACAGGCCGGACGGGCGTCGGGGCCCATTGTCAGTGGCAGGCGTTAGCGTCTTTGACGTGAAGCGATCGACTCAAGCAAATCGGGTGGAACCCATGGCAGGAACCGACCGCGAGAAGGCCCTGGACGCCGCGCTCGCACAGATTGAACGGCAGTTCGGCAAGGGTGCGGTCATGCGCCTGGGCGAGCGGCCGAACGAGCCCATCGAGGTCATCCCCACCGGGTCGACCGCGCTCGACGTCGCCCTCGGCGTCGGTGGCCTGCCGCGCGGCCGCGTGGTGGAGGTGTACGGACCGGAGTCCTCCGGTAAGACCACGCTGACCCTGCACGCAGTGGCCAACGCGCAGAAGGCCGGCGGTCAGGTCGCCTTCGTGGACGCGGAGCACGCCCTCGACCCCGAGTACGCGAAGAAGCTCGGCGTCGACATCGACAACCTGATCCTCTCTCAGCCCGACAACGGCGAGCAGGCCCTGGAGATCGTGGACATGCTGGTCCGCTCCGGCGCCCTCGACCTCATCGTCATCGACTCCGTCGCCGCGCTCGTCCCGCGCGCGGAGATCGAGGGCGAGATGGGCGACAGCCACGTCGGTCTGCAGGCCCGACTGATGAGCCAGGCCCTGCGGAAGATCACCAGCGCGCTCAACCAGTCGAAGACCACCGCGATCTTCATCAACCAGCTCCGCGAGAAGATCGGCGTGATGTTCGGCTCCCCGGAGACCACGACCGGTGGTCGGGCGCTGAAGTTCTACGCCTCGGTGCGTATCGACATCCGCCGCATCGAGACCCTGAAGGACGGCACGGACGCGGTCGGCAACCGCACCCGCTGCAAGGTCGTCAAGAACAAGGTTGCGCCGCCCTTCAAGCAGGCCGAGTTCGACATCCTCTACGGCCAGGGCATCAGCCGCGAGGGCGGCCTGATCGACATGGGCGTGGAGCACGGCTTCGTCCGCAAGGCCGGCGCCTGGTACACGTACGAGGGCGACCAGCTCGGCCAGGGCAAGGAGAACGCTCGTAACTTCCTGAAGGACAACCCCGACCTGGCCAACGAGATCGAGAAGAAGATCAAGGAGAAGCTGGGCGTCGGCGTGCGGCCCGAGGAGCCGGCTGCCGAGCCGGGCGCGGACGCCGCGGTCGCCGCCGCCCCGGACGACGCTGCGAAGACGGTGCCTGCTCCGGCGGCCAAGACGGCCAAGACCAAGGCCGCGGCAGCCAAGAGCTGATCCGTACGGTGCCTGATTCAAGAGCGTGGCGAACCGACTGGGCCGAGTCCGCCCACCCCGACGTTCCGCATGAGCGGGGGAGGGGCGGGGCCGGCCACGGGGGAGACGTGGACCGGGGTAGCTACGACGGAGAAACCGCGCGGGGCGGTTACGGGGGATACGGCAGTGCGGCGTCGTACGGCACGGAGAGGTCGTACGACGACGGGCCGAGCAAGGGCATCCCGGGCGGTGGTGACTGGCCGGGCGAAGGCATCCAGGGCAGCGGCGAGCGGCCGCAGGGCGGCTCGGCGGACGGCAGTGGATATTCCGGCGGCGGCTCGCGCCGGGGTGGCCGCAGGATGCGTGGTGAGGGCGGCTCAGCCGGGGGGCGGGGGCGCCGTCGGCGCGGCTTCGGGGAATCGCCCGGTGAAGACGGGGACGCCCCCTCCTTGTCGAGGGCCGAGAAGGGGGACCACCCGGCGGACCCGGTGGAGCAGGCGCGGGCGATCTGCCTACGCCTGCTCACCGGGACCCCGCGGACGCGGAAGCAACTTGCGGACGCCTTGCGCAAGCGGGAGATCCCGGACGATGCCGCCGAGGAGGTGCTGTCGAGGTTCGAGGAGGTCGGCCTCATCAACGACAGTGCGTTCGCGGATGCCTGGGTGGAGTCCCGGCACCACGGCCGGGGTCTCGCCAGACGCGCGCTCGCGCAGGAACTGCGCACCAAGGGCGTCGACTCCACACTGATCGACGAGGCCGTTTCCCAGCTCGACTCCGAGCAGGAAGAGACGACCGCACGCGAACTCGTCGCCCGCAAGCTGCGTTCCACGCGCGGCCTCGACCGCGACAAACGCCTGCGCCGCCTCGCGGGCATGCTCGCCCGCAAGGGCTATCCCGAGGGCATGGCCCTACGGGTGGTCCGGCAGGCGCTGGAGGAGGAAGGCGAGGACACGGAGTTCCTCGAGGGCGAGGGGTTCTAATCCCGGTAGGGGACCCGGAAGTGGGCGAAGGCTCGCGACCACGGGATTCCGGCGCCGGACACGGTGAACGCGCGGGGGCGCCCATCGCGTTCGGGCCGGGATCAACTGGCCTAGGCGTCCACACCCACCCCCGACGTCACCGGAAGCCCAGCAGCCCGCCATGCCTGGAACCCGCCGACCAGGTCGGTGGCCCGGCTCAGTCCCAGTCGCCGTAGCGATTCCGCCGCCAGGCTGGATGCGTAGCCCTCGTTGCAGATCACCACGACCCGCAGGTCGTGACCGGTGGCCTCGGGGGTGCGGTGGCTGCCCTGCGGGTCGAGCCGCCATTCCAGTTCGTTGCGCTCGACGACGAGGGCGCCGGGGATCAGACCGTCCCGCTCTCGCAGGGCCGCGTACCGGATGTCGACCAGCAGAGCATCGCTTTCCTGAGCGGCCTCGTACGCTTCTCGAGGCTCGATCCGCTCGTAGCCCGCGCGCACCCGCTCCAGCAACTCGTCGATGCCGACGGGCCGTTCGTCCACGCCGCGTCCAACCACGTCACCCACGCCTGTCTCCCACGCGCCCGCTCCGGTGGGCGCCTCGCTCACGCCGCCCGCAGTACTCACCTTCAACTCACCGTTACCAACCCGCCGTTCGCTCGAACCGTGCAGCACAGGCTCGCTTCCGGTCGCCCCGCTCACTGCCAGTCCTCCGGGCGCTCCACCTGCTCCAGGCGCAGGATCGGCCCGCTACGGCTGAAGCGGCGGATCTGCGGCAGGGGTGGGTAGTAGGCGTGAACGGAGATGGCGTGCCGGTCGGGGGACTCGTTGAGTACCTCGTGCACATGGTGGTGACCGAAGGAGCGGCCTTTTCCGGCGGGGAGCCGCCGTTCCCGGTCCACGTCGTTCGTCAGTTCCAGCGTCTTCCAGCCGTCGGCGGGCAGCCGGACGGCGAGCGAGTTCTCCTTGAGCTCACCGGCCGCCGTCACGAAGGCGCCGGCCGAGTCGGCGTGGTCGTGCCAGCCGGTGCCCGTCCCGGGCGGCCAGCCGATCAACCAGGCCTCGCTGCCGCCGGGACCCTCGAGCCGTACCCAGGTACGGCCTTCGGGGTCGAGCGGGAGCGAGGCGACCAACTCGGTGTCGGCGGCCGAACGCCGTACGAAGTCGAGAAGGTCCGCTTGCGTCGGCGCGGGGACCGGCGCGGGATTCGACTTGGCGCCGGGCTTGGACGCGGCAACGGAGGAAGGGGAGGCGGCAGAGGGTACGGACACGGGCACCGTCCTGAAGAGAGTTCGCGAAGAACGCGCGACAGCACAGGCGACAGAGTCAGCAGTGGCGCGCGCAGGAAGGGGGATGCGAGTTCAGCAGGACGGGCGACACACGCAGCCCGCATAGCGGACGAGGTCCATATGGACCCTCCGCCACAGGCGCACACAGGTGTCGGTCACGATCCGGAGTACACCACGCCGGTGCGGGCCGGTCAACTCACTGTCACTATGCGGACCGCACAGTGACAGTGAGTGCTGCTCTCCGGTCCGGTGAAGGCCGGTTCTCTACGGCAGGGGGCAGCGCCGGTTCCCTTCGATGTCAGCGCGAGCCGGCCGCAGCCCCGGCTTCCGCCGCGGCCCCCGCTTTTGCCTCCGCCGCCCCGGCCTGAACCTTGCCCGGTCCGCCCAGCGCCGCCTCGGCTGCCGCGTACAGATCGGTCGGCCGCACTCCGCTCAGGGCCGTCACCAGATGGCCGTCGGGCCGCACCAGCAGGACCGAATGCGCGGCCGCCCCCGGATAGGCCTCCGCGACCAGCAACTCGGCTCGGTACGGCAGTGCCGTCACCGCGGCCGCCAGCCGAGGCATGATCCCGGCGGTCGCCCAGTGCTTGCGCTCCCAGACGCCCGTGCCCGGCGCGATCAGCAGTACCAGCAGCGCGCCGCGCCCGAGCCGGTCGCGCAGCTGTACGAAGGAGCCGTCCTCCGCCGTGACCCGCACGTCCACGACTGGCGCACCACGCGGCGTGTCCACCGGGACCTCGCCCTCCAGGGGCCCGGGCGCGAGCGGCGACTCGGCGTACGTCCCCAGCGCACCGATCGCGCCGTGCCCCAGGTGGCCGTCCATCAGCAGCGCGTCATGCCCCCGGGCGGAGCCGGGGACGTAGGCGCGCAGCCCGCCGCCGCCGCGCAGCAGCGGCAGCGCCTGGTCGGCGGCGCGCAGCCGGGCTGCGACGACGGCGCGCCGCTCCGCCTGGTAGCTGTCGAGCAGCGCCTCGTGCGGCCCGTGGTGCCAGGCCGGTGCCAGCTTCCAGGCGAGGTTGTCGGCGTCCCGCAGCCCCTCGTCGAGCCCGTGCGTGCCGAGCGTGCCGAGGCAGTGCGCCGCGTCTCCGGCGAGAAAGACGCGGCCCGCGCGCCAGCGGCGGGCCAGGCGGTGGTGGACCGTGTGAACCCCGGTGTCGAGGAGCTCGTACGGCGGTGTCGGCCCACCGGTCCAGCCGGCGAGCGTCTCCCGGATGCGAGCCACCACGAGCTCGGGCGTGACCAGGTCCTTGCCCGGCGGCAGCAGCCAGTCCAGGCGCCACACCCCGTCCGCGAGCGGTCGTCCGGTGACCTCCCCGGCCGAAGGTCCGGACATCCGCCACGGCGGCATCCGATGGAGCAACGCCTGACCGTCCCAGGGAAGTTCCGCGCGCAGCGCTGCCACGGCGTGTCGCTCCACCGCCGTACGGCCGGGAAAGCGGATGTCCTGGAGTTTGCGCACGGTCGAGCGCGGGCCGTCGCAGCCGACCAGGTAACTGCCCCGCCACCAGGTGCCCTTGGGGCCGCGGGTGTGGGCGGTGACGCCCGATGGCTCCTGCTCGATGGCGTCCAGGCGGCTGTCCACGGCGATCTTGACGAGCGGTTCGCCTTCGAGGGCCGCGCGCAGGGCACCGGTGAGCACGTGCTGGGCGATGTGCAGGGGGGCGGGGTTCGTGACGCCCTCGGGCTCGGCGGCCGTGTCGTCGAACGTGACCTCGCGCATCACCTGCTTGCGCCGCATTGCCCGCCATCCGGCCCAGCGGGCCCCGGCCTCGGCGACAGGCACACCCGTCAGGCGCTCCATAAGGGCGGTGGTGTCCTCGCGCAGGACGACGGTGCGCGCGAGGCGGGGTTCGTCCTTGCCGGGCCCCTCGTCGAGGACGACGGACGGCACCTCCTGACGGGCCAGCGCCAGGGCGAGCGTAAGCCCCACGGGCCCCGCTCCGACGATGATCACCGGGTCCACGGCGCGGCGCCCCCTGCCCGCAGCGGTGTCCCGAGGGACGCAAGTGAACAGAAAGTTGGAGCAGGGTGCACGATCACAGAACGTATGCAACCCATTGCCGGTGCTTGCGTCAAGTGACGGAGGGCAGTGGCGATCATGCCACTGCCCTCCGTGTCGTTCATGCCACTTGACTGCTCATCAGATGGCAGCGGCTCCTGGACTGATCATCAGATGGAGCCGCCGGCGCCGGCGCCGTAGGTGCCACCCGTCGCCGCCGGGTTGAGCTCCTCCATGTCCTCGGCGCTGAGGACTGCGCCCGTGCTCCGCTTGCTGCGCCGCAGCCGCTTCTCCAGCCAGCTCGCAAAGCTGGTGAGGATGAAGTTGAGGACGATGTAGATGATCGCCACCACGATGAAGCTGGGGATGACGTTGGCGTAGAAGGCCGCCAGGGTCTGGCGCGCGTTGAGGAGCTCGGTGAATCCGATCATCACGCCACCCAGCGCGGTGTCCTTCACGATGACCACGAGCTGGCTGACGATGGCCGGCAGCATGGCCGTGACGGCCTGTGGCAGCAGGATGCTCCTCATCGTCTGGCCCTTGCGCAGGCCGACCGCCATGGCGGCTTCCGACTGGCCCTTGGGCAGGGAGAGGATGCCGGCCCGTACGACCTCGGCGAGGACGGACGCGTTGTAGAGCACCAGGCCGGTGACGACCGCGTAGAGAGGCCGCTGCTCACTGCTGACGTTCGTCCAGCGGTCGTAGAACTCGTTGGCGAACAGCATCAGCAGCAGGACAGGGATCGCGCGGAAGAACTCGACCACCCAGGCGGCCGGAAGTCGCACCCACCGGTGGTCGGACATGCGCGCGATACCGAAGAACGCGCCCAGCGGAAGGGCGATCACCATGGCCAGTGCCGCGGCCTTCAGTGTGTCGACGAGACCCGGCAGCAGATAGGTGGTCCAGGCCTGCGACTCGGTGAACGGCTTCCACAGGGCCCATTCCAGCTGGCCCTTTTCGTCCAGAGTGTCCCAGACGAACCACACGAGCAGGGCGAGCAGGGCGAAGAAGACGACAGAGATGAGCACATTGCGCCGCTTGGCGCGGGGGCCCGGAGCGTCGTAGAGAACGGAACTCATCGCTTCACCGCCAGTCGCTTGCTCAGCCAACCGAGGAAGAGGCCGGTGGGCAGGGTCAGTACCACGAAACCGAAGGCGAAGACCGCGCCGATGAGCACCACCTCAGCCTCGTTCTCGATCATTTCCTTCATCAGGTAGGCGGCCTCAGCCACGCCGATCGCGGCCGCCACGGTGGTGTTCTTGGTCAGGGCGATCAACACGTTGGCCAGCGGGCCGATGACCGAGCGGAGGGCCTGCGGCAGGATGATCAGCCGGAGGGTCTGACTGAAGGTCAGCCCGATGGCACGGGCGGCCTCGGCCTGGCCCAGCGGCACGGTGTTGATGCCGGAACGAATCGCCTCGCAGACGAAGGCCGCGGTGTAGGCGATGAAGCCGAGGATCGCCAGGCGGAAGCCCCGGACGCCGAAGTCGGAGGCACCCATCGTCACGCCGAAGATGTCGGCGAGGCCGAGCGAGGTGAAGATGATGATGACCGTCAGGGGGATGTTCCGGACGATGTTCACATAGGCCGTGCCGAACCCGCGCATGAGCGGGACCGGGCTGACCCGCATTGCGGCCAGGAGGGTGCCCCAGACCATGGAGCCGATGGCGGAGAAGAACGTGAGCTTCACCGTCATCCAGAAGGCACCCAACAGGGTCGGGTCGTTGTAGTCAGAAAGAAAATCGAACACGATCTCCCGCGCTTCCGGGTGGGTGGCGTACGTGGATAGCGCGGCGCGCCGCCGCCCTGATCGCGGTGGACGGCGGCGCGCCGGTGGACCCTTGCGCTACTTGACGATGACGCCGATCTTCGGGGCCGGCTCGTTCTTGTAGTTGGCCGGACCGAAGTTGTCGGCGACCGCCTTGTCCCAGGCCTTCGAGCTGACCATCTTCTCGAGGGCGGCGTTGACCTTGTTGATGGTCTCGGTGTCGCCCTTCTTCACACCGACGCCGTAGTTCTCGTTGCTCAGCTTCAGACCGGCAAGCTTGAACTTGCCCTTGTACTGCTCCTGCGCGGCGTAGCCGGCGAGGATCGAGTCGTCCGTGGTCAGGGCGTCCACAGCACCGCTCTGGAGAGCGGCAATGCACTCCGAGTAGCCGCCCCGCTCCGTCAGGTTGGCCTTCGGGGCGAAGTCCTTCTTGACGTTCTGCGCCGAGGTGGAGCCCGTCACCGAGCAGAGCTTCTTGCCGTTGAGGTCGGTGGCCTCGGAGACGTCCGAGTCGGTCTTGACCAGCAGGTCCTGGTGGGCCAGCAGGTACGGGCCGGCGAAGTCGACCTTCTCCTTGCGCTCGTCGGTGATCGAGTACGTGGCCGCGATGAGCTTCACGTCGCCACGGGCGAGCGCGTTCTCACGGTCGGCGCTCTTCGTCTCGATGAACTCGATCTGGTCGGGCTCGTAGCCGAGCTCCTTCGCCACGTACGTGGCGACGTCGACGTCGAAGCCGGAGAAGGTGCCGTCGGGCTCCTTCAGGCCCAGACCGGGCTGGTCGTACTTGATGCCGATCTTGATCTTGTCGCCGCCCCCGGAACCCGACCCGCTGTCGCTGTCGCCGTCACCACCACAGGCGGTGGCGGTGAGAGCGAGGACGACGGCAGCGGCGGCCGCGGCGGAGACCTTGCGGAGCTTCATGGTGAACATCCTTTGTGTGGAGAAGAGATGCGTGCCGTCAGGAGCGGCGGTTGACGCAGGTCGTCGGCTGCGAGTAGCAGTCCGTCAGTCCGTCAGTGGTGCAGGATCTTGGACAGGAAGTCCTTGGCGCGGTCGCTGCGCGGGTTGCTGAAGAACTGGTCCGGCACAGCTTCTTCGACGATCTTGCCGTCTGCCATGAACACCACTCGATTGGCGGCCGAACGGGCGAAGCCCATCTCATGGGTGACGACGATCATGGTCATGCCGTCCCGGGCGAGCTGCTGCATGACCTCCAGGACCTCGTTGATCATCTCCGGGTCGAGAGCCGACGTCGGCTCGTCGAAGAGCATGACCTTGGGGTCCATGGCCAACGCTCGGGCGATGGCCACACGCTGTTGCTGGCCGCCGGAGAGCTGGGCAGGGTACTTGTCCGCCTGGCTGGCCACACCCACTCGGTCGAGCAGGGCGCGGGCCTTGTCCTCGGCGGCCTTCTTGTCCGTCTTGCGGACCTTGATCTGTCCCAGCATCACGTTCTCGAGCACGGTCTTGTGCGCGAAAAGGTTGAACGACTGGAAGACCATTCCGACGTCGGCACGCAGCTTGGCAAGGGCCTTGCCCTCAGCGGGCAGCGGCTTGCCGTCGATGGCGATCGCGCCGGAGTCGATCGTCTCGAGGCGGTTGATGGTGCGGCACAGGGTGGACTTCCCGGACCCGGAGGGTCCGATGACCACGACGACCTCACCGCGGGCGATCGTCAGGTCGATGTCCTGGAGCACGTGCAACGCGCCGAAGTGCTTGTTCACGTTCTTCAGGACGACCAGGTCGCCGGTCGCGGCCGCATCTTCCTTGGCCACCGATACTTCGGTCATCGCTCTCAGGCTCCGTCCTCCTCGGTTTCGGAGGACAGTAGTAACCGTATCCGACCTGCGTCATTAGTTCTGAGGGGAATCTGAGCATCACGATCCGATAGCAATCGGACACGTGTCGTAGCACTTGCGACCTGGGCGCGTACCGGCTGGATAACGGAAGCCGCGCGCAACCGGAACCCACTTGACGGCGTCATCGTCCATCAGCGTGACTTCCTTGGTGCACTCGCGCGCGTGCACGCACTGTGTACCTGTCCGAATCGTACGTCCGATGAACCGAAGGAGGCCGGGATGAGACTGCTCCTCGTCGAGGACGACAACCACGTCGCCGCCGCGCTGTCCGCGGTCCTGGCACGTCACGGTTTCGACGTCACTCACGCGCGTAGCGGCGAGGAGGCCCTCCAGGCGCTCGTCCCCGAGGGCAACGGCTTCAGCGTCGTCCTCCTCGACCTCGGCCTGCCCGACCAGGACGGTTACGAGGTCTGCGGCAAGATCCGCAAGCGCACCAGCACCCCGGTGATCATGGTCACCGCGCGTTCGGACGTCCGTTCGCGTATTCATGGCCTCAACCTCGGTGCCGACGACTATGTGGTGAAGCCGTACGACACCGGAGAGCTGCTCGCCCGGATCCACGCCGTCAGCCGGCGCAACGTTCAGGAGGACACCGGGACGGGCGGCGACGGCGTGCTGCGCCTGGGCGCCGTACACATCGAACTGCACACCCGCCAGGTGAGCGTCGACGGTTCGGTAATCCAACTGACCCGCAAGGAGTTCGATCTTCTCGCGCTGCTGGCCCAGCGCCCCGGCGTGGTCTTCCGGCGGGAGCAGATCATCAGCGAGGTGTGGCGCACGAGTTGGGAGGGGACCGGGCGCACTCTTGAGGTGCATGTGGCGTCCCTGCGCGCAAAGCTGCGCATGCCGGCGCTGATCGAGACCGTACGCGGCGTCGGCTACCGACTCGTCGCCCCGGCCTCGTAGCGGGCAAGGGTGCGCACTCGTCTTCTCCCGCTGCTCATCGTCCTGATGGCGGCCGTCCTGCTCGCCCTCGGCGTACCGCTCGCGATCAGCCTGGCCGCGGCCCAGCAGCAGAAGGTGGTCGTCGACCGCATCGACGACACCGCGTACTTCGCGGCCATCGCACGGCCCGCCGCCGACACCGCCACCTCCGGCTCCCGCGACGAGCTGCGCATCCTCAGCCGGGAACTCGAGAGCTACTACGAGGTCTACGGCATCCGGGCCGGCGTCTTTCTGCCCAACGACACGCCTCTGGCCAACGGGCCGACCACGTGGTTCCTGCCCGAGACCGGGGAGGAGCGCGACGCCTTCGAGGAGTCGCTGCTGAGCCGGCGCAGCCACGACCCCAAGCAGGTGTGGCCCTGGCAGCGCAACCGGCTCGTCATCGCCTCACCGGTCATCCGGGACGGTGACGTCGTCGCGGTCGTGGTCACGGACTCGCCCACCGGACAGATGCGTTCGCGGATCCTGCACGGCTGGCTGATCATCGGCGCGGGCCTCACGGCCGCGATGCTGGTGGCCGTCGGGGCAGCCCTCCGGCTGACCGGCTGGGTGCTCAAGCCGGTGCGTGTGCTGGACGTGACCACGCACGAGATCGCGAGCGGCCGCCTGAAGTCACGTGTCGCGGTCGCGAGCGGTCCGCCGGAACTTCGGCGGCTGGCCCGGTCGTTCAACGAGATGGCGGACAACGTCGAGGACGTGCTGGAGCAGCAGCGTGCCTTCGTCGCCGACGCCTCGCACCAGCTGCGCAACCCCCTCGCGGCGCTGCTGCTGCGCATCGAACTGCTCGCTTTCGAACTACCGGAGGGCAATGAGGAGATCGCTTCGGTGCAGGCCGAGGGCAAGCGCCTGGCACAGGTCCTGGACGACCTGCTCGACCTGGCCCTCGCCGAGCACACCGCCGCCGACCTCCGGCTGACCGACGTGGGCGCGCTGACCGCCGAGCGCGTCGCGGCCTGGGCGCCGACCGCCGAGGCCAAGGGCGTCCGGCTGGTGGGAACCTGCCCGCCCACCACCGCCTGGGCCGACCCGGTGGCGCTGTCCAGCGCTCTGGACGCGGTGATCGACAACGCGGTCAAGTTCACGCCCAAGGACCAGCGCGTCGAGGTGACCGTCACCTCCAACGGCGATACGTCCACCATCGAGGTCACCGACAACGGCCCCGGCCTCACCGACGAGGAACTCGCCCGCATCGGCGACCGCTTCTGGCGCAGCGGACGGCACCAGAACATCAAGGGCTCGGGCCTGGGCCTGTCGATCTCGCGGGCGCTGCTAGCGGCGGGCGGTGGCTCGATCTCGTACGGCCCTCATGAGCCGCACGGGCTGCGGGTGACGGTGGCGGTACCCAGGTCGGGGCCGACGCCTTAGCGGGGCTGACCTGGGCCTTAGCGGGGTCGGCGCCTTAGCCGGGCCGACCGGGCCCTTGGCGGGGCTGACCGGGTCCGGTCCGGCTCTTCGACCGTTCCTGCGCTTCGGCAGAGCCCTACGGCTTCACCGAGCGGTAGTAGTTCCGAGCCCCGGCGTGCAGAGTCAGGGGATTGGTGTAGATCGCCGTGCGCACGTCGACGAGTTGCGCGGAGTGGACGTGGGCGCCGATGCCGTCGCGACTCTTGATCACCGTCCGGGTCAGCCATTCGGTGAGCCGGGGATCCATGTCCTTGCGGGTGATCAACAGGTTGGAGACGGCGATCGTGGGCACCGTGTCGCCGTTCTGGATGGTGGGGTAGGCCGACTCCGGCATGTTGGTCGCCCGGTAGAAGTGGGCCGCGTCGCCCTGGGCGTGCACCTTCGCGACGAGGTCGGCGTCGATCGGCACGAACCGGAACGCGGAGGTCTCGGCGATCTGCTCCAGCCCGCCCGTGGGCACCCCGCCGGACCAGAAGAACGCGTCGAGCTCGTGCCCCAGCCGCTTGGGCCCGGTGTCGATGCCGTCCGACCTGGGCGTGATGTCCTTCGCCGGGTCGATGCCCGCTGCCTCCAGCACACGCGTGGCGATCAGCCGCACGCCGGAGTTCGGCAGCCCTATGGCCACCCGCTTGCCCTTGAGGTCGGCGACGGAGCGGATGTCCGAGTCCGGCGGGACGACGAGCTGTACGTAGTCGTCGTACAGGCGGGCGACGCCGCGCAGCCGGTCCATGACGGGCTTCCCGTCGATCCGGTATGTGTCCACCGCGTCGGCGGCGGCGATCGTGAAGTCGGCCTTGCCGGTCGCCACACGCTCGACGTTCTCCTGGGAACCGGCGCTGGTCAGCAGCCGCACCTGCAGCTGCGGCATGTCCTTGGCGAGCTCCTCGCGCAGCAGCTCGCCGTACTCCTGGTACACCCCCGCGCGCGTGCCCGTACTGAAAGTGATCGTCCCGCTCGGCGACTCCTCGCCGAGGGGCAACAGCCACCACAGCAGCAACCCGAGGGTCACGAGCCCGGCCGCCGCGCCCTGCAGGGCCCGGCGCCTGCTGATGCGGGTGAGTGCCTTGGACATGTCGGCGATCCTGCCAGCAGGAACGCGGTGCTGACCAGGGCAGGGGTCACAGGCGGACGGTCCGCAGGGGGCGGGGACGGCAGGCGACCGGCAGCGATCGGCCTCCGGCACCGGCCCGCGTCAGCCCGTCAGCGGCGGTCGCATCCGCGGCCAGGACGGTCCGGTCCGGCCGTCGGACCCGACTGTCAGACCCCGCCGATAAAGTCGCCGCATGAGCTCCTCTCCCGCCAACCTGGTCCGTGAATTCCACCTTGCCTTCGGTCTCGACGCCCGCAGTACACCGACCGAGGTCTCCCCGGAACTCGCGGCCCATCGTGGGGAACTGCTCGCCGAGGAGGCCGCGGAGGTCGCCGAGGTGGCCGTCACCGGTCCACTCGACAAGCTCGCGCACGAGCTGGCCGACGTGGTCTACGTCGCGTACGGCACGGCCCTGGTCCACGGCATCGACCTCGACGCCGTACTGGCCGAGATCCACCGGTCCAACATGACCAAACTGGGCCCCGACGGCCGGGTCGCCCGCCGGGCCGACGGGAAGGTCCTCAAGGGCGAGCACTACGAGGTGCCGGACGTGTCGAGCGTGCTGCGCCGCCAGGGGTGGGGCGGCGACGGGGCCTGACCGGCCCGGCGAGGGACGCTCGGGCGCTCGGGGGGTGGCCGTCTCGGGCCGGGGCAACGGGCTTTCACGACCGCATACCCTTGTCCCATGAGCAGCAGCGACCGGAGCCAGGCAGTGGGCGTGAAGACATACGAGGTGCGTACCTACGGGTGCCAGATGAACGTCCACGATTCCGAGCGATTGTCCGGGCTGCTCGAAGACGCCGGTTACGTACGCGCGCCCGAGGGCTCGGACGGTGACGCGGACGTAGTGGTCTTCAATACCTGCGCGGTCCGTGAGAACGCCGACAACAAGCTGTACGGCAACCTCGGCCACCTCGCGCCGATGAAGACCAAGCGGCCCGGGATGCAGATCGCGGTCGGCGGCTGCCTCGCACAGAAGGACCGCGACACCATCGTGAAGCGGGCGCCCTGGGTGGACGTCGTCTTCGGCACGCACAACATCGGCAAGCTGCCCGTCCTGCTGGAACGCGCGCGCGTGCAGGAGGAGGCGCAGGTCGAGATCGCCGAGTCGCTGGAGGCGTTCCCGTCGACGCTGCCGACCCGGCGCGAGAGCGCCTACGCGGCCTGGGTGTCGATCTCCGTCGGCTGCAACAACACCTGCACCTTCTGCATCGTCCCGGCCCTGCGCGGCAAGGAGAAGGACCGCCGCACCGGCGACATCCTCGCCGAGATCGAGGCCCTGGTCGCCGAGGGCGTCAGCGAGATCACGCTGCTCGGCCAGAACGTCAACGCCTACGGCTCCGACATCGGCGACCGCGAGGCGTTCAGCAAGCTGCTGCGGGCCTGCGGAAAGATCGAGGGCCTGGAGCGCGTCCGCTTCACTTCGCCGCACCCGCGCGACTTCACCGACGACGTCATCGCCGCCATGGCCGAGACGCCGAACGTGATGCCGCAGCTGCACATGCCGCTCCAGTCCGGCTCGGACACGGTCCTGAAGGCGATGCGCCGCTCCTACCGCCAGGAGCGCTACCTGGGGATCATCGAGAAGGTCCGCGCCGCCATCCCGCACGCCGCGATCACGACCGACATCATCGTGGGCTTCCCCGGCGAGACGGAGGAGGACTTCGAGCAGACGCTGCACGTGGTCCGCGAGGCCCGCTTCGCGCAGGCGTTCACCTTCCAGTACTCCAAGCGCCCCGGCACCCCCGCGGCCACCATGGACAACCAGATCCCCAAGGCGGTCGTCCAGGCGCGCTACGAGCGTCTCGTGGCCCTTCAGGAGGAGATCTCCTGGGAGGAGAACAAGAAGCAGGTCGGCCGCACCTTCGAGCTGATGGTCGCCGAGGGCGAGGGCCGCAAGGACGGCGCCACCCACCGCCTTTCCGGGCGTGCCCCCGACAACCGCCTGGTCCACTTCACCAAGCCGGAGCAGGAGGTCCGCCCCGGCGACGTGGTGACCGTCGAGATCACGTACGCCGCTCCGCACCACCTCCTCGCCGAGGGAGCCGTCCTGGACGTGCGCCGCACGCGCGCGGGTGACGCCTGGGAGAAGCGCAACGCCGCCGAGGCCGCCAAGCCCGCGGGCGTGATGCTCGGCCTCCCGAAGATCGGCGTCCCGGCTCCACTGCCGGTGGCGACGGGGAGCGGCTGCGGCTGCGACTGAGGCGCTCACGGTCCTCGGCCCGGTCGGCGTGCTCATCGAGGAGTGACACCCGGCCGACCCGCGGGGTTACCCTGCCGATCATGCTTGTCGCTGCCGCAGTCTGCCCCAGCCCGCCTCTCCTCGTCCCGCAGGTCGCCGCGGGCGCCGCACCCGAGCTGGACGCCGCGCGGGCGGCGTGCACGGACGCGCTCGGCGTCCTCGCAGCCGCCCGGCCCGACCTTCTCGTGGTCGTCGGACCCGCCGATGAGAGGGGGCACGGGACGTACGCGGAAGGTACGCCTGGCTCGTTCCGGGGCTTCGGCGTGGACGTCGACGTACGACTGGGGGCGCAGGCGGCGCAGGAGCCGCGGCGTGCGCTGCCGACCTCGCTCTCCGTCGCGGCGTGGCTGCTGGAGCGGACCACCTGGTCGGACGCACCGATCGAGGGACTCGGCGTGGGGGAACCTCTCGAGGCCGAGCGGTGTATTGATATCGGAAGGGACATCGCCGCTCGAGCCGACCGGGTGGCGCTGCTCGTGATGGGCGACGCCAGTGCCTGCCGCACGCTCAAGGCTCCCGGCTACCTCGATGAGCGGGCGGCCCCGTTCGACGCGTCCGTCGCGCGTGCCCTCGGCGAGGCGGACGTGGCCGCCCTCAAGGAGCTGGACACCGAGCTTGCGCGCGAGCTGAAGGCCTCGGGCCGAGCCTCCTGGCAGGTCCTCGCGGGCGCTGCCGAGGAGGCGGGACTTGGGGGCGCCTTGCTGTACGAGGACGCGCCGTACGGCGTGGGGTACTTGGTCGCAACCTGGTCGTAGCCGACGCCGACCTGGTCGCAGCGCACGTCGGCGCCGCTCGCAGGAACACACCGGCGCCGTCCGGAAACGGCGGACGGCCGGGAGCGGTCAAGCTCCGCGGCCGTCCGGCGATGTGCCGTTCAGGTGGTCGGCGGGGGTGCGTCCGGCGGCGGTGTGCTGCTGCCGGTCGCCGTGTCGTCGTCCTTGTGCGCGAGTCGGCCCATGGCACCCTTGGCCTTGCCCGTGCCCGTGTGGATCTTGTCGCTGTACTTGCCCTTGGTCCGCTGGTCGACGGCCTTAGCGGCCTTGTCGAGGCCGTGATGGACCTGCTCCTCGTGCCGCTGCGCGAAGTCGGAGACTTTGTCCTTGGCCGGGGCGAGTTTGGCTTTCAAATTGTGCATCAGACCCATGCTTCACCTTCCCGCGCGGGGCAGTTACGTGCGGGCGCCCTCGCCGGCCTCACTGTCGGCCGCCTCGTCGGCGGACTGCTGCTTCGGAATCTCGACGCCGTCGTCGGTGTCGGCGTCGGCCTCGACGGCCTCCGCCGCCGTCGAGGCCGCGTCCTCGGCCTTGGTTTCGGCCGGCTCCTTCGCCTCCGCCGCCTCTTCCACCGCCGACTCGGCCGTTGGTGTGTCGGCCTGAGCCTCGGCGGTTGACGCCTCGTCCGTGGCCTTCGACCTCCGGAAAAGTCGTGCGAAAACGCCCATATCCACTCCATACGTTACTCGTGCGGGCGAAATCCCGCGTCGTCCGGTGCGTCCGTTTGCGCCCCCGGGCCGCCGCCTCCTCGAAACCGGCGGCGAAAACCTCGCAACAGGCAACGACCCCGCGCGTGGGCCGTCACGTAACTCGTTCGAGGCCACCCCGTGAGGTTTGCGAGACTGGGGCGGTGAGTAGCGCACCCCTCGCCCCCCGTGTCATCGCCGTAGTCGGACCCACCGCGGCCGGAAAGTCCGATCTGGGCGTCTTTCTCGCCCAGCAGCTCGGGGGTGAGGTCGTCAATGCCGACTCCATGCAGCTCTACCGGGGGATGGACATCGGCACCGCCAAGCTGACGCCCGAGGAGCGCGCGGGCGTGCCGCACCACCTCCTGGACATCTGGGACGTCACCGTCACGGCGTCCGTCGCCGAGTACCAGCGGCTCGCGCGGGAGCGGATCGACGCACTGCTCGCCGAGGGGTGCTGGCCGGTCCTGGTCGGCGGCTCGGGGCTGTACGTCCGTGGTGCCGTCGACAACCTGGAGTTCCCCGGCACCGACCCCGAGGTCAGGGCCCGGCTCGAGGAGGAGCTCGCGCTGCGCGGACCCGGCGCGCTGCACGCCCGCCTCGCCGCCGCCGACCCCGAGGCCGGCCACGCGATCCTGCCCAGCAACGGCCGCCGTATCGTCCGGGCTCTCGAGGTGATCGAGATCACCGGCCAGCCCTTCACGGCCAACCTCCCCGGCCATGACTCGATCTACGACACGGTCCAGATCGGCGTCGACGTGGCCCGACCCGAGCTGGACGAGCGCATCGCGCGCCGGGTCGACCGGATGTGGGACGCCGGGCTCGTGGACGAGGTCCGCGAGCTGGAGGCGCAGGGGTTGCGCGAGGGGCGTACGGCTTCGCGCGCGCTCGGCTACCAGCAGGTCCTCGCGGCGCTCGCCGGGGAGTGCACGCTGGAAGAAGCGCGGAACGAGACCGTACGTGCCACCAAGCGCTTCGCGCGCCGCCAGGATTCATGGTTCAGGCGCGACCCGCGGGTGCACTGGCTGAGTGGGGCTGCGGCAGACCTCACAGAGCTTCCGCATCTCGCACTGGCGTTGGTCGAACGACCGGTTACAGCCTGATCACGTGATGGCATCGGGACGCTCCGGCCGTCATCCCGGCCTCCGGCGCCGTGCCATCATCGAGCTTCGATCGACCAAGTGAAGTCCGAGTTGGGAGGGCGCGTGGCGATGGAGGCCGGCCCTCGCGACACCGCACAAGGCACCGAGAACGTCACCGCCGACCGGGACGAACCGGAGCGGGACGGCGACCGCCTGAGCCCGGACCTGGACGACGAGCCTGAGGGCGGCGTCACCGACGACGGTCCCGAGCCCGAGGAGATGTACGCCGGCGGCCCGGAGGTCGAGGTCGAGCTGCGCCCGCAGCGCCGACTGCGGATCTGGCAGCTCGCGCCCATCGTGTCCCTGGCCGCGGTCGGCTCCCTGATGTTCGCGTTCCCACTGGCCTTCGACTTCGGCGACAGCGGGGCCGTGATCGCCATGCTGGGGCTCCTGATCTGCTCCTGTGCGGCCGGCTGGGGCATGATGGCCGCCCGCCGCGTCGGCTACACCTGGCCGGGACTGCCGCAGCGGGGCTCCGGGCGCAGACCTGACTGGCGGTTCGTGATCGCGTATGCGCTGGTCGTCGCCGCAATCGTCGTTCTGGCTGTGTGGCGAGTGGCTCGTCTGCGCTGACGCAGTCGCCGGACAGGCTCACTTTTCGGCTCTGTCATAGCGGCACCGTACGATCGAGGAATGAGCACGCGGATCGCCTTCCTCAAGGGTCACGGCACCGAGAACGACTTCGTGATCGTCCCGGACCCCGAGAACGCCGTCGACCTGCCCCCGACCGCCGTCGCCGCCCTGTGCGACCGCCGCGCGGGCATCGGTGGTGACGGACTGCTGCACGTCGTGCGGTCCGCGGCGCACCCCGAGGCCAAGGACATGGCGGCCGAGGCCGAGTGGTTCATGGACTACCGCAACGGCGACGGCTCGATCGCGGAGATGTGCGGCAACGGCGTGCGCGTCTTCGCGCGCTACCTCCAGCGCGCCGGACACGTCACCGAGGGGGACCTCGCGGTCGCCACCCGTGGGGGCGTGAAGACCGTGCACATCGCCAAGGACGGTGACGTGACGGTCGGCATGGGCAAGGCGCTGCTCCCCGAAGGCGACGTCACGGTCAGCGTCGGTGAGCGCAGCTGGCCCGCGCGGAACGTGAACATGGGCAACCCGCACGCGGTCGCTTTCGTGGACGACCTCGCGCAGGCCGGCGACCTGTTCTCCCCGCCGCCGTTCAGCCCGGCCTCGGCCTACCCGGACGGCGTCAACGTCGAGTTCGTCGTCGACCGGGCGCCCCGGCACGTCGCGCTGCGCGTGCACGAGCGCGGTGCCGGCGAGACCCGGTCGTGCGGCACGGGCGCGTGCGCCGTCGCCGTGGCCGCAGCGCGTCGTGACGGGGCCGACCCGGCGGTCAGCGGCGCCCCCGTGACGTACACCGTCGATGTGCCCGGCGGCACCCTGGTGATCACCGAGCGACCCGATGGCGAGATCGAGATGACCGGCCCCGCGGTGATTGTGGCCGAAGGTGAGATCGACGCGGAGTGGCTGGAAACATTCGCTCGTTGAGCGGCTCCTGACTCGGCATCAGAGCCGCACCGGCGGGCCGTGGCCCGAGATTACGGGCGCGGGGATCCCGGGTGTGTTCGAGATCACGAACGGCAGCTGGCCGTATGGCGCAAAAACGTAAACCCATCAACCCTCGCTCGAATGGGTGATCCGTTTCACGCTCGGCGAGAGGCGGTCAGTCGCACGTGATGGGCTCGGTAGCATCAAGCACCGGCCCGGACGGGGGAGATGTCGTCGTCCCCTGAGCCGTGTCCGCCATGGGGCACCCCGTTCGCCGGTCCACGCAGCCGGAGGTGCCCATGAGTGCGGAGGCCACGAATCCCGCGACGCCAGGCCCGGTAGCAGGCCCTGTGGCGCCTGCCGTGCCACGCAGGAAGGCCCGCGCACGCATCGACCTGCGCCGCCTCGGCCGGGCTGCGCTGCTCGGCCCCGCCTCACGCGGCCGGCTGCCCGACGCGATCGGGCATGTCGTCGACGCCCACCGGGCCCACCACCCCGAGGCCGACCTCGAACCCCTGCGCCGCGCCTATGTGCTGGCGGAGTCCTCGCACCGCGGGCAGATGCGCAAGAGCGGCGAGCCGTACATCACGCACCCGCTCGCGGTGACCCTGATCCTCGCCGAACTCGGCGCCGAGACCACGACCTTGACGGCGTCCCTGCTCCACGACACCGTCGAGGACACCGACGTGACGCTCGATCAGGTCGGCGAGCAGTTCGGCGCGGAGGTCCGCTTCCTCGTCGACGGCGTGACCAAGCTGGAGAAGGTCGACTACGGCGCCGCCGCCGAGCCTGAGACCTTCCGCAAGATGCTCGTCGCGACCGGCAACGACGTCCGCGTGATGTCGATCAAACTCGCCGACCGGCTGCACAACATGCGCACCCTCGGAGTGATGCGCCCCGAGAAACAGGCCCGCATCGCCAAGGTGACCCGAGACGTCCTCATCCCGCTCGCCGAGCGGCTCGGCGTCCAGGCGCTCAAGACGGAACTGGAAGACCTGGTCTTCGCGATCCTGCACCCCGAGGAGTACGAGCACACACGGGAGTTGATCGTCGGCAACGTTGCGCGCGCCGACGATCCGCTCGCGGAGATGGCCGACGAGATGCGCAAGGTCCTGCGCGAAGCCGACATCCAGGCAGAAGTCCTCATCAGGCCACGGCACTTCGTCTCCGTGCACCGGGTGTCCCGCAAGCGCGGCCGGCTGCGCGGCTCCGACTTCGGGCGGCTGCTGGTCCTGGTGAACGAGGACGCGGACTGTTACGGCGTCCTCGGTGAGCTGCACACCTGTATGACACCGGTCGTCTCGGAGTTCAAGGACTTCATCGCCGTCCCCAAGTTCAACCTGTACCAGTCGCTGCACACGGCCGTCGCCCGCGCGGACGGCCAGGTCGCCGAAGTCCTCATCCGGACCCACCAGATGCACAAGGTCGCCGAGGCCGGTGTCGTGGCGCTCGGCAATCCCTACGCTCACCCTTCGGAGGAGCAGGCCGCGTCGAGTGACGGCGAGCGCGCCGACCCCACGCGCCCTGGCTGGCTGTCCCGCCTCCTCGACTGGCAGGAGGCCGCCCCCGACCCGGACACCTTCTGGTCCACGCTGCGCGAGGACCTCGCCCAGGACCGTGAGATCACCGTTTTCCGGCCCGACGGCGGCGCCCTCGGCCTGCCCGAGGGCGCGACCTGTGTGGACGCCGCGTACGCCCAGTACGGCGAGGACGCGCACGCGTGCATCGGTGCCCGCGTCAACGGCCGTCTGGCGACCCTCAGCACAGTGCTGCGGGACGGTGACACCGTCCAGCTCCTCATGGGCCAGGATCCGGCCTCGGAGCCCTCCAGGGAGTGGCTGGACCACGCCCACACGGCCGCGGCGCGGATCGCCATCCAGCGGTGGCTGGCCACCCATCCCCAGCAGGGTGAGGCCGCCGAGGAGTCTGTGACGCAGTTCCGGTCCTCGGTCGAGGAATCGGGGAGCCCGTCGGTCGACGCGGACGGTCCGGCCGTACGCCTGGCCGCCGAGGGGCCGCTCGGGCGACCCGCCGCCAGCGTCCTCGTAGACCGGCCCGGCGCGACCGTACGCCTCGCCGGCTGCTGCACGCCCGTACCGCCCGACGAGGTCACCGGGTTCTCCGTGCGCGGGGGAGTGGTGACGGTTCATCGTGTCGAGTGCGCCGCGGTGGCACGCATGAAGAGTGCCGGGCGCGCGGAGGTCGACGTGCGCTGGGGTGACACCACCGAGTGCCGGGTCACCCTGGTCGCCGAATCGTTCGTTCGCCCGCACCTCCTGGCGGACCTCACCGAAGCCATGGCCCTGGAGGGTGCGGAGATCGTCTCGGCGACCGTCGAACCCCCGACCCAGCAGCGCGTACGCCACACGTACACGGTCCAACTGCCGGACGCGGCGCTGCTGCCGGGACTCATGCGGGCGATGCGGAACGTGGCGGGTGTGTACGACGTGACGAGGGCGCAGCCGCAGACGCAAGGGGCGTGAGGGGCGCGCGGGGGTGCGCCAAGGGGCCGTGGATGTCGGGTTTCACGCCGGGGCGTCCCTCGGGCAGTCGTTCACCCGCGGTCCTCGTGGCAATTCCCCAAAGGCTTGCACCCGCTTGACATACCCGTTCGAGTGGGCCGGTCGCGCGGCGTCAACGCCGCGCACGCGCGCGCTGATAGCCGTGGTGCATGCTGCTCACCCCCCGCACCGAGGCTCAGCGACCAGTTCCTGGCGCTCCTCGCACCCGTCCCGGATCCCCGAGGCGGCGCAAGGCGCTGGCGCTGTTCGCCGCAACCGCCTCCTTCGGTCTCCTCGCCGCCAGCGCCCCCGTCACACCCTTGGGCATTGGCGACCGGCTCTTCCCGAATCTGGGCAACCCCGGCTACGACGTGGCGTCGTACGACCTGTCCTTCCGCTACTCCGGCTCCAACGACAAGCCCCTCCAGGCCGTCACCACGATCGACGCGTGGACGACCAAGGACCTGGACCGCGTCAACCTGGACTTCGCCCACGGAAAGGTCGAGTCCGTCGAGGTCGACGGGGAGCCGGCGACGTTCCGCAGCGCCGGTGAGGATCTCGTCGTCACGCCCGAGGAGCCCTTGTCCGACGGCAGCTGGACGCAGATCACCGTGCGGCACACCAGCGATCCCGTGTACGCGAAGGGCCGGGACGGCGGGTGGGTGCAGACCTCGGACGGCCTCGCGATGGCCAACCAGGCCGATGCCGCCCACGTCGTGTTCCCGTGCAACGACCACCCGTCCGACAAGGCCATGTTCACCATCCGGGTCACCGCGCCCAAGGGCTACACCGCCGTCGCCAACGGCCTGCCGACCGGCGTGGACCGCGCGGGCAGCGCGACGACCTGGACGTACCGCACCCGGCACCCCATGGCCACCGAGCTCGCCCAGGTGTCCATCGGCCGCTCCACGGTGGTGCACCGCACCGGCCCGCACGGGCTGCCCCTACGGGACGTCGTGCCCACCAAGGACCGCAGGCAGCTCGAACCGTGGCTGAAGAAGACCCCCGGCCAGATCTCCTGGATGGAGAGCAAGATCGGGCGGTACCCCCTCGAGACGTACGGCCTGCTCATGGCGGACGCCGCCACCGGCTTCGAACTCGAGACCCAGACGCTCTCCCTCTTCGAGAGGGACCTCTTCACCGAGGCCGCCTACCCGAAGTGGTACATCGAGTCGATCATGGTGCATGAGCTGGCGCACCAGTGGTTCGGCGACAGCGTCAGCCCGCGCACCTGGTCCGACCTGTGGCTCAGCGAAGGGCACGCCACTTGGTACGAGGCTCTGTACGCGGCGGAGAAGGCGGGCAGGCCGATGGAGGCACGGATGAAGGCCGCCTACGCCGCGTCCGACCGCTGGCGTACGGCCGGCGGACCGCCCGCGGCACCCAAGGCGGCAGCCGCCGGCAAGAAGAACGGCATCTTCCGGCCGAACGTCTATGACGGCGCGGCCCTGGTCCTGTACGCCCTCCGCCAGGAGATCGGCGCCCCGGCCTTCGAGCGCCTGGAGCGCGCGTGGGTGAAGCGCCACAAGGACCGTTCCGCCACGACCGCGGACTTCGTCGCGCTCGCGGAGGACATCTCCGGACACCAGCTCGACGGCTTCATGCACTCCTGGCTGTACGGCAAGAAGACCCCGCCGATGCCCGAGCAGCCGGAGTGGAAGTCCGCGGACCCCGAGAAGGCGGCGAAGAAGGCGGCCTCCTCCGGGAAGGCGGCCAAGAAGACCAGCGCCGGGAATGCGGCCAAGAAGGCAGGCCCCAAGAAGGCGGCCGACAAATAAGGCGGTGACGAGACGTGCCGTGCCGTGCGACCATTTTCCGGTCGGCACGGCACGGCACACGGGAATCTCCCGAGGCGCTCGTGCGTTGTGAGCAGTGACGGAAAGTTTTCGGGTGTCACGGACTCGTTCCGGGAAGCCACTGTCACTGCCACCGTCGCCGCATGCGGATTCCCATCGACGTAAGGACCCAATGACCTCCTCTTCTTCCCCTTCCCAGGACACGCAGCGCGCCGCGCACACTTATCCCGAAGGTCTTCGGGCCGATGCCCTGATGGAAGAGGACGTCGCCTGGAGCCACGAGATCGACGGAGAGCGGGACGGCGAACAGTTCGACCGCTCCGACCGCGCGGCCCTACGCCGTGTGGCGGGCCTCTCCACCGAGCTCGAGGACGTCACCGAGGTCGAGTACCGCCAGCTCCGCCTGGAGCGGGTTGTGCTCGTCGGTGTCTGGACCACGGGGACCGTGCAGGACGCGGACAACTCCCTCGCGGAGCTCGCCGCCCTCGCGGAGACCGCGGGCGCGCTGGTGCTCGACGGCGTGATCCAGCGCCGTGACAAGCCCGACGCGGCCACCTACATCGGCTCCGGCAAGGCCGAGGAGCTGCGGGACATCGTGCTGGACACCGGTGCCGACACCGTCATCTGCGACGGTGAGCTCAGCCCGGGCCAGCTCATCCACCTCGAAGACGTCGTCAAGGTCAAGGTCATCGACCGTACGGCCCTGATCCTCGACATCTTCGCCCAGCACGCCAAGTCCCGAGAGGGCAAGGCGCAGGTCGCGCTCGCGCAGATGCAGTACATGCTGCCGAGGCTGCGCGGCTGGGGTCAGTCGCTGTCCCGTCAGATGGGTGGCGGCAAGGGCGGCGGACTCGCCACCCGTGGTCCCGGTGAGACCAAGATCGAGACGGACCGGCGACGGATCCGCGAGAAGATGGCGAAGATGCGCCGTGAGATCGCGGAGATGAAGACCGGCCGCGACATCCAGCGCCAGGTCCGCCGGCGCAACAAGGTGCCGTCGGTCGCCATCGCGGGCTACACCAACGCGGGCAAGTCCTCGCTGCTCAACCGCCTCACGGGCGCGGGCGTGCTGGTCGAGAACGCCCTGTTCGCGACCCTCGACCCGACCGTGCGCCGGGCCGAGACCCCGGGCGGACGGCTGTACACGCTGGCCGACACCGTCGGCTTCGTACGACACCTGCCGCACCACCTGGTCGAGGCGTTCCGCTCCACGATGGAGGAGGTCGGTGATTCCGACCTGATCCTGCACGTGGTGGACGGTTCGCACCCGAACCCGGAGGAGCAGCTGGCCGCCGTGCGCGAGGTGATCAGGGACGTCGGCGCCACCGGCGTACCGGAGATCGTCGTGATCAACAAGGCGGACGCGGCCGACCCGCTGACGCTGCAGCGGCTGCTGCGGATCGAGACGCGTTCGATCGCGGTCTCGGCCCGCACCGGCCAGGGCATCGACGAGCTGCTCGCGCTGATCGACAACGAGCTGCCCCGCCCGTCCGTCGAGATCGAGGCACTCGTGCCGTATACGCACGGCAAGCTGGTCGCCCGCGCCCACACCGAGGGCGAGGTGATCTCCGAGGAGCACACCCCGGAGGGCACGCTTCTCAAGGCGCGGGTGCACGAGGAGCTGGCGGCGGATCTCGCGCCGTACGTTCCGGCGCCGACCGCTTGAGCCGTCGTAAGACGACCGCCGCAGCCGCTGTGGAGCAGCGGCTCCGGTCAACCTGGCAATGCCGAAGGCCCGCTCCCCTGTTGCAGGGGCGCGGGCCTTCGGTCGTGTCCGTACCTGCGCGTCACCGACCGCCGTACGTCCTGCTCATGTGCTGGTACACCGCCTCGGCGCCGGCGCCCAGCTGCGGGCCCGCGAGCCAGGTGTTGTCCTCGGGGCCGATCGAGGTGTTGGACACCAGCTTGGTCTCGCCGTTCACGACACGGATCCAGCCGCCCCCCGACGAACCGCCGGTCATGGTGCAGCCGATGCGGTACATCGTCGGCAGCGCCGGGCTGAGCGAGAACCGGCCGGGCTGGTCGAGACACTTGAACATCTGCAGACCGTTGTACGGAGGCGCCGCCGGGTAGCCCCAGGCGCCCATCGTGCCGGCCTCGGTCGCCGCCGGGGCCGAGAAGTCCACGTCGAGTGCGGCGCCGACCGTCTCCTCGAGCGACTTGGAGCCCTGCTCCGGCTTCACATGCAGCACCGAGTAGTCGTACGCGGCACCCGCGCCGCCCGTCTCCGAACCGCCCTGGATCCACTCGTTCGAGGTCGAGACCCAGTCGGCCCACCAGTTGCCGTACGGGGCGACCTCCGCAGGCGTGGCATTGCCGAGCTGCGCCTCGGACTTGCCGAGGTCGTTGTAGGACGGGACGAAGACGATGTTGCGGTACCAGCCGCCGTTGCCACCGGCGTGCACGCAGTGTCCGGCCGTCCAGACCAGGTTGGATTTGCCGGGGTGGTTGACGTCCTTGACGACCGTGCCGGAGCAGACGGCAGGGCCGTCGGGGGAGTCGAAGAAGACCTTGCCGACCGGGGCCGCGTTGTCGTGGTACGGCGTCTTCTCGGCCGACGCCTGGACGGGCGCCGGCTCCGGGTCGCTCACGCCCTGGTCGGCCGAGGTGTCCTGAGTGGTGACCGTCTTGTTGGCCTCCTTCGCGGACTGCATCCGCTCAGGCTTCCAGAGACCCTCGATCACCGGGTTGACGAAGTCCTTGGCCTCGCTGAGCCACTTGTCCTTGTCCCAGTCCCTCCAGCCGCCGCTGGTCCACTTGTCGACATCGATGCCGTGCTTCTCGAGCTTGTCCGCGATATCGGCCGGGATCTGGATCTTGCCGTCACTGTCGCCGAGGCCGGCGGCCTGGGACGCGGCAGCATCGGCCTGGTCCCTCGCCGCGTCCTCCGCCGAGCCGTCACAAGCGGTCGCAGTGAGCGCCAGGACGGCCACGAAGCCGGTGGCGGCCAGGACGGAGCGCCGTCCTCTGCGTGGAGCCGTGGACGTATGTGTGGAACGCATGGTGCGGTAACCCCCGTTAAACGTGCCGTGCAGTGCTGTGCCGTGATTGCTTGATGTGTCAGGTGCGGGTCACGAGGGGCCGTGCACGCTCTCGTGCGAACCCTCGGACACGACACCCCACTATGCCCGTGGAGTTGAGGGCGAACGGCGGTGAGGCGGTGAAGGTTTCTTCCCACCGCCCCACCGCCGTCGGAGCCTACGGTGCAGTCACTGCCCGACCTCTGGCCGGCATCACTGACCGGTGAACTTGTCGCTCACCCTGTCGAAGATGTCCTTGGCCTCCTTGCCCAGCCGCGGACCCGCCAGCCAGCCCGAATCCACCGGGCCGATGGAGGTGTTGGACACGAGCGCCGGCTTCCCGTCCGAGCCCGTCGCGACCCAGCCGCCACCGGACGAACCGCCGGTCATCGTGCAGCCGATGCGGTACATCGTCGGGTCCGACGCACGGAGCGACAGCCGACCCGGCTTGTCCTGGCACTGGTACAGCTTCTCGCCGTCGAACGGCGCAGCGGCCGGATAGCCGATCGCCTTGATGCTGTCCACCTTGGGGACGGCCGGAGCGTTGAAGTCCACCGGCAGGGCCGACCCGACCGTCTCCTCCAGAGACTTGCCGTTGCTGCCCTCCTCCGGCTTCACATGCAGCACCGCGAAGTCGTACGAGGCACCGTCCCCGCCCGTCGCACCGCCCTGCGCGATCCACTGGTCCGAGGTCTGTGCCCAGTCGGCCCACCAGACTCCGAACGGAGCGACCTGCTTCCGCGTTGCGCCCTTGCGCTCCGTGGCCGACATGTCGTCGTTGTTGTACGACGGCACGAACGCGATGTTGCGGTACCAGCCGCCGCTCTTACCCGCGTGCACGCAATGGCCGGCCGTCCACACCATGTTGGACTTGCCGGGGTTGGCCGGGTCCTGCACGACCGTCGCGGAGCAGACCATCGTGCCCTCGGGGGAGTCGAAGAACACCTTGCCCGCCTCGGGCGCGTTGGCGTGGTAGGCGGGCGGCACGGCCTGAGCGTCCACAGGCTCCGGCGTCGGGTCGGTCACACCCTGGTCACCGGAAAGGTCACTCTCGTCGACGCCCCGGTCCGGGTCCTGGGCGTCCCGCATACGGTCCGGGTCCCACAAGCCTTCGATGATCGGGTTGATGTAGTCCTGGGCCTCGCGGAGCCAGTCGTCCCGGTCCCACTTCTTCCAGGCGCCGTCCTTCCACTTGTCGATGTCGATCCCGTGCTCTTTGAGCTTGTCCTTGATGTCGTCCGGGATCGTGATCTCGCCTTCGCCCCCGGCAGCGGCGGACGCGGTGGCGTCGCCGCCCGCCTCGGCGTCGCCCGAGTCGCAGGCCGTGACGGTGAGGGCCAGCGCAGCGGCGAGCGCGACTATGGGCAGCGGGGAGGTTCTGCGGCGCGTGCTCCTCCCTCGGCGAGCGGTGAACGACGGCCGTATCGATCGCATGATCTGACTCCCCCTGGGGTGACGGTACTTGGCGCCCCGGCCGTGAACTTCCGCTGATCATTCGCTGGTCCGGCGTGATGTCACGGCGCGTTGGGACGGCACCACACACTATGCGCTCGCTGTGGGGGACTTCCGACGGAACGGCAACGGTTCCGTCACGGCAAGGATCTTGAAGCAACCCGTAACCCGGGGAACGGTCCGCGGTTGGTAGCCGTGGGGGGACCTGCTGTCTGTGTGGCGGTCCCCTGTGCCCAGTTCCCCGGAGTTTCGAGTAGACGCTCGCGGGGCTTCGTATGTCGGGTCGGGCGAGGATGCGACACACCTGCTCGCCCTGGACAGCGGGAGGACAGGGAGCCATGGCCGTGACCGAATCTGTGCGCGAGGGTACGTCCGACTCGGCGGGGGCATCCGCCGTGCACGAGGGGATCCTGCGGCGACAGTCGGCGCGCGAGTCGTCGGCGCGCACCTACGCTCGCGCCTTGCCGATCGTGCCGGTGCGGGCGCGCGGGCTGACCATCGAGGGGGCGGACGGCCGCCGTTACCTGGACTGCCTCTCCGGCGCCGGGACGCTGGCGCTCGGACACAACCACCCGGTGGTCCTGGAAGCCATCCGCAAGGTCCTGGACTCGGGGGCACCACTGCACGTCCTCGACCTGGCCACGCCCGTCAAGGACGCCTTCATCACCGAGTTGTTCCGAACCCTGCCGCCCGGTCTCGCCGACCACGCGCGCGTGCAGTTCTGCGGACCGGCCGGGACCGATGCGGTGGAGGCTGCCTTCAAGCTCGTCCGGGCCGCGACCGGACGGACCGGGATGCTCGCGTTCAGTGGTGCCTACCACGGCATGACCGCCGGAGCGCTCGAAGCATCCGGGGGCGCCTTCGACGTACGGGTCGCGCGCCTGCCGTATCCCCAGGACTACCGCTGCCCGTTCGGTGTCGGCGGCGAACACGGGGCTGAACTCGCCGCCCGCTGGACCGAGTCCGTCCTCGACGACCCGAAGTCGGGCGTGCCGCGCCCTGCCGGGATGATCCTCGAACCGGTCCAGGGCGAGGGCGGAGTGATCCCCGCCCCTGACGGGTGGCTGCGGCGCATGAGGCAGATCACCGCCGACCGTTCCATCCCGCTGATCGCCGACGAGGTCCAGACGGGTGTCGGCCGCACTGGTTCCTTCTGGGCCGTGGAGCACAGCGGCGTCACCCCCGACGTCATGGTCCTCTCCAAGGCCATCGGCGGCAGCCTGCCCCTGGCCGTCATCGTCTACCGCGACGAACTCGACGCCTGGCAACCCGGTGCTCACGCCGGCACGTTCCGCGGCAACCAGCTCGCCATGGCCGCCGGCACAGCGACACTCGCCTACGTCCGCGAGAACCGCCTCGCCGAGCGTGCTGCCGAACTGGGCTCGCGGATGCTGCAGCAACTCCAACGACTTGCCGCGGAGTTCGCTTGCATCGGGGATGTGCGGGGGCGGGGGCTGATGATCGGGGTCGAGGTGGTGGAGCCACAGGGCGAATCTCCGGTGGACGAGGGGCGGTCGGCGATCCTGGCTGCGGTTGAGGGGGGTGGCGTGACCGGGCGTGAGCCAGGGGGCCTGGCTGCTCTCGAAGGACGCGGGGGCGGTGTCGGCCAGGCGGAGTGGAGTGCTTCGGTTCAAGCGGGTGCGCGGAATGATCTCGGCTGGGCTGGTGGTGGGGCAGGCGGTCTCGCGGGCCTCGGCCCTGCCCGGAGCGCGGGTGGCTCCCAGGAGGGTGTTGCCCTCGGCAGCGAAGGAGCAAGGGCAGGGGTACTCCGGGACGCGGACCACCAACCGCGTCCCGCCGCCCCCGAACTCGCCGCCGCCATCCAACAGGAGTGCCTGCGCCGTGGCCTGATCGTCGAACTCGGCGGCCGCCACTCCAGCGTCGTACGGCTCCTGCCGCCCCTGACCATCAGCGACGAGCAGGCCGCCGCTGTGCTGGACCGGTTGGCCGACGCGGTGGAGGCGGTGTCCCGCGGTCGCGCCGGTCGTACCGGCCGCAGTGGTTCCACCGGTCACGCCGGTCACACCGGCCGGGATCGGGCGCATCAGCCGCCCCGGTCGCCGGCAGCACGGTGACCGGGGCGACCGCGCCGGGTAGCGCGGCAGGGGGTGTGCGCACGGCGGCTTCTTCCATGCCCCGTGCCCTCGCCCGGTGACCCTCGACCGACCCACTCCCGAGCGACCCGGCACTTCTTGTCGGAACCTCGCCGCCACCTGACACACCCCTCCAACGGCACCCTTTGGAAACGCGGCCCTTCCAGGCCACGCCCACCCTCACTGCAAGAACACGGCCGTCGCCGCACAGCCGGAACCACTTCAAGAGGACCAGCCTTGACCACCACCCCCGCATCCGACGGCCGCACCGATACCGGCCAGCGAGGCTCCTCCGACCCACCCCTCTCCCCGCAAGTGCCGCCCGCGTCGCACGTGGGAGACGCCTGGCAGGAAGGCGTCGCACCACAGGAACGCGTGCCGACACAGGGAGTTCGCGGGGGGCGCGTACCGCCGCGTGCGCCGACGCAGGGAGGGGCTGCGGACGCCGATTGGCTGCAGGGCGACGACACCCCTGACCTTCTTGAGTATCCCGACCCACACATCGCAGCCCAGGCCGCCGCCGTGGAGAACCTGCTCCGCTGCTGGGTGCGCGAGACTAATCTCCCGGCACCCGACACGGGGGTCCTCCGGATTCCCTTGCCTGCCACTGGCACAGCTCTGCTGGTCCCCGTCGGCTACTGGTCCCCTACGGGGTTGCACCGCTTCGGCTTCCCGCACCTGGCAGACGCGCCCGCCCCTAAGCCACCGACGGATGCGGTCACCCTCGCCGCGCTGCTTGCCAGGGAGACGCTCGGGGGAGGGAGCCCTGCGGCCATGCCTTCCGGCGCCGGCGTGGCACCGCCTTTCACCGCGCCCTTGGCCTCTGCCGCAGCCCTGACCTCCGCCCCACCCTTTGCCTCTGCTCCACCTCTGGTCACTGCCGCGCCTTCGACCTCCGTCGTATTCCCGACCTCCTCCGTACCGCCGACCGACCCCGCATCCGAGCCCCCTGTCTCTCCAACCCCCACAGCCCTGACCGGCCCCGCGATTTCAGCCGCGACTGACCTCGGTGCCCGTGTCGCCGACTCTGTCCGGCGAACCGTCACCTTCATCAGTGAGCGTCGCGAAAATCCCGCCGACACCCCCGACCTGTTTCTCGCGGCCGAACAGGCCCTCCTGCTCGGACACCCTCTCCACCCGACGCCCAAGAGCCGCGAGGGCCTCTCCGAGACTGAAGCGCAGCGGTACTCGCCCGAGTTGCGCGGCTCCTTTCCTTTGCACTGGCTCGCTGTCGCTCCCTCCCTGCTGGCCGCCGACTCGGCCTGGACCGAACGCGGCCGTGTTGTCCCCGCCGCCCAGCTCACCTCCCGACTTGCCGGCTCTGAGCTGTCGTTGCCCGACGGCTACGCGGCCCTGCCCCTGCACCCTTGGCAGCTGCGCGAGGTCCGCCACCGCTCCGAGACCGCGGCGCTGCTCGATGCCGGGCTGCTCCAGGAGCTCGGCATCCGCGGCGCGCCGTGGCACCCCACCTCCTCCGTAAGAACCGTCTATAGGTCCGGTGCCCCCGCGATGCTCAAGCTGTCGCTGGGCCTGCGGATCACCAACTCCCGCCGTGAGAACCTCCGCAAGGAACTGCACCGCGGTGTCGAGGTCCACCGACTTCTACGCAGCGGTCTCGCCACTCATTGGCGAACCGAGCACCCAGGCTTTGACATCGTTCGCGACCCGGCATGGCTCGCTGTCGATGGACCGGACGGCGTCCCAGTGGCCGGTCTCGACGTGATGATCCGGCACAACCCGTTCCGGCCTTCCGATGACGTGTCCTGCGTAGCCGGACTCGTTTCGCCCCGCCCGTGCGCAGAACCCCGCACCGCCACAGTCCGACCCCGGTCGGGCGCGGAGCCGCTGTGGTCCCGTGTGGCCGAGCTGGTCACGCGTCTCGCCGTTCGAACAGGCCGCCCTCGTGAGGCCGTTGCCGCCGAGTGGTTCCTGCGCTACCTCGAGCAGACCGTCCGCCCGGTGCTGTGGCTGGACTCGGAGGCCGGAGTGGCCCTGGAAGCACACCAGCAGAACACCCTGCTCGTACTGGACGCTGAAGGCTGGCCTTCGGGCGGCCGGTACCGCGACAACCAGGGTTACTACTTCCGCGAGTCCCGGCGCGCGGAACTCGACGCCCGGTTGCCCGGCATCGGTGAGCACAGCGACACCTTCGTCTCGGACGAAGTCACCGACGAGCGTTTCGCGTATTACCTCGCGATCAACAACGTCTTCGGCCTCATCGGAGCATTCGGCTCCCAGCGTCTCGCCGACGAGCGACTGCTGCTCGCTGCCTTCCGCCGCTTCCTCGGCGAAGTGGTATCCGGTCCCAGCCGGCTCCGCACCGCACTACCTGCTCATCTGCTCGACTCACCGGTTCTGCGTTGCAAGGCCAACCTGCTGACCCGGCTGCATGGCCTAGATGAACTCGTCGGCCCGGTCGATACACAGTCCGTCTACGTCTCCATCGCCAACCCCTTGCATTCCTGACCATTCGTCTTGCCCTTGACCACTCACCCCGTCGCTGGCCCCTCGCCACACCGCACTTCTGAGCCAGGCCTCACCTCCGATCACGGTCCCCCTCCATCGCTCGGCTTCTGTACTCCCGACATCGCCTCCGGCTGTCACCAACACCTTTCATCCCTGAGGAACATGTCCCACCCCACCTCCTGAGAGGAGAGTCGCCGTGCCTCCCACCGACGCGAGTGCCGACGCCGGCACTGCCCCCGTCAGCGACCTCGGTACCGCCATGAGCCTGGGTGCTCGTGATGGCCGTATCGCCCAGGCGGGCTTGAGCGCAGACAGTGAGGACACGCTGGACATGCGCCTGCCCGACGAGATCGTCGCTCTCTTCGTGGAGGAGCCCGGTGCCGCCGGGGAGCAGAGCTCAGGCCCAGACTGGGTCCCATTCGCCTCGGATCCAGATCTCCCGGACGCCGACGATCTGCTTGACCACGTTGCCGAGTGGGGGCCGATCAGCACATCTGCAGGAGTGCTTCACCTGGTCCCTGTGCGGATCGAACGAGACCTTCCGATCATCGACCGGTGGATGAACGACCCCGCCATCGCCACGTTCTGGGGGCTGGCCGGGCCTCAGAACGCGACCGAGGAGCACCTGCGGGCCCATCTCTCCGGTGACGGACGCAGTGTTCCGTGCTTGGGCCTGCTTGGCGGCACCCCGATCAGCTATTGGGAGCTCTACCGAGCGGACCTCGACCCGCTCGCCCGGTATTACCCGGCCCGACCCCAAGACACCGGCCTCCATCTCCTTATCGGTGCCGTGGGCGACCGCGGGCGAGGACTCGGGGGCACTCTCCTCCGAGCCGTCGCCGACCTGGTCCTCGACAAGCGGCACGCCTGCGCTCGCATCGTCGCCGAACCCGACATTCGCAACACCCCTTCCGTTGCAGCCTTCCTGAGCGCCGGTTTTCGGTTCTCCGCCGAGATCGAACTGCCCGCCAAGCGGGCTGCCCTCATGGTGAGAGACCGGAGCCTGCGCCATATGCTGTGACGCCGTGTAGCAGCGCCATCACAACTGGTACACCGCTCGGGTCGATCTGGTTCCCACACTGCTCTGGCTCGCGGTCGAACCGTCGGCGCACTCGATAGACACGGATCAGTCTCACGGAGCGATTGGCTGCGGGACTCCTGCCTGGCGGACCTGCTCCCCACCCGGGGCGCGGCCGAGAGCCCCCGCCGTATCCGATCGGCCCGGTCGCCCGGGGGAGCAATCGAATCGCCCGGTCGTAAACGAATCGCCCCGGTCGGAACCGAACCACCCTGACCACGACCGAACCGACCACACCGCCATGCGCACAGCACCTGAGCGCAATCGAACCAACCCCACATCAACCCGAACCGATGCGATCTCGATCGAAGTGGTCCGGGTCTTGATCCCGCCCTCCGTCGCGACCGTGATCGCCCGGTTGTCAGTGCCTGGCCGTAGGGTGGTCACGCTATGACGAAGCCCCCACTCCCCGAACTCCTGCACGCTGCCGTCACTGCCGTCGGCGGTACGGAGCGCCCCGGCCAGGTGACCATGGCCGAATCCGTCGCGGAGGCGATCGACGGCGGTTCCCATCTGCTGGTCCAGGCCGGCACCGGCACCGGAAAGTCGCTCGGTTACCTCGTGCCCGCGCTCGCGCAGGGGGAGCGCGTCGTCGTGGCGACGGCCACGCTGGCCCTTCAGCGTCAGCTCGTGGAGCGGGACCTGCCGCGCACGGTAGACGCCCTGCACCCGCTGCTGCGCCGTCGCCCCGAGTTCGCGATGCTCAAGGGCAGGTCGAATTACCTTTGCCTGCACCGGTTGCACGAGGGCGTTCCGCAGGATGAGGACGAAGGCCTCTTCGACCAGTTCGAGGCGGCTGCGCCGACCAGCAAGCTGGGGCAGGACCTACTGCGGTTGCGTGACTGGTCGGACGAAACGGAGACGGGTGATCGCGACGATCTGACACCCGGTGTGTCCGACCGGGCCTGGGGTCAGGTGTCGGTTTCGTCGCGGGAGTGCCTGGGCGCTTCGAAGTGCGCGTACGGCGCCGAGTGCTTCGCCGAGATGGCCCGTGAGCGGGCCAAGCTCTCGGATGTCGTGGTCACCAACCACGCGCTGCTCGCGATCGACGCCATCGAGGGCGCCCCCGTCCTTCCACAGCACGAGGTCCTGATCGTCGACGAGGCGCACGAGCTGGTCTCCCGGGTGACTGGAGTCGCCACCGGCGAGCTCACGCCCGGCCAGGTCAACCGCGCGGTGCGCCGCGCCGCGAAGCTCGCCAACGAGAAGGCCGCCGACCAGCTCCAGACCGCCGCCGAGGGCTTCGAGCGACTGATGGAGCTTGCCCTGCCGGGCCGCCTGGAGGAGATCCCGGAGGACCTGGGCTACGCCCTCATGGCGCTGCGGGACGCCTGCCGTACCGTCATCTCCGCGATCGGCTCGACCCGCGACAAGTCCGTGCAGGACGAGGACGCGGTCCGCAAGCAGGCGTTGGCCTCGGTCGAGTCCGTGCACGACGTCGCGGAGCGCATCACGAACGGTTCCGAGTGGGACGTCGTCTGGTACGAGCGTCACGACCGTTTCGGCGCGTCCCTGCGTGTTGCCCCGATGTCCGTGTCGGGCCTGCTGCGGGAGAAGCTCTTCGCGGACCGTTCCGTCGTCCTGACCTCGGCGACCCTGAAGCTTGGCGGCGACTTCAACGGCGTCGGTGCCTCCCTGGGCCTCGCTCCCGAGGGCACGGAGGGCGATGACCTTCCGCAGTGGAAGGGATTGGATGTCGGCTCGCCCTTCGAGTACCGCAAGCAGGGCATTCTGTATGTCGCCAAGCATCTGTCGCGCCCCGCGCGGGACGGCGACCGCGTGGACATGCTCGACGAGCTGACCGAACTGATCCAGGCGGCCGGCGGTCGCACGCTGGGCCTGTTCTCCTCGATGCGCGCCGCCCAGCTGGCTGCCGAGGAGCTTCGCTCCCGCATCCCCGAGTTCCCGATCCTCCTGCAGGGCGAGGAGACGCTCGGCGAGCTGATCAAGAACTTCGCGGCCGACCCGCAGACCTGCCTCTTCGGCACGCTGTCCCTCTGGCAGGGCGTCGATGTCCCTGGCCCCAGCTGTCAGCTGGTCGTCATGGACAAGATCCCGTTCCCTCGCCCGGACGACCCGCTGATGAGCGCGCGCCAGAAGGCTGTGGAGGACGCCGGCGGCAACGGCTTCATGGCGGTCGCCGCCACTCACGCCGCGCTGTTGATGGCCCAGGGCGCCGGCCGCCTCGTACGGGCATCGGGGGACCGCGGCGTGGTCGCCGTACTGGACCAGCGGCTGGCCACGGCCCGGTACGGGAGCTACCTGAAGGCGTCACTGCCCGACTTCTGGTACACGACGGACCGTAATCAGGTCCGAACGTCGCTGGCTGCGATCGATGCGGTGGCAAAGAAGACCGAGGCAGAGAAGCAGCCGCAGTGATGGCGGAACAGCCAGGGTGAGGATCGGGGGTTAGCCTGTCGCGGCGCCGCGACAGGCTAACCCCCGATCCAGAGCCCGCTGACAGCGGGGTTCCCACAGCGCTCAGGGTGAAGCAGCGGCACAGGATCTGCGCAGGGCCACCGGGACAGCACAGGGCCCCGGAACCGGCGCAGGGGTCCCGGGGCCCGGTCAGAGGGCGTCGCCGTCGGCTTCGCCCGCCGCAGCCGTCACACGCGCCGCAGCACTGCCACCACCTTGCCCAGGATGGTCGCGTCGTCGCCGGGAATCGGCTCGTACGCAGCGTTGTGCGGGAGGAGCCAGACGTGGCCGTCCTCGCGCTTGAAGCGCTTGACGGTGGCCTCGCCGTCGAGCATGGCGGCGACGATGTCGCCGTTCTCCGCGACCGGCTGGCGCCGGACCGTGACCCAGTCGCCGTCACAGATGGCGGCCTCGATCATCGAATCACCGACGACCTTTAGGACGAAGAGCTCGCCGTCGCCGACCAGCTGCCGGGGGAGAGGGAAGACGTCCTCGACCGACTCCTCCGCGAGGATCGGGCCACCGGCGGCGATGCGGCCGACCAGCGGGACGTACGACGCGGCGGGCTTGCCTGTGGTGTCCGTGGGCTGCACGGAGGCGGCCTGGTCGGAGCCTCGCACCTCGTATGCGCGCGGGCGGTGCGGGTCGCGGCGCAGGAATCCCTTGCGCTCCAGTGCCATCAGCTGGTGGGCGACCGAGGACGTGCTGGACAGGCCGACCGCCTGGCCGATCTCCCGCATCGACGGCGGGTAGCCACGCCGCTGCACGGAATCCCTGATGACTTCGATCACGCGGCGCTGCCGGTCGGTGAGCCCTGAACTGTCCGCCCGGATGCCGGGAGGTCGGCCCGGCAAGGAGCGCTTGTGTCCCTCGGGACTCATGGCTTCGTTCATCGCATGCACCGGCTCGAGTCGGCCCTGGGAGCGGTCCTGGGCAGTGATGGTGGCACTGTCTGCGGTGGTGGTCACGTCGGCCCCTCTCGATGGTCTCCCTGCTGCACAACGGTAGTTGCTTTCGAAAGGTTGCGCCAAACACACGTTCGAGTGAAAAATCGCGAATCACCTGACGTGATCGTGTGTCTGGGTGTATGGCTGACGTGCTGCCCGGCGGGCAAAAGGGGCCATTGTTGTACCCTTCACCGCCGGGGTGACGACCTCGTGGGTTGTTGCCCCAGTCTGCCATCCGGGATCGGATCAACCTGGAACCGACCCTCATCTGTGCGGGAGTCCCACGTCCCCTCCGTGTGGCGCTCACGGTATCTCCGTATGTGCCGAGGGGATACGGCCGTGCATCAGGTGCGCGGCGCGCCGGTCCGGTCGTACGGCACCTGGCAATGTCCGAGCGACACGCGCGTATGGCGTCGATGTATGAGCCAATCCCCACATCTAGTGGTTGGATTGCAGCAGCAGCCCAGAAGTTGTGGTCCCCCCGGTCTTCGACCGCTCGGAGATCGCCTATGCTTGGGGCTGCTTCGCGGGGCCCATGAGGTCCAGCGAGGCTATTGAGTCTGCTGTGAGGAGGGTTGGGAGTTATGCACTGCCCCTTCTGCAGGCACCCCGACAGTCGCGTCGTCGACAGCCGTACGACCGACGACGGCACGTCGATCCGCAGGCGCCGTCAGTGTCCTGACTGCTCCCGTCGTTTCACGACAGTGGAGACGTGCTCGCTGATGGTGATCAAGCGGTCCGGAGTCACCGAGCCATTCAGTCGTACCAAGGTCATCAATGGCGTGCGCAAGGCATGCCAGGGACGACCTGTCACCGAGGACGCGCTCGCCCAGCTCGGCCAACGGGTCGAGGAGGCGGTGCGCGCCACCGGAAGCGCCGAGCTGACCACCCACGACGTGGGGCTGGCCATACTCGGCCCGTTGCAGGAGCTCGACCTCGTCGCCTATCTGCGATTCGCCTCCGTGTACCGGGCGTTCGACTCGCTCGAGGACTTCGAGGCCGCGATCACGGAACTCAGGCTGGGGACCGGGCGCACGGCCGCGGACGACGACGACCGCGAGGACGACGTACGCGCAGTCACGGGGGGCCAGGAGGACTACCGCGGGTCCGGAGGGACTGCACAAGTCCCCGTGCCCGCCAACGCCGCCGACTGAGGGCGAGCCGGACCCGGTCCTCGGACCTCCGGAACCGGCCGCGAGGCGGCGACAGAAGACCTGCTGCGGGTGGCAATCCGACGGTGCCCGCAGCACCAGACAGAAGACCGTGCCACGGGGAACATCGGGGCACTTCAGGGCGTTTTAGCCCGTACAGGGAGGCGGCATGACAGAGACGGCGAGCGGTCCGGCACGGAGTTCCCGCGCCAAGGGCACCAAGGCGACCAAGGGACTGCGTATCGAGCGCATCCACACCACCCCCGGCGTGCACCCGTACGACGAGGTGGCCTGGGAGCGCCGTGACGTCGTCATGACCAACTGGCGCGACGGCTCGGTCAACTTCGAGCAGCGCGGCGTGGAGTTCCCCGACTTCTGGTCGGTGAACGCGGTCAACATCGTCACCAGCAAGTACTTCCGCGGTGCCGTCGGCACCCCGCAGCGCGAAGTCAGCCTCAAGCAGCTGATCGACCGCATCGTGAAGACGTATCGGAAGGCCGGCGAGGACTACAAGTACTTCGCCTCGCCCGCCGACGCCGAGATCTTCGAGCACGAGCTGGCGTACGCCCTCCTGCACCAGATCTTCAGCTTCAACAGCCCTGTCTGGTTCAACGTGGGCACCCCGCAGCCCCAGCAGGTCTCCGCCTGCTTCATCCTGTCCGTCGACGACTCCATGGAGTCGATCCTCGACTGGTACAAGGAAGAGGGCATGATCTTCAAGGGCGGTTCCGGCGCCGGCCTGAACCTCTCCCGCATCCGCTCCTCCAAGGAACTGCTGTCCTCCGGCGGCAACGCCTCCGGTCCGGTCTCCTTCATGCGCGGTGCCGACGCCTCCGCAGGAACGATCAAGTCGGGCGGCGCCACCCGCCGCGCCGCCAAGATGGTCATCCTCGACGTCGACCACCCCGACATCGAGGACTTCATCCAGACCAAGGTCAAGGAAGAAGAGAAGATCCGCGCGCTCCGTGACGCGGGCTTCGACATGGACCTGGGCGGCGACGACATCACGTCGGTCCAGTACCAGAACGCCAACAACTCGGTCCGCGTGAACGACACGTTCATGAAGGCCGTGGAGGCGGGCGGCAAGTTCGGCCTCACCTCCCGTATGACCGGCGAGGTCATCGAAGAGGTCGACGCCAAGGCCCTGTTCCGCAAGATGGCCGAGGCCGCCTGGGCCTGCGCCGACCCCGGCATCCAGTACGACGACACCATCAACCACTGGCACACGTGCCCGGAGTCCGGCCGTATCAACGGCTCGAACCCCTGCAGCGAGTACATGCACCTGGACAACACGTCCTGCAACCTCGCCTCGCTGAACCTGATGAAGTTCCTGAAGGACGACGGCAAGGGCAACCAGTCCTTCGAGGTCGAGCGCTTCGCGAAGGTCGTCGAGCTGGTCATCACCGCGATGGACATCTCCATCTGCTTCGCGGACTTCCCGACGCAGAAAATCGGTGAGAACACGCGCGCGTTCCGCCAGCTCGGCATCGGCTACGCCAACCTCGGCGCTCTGCTGATGGCGACCGGTCACGCCTACGACTCGGACGGCGGCCGCGCTCTCGCCGGTGCCATCACCTCGCTGATGACCGGCACGTCGTACAGGCGCTCGGCCGAACTCGCCGCGGTCGTCGGCCCGTACGACGGCTACGCCCGTAACGCACAGCCGCACCTGCGCGTCATGAAGCAGCACGCCGACGCCAACTCCGCGGCCGTCCGCATGGACGACCTGGACACGCCGGTCTGGGCCGCGGCCACGGAGGCCTGGCAGGACGTGCAGCGCCTCGGTGAGAAGAACGGTTTCCGTAACTCCCAGGCGTCCGTCATCGCCCCGACCGGCACCATCGGTCTGGCGATGTCCTGCGACACCACCGGTCTTGAGCCTGACCTCGCCCTGGTCAAGTTCAAGAAGCTGGTCGGCGGCGGCTCGATGCAGATCGTCAACGGCACCGTCCCGCAGGCCCTGCGCCGCCTGGGCTACCAGGAGGAGCAGATCGAGGCGATCGTCGCCCACATCGCCGACCACGGCAATGTCGTCGACGCCCCGGGCCTCAAGCACGAGCACTACGAGGTGTTCGACTGCGCCATGGGCGAGCGTTCCATCTCCGCGATGGGCCACGTCCGCATGATGGCCGCGATCCAGCCGTGGATTTCCGGCGCCCTGTCCAAGACGGTCAACATGCCGGAGTCGGCGACCGTCGAGGAGGTCGAGGAGATCTACTTCGAGGCCTGGAAGATGGGCGTCAAGGCGCTCGCGATCTACCGCGACAACTGCAAGGTCGGCCAGCCTCTCTCCGCGAAGACCAAGGAGAAGGAGAAGACCGAGATCACGGAGAAGGCCGAGGCCACCATCCGTGAGACGGTCGAGAAGGTCGTCGAGTACCGCCCGGTCCGCAAGCGCCTGCCGAAGGGTCGTCCCGGCATCACGACGTCCTTCACCGTCGGTGGCGCCGAGGGTTACATGACCGCCAACTCCTACCCGGACGACGGTCTCGGCGAGGTCTTCCTGAAGATGTCCAAGCAGGGCTCCACCCTCGCGGGCATGATGGACGCCTTCTCCATCGCGGTGTCCGTCGGCCTCCAGTACGGCGTGCCCCTGGAGACGTACGTCTCGAAGTTCACGAACATGCGCTTCGAGCCGGCCGGCATGACGGACGACCCGGACGTGCGGATGGCGCAGTCGATCGTCGACTACATCTTCCGCCGCCTGGCGCTCGACTTCCTGCCCTTCGAGACGCGCTCCGCGCTCGGCATCCACTCCGCCGAGGAGCGTCAGCGTCACCTGGAGACCGGTTCGTACGAGGCCGGCGATGACGAGGTGGACGTCGAGGGCCTGGCCCAGTCGGCGCCGCGCGCACAGGAGCTGAAGGCCGTCGCCACGCCGAAGGCCGAAGTCGAGGCGGCCAAGCCCGCTCCGCAGCAGGCGCACACCAGCGCCGAGTTGGTGGAGATGCAGCTGGGCATCCAGGCCGACGCCCCGCTGTGCTTCTCCTGCGGCACGAAGATGCAGCGGGCCGGCTCCTGCTACATCTGCGAGGGCTGCGGCTCGACCAGCGGCTGCAGCTGAGAATGGGCGGAGTCTCGTCGGACATAGCATCCGAGTGACTCGCGAACTCGCCTGACCTGCGGGTTTTTAGGGGACCGGCCGATGGCCGGTCCCCTTCACCGTGTGACCGGCGACGGCCACGTCTGCGGTGGTTCGCGCGAGTTCGCCAGCGAGCTGGGATACCCGTGGCCCGAGCGCTTTCCGCCATGACAGCCAAGGACCCGTGGATGGTCCGGCTCATCGAGACAGCTTCCGGTCGCCGGCTGTGGGCGTTTGCGGGAGCCCCTGAGGTGCCTTGGCGAGAGCCCCGGGAGAGGGGCGCCGGCCACGTGTCGGCGCCCTCCTTCCGCAGAGCTCTCTTCGCAGGATGAACCGACGAACGTACGAGCGACGCTCAGGGCCGGCGAGCCTTGCCCATGCTCGCCGTGAACGTTGCCGGGTCGTCCTCGAAACCGTGGATGCCGGAGTGGAACTCCCACGTGCTCGATCCCTCGCGTACGAACTCCGCGACCGTGGCCGCCGTCGACCCGAGGACGCCGCCGAAGTCGTCCTCGGCCATGACGGTGTAGCCCTCACGAATGCGCAGCGCCGGATTGATGACGCTGACGAAGGTCCGCTGATCGGGACGCTGCTGTATGGCGACACCGACCATCACGCGCGCGTACCGGAGGTCGAGCCGGTCCAGCTCCACGGTCAGGACCTCGTCCCAGCCGAAGCCCTTGCCGTCCTGACTGTCCCGGTTGAGATAGATGGTGCCGTCGGGAGAGCGGCTGTCGAAGTGCACTACGTAGGCGGGATCGCCGTACGGATCGCTCGCCAGATAGGTCGCGGCGACGAGGTCCAGGTCAGTGGGCGGATCACCTGCCGGACTCGGATCCCACTTGAGCGAGATCTCGACCTTCCGGATCCCCTTGTTGATGGCGTTCACCGGGCTTCCCCTTCCCCGTTGCGCTTATGGCTCAGCCTGAACTGCCCAGCAGACAAGGCCGGTTGCCCATCCTGCCACGCGCGCGGCAACGTACGCCGAAGAGCACTCCTGCCGAGCGTGACCGGCGCCACGCTCCGTGGCCTTACCATGGCGCGGTGCTGGTCAAGTGGATTCGCTGCACCGTGGTGGACCGCCGCGGCTTCGAGCGGGGGCAGCGAAAGTGGGCGGGGCTTCCGGGGGAGCCGGGATTTCGGGGGCAGGGTGGGGGTTGGAGCCGGGGGCGGCAGGGGGTCGCGCATGTCTTCTCGTTCTGGGAGAGCCGTTCCTTCTACGACTCCTTCATGGCGCGCTCCCACGACAGACTGGCCGCGGCCCAGTCGGGCACCTACAAGGACATGCAGGTCAAGCTCTTCGACTACCGCTTCGACGTGAAGACCGGTTTCGAGCCGCGCTTCACCGACGCGGACCTTGTCCGAGTGGCGCACTGCCGTGTCCACGAAGACCGGGCCGAGCACTTCACGCTCATGCAGGAGAAGGTCTGGAACCCGGCGATGGCCGGCTCCCCGGGCATGATCCGCGGACTGTTCGGCGAGGCGCCGGGCCATGAGTTCCTGGTGCTGTCGATGTGGCGGTCGGCCGCGGAGCACGGCAAGTACCGCACCGAACGCGTGGAGCGACTGGCGCTGCGGGCGCAGACGGAGGCGGACGTCGCGGCCCTCACGGGCGACATCGTCGAGCTCGAGTCGACCTGGACGGTTTGATTTCCGAACTCATTATGGGTGCGTCGTGGTGTGACCACTGGTACAGGAAATGTGTGACCTACGACGTATGAGGCCCGCACAAGTCCACGATCGGCCCTCAACCGATCTAGGGTTTTGGCATGGCACGACCACGGCGCATCGTCCTTGTCCGGCACGGCGAGTCAACGGGCAATGTTGATGACACCGTGTACGAGCGTGAGCCCGACCATGCTCTGGCCCTGACCGAGCGCGGCTGGCGCCAGGCCGAGGAGACGGGCAAACGATTGCGGGAGGTGTTCGGCCGCGAGCGGGTCAGCGTGTACGTCTCGCCCTACCGCCGCACGCACGAGACGCTGCGCGCCTTCCACCTGGACCCCGAGGCGATACGCGTGCGCGAAGAGCCCCGGCTGCGTGAGCAGGACTGGGGAAACTGGCAGGACTGCGACGACGTACGCCTCCAGAAGTCCTACCGGGACGCCTACGGCCACTTCTTCTACCGCTTCGCCCAGGGGGAGTCCGGCGCCGACGTGTACGACCGGGTCGGCGGCTTCCTGGAGAGCCTGTTCCGCAGTTTCGAGGCGCCCGACCATCCACCGAACGTGCTGCTGGTGACCCACGGGCTGGCGATGCGCCTGTTCTGCATGCGCTGGTTCCACTGGACGGTCGCGGAATTCGAGTCGCTGTCGAACCCGGGGAACGCGGAGATGCGGATGCTCGTTCTCGGGGACGACGGCAAGTACACGCTTGACCGGCCTTTCGAACGCTGGCGAGATCCGGAACCGTACGGGATCACCGGATAGAGTGGCAGGGCGATGACCGCTGATTCCTCCCCCGAAGGGCGCCTGGACCGCGCCCTCGCCAGCCTGCGCGGACTCGCGGTGGGAGACGCCCTGGGCTCGCAGTTCTTCGTCCCGGTGAACTATCCGCTGCTGAAGCGCCGTGAGCTGCCGCCCGGCCCCTGGCAGTGGACGGACGACACGGAGATGGCCTGCTCCGTGGTCGCCGTCCTGGCCGCCCACCACCGCATCGACCAGGACGCTCTGGCCCGCTCCTTCGCCGTGCACCATGACTTCGACCGGGGCTACGGCCCGGCGGTCAACCGGCTGCTGCGCCTGGTCCGGGAGGGCGGTGACTGGCGCGAGCTGGCGGCCGCTCTCTTCAACGGACAGGGGTCTTGGGGCAACGGCGCTGCGATGCGGATCGCACCGCTGGGCGCCTGGTATGCGGACGACCCGGAGCAGGCGACACACCAGGCCGAGATCTCGGCCTACCCCACGCATCAGCATCGTGAGGCCGTCGTCGGCGCCATGGCCGTTGCCGGGGCTGCCGCGCTCGCCGCCGCTCCCGGTGGTCCGCCCAGCCCTGAATCGCTCCTCGACGACGTCGTCGCTCTCATCCCGAAGAGCGCGGTCGGGGCGGGCCTGCGGCGTGCGCGGGACATGCTCGACTACGCCGACGCGGCCACCGTCGCGGCGGTGCTGGGCTGCGGACGGCGTACGACGGCCCACGACACCGTGCCCTTCGCCCTCTGGTCGGCCGCGCGGGCCCTCGGCGACTATGAGCGGGCCTTCTGGACGACCGCGCAGGTCGGCGGCGACGTGGATACCACGTGCGCGATCGTGGGCGGCGTGATCGGTTCCGGGAAGGCCGGGGCGGTGCCCGCCGAGTGGGCGGAGCGGACCGAGGCACTCCCGGAGTGGGCGCCGGCGTCGGCGTAGCCCCGTTCAGCTGCGCGGCTGGAACCTTGTCGGGCCCGGGCCGCGGATCTTCTATGACTTTCTGTGCTTGACGGGAACTCTGCGTGACCGTCGGTCCGTTGTCGTGGCAGTTGATGTGCGACTGCTGGGGTCGCACGCGCAGATGTCACGCGAGGGTCGCAGGGGGTGGAGCAATGAGGTTCATGTCGGTGCTGGGCGTGCTGCTCGCCTCGGCGGCTGCCGCGTGGGGCGGGCTCCGACCCCGCCACCCCAGCGGCGCCCGCCGGACATCGGGCGTCGTGAGGGTGGTGCGGATGGCCGGCTCGTCGTCCTCGCCGTTTGTCCCCCGGACCCGGTCCGGCCATCCGCGGCCCTTCGAGGGCCCTGCCGGGTCAGCCGGCCATGGGACCCGCCGTACCGGCGAGGGCGTCCAGATCGCTTTTGCGGACCCGGATCACGAACCATGCGGTGGCCAGGGCGAGTACGGCCATCGCGGCGGCGGCCACGAAGCCCGTCGAGATGCCCTGGGTGAGCACTTCGTGGCCCCACGGGCCGGGCAACTGCTGCGTCTTGGCGAACTCCGCCTTCTGCTCGGCCGATCCCTCCGCCATGAACTTCGGCAGCTGTTTCTCCGCCTCGTCCTTGCTGGCCGATCCGAAGACCGTCGTCAGGATGGACAGACCGAGCGAACCGCCCACCTGCTGCGTGGCGTTGAGGAGGCCGGACGCGGCGCCCGCCTCATGCTGCGCGACACCGGAGACCGCTGTGACCGTCAGTGTCACGAAGTTCAGTCCCATGCCGAAGCCGAACAGCAGCATCGGGCCGAGGACTCCGCCGACATACGAGCTGTCGGCACTGATGAGGGTCTGCCAGGCCAGCCCGGTCGCCGTGAGCGCCGAGCCCACGAGCATGAACGGCTTCGGGCCGAGCACCGGCAGGAAGCGCTGGGACAGGCCGGCGCCGACTGCGATCACAACCGTCACGGGCAGGAAGGCGAGACCGGCCTCGATCGGGCTGTACTGCAGCACGTTCTGCACGAACAGCACGATGTAGAAGAACATGCCGAACATCGCCGCGGCCAGGCTGAGCATGATCACGTAGGTGCCCGAGCGGTTGCGGTCGGCGAACATCCTCAGCGGGGTGATGGGCTCCTTGGCCCGCGACTCGATGAACGCGAAGGCCACCAGCAGGACCACCGCGGCGCCGAACGATCCGATGGTCAGGCTGTCCCGCCAGCCTTCGTCCGCCGCGCGGATGAAGCCGTAGACCAGGGAGGCCATACCCGCGGTCGAGGTCAGCGCACCCGCGATGTCGAAGCGTCCGGAGTGCCGTTCGGACTCGCTGATGTACAGCGGCGTGAGCACCGCTATCAGGACGCCTATCGGCACGTTGACGAAGAGCACCCACCGCCAGTCGAGCCATTCGGTGAGCATGCCGCCGGCGAGCAGACCGATGGCGCCACCGCCCGCGGAGACGGCGGCGAAGACGCCGAACGCCCGGTTGCGCTCCGGGCCTTCGGGGAACGTCGTGGTGATGAGCGCCAGCGAGGTGGGCGACGCGATCGCGCCACCCACACCCTGGAGCACGCGGGCGGCCAGCAACTGCCACGGTTCCTGCGCGAAACCACCGAGCAGGGAGGCGAGGGTGAACAGCAGGATGCCGGTCATGAAGACCCGGCGGCGGCCCAGAATGTCACCGGCGCGACCGCCGAGAAGCAGCAGGCCACCGAAGGTGAGCGTGTAGGCGCTGACGACCCACGTGAGGTCGGTGGTGCTGAATTTGAGGGCATTTTGAATGTGCGGGAGCGCGATGTTCACAATCGTCGCGTCGAGTACCACCATGAGTTGGCAGGCCGCGATGACGGTGAGCGCGATGCCGGGATGCCCCTCCCGGCGGGCCGCACCTGGTTTCTGATCCTTGATCAACTGAGAGGTTGTCACTATGGGTCCCCCACAAGTGCCTTAGTGAACGCTTGCGTTCACTGTCGCGTCAACCGTAGTGAGTCCCCAGTAGTGAACGCAAGCGTTCACTTATGTTGTTGTCGCGCGGTCTGTCCCCCCGTAGTTGCCGCGTGGAGTTCCCATGTCCCCGAAATCCCCGCTTCGCTTGTTCGTTGGAGACGCTCAGATGGTTACCTCGCGCTGGACGGCCGCCCCCGCTCAGGCGGCCTCTCCCCGCCGCCGTGGCGCCGCGCTCGAACGCGCGATCCTCGATGCCGCGCTGGAGCAGCTCAGTACGGTCGGATGGAACGGCCTCACAATGGAGGGCGTGGCGGCCGGCGCCCAGACCGGGAAGGCCGCCGTCTATCGGCGCTGGCCCTCCAAGGAGGATCTTGTCGCCGATGCGCTGCGGGCCGGGCTGCCGAACTTTGCGTCGGCTCCCGACCTCGGGAGCGTGCGCGAAGACCTGCTCGAGCTGTCTCGGCAGGCGCGGGAGGCGATGTTCTCGCGGCCCGGTTTCGCGCTGCGGTCGGTAATTCACGAATGCGACAGCATCCAGGCCGAGCGCTTTCACGGTGTGATCTTCGAGGGGGTCGTGGAGCCGACGATCGCTTTGCTTCGGGAAGTCGTCAACCGCGGCATTGAGCGGGGAGAGGTGCGGCCCGACGCGGCGAACGGCTACGTCTTCGACGCCATTCCGGCGATGATGATGTACCGATCAAAGATGTGCATGAGCGAATGGAATGATCGAGATCTCGAGGAGATGGTCGATCAGCTGATGCTTCCATTGCTCCGCCCGACGGCCCGCTGAACCGCGGCTGGACCGGCCCGGAGGTGGCTTCGGTGAACCAGGGTGTCGAAGCCGGTTCCGGTCGGCGTACGCTAAGGGCGCCATGCCGTACGAACCGCCTACTCACACCGTCGAGCGCTCCCTCCGAGCCACGACCGGAGCGAAGATCATTGCCGGTGTCGACGAGGTGGGGCGCGGTGCGTGGGCCGGCCCCGTCAGCGTCTGCGCTGCGATCACCGGACTGCGCCGACCCCCCGAAGGCCTCACCGACTCCAAGCTGCTCACCGTCAAGCGGCGCACCGAGCTCGCCGCCCTGCTGCGGACGTGGGTGACCTCGTACGCCCTCGGGCACGCCTCTCCTGAGGAGATCGACGCCCTGGGGATGACTGCAGCGCTGCGGCTTGCCGCGGGGCGTGCCCTGGAGGCCCTGCCGGTCCGACCCGACGCGGTGATCCTCGACGGGAAGCATGACTATCTCGGGAACCCCTGGAGGGTCCGGACGGTCATCAAGGGTGATCAGTCGTGTGTGGCGGTCGCGGCGGCCTCGGTGATCGCCAAGGTGCAGCGCGACAAAATGATGGCCGAACTGGGTATCGACCATGCAGACTTCGGTTTTGCGGACAACGCCGGATACCCATCGCCCGTGCACAAGGCCGCACTGGCGGAGCGGGGACCCACCCCGTACCACCGGTTGTCGTGGGCGTATCTTGATGCGCTGCCCCAGTGGCGGCACCTCAAGAAGGTCCGCACTTGGGTGGAAGGAAGCGATCCGGAGATCGAGGGGCAGCTCGGCTTCGACTTCTGACGATTCCGCTCGCACTTGTGTGCCACCCGGCCATGCGAGCCGCACCAGCGTTTGATAAACATCAGCTCATGCCTCTCATTCCCGAGGAGCCTCAGATTCACGAGAGTGCCCAGGGTCCCCGCGTCACGCCGGCCAGTGGCCGCACCGCGCCGACCCCTCGTCCCGTACCCGGTCCCCGCCCCGCGGCTCCGTCGCGTCCCGGCCGACCCGGGCCCGTGCGGCCCGCGCCGCCGGTGCAACGTACGCCGCGTGACGTGGCCGTGGCCAAGCCCGGACCGTCGGGTCCGGCTGCTCCCGCTGCCGCTCCGGCTGCGGCGACCCCGCAGATCCAGTTGATCCCGGCCTCGCTCGAGGGCGCGCTCGACGCTGCCGAGGAAGCCGTCGACCTGCTCCTGGAGTCGGGTCGCGCCCCCAGCGACGTGCTGGTGATCACCACCGGCGAACAGCACCCGTGGGCCGCCCACGAGCTGTCCTTCGGTGAAGCCTCCTACTGGGCGCAGCACGACGCCGGTGACGACGTCTTTTACGCCGACGCCTCCGTCGCCGACCGTGCCGCGTCGCGTGCGGTGGTCGTGGTGGCCGTCAATGGCGGTCCCGACACTGCTGCTGTCAACGCCCTGCCTCTGGCCCTCGGCCGGGCCGGTGCCCTGCTGATCGTCTGCGGTGACCCGCAGCGGATCAACTCGGTGATGGGCGTGGGCGTCTGAGCCGTTCCGGCTCGTCCTGAGGGAATCTCCGCAGGACACCGGGGGGTGGGGCGCCGCTCTGGCGGTGTCTGCACGGCGGGCGCTCCGGCGTGCTCGGAGGAGCCTGAAGCACGCTGTGCACAGGCCCGTCGGGTCGGGATCGGGGTGTGAGCCCACGCCGCACAGGTGAGTCGGCGTGGGGCGGACGCGCCCCTCGCATTGCTCGGCCCCGGCGGGCCTCCCAGGCATCGGGACGCTTCCGCCGCGACGGTCGGCCGATCGCCAGGCGCATGCTGCTGGTGGTGCCGGTGCAGGGAAGCCCTGACAGCTTCACGGCGTCAGCTGGGCGGGATTTCGTCCGGTGGTTGCGCGGTGACTGCGTGGTGGCTGCTCGGCGACTGCGGGTGGTGCTCGCCGCGGCTTTGCGGTCCGCGTCGGGTCCTCGTCTGTCTTCGGTTGTCGTATCGCGAGCGGCGTATGGCGTGCAGTGGGCGGCTCGACCGTGGCGTTGGTCGAGGAATCCTGCGGGCCGTTGGCCGAGGACTCTTGCGGCGTCCTCAGCGAGCGGCCGCGCGCCGTAGGACCTCTGAGGCCGCGCCGCCGGTGCGGGGCAGCGGGAGTGGGGACTCGGACGTGGCGAAGGGCTCCGGCGCCGAGTCGGTGTTGGGGCGGCGGCCGCCACGGCCCTCGCCGAGGACCTGCCAGCCGTCCCGGGTCAGCGTGATGTACGCGCCGCAGCGCAGGCCGTGCAGGGTGCAGGCGTCACGCAGGCCCCACATCCACGCGCCGTCCTCCTCCGTCCAACGGGCGTCGCCCTCGCGGCAGTAGAGCAGGACGGCGGTGCGCACGGGGGTGCGGCGCCGCAGGTCGTGCGGGATGACGCGGCGAAGCTGGGCGAGGAGCGAATTGCGGAACATCCAGCCGTCCGCCGGCGACGGGCGACGCGTGAACGAGGCACTCGCCCGCAGGCGCTCCTCGGCGTCGAGGACGGCCACGATCGCGGTGGTCGGCCCTGGGCGGTGCCGGGAGTGCAGACCGCTGACGACCTCGCGGGGATTGCGCAGAAGCGGGATGCCCGCGGCAGCCCACTCCGCTGGTTCGAGCATGCGGGCCAGCGGGTTGGTGGATGCGGCGGACGGGTCGGCTGACGTCGACACGGATGCTGCAGAGGACGGAGCGAATCCGAAGGTCACGGTCCTCCCTTCGGCTACGCGCCCACACTGCGGGCGAGGTCGGAATCGGGGGAGCGCACGCCGCAGCAGAGCCCTACCGGATCACGGACGAGCCGTGCGGGGAGCGGACTTCAATTCTTCCTGTCGAACCTGAATGCGGCAACGAGCAATTGGGGCCACCGACCGATATCTGGTGGTGCGAGGGTTATATCCCTACCCAGCGCGTCACCGTGCGACGCATGGGGGCGACCTGCACAACCAGGCCATGGGTGCTCGTCGCGCTCCGTCAACGGTCCGTGAGCGCATGTTGCGCCGGGTGAGGTGGCTGATTGTCAGTGGCATCGGGTTGCATGGAGCCATGGACGATCTGGAGCTCCGTACCGAAGCTGATGCCATCCTCGCTGAGCTCGTCGGCGCCCCCGGCGGTTCGGCCCGGCTGCGGGAGGACCAGTGGCAGGCGGTGGCGGCCCTGGTGGAGGAGCGCCGGCGTGCCCTGGTGGTGCAGCGCACGGGCTGGGGCAAGTCGGCGGTGTACTTCGTCGCCACCGCTCTGCTGCGCCGACGTGGTGCCGGCCCGACGGTGATCGTCTCGCCCCTGCTGGCGTTGATGCGCAACCAGGTCGAGTCGGCGGCGCGCGCCGGTATCCGGGCGCGGACCATCAACTCGGCCAACCCCGAGGAATGGGACACCATCTACGGGGAGGTCGAGCGCGGTGAGACCGACGTACTCCTCGTGAGCCCCGAGCGCCTCAATTCCGTGGACTTTCGAGAGCAGTTGCTGCCCAAGCTCGCCGCCACTACCGGCCTGCTCGTGGTCGACGAGGCGCATTGCATCTCCGACTGGGGCCACGACTTCCGGCCCGACTATCGCCGGCTCCGGGCGATGCTTGCCGCGCTCGCCCCCGGAGTTCCGGTGCTGGCGACCACGGCGACCGCCAATGCCCGCGTGACGGCGGACGTCGCCGAGCAACTGGGGACCGGAGCCGGTGAGGCCCTGGTGCTGCGCGGCTCGCTGGAGAGGGAGAGCCTGCGGCTGGGTGTGGTGCAGCTGCCGGACGCCGCGCACCGTCTGGCCTGGCTGGCCGAGCACCTGGACGAGCTGCAGGGTTCCGGGATCATCTACACGCTCACGGTGGCCGCCGCGGAGGAGGCCACCGCGTTCCTGCGACAGCGCGGCTTCCAGGTGGCCTCGTACACGGGGCGCACGGAGAACGCGGACCGGCTGCAGGCAGAGTCCGACCTGCTGGCGAACCGGGTCAAGGCGCTGGTCGCGACGTCGGCGCTGGGGATGGGGTTCGACAAGCCGGACCTGGGCTTCGTGGTGCATCTCGGTTCGCCGTCCTCGCCCATCGCCTACTACCAGCAGGTCGGTCGCGCCGGCCGCGGTGTCGAGCACGCGGATGTGCTGCTGCTGCCCGGCAAGGAGGACGAGGCCATCTGGCGCTACTTCGCCGATACGGCCTTCCCGCCCGAGGCACAGGTCCGGCAGACCCTGTCGTCGCTGGCCGAGGCGGGACGCCCGCTGTCGGTGCCGGCCCTGGAGGCGGCGGTGGATCTTCGGCGTACCCGGCTGGAGACCATGCTCAAGGTCCTCGACGTGGACGGGGCGGTCAAGCGGGTCAAGGGCGGCTGGATCTCCACCGGCGAGCGGTGGGTGTACGACGCTGATCGGTACGCCTGGGTGGCGCGGCAGCGAACGGCCGAGCAGCAGGCCATGCGGGAGTACGTGAGCACGACACAGTGCCGGATGGAATTCCTGCGCATGCAGCTGGACGACGAGGGAGCCGCTGCGTGCGGTCGCTGTGACAACTGCGCGGGCACCTGGATCACCTCGTCGGTCTCGGCCGAGGCTCTGACGGGGGCGACGAAGGAGCTGGATCGCCCGGGGGCGGAGGTCGAGCCTCGCCGGATGTGGCCGACGGGGATGCCCGCACTGGGCATCGACCTCAAGGGCCGTATTCCGGCCAAGGAGCAGTGCTCCACCGGGCGGGCGCTGGGCCGGCTCTCGGACATCGGCTGGGGCAACCGCCTGCGGCCCCTGCTGGCCGAGAACGCCCCCGACGGTCCTGTCCCTGACGACGTCCTGCAGGCCGCGGTCGCGGTCCTCGCCGACTGGGCGCGTTCACCGGGCGGCTGGGCGCCGAACGTGCCGGACGCCTCTGCCCGGCCGGTGGGTGTCGTCGCCGTACCGTCCCTGGCCCGCCCGCAACTGGTCGGTTCCCTTGCCCAGGGCATCGCGACCATCGGCTGCCTGCCGTATCTGGGGACCCTGATGTACACGGGGCCGGGTGGCGCCCATGCTGCGCGGCGCAGCAACTCGGCTCAACGCCTGCGGACACTGGCCGACACGTTCGCCGTCTCCGAGGAATTGGCTGCTGCCCTGGCTGGCTCCTCGGGGCCTGTCCTGCTCGTGGACGACTACACGGACTCCGGCTGGACCCTTGCCGTCGCCGCCCGCCTCCTGCGCCGGGCCGGCAGCGAAGCGGTTCTTCCTCTGGTCCTCGCTGCGGCGGGTTGAGCTGCTCTGGGGTGTTGTGGAGACAGGCGGTGATGGTCGCCTGAAGGGAGACGTGGGATGCCGCCGTGATCGAGGCTCGGGCAAAGGCACGTGCGGGCGTGGAACGCGGAGATTCGGTCCCACATCCACGTGAAGTTGGAGTGCTTCGGCCAGTGCCCGCCGTGCGGTGCCTGCGCCAACTGGACGCCGTTCGCCGTGAGTTTTGGCAGGTAGGGCAGCGGATCCGGGCGAGCACCCTGGAGCCGGCGGTCAGGGAGTTCTGCTTATCGCGTCGGGCGCACGGTCGAGCGTCGCGCATCCCGAGTGAACGGCGCCGCGCGTCCCATGAATGACTCAGCGAGCCGGTGAATAGCGGCGCGCATCAGAGCTCGGCACTTGAATGACACCGCGCACCAGAGCACGGCAAAGCTCACGTCCGAGCGAATTGTCGTGTCCCTGGTCGGACTTATCCACAGGGTCAGGCGGAACATTGCGATCCGGGAGATCGTCTGTCGCATGACGAATCACAGCGAAGCGACTGGATTTTCCGAGAGTGATGACGCCGGGCGCGGTGAGCAGCCCCTCGCCCCTGGCACAACCGACCCGAACGAGGCGGGCCTGCCCGAGCACCAGGTCACCCTGCGCACCCCGGCCGAGCTGGCCGATGCCCTGCCGTATCTCCTCGGCTACCGCCCTGAGGACAGCATCGTCCTCGTCGCCCTGCACGACAAGGCAGGCCGCGGACGGTTCGGTGGCCGAGCGCGGCTCGGCATTCCAGCGAGCACGGACGACTGGGACTCCGCGGCTGCGCAGTTGGCCCATGGCCTGGTGACGGGCAGCGAGCGCAGGGGAGTCCGGCCGGAGCAGATGGTCGCCTTCCTCTGCCAGGAACCGGCCAAGGGCGAGACGGGCCGGCAGGTCATGGAACGGCTGCGACCGCTGGCCCAGAAGATGCGTGTCGCCTGCGGCAACCTGGACGTGCCGGTGATCGAGGCCCTGTGCATCTCGGACGGCCGCTTCTGGTCGTACTGCTGCGACCGCGCCGAGTGCTGCCCTCCCGAGGGCCGTCCGATGGGCCTGCCCGGTACGTCCGTGCTGGCCGCGGCGGCCACGTACGCCGGGGTCCAGGTGCGCGGCACGCTGCGCGAGTTGCGGTCCAGGTTGCTGCCCTGGGAGACCGCCGGCGTCCCCGAGCAGGAGGCCGCCCTCGACACGGTCGGCGTGGAGCTGGTCACCAGGATCCTGGACGACACGAAACGCGCGGGCGTGGCGGTTGAGACGCTGGAGCTCGCGGAGCGGCTCAGGTGCCGGCTCGCCGAGGCCCCGCCCGTGTCCGGGACGCTGACCGCTGATCTCCGTGACGACGGACTGCTGAGCCACGACGAAGCCGCGAGGCTCATTCTGGGTCTGCAGGACCGCGCGACCCGCGACCGCGCGGCCGAGTGGATGGAGGGCGACGAGGCCGCTCCCGCGCTCCGACTCTGGCGGGCACTGGCCCGCCGCTGTGTCGGACCGTACAGCGAGCACGCGGCGGCGCCCCTCACCCTCGCCGGCTGGGTCGCCTGGTCCACCGGCGATGAGCTGGAGGCCCGAGAAGCCCTCGCCATGGCACTGGGCGTCGACCGCGACTACCTCTTCGCCCGTCTGCTGCACCAAGCCTGCAACGAGGGCCTGGACCCCGAGTCGATCCGCCGCTGCCTGCGCGCGGAAGGCGTGAGCCGTGAGGAGGAGGTCACAGGGCGGCTCGATCATCCGGAGGACGTCGAAGAGCCGGTGCGGGGCACGGGGTCGGAGCCCGCGCCGACATCTGGGGAGGACGGCGGTCGCCGATCGCGGGAGACGTTGGGTGCTGCCGGCAGCCTGCCTCGATCAGCCAGGGGCACCGGGCGGAGCCCGGGGGAGAGGGGCGCGAGGGGGTCGAGTGCCGCGCGTCCTCGTGCGTCGGCGGGAAGCCGTCCCGGTGCAGTGCGGCCGGGCGGCACGGTGCCGGGGAGCTCGAAGGGGTCGGCTCCGCGTACGTCGAGGAAGGGGGACGTGCGTCGGAGTGGACCCCGTCCGGATGGCCTGCGTTCCGGAGGTGCCGGCGGGGAGGGGGACGCGTGAGCCGTCGAGGGCAGAGTGCCGGCCGAGGTCGTGGAAGCGGTGGCATTTACTTGCGACGCCGCGTGGGCGGGACGTGGGGGCTCTTGGCCGTGCGGACGGGGACTCCGTCGAGGGGTTCAACCCGAGGGGTTCAACCCGTGCGCGCGGGGGACGCCATTGAGGGTCTCAGCCGCCCAGGCGGGAACGCCGTGGAGTGCCTAAGCCGCCCAGGCTCGTCCCCCATGGAGGGCTCAGCCACATCGGACGAACCCTGCCAACGCGGAGGGCCTCCGGCCGAGTTACCCCGCCATGGGCGTGACCTGGAGGGATCCGTCCCCGTTCACCTGAGTGGCGGAACGCCTGAACCGGTCGTGCCGCCGCACCGCCCCTGTCACTCCGGGTCCCCCAGCCGGTGCCGCACACGCCCGCGGCGCACAGAGCGCAGAGGAAGCCGCCCCATGCCCCAGTCGACTCCGGCGCAGGTGCCGATCCAGGTGCCTCCGCCGCCGCCGATGCCACCGCCGACTCCGGCCTCCGGGGTCATTGACGACCGCCCCACTCCCGGGGGAATGGTGCCGCCCCAACGGTTGGATACGGGGCTGCCTCCGGCCGGGGACGGTGCGGGGCGGCGCACGCCCAGAGGCCCGAGCGATGCCTCTCGGAGCGCCGAGTTCGGCGATGCAACTCGATGCGCCGGTTACGGCGATGCCCCCCGGACCGCGGAGTACGACGATGCCCCTCGGGCTGCGGAATACGGCGGTGTACCGCGCACCGCCGACTACGCCGCCCCGCCTCATCGCGCGGACTACGGCAACGCCCCTCGACGCACCGAGCCCCCCAACCGGCCGACGACCCAGACCTCCTGGCCCGCGTCGCCCGCACCCCAGAGCCCGACAACGCAGCCACATCCCGACCAGGCAAGGCGCGCTTCCCCGCCTCAACCGCCAACGAAACCGACCACACCCACCCCACTCAGCACACCCACCCCACCAACCTCACGCAGCACACCCACGCCACCAACCCCACGCAGCACACCCACGCCACCAACCCCACGTCGGTCCGACCTGCCTCCCGCCCACAACGCCCTGATCTGCGTAGCGCTCCCGGGCCTCGCCATGTCCACGGACCAGGGGCAGTTGACCGGCCGGGGCCTCGACGGCTTCTACCGTGCAGGTCGTCGCGTGCTCTCGCGTTGCCAGATCCGTGTGGCAGGGCGTGAGCCGCTCGCCGTGCAGGCCCGGATGGCCGGGGCCGACCTGGCCCGGTTCGTGGGCACGCTGCGCAGTTCCCCGCAGGCGGGCCCCGACCCGGACGTCGTCGTCGAACGAACCCGTCACGCGGACGGCACCGAGCGGATCACGCTGCACAGCGCGGCCGCCCGCCCCCTGCGTCTGCCGGTCGAGGTCGCCTTGGGCACGGACCTGGCCGACCTCGGCGCGATCGCGAGTGGCAACGCGGGACCGGAACTCCCCGCCACCGTCCATGACTGCGGCCTGCGCTGGTCGTCCGCCAAGGGGAGCTCGACGGTGACGGCCGACCCTCCGCCCGCCGACGCACTGGCCTCGGCCGGGCTGCTGCGCTGGGAGTTCGTGCTCCCTCCGGGCGGCAGCGCGAGCATCGAGCTCCGGGTGCGACCGGACGGTGCGGGACCCGTACGCGCGGTGGGCAGAGCAGCGACCAGCCCACTGGCGCCGGCGCGGGCGGCCGGCGACGACCTCGGGGTGGAGGCGTTGCTGCGGACGAGCATCGAGGACCTCCAGGCCCTCCTGCTGCGCGATCCGGCCCACCCCTCCGACATCCACCTGGCCGCGGGGGCACCGTGGCGCTGTGGCCTGGCCCCGGCCGAGGCCCTCGCCGCGGCCCGGATGACGCTGCCCCTGGGCACCCGGCTCGCCGCGGGCACACTGCGCACCCTTGCCCGCACTCAACTCCGGGGCCAGGGAACACAGTCCGGCATGATCCCCGCGCCGCTGAGGGACGCCGGAACACATCTGCCACCGGGCTGCACAGGCACGGAGGCCACGCTGCTCTTCCCCGCACTGCTTGCTGAGGCCCGACGTTGGGGGCTGCCCGAGCCCGAGACCGAAGAACTCCTTCCGGCGGCCGAGTCGTGTCTGACCTGGCTGCGGACCACTGTGGGTGACGGCACCTATCTGCCCGACCCGCAGCCTGGCGGTCCCGTCCGCTGCGAGACACAGGCCCACGCCCATCGTGCGGCATTGCTCGGCGCCGATCTGCTCGACTCCTTCGGCAGACCGGGCGCTGCCGAGCTGCGGCAATGGGCCGGAGCGCTGCGGAACGCCTTTCGTACGGACTTCTGGATCGATGACCTGGGCGGCGGGCGGCCCGCGGCAGCCCGCGCCCCGGACGGACGCCTCGTGTCGCATCTTGGCGCCGCCGCCGTCCATCTGCTCGACACCGGCCTGCTGGGCGGTGGCGAACAGGCGCCCGGCCTGCTCGACAAGGTGCAGACCGAGCAGTTCGCCCGGCTGCTCGGCGGTCCGGCCATGGACTCGGGCTGGGGCCTGCGCGGGCTGGGTGTGAAGGAGGCGGGGCACAACCCGTTCGGTCACCGCAGTGGCGCTGTGCGGGTCCACGAGACGGCGCTCGCCGTCGCGGGCCTCGCCGCGGCCGACTACGAGAAGGAGTCGAGCGCTCTGCTGAGAGGCGTTCTGGCCGCCGCCACCGTGTTCGGCCACCGGCTGCCCGACATGTATGCGGGGGAGCAGCGCACCAACGGAAGCGCACCCCTCCCGCATCCGGCGGCCTGCCGACCCGCGGCCACGGCGGCGGCAGCGGGAGTGCTGCTCTTGACCACGCTCGCGGGCATCCGCCCGGACGCTCCGGCGGGCACGGTCACGCTGCGCCCCGTGCGCAGTGCGCCGCTGGGCGAGATCATCCTGACCGGCCTGCGGATCGCCGGGGCGCCGTTCTCCGTACGTGTCAGCCGCCTGGGTCTGGCCATGGTCGAGGAAGCAGCCGACGGGCTGCAATTGCGAGCGTGACCTCGTACGACTCTCAACGACACGGCATGGGGAGATGGCAGTGAGGCCTGTACAGGGGCCGAATTGGATCAGTCATCGATGGCGCCGACGAAGGGAGTGTTTATCGTCAAGCAGACGACTATGATCGCCGCATGCCCTACGACCCGTCAGCGTTTCCGCCCTTTGCCGTCACTGTGGATCTGGTCGTGCTGACCGTGCGCCGCCATGCCCTGTGTGCGTTGGCGGTGCGCAGGGGCGAACCGCCGTTCCAGGGACGCTGGGCACTGCCGGGTGGGTTCGTACGGGCCGACGAGGATCTGGCGCAGGCCGCCGCGCGCGAGTTGGCCGAGGAGACGGGGCTGCGTGCTCACGACCCGGCCGTCCCGGTGCAGGACAACGGCGCCCACCTGGAGCAGCTCGCGACCTACGGCGACCCCAAGCGGGATCCGCGGATGAGGGTGGTCAGTGTTGCCCACCTGGCGCTGGCCCCCGACCTGCCGGCCCCCCGCGCAGGCGGCGACGCCAGCAACGCCCGCTGGGCGCCGGTCGACGAACTCCTGCAGCAGGGCGGCCACGGCCGCGACGGCGAGCCCGTCGCGCCGCTCGCCTTCGACCACGCGCAGATCCTGGCCGACGGAGTGGAGCGCGCCCGCTCGAAGATCGAGTACTCGTCGCTGGCCACGGCGTTCTGCCCCACCGAGTTCACGGTCGGTGAGCTGCGCCGGGTCTACGAGGCCGTGTGGGGTGTGGCGCTCGACCCGCGCAACTTCCACCGCAAGGTGACGGGCACGCCCGGCTTCCTCGTCCCCACCGGCGGCACCACCACGCGCCAGGGCGGCCGTCCCGCCCAGCTCTTCCGCGCCGGCGGAGCCACGCTGCTCAACCCCCCGATGCTGCGGCCCGAGGTCTGACGCGGACCAGAAGCCCGACGCGGGCCGCCGCGAACCCGACGCCGAAGCGGGCTCATGAACGACGTCATGGGATCCGAACGGGGCTCAGGGGCAAGGATCACGGCATCCGAACGGGGATCAGGGACAAGGGCCACGGGTTCCGAACGCGGTTCGGGAACGACGCCACGGTCCCGAACGCGGCTCAGGGAACGAGGGCCACGGGTCCCGAAGCACGGCCGGGAACAAGCGCCACGGGCCCCGAACAAGGTCGAGAACGCGGCCCGCAGGTCCCGAACAGCGCTCGGACACGAGGACCTCGAAACCCCTCCGGGCCGAATCCCCCCTGCACAGCGGGCCTTGCCCTACCCGAAAAAACGGACATAGCGCGCTATCTTGCTGCGAGTGATCCAGGCCATCGGACTGACCAGCGACCCGCGCAAGGAGCTTCCTCCTGCCGTCGACGACGTCTCCTTCGAGGCCCACGCGGGCCGCGTCACCGCGCTGCTCGGGGCGTCGGGCGCGGGCAAGTCGACGGTGCTCAGACTCATGCTCGAACTCCAACGGGGCCGTGGAATCACCTACTTCAGAGGCCGCCCCCTGCACCGCATCGCCCACCCTTCGCGCGAAGTCGGCGTGCTGCTGGGCGACCTCCCCGGGCACCCGGCGCGCACGGTCCGTGGGTATCTGCGCATGCTGTGCGCCGCCGCGGGCGTTCCGGCCCGGCGCGCCGACGAAGTCCTGGAGGTGGTCGGCCTCGTCAGCCTGCGTGAGGAACGCCTCGGCACCCTCTCGCGAGGCATGGACCGTCGCCTCGGCCTGGCCTGCGCACTGCTGGCCGACCCGCACACCCTCGTCCTCGACGGCCCCGCCAAGGGACTCTCGGGTCGCGAGAGCCGCTGGCTGCACGGCATGCTGCGCGCGCACGCGGCCCAGGGCGGAACGGTCCTGCTGACCACGGCCGACCCGAAGGAGGCCGCGCGCACCGCCGACAGGGTCGTCACGTTGCAGCGGGGCAGACTCGTCGCGGACCAGGACGCCGCCGACTTCGCCCGCACGCGGCTGCGCCCGCGCGTAGCCGTCCGTACTCCCCACGCCTCCCGCTTCGCCTCCCTGCTCACCAAGGAGGCGCGCACCACTCACCGCTCCGTCGAGGTCGTACGCGAGAGCGGCAACCGTCTGTCCGTGTACGGAAGTACGTGCGCCGATGTCGGCGAGACCGCGTTCCGGCACGGCATCCTCGTCCACCAACTCGCCGACGAGATCGGGGACATGGGACCCGGTGCCGGGGTGGGCTCCCAGCCGAACGAACCGCGAACCGACGAGGTGCCGCACACCTCGGACGTCGAGTTTGCCGCTGCCGGTGGCCGCGGGCGCAGGACCGCGCCACCCCCGGCCTCGGACTCGGGGCCGGCCACAGTTGCCGCACACGAGGCTTCCGCAACAGCCTCGAGTGCATCCGCGGAGGTTCCGCAAGCACGGGCGGGCGTTCCGCGACCGGCCGACACACCCACGGCTGGGTCTTCCGCGCAGGCCACCCCTTCGTCGCGTCCGTCGGCTTCTGCCGCCGTCGCCCTACCCGACCTCCCGCCCCCCATCTCCGTCCGCCCCGCCCCCAGCCCCCTCCGCCCCCTCCGCTACGAACTCCGGCGCGCCGTCGGTGTCGGTACCAGCTTCGTCACCGGCGCCGCCGTGCTCGTGGTGTCCGCCCTCACCGCCGTACTGCTGGCACGCGTCGGGCACACGCCGCAGGCGCGGCTGATGGCCGGGTGGCCGCAGCAGTTCCCGCTGCCGCCCGCGGCGCTCGGGGCCGGGCTGCTCGGCGCGATCGCGTTCGGCGACGAGTTCCGCCACCCCGCCCTGGCCGCGGATCGTGGCACCGTGCCCCGCCGGCTGGGGCTGCTGGCCGCGAAACTTCTCGTCGCCACCGTCACCGCGCTGGTGCTGGCCGTCCTCACCCTGGGCTGCGACACCGAAGTGCTCTACCTCGTATACGGACCGGAGCTCGCGGAGGTTCCCGCGGACTGGCTTTCGCTGGGCGCGAGTTGGATCGGGCTCATGGTCGGTTGCGCCTGGGCCGGAGTCCTCGCGGCCGGCCTCTTCCGGTCCACCACGGCCGGGCTCGCGGCAGTGGTCGCCGTGCCCATCGTCGTCGTACCCCTCGTACAGAAGGTCCTCGAAGGACCGTCTGTACGGACGGCGGCCGGGTTTCCGCTGCGGCTGCGGGAGCTGCTCCTGTCGCAGTGGCCCTTCGGGGGAGAGCGCTATCTGGAGGCCGCCGCGCGTGTCGTGGCCCAACCCGTCGGCGGCGCCCTGACGTTGTCGCTCACCGCCCTGCTCTGCGCATACCTGCTCACGACCCTGCGTGGCAGGGTCCGATGAAGCCCATCCGTGCCGTTCCCGTTCCTGTCGTGCGCACAACTCCCCGGGGGAAGCCCATTTCTTTCCGATAAGGCGTCAATTGCGACGGGGTGAGCGATCACCCTTTCGTGTGCTTTTCACCAAAGACCTCAAGGGAGTTGAGGACGGCGCCGACAAAGGATGCGTGAGTACCCTTGCGCACACCATGATGACCGCCGCCCGCTCCGCAGATTCCGGCCTCGCCGGCCCGGGCGAACTCGACCGCTACCCCTACGCCGAGGCCCCCGTCGCCGACCGCGTCGGAGCCCCCCTCTGGGACGGCGGGGACCCGGAACTGGGCCGCGTGGGCCGACGCGCCGCCGGCAGCCGTGGACGCGGGCTGCACGGCCAACTCGTCCAGCAGCTCGGCCAGATGATCGTCTCCGGCGACCTGGGTGCCGACCGTCCGCTCGTGCCCGAGGAGATCGGCCAGCGGTTCGAGGTCTCCCGCACCGTCGTCCGTGAGTCGCTCCGTGTCCTGGAGGCCAAGGGCCTGGTCAGCGCCCGTCCGAACGTCGGCACGCGCGTGCGTCCCGTCAGCGACTGGAACCTCCTCGACCCGGACATCATCGAATGGCGGGCCTTCGGACCACAGCGCGACGACCAGCGCCGGGAGCTCAGCGAGCTGCGCTGGACGATCGAGCCGCTGGCCGCCCGTCTCGCCGCCGGGCACGGACGCGACGACGTCCAGCAGCGGCTCGCCGACATGGTCGAGATCATGGGCCACGCGATGGGGCAGGGTGACGTGCTCACGTTCTCCCGCGCCGACGCCGAGTTCCACTCCTTGCTCATTCAGGTCGCGGGCAACCGCATGCTGGAGCACCTTTCGGGGATCGTCTCGGCCGCCCTCCAGGTCTCCGGCGGCCCCGTGACGGGCTGCGACCGGCCGAACGAGGCGTCGCTGGCGCAGCACAGCAGGATCGTCGACGCCCTCGCCGCCGCTGACGGCGCGGCCGCCGAGGCGGCCATGCGCCAGCTGCTCACCGTCCACCCCGAGGTCGAGCGCGTGGTGCCCGCCCCCCGCGAGCACTGACCGCGCCACCGGGTGGCGCGGCCGGGATGCCTCCCCCTCCTGTGGCATCTCCCGGTCTGCGCTCCCTCCCCCGTCGGACCCGCAGGATCCCGTACGGATCCTGCGGGTCCGACGGTGCGACGAGGCCGTGGAACGCCGTACAGTGCATGGTTCGGGCCGTGGGCGACCTGTTATGTCTGCATCTGTCTGCTTTTGATCGGTTACGGGATGTGACTCGGGCCACGCAGATTGGGCGTAACGCTCGGGGAAACAGCGCGATGACCTAAGAGGTGACTGCCGAGGAAGGAATACGGACGCCGCTCAAGGCGCTGTGTATCTTCCCGGCCCCCGCCCGCACCGTCGGTCCAATCCCCAGGCCGGTGGTCGGCTCCTGTCCGCAGTGGACGGGGCCGGAAGCCGTTTTCCAACGTTCCGAGAGGTTGTTCGTGTCGGCCAGCACATCCCGTACGCTCCCGCCGGAGATCGCCGAGTCCGTCTCTGTCATGGCTCTTATCGAGCGGGGAAAGGCTGAGGGGCAGATCGCCGGCGACGATGTGCGTCGGGCCTTCGAAGCTGACCAGATTCCGGCCACTCAGTGGAAGAACGTACTGCGCAGCCTCAACCAGATCCTCGAGGAAGAGGGTGTGACGCTGATGGTCAGTGCCGCGGAGCCCAAGCGCACCCGTAAGAGCGTCGCAGCGAAGAGTCCGGTCAAGCGCACCGCAACGAAGACGGTCGCAGCCAAGACGGCGACCGCCAAGAAGGCCACCGCCACCGCCACGCCCGAGGCGTCCGCCGCCGAGCCCGCCGTAGAGGACGACGCCCCCGCCAAGAAGGCGGCTGCAAAGAAGACGACCGCCAAGAAGGCGGCCGCGAAGAAGACCGTCGCCAAGAAGACGGCGGCCAAGAAGACCACCGCAGGCAAGAAGGACGACGCCGAGCTCGTCGAGGAAGAAGCCCTCGAGGACGCCCCCAAGGGCGACGAGCCCGAGGGCGCCGAGAGCGCCGGCTTCGTGCTGTCCGACGAGGACGAGGACGACGCGCCCGCGCAGCAGGTCGCGGCCGCCGGTGCCACCGCCGACCCGGTCAAGGACTACCTCAAGCAGATCGGCAAGGTCCCGCTGCTCAACGCCGAGCAGGAGGTCGAGCTCGCCAAGCGCATCGAGGCCGGTCTGTTCGCCGAGGACAAGCTGGCCAACGCCGACAAGCTCGCTCCGAAGCTCAAGCGCGAGCTGGAGATCATCGCCGAGGACGGCCGCCGCGCCAAGAACCACCTCCTGGAGGCCAACCTCCGTCTGGTGGTCTCCCTGGCCAAGCGCTACACCGGCCGCGGCATGCTCTTCCTGGACCTCATCCAGGAGGGCAACCTCGGTCTGATCCGCGCGGTCGAGAAGTTCGACTACACCAAGGGCTACAAGTTCTCCACGTACGCCACCTGGTGGATCCGTCAGGCGATCACCCGCGCCATGGCCGACCAGGCCCGCACCATCCGTATCCCGGTGCACATGGTCGAGGTCATCAACAAGCTCGCGCGCGTGCAGCGCCAGATGCTCCAGGACCTGGGCCGCGAGCCCACCCCGGAGGAGCTGGCCAAGGAACTCGACATGACCCCCGAGAAGGTCATCGAGGTCCAGAAGTACGGCCGCGAGCCCATCTCCCTGCACACCCCGCTGGGCGAGGACGGCGACAGCGAGTTCGGTGACCTCATCGAGGACTCCGAGGCCGTCGTTCCGGCCGACGCGGTCAGCTTCACGCTTCTGCAGGAGCAACTGCACTCGGTTCTCGACACCCTGTCCGAGCGCGAGGCGGGCGTCGTCTCCATGCGCTTCGGTCTCACCGACGGTCAGCCGAAGACCCTCGACGAGATCGGCAAGGTCTACGGCGTCACGCGCGAGCGGATCCGCCAGATCGAGTCCAAGACCATGTCGAAGCTGCGCCACCCGTCGCGGTCCCAGGTGCTGCGCGACTACCTCGACTAGGTCGCACCCGTACGACACACAAGGCCCGGCCCCCGAGTGGGGACCGGGCCTTCGTGCTGTCAGGGGCAGCCTTCGGACCGTCGCGCGGGTGCGGGGTCGGGCGGGCTGAATCACTCTGGGTGTCCCACGACCACTCCAGAGTGAGGAGCGTGCATGCGACGTCCCTTTATCCGGGCCCTCGCCCGGCCGCTGGTCCTGGCGGCCGTGGCGGCTGCCATACCGTTGGCGTCCGCCGCCCCCGCGGCTGCCGACAGTGTCGTCGTCGGCGGCTTCCCGGTCGATGTGTCGGGCAGTCCGTGGACCGTGGCGCTGTCCAGCCGTGACCGGTTCGGGGGTACGCGGGCGGGTCAGTTCTGTGTCGGCGTGGCGGTCGGCCGGACCACCGTGCTCACCGCGGCCCACTGCCTCAGCGAGGAGGTCATGGGGGCACCAGCCCACCAAGTACGCGACTTCACCGTCATCACGGGCCGTACGGACCTCACGTCCGGCCGGGGCCAGGAAATCAGGGTCCGCGACAGCTGGGTGAACCCGGCCTACGACGATGTCAGCAACGCGGGCGACTTCGCCGTGCTCTCCCTCGCCCAGCCGCTTCCCGCGAGCTCGGTCATCAGGATGGCCCGCACCGGCGATCCTGCCTATGCGCCGGGGACCCCGGCCCTGGTCTACGGGTGGGGAGACGTCACGGGGGCCGGTGACTACCCGCGCAGCCTGCGGGCGGCACGCGTGCACGTACTGCCCGACACCCTGTGCCAGCAGGCGTATCCGGGCGGTGGTGACGGCAGATACCAGGCCGGCAGCATGGTCTGCGCCGGGGAGCGGGAAGGGGGCCGGGACGCCTGTCAGGGGGACAGCGGTGGGCCCCTGGTCGCCCAGGGGAGGCTGATCGGTCTCGTGTCCTGGGGCACCGGCTGCGGTCGCGCGGGCAGTCCCGGCGTCTACACGCGGGTGTCCGAGGTCGCACGGACCCTGGGGTGGCGGTCCGCGGGACGAGAGCATGCCCACGGCTGACGGGGCCTGAAGGCCCGCGGGGCATGAGCGCGGGCGACCGCCCCTGCTCTCAGGGGCGGTCGCCCGTCAACCGGCCTGTGCCGGAGCTGGCTCGTCGTTAATGCGAGGTTCAGCGCTCTTCTTCGGACGCCGATGCGGGAACGGCCGTCAGCCGCTCCGTCTCGTCCTGTATCTCAGCGGCGATCTTCTTGAGTTCCGGCTCGAACTTGCGGCCGTGGTGGGCGCAGAAGAGCAGTTCACCGCCGCTCAGCAGGACGACACGCACGTACGCCTGGGCGCCGCAACGGTCGCAGCGGTCAGCGGCCGTCAGCGGGCTCGCGGGGGTCAGAACAGTAGTCACGTCGCCTCTTCTCTAGCTCGACGAGCTGTCGTACCAGGGTCAACATCCAACCAGCCCCAAAACGTTCCCGCTCGCGGCTTCTCCCAGAGAGAAATTTTTTTCCGGGGCGGCTGGCTGCTGCCGGTTTGGCGGCGAATGTGCCGTAGTGCGTCTCTGTCTTGCTTACGGTTTCGCGCTGTCGGTCAAGGTCGGGTCCCCCCGGCTGGGTTGCCGGTTGTTCATGAGGACGTGCCCGGAGCCTAAATGGTTCATGCCTGGAAGGGAACGTGATATGTGCTTCACTCCAACGAGGGATCGAACACGCATGCGACTCTGGTCTAGTCTGGGTTTCGCACGAGGGTGGCGTTACAACGGCTCTACCAGGCCTCGGTACCCTCTTGACGGCGACCGAAGCCGCGCCCTTACCCACAAGGGCCTCATCTGAAATTCAGCGAGGAGCGAACCGCGTGACCGCCGAGACGTCCGTGCCGTCCACAGCGCTGCTGGCAGGAGCAGACCTGGACGGTTCCAACTACACCGCGCGGCACCTGCTCGTCCTCGAGGGCCTCGAGGCCGTGCGCAAGCGCCCGGGCATGTACATCGGGTCGACCGATAGCCGTGGTCTCATGCATTGCCTCTGGGAGATCATCGACAACTCCGTCGACGAGGCTCTCGGTGGCTACTGCGACCACATCGACGTGATCCTCCACGACGACGGCTCCGTGGAGGTCCGGGACAACGGCCGGGGCATCCCCGTCGACGTCGAGCCCAAGACCGGCCTGTCCGGCGTCGAGGTCGTGATGACCAAGCTGCACGCCGGCGGCAAGTTCGGCGGCGGTTCCTATGCCGCCTCCGGCGGTCTGCACGGCGTGGGTGCCTCCGTGGTGAACGCCCTGTCCGCGCGACTGGACGTCGAGGTGGACCGGAACGGCCACACGCACGCGATCAGCTTCCGCCGCGGTGTCCCCGGAGCCTTCGCCGCCGACGGCCCGAATGCCAAGTTCGAGACCGGCGGCCTGCGCAAGACCAAGAAGATCCCCAAGACCCGCACCGGCACGCGCGTGCGGTACTGGGCCGACCGCCAGATCTTCCTCAAGGACGCCAAGCTGTCCCTGGAGACGCTGCACCAGCGCGCCCGCCAGACCGCGTTCCTGGTGCCCGGCCTGACCATCGTCGTCCGCGACGAGTTCGGCCTCGGCGACGGCGGCAGCAAGGGCGAGGAGTCCTTCCGCTTCGACGGCGGCATCAGCGAGTTCTGCGAGTACCTGGCCACCGACAAGCCGGTGTGTGACGTCCTCCGCTTCTCGGGCCAGGGCACCTTCAAGGAGACCGTCCCGGTCCTGGACGAGCACGGCCAGATGACCCCCACCCAGGTCACCCGTGAGCTCGACGTCGACGTCGCGATGCGGTGGGGCACGGGCTACGACACGACCCTGAAGTCGTTCGTGAACATCATCGCCACCCCCAAGGGCGGCACCCACGTCGCGGGCTTCGAGACGGCCGTGACCGGCACCATGAACGAGGTGCTGCGCACCAAGAAGATGCTGCGCGTCGCCGAGGACGACATCGTCAAGGACGACGCCCTGGAGGGCCTCACCGCGGTCGTCACGGTCCGCCTCGCGGAGCCGCAGTTCGAGGGCCAGACCAAGGAGGTCCTCGGTACCTCGGCGGCCCGGCGCATCGTGAACACGGTGATCTCCAAGGAGCTCAAGGCGTTCCTGACGTCCACGAAGCGGGACGCCGCGGCCCAGGCCAGGGTTGTCATGGAGAAGGCCGTCGCCGCCGCCCGGACGCGCATCGCGGCCCGCCAGCACAAGGACGCGCAGCGCCGTAAGACGGCCCTGGAGTCCTCGTCCCTGCCGGCCAAGCTCGCCGACTGCCGCAGCGACGACGTCGACCGCAGCGAGCTGTTCATCGTCGAGGGAGACTCCGCGCTCGGCACCGCCAAGCTCGCCCGGAACTCCGAGTTCCAGGCACTGCTGCCGATCCGGGGCAAGATCCTCAACGTCCAGAAGTCGTCCGTCACCGACATGCTCAAGAACGCCGAGTGCGGCGCGATCATCCAGGTCATAGGAGCAGGGTCGGGCCGGACCTTCGACATCGACGCCGCCCGCTACGGCAAGATCATCATGATGACCGACGCCGACGTCGACGGCTCCCACATCCGGACGCTGCTGCTGACGCTGTTCCAGCGCTACATGCGGCCGATGATCGAGGCGGGCCGGGTGTTCGCGGCCGTGCCGCCGCTGCACCGGATCGAGATCGTCCAGCCCAAGAAGGGGCAGGACAAGTACGTGTACACGTACTCGGACCGCGAACTGCGCGACAAGCTCATGGAGTTCCAGAGCAAGGGCGTTCGCTACAAGGACTCCATCCAGCGGTACAAGGGTCTCGGCGAGATGGACGCCGACCAGCTGGCCGAGACGACGATGGACCCGCGTCACCGGACCCTGCGCCGGATCAGCCTCACCGACCTGGAGGCCGCCGAGCGGGTCTTCGATCTGCTGATGGGGAACGACGTGGCGCCGCGCAAGGAGTTCATCTCCAACTCGGCGGCCACGCTGGATCGATCGCGTATCGACGCCTAGTCGCTGCGCCGGCTTGGGCCGGGGTCGGCCTCGGCCTCGCCTTCGGCCGGATTGGGATCCCACCCGCACCGCCGTGCGGCACCGCCGTCGGGTGCGGGTGGCCCCTGCGGGGGCTTCTCGCCCTTGGCGAGTGCAGGCCTATAGGCGGACGTATCACCTGATGGGGTGAAGCCCCCGGAGAACGCGATCCGGGGATCTTTCCGTTCTGTCCATGCTTGGGCATGCACTCAAGCCACGACCCCTGGTACGACGCACTTGCCTCCGGATGGGGGGAGTCGGGCGCCGAGGACGCCCCGGCCGAAGTTCCGTCGGGTGCGGCCGATGTGTACCTCGAGGTGCAGCGGAGCGCGGCCTTCCAGGAGGTGCGCAGCCGGTACCGGCGGTTTGTGGTGCCGGCTGTTGTGATCTTCCTCTCGTGGTACGTGGCGTACATCGTGGCCGCCACGACCGCGCCGGAGCTGATGGCCCGGCCCGTGACGGGTGCCGTGAACGTGGCGATGCTGGCGGGGCTCGGGCAATTCCTCACCACCTTCCTGCTCACCTGGGCCTACGCCCGTCACGCGCGGCTGCGCCGGGACCGGGCGGCACTCGAACTGCGCTGGGACACCCAGGAGTTGACGCGTGTCGCGAAGGGGGGTGCCGTGTGACGGTCGACCATCAGTCGCTGTCGCTGCTGCTGTTCAGCGTGTTCGTCGCGATCACGTTGGCGATCACGACCTGGGTGAGCCGTAACCGGCGTGGTTCCGCGGAGGAGTTCTACGCGGGCGGGCGGCTCTTCACTCCCATGGAGAATGGTTTTGCCATCGCCGGTGACTACATGTCGGCCGCGTCCTTCCTCGGCATCTCCGGACTCATCGCCCTCTTCGGCTACGACGGGATGCTGTACTCGGTGGGCTTCCTCGTGGCCTGGCTGGTGGTGCTGTTCCTCGTCGCCGAACTCGTGCGCAACTGCGGGCGGTTCACGCTCGCCGACGTGGTCGCCGCGCGGATGAGGGAGCGCCCCGTGCGGATCGCCCTGGGAACTTCCTCGGTCACCGTGTCCGTTCTGTATCTGGTGGCGCAGATGGTGGGCGCGGGCACCCTGGTCGCGCTGCTGCTCGGGGGCAAGGGCGAGGCGGCGCAGGCCTGGACCGTCATCGGCGTCGGTGCGCTCATGGTGATCTATGTGTCGTTGGGAGGGATGCGGGCCACCACCTGGATCCAGATCGTCAAGTCGGTCCTGCTGCTCGGCGGCACCGTCGCGTTGACCGTGCTCGTCCTGCTGCGCTTCCACGGCGACTTCGACCGGCTGCTGCTCACGGCGGCCGAACGCAGTGGTCACGGCGCGGCGTTCCTGGCGCCCGGGCTGAAGTACGGCGGTGACTGGACGGCCCGGTTCGACTTCATCAGCCTCGGCCTCGCGCTGGTGCTGGGCACGGCGGGGCTGCCGCACATCCTGTCCCGCTTCTACACCGTGCCCACCGCTCGCGCGGCGCGGCGGTCGGTGGTGTGGGCGATCGGACTCATCGGCGGCTTCTACCTGATGACGATCGTGCTGGGCTTCGGCGCGGCCGCGATCGTCGGGCCCGAGGCCGTACGCGGGTCGAATGCGGCCGGGAACACGGCAGTTCCGCTGCTCGCCCTCGATCTCGGAGGCGGCGCGGACTCCACGGGAGGAACGGTTCTCTTTGCCGTCGTGGCCGCCATCGCGTTCGCCACGATCCTCGCGGTGGTCGCCGGAATCACGCTCGCCTCCTCCGCCTCCGTGGCCCACGACCTGTACGCCTCGCTACGGCGGCGGCGCGCCGAGCCCCGCAGCGAAGTCGCCGTGGCGCGGGTCGCGGCGGTCGGCATCGGCGTGGTCGCTATCGCCCTTGGACTGCTGGCCCGCGACCTCAACGTCGCCTTCCTCGTGGGACTCGCCTTCGCCGTCGCCGCGTCCGCCAATCTGCCGGTGCTGCTCTACTCGCTGTTCTGGCGGGACTTCACCACACGGGGCGCCGTATGGGCCGTGTACGGGGGCCTGATCCCGGCCGTGGTGCTGGTGGTGCTGTCGCCGGTGGTGTCGGGCAGCCCGGAATCGCTGTTCCCCGGCGTCGACTTCCAGTACTTCCCCCTGCAGAACCCGGGCCTCGTCTCCATCCCGCTGGGCTTCGTCGCGGGCTGGCTCGGCACGCTCATCTCGCCCGAGGTTCCCGACGAGGCCAAGCACGCCGAGGTCGAGGTGCGGTCGCTGACGGGGGCGGGGGCCGTATAGGCGCGGCCTTCGGAGCCGTCGGGGGCACCCGCACCGTCATGGCAATGCGCCGAGCGGTCGGCTGATACGTAGTGCGGCCCGCATCCGTATGTAGGACGGGCACGGTTCCTTCCCCCGCCCCCACGGGCCGTGCCTCAGGCGCGGGTCGCCCACACGTAACGGTGTTCCGGGCGACCCGCGTCACCGTACTTGAGGGTGAGACGCGCCCGCCCCGTGCGTTCCAGGAGCTTGAGATAGCGCTGGGCGGTCTGACGGCTCACCCCGGTCCGCTCGGCGATCTCCTGGGCCGACAGCGGGCCTTCGGCGTTCATCAGGGCGCGGCGTACGAGTTCCGCGGTGGTGGGGGAGTGGCCCTTGGGCAGGTCGGGCTCCGAAGACGCCGACAGGGCGCCGAAGATGCGGTCCACCTCGGCCTGCTCCGCCTCGCCGCCGCCGTCCAGGGTGCGGCGCAGTTCGCCGTACGCCTCCAGCTTGGCGCGCAGGCCCGCGAAGGCGAACGGCTTGACCAGATACTGCAGCGCCCCGTGTCGCATCGCCGCCTGCACGGTCGACACGTCCCGCGCCGCCGTCACCATGATCACGTCTGCCTGGTGGCCGCGCCGACGCATCTCCTGGACGACCGCGAGGCCCGTCTCGTCGGGGAGATAGTGATCCATGAGAACCAGGTCCACGCGGGGCAGCTCCTCCACCTGACGAAGCGCCTCGGCCGCACTGTGCGCCTCGCCGGCGACGTGGAATCCCGGCACCTTCTCGACGTAGGCGGCATTGACGCGCGCCACGCGCGTGTCGTCGTCCACGACCAGGACCTCGATCATCGCGACTCCTCCTCGGCGACGGTCTGCGCATCTGACGGCATGGCGAGAGCAGGCTCCAGGTCCGGCTCGGCCAGGGCCTCGGGCAGGACGACGGTGAACTCCGCACCGCCGCCGGCCGCCTCGCCCACCGTCGCGCTGCCACCCTGCCGTTCGGCGAACCTACGCACCAGGGAGAGCCCGATGCCACGCTCGCGGTGAGCCGGTGGCTTCTTGGTGGACCATCCCTCGGTGAAGATCAACTCGCGGTGCTCCTCGGGGATTCCCGGCCCCGTGTCGCGCACCCGGAGGGTCGCGGACCGCCCCTCGGCACGCAATTCGACCTCCACGCGCGCGTGCGCGGTACCCGCGGCGGCGTCCAGCGCGTTGTCCACGAGGTTGCCGACGATCGTGACGAGCCCCCTGGGGTCGATCAGCCGGTCCGGGAGCCCGGTGCGGTCCGACAGACTCAGCGCGACGCCCCGCTCGGCCGCCACGGTCGCCTTGCCGACCAACAGGGCGGCGAGCAGCGGGTCCTGGATCTTCTCGGCGACCTGCTCGGCGGTGTCCCGGTGATCGCCGACCACCTCCCCGACGAACTCCACGGCGTCGTCGTACATCTCCAGTTCGAGCAGCCCGAGGAGCGTGTGCATCCGGTTGGCGTGCTCGTGGTCCTGAGCGCGCAGCGCGTCGATCAGACCGCGCGTGGAGTCGAGCTCCCTGCCGAGCTGCTCCAGCTCGGTGCGGTCGCGCAGGGTGGCGACGGCACCGCCGTCGTCGGTGGGCATGCGGTTGGCGACCAGGACACGCTGACCACGGACCGTGAGCAGATCGGTGCCCGTCACCCGGCCGGCCAGCACGTCGGTCGTACGGCCCTCGCCCAGCGCCTCGTCGAGGGACCGGCCGACGGCCTCGTCACCGATGCCGAGCAGACGCCGTGCCTCGTCGTTGAGCAGCCGGATGCGGCCGGTGCGGTCCAGCGCGACGACGCCCTCCCGGATGCCGTGCAGCATCGCCTCGCGCTCCGCGAGCAGCGCCGAGATGTCGGAGAAGGCCAGGTCCCGGGTCTGCCGCTGGACCCGGCGGGAGATGAGCCAGGCGGCCAGCGCGCCGACCGCCAGGGCGCCGCCCGCGTATGCGAGCAGCCCCGGGATCGCGTGCAGCAGCCTCGCCCGCACGCTGTCGTAGGCGATCCCGACCGAGACCGCCCCGATGATCCTGCCCTCGTCGTCGCGCAGCGGCACCTTGCCTCGGGCGGTGCGGCCCAGGGTGCCGTCGTCGATCTGCATGACCTCGTGACCGGCGAGGGCCTGGCCCGGGTCCGTCGAGACGATCCTGCCGACCTCGCCCGGGGTGGGGTGGGACCAGCGCACCCCGCGCCGGTCCATCACGACGACGTACTCGGCCTTGGTGGCCTCGCGGATCCGCTCCGCCTCCCGCTGGACCGGGCCGCCGGTCGTCGCGGGGGTGCTCGCCAGATCCTCGGCGATGAGCGGTTGCGCCGCGGTGGTCTGCGCGATCGACAGTGCGCGGCGCATCGCCTGGTCGTCCAGCTGGTCGCTGAGCGGGGCGAGGAACAGGCCCGTCGCGAGCACCGCGACTCCCGCGGCGATCGCCACCTGCATCAGCAGCACCTGCGCGAACATCCGCCGGGGCAGAGCGAGGCGCAGGCGACGTGCGGGGGGAGTGCGGCTCATACCCATGACGGTACGTGGGCCTGTCGGCGCTCCTGGAGGGGTGTGGCGTGGATCTCTTGATCAATGTCGGGCAGCCGGTCCACCTGATGGTGCGGCGACGCGCCTGATCAGCCGGCGAGTGCCGTTGTCACCCTGAGCTCATGCACCGCCACGACGTCCATCCGCGCGGGCGTGCCGAGCACCGAACCGCAGCTCTCGGGGCGCGGTGGCACGGAGGCCCCCTGCGCGACGACGACCCGCCAGTGGCGCCCGTCCACGTGGGCGACGGTCACCTCCCACCGCGGGGCCGCGCCGTCCGTCCGTACGACATTCAGGGCTTCGGCGGTGTACTCGCCCGCAGCCGAGCGCACGGCCAGCTCGGCCGCCTGGCCCGGTCGCTCCCAGGCCGAGTTCCCGCGGCACCCCTCTACGACGATCCGGCCCTCCTGGACGCTGTGCAGGACATCCTTGACGGCGTGGGCCTGCGCCCGGCCGTAGGCGTAGCCGTACGGCAGCACGAGCAGCGTCGGTGAGAACCGGTGTCCGCCCAGATGGGTGACCTCCCAGACGCCGTCCACGCCGGAGGCGGCGAGCTCGGCCCCGAGCGGGCGGCCGAGGAGTGCGCAGCAGCGGTCCCGCTTGCCGTTGGTGCAGACGAGCGCGAGCGGGTCGCCGGTGTGGGGCCGCCCCTGGAGCGCCGAGCCGAAGGACCGGTGGTCACCCTTGCCGAGCGCGGCGAAGTCCAGATCGAGCAGTTGCCGGGGGTCGCGGGTGGTGGCGGAGTGCAGCCATATGTTGCCGGGGGTGGTGTGAGCCACGTAGACCCGGCGCTCGGCCGGAATCCCGCAGTCGGCGTGCCGCCCGGGGCGGCGGATCAGCGCGACGCGCACGCCCGTGCCCTGCGCGACCGCCTCCAGGGCGCGGCCCAGGGCGGGATCCAGGTGGCTCTGCGTGAGCGCCTTGGCACCCCACGGGCCGGGCTGCTCAAGCAACAGCCAGGTCGTCGCGGTCGCCGCGGTCCCCGCGATGGGCTCGTCGAGGTCCTGCGAGACGGTTGAGCACGTACTCACAGAGGTGAGCCTAACCTGACTTGAGTGGCGGTGGCGGCTCGAGGGGCTGACACACGTGTGGCCTGGAGCCGTTCTGGCGCCAGGCCTCATCGGTGGAGATCGAGCAGTGACGGGGTGCCGGCTGCTCGCCGGGTCGGTGGCCCGGCTCGCCCAACGGTTGCGTGCGGCCGGGGAGCGTGACGGTACGGGTCTGGGGTGGACGCGTGCTCGTGCGGTGGGCTCAGGCGTCGGGGATGTCGGCCTTGGCGCGGATGAGAGTCTCCCGGCTGACGATGACGATGCGCTCGTAGTCGGCGCGGGCGGCATCGGCGGGCAGTTCCGGGTCAAGCGCCTCGGTGGCCTCGGTGCCGATGACGGCGAAATTCCCGTCGCTGAGTTCGAACACGTCCGGGCAGGTAGCTCCTGAACTACTGCCACGGGCGCTTGGAGGCACACCGATGCGGCGCACGATCTTCAAAGGTTCCGGTCCTTACGAAAAAAAGGGTTGGGGGTACTGGGTGGGGAGCAGGCTACTGGTGTTTGAGAGCCCCTTGTGGCTGGACCGCAAGAAAATCACTCGGTCAGTCGGTCGGCGGGTCGCCGACCACCCACCACTCGTCCGTGTCGGATTCGTCGAGGTCCCGGACGAGGCCGTCCACCATGCGCCCCAGCTGGGCTTCCACCGATGAATCGTCCAGGCTGGCGCGCATGTGACGCGATGCCTCCCAGTACTCGCGGAAGACCGGACTCTGGAAGAACTCCCGCAAACGTGTGTACAGCTCCTCCCGATCGAGCAGTTCCGCCTGGTACAGGTGGTAGAGGTGGACGTACCAGGCATTGGCGTAGAAGAACTGACGGCGCCTCTCCGCCGGGATGCTCTGGTCGTAGGTGTCGATCACCGCGGCGAGGGACGGATCATCGATCGCCCTTGCCAGCAACTCCCAGTGCATGCGCTGCTGATGGGCCAGAGCCGTTCGCCGGATCGCCAGCTCCTCGAGTTCCAGCTGCCGCTCGTGCTGACGCGCCTTCTCCCACCGCCACTGACGCGCTGCCAGCGTCACCGTTGCGGTGGCGGCCAGGAGCGCGAGCGTGGTGGAACCCAGCCTCCTTGCAGAACACTTCAGTGTGGTCATGTCAATTACCCCCGATCAAACGGCCGTCCGCCGGTCGTCGGGGTGCGGGTCGACTGGAGGGGACCGGCGAGCCGTGGGCGGCGCTTGCCGTCTCCCAGAGTGCCGAGCGGCTCTGATCGGCGGGGAGGCGGAGAGGCGGCGCACGGAGGGAAGCGAGGGTCGCACGCTCCAGCGCCATGCCCAACGTCTGCCCGGCAAGTGCTGCTAACAATCGTTCACTTCGCAGTGATTCTTCCGGCTCGTATCCTGGGTCGGCATTCAATCTTCGTACGCGCGCCGCCTCCGCGAGCCGGTGCACCCGTCGGCGTGAGAAAGGTCGCACGTTGAGTCAGCCGAGCCCCGGTCCGCAGCAGATTCCGGTCGTCGTTCTCGCCGGATTCCTCGGTTCCGGCAAGACGACTCTGCTCAACCACCTCCTCCACCGCAGCGGCGGCACCCGCATCGGCGCCATCGTCAACGACTTCGGGGCCATCGAGATCGACGCCATGGCCGTCGCCGGCGCGCTCGGCGACTCCACCGTCTCCCTCGGGAACGGCTGCCTGTGCTGTGCCGTCGACTCCAGTGAGCTGGACGTCTACCTGGAGCGGCTCGCCCGGCCCTCCACCGGCATCGACGTCATCGTCATCGAGGCCAGCGGGCTCGCCGAACCCCAGGAACTAGTGCGCATGGTGCTCGCCAGCGAGCATCCGGGCATCGTGTACGGCGGACTCGTCGAGGTCGTCGATGCCGCCGAGTTCGAGGACACGCGCGCCAAGCACCCCGAGATCGACCGGCATCTCGCCCTCGCCGACCTCGTTGTCGTCAACAAGCTGGACCGTGCGCAGGACGGGGAGCGGGTGCTCGCGCTCGTCCGCGATCTCACCGGCGGCGCCGCCGTGGCCCCCGCTACCTACGCCCGCATCGACCCCGAGTTCCTCTTCGACTGCCGGCCCGGCGAGGAGCGCATCGGGCAGCTGTCCTTCGACGACCTGCACCCGCACGACGGCCTGCATGAGCACGGCGGGGACCACCCCGGGCATCTGCACACCGGCTACGACAGCCTGCCCTTCACCTCCGAAGTTCCCCTCGACCCACGTCGGTTGATGGACTTCCTGGACAGCAGGCCGGAGGGGCTCTACCGCATCAAGGGGTACGTCGACTTCGGCCCGTACGACGTCCACAACCGCTACGCCGTCCACGTCGTCGGCCGCTTCCTCCGCTTCTACCCGGAGCCCTGGCCGGCCGCCGACGCCCGCCTCACCCAGCTCGTGCTCATCGGCTCCGGCATCGATTCCGCTGCCCTGGCCAAGGACCTGGAGGCGTGCAAGAGCGACGCCCCACACGCCGACGAGCACGGCATGTGGGGCGTTCTGCGCTACGTACAGGACCCGGAGGACGGGGCCTTCGAGGAGGCCTAGACGGGGCCGGCCACCACCGACACCGTCTTCGGCAGCGACACCCCCGAGCCGTCGCGGCGCGGGTCCATCTCCGGGAGGTCGGCCGGGGTGCCGTTCTTCTGCGCGGCCCGTGCCGGGACGGCGCCCGCCCAGGCCAGGGCCAGGCAGTCCTCGCCCTTCAGGAACCGCTGGCAGCGCACGCCACCGGTGGCGCGGCCCTTGCGGGGGTACTGGTCGAACGGGGTCAGCTTGGCCGTCGTCTGGACCGAGTCGTCCAGCGTGCCGCGCGAGCCGGCGACCGTGAACACCACCGCGTCGACCGCAGGGTCCACGGCCGTGAAGGAGATCACCTTCGCGCCCTCGGTGAGCTTGATGCCCGCCATACCGCCGGCGGCGCGGCCCTGCGGGCGGACCTGCGAGGCCTGGTAACGCAGCAGCTGTGCGTCGTCCGTGATGAAGACCAGGTCCTCCTCACCCGTCCGCAGCTCGATCGCGCCGACGATCCGGTCGCCCTCCTTCAGGGTGATGACCTCCAACTCGTCCTTGTTGGTCGGGTAGTCGGGCACCACGCGCTTGACGACACCCTGTTCCGTGCCGATCGCCAGGCCCGGTGAGGACTCGTCGAGCGTGGTCAGACAGACCAGGGTCTCGTCGCCCTCCAGGGAGACGAACTCCGACAGGGGGGCTCCGCCCGAGAGGTTCGGCCGCGCCGCGGTCTCCGGCAGCTGCGGCAGATCGACGACGTTGATCCGCAGCAGACGGCCCGTGGACGTCACCGCGCCCACCTCGCCGCGGGCCGTGGCCGGCACCGCCGAGAGGATCACGTCGTGCTTGGAGCGCTTCGCCTCGCCGTCCTCCGCGAACGGATCGCCGTTCGCCGTACGGGCCAGCAGACCCGTCGAGGACAGCAGTACCCGGCACGGGTCGTCCGCCACCTGGAGCGACACCGTGGCGACCGGCGAACCCGCCGACTCCAGCAGAACCGTACGCCGCTCGGTACCGAACTTCTTGGAGACCGAGGCGAGTTCGGCGGAGACCAGCTTGCGCAGCTCCGCGTCCGAGTCGAGGATCCGCGTCAGCTCGGCGATCTCCTCGTTCAGCCGCTCCTTCTCCGCCTCCAGCTCGATGCGGTCGTACTTGGTGAGACGGCGCAGCGGCGTGTCGAGGATGTACTGGGTCTGGACCTCGCTCAGCGAGAAGTGCTCCATCAGGCGTTCCTTCGCCTGCGCGGAGTTCTCGCTGGAGCGGATCAGGCGGATGACCTCGTCGATGTCCAGCAGCGCCGTGAGCAGGCCCTCGACCAGGTGCAGGCGGTCGCGCCGCTTGCTGCGGCGGAACTCGCTGCGGCGCCGGACGACCTCGAAGCGGTGGTCGAGGTAGACCTCCAGCAGCTCCTTGAGGCCCAGGGTGAGGGGCTGGCCGTCGACCAGTGCGACATTGTTGATGCCGAAGGACTCCTCCATCGGCGTCAGCTTGTACAGCTGCTCCAGGACCGCCTCCGGCACGAAGCCGTTCTTGATCTCGATGACCAGGCGCAGCCCGTGCTCACGGTCGGTGAGGTCCTTGACGTCGGCGATGCCCTGCAGCTTCTTCGAGCCGACCAGGTCCTTGATCTTGGCGATCACCTTCTCCGGGCCGACCGTGAAGGGCAGTTCGGTGACGACGAGACCCTTGCGGCGGGCGGTCACGGTCTCGATCTCGACCGTGGCGCGGATCTTGAAGGTGCCGCGGCCCGTCTCGTACGCGTCCCGAATCCCGGCCAGGCCGACGATCCGGCCGCCGGTGGGCAGGTCGGGGCCCGGGACGTGCTTCATCAGCGTTTCCAGATCCGCGTTCGGGTGGCGGATCAGGTGGCGGGCGGCCGAGATGACCTCGGAGAGGTTGTGCGGCGGCATGTTCGTGGCCATGCCGACGGCGATGCCGGACGCGCCGTTGACGAGGAGGTTCGGGAAGGCGGCGGGCAGCGCCACCGGCTCCCGCTCCTGGCCGTCGTAGTTGGGCGTGAAGTTGACCGTGTCCTCGTCGATCGACTCGGTCATCAGGCTGGTCGCAGCGGCCTGCCGGCACTCGGTGTACCGCATGGCCGCCGGCGGGTCGTCGTTGCCCAGCGATCCGAAGTTGCCGTGGCCGTCGACCAGCGGGACGCGCATCGAGAAGGGCTGGGCCATGCGCACCAGGGCGTCGTAGATCGACGCGTCGCCGTGCGGGTGCAACTTACCCATGACCTCGCCGATGACGCGGGCGCACTTCACATAGCCGCGGTCGGGGCGCAGGCCCATCTCGTTCATCTGGTAGACGATGCGACGGTGCACCGGCTTGAGACCGTCGCGGGCGTCCGGCAGGGCGCGGGAGTAGATGACCGAGTACGCGTACTCGAGGAAGGAGCCCTGCATCTCGTCGACGACGTCGATGTCGAGGATCTTCTCCTCGTACGAGTCCTCGGGCGGCGGGTTCTTCGTGCTGCGGCGGGCCATCGCTGCCGGCTCCTCTGTTTCTGGTCGCTCGAGCGTTTGCGGATCTGACGCGGACCATTGTGGACCGCGGCACTGACAACCACCGACCAGGACCCGATGTTGGGCTCCGACCCGGCATCGCAGAAGTGTCGCCGACGCCGGGCCTCCCCCGCGACGGAGGGGAGGGGTGGGACACGAACATCATTGTCCGGGAGCGCGCTTGCGGCCGGCGGAGTCGAAGGCAAGCGCGCGCCGCGAGACCGTTCACTCGCCGGAGTGATCGGCGGGCACCGTGCCAGGTCGCGGGGTGTACGGGCCCGCGTACGGCGGGTGGGAGCGGCCGGCGTGTGCCGGGCCGGCCCCGTTCGACACGGTCGCGGGAGCGGACGGCGAGCCGTGCTTGAGGGCCGTCCCGCGCGTCGACGCGGGCCCGCGCTCACCCGCGTACCGGCACGGCGTTCTGACCGGGAACTTCGCCGACCCTTCGGACGCTGCATACAGTGGCAGGAACTGAGCACGAACCGCTCGACACAACGCAGTGCACGCGACCGGAAGGACACCTTGCCCATGGGTCACACGGCCACACCGGAGGCACAATCCGGCGGCCTCACCGCCACGGAGCACCGCCTGGCCAACGGCCTGCGCGTGGTGCTCTCCGAGGATCACCTCACGCCGGTCGCCGCGGTCTGCCTCTGGTACGACGTCGGCTCCCGCCACGAGGTCAAGGGCCGTACCGGACTCGCCCACCTCTTCGAGCACCTGATGTTCCAGGGCTCGAGCAGCGTGAAGGGCACGGGCCACTTCGAGCTCGTCCAGGGCGCGGGCGGCTCGCCGAACGGCACCACGAGCTTCGAGCGCACCAACTACTTCGAGACCATGCCCGCCCACCAGCTGGAGCTCGCGCTGTGGCTGGAGGCCGACCGCATGGGCAGCCTCCTGGTGGCGCTCGACGAGGAGGGCCTGGAGAACCAGCGCGATGTCGTCAAGAACGAGCGCCGCCAGCGCTACGACAACGTCCCGTACGGCACGGCGTTCGAGAAGCTGACCGCCCTGTCGTACCCCGACGGGCACCCCTATCACCACACGCCGATCGGTTCGATGGCCGACCTGGACGCAGCCGGCCTGGAGGACGCCCGCGCGTTCTTCCGCACCTACTACGCGCCCAACAACGCCGTGCTGTCGATCGTCGGCGACATCGACCCGGCGCAGACGCTCGCCTGGGTGGAGAAGTACTTCGGCTCCATCAAGTCCCACGACGGCAAGCCCGCGCCCCGCGACGGCTCGCTGCCCGACACCATCGGTGAGCAGCTGCGCGAGGTCGTCGAGGAGAACGTCCCCGCGCGCGCGATGATGGCCGCCTACCGGCTCCCGACCGACGGCACGCGCGAGTGCGACGCGGCCGACCTGGCGCTGACCGTCCTCGGCGGCGGCGAGTCCTCCCGCCTCTACAACCGGCTGGTACGCCGCGACCGTACGGCCGTGGCGGCCGGATTCGGACTGCTGCGCCTGGCCGGGGCGCCCTCCTTGGGCTGGCTGGACGTGAAGACGTCCGGCGACGTCGAGGTGCCCGTCATCGAGGCGGCCGTCGACGAGGAGCTCGCCCGCTTCGCGCAGGAAGGCCCCACCGCCGAGGAGATGGAGCGCGCGCAGGCCCAGCTGGAGCGCGAGTGGCTGGACCGGCTCGGCACGGTCGCGGGCCGCGCCGACGAACTGTGCCGGTACGCCGTCCTGTTCGGCGACCCGCAGCTCGCCTTCACCGCCGTGCAGCGCGTCCTCGACGTCACCGCCGAGGAGGTCCAGGCGGTCGCCCAGGCCCGTCTGCGTCCCGACAACCGCGCGGTGCTGGTGTACGAGCCGGTCGCCGACGAGGCCGAGGACCTGGAAGCCGCCGCCGACGGGGCCGCACCCGCCGGGACCACCGACGAGAACGAGGAGTCGGCGCAGTGACCGAGCTCGCCAGCATGGAGTTCCACCCGCAGCCCCAGGCCGGCCAGGCCCGGCCCTGGGCGTTCCCGGCACCGGAGCGCGGCAAGCTGGACAACGGCCTGACGGTCCTGCGCTGCCACCGCCCCGGCCAGCGGGTCGTCGCCGTCGAGGTCCTCCTGGACACACCCCTGGAGGCCGAGCCGAAGGGCCTGGACGGCATCGCCACGATCATGGCGCGTGCCTTCTCGGAGGGCACCGACAAGCACACCGCCGAGGAGTTCGCGGCCGAGCTGGAGCGCTGCGGCGCCACGCTCGACGCGTACGCCGACCACCCCGGCGTCCGCGTCAGCCTCGAGGTGCCCGTCTCCCGCCTCCCGAAGGCGCTCGGCCTGCTCGCCGACGCGCTCAGGGCGCCCGGGTTCGAGGACGCCGAGGTGGAGCGCCTGGTGCGCAACCGCCTCGACGAGATCCCGCACGAGCTGGCCAACCCCTCGCGCCGTGCCGCCAAGGAGCTGTCCCGGCAGCTGTTCCCGGCGACCTCGCGCATGTCCCGCCCTCGCCAGGGCACCGAGGACACGGTCGCCGGCATCGACTCCGCCGGTGTACGTGCCTTCTACGAGCGGCATGTGCGCCCGGCGACGTCCACCGTCGTGGTCGTCGGCGACCTCACCGGCGTCGACTTCGACGCCCTCCTCGGCGACACCCTCGGTGCCTGGACCGGCTCCCCGGCCCAGCCCCGGCCGGTCCCGCCGGTGACCGCGGACGACACCGGGCGCGTCGTCATCGTGGACCGCCCCGGCGCCGTCCAGACGCAGCTGCTGATCGGCCGTGTGGGCCCCGACCGGCACGACCGTGTCTGGCCCGCGCAGGTGCTCGGCACGTACTGCCTCGGCGGCACCCTCACCTCCCGCCTGGACAAGGTCCTGCGCGAGGAGAAGGGCTACACCTACGGTGTCCGCGCGTTCGGGCAGGTCCTGCGCTCCGCCCCGGACGGCTCGGGTGCGGCGATGCTCGCCATCAGCGGCTCCGTGGACACCCCGAACACCGGTCCCGCCCTGGACGACCTCTGGAAGGTCCTGCGCGGTGTCGCCGATGGGGGACTCACCGACGCCGAGCGGGACTTCGCCGTGCAGAACCTCGTCGGGGTGGCGCCGCTGAAGTACGAGACGGCCGCGGCCGTGGCGAGCACGCTGGCCGACCAGGTCGAGCAGCACCTGCCCGACGACTTCCAGGCGACGCTGTACCAGCAGCTCGCCGCGACCGGCACCGTCGAGGCCACCGCGGCGGCCGTGAGCGCCTTCCCGGTCGACCGTCTGGTGACGATCCTGGTCGGCGACGCGGCCGAGATCCGGGAGCCCGTCGAGGCCCTCGGCATCGGCGAAGTCAGCGTCGTGGCGGCCGAGTAGGGGACAGACGCGGCGCCCAAGACGGCACGCGTGCGTAGGGGCCCTGGTGACGGAAGAGTCACCAGGGCCCCTTTATGCCCGAATTGAGGGAGAGGTTGCCTGTCTGACCTGTGGGATGCACTACAAAAGGCAGGATCCGTTTGGGGATTGAAAGATGCCCCGTTTAGCGTCTTCCGGGCTGTCCGTCAGGCACTGCGCCGCGCCCGCGGCACCGGACAGCCATCGCCGAGTCCCCGTACGGCGCGAGCCAGGGGAGCCGGGGACCCATCGAAGTCCCTGGGGTGAATCGGACGCCCGCGCAGCCGCGAGGGGGTCCGTAGGAGACCTTCCTGCTCCGAACCCGTCAGCTAACCCGGTAGGCGAGAAGGAAGGAAAGGACCAGCCACTTCATGGCGTTCACCTGCGCCACCGGGAAGCGTCCCGCGGGCAAGCACCGTCGCCCCAGCCGCTTCGAGCGCACCACCGCCCGCGCCGCGGGCGTCGCCGCACTCACCGCCACCGGCGTCATCGGCACCCTGGCCGCCCCGGCGCTCGCCGCCGAACCGGCCGTCGAGCAGACCGGCCTCATCCCCGTCGTCGCCGTCGAGAACTCGATCGCCGACCAGATCGACGCCCAGGCCGCCGCCCAGGAGCAGGCCGCCAAGGAGGCCGCGGCCCGCAAGAAGGCCGCCGAGGAGGCCGCGCGCAAGAAGGCGGCCGCGCAGGCGAAGAAGGAGCGCGAGGCCAAGGAGCGCGCCGCCCGCGAGGCCGAGCGCAAGCGCCTGCTGTCCTACGTCGCCCCGATCTCCGGCTCGTACGTCTCCACCGGCTACAAGGCCGGCGGGGCCGTCTGGTCCTCCGGCAGCCACACCGGCGTCGACTTCCACGCCGCCAGCGGCACCTCGGTCCACTCGGTGGCCTCCGGCACCGTCGTGGAGGCCGGCTGGGGCGGGTCGTACGGCAACCAGGTCGTGATCAAGATGAACGACGGTACGTACACCCAGTACGGCCACATGTCGTCCATATCCGTCTCGGTGGGACAGACGGTCACCCCCGGTCAGCAGATCGGCCTGTCCGGCGCCACCGGCAACGTCACCGGGCCGCACCTGCACTTCGAGGCCCGCACGACGCAGGAGTACGGCTCGGACATCGACCCCGTCGCCTACCTGCGCTCGCACGGTGTGAACATCTGACGCCCCACCGCTGACGGCCCCCGCGTCTTCCGAAAGCCCCGGCTCCCCGAGCCGGGGCTTTCGGCGTTTCGAACGACCCGCTGTCCAAAAAATATCCATGGATTCCGGCCTCCCGTCGGAAATTCCGGCCGGTTGCAATAGAGTCACTGAACACACGTCATTCGTCGACGTTTCACGGGGATTAAGGCGGAGGTCGGTCATGCGTATTCCGGCGCACTCGGTATGCACCGCGATCCGGGACGACATCGTCGCCGGGGTCCACGCGCGCGGCGGCAGGCTCACCGAGGAACTCCTCGCCCGTCGCTACGGCGTCTCCCGCGTCCCCGTGCGCGAGGCCCTGCGCACCCTGGAGGCGGAGGGCTTCGTGGTGACCCGGCGGCACGCGGGCGCATGCGTCGCCGAACCGAGTGAACAGGAGGCCTCCGACCTGCTGGAGATGCGTGCCCTCCTGGAGCCGCTCGGCGCCTCCCGGGCCGCCCAGCGGCGCACCGAGGCCCATCTGAAGGTCCTGCGCGGCCTGGTCAGGCTGGGCCAGGAGCGGGCCAGGCGGGGAAACAGCGAGGATCTGCGCTCGCTGGGCGGCTGGTTCCACGAGACGCTGGCCCAGGCCTCCGGCAGCCCCGCCCTGACCTCGATGCTGACCCAGCTGCGCCACAAGATCGCCTGGATGTACGCGGTCGAGGCACCGGTCGACCCCGTGGAGTCCTGGACCGAGCACGGCGCGATCGTGGACGCGGTGGCGCGCGGCGACGGCGAGCGCGCCCGCGCGATCACGGCGCTGCACACCGAGCGCTCGATCTCCGCGCACCGGCTGCGCTTCGGCTCCCGCGGTGATCGCACGGAGCGTGTGAGGAATTCGCAACATCCCGTAAACATGCCGAGCCTGCGGCATTAACACGGGCGCCGTATACAAAGAGGGCATATTCGGAGGCGAGTAATTTCCGCTGCCCTTTTTCAGGTATGCGGGTAATTCTCGGGACGTCAGCCTCAAATAGCGGAACCGCGGCCCTCGAATCAGGGCGCCGCCTGCCTGAAATCAGGACGCCGCCTGCCGAAAACAGCGAAGCCGCGCCCGCCGGAAAGGCGGACGCGGCTTCACCGCTTGCTGTGGAGTCCCGCTCAGGTCCTTCAGACCGTCTCGGGCAGCTCCTCGAGGCCCTCGGAGACCAGCTTCGCCAGACGGTCGAGGGCGGCGTCCGCACCCTCGGCGTCGGAGGCGAGGACGATCTCCTCGCCGCCCTGGGCGCCCAGGCCCAGAACGGCCAGCATGGAGGCCGCGTTGACGGGGTTGCCGTCGGCCTTGGCGATCGTCATCGGGACGCCTGTGGCCGTGGCGGCTCGGACGAAGATGGAGGCGGGGCGGGCGTGGAGACCCTCGGCCCAGCCGACGTTGACGCGGCGCTCAGCCATGTGATGCTGCCCTTCGGTGTTCAGGGTTGTCTAGACCAGTTTCCCACACCCGTGAAGCACGACGGAACTGGACGAACGTCTGACGAACGTCCACTCCTGAGGTGACCGTCGGGTCGCGGCCTCGACCCCACGTACGTCCTGAACAGACTGCCTCGCGCCGTTGTCGTACGCGAGCCGTACTCTGGGCCCCATGCAGAGCGCCTCGGACAGGCACGCGTACCCCGCCCACTGGGAAGCCGACGTGGTGCTGCGCGACGGCGGCACCGCGCGCATCCGCCCCATCACCGTTGATGACGCCGAGCGCCTGGTCAGCTTCTACGAGCAGGTGTCGGACGAGTCGAAGTACTACCGCTTCTTCGCGCCCTACCCGCGACTGTCCGCAAAGGACGTCCACCGCTTCACGCACCACGACTTTGTGGACCGGGTGGGACTCGCGGCCACGGTGGGCGGCGAGTTCATCGCCACCGTACGCTACGACCGGATCGGCGCCGACGGAATGCCCGCGTCCGCGCCCGCCGACGAGGCCGAGGTCGCCTTCCTCGTCCAGGACGCCCACCAGGGCCGCGGCGTCGCCTCCGCCCTGCTCGAACACATCGGCGCCGTCGCCCGTGAGCGCGACATCCGCCGCTTCGCCGCCGAGGTGCTGCCGGCCAACAACAAGATGATCAAGGTGTTCACGGACGCCGGGTACACCCAGAAGCGCAGCTTCGAGGACGGCGTCGTCCGCCTGGAGTTCGACCTGGAGCCGACGGACCGCTCGCTCGCCGTGCAGTACGCGCGCGAACAGCGCGCCGAGGCCCGGTCCGTGCAGCGGCTGCTGGTGCCCGGCTCGGTCGCCGTCATCGGAGCCGGCCGCACCCCCGGCGGGGTGGGCCGCAGCGTCCTGGGCAACATCAGGGACGCCGGGTTCACCGGACGGCTGTACGCGGTGAACAGGGCGTTCCCGGAAGACCTCAAGGAACTCGACGGCGTGCCCGCGCACCGCTCCATGCGCGACATCGCGGAGCAGGTCGACCTCGCGGTGGTCGCCGTGCCGGCCGCCTACGTCCCCGACGTGGTCGCCGAATGCGGCGAGCACGGCGTGCAGGGGCTGGTCGTGCTCTCCGCCGGGTACGCCGAGAGCGGGCCCGACGGCCGTGAGCGGCAGCGCGAACTCGTACGGCAGGCACGCGCGTACGGCATGCGCATCATCGGACCGAACGCCTTCGGGATCATCAACACCTCCGCCGACGTACGGCTGAACGCCTCCCTGGCCCCCGAGATGCCCCGCCCGGGCCGGATCGGGCTGTTCGCGCAGTCCGGCGCGATCGGCATCGCACTGCTGTCCCGGCTCCACCGGCGAGGCGGCGGCGTGACCGGCGTCACCGGTGTGTCGACCTTCGTCTCGTCCGGCAACCGCGCCGACGTGTCCGGCAACGACGTCCTTCAGTACTGGTACGACGACCCGGACACCGACGTCGCCCTGATGTACCTGGAGTCCATCGGCAACCCGCGCAAGTTCAACCGCCTCGCCCGGCGTACGGCGGCGGCCAAGCCGCTGGTCGTGGTGCAGGGCGCGCGACACGGCGGCGCGGCGCCGCAGGGCCATGCGGTGCGCGCCACGCGGCTGCCGCACGCCACGGTGTCCGCGCTGCTGCGGCAGGCCGGGGTGATCCGGGTGGACACCATCACCGAGCTGGTGGACGCGGGCCTGCTGCTCGCGCGCCAGCCGCTGCCGACCGGGCCTCGGGTGGCGATCCTCGGCAACTCCGAGTCGCTGGGGCTGCTGACGTACGACGCGTGTCTGTCCGAGGGGCTGCGGCCGCTGCCGCCGCTGGATCTGACGACGGGGGCGTCCGCGGCGGACTTCCACGAGGCGCTGTCGCACGCGCTCACCGACGAGACGTGCGACGCGGTCGTCGTCACTGCCATCCCGGCGATCGGCGACGCGTCGACCGGCGACGCCGAGCTGGCACAGGCCCTGCGGTCGGCGGCCGAGCAGGTGCCGGGGAAGCCGGTGCTGGTGGTGCACGTCGAGCTCGGTGGCCTCGCCGAAGCCCTGTCCGCCGCGGCGAGCACCGCACCACAGGCGGACCGGAGGGCGCCCGGCGCCATGATCCGTCCCCACCCGTTCCGCCCCCTGGACTTCCAGGCCGGGAACCCGGCCGGGCAGTCGGACACCGCGCAGAGCCCGACGACCCTCATCCCCGCCTACCCCGCCGCCGAGCGCGCCGTCCGCGCCCTCGCCGAAGCCGTCAACTACGCGCAGTGGCGACGCGACGCGGCCGACCCCGGCAAGGTCCCCGAGTACGAGGACATCGACGAGAAGGGCGCCGCCCAGCTGATCGGCGGACTGCTCGCGCGCGGGCAGGGACTCACGCTCGGCACGGACGAGACCTGTGACCTGCTCGGGAAGTACGGCATCGACGTGCACCGCGCCCTGCACGCGCCCACCCCCGACGCCGCCGCCGACGCCGCCCGCACCCTCGGCTACCCCGTCGCCCTCAAGGCCACCGCCCCGCACCTGCGGCACCGCGCCGACCTCGGCGGCGTACGGCTCGACCTCGCCGACGAGGAGCAACTGCGGCGGGCGTACGCCGAGTTGACCGAACTGTTCGGCAGGCCGGAGGAGCTGCGGCCGGTCGTGCAGAGCATGGCACCGCGCGGCGTCGACACCGTCGTACGGGCCGTGATCGACCCGGCGGCCGGCGCCGTGCTGTCCTTCGGGCTCGCCGGAGCCGCCTCCCAGCTGCTCGGTGACATGGCGCACCGGCTGATCCCGGTCACCGACCGCGAGGCGACCTCGATCGTCCGCTCCATCCGGACGGCGCCACTCCTCTTCGGCTGGCGCGGTTCCGCTCCCGTCGACACCCCTGCGCTGGAGGAACTGCTGCTGCGGGTGTCGCGGCTGGTCGACGACCACCCGGAGGTCGTCGCGGTCACCCTGGAACCGGTCGTCGTCGCCACCCACGGCCTGAGCGTGCTCGGCGCCTCCGTACGTCTCGCGCCGCCGCCCGCCCGGGACGACCTCGGGCCGAGGACCCTGCCGGCGTACTGAGAGGGCCCTCAGCGGTGCCTCGCAGTCAGTGCGCCCCCGTAGGATGGGCGTCATGGCCAAGACCAGTACGACGACCCAGGGGCTGCGTGCGGCGATCGAGCGCAGCGGCTACTACCCGGCCCTCGTGGCCGAGGCGGTGGAGGCCGCTGTGGGCGGCGAGCCCATCCGGTCGTACCTGGTCCACCAGGAGACGACGTTCGATCAGAACGAGGTGCGGCGGCACGTGACCGTGCTCGTCCTCACCCACAACCGCTTCATCGTCAGCCACACCGACGAGCAGGCCGCCGACAGCACCTCCCCGACGCCCTACGCCACGACGTCCACCGAGTCCGTGAAGCTCGGCCGGATCTCCTCGGTCGTCGTCAGCCGCGTCGTCGCCAACCCGGAGTCGTACACGCCGGGCACGCTGCCCCGCGAGATCGTGCTCACCATCGGGTGGGGCGCGGTCTCCCGGCTCGACCTGGAGCCCGCCGCCTGCGGCGACCCCAACTGCGAGGCCGACCACGGCTACACGGGCAGCTCCACGGCGGACGACCTCAGCCTGCGCGTCAGCGAGGCGGGCGACGGACCGGAGACCGTGCGCCAGGCGCTGACCTTCGCACAGTCGCTCTCCGAGGCGACCGCGGACATCGCCCGCTGAGATGATCCAGCCCACCGCCTGGGACTCCCACCCGGAACCCCTCGCCGTCGACTCCGCGCCCGCCCCCGAGTACGGCAGCGGCTCGCTCGCCGATCTGCTGCCCACGCTGGCCGCCGGCATGGCCGTACCGGAGATGACCGCCGCGATCCCCGAGCTGACCGCCGCCGACCGCGCCTGCGTGTTCCTGATCGACGGCCTCGGCTGGGAGCAGCTCAAGGCGCACCCCGCGGAAGCGCCGTTCATGACGTCGCTCCTGAGCAGCTCGCGCGGCGGCACCGGACGCCCGATCACCGCCGGCTACCCCGCGACCACCGCGACCTCCCTCGCCTCCGTCGGCACCGGCCTTCCGCCGGGCGCGCACGGCCTGCCCGGGTACACCGTGCGCAACCCGGCGACCGGCGAGCTGATGAACCAGCTGCGCTGGCAGCCGTGGACGTCGCCGCGCGTCTGGCAGCCGTACCCCACGGTCTTCCAGCTGGCACAGCAGGCCGGCGTGCACGCGGCGCAGGTGTCGTCGCCGACCTTCCAGAACACCCCGCTGACCAAGGTCGCGCTCAGTGGCGGAACGTTCCTGGGGCGGCTGCCCGGCGAGGACCGTATGGACCTCGCGGCCGAGCAACTGGCCGCGGGCGACCGCTCCCTGGTCTACACGTACTACGCCGAACTCGACGGCGCCGGCCACCGCTACGGCGTCGACTCGGACACCTGGCGCGGCCAGCTCATGTACGTCGACCGGCTCGTCCAGCGCCTCGCCGAGCAGCTGCCCCCGCGCACCGCGCTCTACGTCACCGCCGACCACGGCATGATCGATGTGCCCTTCGACGAGCAGCACCGCATCGACTTCGACGAGGACTGGGAGCTGCGCGCCGGCGTCGCCCTGCTCGGCGGCGAGGGCCGCGCGCGGCACGTGTACGCGGTGCCCGGCGCCGCGAACGACGTCCTGACGTGCTGGCGCGAGGTGCTCGGCGAGCAGTTCTGGGTGGCTTCCCGGGACGAGGCGATCGCGGCGGGCTGGTTCGGCCCACGGATCGACGAGCGGGTGTACGGACGGATCGGCGACGTGATCGCGGCCGCGCGGGACGACGTCCTGATCATCGCCTCCGAGCGGGAGCCGAAGGAGTCGGCGATGGTCGGCAACCACGGTTCGATGACCCCCGCCGAGCAGTTGATCCCCCTGCTCGAAGTACGCTCCTGAAATTCCCGTAGCCCGCCGTGGCCGACGCTCTCCGCCGAAAGGTGCTCAACTCAACATGCCCGAGCTGGTGTTCTTCTCCGGAACGATGGACTGCGGGAAGTCGACGCTGGCTCTCCAGATCGAGCACAACCGTTCGGCGCGTGGGCTCGCGGGCATGATCTTCACGCGTGACGACCGCGCGGGCGAGGGCAAGCTGTCCTCGCGGCTCGGCCTGGTCACGGACGCGGTGGAGGTCGAGGACGGCGTCGACCTGTACGCGTACGTCGTCGACCACCTCTCCAGGGGCGGCCGCGCGGACTACGTCATCGCCGACGAGGCCCAGTTCCTCGCGCCCGACCAGATCGACCAACTCGCCCGCGTGGTCGACGACCTGGGCCTGGACGTCTACGCCTTCGGCATCACGACCGACTTCCGCAGCAAGCTGTTCCCCGGCTCGCAGCGCCTGGTGGAACTGGCCGACCGGGTCGAGGTGCTGCAGGTGGAGGCCCTGTGCTGGTGCGGCGCCCGCGCCACGCACAACGCCCGCACGATAGGCGGCGAGATGGTCGTCGAGGGCGCCCAGGTGGTCGTCGGCGACGTCAACCAGTCGGACGCCGTCGGCTACGAGGTCCTGTGCCGCCGCCACCACCGACGCCGTATGACGTCGGCGAGCGCACGGGCGGCGGCGCTGTCCCCGGACGTCCTGCCGGTGCAGTAGGTCCGAGCCGAGATCCCGTTCGGCGGCCTTGCTCCCGAACCCGTCAGCGCGGGTCCTGGATCAGGGCGAACCGGGCGCCCTCGGGGTCCGCCACCGTAGCGACCCGGCCGTGGGCGCTGTCGTGGGCCGGCCTGAGGGTATGGCCGCCGAGCTCGACGACCCGGGCCAGCGTCTCGTCCGTGTCGGCGACCTCGAAGTACGTCACCCAGTGCGGGCCCCGGTCGCGCGGCAGGGAGGTGCCGACGCCGTGGATTCCGGCGACCGAGCGGCCGTCGATGAGCAGGGTGACGTAGTCGAAGTCGGCGGAGACCTCCGGCTCCTCCTCGTAGGCGAACACGGTCTCGTAGAACTTGGCCACGTTCACGGACTCGAAGGTCAGCAGCTCGTTCCAGGCCGGGGTGCCGGGCACGCCCGTGATGGCCGTGCCGCGGTGTTCGGCCCCCTGCCAGATGCCGAAGACGGCGCCGGACGGGTCGGAGCAGATCGCCATCCGGCCGGCCTCGGCGGCGTCCAGCGGGCCTACGCCCACCGTGCCGCCGCACAGCCGTACGGTGTGGGCGGTCAGGTCGACGTTGTTCGAGGCGAGGTAGGGCGTCCAGGCGATGGGGAGGTGGCGGTCGGGCGGCAGCTGGCCGATGCCGGCGACCTCACGGCCGTTCAGCAGGGCCCGCACATAGGGGCCGAGTTGCTGGGGGCCGGGCTGGAACTCCCAGCCGAACAACGCTCCGTAGAAGTCCTGGGTCGCGGCCAGTCCGTGCACCATCAGACTCACCCAGCAGGGCGTGCCGGGCGCGTGCCGAGCGTGCGTCTCGCCGTTCGGGCCGGCCGACCCCCGTGCTTCGGTCATCGTCACTCTCTCCTCGGCCCCTCGCGGTGGCCGTGTCGCTTCCGCTCTCCGGACCCCCGTGCCGATGCTCGCACCACCCGTGGCCACGTGCGCTGCGGGCACGCCGCGCATGGCGGCCGGTGCCCGGAGGATGCCCGGTGTGCGATTTACCGCCCGTTTCCGTGCGATTGCCGCAGGATGTCGATCGGCTGTACAGCATGTGCCTGATCCCGTACGCCTCGTGATCGGGCCTGTCCGGCGGGCAGAGTAACCGGACCGCGACGATGGGGCCACCCCGTGCGCAAGGATGGTGGCCATGAACGCCATCATCTCCGCATCAGAACTCGCCGGCGAACTGACGGGCGACGATCGCCCGGTGCTGCTCGACGTCCGCTGGCAGTTGTCCCTGGCCAAGGCGTCCGGCGAGCCGCCGTTCGACGGCCGCGCCGAGTACGGGGCCGGGCACATCCCCGGCGCGGTCTACGTCGATCTGGACCGGGAACTGGCCTCTACGCCCGGCTCGCGCGGGCGTCATCCGCTGCCGGACTTGGCCGAATTCGGTAGGGCGATGCGGCGGGCGGGCGTGACGTCCGGGACGCCGGTGGTCGTGTACGACGGCGGGCAGGGCTGGGCGGCGGCCCGGGCGTGGTGGCTGCTGCGCTGGACGGGTCACCCCGACGTGCGGGTCCTCGACGGCGGGTTGCCCACCTGGGAGGGACCGCTGGAGACGTCCGTGCCGACTCCGGCCGAGGGCGACTTCGAGCCGGTACCGGGGGCGACGGGACTGCTCGACGCCGACGCTGCCGCGGCGCTCGCCCGGTCCGGGGTGCTGCTGGACGCGCGGGCGGGGGAGCGGTACCGCGGCGAGGTCGAGCCGATCGACCCGGTCGGCGGCCACGTTCCGGGCGCCGTGTCCGCCCCCACGAACGAGAACGTGACCGCGGACGGTCGCTTCCGCCCCGCCGAGGAACTCACGGCACGCTTCAAGGCCCTGGGCGCGGCCGGGGGCACCGAGGTCGGTGTCTACTGCGGCTCGGGCGTCTCCGCCGCGCACCAGGTACTGGCGCTGGAGGTCGCCGGTATCCCGGCGGCGCTGTACGTCGGTTCGTGGTCGGAGTGGTCTTCGGACCCGTCCCGTCCGGTGGCCGTGGGGGCGGATCCGCAGTAGGGCGTGACGGGCGGGGAGCGGGGCGAGCAGTCGGCCGGAACCACCCAGCGGCGCGACTTCCCCCCGCCCGAGCCCGCACAGCACGAGGGCCGCGCTGCTGCCGGCGCGGCCCTCGTCCTCGTACGACCGCGCCCGCAGCCGTACGACCGACTACTCCTGCTTCTTCCTCCGCGTCCCGAACACGATCTCGTCCCAGCTCGGTACCGCGGCGCGGCGGCCCGGGCGGACGCCGTCCGCTTCGGCCTGGCGGTCCGTGGCGCCGATGAGGCGGTCGCGGTGGCTGCCGACGGAACGCGGCATCAGGACGTCCGCGTAGGCGGAACCGGCCGAGGCGGCGGGAGCGGGAGGCTCCTCCGCGGCCGGCTCGGTGGGGGGTTCCTCCACCTCGGGCTCCGGCGGGCGCTCCGGCACCACCATGTCGCCGCGGAAGCTGGGCACCGCCTCCAGCAGGCTGGTGAGCGAGTCCCGTTCCTCCGTGGTCTCCTCGACCGGCTCGGAGGCCTGAGCCGGCAGGCTCGGGCGCTCGGTGCGTTCGAGGGCACGGTCCATCGAACGCTCGCGCGGAAGCCGGGCGATACGCGGCACGAACGGGAAGCTGGGCTCCGGCGCGGCGAGGTCGTCGGACTCGCCGATCAGCGAGCGCGCCTCCTCGTCGACGGCCTGGACAAGCCGCCGCGGCGGGTCGTACGTCCAGCTCGCCGAGTGCGGTTCGCCCGCCACCAGGTAGACCAGCAGCACTTCCCAGGTGCCGTCGTCGCGGCGCCACGAGTCCCACTGCACGGTGTCCTTGTCGGCACCGCGCAGCAGCAGTCGCTCCTGGACGGCCTCGCCGAGCTGCGGACCGGCGGCGTTCTCGCCGGGCCGGCGGACGGGAGTCTTGCGGGCCCGTTCGGCCATGAAGGCACGCTCGGCGAGCACGGGGCCCTCGAAGCGCCGTACGCGGTCGACGGGGATGCCCGCGAGCTGGGCGACCTCTTCCGCAGTGGCACCAGCGCGTATACGCGCCTGGATGTCGCGGGGGCGGAGATGGCTTTCGACCTCGATCTCGATCTGGCCGAGACGGGGACGGTCGCCGCGCACGGCGGCGCGCAGGCGTTCGTCGATCGGAAGGGTGTACTCCGTAGAGTCGGCAGCCTTCAGCACCAGCCGTGTGCCGTCATTGGAGACGGCCACGACACGCAGTTCGGGCATGGGGACCTCCCGGGTGGTGCCTGCCGACGTCACGTGCGTCGCTGCTTCCGCTAGTCGAGTGTGGCCTGCCCGGGTGCAGCCTGCCACAACCTTGCCGAGTTGCCCGGCGTGTCGGGCACGGGCCCTGGATCGCCGTTATGGCACGGTTACCTATTCGCAACGCTAAGTGACCAACTCCGTCACCCTGTGCAACTAGCCCCCTCCCGGCGGTCCTTGAAGGCCACGGACGCCCAGGCGGGAGACCGGACCCAGGGCTCGCAACAGTACTCCATTTGGGCCACGTGCGTGGATTGGCGCGCCGCCCAACTTCTGGCAAGAAGTGTGACTCGGCCGTCCGTTGGGCGGTTTGCGGATCTTGAAAGTGGCGTACTTCACGCAAACATCGGAAGCGGAACTATTGCTTTCGTCCGTACGCCGCCCAGCAGCGAGGTCGGTTGGCCGCGCGGGGCGGGCCGGTCGGGCGCTAGGCCCCCAACACCCGCCGCAGGTAGTCGTTCTGGAACCGGCGGTCGGGGTCCAGTCGGTCGCGCAGGGCCGTGAACTCGCCGAAGCGCGGGTATACCCGAGCGAAGTACTCGGCGTCCCGCGTGTGCACCTTGCCCCAGTGCGGGCGCCCCTCGTGCGCGGTGAAGATCTGCTCCGCGGCGGTGAAGTACCGCTGGTACGGCGCGCCCTTGACCATGTGGACGGCGATGTACGCACTGTCACGGCCCGAGGCGGTGGACAGGGTGATGTCGTCGGCCGGCGCGGTGCGCACCTCGACCGGGAAGCTGACCCTGAGGCCGGAGCGCTCGACCATGGCCTTCAGTTCGCGCAGCGTCTCGACGACGGCCTCGCGCGGGACGGCGTACTCCATCTCCACGAAACGCACCCGGCGCGGCGATGTGAAGACCTTGTAGGGGATGTCGGTGTAGGTCCGCGCGGACAGCGCCTTGCTGGAGACCCGGGCGATCGTGGGGATGGCGGCGGGCGCCGCGCGGCCGACCCACTGGGCCACCTGGAAGACGCCGTTGGAGAGGATCTCGTCCTCGAGCAGGCCCCGGAGCTGGGGTACCGGCTTCTCCGGGCCCGCACTGCGGTTGTTGCGCTTGGTGTTGGTGCTGCCGGTGTGCGGGAACCAGTAGAACTCGAAGTGCTCGTTCTCGGCCCACAGTTCGTCGAAGTCCGACAGGACCTTGTCGAGCGGCATCGGCTCCTCGCGCGCGGAGAGCAGGAAGATGGGCTCGACGGCGAAGGTGATCGCGGTGACCACGCCCAGGGCGCCGAGGCCGATCCGGGCGGCCGCGAAGACGTCGGGGTTCTCCTTCTCGGAGCACGTGAGTACCGAACCGTCTGCCGTGACCAGTTCCAGGGCCTTGATCTGGGCGGCGATCGAGCTCGACTCGCGGCCCGTGCCGTGGGTGCCGGTGCTGGTGGCGCCGGAGACCGTCTGCTCCATGATGTCGCCCATGTTGGTGAGCGAGAGCCCCTCGCGCGCGAGCGCCGCGTTGAGCCTCCTGAGCGGGGTGCCCGCCTCGACCGTGACCGTCATGGCCTCCCGGTCGATGTCGCGGATGCCGGTCAACAGCTGAGGGCGGATCAGCACGCCGTCGGTGGCGGCAATGGACGTGAAGGAGTGTCCGCTGCCGACCGCCTTCACCTTCAGGCCGTCCTCGCCGGCCCGGCGTATCGCCGCCGCCAACTCCTCGACGGAGGCGGGAGACACCTCCCGCGCGGGGCGGGCGGCAACCGTGCCTCCCCAGTTACGCCACGTGCCGTTCCTGCCGCTCGCTGTGCTGCTCAACGGTGCCTCCCCGACGCGGAGCCGGCTTGCTGAGCCGGCGGTACCCCAGGAAACCGACCACGACCGCGACGGCCCCGGACACCGCCGGAACCCCGTACCCGGCGCCCGCACCGGCGGCGTCGATCACCCAGCCGGCCGCGGAGGAGCCGAGCGCGACCCCGACCGCGAGCCCGGTGCTCACCCAGGTCATGCCCTCGGTCAGTTGCGCGCGTGGTACGTGCTCTTCGATCAGGGACATGGTCGTGATCATCGTGGGAGCGACGGCCATGCCCGAGACAAACAGCGCCACGGCCAGAAACGGCAAGTTTCCGACCAGTAGGAGGGGGATCATACTCACGGCCATCGCGCATATGCCCAGCAGCCAACGACGTTCGGGCGCCCCCTTGAAGCGCAGCAGCCCGAACACGGCGCCCGCCGCGCAGGAGCCGGCCGCGTACAGGGCGAGGACGATGCTGGCGGCGCCCTTGTGACCCTGCTCCTCGGCGAAGGCCACGGTGACCACGTCGACGGCACCGAAGATCGCTCCGGTCGCCACGAAGGTGGCCACCAGGACCTGGAGCCCGAGCGAGCGCAGCGCCGAGCTGTCGTCGTGGTGCTCGCGCGGGTGCGGGGCGGGCTCGGTGGCCCGCTGTGCGGTCAGCCAGAAGACGCCGACCGCCAGGAAGCAGCCCGCGAGCAGCGGCCCGGCCTCCGGGAACCACGCCGTGGACAGGCCGATGGAGATGATCGGCCCGAAGATGAAGCAGACCTCGTCGATCACGGACTCGAAGGAGTACGCGGTGTGCAGCTGAGGCGTCCCGCGGTACAGGGCGGCCCAACGGGCACGGGTCATCGCCCCGATGCTCGGCACACAGCCGATGCCGACGCACGCCACGAACAGCACCCAGTCCGGCCACTCGTAGTGGGCGGCGAACAGCAGCAGGGCCGCCGCCACGAGCGCGATCAGCGTCGCGGGACGCAGCACCCGCCGCTGCCCGTACCGGTCGACCAGCCGCGAGACCTGCGGACCCGCCACCGCTGCGGCGAGCGCGATGGTGGCGGACAGCGCGCCGGCGAGTCCGTACCGCCCGGTCAGCTGGGACACCATGGTCACGACGCCGATGCCCATCATCGACAGCGGCATCCGGCCGAGGAACCCCGCGGCGGAGAAGCCCTTGGAGCCGGGGGCGGCGAACAGGGCGCGGTAGGGGCTCGGCACGGGGGTCTCCGTCAGGCAGGAGCAGCGGGGCTGCGGTGGCTCGGGGTGGTGCAGGCAGGCGTGCGGGCGCCCGGCAGGGCGTGAAGGCGCCCCGTAAGGCGTGTGGATGGCCGATACAGCTTACGAGTTAGGTGACCCTAACGCACCCGCTCGGACGCAAGGGGAACCCGGGTGGTCACCCCGCCGTTTCCAGGCTGTCAGTACCGGATGACAGGATCGATCCATGCCAGACGTGCGCGATGCCACCCCCTACGACGCCCTGCTCCTGCTCTCGTTCGGCGGCCCCGAGGGCCCGGACGACGTGATCCCGTTCCTGGAGAACGTCACCCGCGGGCGGGGCATCCCCACCGAACGCCTCAAGGAAGTCGGCCAGCACTACTTCCAGTTCGGCGGCGTCAGCCCCATCAACGACCAGAACCGCGCATTGCTGGACGCCCTGCGCAAGGACTTCGCCGAGCACGGTCTGGATCTGCCGATTCACTGGGGCAATCGCAACTGGGCGCCGTACCTGACGGACACGCTGCGCGAGATGGTCGCCGACGGGCGCCGCCGCATCCTCGTCCTCGCCACCAGCGCCTACGCGTCCTACTCGGGCTGCCGGCAGTACCGCGAGAACCTCGCGGACTCGCTCGCCGCCCTCGAGGCCGAGGGCCTGGAGCTGCCGAAGATCGACAAGCTGCGGCACTACTTCAACCACCCCGGCTTCCTGGAGCCGATGATCGACGGCGTGCTCGGCTCCCTCGCCGACCTCCCCGAGGACGTCCGGGACGGCGCCCACATCGCGTTCTCCACCCACTCCATCCCGACCGCGGCCGCCGACAGCTCCGGCCCCGTCGAGGACCACGGCGAGGGCGGGGCGTACGTCGAGCAGCACCTGGACGTCGCGCAGCTGATCGTCGACGCCGTACGCGAGCGCACCGGCGTCGACCATCCCTGGCGGCTCGTCTACCAGTCCCGCTCCGGCGCCCCGCACATCCCGTGGCTGGAGCCCGACATCTGCGACCACCTCGAGGAGCGGCACGCGGCCGGTGCCCCGGCCGTCGTGATCGCCCCCATCGGCTTCGTCTCCGACCACATGGAGGTCCTCTACGACCTCGACACGGAGGCCAGGGCCAAGGCCGAGGAGCTCGGCCTGCCGATGCGCCGCTCGGCCACCGTCGGCGACGACCCGCGGTTCGCCGCCGCGATCCGCGACCTCGTCCTGGAGCGCGCCGCCGTGGAGCGCGCGCAGGAGGTCACGCCCTGCGCCCTCGGTGCACTCGGGGCGAGCCACAACCTCTGCCCGGTGGGCTGCTGCCCGTCCCGCGCACCCAGGCCCGCCGCGGCGGGCGCCGACAGCCCCTACGCATGAGGAGCCCCGTGACCGACGCCCTGCACACGGAACTGCTCGGCCTCGCCCAGGAGGCCGCCCGCCGCGCGGGAGAACTGCTGCGCGACGGCCGGCCGGCCGACCTCGCGGTCGCGGCGACCAAGTCGAGCCCGATCGACGTCGTCACCGAGATGGACATCGCGGCCGAGAAGCTGATCACGGGCCTGATCTCCGAGCACCGCCCGGACGACGGCTTCCTCGGCGAGGAGGGCGCCTCCACCGAGGGCACGAGCGGCGTCCGCTGGGTGATCGACCCCCTGGACGGCACCGTCAACTACCTCTACGGCCTGCCGACTTGGTCCGTCTCCATCGCCGCCGAGCAGGACGGAGAGACGGTCGCCGGCGTCGTGGCTGCCCCGATGCGGAGCGAGACCTTCCACGCGGTCCGCGGCGGCGGCGCCTGGGCCACGGGCGCCTGGGACGGTGAGCGCAGGCTCGCCTGCCGTCCCACGGCCCCCCTCGCCCAGTCCCTGGTCTCGACAGGCTTCAACTACGTCACCGAGGTGCGCACCCACCAGGCCGACGTCGCCCAGCGGCTGATCCCCCTCCTGCGCGACATCCGCCGAGGTGGCTCGGCCGCGATCGACCTGTGCGACCTCGCCGCCGGCCGACTGGACGGCTACTACGAGCGGGGCCTCAACGCCTGGGACCTCGCGGCCGGGGACCTCATCGCCCGTGAGGCGGGCGCCCTGACGGGTGGGCGCCCCGGAGAGCGTCCGTCACGCGACCTGGCGGTGGCAGCGACGCCGGGGGTCTTCGAGCCCTTGCAGCACCTCCTGGAGGACCTGGGCGCCTGGCACGACTGACGGCACCGCACCGGCAAAAAGCAGGGCCCCCGGCGCTGGATTCGCCGGGGGCCCTGTGGTGCTCATTAGCCGGTCAGACGCTCGTCGCGCCGACTTCCACGCCATGCTCGGCGGCGAGGCGGCGCAGGTCGTCGAGCTCGCCCTGCTCCACCTCGACGAGGAAGTCGTCGCCCTCGTCGAGAGCCCGCGTCAGGTCGGACTCGGTCGCCCTTATGCGCTGCAGAAGTCCTGCGGTGAATGCGTCCATGCTGCGCCCCCTCGTCCTGGGTCGGGTGGGTCGGTGGCACGGGGGTGTGCCGGTTCGGAAGGGACGATCACGTCTCCGGTGGATGCCCAGCGCTGCCCTTGCCGGGCGGCGACGGTGCCGGACACCCACATCCACTCTGCGGAAAGCGGATCGCCTCGTACCGCATGGTGGTGCGGTACAAGCAGAGCGTGATCGCGGGGTGTAAAGCCGTCCTCCCCCCGCGCTCTTCCGCGGAAACCTCAACCGGAAGAGAAAATCTCGCATTCCCGGGCTTCACACCCGTCCTTCAAGGCCCACTCACCCGTCTTACCGCCGACTTATGGCCGAAAAGGGCAGGATGGAGGCCAAGACACCCGACAAAGACCCCTGCCCGCGCGCGATGAAACGCGCTACGCGGGTGGACACAGGAAGGACAAGCGACGTGCGCGTACTCGTCGTCGAGGACGAGCAACTGCTCGCCGATGCGGTGGCCACCGGACTGCGCCGGGAGGCCATGGCCGTCGACGTCGTGTACGACGGTGCGGCCGCCCTGGAGCGCATCGGCGTCAACGACTACGACGTGGTCGTCCTCGACCGCGACCTCCCCCTCGTGCACGGCGACGACGTCTGCCGCAAGATCGTCGAACTCGGCATGCCCACGCGCGTGCTGATGCTCACGGCGTCGGGCGACGTCAGCGACCGCGTCGAGGGGCTGGAGATCGGCGCCGACGACTATCTGCCCAAGCCCTTCGCGTTCAGCGAGCTGACGGCACGCGTGCGTGCCCTCGGCCGCCGCACGAGCGTGCCGCTGCCGCCCGTCCTGGAGCGCGCCGGCATAAAGCTCGACCCCAACCGCCGCGAGGTCTTCCGCGACGGCAAGGAGGTGCAGCTGGCGCCGAAGGAATTCGCCGTCCTGGAGGTGCTGATGCGCAGCGAGGGCGCTGTCGTCTCGGCCGAGCAGCTGCTGGAGAAGGCCTGGGACGAGAACACCGACCCGTTCACCAACGTGGTCCGGGTGACCGTCATGACGCTGCGCCGCAAACTGGGGGAGCCGCCGGTGATCGTCACCGTCCCCGGTTCCGGCTACCGGATCTGATTCACCATGGCCACGACCCCCGCGCCCCCGCAGGCGCCGCCGAAACCCACCTGGGAACCCAGAAGGCCCGAGCAGGTCTTCCCCTGGCTTCGCCCCACGATCCGTATAAGGCTCACCCTGCTGTACGGCGGCATGTTCCTGATCGCCGGAATCCTGCTGCTGTCGATCATCTACCTGCTGGCGGCCCAGGCCCTCCACGAAGGCAGCGGTCAGTCGTTCCAGGTGACCGGGACGAACATAGACATCACCAGTTCGACCTGTCCCCAGCTGGACTCCGCCAAGACCAACGGCGAGCTCAACGAGATCCTGAAGCAGTGCGACGCCGACCAGCGTCGGCACGCCCTGGACGATCTGCTGAGCCGCTCCCTCCTGGCTCTCCTCGGCCTCGCGATCATCGCCTTCGCCTTCGGCTACGCCATGGCCGGCCGTGTCCTGTCGCCGCTGGGCCGGATCACCCGGACCGCGCGTGCGGTGGCGGGCTCGGACCTGTCCCGCCGTATCGAACTGGACGGCCCGGACGACGAGCTGAAGGAGCTGGCCGACACCTTCGACGAGATGCTGGAGCGATTGCAGCGGGCCTTCACCGCCCAGCAGCGCTTCGTCGGCAACGCCTCGCACGAGCTGCGCACCCCGCTCGCGATCAACCGCACGCTCCTCGAGGTGCACCTGTCGGACCCGAGCGCGCCGGTGGAGCTCCAGCAGCTCGGCAAGACGCTGCTGGCCACCAACGAACGCAGCGAGCAACTGGTCGAGGGCCTGCTGCTGCTCGCCCGCAGCGACAACCAGATCGTCGAGCGCAAACCCGTGGACCTCGCGGAGGTGGCCGAGCAGGCCGTCGACCAGGTGCACGCGGAGGCGCAGGCCAAGGGCGTGACGATCCGCGGCGAGCAGAAGCCCGCGGTCGTCCAGGGCAATGGCGTGCTGCTGGAGCGGATCGCGCTGAACCTGGTGCAGAACGCCGTCCGGTACAACATCCCGGAGGGCGGCTGGGTCGAGGTCACCACCGAGATCCAGCACGGGCAGGCCGTCCTGGTCGTCTCCAACACCGGGCCGGTGGTGCCGGCGTACGAGATCGACAACCTCTTCGAGCCGTTCCGGCGGCTGCGTACGGAGCGCACCGGCAGCGACAAGGGTGTGGGCCTGGGACTGTCCATCGTGCGGTCCGTGGCGCGGGCGCACGGCGGGAACATCTCGGCGCAGCCACGTGAGGGCGGAGGTCTCGTGATGCGAGTCACCCTTCCGGTCTGAGACCATGTGCGCCGACACCCGGCGGGTATTCGGGGATGTTCGCTTTGCGCGGAATTTTCTGGGCACCCGGTCGGCTGTTCCATGTGTGATCGATCACAAGGGCGGTTTTCCGGCCATCTACTCTCCGTGATCATGTGTCCAGTCGGAAAGCCGGGAAAATCCGGGTTTTCGGGGGTCTTGATCACGGGAAGTACACGGTGAGACGCCTTTGAACTGCGGCATTGGGACCGTGTACGGTCCCGTTCGCCATCCAAGCCGATCACTCTTGAGGAGTCCGGTTGGGTGTCGATTGAGTAACAGACCTTGATGTGAGGCAAAATCTCCGCCTCGGGTCGGGCACAAGTCCGGCCTCTCACGCGTTACGTGCGCTGGAGACACCGCAGACACCCAGAGGGGGAGAGCGACATGGCAACGGATTACGACACCCCACGCAAGACCGACGACGACGTCGACTCGGACAGCCTTGAAGAGCTGAAGGCCAGGCGGAACGACAAGTCGACGTCCGCAGTTGACGTCGACGAGTTCGAGGCTGCCGAAGGCCTGGAGCTGCCCGGCGCGGACCTCTCGAATGAGGAGTTGGCCGTCCGGGTGCTGCCCAAGCAGCAGGACGAGTTCACCTGCATGAGCTGCTTCCTGGTGCACCACCGCAGCCAGCTGGCCCGGGAGAAGAACGGCCAGCCGATCTGCCGCGACTGCGACTGAGGTCGGGTCGGGCATGACTGGCTCGACCCCTCCTTGGAAGCGCCGCTTCCCCGCGCGGGGAGCGGACCAGGGGCCGTCCGACGGCTCGTACGGCGCGCGTGAAGGCGAGCGGGGCTCATCCGATAAGGGAGCCTCGCTCGAACCGATGTCCGGGGCTGACCTCCCGGCATCGGTGGAGGTTCCCGCGCCCGTCGCGAAGCGGCGGGTCGCGGTGATCCGGGAAAAGGCCAGGGAAGGGGTCCGTAAGGGCGGCAGCCGCGCCAGGGCAGGCCTGGCGTACCTGGCCGACCGGATCATCGAGAACGCCCCGCGGATCCCCGTACGGGACCTCGCGACCCTGCGTCGGCACTTCCCGGGCCTCGGGCCCGAGCAACTCGCGGACAAACTCGTCGCGGGCGCCGCGAACGCGAGCTCCACGGTCGGTGCGGGAGTGGGTGCGGCGGCGATGCTGCCGGTGCCGCCCGCGATGCCGACGGAACTGGCCGCCGAGATCACCGGTGTGGCCGCCATCGAGCTGAAGATGATCGCCGAGCTGCACGAGGTGTACGGCGTACGCCCGCCCGGCAATCTCAGAGAACGCAGCACCGCGTATCTGTCCTCGTGGTCCGAGGAGCGCGGCATCGACCCGATGAAGCCTGCGACGATCAACGCCGCCCTCGGCGGGCAGATGAAGCGCGAGCTGCGTCAGCAGATCATGAAGCGCATGGTCCGGAACCTGCCGAACCTGATGCCCTTCATGGTGGGCGCCGCCGTCGGCGCGGTCATGAACCGCCGGGACACCAAGAAACTCGCGGCACGCATTCGGGCGGACCTGCGGAAGGTCCAGGTCCCGTGGGACGAGTTGCCGGAACTGCCGGCTCTGGAACGCCCGGCGCACCCGCTCGAGATGGACGACATCATGCGTGAAGCCCGGCACAAGAAACTCGGCGACGGCTGAGAACCGGCGGTCGGGACACCCGAGAGAAGCCGTTCGGATTGCCGCGGCGAAACCTTTACGACCGGCAGAGCAAGCCTTGACCAGGGCCGGTGAAGGGCCGTTCTGGTGTGCTAGGCCGACACCTTCGCCGCCTTGATCGCCTCCGCCAGCCGCTCCGGCTCACGGGTCGACAGGTAGAGGTACGGGGTCGGGTCGCCGGGGTCGGTGACCTCGACCCGCAGGGCCGTGGGGATGTACGCGCGCAGCAGCAGGAATGCCCGGGTGTCGGCCTTGTGGGTGCGCCAGGCGCGGGCCTCCTCGGGGTCCAGCACGTGTGCCTCGCCCAGCGCCCGCACCGGAACCTTCGCCTCACCGGCGATCAGCGCGTCGCCCACCACGCGGATGCGGACCGAGCCGTACGAGCTGGCCATGACGGCCGCCACGGCGGTGCCGCCGGCCAGGCCGGCGAGCATGGGCAGCGTGCCGAAGGGCAGCAGGATCAGGGCCAGGGAGAGCCCGACCAGGCACGAGACCAGCCACCAGGAGCGGGGGGCGGTGAGGCGTTCTTCGTACGGGGCGGCGGAGAGCTGCATGGAGCCAAGCTTGGCACGGTGTCCGGATACAGCCGACGCGCGGGTAAGGTCTGCGGCTGTGAGTGGCAATTCCCCGTCTCTTGAGCCTCCGGCCGACGCCGTGAAACCGGTGCGGCATGCCGAGGCCCCCGCGCCCGGTGAGCTTCTCGGTGCGCACTACGGCGAGTGTTTCGGCTGCGGCGGCGAGCAGCCCCACGGACTGCACCTGGAGGCACGGGCGGGTGACGGCGTCAGCATCACGGCCGAGTTCACCGTGCAGCCCGCCCATCAGGGCGCGCCCGGGCTGGCGCACGGCGGTGTCCTCGCGACCGCCCTCGACGAGAGCCTCGGCTCGCTGAACTGGCTGCTGCGGACGATCGCCGTGACCGGACGGCTGGAGACCGACTTCGTACGGCCGGTTCCGGTGGGCACGGTCCTGTACCTGGAGGCCGAGGTGACGGCCGTGGCGGGCCGCAAGATCTACTCCACCGCCACCGGGCGGATCGGCGGTCCGGACGGGCCGGTCGCCGTACGTGCCGACGCCCTCTTCATCGAGGTGAAGGTCGACCACTTCATCGACAACGGCCGCCCGGAGGAGATCCGGGCCGCCATGAACGACCCGGACCAGGTCCGGCGTGCCCGTGCCTTCGAGGTGAACCCGTGAGCCGTGAACCCCTGAACGTGCTGATCCGCCGGGTCGACCCGGACGTACCGCTTCCGACGTACGCGCTTCCCGGTGACGCGGGAGCCGATCTGCGCACCACCGAGAGCCGCGAACTCAAGCCGGGGGAACGGGCCGTGCTGCCCACCGGGGTGTCTGTCGCCCTCCCGGAGGGGTACGCGGCCTTCGTGCACCCGCGCTCCGGTCTCGCCGCCCGCTGCGGTGTCGCCCTCGTGAATGCCCCGGGGACGGTTGATGCCGGGTACCGTGGGGAGATCAAGGTGATCGTGGTGAATCTCGACCCGCACGAGCCCGTGCGGTTCGAGCGCTTCGACCGGATTGCCCAACTGGTTGTCCAGCAGGTCGAGAGGGTTCGCTTCCAGGAGGTCGCGGAGCTTCCCGATTCGGCACGGGCCGAGGGGGGCTTCGGGTCCACCGGCGGGCATGCCGCGGTGGGCGAAACAAGCGATACAAGCGGTCAGGCCGCCGATGGCGGCACTACGGGTGGGAATCGATACGCTTCGGTCGTATCCGACCGGGAAGGACAGTGACGTGTTCGGACGTCGCAACAAGAAGGGTGCCGCCGAGGACGCGGCGGGCGAGCCCGAGCAGGTCGTCGACATCGACACTGAGGCGGACGACGACGGTACGCGCGAGCGCGTACGGCTGGAGCCGGAACCGCGGCCTGACGGGCCCTGGGACAGCTCCGAGATCCGCGAGCCCGGCGAGGGCCGGGTGGACCTGGGCGGCCTGTTGGTGCCGGGCGTCGACGGCATGGAACTGCGCGTGGAGGTCGCGGGTGACGCGATCGTCGCGGCCACCGTCGTGCTGCGCGACAGCGCCATTCAGCTGCAGGCCTTCGCCGCGCCCAAGCGCGAGGGCATCTGGGGCGAGGTGCGCGAGGAGATCGGCTCGGGCATCACTCAGCAGGGTGGCATCATCGACGAGGTCGAAGGGCCGCTCGGCTGGGAGCTGCGGGCCCAGGTACCGGTTCAGCTGCCGGACGGCACGGGCGGTTTCCAGGTCGTGCGGTTCGTCGGCGTGGACGGACCCCGCTGGTTCCTGCGCGGTGTGATCTCGGGTCAGGGTGCCGTGCAGCCGCAGGCGGCCGGTCTGCTCGAGCAGATCTTCCGGGACACGGTCGTGGTCCGCGGCGAAGGCCCGATGGCCCCCCGTGACCCGATCGTCCTGCAGCTTCCGACCGACGCCCAGATGGTCCCCGAGGGCGTCCAGCAGGAGGAGGCCGGTTCGCGCTTCTCCGGCGGTATGGGTCAGCTCCAGCGCGGGCCGGAGATCACCGAGGTTCGCTGAATCTCGTAGCGACATCAGGGCCGTACCCCTCAGGGGTGCGGCCCTTTCTCGTGCGTGAACTCTTGACGGTGCATTGGTCTGTACCTACCGTCTCGGCCCAACGCGCCCGTTCATAAAGGCGCTTCACGTTCACATACGAGAACGGAAGGCCCCCCACGCATGCGCAGAACCGCACTCCTCACGGCCGCGGCCGCCCTCGTCGCCGGTGTTCTCGCCTGGCCCGCCGGCGCCGCTCCCACCACCTTCGTCCACCCCGGAGTCACCGTCTCCAAGAGCCAGTTGGACTTCACCCGCTCCAAGGTCAACGCCGGCGCCCAGCCCTGGAAGGGCGCCTTCGACCGGATGATGGCGAGCAAGTACGCCGATCTGAACCGCACGCCCAAGCCCCGCGCGGTCGTCGAATGCGGTTCGTACTCGAACCCCAACTACGGCTGCACGGACGAGCGCGAGGACGCGATAGCCGCCTACACCCAGGCTCTGGCCTGGTACATCACCCGCGACGAGCGGCACGCGAAGAAGGCCATCGAGCTGATGGACGCCTGGTCGGCCACCGTCAGGGACCACACCAACAGCAACGCGCCCCTGCAGACGGGCTGGGCCGGCTCGTCCTGGCCCAAGGCCGCCGAGATCATCAAGCACACGTACACCGGGAACTGGGCGAACTCCGGCCGGTTCGCCACCATGCTCCGCACCGTCTACCTGCCCGAGATCATCAACGGCTCGAACTCCAACGGCAACTGGGAGCTGTCGATGATGGAGGCCGCCGTCGGCATCTCCGTCTTCCTCGAGGACAAGGCGTCGTACGACAAGGCCATGGGGAAGTTCCGCACCCGTACCGCCGCCTATGTGTACCTGTCCTCGGACGGCGATCTGCCGAAGACCGTGCCGAGCCAGAACCTCAACACACGCGAGAAGATCGTCAACTACTGGCAGGGGCAGTCCACCTTCGTCACCGGCCTCACCCAGGAGACCTGCCGCGACTTCACGCACACCGGCTACGGCATCTCCGCGATCTCGCATGTCGCGGAGACCAGCCGGATCCAGGGGCAGGACCTGTACGGCACCGACGTCGGTGAGCGGCTGCGGCACGCGCTCGGGTTCCAGGCCAAGTACGAGCTCGGTGAGGGCGTGCCCAGCTGGCTGTGCCGCGGCTCGCTGAAGCTCGGGCTCGGCCCGGTCACCGAGGTCGGGCACAACGCCCTGGCCAACCGGCTCGGCCATGCCATGACCAACACCGAGACCCTGAACACACGCAATCGCCCGTCCGGCAGCAACAACCTCTTCGTGGCCTGGGAGACCCTCACGCACGCCGACAACCCCGGCTGAGTTCCCACTACGTACCTGGCGGGAGCGTCAGAGTTGCGTCAAAGACGCTCCCGCCGCCGCACCCGGCCCCATTTGTCGCGAATATTGGCCGTAAGGTCGACGCTGCGTAGGCAGCAGTGGCCGGAACACAATGAGGAACATGGGACGCGGCAAGCTTCGGATCTACCTCGGTGCGGCACCGGGCGTCGGCAAGACGTACGCCATGCTGTCCGAGGCGCACCGGCGGGTGGAGCGGGGCACCGACTGCGTGGTCGCGTTCGTGGAGCACCACGGCCGGCCGCGCACCGAGGTGATGCTGCACGGGCTGGAGCAGATACAGCGCAAGGACCTGACGTACCGGGAGAGCGCCTTCACCGAGATGGACGTCGACGCCGTCCTGGCCCGGCATCCGCAGGTCGCGCTCGTCGACGAACTCGCCCACACCAACATCCCCGGCTCACGCAACGCCAAGCGCTGGCAGGACGTGGAGGAACTCCTCGCGGCCGGCATCGACGTGATATCGACCGTCAACATCCAGCACCTGGAGTCGCTGGGGGACGTCGTCGAGTCGATCACGGGTGTACGGCAGCAGGAGACCGTGCCGGACGAGGTGGTGCGCCGGGCCGACCAGATCGAGCTCGTCGACATGTCGCCCCAGGCGCTGCGGCGGCGGATGGCACACGGGAACGTCTACCAGCCGGACAAGGTCGACGCGGCCCTGTCGAACTACTTCCGCCCCGGGAACCTGACCGCCCTGCGGGAACTGGCGCTGCTGTGGGTGGCCGACCGGGTCGACGAGTATCTGAAGCAGTACCGCAGTGATCACCGGGTGTCGAAGATCTGGGGTTCACGGGAGCGGATCGTCGTGGGCCTGACCGGCGGCCCGGAAGGGCGGACGCTGATCCGCCGGGCCGCCCGGCTGGCGGAGAAGGGCGCCGGCGGTGAGGTGCTGGCCGTCTACATCGCCCGCAGCGACGGCCTGACCTCTGCCTCGCCCAAGGAGCTGGCCGTCCAGCGCACCCTCGTCGAGGACCTTGGAGGAACCTTCCACCATGTCGTCGGGGACGACATCCCGGCGGCCCTGCTGGCCTTCGCGCGCGGTGTGAACGCCACCCAGATCGTCCTCGGCTCCTCGCGCCGCAGGAGCTGGCAGTACGTGTTCGGACCGGGGGTGGGCGTGACGGTGGCCCGGGAGTCGGGCCCCGACCTCGACGTGCACATCGTCACGCACGAGGAGGTCGCCAAGGGGCGCGGACTTCCCGTGGCCCGGGGAGCGCGCCTCGGCCGGGCACGGATCATCTGGGGCTGGTTCACCGGCGTCGTCGGCCCCGTGCTGCTCACGCTGCTGCTGACCCATGTCGACGCCGACCTCGGTCTCGCCAACGACATGCTGCTGTTCCTGACCCTGACGGTGGGCGCCGCCCTGCTCGGCGGGCTCTTCCCGGCACTCGCGTCGGCGGCGGTCGGCTCACTGCTGCTGAACTGGTTCTTCACGCCGCCCGCCCACACGCTGACCATCGCCGACCCGAAGAACCTGCTCGCCCTCGTGATCTTCGTCTTCGTGGCGGTGTCGGTCGCCTCCGTGGTCGACCTCGCCGCCCGCCGCACACACCAGGCGGCACGCCTGCGCGCCGAGTCGGAGATCCTCTCCTTCCTCGCGGGCAACGTGCTGCGCGGCGAGACAGGCCTGGAGGAGCTGCTGGAGCGCGTCCGCGAGACCTTCGGCATGGAGTCCGCGGCCCTGCTGGAGCGCGCCGGTGACGTGGACCCGTGGACGTGCGCGGGCCGGGTGGGCCTGGAACGGGCACCGCAGCGGCCCGAGGACGCGGACGTCGACGTACCGGTCGGCGACCACATGGCGCTCGCGCTGACCGGACGGGTGCTGCCCGCCGAGGACCGCCGGGTGCTCGCCGCCTTCGCCGCGCAGGCCGCGGTCGTCCTGGACCGCCGCAGGCTCCAGGAGGAGGCCGACCAGGCCAAGGAGCTGGCCGAGGGCAACCGGATCCGTACGGCGCTGCTCGCGGCCGTCAGCCATGACCTCCGTACGCCGCTCGCCGGCATCAAGGCGGCGGTCTCGTCGCTGCGGTCCGACGACGTGGCGTGGTCCCAGGAGGACGAGGCCGAGCTGCTGGAGGGCATCGAGGAGGGCGCCGACCGGCTCGACCACCTCGTGGGGAACCTCCTCGACATGTCCCGGCTGCAGACCGGCACGGTGACGCCGCTCATCCGCGAGATCGACCTCGACGAGGTGGTGCCGATGGCGCTCGGCGGGGTGCCGGAGGACAGCGTGGAGCTGGACATCCCGGAGACGCTGCCCATGGTCGCCGTGGACCCCGGGCTGCTGGAACGGTCGGTTGCCAACCTGGTCGAGAACGCCGTCAAGTACAGCCCGGACGGCAGCAAGGTCCTCGTCGCCGCCAGCGCCATCGCCGAACGGGTCGAGGTCCGGGTGGTCGACCGTGGCCCCGGCGTGCCCGACGAGGCGAAGGAACGCATCTTCGCGCCCTTCCAGCGCTACGGCGACGCCCCGCGCGGAGCCGGAGTGGGGCTCGGGCTCGCGGTCGCGCGCGGCTTCGCCGAGGCGATGGGCGGCACGCTCAACGCCGAGGACACGCCGGGCGGCGGCCTCACCATGGTGCTCACGCTGCGGGCGGCGGGATCGCGCGCGGCGCTTCACGAAGAGGGGGGCGTACCACTGGAGCCCCCCGTGGAACCCGAAAGGCAGGCCGCATGCTGAGCCCGACCGGGGGGACCCCCCAGGCCCCCACGAGGGTGCTGGTGATCGAGGACGAGCCGCAGATCGTGCGCGCCCTCGTGATCAACCTCAAGGCCCGCAAGTACGAGGTCGACGCGGCCCACGACGGGGCCACCGCCCTCGAACTCGCGGCCACCCGCCACCCCGACGTGGTCGTCCTCGACCTCGGTCTGCCCGACATGGACGGCGTCGAGGTGATCCGCGGGCTGCGCGGCTGGACCCGGGTGCCGATCCTGGTGCTGTCCGCCCGGCACTCCTCCGACGAGAAGGTCGAGGCGCTGGACGCGGGCGCCGACGACTACGTCACCAAGCCCTTCGGCATGGACGAGCTGCTCGCCCGGCTCCGCGCCGCCGTCCGCCGCGCCGAGCCGGTCGGGCCCGGCGAGGACGACGTGACCACGGTGGAGACCGAGGCGTTCACCGTCGACCTGGCCGCGAAGAAGGTCAACCGGGGCGGGAAGGACGTACGGCTGACCCCCACGGAGTGGCATCTGCTGGAGGTGCTGGTCCGCAACACCGGGCGGCTCGTCAGCCAGAAGCAGCTGCTCCAGGAGGTGTGGGGGCCGTCGTACGGGACGGAGACGAACTACCTGCGGGTGTACATGGCCCAGCTGCGCAGGAAGCTGGAGGGGGATCCGTCGCACCCCAAGCACTTCATCACGGAGCCGGGGATGGGGTACAGGTTCGAGAAGTGAGCCGTGGGGCGGGTCGGCAGCGGCTGGTTCGGGCGTCGGCACCGGGGGTACGAGAGTGTCGGTGCACCCCGGTAGGCTTCAAGACATGAGTGCTGTTCCTCGTTCGGAAAAGTCGGTGGGCCGGTTCCGGCGCATGCTCGACCGGCTCTCCTCGTCGCAGGAGGACCTGGAGTCCGAGGAGCTGCGTGAGGACGCCGAGACGACCGGCTGTATCAAGATCGGTGACTGCCGTGACCGGCAGATAGTGACGGTTACTGGTACCTTGCGCACGGTCACCCTGCGGCCGCGTGCGGGAGTCCCCGCCCTGGAGGCCGAGCTGTTCGACGGCTCCGCCGCCCTGGACGTGGTGTGGCTCGGCAGGCGCTCCATAGTCGGGATAGAGCCGGGGCGCCGGCTGATCGCATCGGGCCGGGTCTCCATGAGCCGCGGCCGCCGGGTGCTGTTCAACCCGAAATACGAACTGAGACCCCTCGGACGGGAGTAGCCGGTGACGTCGCTCGACAAGCCGACTGAAGACACCACCGACACCACCGCAGACGCCGAGCAGAATGCCCGGGCGGTGACCGAGGCCGCGCTGTTCGAGGCCTTCGGTGGCATGCGCGGCATGATCGAGACGGTGCTGCCGGGTCTGCTCTTCGTCACCATCTACACGATCAACAAGGACCTGCACCTGTCGGCCATCGCCGCGCTCGCGGTGTCCTTGGTGCTGGTGGTGGTGCGCCTGGTGATGCGGGACACCATCAAGCACGCGTTCAGTGGCGTCTTCGGCGTCGCCTTCGGTGTCGTGTTCGCGATGATGACCGGCAACGCGAAGGACTTCTACCTGCCCGGCATGCTCTACACGCTGGGACTGGCGCTCGCGTACATCATCACGACCTTGTGCGGTGTGCCGTTGATCGGGCTGATCCTCGGCCCGGTGTTCAAGGAGAACCTCTCCTGGCGCACGCGCAATCCCGGGCGCAAGAAGGCGTACGCGAAGGCCAGTTGGGCGTGGGGCCTGATCCTGCTCGCCAAGTGCGCGATCCTCTTCCCGCTGTACTGGTGGGCGGACACCACGCAGTTCGGCTGGGTCCTGATCGCCCTGAAGATTCCCCCGTTCCTGCTGGCCGTATGGCTGACCTGGGTGTTCCTGGCGAAGGCGCCCGCGCCGATCGACGTGTTCGCGGAGATGGAGGCGGCCGAGAAGGCCGAAGAGGAACGCAAGGCTGCCGCCGGCTCGGCCGAGTAGGCACCTGCCGTTGGTACGGCCCTCCCTGGGAGCCGCCGCCCCCAGACCCCCGCTTCGGCCTGAACGGCCTCGTCCTCAAACGCCGGACGGGCTGGTTTTGCCGACCCGCCCCCAATAGTGAAGGGCGCCCTGCGATCTCCAGGGCGCCCTTCACCGTCGTAAGCCCGCAGAGACTAGCCCGCCGCGTCCTCGCGCCGCACCGACAGCAAATCCTCCAGCTGCTCCTCCCTGGCCTGGGCGGCCACGAAGAGGAGCTCGTCCCCTGCTTCCAGGGAGTCCTCGCGGGAGGGAGTGAGGACCCGGGTGCCGCGGATGATGGTCACCAGGGATGTGTCCTGGGGCCATTCCACGTCGCCGACCTGGGTGCCGGCCAGGGCCGACTCCTCCGGCAGGGTCAGTTCGACGAGGTTGGCGTCGCCGTGGCTGAAGCGCAGGAGGCGGACCAGGTCGCCGACCGAGACCGCTTCCTCGACCAGGGCCGACATCAGGCGGGGGGTGGAGACGGCCACGTCGACGCCCCAGGCCTCGTTGAACAGCCACTCGTTCTTGGGGTTGTTCACGCGGGCCACGACGCGCGGCACGCCGTACTCCGTCTTCGCCAGCAGGGAGACGACGAGGTTGACCTTGTCGTCGCCCGTCGCGGCGATCACCACGTTGCAGCGCTGGAGGGCTGCCTCGTCCAGCGACGTGATCTCGCAGGCGTCGGCCAGCAGCCACTCCGCCTGCGGGACGCGTTCGACCGAGATGGCGGTCGGCGCCTTGTCGATCAGAAGGACCTCGTGGCCGTTCTCCAGCAGTTCGCCCGCGATCGAGCGGCCCACCGCACCGGCACCGGCAATGGCGACCCTCATCAGTGACCGCCCTCCTCTTCGGGACCCTTGGCGAACGCCGCCTCGACCTTGTCGACCTCGTCGGTGCGCATCATGACGTGCACCAGATCGCCCTCCTGCAGCACCGTCTGCGAGGTGGGCAGGATCGCCTCACCGAGCCGGGTCAGGAAGGCGACGCGGACGCCCGTCTCCTCCTGCAGCCTGCTGATCTTGTGGCCCACCCAGTCCGTGGACGCGTGCACCTCGGCGAGCTGCACGCCGCCGGTGGGGTCCCGCCACAGCGGCTCGGCGCCCGAGGGCAGCAGGCGGCGCAGCATCTGGTCGGCCGTCCAGCGGACCGTGGCCACGGTGGGGATGCCGAGACGCTGGTAGACCTCGGCGCGGCGGGGGTCGTAGATCCGGGCCGCGACGTTCTCCACGCCGAACATCTCGCGGGCCACGCGCGCGGAGATGATGTTGGAGTTGTCACCGCTGGAGACGGCGGCGAAGGCGCCCGCCTCCTCGATGCCCGCCTCGCGCAGGGTGTCCTGGTCGAAGCCGACGCCGGTCACCCGGCGGCCTCCGAACCCGGGGCCCAGCCGGCGGAACGCGGTGGGGTCCTGGTCGATCACGGCGACCGTATGCCCTTGTTGCTCCAGGGTCTGGGCAAGAGCGGAGCCCACCCTTCCGCAACCCATGATGACGATGTGCACGGCGCTTACCCCGCACTCCTCGTGAGGCGTCTGACTTGCGTGAACGTGGTGCTCATATCCTTCTCTCGGTTCGCCGGGCAACAGGCGCGGGCCGGTCGGGGACCGCTGGGCATCATCATGCCGGGGAATCCCGTCGATGATCCCCCGCGGTTCGGATCGTGGGCTCGCGTGTGCCTTCGTCCACCGTAACCTCCGGGTCCGACAGGCCGACCGGGGCGTCCCGCCGCGGCGCACCCGACCCTGAGGGTCCGACCCTCAGCGGCGGTTGAAGCTGCGCAGACTGGCCAGTGTCAGGACGCCGAGGCCGGCGAGCGAGACGAGAACTCCGACGAGCTGAGCGGTCGTCTGCGACATGAGGTCTCCCGGTGGTTTCAGACAGGTGATGAGCGTTCAGGCGCAGGTCATGGAGGCATGAGGGCGCCGGACGGATCGGCGCAAGGCGCGAGCGCGGCACGGAATTCACCCCGGCGCCGCGCGTGATTTCACCCGGATGTGCTCCGGCCCAGGCAGGGGGCCTACGATTCTCTGTTGTGTCCAAACTGACCGACGTGCCCAAACGGATTCTGATCGGGCGCGCGCTGCGCAGTGACCGGCTGGCGGAAACGCTCCTGCCGAAGCGCATCGCACTGCCCGTCTTTGCCTCCGACCCGCTGTCCTCCGTGGCATACGCGCCCGGAGAAGTACTGCTGGTCCTCTCCATCGCGGGCGTGTCGGCGTACCACTTCAGCCCCTGGATCGCGGTCGCGGTCGTCGTGCTGATGTTCACCGTGGTCGCCTCCTACCGGCAGAACGTGCACGCCTACCCCAGTGGTGGCGGCGACTACGAGGTGGCGACCACCAACCTCGGCCCCAAGGCGGGCCTGACGGTCGCGAGCGCCCTGCTCGTCGACTACGTCCTGACCGTCGCCGTCTCCATCTCGTCCGGCATCGAGAACCTCGGCTCCGCGATCCCGTTCGTGGTCGAGCACAAGGTCGAGTGCGCCGCCGCGGTGATCCTGCTGCTGACGGTGATGAACCTGCGCGGCGTACGGGAGTCCGGCGGCCTCTTCGCCATCCCGACGTACGTCTTCGTCGTGGGCGTCTTCATCATGATCGCGTGGGGCGCGTTCCGCGGGCTGATCCTCGACGACACCATGCGGGCACCCACGGCGTCGTACGAGATCAAACCGGAGCACGAGGGACTGGCGGGCTTCGCGCTCGTCTTCCTCCTGCTGCGCGCCTTCTCCTCCGGCTGTGCCGCGCTCACCGGTGTCGAGGCGATCTCCAACGGCGTCCCGGCCTTCCGCAAGCCCAAGTCGAAGAACGCGGCGACCACGCTCGCGATGATGGGCCTGCTGGCCGTCACGATGTTCTGCGGCATCATCGCGCTCGCCATGGTGACCAAGGTCCGCATGGCCGAGAACCCGGCCGTCGACCTGATCAAGGACGGTGTCGCGGTCGGCTCCGGCTATGTCCAGAACCCCGTGATCACCCAGGTTGCCGAGGCTGTCTTCGGCAAGGGCAGCTTCTTCTTCATCGTGCTCGCCGCGGCCACCGCTCTGGTGCTGTTCCTGGCGGCCAACACCGCCTACAACGGCTTCCCGGTGCTCGGCTCGATCCTCGCCCAGGACCGCTATCTGCCGCGCCAGCTGCACACCCGCGGCGACCGGCTGGCCTTCTCCAACGGCATCGTGCTGCTGGCGGGCGCGGCCATGCTGCTGGTCTGGGTCTACGGCGCCGACTCCACGCGCCTGATCCAGCTGTACATCGTCGGCGTGTTCGTGTCCTTCACGCTCAGCCAGACCGGCATGGTCCGCCACTGGAACCGCCTGCTGAGGACGGAGAAGGACCAGGCCAAGCGCCGCCACATGATCCGCTCCCGCGCGATCAACACCTTCGGCGCCTTCTTCACCGGCCTGGTCCTGATCGTCGTCCTCGTCACCAAGTTCACGCACGGCGCCTGGGTGGCCCTGCTCGGCATGGTGATCTTCTACGGTGTGATGACGGCGATCCGCCGCCACTACGACCACGTCTCCGAGGAACTCGCCGCCCCCGAGGGCCCGAGCGACGACAGCGTACGGCCGTCCCGCGTGCACTCGGTCGTCCTGGTCTCCAAGATCCACCGCCCCGCCCTGCGCGCCCTGGCCTACGCCAAGTTGATGCGCTCCGACACCCTGGAGGCGCTCAGCGTCAACGTCGACCCGGCGGAGACCAAGGCGCTGCGCGAGGAGTGGGAGCGGCGCGGGATCGACGTACCGCTGAAGGTCCTCGACTCGCCCTACCGCGAGATCACGCGGCCGATCATCGAGTACGTGAAGGGGCTGCGCAAGGAGTCCCCGCGCGACGCGGTGTCCGTGATCATCCCCGAGTACGTCGTCGGCCACTGGTACGAGCATCTGCTGCACAACCAGAGCGCGCTCCGGCTGAAGGGCCGGCTGCTGTTCACGCCGGGCATCATGGTGACCTCGGTGCCCTACCAGCTCCAGTCGTCCGAGGCGGCGAAGGTCAGGGCCCGCAAGCGGCAGGACTGGAACGCGCCGGGAGCGGTGCGGCGGGGGCCGGCCACGGAGCGGGCGAAGGAGCCCGCCGAGCCGGACGGCAAGCGCTGACGGGGGCCGGGCGCCCAGCACTGACGGGGGCCGGGCGCGCGGCCTGGAGGACGTAGACTGGTGGGCTGTTGCCGGGCCCGGGCCGCTGAAGAGCGCCGTCGAGGGCCGCGCCGTCCCGCCTCTCGATCTGGAGTCACCCCACCATGCAGGCAGAAGAGAAGAAGTCGCTGGTGGGGGAGGAGTACGAGGTCGAGATCGGCCCCGTCGCCCACGGCGGGCACTGCATCGCCCGCACGGACGCCGGCCAGGTCCTGTTCGTCCGGCACACCCTGCCCGGCGAGCGAGTCGTGGCCCGGGTGACCGAGGGCGACGAGGGCGACCGCTTCCTGCGTGCCGACGCGGTCGAGGTGCTGTCGGCGTCCAAGGACCGCATCGAGGCCCCCTGCCCCTTCGCCGGGCCCGGCCGCTGCGGTGGCTGCGACTGGCAGCACGCCAAGCCGGGGGCGCAGCGCCGGATGAAGGGCGAGGTCATCGCCGAGCAGCTGCAGCGGCTCGCGGGACTCACGCCCGAGGACATCGGCTGGGACGGCACCGTCATGCCCGCCGAGGGCGACAAGCTGCCCGCGGGGCAGGTCCCGCAGTGGCGGACGCGCGTGCAGTACGCCGTCGACGCCGACGGCCACGCCGGACTGCGCCGGCACCGCTCGCACGACGTCGAGCCGATCGACCACTGCATGATCGCCGCCGAGGGCGTCAGCGAACTCGGCATCGAGAAGCGCGACTGGACCGGCATGGCCGGGGTGGAGGCGATCGCGGCGACCGGTTCGCAGGACCGCCAGGTGATCCTGACGCCGAGGCCGGGCGGGCGCCTGCCGATCGTCGAACTGGACCGGCCGGTCTCGGTCATGCGGGTCGGCGAGAAGGACGGCGGCGTCCACCGCGTCCACGGCCGCCCCTTCGTCCGCGAACGCGCGGACGGCCGTACGCACCGGGTCGGCAGCGGCGGCTTCTGGCAGGTCCACCCGAAGGCCGCGGACACCCTGGTGACGGCGGTCATGCAGGGCCTGCTGCCCCGCAAGGGCGAGATGGCCCTCGACCTCTACTGCGGCGTCGGCCTCTTCGCCGGCGCCCTCGCCGACCGCCTCGGCGACAAGGGAGCGGTCCTTGGCATCGAGTCCGGCAAGCGCGCGGTGGAGGACGCCCGGCACAACCTGGCCGACTTCGAACGGGTCCGCATCGAACAGGGCAAGGTCGAGTCGGTACTGCCGCGTACGGGGATCACCGAGGTGGACCTGATCGTCCTGGACCCCCCGCGGGCCGGTGCCGGCCGGCAGACGGTGGCGCATCTGGCGTCGCTGGGGGCGCGGCGCATCGCGTATGTGGCTTGTGATCCGGCGGCGCTGGCGCGGGACTTGGGGTACTTCCGGGACGGGGGGTATCGGGTGCGGATGCTGCGGGCGTTTGATCTGTTTCCGATGACTCATCATGTGGAGTGCGTGGCGATTCTGGAGCCGGCCGCGAAGGGGTCCTGACCTGGTCCGCCTCGGGCGTGGGTCAGGCCGTGGCGGCCCCGGGATCACGTCAGGGTCGGTCTCGGAGCCCGGCCGATGGACACGGAACAGGGTGTTCAGCGGCGGCTCCTCCGGGTCGTGGAGCACCATGAGGCGGCCGGAGTCGACGTGCTCCTGGCACCGGGAGCGGGGCGACACGCTCACTCCGGCGCCGGCGTCGACCGCCGAGAGGCCCACCGCCCCGCGCGGCCCGCCTCAGGGCCGGATCAGGACCTTGAGCGCGCTGCGGTCGGCCATCGCCCGGTAGCCGTCCGGTACCTCGTCGACGCCGATGGTGTGGTCGAACACGCGACCGGGCTCGACCGTGCCGTCCAGCACGTCCGGCAGAAGTTCCTCGATGTAGGCGCGGGCAGGAGCGACGCCACCGGTCACGGTGATGTTCCTCATGATCGTGTCCATCCCGAGCGGCACGTCCGTGTACTGGGCCACCCCGAGGCGGCTGATGGCGCCGCCGTCGCGGACGATGCCGAGGGCGGTGTGCATCGACTGCTCGGCGCCGACGGCCTCCACGACTGCGTGCGTGCCGTCGCCGCCGGTCAACTCCCGTACCCGCTCGATGCCTTCGTCGCCGCGCTCGGCGACGACGTCGGTGGCGCCGAACTCGCGGCCGAGGTCCGTGCGTGCCTGGTGGTGGCCCATCAGAATGATCTGCTCGGCGCCGAGCCGCTTGGCGGCCAGGACGGCGCCGAGGCCGACCGCCCCGTCGCCGATCACCGTCACCGACTTCCCCGGTCCGACCCGCGACGTCACCACGCCGTGGTGGCCGGTGCAGTACACGTCGGAGAGCGTGAGCAGGGCGGGCAGCAGCGTCGACTCCTCGGCGACCGGCAGCTTCACCAGCGTGCCCTGTGCCTGCGGCACGCGCACGGCCTCGCCCTGACCGCCGTCGACGCCGTCCAGGCCCCACTGGCCGCCGTGGCGGCAGGAGGTCTGCAGCCCGGCACGGCAGAAGTCGCAGGTGTTGTCGGCCCACACAAAGGGCGCCACGACCACGTCCCCGCGCTTGAACCCGGACACCTCCGAGCCGACGTCCTCGACCACGCCGAGGAACTCGTGTCCCATACGGCGGCCCTGAGGCGCCGTCGGCATCTGGGCATACGGCCACAGGTCGCTGCCGCAGATGCAGGAGGCCGTGACGCGTACGACGGCGTCGGTGGGGCTCTGGAGCTCCGGGTCCGGGACGTTCTCGACGCGGACGTCGCCGGCGCCGTACATGAGTGTTGCTCGCATGAGGTCTCTCCTGGTGCACAGGGGTGGCCCAGCCTGCGGGGCGGGCAGGGCGTCGCGTTCGGCGAGGTCGATCGGTGGTCGGCTCCGGGTCGGTTCCGTGCCTCGACCATGTCCCTCAGCCGGGTGGCGGCGCTCATGGCGATGGGCCAGCCGGCCTAGTGGGACCGACCGTCCCCCTGGTCGCCGATCGGCCGGCAGGCGCTGATGACATACAGCGCCTCGTCGTCGATCGCGTTCTTCTCCCAGTCCAACGAGATCCGCACCGGGTGCCCGTCGGCGGCGTACTCCGCCTCGGCCACGTCCGCGTCGTCGCGCCGTGCCTGCTCCAGTTCCTCCAGGAGTTCCCCCAGGGTGGGCACCGCGTCGGGGATGTCCTGCGCCACGCGTCGCCCGCTGTCGTCCAGGCCGACCGCCTTGACCACGGCGCCGTCGCGGACGGTTATCCGGAAGGTGCCGATCAGGGTCCGTTCCCCCTCGCTGGAGCGGAGCGTGTACGTGTACGCGGCGGGCTCCTGCCAGGTGGTCCGGCTGTGGGCCGACGTACTCTTCGCCGTCTCCGCGCCGCACGCGGTGACCGCGCAGAGCAGCCCTCCGATCAGTGAGGCACTGAACACGGCACGGGTGGGCCGGGATACGGCGGTCATGGCGGCAGTCCCTTCGAAGGCGGCTACGGCTATGACGCCGGCCCCCTGAGGAACGTTCGGCCGCGCCCTCAACTCGCCTTACGCATAGCGACCGTTGGCGTCTCTGCGTGTTTTGGACGTGCCCTTCTCGTCCCCTGGATCAGCGCTGTACGGCTGCTAACCGCCGTTTCGAAACAGTGGCACCACCCGCCCCACCAGGGGAAACAGCAGAAGGGAAGCGTGCCATGGGCAGTGTCTCGCAACCGCAGCGCCGAGCCGTTCTCACCGGAGGGCTCGTGGCGACCGCGGCCGTGATCACGGGCTGTTCGGCCAAGGCGGACAACGGCTCGGCACCGAAGGCGTCGGCCGTGGCGGCGCCGACTCCCTCGGTGTCCGCGAGCATGCCACCCGGGACGCCCTCCGCCGCGCTCGCACGGCTGTTGGCCGGCAACAAGCGCTGGGTGAACGGGACGCTTCAGCGCCCCGACCAGGGTCTCGACCGGCGTGCGTCCGTCGCCCGGGAGCAGGACCCGTACGGCGTCATCGTCTCGTGCATCGACTCCCGGGTGCCGCCGGAGATGGTCTTCGACACCGGCATCGGCGACCTGTTCGCGATACGCACCGGCGGCCAGGTGGTCGCCCCCGTGGTCACCGGTTCCGTCGAGTACGGCCCCCTGACCGCGGGCACCCCGCTGATCCTGGTGCTCGGGCACCAGCGCTGCGGTGCGGTCAAGGCGTCGTACTCGGCGCTGAAGGAGCGCAAGCCGCTGCCGGGCAACCTCCAGTCGATCGCCGAGGCCCTCCGCCCGGCGTACGAGGCCACAGCCAAGGAGAAGCACGTCGATCCGGTCGACGCCATGATCCGCGTCCATGCCCGGCAGACGGCCGCCGACCTGCGCAGAGACCCGTCTCTCGCCCCACTCGTGAAGAAGGGCGACCTGGCCGTCGTCAGCGCCTACTACTCACTCGACACCGGCCGGGTGGAGGTCCTCGACGGGGCTCCCGCCGCCTGACCAGCGGCACTTGGCCGAGGTGGAGGGCGGGAGCGCCAGCTGTCCCGGCAGCCGGGCTTCCGTCTGCCTCCGGCGGTAGTTCGAGGCGTCGATGGAGTACGCGGCCCGGCTCCCGGTGCCGAAACGGACCTCCCCGTCGACGCGTTCACGGGTGCACGCAACCGCACCCCGCGACGACCGCCCGGGAGCTACTCCGGCGTCGCCTCCGCCGCGAAGTCGGGCATCAGCGCGCACATCGCCTCGCGCTGGGTGGGACCCATGAACCGCGCCAGCGCCTCCTTGACCGTCTCGGCGAGGACTCCGGAGGCCTCCTTGAGCAGGCCCCGTGCCTTCTCGGTGAGGGCCACCTCGACGCCCCGCTTGTCGCCGCACACCGACTTGCGGGTGACGAGGCCGGCGTGCTGGAGGCAGGCGATCTGGTAGGTGAGCCGGGTCTTGGGGCGGCCCAGGAGCTCGGCGATCCGCGTCATGCGCAGGGCCTGGCCGGGGTCCGCGGCGAGCAGGCACAGAACCAGGAACTCGTCGTGCGAGACGTCCAGTCGCTCCTTGACGACGGAGCGCAGCTCCTGCTCGACGGCCCCCGTCGCGGCCAGCATCAGCATCCAGGCGTGCAGCTCGGCGGGCAGGAGTCCGTCGCCGGAGGCGGAGGGGCAGTCGGGGAGGTCGGCCATGGATTCGAGTGTAGCTGTTGTTCAATTTTGGAGTATCGGCTAGCGTGATGTCATCCAAATTTGGACTACGGACTCAACCCGAGCCCCGATGATCAGGAGTGAGAGATCATGACCGTCGCCGTCGAAACCGGAACCTGGCAGCTCGACAGCACCACCTCCACCGTCGCCGTCCGGCACAGGACGTTCTGGGGCCTGGTCACCGTGAAGGGTGCCTTCGCCGCCGTCACCGGCAACGGCGAGGTGCGGCCCGACGGCTCCGCCGTCGGCACGATCACCCTGGACGCCGCCTCCCTGGACACCCGCAACGCCAAGCGCGACGAGCACCTGCGCTCGGCCGACTTCCTCGATGCCGCCCACCACCCCGAGATCACCTTCGCGGTCCGCAGCGCCGAGCTCCGCGACGGCGACGGCGTGCACGTGGTCGGTCAGCTCACCGTCCGCGGCATCAGCCGGCCCAGTTCCTTCACCGGTCGCCTCGTCGGCGCCGACGACCGCTCGCTCACCCTGGACGCCGAATTCACAGTCGACCGCGAGCACTTCGGCATGAGCTGGAACCAGCTCGGCATGATGCGCGGCCTCACGACGATCGCCACCACGCTCCGCTTCACGCGGGCGCCGGCAGCCTGACGTCGGCGCTCGCCGGCGTCTGCGGTGTACACGTCCCGGACGTAGCTCAGTACACGTCCCGGACGTAGCGCTTCGCCGCCGCCAGCTGCTTCACGTACGCCGACGCCTCGGCCTCCTCCAGGCCGCCGTGCGCGACCGCGATGTCCCTCAGGGCCCGGTCCACGTCCTTGGCCATGCGCGAGGCGTCGCCACAGACGTAGAAGTGGGCGCCGTCCTGGAGCCGGCGCCACAGCTCGGGGCCGTGTTCGCGCATCCGGTCCTGGACGTACACCTTGTTGCGCTGGTCGCGGGAGAACGCCGTGTCGAGGCGGGCGAGGGTGCCCTCGGCGAGCAGCGCGGTCAGCTCGTCCTCGTAGTAGAAGTCGGTCTCCCGGTGCTGCTCGCCGAAGAACAGCCAGTTGGGCGCCCTGTGCCCGAGCGCGCGCCGCTCCTGGAGGAAGCCGACGAAGGGCGCGACGCCGGTGCCCGGGCCGACCATCACCATCGGCGTCGAGGAGTCCGCGGGCGGGCGGAAGTGCGGGGACGACTGCACGAAGACCGGCACCTCGGTGTCCGGCTCGGCGTCGGCCAGGAACGGCGAGCAGACACCGCCGCGCGGTCGGCCGTGCAGGTTCTCGTACCGGACGACGGAGACGGTCAGCGAGACGCGGTGCGGGTCGACGAGCGGACTGGACGATATGGAGTACAGGCGCGGCTGGAGCTTCCTGAGCACCCCGGCCCACTCCTCCGCGTCCGCCCGCACCGGGTGCTCGGCGATGACGTCCACGGCCTGCCGTCCCCAACTCCACTGCGCCAGACCGTCCTTGTTGTCGGGCCGCAGCAGCCGCCGCAACCCCCGGTCGTCACGGACGCGTTCGGTGACGAAGCGGAGCAGGTCCGGGGTGATCCTCGTGATGTCGAGGTGCCGGTGCAGAGCCTCGGCGAAGGACGCTTCGCCCACGCCGTCCACGTGCACGGTCGCTGAACCGTCCACCCCGGTCACGGCCAGCCACTCCTCCACCAGCGCGGGCGAGTTCACCGGCCGCACGCCGAGCGCGTCGCCCGCCTCGTACGTCAGCGAGGTGCCGCTCGTGTCGAAGGTGAAGCGCCGCACCTCCTTGCCGCCGCCGGGTCGGCTGAGCAGCTGGTTGCCGACCAGACGGGCGGTGGTGGGGGCGGGCTTGGACCTGGCGTTCGGCTTGGCCCGCGGCTTCTCGACGGCGGGGGCGTCCGAGTCGGCCAGCGCCGTGAGGACCTGGTCGAGCCAGGCGCCGGCGGACGGCTCGTAGTCCGGTTCGCAGTCCGTGCGGGGGGCCAGGGCCACCGCGCCCAGCTCGCCCAGCCGGGTGTCCAGCCGGCGCCCGTGTCCGCAGAAGTCGTCGTACGACGAGTCCCCGAAGGCGAGCACGGCGTACCGCACGCCGTCCAGCCGCGGAGCCCCGTCGTCGGACAGCGTGTCCCAGAGGCCGGCCCCGTTGTCGGGCGCGTCGCCGTCGCCGAACGTGCTGGTGATGAAGAGCAGGTCGGCCGTGCGGGCGAGGGCGCGGACATCGGCCTCGTCCATGCCGACCAGCGTGGTCCGGTGGCCCGCCGCGCCCAGCCGCTCGGCGGTGGCGGTGGCGAACTCCTCGGCGTTCCCGGTCTGCGAGGCCCACAGCACGACGACCTCGCGGCCCTGCGGCGTACTCGGTGCCGCCGCCGTGCGGGAGTACATGCCGGCGAGGACGCCGTTGACCCACAGCGCGTGCTCGGGGCTGAAGGGCGCGTCCGGCGGGAGCACGGGGACGCCCGGCCCGCCGGAGTCGAGGCCGGCGAGGAACCCCGTGAGGTAGAGGCGCTCCTGTGCGGACAGGACGGGAGGGGGTGCGGGTTCCAGACCGAAGGGGCCGAAGGGACCCACGGGGGCGGCTGTGCCAGGGGTGACGGCTGTCGGCGTCAGCGCTTGCCCGACCGGCTCCGCCGGAACGGGAGCCGTCGTGGGAGCCGCGACCCGGGTCAGGGAGACGGCACACACCTTGAACTCCGGCTGGAAGGAGATCGGATCCACCGCGTCGCTCGTCACCGCGTTGACGCTCAGATACTCCCCGAACAGGTCGTTCCAGTGGAACGGCGCGAAACAGCACCCCGGCCGCACCCGCTCGGTCACCACCGCCGGCAGCACGGCCCGCCCACGCCGCGAGGCGACCTCCACCGGGTCCCCGTCGGCGATCCCCAACTCGCGCGCGTCCCGCGGATGCAGCTCCACGAACGGCCCCGGGTTCAGCTTGTTGAGCTTGGCGACCTTGCCCGTCTTGGTCAGGGTGTGCCACTGGTGCTGTACGCGCCCGGTGTTCAGTACGAAGGGGTAGTCGTCGTCCGGCATCTCGGCGGCCGGCATGTGCGGCCGGGCGTGGAACGCGGCTCGTCCGCTCGCGGTGGGGAACCGCAGCCCGCCGTCCGGGTCGACGTACCGGATCGGATTGCGGTGGGACCCGTCCGGGTCGGCGGCCGGCCATTGCACGGGCGTGGTCCGCAGCCGCTCGTACGTCACGCCGCGCAGATCCCAGCCGGTCACCGGGTTCCAGGCCCGGCGTATCTCCTCGAAGACGTCCTCGGCACTGCCGTACGAGAACCCCTTCTCGTACCCCATCGCGCACGCGACGGCCGCGATGATCCGCCAGTCCGCCATCGCCTCGCCGGGCGGGTCGGCGACCGGTCGGGTCAGGGTCAGATTGCGCTCGCTGTTGACGAAGACACCCTCGCCCTCGGTCCACATGGCGCCGGGCAGCACGACGTCCGCGTACGCGTTGGTCTCGGTGTCGGTGAAGACGTCCTGCGTGACGACGAACTCGGCGGCCTCGAGCCCCTCGATGACGGTACGGCGATTGGCCACGGAGGCGACGGGATTGGTGCAGATGATCCAGCAGGCCTTGATCTCCCCGTCGGCCATCTTCCGGAACATCTCGACGGTCCCCTTGCCGACCCCGTCGGCGCGCAGGGTGCCCGGCGGCAGCTCCCACAGCTCCTCGACGAAGCCCCGCTCGGAGTCGACGAGGACGGACCGCTGCCCGGGCAGCCCCGGCCCCATGTAGCCCATCTCGCGGCCGCCCATGGCGTTGGGCTGGCCGGTGAGGGAGAACGGGCCCGAGCCCGGGCGGCAAATGGCCCCGGTGGCGAGATGCAGGTTGACCAGGGCGTTCGTGTTCCAGGTGCCATGTGTGGACTGGTTCAGGCCCATCGTCCAGCAGCTCATCCACTCGCCCGCCTCGCCGATCAGCCGGGCGGCGGTACGGAGGTCGTCCTCGGCGATTCCGGTGATCTCGGCGACGGTGGCCGGCGGGTAGTCGGCGAGGAAGGCGGGCATCTCCTCCCAGCCGTCGGTGTGCGCGGCGATGAAGCCGGGGTCGGTGTGGCCGTTCTCGACGATCAGGTGCATCAGGCCGTTGAGGAGGGCGAGGTCGGTGCCCGGCTTGATCTGGAGGTAGAGGTCGGCCTTGGCGGCGGTGGCGGTGCGCCGAGGGTCGACGACGATGAGGCGGGCGCCCGCCTTGACCCGCTCCATCATGCGCAGGAAGAGGATGGGGTGGCAGTCGGCCATGTTCGAGCCGATGACCAGGAAAGTGTCCGCCTTGTCGAAGTCCTCGTACGACCCGGGCGGCCCGTCGGCGCCGAGGGACAGCTTGTAGCCCATGCCCGCGCTGGCCATGCACAGCCGGGAGTTCGACTCGATCTGGTTCGTCCGCACGAACCCCTTGGCCAGCTTGTTCGCCAGGTACTGGGCCTCCATGCTCATCTGCCCGGAGACGTAGAAGGCGACCGCGTCCGGCCCGTGCTCGTCGATGATCGCGCGGAGCCGCCGGGCGGTCTCGGAGATCGCGTCGGCGATCGGTGAGGGCACCGGCTCCTCGCCCCGGTCGTCCCTGACCAGCGCCGTGGTCAGCCGCCCGGGCGCGGCGAGCATCTCGGCCGTGGTCGCGCCCTTCGTGCACAGCCGGCCCGCGTTCGCCGGGTGCGCCTTGTCGCCGGAGGCCTTCAGGACCGTACGCCGTCCGTCCGGCCCCATACCGACGTCCAGCAGGACCCCGCAGCCGACCCCGCAGTACGTGCAGACCGTCCGGACCTGAGTCGTGGAGGTGGTCTCGGTCACGTGCTGCCCTTCTCCGGCGTTCGAGGTCGTGTCTAGAGCGTACGAATTGCCCGTTACGTCGATGTCACATCCCTTGATCATGAGGAGTTACGTAGGCCACACAGGAGGCTGGGACGAGCTGTGAGGGGCCGGTCCGGGAGGAGTCGGGATGCGTGCGAGGGGCTCGCGGACCGTGTCGGTGTTGGGCCGAACGGGTGACTTGGCGTAAGAATTGGCTGGTGCAGGCATTGAAGGCGAGTCAAGGCGGGGGGAGCCGGTGAACAGCCACGACGTCACCGATGAACAGTGGGAGGGGCTCGCCCAGGTCGTGCCGTTGCGCGGCCGAGACGCCTGGCCGTCCGCGGTGGACCACCGGGTGCCTCCGGAGGCGGCGACGGAACCGCGTCGCCGGTTCGTCGTCCTGCGGGTCAATGTGTTCGCGGACGCCCGCGACGTCGCCGAGACGCTGATGGCGGGGATTCCGGTGCTGCTCGATCTGACGGGGGCCGAGACGGAGGTGGCCAAGCGGGTGCTGGACTTCAGCACCGGGGTCGTCTTCGGCCTGGCGAGCGGGATGCATCGGGTGGACCGGAACGTGTTCCTGCTGACGCCGCCCGGGACCGAGGTCAGTGGGTTGATGGAGGGGGCGGGGGTTCCCGGTACGTAGAGGGGGCGGGCCTGCGGCTCGGGGGATGGGCGCTGGGGGCTGGGGGCTGGGGCGTGGAGTCTGGCTCTGAGGTCTGAGATCTGGGGTCTGAGGTCTGAGGTCCGGCGGCGGGCTCGGGGGCGTCGCTCGATCGTAGGAAGGGTGCCGGGGTGGAACGGTTCGCCTGGCGGTAGCGGGCCTACGGTCCGGGCATGTCTGGGTCCTCTGCGTCATCCCTGTCCTCTGTTTCCGGTCTTGTGTCCGTGCCCGCTCAGGGGCGGCGGGTGAGTGGCGCGGACGGTGGGTGTTCCGGGCGCCCTCATGTCACCGAGCTGCGGCTGTCCGCCTTTGCCGGGCATCGGCGGGTCGTGCTGCCGCTCGGGGCGTTCACCCTCCTGGCCGGGCCGAGCGGGTGCGGGAAGACGACCGCGTTGCGGGCCTACGAGGCGCTGGCTCGGCTCGGTGCGGGTGCCGAGGTCGGGGAGGTGTTCCCCGATCCGGTTGCCTGCGTGCCCGAGCGGGCCCGGCCCGATGCGCAGCGACGGCGGGGCTTCCGGATCGGCTGTACCGCCGACGGTCCCGAGGGGCCGGTTCGACTCGACGTCGCCGTGCAGGCCGAGCCCGAACTGCGGATCGTGGGGGAGCGGTTGAGCGCGGGCGGGGTCGTCCTGCTGGAGACGGCCCTGCGGGATCCGAGCCGGCGTTGTGTGCAGGCCGCCTGGCATACCGCCGGTCAGTCGCCGGTGACACGGGCGCCGCTGCCCGACGACCGGCTCGGTACCACGCTGTTGCCGCTGCGGGTGGCCGGGAGGACGGAGGGGCAGCGGCGGGTGCTGGCCGCCGCCGAGCAGATGGTCGTGGCCCTGCGATCGGTATTCGCCTGCGATCCGCGGCCCGATCGGATGCGGGCACCTGTGCCGGTCGGCTCAGGGCGGCTGCTCGGGGGCTGCGACAACCTCGCCGAGGTGCTGTGGCGGACTCGCGCCGAGTGCACGCGGCGGCATGCGCGGCTCGTGGGCGCGGTGCGGGCGGGGTGTGCCGGGGCGGTGGCCGATGTGGTCGCCGAGGTGCTGGAGGACGGCACGGTGCGCGGGGTGCTCGACCGGGGGGACGGGGTGCGGACGGAGCTCGGGCGGTTGGGGGACGGTGAGCTGCGGTATCTCGCGCTGTCCTTGGTTCTGCTGACCGGGCCCGGGGTGCTGGAGGTCGATCCGGTGGGGGAGGTGCCTGCGGCGATGCAGACGTTGAGTGTGGTGGTGGATGGGTTCGATCGGGGGCTGGATCCGGTGCAGCGGGGGGAGCTGGTGGGGCTTGCTGCGCGGATGTGTGAGCGGGGGCATATTCGGTTGGTGGGGGCCGTGAGTGACGTGGGGGCCGTGAGTGACGTCGCGGGCGTGGTGGAGGGGGCGGGGCCGGTGGGGGCGGCTGCGGCGTTGGGGTCGGCTGGGGTGGGAGGCGTGACGGTGGTACATCTGGAGCCGTGACCGAACCTCTTGATGTGGCCAAGCTGCAGCGCAGGCTGGCCGAGTTCGCTGCCGCGCGCGACTGGCAGCCGTATCACACGCCGAAGAACCTCGTTGCCGCGCTCAGCGTGGAGGCGTCCGAACTCGTCGAGATCTTCCAGTGGTTGACGCCTGAGGAGTCGGCTCGGGTCATGGACGACGTGGAGACCGCCGGGCGGGTGACCGACGAGGTGGCGGACGTGCTGGCCTACCTGTTGCAACTGTGCGAGGTGCTCGGGATCGATCCGCTGGCGGCGCTGGACGCGAAGATCGATCGGAACGAGCGGAGGTTTCCGGCGCCGTAGGAGTGGGGAGCGCCTTGGTCCGCTTTCACTCTACGTGTCCGTTTGCCTGGCTGTAGCCGAAAAGTTGTCCGCAGATTTCCGTCTTCCTCTGGCTTTTCGTCTCAGGGGCCTTCACTCTGGGTAGTGGACAAGGGAGTTCGGGCGGCGCGTGGGCAGCGCGTCGGGACAGACGGGGACTGCGTATGGACGCGGTGCGGCTGATCGTGACTAGCAGGCGGGCGCTGGCGGGGAGCGAGGGCGCGCCGGAGATCTTGACCGAGGTGTGGCAGGCGCAGGCCCTGGCTCAGGCGATCGGTAGCCGGCTTGCGGTGTTCGGGCCACCTGAACTGCGGGGCGAGGCGCTGGGGTTGACCGAGCTGGCCGGGCGTGGGTGTGGGGTGCTGGACGTGCCGGACCTTGCGGAGGGTGCCTTACGCGCGGCCCAGCTGACGGAGTTGGGTGATGCGCGGCAGTCGCTGATGCATCTGGGCAGCCTGCTGGGTGAGGTGGGAATCGCTCTGGTGGGTATGGCCAGCGCGGCGGATGACGAGACGACGTACTGGCAGTGCATGGAGGCGATCGACGCGGCGGATGAGTCTCGGGATCGGGTGCGGGAGATGCTGCGCAGACTTGCGGATCGGGAGGAGGGGTTACCTGCGGCGGGGTAGGGCCGGCGGGTGCCTGCGGCGGCCTGTGGGGGTTGGGTGGGGGTTCGCGTGGCGCCTGCGGGTGTGTGGTGGGTCGGGGCCGTGCCGGGGGGTGTCCGTCCTCGGACCGGCGGTTGGGGTTGGGCAGGGTGGTGCCGTTTCTTGACGCCGGCCACTGCGGGCGGACACCCCCCGGCACGGCCCCTTGCCGCCGTGGGCGACTGCGGCGCCGCGGGGGTGCGCCACCACCACGGTCACTCTGCCGGTCACTTTCCAGTGCCGGTCCAGGCATGCCAGCCCGTCTGAGGGTGGCCCCTCTGGGGGAGTTTGAGGACGAGGCCGTTCAGGCCGATGGGGTCCAGGGGGCGGAGCCCCCTGGCGGGGTGGAGGGTCAGCCGGCGTCGCCGTCCTGTCGCTGGGGCCCGGTCGACTGCAGGTCCGCGTCCAGGGCCGACAGGTCCGCGTTGAGGGCCGCCATCAGCTCCTCCATCTGCTGCAGCAGCCCCTTCGGTTGGCCGGCGCCGCTGGTGGTCTGCTGTGGCGCGAATTCCTCGGACATGACGGCCTCCTCGGGCCTCCGGCCCCCCAGTGGCAGTGGGCCGACACGGTGACGCTCCGGCCGTCTGGGGCCGGCGCGAGGGCCGGGCGGTCCGGCTCCGATCGAGCCAACGATCATCGTGAGGGGCGGTCACTGGCCCGGGCAGGGGGGCGGTTCCGGCGTTGACGGAATTCACCCGACCGGGGAGGCGGGGGGCAGGGGGACCCGCACCGTTGACGGGTGCCTCGGCATGCAGGATGGAGTCATGGATCTTCGCATCTTCACCGAGCCCCAGCAGGGGGCCACCTACGACACCCTCCTCACCGTGGCGAAGGCCACCGAGGACCTTGGCTTCGACGCGTTCTTCCGGTCCGACCACTATCTGAAGATGGGCTCCGGGGACGGCCTGCCCGGGCCCACCGACGCCTGGATCACACTTGCCGGTCTCGCACGGGAGACCAAGCGCATTCGCCTCGGCACCCTGATGACCGCCGGCACCTTCCGGCTGCCCGGCGTGCTCGCCATCCAGGTCGCCCAGGTCGATCAGATGTCCGGCGGCCGCGTCGAACTCGGCCTCGGGGCCGGTTGGTTCGAGGAGGAGCACAAGGCGTACGGCATCCCGTTCCCGAAGGAGAAGTTCGCGCGGCTGGAGGAACAGCTCGCCATCGTCACGGGGCTGTGGGCGACCCAGGCCGGTGCGACCTTCGACTTCCACGGCAGCTTCTACGACCTCACCGATTCGCCTGCCCTGCCCAAGCCCGCCCAGGACAGGATTCCGGTTCTGATCGGCGGGCACGGGGCCACCCGTACTCCGCGGCTGGCCGGCAAGTACGCCGACGAGTTCAACATGCCGTTCGCCTCGGTCGAGGACAGTGAGCGGCAGTTCGGGCGCGTGCGCGCCGCCGCCGAGGACGCCGGGCGCAAGGGTGACGACCTCGTCTACTCCAACGCCCTTGTGGTGTGCGTGGGCAAGGACGAGCAGGAGGTCGCCCGTCGTGCCGCCGCGATCGGGCGGGAAGTCGACGAGCTCAAGGTCAACGGGCTCGCCGGGTCTCCGCAGGAGGTCGTCGACAAGATCGGCCGGTACCAGGAGATCGGCTCCCGGCGGATCTACCTCCAGGTCCTCGACCTGGACGACCTGGACCACCTGGAGCTCATCTCCTCCCAGGTGCAGTCGCAGCTGTCGTAGCGCCGGTTGTGCCCTGAACTGTCCGAGCTGCTCTGAACCGTTCGATCTCTTCGCGGCCCCCGGGAGCATGGCTTCCGGGGGCCGTCGTGGGTTCCCGCTGCACACCCCTGGGAGCGGGCGGGAACGGGTGGGGCGAAAAACCCGGGTGGTTACGGCGTGCGCTCTGTACGTTGTATGGGCGGCGCACATGCGCAGCTCAGACCCTATCCAAAGGCCAACCCACCGTGTTCCTGACCATCACAGCCACCGGCACCCCAGAACGCCCCGCCACCGATCTCGGCTTCCTGTTGCACAAGCATCCCGAGAAGGCGCAGGCGTTCTCCACCTCCTACGGCAAGGCGCACGTCCTCTACCCCGAGGCCGACGCCGAGCGCTGCACGGCGGCGCTGCTGTTGGAGGTCGACGCGGTGGCACTGGTCCGGCGTGGCAAGGGCAAGGGGCGGGGTGGCGCGCCCGACGCGGCGCTCGCGCAGTACGTCAACGACCGGCCGTACGCAGCCTCCTCGCTGCTCGCGGTAGCGCTCAGCGGTGTCTTCTCCAGCGCGATGCGGGGCGTGTGCAATGCCCGGCCGGACCTGCCGGCTCAGCCGCGGCCGCTGCGGATCGAGGTGCCCGCGCTTCCGGCCCGGGGCGGTCCCGAGCTCGTACGGCGGCTGTTCGAGCCGCTCGGCTGGGCGGTGACCGCCGAACCCGTGCCGCTGGACGTGCAGTTCCCCGAGTGGGGCGATTCACGGTACGTGCGGCTCGTGCTGGAGTCGGAGGGGCTGACCCTCGCCGAGGCCCTGCGTCACCTTTATGTCCTGCTCCCTGTCCTCGACGATGCCAAGCACTACTGGGTCTCCTCCGAGGAGGTCGACAAACTGCTGCGGGCCGGTGAGGGCTGGCTGGCGGAGCACCCGGAGCAGAAGCTGATCACCAGCCGGTATCTGTCGCGCCGCTGGTCGCTGACCCGGCAGGCGATGGAGCGGCTGGAGCTGGTGCGGCTCGCGGAGGCCGACGACAGCGAGGTCGAGGACATCGACAACGCCGTCGAGGCGGAGAGCGAGGCCGAGGAGAAGCCGACCCCGCTCGCCGTGCTGCGCCGGGACGCGATCATGGCCGCGCTCAAGGCGTCCGGTGCCGCGCGCGTGCTCGATCTCGGATGCGGACAGGGGCAGTTGGTGCAGGCGCTGCTCAAGGACCCGGCGTACACCGAGATCGTCGGTGTGGACGTGTCGATGCGGGCGCTGACCATCGCGGGACGGCGGCTGAAGCTGGACCGGATGGGGGAGCGGCAGGCCTCGCGCGTGCAGCTCTTCCAGAGCTCCCTCGCCTACACCGACAGCCGCCTCAAGGGCTACGACGCCGCCGTGCTCAGCGAGGTCATCGAGCACCTCGACCTGCCGCGGCTGCCCGCCCTGGAGTACGCGGTGTTCGGCTCCGCGCGTCCCCGGACGGTTCTGGTGACCACCCCGAACGTCGAGTACAACGTCCGCTGGGAATCCCTCCCGGCCGGCCACGTCCGGCACGGCGACCACCGGTTCGAGTGGACGCGCGAGGAGTTCCGGTCGTGGGCCGGGGCGGTGGCCGAACGGCACGGGTACGGCGTGGAGTTCGTACCGGTCGGACCGGACGACCCGGAGGTGGGCCCGCCCACCCAGATGGCCCTGTTTGAAATCAGCACAGCCGGCATGAAGAGCAGTGTGAACGACGAGAAGGAGGCGAAGGCGGCATGAGCGAGACCACCCAGGCGACCAAGGGACGGGTCCTGCCCGTCACCGACCTCTCCCTCGTCGTGCTCGTCGGCGCCTCCGGCTCCGGCAAGTCCACCTTCGCCCGCCGGCACTTCAAGCCGACGGAGGTCATCTCCTCCGACTTCTGCCGAGGCCTGGTCTCCGACGACGAGAACGACCAGAGCGCGACCCGGGACGCCTTCGACGTCCTGCACTACATCGCGGGCAAGCGCCTGGCGGCCGGCCGCCGTACGGTCGTCGACGCCACCAGCGTGCAGCAGGACAGCCGACGGCAGCTGATCGAGCTGGCCAGGCAGTACGACGTGCTGCCGATAGCCATCGTGCTCGACGTGCCGGAGGACGTGTGCGCCGAGCGCAACGCGGGCCGCACCGACCGGGCCGACATGCCGCGCCGGGTCATCCAGCGGCACACCCGTGAACTCCGGCGGTCCCTGCGGCACCTGGAGCGCGAGGGCTTCCGCAAGGTGCACGTCCTGCGAGGCGTGGACGATGTCGAGAACGCGTCAGTCGTCACCGAGAAGCGCTTCAACGACCTCACCCACCTCACCGGCCCGTTCGACATCGTCGGCGACATCCACGGCTGCGCCTCCGAACTGGAGTCGCTGCTCGGCAAGCTGGGGTACGCCGACGGTGTGCACCCGGACGGCCGCACCGCCGTCTTCGTCGGCGACCTCGTCGACCGCGGCCCGGACAGCCCCGGTGTGCTGCGGCGCGTGATGTCGATGGTGAAGTCGGGCAACGCGCTGTGCGTGCCGGGCAACCACGAGAACAAGTACGGCCGCTACCTCAAGGGCCGCAAGGTCCAGCACACGCACGGACTCGCCGAGACCATCGAGCAGATGGAGGGCGCGAGCGAGGAGTTCCGCGCCGAGGTAAGGGAGTTCATCGACGGGCTCGTCAGCCACTACGTCCTCGACGGCGGCCGGCTCGTGGTCTGCCACGCCGGTCTGCCGGAGAAGTACCACGGCCGTACGTCGGGGCGGGTGCGCTCGCACGCGCTGTACGGCGACACCACCGGGGAGACCGACGAGTTCGGGCTGCCGGTGCGCTACCCGTGGGCCGAGGACTACCGGGGCCGCGCGGCTGTGGTCTACGGCCACACCCCGGTGCCGGAGGCCACCTGGCTGAACAACACCATCTGCCTGGACACCGGTGCCGTCTTCGGCGGCAAGCTGACCGCGCTGCGCTGGCCGGAGCGGGAACTGGTCGACGTACCTGCCGAGCAGGTCTGGTACGAGCCGGCCAAGCCGCTGCGGACGGAGGCACCGGGCGGGCACGACGGACGGCCGCTCGACCTCAACGACGTCCACGGACGCCGGGTGGTCGAGACTCGGCACGCCGGGCGGGTGTCGGTCCGTGAGGAGAACGCGGCCGCGGCCCTGGAGGTCATGAGCCGCTTCGCCGTCGACCCGCGCCTGCTGCCGTACCTCCCGCCGACCATGGCACCCACGGCGACCAGTCACATCGAGGGCTACCTGGAGCACCCGGCGGAGGCCTTCGCGCAGTACGCGGCGGACGGTGTCGAGCGGGTCGTGTGCGAGGAGAAGCACATGGGCTCGCGGGCCGTGGCGCTGGTGTGCCGGGACGTGGAAGCCGCCCGCAAGAGGTTCGGGGTGGAGGGTCCCACCGGGTCGCTCTACACCCGCACCGGTCGCCCGTTCCTCGACGACGAGTCGGTCACGGAGACGATCCTGGAGCGGCTCCGTACGGCGGTCGGCGAGGCCGGTCTCTGGGACGACCTCGAGACGGACTGGCTGCTGCTCGACGCCGAGTTGATGCCGTGGTCGCTGAAGGCGCAGGGTCTGCTGCGGTCGCAGTACGCCGCGGTCGGCGCCGCCTCCGGGGCCGTGTTCCCGGGTGCGCTCGCCGCACTGGAGGGTGCAGCGGGGCGCGGCGTCGACGTGTCGGACCTGCTCGCCCGCCAGCGCGGACGGGCGTCGGACGCCGCCGCGTTCACGGAGGCGTACCGCCGCTACTGCTGGACCACGGACGGCCTGGACGGCGTACGCCTGGCACCGTTCCAGATCCTGGCCGCCCAGGGCCGCAGCCTGGCCGCGCTCCCGCACAACGAGCAGCTCGCCCTCCTCGACCGGCTGGTGGAGCACGACAGCACCGGCCTGCTGCAGACGACCCGGCGCCTCTACGTCGACACCGGTGACCCGGAGTCGGTGCAGGCCGGCGTCGACTGGTGGCTGGAGATGACGGGCCGTGGCGGCGAGGGCATGGTCGTCAAGCCGCTCGGTGCGGTCGTGCGCAGTGGGGAAGGGCGACTGGTCCAGCCCGGGATCAAGTGCCGGGGTCGCGAGTACCTGCGGATCATCTACGGTCCCGAGTACACGCGGCCGGACAACCTGGCCCGGCTGCGGCAGCGGTTCCTCAACCACAAGCGGTCCCTCGCCATCCGCGAGTACGCGCTGGGCCTCGAGGCCCTGGACCGGCTGGCCGAGGGCGAGCCGCTGTGGCGGGTGCACGAGGCGGTGTTCGGGGTGCTGGCGCTGGAGTCGGAGCCGGTGGACCCCCGGCTGTGAACCGAGGGAGCGGCTTCAGCCGACCAGCCGCAGCCGCTCCCGGCACACGCCGACCCGGACCGTCTGGCCCCAGGTCAACTCGACCGCGTCCGTCTCCATCCCGTCCCCGAAGGCGACGAGCCGCTCGGACTCGACGGTGAGGTGGAGACGGGACGCGGCGGCGAGTTCCCCGGCCACCCGCGACGTCCCGGTGGCCGGGGACGGCCAGGCCTCCCGGACGTACCACAGCAGGCGCTCCTCCGTCGGGGAGGGCAGCCGCAGCTGCCCTCCCCGCTCCTGCCACACCGACCGGATCCAGCCGGTCGCCCCCGTCCCGGTGCCGATCAGCACCCCGGACGAGGCCTGGGCCTCGACGACACCCCCGTCGTCCTCCAGGCCCAGGCGGTATCGGGCCGTCTGGTGTCCGACGGCGCCCAGGTAGATCTCGTTCAGCGCCACGAGCCGCTGTGTGTCGTCGGCCACGGCCTCGACCATGGTGAGTTCGTCGCAGGCGCCCCTTCCGGATTGCGCCGAGGTGAGGAGCGGGCCGGTGTTCTCGGGGCGGTGGCGCACGAGGACACCCGGGTTGCGGCCGGGGTCGGAGTCGATGCCCAACACCGGCTGCCCGGCGAGGTACTTGGCCACATTCGCGACCAGGCCGTCCTGCCCGACCACGACCACCACGTCCTCCGGGGCGAACAGGAACCGGTCCAAGTCGGCCCTTTCGACTCGGCTCTGACGCCAGGTCAGGGGGATCGCCGAGGTCACCTCCGCCAGGGCGTGGCGCGTCCGGTGGTGGCGTTCGGCGACCTCCGCGATGTCCCGGCCCCGGGAGGCGAGGAAGAAGGCGGCCTGGCCGTGCGTGCCGTGCCGGGCCACCAACTCCTCGTACTCCGTGGTGCGATGGACGAGGACGACCCGGGGAGCGAGGCTCACGCCTGCTCCTGCGTACCGAGCCTGGCGAGCAGCCCCGTCAGCACGTCCGGCGACACCGTCACGCTGTCGATCCGCGGCAGGTTCTCCGCGAGCCGCGTCCCGGTGAGGGCGTGCAGCGTCGCCACGTCCACTTCGCCGTGCACCCGCAGCCAGGCCGCCTGCGCCTGAGCCCGTGCTTCACCGACCTCGCGTGCCCCTTCGGCCTCCGCCCGGGCCAGCCGTACGGAACGGGCTGCCTCGGCTTCGGCCAGCCGTACCGTCCGTGCCGCCTCCGCCTCGGCCCGGACCGCGTCGGCTGCCGCGTGCTCCTCGGCCTCCCGCCGCGCGTTGGTGCCCCGCTGGTCCACCAACTGCTCCTCGCGGCGGGCGAGTTCGATCTGGCTGGCCAGTTCGTTCTCGGCGATCGCCCGTTCCCGCTCGACGGCCACCGCCCGGCGCTCGTACGTCGCCCGGTCAGCCTCCTGCTGGATCTGCTCGCGGGCCGGGGTGCGCAGCGCCCGCTCCACCTCCGGCTCGGGGCGCAGCGCCATGACGCGTACGGCGACGACCTCGATGCCCGTCGACGGGAGCCGCGGCTCGCCGGCCAGGCCCGCCGCGATCCGCTCCCGCACCGCCGTCACGCCGTCGACCAGCGCCGCCGACAGCGGCGTACGGGACAGGACGTCCAGCGCGTGCTGCTGGGCCGTCTCCGTCAGAAGCGTCCCCAGCTGCTCCAGCGGCGTGCCCCGCCACGCGCCCGTGTCCGGGTCGATGGAGAAGTCCAGGCGCGACGCGGCCAACGCCGGGTCGCTGATCCGGTAGGTGACCGTCGCCTGGACGGCCACGTCCTGGAAGTCGGACGTACGGGCATGGAAGGTCATCGCCAGCTCCCGGTCGTCCACCGGCACTTCGGACAGTGCGGCGGTCAGCGCCCGGAACCAGAAGCTGAGCCCGGGGCCGTCGTGCAGCAGCTTGCCGCCGCGGTGGTGGCGGATGTGCGCCGTGGGCGCGCCGCGCAGATGGCGCCAGCCGAGGCGCCGGGTGATGTCGGCCATGGGACCCCCTCGCTTTTCGTCATGTAGACGATAAGCGTGATGCCTGCTTGTCGTCAAGGGGACGAAAACGGAAACGGTCAAGCGGGGGGTGAACCCGGTCGGCGATGGTCAGGATGGAGGCATGGGATTCCATGTCGACTCCGAGGCCGGGCGCCTGCGCCGCGTCATCCTGCACCGGCCCGATCTCGAGCTCAAAAGGCTCACCCCCAGCAACAAGGACGCCCTGCTCTTCGACGACGTGCTGTGGGTGCGCCGGGCGCGCGCCGAGCACGACGGGTTCGCCGACGTACTGCGCGACCGCGGGGTCACCGTCCACCTGTTCGGCGACCTGCTCACCGAGGCCCTGGAGATCCCGGCGGCCCGGAAGCTCGTCCTGGACAGGGTCTTCGACGAGAAGGAGTACGGGGTGCTGGCCACCGACCACCTCCGTGCGGCCTTCGAGGGCCTGCCCTCGCCCGAACTGGCCGAAGCCCTCATAGGGGGCATGACCAAGCGGGAGTTCCTGGAGGCGCACCCCGAGCCGATCTCCGTGCGCTTCCATGTCATGGAGCTCGACGACTTCCTCCTCGCGCCCCTGCCCAATCATCTCTTCACCCGGGACACCTCCGCCTGGATCTATGACGGCGTCTCCGTCAATGCCATGCGTTGGCCCGCCCGGCAGCGCGAGACGGTCCACTTCGAGGCGATCTACCGGCATCACCCGCTGTTCCGTGACGAGACGTTCCATGTCTGGTCCGAGGGGCAGGCCGACTATCCCTCCACCATCGAGGGCGGGGACGTCCTGGTGATCGGCAGCGGAGCCGTGCTCATCGGGATGAGTGAGCGGACCACGCCCCAGGCCGTCGAGATGCTCGCCCACAAGCTGTTCGCCGCCGGGTCGGCGCAGACGATCGTGGCCCTCGACATGCCCAAGCGGCGCGCCCTCATGCATCTCGACACCGTGATGACGATGGTCGACGGCGACGTCTTCACCCAGTACGCCGGGCTCGGCATGCTCCGCTCGTACACCATCGAACCGGGCGCCGGCGACAAGGAGCTGAAGGTCACCGACCATCCGCCGGAGCACATGCACCGCGCGATCGCCGCCGCGCTCGGCCTCAGTGAGATCCGCGTCCTGACGGCGACCCAGGACGTCCATGCGGCCGAACGTGAGCAGTGGGACGACGGCTGCAACGTGCTGGCCGTCGAGCCGGGTGTGGTCGTCGCCTACGAGCGGAACTCCACCACCAACACACATCTGCGCAAGCAGGGCATCGAGGTGATCGAGATCCCGGGGAGCGAGCTGGGGCGGGGGAGAGGTGGGCCGCGGTGCATGAGCTGTCCGGTCGAACGCGAGGCCGTGTAGGCGAAAGTCTGACCGTATAGAAATGCCGATGGTCGTATAGACTTCCACAGTCCTTGTACTCGTACCTCTGGAGCGCCCCCATGGCGACTGTCCCGACCGCCCTCGCCGGCCGCCACTTCCTCAGGGAGCTCGACTTCACCGGGCAGGAGTTCCTCGGGCTGGTCGAGCTGGCCGCCGAGCTGAAGGCCGCCAAGAAGGCCGGGGCCGAGACGCAGTACCTGCGGGGCCGGAACATCGCGCTGATCTTCGAGAAGACCTCGACGCGCACGCGCTGCGCGTTCGAGGTCGCGGCCGCCGACCAGGGCGCCTCGACGACGTACCTCGACCCGTCGGGCTCACAGATCGGCCACAAGGAGTCCGTGAAGGACACCGCGCGTGTGCTGGGGCGGATGTACGACGGGATCGAGTACCGCGGGGACAGCCAGGCGAACGTGGAGGAGCTGGCGGCGTACGCGGGCGTGCCCGTCTTCAACGGTCTGACCGACGACTGGCACCCGACGCAGATGCTGGCCGACGTGCTGACGATGACGGAGCACAGCGCCAAGCCCCCGAAGGAGATCGCCTTCGCCTACCTGGGCGACGCCCGCTTCAACATGGGCAACTCGTACCTGATCGCCGGGGCGCTGCTCGGCATGGACGTGCGGATCGTCGCCCCCCAGGCGTACTGGCCCGCCCGGGCGATCATCGAGCAGGCCCTCAAGCTCTCCGAGGCCAGCGGGGCCCGCATCACGATCACGGAGAAGGTCGACGAGGGGGTCCTCGGGGCGGACTTCGTCGCCACCGACGTCTGGGTTTCCATGGGGGAGCCCAAGGAGGTGTGGGACGAGCGGATCGCTGCGCTGGCTCCGTATGCCGTGACCATGGACGTGCTGCGGGCCACCGGGAACCCGGCCGTGAAGTTCCTCCACTGCCTGCCGGCGTTCCACGACCTGGGCACGAAGGTCGGGCGCGAGATCTTCGAGCGGCACGGCATGGAGTCGCTGGAGGTCACGGACGAGGTCTTCGAGTCGGCGCACTCCGTCGTTTTCGACGAGGCGGAGAATCGGATGCACACGATCAAGGCGGTTCTGGTGGCGACCCTCGCCTGAGGCGGTTACAGCGGGCGGCGCTGAGCAGGCACGACCGGCAGTCTGAACCAGACCGCCTTGCCGGAGCCCGCCGGGCGGTGGCCGCAGGACGAGCTCAGGGTGCGGATCAGCAGGAGACCCCGGCCGTGCTCCTGCCAGGGGTCGGGCTCGCCCTTGGTGGGGCGGGTCAGATCGCCGGGCGGGGCCGGGTCCGGGTCGTGGACCTCGACCTGGCAGCCGGACGGCAGCAGCTCCACGACCAGCTCTATGGGGCCGTCGCCCGCGGTGTGCTCCACGGCGTTCGCGACCAGCTCCGCCGTGAGCAGCTCCGCGGTGTCGCTGTCGGCGGCGTGCTCCAGCTCGGCCAGCGCCGTACGGACCAGGGCACGCGCGACGGGCACGGCTGCGACCGTGTGCGGCAGCGCGATACGCCAGGAGGCGGAGGCTGAGGAGCGATCTTGCAAGGCGTGTCCGTTCATGAGCAGGCTGTCCTGCTTTCAACCTTATGAATGGTACGGCGCCACCCGGTGAAGGGCCTCCGAAGGGCACCGTTCGGAACCTTCGGCCCCGACTGCTGGGCGACTTACCCAGGTGAACGGCCCCCCTCGCGCGGTTGATCCCGTCGTTACGGGGGTGTCGACGAGCCGTGACGGATGTGACGGAGCAAGGTCACACCCGGTTGGCTTATTGCGTGCTCGTGACGACAGTCAAAGTTGAGTGATAGCTTCGAAGGGTAGAGCTCGGAGGGCAGAGCTCAGCGAGGCAGTGCCCGCCGTCCGCCTGAGGAGGCCGCACGTCATGAGTCCCTTCACCGGCTCCGCCGCCCGTACCCCCGACTGGAAACATCTGCGGGTCGAGCATGCCGACGGCGTCGCCACCGTCACCCTCGCCCGCCCCGAGAAACTCAACGCGCTCACCTTCGGCGCCTACGCCGACCTGCGCGATCTGCTCGCCGAGCTGTCCCGGGAGAGGGCGGTGCGGGCGCTGGTGCTGGCCGGCGAGGGCCGCGGCTTCTGCTCCGGCGGCGACGTCGACGAGATCATCGGCGAGACCCTGGCCATGGACACCGCCCAGCTCCTCGACTTCAACCGGATGACCGGGCAGGTCGTGCGGGCGGTTCGGGAGTGCCCGTTCCCGGTGATCGCGGCGGTGCACGGGGTGGCGGCCGGGGCCGGGGCGGTACTGGCGCTCGCGGCCGACTTCCGGGTCGCCGACCCCACCGCCCGCTTCGCGTTCCTCTTCACCCGGGTCGGCCTGTCCGGCGGCGACATGGGTGCCGCGTATCTGCTGCCCCGGATCGTCGGCCTCGGGCACGCGACCCGGCTGCTGATGCTGGGCGAACCGGTCCGGGCACCGGAGGCCGAGCGCATCGGCCTGATCAGCGAGCTGGCTGAGGAGGGGAGCGCGAATGAGGCCGCGCAGACACTCGCCCGCCGCCTGGCCGAGGGCCCGGCCCTCGCGTACGCCCAGACGAAGGCCCTCCTGACAGCCGAGCTGGACATGCCGCTGGCGGCATCGGTGGAACTGGACGCGTCGACGCAGGCCCTGCTGATGAACGGCGAGGACTACGCAGAGTTCCACGCGGCGTTCACCGAGAAGCGCCCTCCCAAATGGAGGGGGCGGTGACTGTGCCGACCAATGGGACGCGGGGAACTGCGCGACCAGCCCCCACCAGCCCGCAGCTGCCGAATGAGACCAGCCACCCCCTACGAGTCGCAATCATCGGCGGCGGCCCCGCCGGCCTCTATGCCGCCGCCCTCCTCAAACGCCTCGACCCCACCCGAGAGATCACCGTCTGGGAACGCAACGCCCCCGACGACACCTTCGGCTTCGGAGTGGTCCTCTCCGACGAAACCCTCGGCGGCATCGAGCACGCCGACCCCACGGTCTACGCGGCGCTCCAAACGCACTTCACCCGCTGGGACGACATCGACATCGTCCACCGCGCCACCCGCCAGACCTCCGGAGGACACGGCTTCGCGGCCCTGGGCAGAAAACGCCTCCTGGAGATCCTCCACGACCGCTGCCGCGCCCTCGGCGTGGAGCTCCGCTTCCGCTCGGAGGCCCCGTACCCGGCCTGGCTGGCAGAGACGTACGACCTGGTCATCGCCGCAGACGGTGTGAACAGCGCCACCCGCGAGGCCTACGCCCATGTGTTCCGCCCCCATGTGGCCACCCACCACTGCCGCTATATCTGGCTGGCCGCCGACTTCGCCTTCGACGCCTTCCGCTTCGAGGTCGCCGAGACCGAGCACGGCGTGATGCAGCTGCACGGCTACCCCTACGCTCCCGACGCCTCCACCGTCATCGTCGAGATGCACGAGGACGTGTGGCGAGCCGCCGGATTCGACGAGGTCGACGAGCAGGAGTCGATCGCCCGCTGCGCCAAGATCTTCGCGGACGCCCTCGGCGGACGGTCCCTCAAGTCCAACAAGTCGGCATGGACCACCTTCCGCACGGTCGTCAACGAGCGCTGGTCGCACGAGAACGTCGTCCTGCTCGGCGACGCCGCCCACACCGCCCACTTCTCCATCGGCTCCGGCACCAAGCTGGCTGTCGAGGACGCCCTCGCGCTCGCCGCCTGTCTGGAGGAACAGCCCGACATCCGCGGCGCGTTGAGGGCGTACGAGGAGGAGCGCAAGCCCGTCGTGGCCTCCACGCAGCGCGCCGCACGCGCCAGCCTGGAGTGGTTCGAGAACCTCGGCCTCTACCTCGACCAGCCGTCCCGCCAGTTCGCCTTCAACCTCCTCACCCGCAGCCGCCGCGTCACGCACGACAACCTGCGCCTGCGTGACGCCGGTTTCACCGAGGCCGTGGAGCGCGACTTCGGCTGCCCGGCCGGCACGCCCCCGATGTTCACCCCGTTCCGGCTGCGCGGCCTGACCCTGCGCAACCGGGTCGTCGTGTCCCCGATGGACATGTACTCGGCCACCGACGGCGTCCCCGGCGACTTCCACCTCGTCCACCTCGGCGCCCGCGCCCTCGGCGGCGCCGGCCTGGTGATGACCGAGATGGTGTGCGTCAGCCCGGAGGGCCGGATCACCCCCGGCTGCACCGGCCTCTACACCGGCAAGCAGGGCGAGGCCTGGCGGCGGATCGTCCAGTTCGTGCACGCACAGGCACCCGGCACCGCGATCGGCGTGCAGCTCGGCCACAGCGGGCGCAAGGGCTCGACCAGGCTCATGTGGGAGGGCATCGACGAGCCGCTGGAGGACGGCAACTGGCCGCTCGTGGCCCCGTCCCCGCTTCCCTACAAGCCGCACAGTCAGACCCCGCGTGAGCTGACCCGCTCCCAACTCACCGACATTCGCGAGCAGTTCACCGCGGCCGCCTGGCGCGCCGCCCGCGCCGGATTCGACCTCCTCGAACTCCACTGCGCGCACGGCTACCTGCTCTCGGGCTTCCTCTCCCCGCTGACCAACCAACGCACCGACGCCTACGGCGGCTCCCTGGAGAAACGGCTCCGCTTCCCGCTCGAGGTCTTCGACGCCATCCGATCCGTCTGGCCGGAGGAACGGCCGATGACCGTCCGTATCTCCGCCACGGACTGGGCCGAGGGCGGCACGACGGCCGAGGACGCCGTCGAGATCGCCCGCGCCTTCGCCGCGCACGGCGCCGACGCGATCGACGTGTCGACCGGGCAGGTCGTGGCCGACGAGCAGCCGGAGTACGGGCGGTCGTACCAGACGCCGTACGCGGACCGGATCCGCCACGCCACCCGCCTGCCGGTCGTCGCGGTCGGGGCGATCTCCTCCTGGGACGACGTCAACTCCCTCATTCTGGCGGGCCGTACGGACCTGTGCGCCCTCGCCCGCCCCCACCTCTACGATCCGCACTGGACGCTGCACGCGGCGGCCGAGCAGGACTACGACGGCCCGGGTGTCGCCTGGCCGGCGCCGTACCGGGCGGGCAGCCGGCGTCCGCAGACGGGGCGCACGGACGCGCCCAAACCCCGGCTCAGTCTGGGGAGCTGATCTCGACCATGCCGGCGGTCAGCGTCGCGCCGTCCGCCGGGTCGATCAGGATGAACGCGCCGGTGCGCCGGGAGACCGCGTAGTCGTCGAGGGCGAGCGGCTCGGCGGTGCGCAGGGTGATCCGGCCCAGGTCGTTGGCCCTCGACTCGGCTGCCCCGCCGAGGTCCTTGACGACGGCATTCACGGTTCGGGTGGTGTGTCTTACCAGTACCCGGTCGCCGACCCTCAGCGGGCGGTCGGCCAGGTGGCACGCGGTCGCCCGGACGTCCCGGGTGAGCGCCGGGACATCGACGCCCGTGGTGATCAGGTCGCCGCGCGAGACGTCCCGCTGGTCGGCGAGGCGGACGCTGATCGACTGCGGCGCGTACGCCACGTCGACGTCCCGGCCGAGTACGTCGATGCCGGTGATCTCGGACGTCGCGCCGGACGGGTGCACGCTCACCCGGTCGCCGACCCGCAGCGAGCCGGAGGCCAACTGGCCTGCGTAGTACCGGGCTTCACCGTGGCGGATCACGTACTGGACGGGGAAGCGGACAGGGGCGTCGGCGGGGTCGACGCCGACCGGGACGTTCTCCAGGAACTCCAGCAGCGCCGGGCCGCCGTACCAGTCCATGTGGGCCGAGCGCTCCACGACGTTGTCCCCGGCGAGCGCCGAGACCGGTATCGGCGTGAAGCCGGGCAGCCCCAACTCGGCCGCGTGACCTGCGAAGTCCTCGACGATCGCGTCGAACTCCCGCTCCCCGTACCCGACCAGGTCCATCTTGTTCACGGCGAGCACGACGTGCGGCACTCGCAGCAGCGCGGCGATCGCGGCGTGCCGGCGGGTCTGCTCGACGACACCGTTGCGGGCGTCCACCAGGATCACCGTCAGCTCCGCCGTGGACGCACCCGTGACCATGTTCCGCGTGTACTGCACATGGCCGGGGGTGTCGGCGAGGATGAACCGGCGCCGGGGTGTGGCGAAGTAGCGGTAGGCCACGTCGATGGTGATGCCCTGCTCGCGCTCGGCGCGCAGGCCGTCGGTGAGCAGTGCGAGGTCGGGGGCGTCCTGGCCGCGGTTGCGGGAGGCGTGCTCCACGGCCTCCAGCTGGTCGGCGAGGACCGATTTCGAGTCGTGCAACAGGCGCCCGACGAGAGTCGATTTGCCGTCGTCGACGGACCCTGCGGTGGCGAACCGAAGCGTGTTCACGCCCATGCTCAGAAGTACCCTTCGCGCTTACGGTCTTCCATCGCGGCCTCGGACATCTTGTCGTCGGCGCGGGTCGCGCCGCGCTCGGTCAGCCGGGAGGCGGCGATCTCGGTGATCACTTTCTCGATGGTGTCGGCGTCGGAGTCCACCGCACCGGTGCAGGACATGTCGCCGACCGTGCGATACCGGACCTGACGCTTCTCGACGACCTCGTCCTCGCGAGGCCCGCCCCACTCACCCGCCGTCAGCCACATGCCGTCCCGCTGGAACATCTCGCGCTGGTGGGCGTAGTAGATGTCCGGCAGCTCGATCTCCTCGCGGGCGATGTACTGCCACACGTCCAGCTCGGTCCAGTTGGACAGCGGGAACACGCGCACGTGCTCGCCGGGCGCGTGACGGCCGTTGTAGAGGTTCCACAGCTCTGGTCGCTGGCGGCGCGGGTCCCACTGCGAGAATTCGTCCCGCAGGCTGAACACCCGCTCCTTGGCCCGCGCCTTCTCCTCGTCCCTGCGCCCGCCGCCGAACACCGCGTCGAACCGCTCGCTCTGGATCTTCTCCGTCAGCGGCAGAGTCTGGAGCGGATTCCGCGTCCCGTCGGGACGTTCGCGCAGCACACCCCGGTCGATGTAGTCCTGTACGGAGGCCACATGGAGGCGCAGCCCATGTGCGGCAACCACACGGTCCCGGTAGTCGATGACCTCGGGGAAGTTGTGCCCGGTGTCCACATGCAGCAGCGCGAAGGGCATCGGCGCCGGCGCGAACGCCTTCAGCGCCAGGTGCAGCATGACGATGGAGTCCTTGCCGCCGGAGAACAGGATCACCGGCCGCTCGAACTCACCGGCCACCTCACGGAAGATGTGGACGGCCTCGGACTCCAGCGCGTCCAGGTGGGAGAGGCCGAACCCGTTCACACCGAACCCGTTCACACCAGCCCCCGCTCCGCCAGGACGGCGTAGACGGCGGCGGCCGACTCCTCGGGCGTCTGGAGCTGTGTGGGAAGGACGAGGGAGGGGTCCTCGGGCGGCTCGTACGGGTCGTCGACGCCGGTCAGCCCGGACAGCTGTCCCGCGGCCTGTCGGGCGTAGAGCCCCTTCACGTCCCGCTCGCTGCACACCGCCATGCACCTCGATGTACGGCGTCCCGCTCGCCTCGTGCCGCTTGCGCACGGCCTCGCGGCTGTCGGCGTACGGGGCGATGACCGGGACGACGGACAGCACGCCGTTGCGCGAGAGCACCTCCGAGACCAGCCCGATGCGCTGCACGTTGGTGTTCCGGTCCTCCCGAGTGAAGCCCAGGCCCGCGGAGAGGAAGCGGCGGATCTCGTCGCCGTCGAGGACCTCCACGCGATGTCCCTCGGCCTTCAGGCGGTCACCGAGCCGACGGGCGATGGTCGTCTTGCCCGCGCTCGGCAGCCCGGTGAGCCAGACGGTGGCCCCCTGAGCCCTCGGGCCTGCCTTTCGGGCCGTGGTGGTCATGCGCAACAGTCCTCATCTCTCACTCCGCTCTCACTCCGCGTCCTACCTCACGACGACCCCATGGACGCTAGGTAAGGAACTTGAGAGGAGACGCAGAGGAACCTGAGGGTTCCGTTAGTGGCGCATGGTGCGCCCGAGGTCACAGACCGGCGAACACCGCTCCGGCGTCCCTAAGACGCTCGTGCAGTCCCCGGAAGACGGCGGCCGAGCGCGCGCCCGGCCAGTCCGCGGGCAGCAGCCGGGCGGGCAGGCCGGGGTCGGTGTAGGGGAGGTGGCGCCAGGAGTCCAGGGCGAGGAGATAGTCGCGGTACGCCGCCTCGGGCGGGGTGTCCTGCCGCTCCTCCCAGTCGTGCAGCACCCGCGCGTGGCGGTCGAGGAACGCGTCGTGCTCCTTGGCGATCGCGGCCAGGTCCCACCAGCGGGCGACGGCCTCGGCGGTCGGCGTGAAGCCGAGATGCTCGCCGCGGAAGAAGTCGACGTAGCCCTCCAGGCGCAGCCGCTGAAGGGTGTGCCGGGCCTCCTCGTAGAGCCGGCCCGGCGCGATCCACACGCCCGGAGCGGCCGTCCCGAAGCCGAGGCCGGCCAGCCGCGAGCGCAGCACATGGCGCTTCTGCCGCTCCGACTCCGGCACCGAGAACACCGCGAGCACCCAGCCCTCGTCCTCGGGCGGCGTGGTGGCGTAGATGCGCCGGTCGCCGTCGTCGAGCAACTGGCGGGCGTCCGGGGAGAGTTCGTAGCCCGCCGCGCCCTGGGCCGTTCGGGCCGGCAGCAGCAGCCCGCGCCGCTTGAGCCGCGACACCGACGAACGCACGGAAGGAGCGTCCACGCCGACCGCGGCCAGCAGTCTGATCAGCTCGGCGACCGGCACCGGGCCGGGCATGTAGCGGCCGTAGGCGCCGTAGAGCGTGACGATGAGAGACCGTGGTGCATGCTGGTCGGACACGTTGATCATCTTAGGTCGTACGGATCACTGCTGGTCACTCGGCGGGTCACCACCGTCGCGCAAACGGAAGCGCTGGAGCTTGCCGGTCGCGGTGCGCGGCAGCGCGTCCAGGAAGACGATCTCACGCGGGCACTTGTACGGCGCCAGCTCGGCCTTCACGAACGTGCGGAGCGCCTCCGCGTCCTGGCGCGCACCCTCCTTGAGCACCGCGTATGCCACCACGATCTGTCCGCGCGCCTCGTCGGGCCGCCCCACGACCGCCGTTTCCAGCACGTCCGGGTGGCGCAGGAGCGCCTCCTCGACCTCCGGGCCCGCGATGTTGTAGCCGGCCGAGATGATCATGTCGTCCGCACGGGCGACGTAGCGGAAGTAGCCGTCACTCTCCCGGACGTAGGTGTCGCCGGTGATGTTCCAGCCGTGGCGCACGTACTCGCGCTGCCGGGGATCGGCGAGATAGCGGCAGCCGACGGGCCCGCGCACGGCGAGCAGTCCGGGCTCCCCGTCGGGCATCTCCCGGCCCTCGTGGTCGACCACGCGCGCGTGCCAGCCCGGCACCGCCACCCCGGTCGTCCCGGGCCTGATGTGCTCGTCGGCCGCGGAGATGAAGATGTGCAGCAGCTCGGTGGCGCCGATGCCGTTGATGACCCGCAGCCCGGTCCGCTCCTGCCAGGCCTGCCAGGTGGCGGCGGGCAGGTTCTCGCCCGCCGAGACGCAGCGGCGCAGCGAGGAGACGTCGTGCGAGTCGAGCTCGTCGAGCATCGCGCGGTACGCCGTCGGCGCGGTGAACAGCACGGACACCCGGTGCTCGGCGATCGCGGGCAGCAGCTGCTTGGGGCCGGCCTGTTCGAGGAGCAGGGCGCTGGCGCCGGCCCGCATGGGGAAGATCACGAGTCCGCCGAGGCCGAAGGTGAAGCCGAGTGGGGGACTGCCGGCGAAGACATCGCCCACCTGTGGTTGCAGCACATGTTCCGAGAAGGTGTCGGCTATCGCGAGCACATCCCGGTGGAAGTGCATACAGCCCTTGGGCCGTCCGGTGGTCCCGGAGGTGAAGGCGATGAGGGCCACGTCATCGGCTGAGGTGTCGGCGGCGGCGTACGGCGTGTCGGGCGCCGGGCGGTGCAGCAGGTCGCCGGGGGCGTCGCCGCCGTACGTCGCGATCCGCAGCCCGGGTATCTCGGCCTTGGCGAGGTCGTCGACGGCGCGGATGTCGCACAGTGCGTGCCGCACCTCGGCTATCTCGCACATGGTCTTCAGCTCGTGCGGCCGTTGCTGGGCCAGCACGGTGACGGCGACCGCGCCCGCCTTCAGCACCGCCAGCCAGCAGGCGGCCAGCCAGGGCGTGGTCGGGCCGCGCAGCAGCACCCGGTTGCCCGGGACGACACCGAGGTCGCCGGTGAGCACATGCGCGAGGCGGTCGACGCGGGCGCGCAGTGTGCCGTACGTCCATGTGCCGCCGGACGGGGTGTGGAACACGGGTCGCTCGTCGGGCGGGCCGTCGAGCAACTCGGCCGCGGCGTTGAGCCGATCGGGGTAGTCCAGCCCCGGCAGGTCGAGGCGGAGCTCGGGCCACTGGTCGGGCGGTGGCAGATGCTCGCGGGCGAAAGTGTCGACGTGGGCGGAGCGGTGCAGACCGGCCATGGCGGTTCGCCCCCTTGCCTTGTGGGCTGCCTGTGGGCGTCGTGGTGTGCCAGGGCCTGTTCCTGAAGCGGCCCTGAGCGGGTCTCAGCACAGGGAGCGTATCGTGTTGGTGACGACAGTCAATGGGGCGCGATATCGTCGGGGAGGTCCGTCGAGAGGGTCCGTCGCGCACGGCCCCGCAGGGAGGTCGGCAATGCCCGCATTCTCGCTCGATCCGGCGCAAACCGCCTGGTGTGCCGAGCTACGCACCCTGGCCGCCGAACGGCTGAGCCCGCTCGCGGAGAAGGGTGAACCCGGGCACGTCAATCGCCCGCTGGTCGCCGAGCTGGGTCAACTGGGGCTGCTGCGGCGTCTGTTCAGCGCCGGTGCGGTCGATCTGTGCCTGATGCGCGAGTCCCTCGCGTACGCCTGCACGGAGGCGGAGACCGCACTCGCCCTCCAGGGCCTGGGCGCGCATCCCGTCCACGCCCATGGCACCCCGGCCCAGCGCGAGCGCTGGCTGCCCCGGGTGGCCGAGGGCAGCGCGGTGGCGGCCTTCGCGCTGAGCGAGCCGGGGGCCGGGTCGGACGCGGCGGCGCTGGAGCTGCGGGCCGAACGGGACGCCTCACGGCCGGGAGGGCCGGGGGAGACGCCGGTCGCCTCGGTCGCCGCCGAACCCGACGGCCCCGCCCGCTGGCGCCTCACCGGTGAGAAGTGCTGGATCTCCAACGCCCCCGAGGCCGACTTCTACACCGTCTTCGCCCGCACCACCCCCGGCGCCGGTGCCCGTGGCGTCACCGCCTTCCTGGTCCCCGCCGACCGTCCCGGCCTCACCGGAGCGGGCCTCGACATGCTGTCCCCGCACCCCATCGGCGCCCTCCACTTCGATGCCGTTCCCGTCACCGCCGACGACGTCCTGGGCGAGCCGGACCGCGGCTTCCGGGTCGCGATGGGCACCCTCAACCTCTTCCGGCCGAGCGTCGGTGCCTTCGCCGTCGGCATGGCGCAGGCGGCCCTGGACGCAACGCTGGCCCACACCGCCCAACGGGACGCGTTCGGCGGCAAGCTGAAGGACCTTCAGACGGTCGCCCACCAGGTGGCCGAGATGGCCCTGCGTGCCGAGGCGGCCCGTCTCATGGTGTACGCGGCGGCGACGGCGTACGACGAAGGCGCCCCGGACGTCCCGAAGCGCGCGGCGATGGCCAAGCTGCTGGCGACGGAGACGGCGCAGTATGTCGTCGACATGGCGGTCCAGTTGCACGGTGCCCGTGCCCTGCGCCGCGGCCATCTGCTCGAGCACCTCTACCGCGAGGTGCGTGCCCCGCGCGTCTACGAAGGTGCCAGCGAGGTCCAACGCGGCATCATCGCCAAGGAGTTGTACACGACCATGGAGGCCGGTCAGTGAGTACCGAGCGTGTCAACCCGCCCGACCTGTCCCCGCCCACCGGGTTCTCCCACGCGGTCGTCGCCACGGGATCCCGGGTCGTGTTCCTGGCCGGGCAGACCGCGCTCGACGCCGACGGCAAGGTGGTGGGGGAGACGCTGCCGGAGCAGTTCGAGCGGGCGCTCACCAATCTGCTGGCCGCGCTGGCGGCGGCCGGCGGCACCCCGGCCGACCTCGCGCGGGTCACCGTCTATGCCACGGACGTGGCGGCGTATCGCGCCCAGGTCGCCGAACTCGGCAGAATCTGGAAGCAGTTGGCGGGCCGGGACTATCCCGCGATGGCGGTCGTCGAGGTCGTACGGCTCTGGGACGAAGAGGCCATGGTGGAGCTGGACGGGTTCGCGGTACTGGCGTAGGCCGTGCTCACGCGGCCATCGCGAGCCGGTCGGCCGGCACCCGGTGCGGGGCGACCACGCGGCCGTCGGGCAGCAGCTCACCGCTGTCGTCGAAGACGATGGCGCCGTCACACAGGAGGCTCCAGCCCTGCTCGGGGTGGGCGGCCACCACATGTGCGGTGCGGCTGTCGGAGGAAAGGCACGAAGGCTGGTAGGAACACATGGCGCACCTCCATATCGGGCGGACGAACCGTTCGGGTCGTCCATATGGGTAGACCATGCGCCCGCCGCGAACTCATCGGAACGGCGCGCTGTGAACCGTGACAACACGCGGACAACTCTCTGACCGATCCACGAAGGTCGCAGCGGACTCGCCACCGAAGGGGTGACGGTCACGCCCAAGGGCACACCCGCCGGGTACCAGTGGAAGCCCCCACTCCGCCCATCGGGAGGTCATCCCATGCCCCTGCGCCCCGCACTCGCCACCGCCGTCGGCGCCGCGCTGTTCCTGCTGCTCGCCGCGCCCTCGGCGCCCGCCGACTCCGACGCTCCCACCGAGCCCGAGGAGACCGTCACCGTCGGCACCAAGACCCCCATGGCCGAGGACGGCACCATCACCGTCTCCGGCACCTACCGCTGCATCGACAGCACGGGACCCACGTTCGTGAGCGCCTCCATCGGCCAGAAGGACTCCACCACCCGGTACGCCATCGGCGGCACCCTCGCCGAGTGCGACGGCAAGCAGCACCGCTGGGAGAACAAGAGCAAGGCCCCCGCGGACGCCACCCTCAAGCACGGCAGGGCGAACGTCGAGGTCACCGTCGTGGAGCTGCGCCCCGTGGACGGCCTGGGCGGCCTGCCCCTGCCGCACTTCCACGCGGTGGTGAAGAAGGACATCACCCTGTCGAAGCCCAAGGCGTGACTGCTGCACGGCCTCCCGTCGCCCCCCGTGGACCGCGCCTCCTTCCGGCCGACCGGAAGGGGGCGCGGTCGCGTTGCTCAGGCGCGGGCGACCAGGTCCAGCGCGATGTCGGTGATCATGTCCTCCTGGCCGCCGACCATCCCGCGCCGGCCGGCCTCGACGAGGATGCTGCGGGTGTCCGTACCGTGGCGGGCGGCGGCGGTCTCGGCGTGCCGCAGGAAGCTGGAGTACACGCCCGCGTAGCCGAGGCTGAGGGTCTCGCGGTCCACCCGCACCTCGCGGTCCTGCAGGGGGCGTACGAGGTCGTCGGCCGCGTCCATCAGGGGGAACAGGTCGCAGCCGTGCTCCCAGCCCATCAGGTCGGCGACCGCGACGAACGCCTCCAGCGGACAGTTGCCCGCGCCCGCGCCCTGCCCGGCGAGCGAGGCGTCCACCCGGGTCACGCCGCTCTCGACGGCGACGACGGTGTTGGCGACGCCCAGCGCGAGGTTGTGGTGGGCGTGGATGCCCAGCTCGGTCGCCGGGTCGAGGACGTCGCGGTAGGCGCGGAAGCGGTCCCGGACGCCGTCCATGGTGAGGCGGCCGCCGGAGTCGGTGACGTAGACGCAGTGGGCGCCGTACGACTCCAACAGCTTGGCCTGGCGGGCCAGTTCGGCCGGGTCGGCCATGTGGGACATCATCAGGAACCCGGCGACGTCCATGCCCAGCTCCCGCGCGGCGGCGATGTGTTGAGCGGAGATGTCGGCCTCGGTGCAGTGCGTCGCGACGCGGACGCTGCGGATGCCCAGGGCGTGCGCCTGCCTGAGGTCGTGCAGGGTGCCGATGCCGGGCAGCAGCAGGGTCGTGGGCACGGCGCGCTGCGCGGCGTCCACCACGGCCTCGATCCATTCCCAGTCCGTGTGGGCGCCGACGCCGTAGTTGATGCTGGAGCCCGCCAGGCCGTCGCCGTGGGCGATCTCGATGGCGGCCACGCCCGCGGCGTCCAGCGCGGCGGCGACGGCGCGGGCCCGGTCGACGGTGTAGCGGTGCCGGACGGCGTGCATGCCGTCCCTCAGGGTCACGTCCTGGACGTACAGACGGGTCATCGGGAGGCCACCTCCGTGGCGATGGGGGTCCCCCCGCTCGAGCGAAGCCGAGAGTGGGGGAGTGCGGCCATGCGTTCCGCGGTGCGCAGCGCGGCCGAGGTCATGATGTCGAGGTTCCCGGCGTACGCCGGGAGGTAGTGCGCGGCGCCCTCGACCTCCAGGAAGACGGACACCTTCAGGGCCCCGCCCCCGCCCGCGCCGGGGACGAGGGCGTGCAGCGGGTCGCCGGACGGCACCCGCTCGAACTGCACCTGCTGCTTGAGCCGGTAGCCGGGCACGTATGCCTGCACCCGCCCGACCATCTCCTCGACCGACGCGGTGACCGCCTCCGTCGCGCAGTCGGAGACCAGGCAGTGCACGGTGTCCCGCATGATCAGGGGCGGTTCGGCCGGGTTGAGCACGATGATCGCCTTGCCGCGCGCGGCGCCGCCGACCCGCTCGACGGCGGCGGAGGTGGTCTCGGTGAACTCGTCGATGTTGGCGCGGGTGCCGGGGCCGGCGGAGCGGGAGGCGATGGACGCGACGATCTCGCCGTAGTGCACCGGTGTGACGGCGTTGACGGCGGCGACGACCGGGATGGTGGCCTGGCCGCCGCAGGTGACCATGTTGACGTTCGGGGCGTCGAGGTGGGCGTCGCCGTTGACCGGCGGGACGACGTACGGGCCGAGGGCGGCCGGGGTGAGGTCGACCAGGGTGCGGCCCAGGGGGCGCAGTACGTCGTCGTGGTGACGGTGGGCGCCGGCCGAGGTCGCGTCGAAGACGATCTCCACATCGGCGAACTCGTCCAGGGCGACGAGCCCTTCGACGCCCTCGTGGGTCGTGGCCACCTTCAGGCGACGGGCGCGGGCCAGGCCGTCGGAGTCCGGGTCGATGCCGGCCAGCGCGGCGATCTCCAGCGACTCCGACAGCCGGAGGATTTTGATCACGAGGTCGGTTCCGATGTTGCCGGAGCCGATGACGGCGACCTTCGTGCTCACAGTGCGCCCCCGTCCTTCGCGAAGGCGACCCGCACGGAACCCAGCCCGCAGACACGGGCCTCGAACACGTCGCCAGGCGCGGCGGGCGCCATCGGGCCGAGCGCGCCGGTCAGCACCAGGTCGCCCGCGCGCAGCGGATCGCCCCGCTCGGCGAGCGCGCAGGCCAGCCACACGGCCGCGTTGAGGGGGCTGCCGAGACAGTCGGCGCCGGTGCCCTCGGAGACGGTCTCGCCGCCCCGCGTCATGGTCATCGTCACCGTCCGCAGGTCGACGTCGGTGAGCGGTACGGGAGTTGTGCCCAGGACGTACAGGCCGCAGGAGGCGTTGTCGGCGACCGTGTCGACCAGGGAGATGTCCCAGCCCCGCACCCGGCTGTCGACGATCTCCAGCGCGGGCAGCGCGAAGTCGACCGCGCGCAGGACGTCGACGACCGTGCACGCGGGGTGCGGCAGGTCCCGCCCGAGGACGAGCGCCACCTCGGCCTCCACCTTCGGCTGGAGCAGCCGCCCGGCGCTCACCTCACCGCCGTCCGGTACGGCCATGTCCGCGAACAGTGCGCCGAAGTCGGGCCGGTCCACGCCGAGTTGGCGCTGTACGGCCACGGAGGTCAGGCCGATCTTGCGGCCGACGATCCGGCGGCCGGCGTCCAGCCCGCGCCGCACGTTGAGCTGCTGCACGGCGTACGCGGTCTCCAGATCGGCGCCGGCGTCGAACAGGTCACGCACCGGAGGGCAGGCGGTCCCGGTGCGGGCGGCCTCCGCCAGCAGATCGGCGGCCTTGACCACGGCCGGCGGGGCGGCGTCCGGGCGGACGCCGTCGGGTGGGGTCGACACGGGATACCTCCGAAGAAGGAGCGGTGGCTGATGAACCGATGCGGAAGGAGCCGGTGGCGCCCACAGCGGGTCGCCACCGATATAGACACGCCCCGCCGCCAAGCGACAAACTTTGTTCCGTGACACGGAACAGCGCGAGCGGCAGCATGCTGGAGAAGGCCGCAATCATCCTGGAGTGCTTCAGTCCGAGCGGCGGACCGTACCGTCTGTCGGAACTTTCGGAGCACACCGGCCTGCCCAAGCCCACGGTGCACCGGCTGGCCGCGGACCTCGTCCGGCTGGGCTGGCTGGAGCGCTCGGGGCCCCAGTACCGGCTCGGGGCCAAGCTCTTCGAGCTCGGCTCGCTGGTGCCGCACCGGCTCGATCTGCGCGAGGCGGCCCTGCCGTTCCTCCAGGACCTGTTCGAGGCCACCCGCGAGACCGTCCACCTCGGGGTGCGAGAAGGCATGGACGTCGTCTATCTCGAACGCATCCACGGCCACGAGGCACTCCAGCTGCCCTCCCGCATCGGCGGCAGCCTTCCGCTGACCTGCACCGGCGTCGGCAAGGCCCTGCTGGCCTTCTCCGGCGCCGAGCTGACCGAGGAGGTGCTGTCCCGGCCCCTGCCGAGCCTCACGCCGCACTCCATCACCGACCCGGACCGGCTGCGCACGGCCCTGGAGAAGATCCAGGTCTCCGGCCTGGCCTACGAGGAGCAGGAGGCCGCCCTCGGCGTGGCCTGCATCGCGGCTCCGGTGTTCGCCGGCGGCACCACGGTCGCCGCCCTCTCGGTGGCGGTGCCGCGCGCCCGGTTCAGCCCCGCCCAGTTGGCGCCCGCCGTACGGACCGCCGCGCTGGGACTGTCCCGGGTGCTGCGCGGGGGCGGCTGACGGCGGCCGGCACTCGTCCCGCCGTACGGACTGAGGCGCCCGCGTGAGCGGCGTAACGTCGTGTGTGTGGAGCCCACGGCCGACGGTCTGCTCTCGCGCGCGGCGCGCGAGCTCGGTGCGCGAGCGAACGAGCTCACAGCCGACGTGCAGCGGCGCCTGCTGCGCGAACTCCCCGCGCTGTGGGAGGACCCGTACGTGGCCCGGATGGCCGGCGAGAACGTCGCCGAGCACATCGGCGCGGCACTGTTCGGCCTGGAGCACGCCATCGAGCCGAAGCTGATCGAACTGCCGGCCGCCGACGTGGATCGCGCGCAGATACTCGCCCGGCACGGCATCCCGCTGAGCGAGATGCTGCGCGCCCTCCGGCTCTCGGAGGAGATCGTCTTCGACCGGCTGCTCACGGAGCTGTCCCGGCTCAGCGACGACGCCCAACAGGTCAGCGAGGCGGCCCGGGAGCTGAACGCCATGTCGACGACGTACGTGGACCGGGTCTCGGAGCAGGCCGTCGCGACGTTCCAGGAACAGCGGGACCGGCGGCTGCGGTGGCGGTCGGCGATGGTGAACGAGGCGAGCATGCGCATCGGCACCACCCTCGACATCGCCCGCACCACACAGGAGCTGGCGGACCTCGCCAGCGACCACTTCGCCGACGTCGTCACCGTCGACCTGCTCGACGCCGTGCTGCGAGGACAGGACGCCGTGGACAAGGGCCCGCCCGTGCTGCGCCGGATGGCCCGCGGACCCGCGGACGCGGCGGATCCGGAGACGGCGATCGCACCGCAGCAGCTCCACATCCCGGCAGACGGCTCGCCGGCGGCGGACGCCCTGGCCAATGGGCGTCCCTCCCGGCACCAGCACGGCAGGAACCGGGGCATTCCGCGAGCCCACTCGACCCTCGTCGTCCCGCTGCGCGCCCGCGGCACCACACTGGGCGTCGCCGAGTTCCACCGCCTCGGCAACACCGCCCGCTACGACGACGAGGACCTGGTCCTCGCCCAGGAGATCGCCGCGAGGGCCGCCGTCGCCGTCGACAACGCCCGCCGCTACACCCACGCCCGCGCCACCGCCGTCACCCTCCAGCGCAGCCTCCTTCCCCAGGAGGCGCCCGAGCAGTCGGCCGTGGACGTCGCCTACCGGTACCTGCCGGCCGGCTCCGATTCCGGCGTGGGCGGCGACTGGTACGACGTCATCCCGCTGTCCGGCGCCCGGGTGGCCCTCGTGGTGGGGGACGTGGTCGGCCACGGCATCCGCGCCGCCGCCACGATGGGCCTGCTGAGGACTGCCGTACGCACCCTGGCCGACATCGATCTGCCGCCCGACGAGCTCCTCACCCACCTGAACGACGTCGTCGTGCGTGTGACCACCGAAGCGTGCACGGACCCCGACGCCGAGCCCGGCGCCGATGTCGGCGGGGACAACGGCGCCACCTGCCTCTACGCCGTCTACGACCCTGTCTCCCGCCGCTGCACCCTGGCCCGCGCGGGGGACGTGCCCCCGGCCGTGGTGGTCCGGGACGGCACCGCGGAGCTGCTGGACGTGCCGCCCGGCCCGCCGCTCGGACTGGGCGGGCTGCCCTTCGAGACGGTGGAGGTCGAACTGCCCGAGGGCAGCCTGATCGCCCTGTGCACCGACGGGCTGATCCGAGCCCGCGACCACGACGCCGACGCCGGTCTCACCGCACTGCGACAGATCCTCGCCCGGCCGGCGACCTCCCTGGAAGCGACCTGCGACACCGTGCTGGAAGCCCTGCTGCCCTCCCGGCCGGACGACGACATCGCCCTGCTTCTCGCCCGCACCCGCGCGCTCGGGACCGACCGGGTCGCCACCTGGGACCTGGAAGCCGACCCGGCTGTGGTGGCCCGCGCGCGCTCCGACGTCTCCCGCCAACTGGCGGCCTGGGGGCTGGAGAACCTCGAGTTCACGGCGGAACTGGTGGTCAGCGAACTCGTCACCAACGCCATCCGCTACGGCCGTTCCCCGATCAGCCTGCGCCTCATCCACGACCGCACCCTCCTGTGCGAGGTCTCCGACGCCAGCAGCACCACCCCGCACCTGCGCCGGGCCCGCGTCCTCGACGAGGGCGGGCGGGGTCTGCTGCTGGTCGCGCAGCTCGCCGGGCAGTGGGGGACGCGTCATGCCCGGCGTGGCAAGACGGTCTGGGCCGAGCTGAACGAGTCGGCCGAGTTCCCGGCGTTCGACCTGGACGTCGGGTAGTCGGGCGCTCAGTCGGTGCGGGGCTGGACCAGCTTGAAGACGAGGCGGGCGGCGGCTCGCTGTGCGGACAGGCGCAGGCGGGCCGGCAGGGGGCGGGACCGGGTCGGGGCGGGGGTGCCGCCGGCCAGGCGGGGGAACAGCGCCTCGGCATTGGTGCGGTTGACCGCGGCGAGGGTGCCGGGGTCGACGCCGGTGTCGAGGCCGGCCGCGAAGTACTGGCCCGCCGGTGCCGGCGCGAACGGCCAGTCGCTGCCGAACAGGACGTGTCCGGGACGCGCGAAGGCCAGCAGGGTGGGCAGGGCGGCGGGGCTGGAGGACAGCGCGGTGTCGAAGTAGAAGCCGCGGAAGTCGTCCAGGATGTCGCGGGGGCTGCGTCCGATGTCACTGGCGAGGGCGACGGCCATGCGGTGGGAGGCGTACGGCAGGAAGCCGCCGGCGTGGCTCAGCACGAACCGGATGTTCGGGTGGCGGCGCGGGATGCCGTTGCGTACGAGGAGGTGGGCGGCGCGGGTGGTGTCGAGGAGGAAGTCGGCGGCGAACGGGGGAATGCCGTCGACGGCGGGGGCGGGGAGGTCGGCCGGGTGGACGAACACGACGGCACCGTGCTGGTCGAGGACCCGCCACAGGCGCTCTTGTCCCTCGCTTCCGAGGTAGGAGCCCCGGTTGTTGGCGAGCAGGGTGACCCCGTCGGCGCCCAGCTCGGCCAGAGCCCGCTCGGCCTCCTTCGCCGCCGCTTCGACGTCGGGCATGGGCAGCGTGGCGAACCAGCCGAGGCGGGTGGGGTGTTCGGCGGCGACGCCGGCGGAGAAGTCGTTGAGCCGCCGGGCCAGGCCCGCCGCCTCGTCGGGGTCGGTGAGGAAGCCGGTGCCGGGGGTCGACACGGAGAGGAGCGCCGTCTCGGTGCCCAGCAGGTCCATCGCCTCCAGCGCGGCATCGGTGCTCCAGCCGGGCAGGGCACGGCCGCCCGCCTCGGTGATACCGGCGTTGGCGAGGGCGTCGCGGTAGAGGGGCGGAACGAGGTGCTGGTGGACGTCGATCCGGCGGGGTGCGGTGGTCATGGGGCGGCTCTCGGCTTTCTCGGGGGGCGGGTCTGTTTCACAAGCGGTCTGTTTCACAAGCGGTCGGTGCCGCAGGCGGTCTCTGCACGGAAATGGACGAATGCCTCAGCCGTCCAAGGAAGTTCCACGGCCGCCCTCACACGAAGGTCACCGACACCGGCCCCAGGCCGTCGAACCGCGCCTCGATCTTCTGACCGGCCCTGACGAAGGGGGCGGTGGTCATGGCGCCGGGCAGCACGACATGGCCGGGTTCCAGAGCGGCGCCGAACGCGGCGAGCGCGTCGGCCAGCCAGGCGACCGCTGCCGCGGGGTGGCCCAGCACCTCGCGCCCGCTGCCCGACCCGGCCAACTCGCCGTCCACGATCAGGTCGGCGGTGACGGCGGCGAGATCGGGCACGTCCCGGACCGGGATCCAGGGGCCGCAGACGAGGCCGGCGGAGGAGGCGTTGTCGGCGACGGTGTCGACGAGGGTGATCCGCCAGTCCCGGATCCGGCTGTCGACGATCTCCAGCGCGGGCGCGACGGCATCGGTCGCACTGAGTACGTCCTCTACCGTGACGCCGGGCCCGGACAGCCGCTCGGCGAGGTGGAAGCAGATCTCCGGTTCGATCCGGGGCCGGCAGTAGTGCGCAGCGAAGACCGGCGCACCGTCACGGTGGACCATGTCGTCCAGCAGATGCCCGAGGTCGGGTTCGTCGACGCCGAGCAGCCGCCGCATGGCCGGGGACGTCAGGCCGACCTTGTGCCCGATGACCGTCGCCCCGTCGGCCAGCCGCCAGGAGACATTGTCGCGCTGGACGGCGTAGGCGTCTGCCAGGTCGAGGCCGGGAAGCCGGGCGGACAACGGGTCGATCGGCACCGCGTGATGCTCCGCCTCCCGCAGCAGCCGGGCCGCCTCCTCGCGCTGGACGTAGGTCAGGCTCATCCCTCGCTCCTCCCCGCCATACGGACCGCCGCGTCGTGGACGAGCCGCGCGTGCAGCTCGAACATCGCCACCAGGTCGACGCTGTCGCCCTCCACCTCGCGTTGCACGAACAGCCCGTCGGCACAGGCCACGGAGTACGTGGTCAGGATGCGGACGGCGTCCTCGTCCAGGGCCGGGAAGAGGGTGCCGATCATGTCCGATATCCGCTGCCGGGAGAGGTCACGGACCTGGAGGAACACGGTGCGTCCCCGGCGCTCGGCAGGTCGCCGCTCCAGGGCGAGCATCAGGCCGAGACGCAGGAAGTCGGGGGCGTCGACCAGGGACTTCGCCACGTTCGCCGCCATCGCCATGACCCGCTCCAATGGTGTGCCGGCGTCCTCGTCGGGCAGTTCGACGGCCGCCAGCCAGGCTGTGAAGCTGCGCTCGATGACCGCCGCGATCAGGTCGTCCTTGTCCCTGAAGTGCCAGTAGATCGAGCTCGCGGGCAGCCCGCACCGGGCGCTGACCGTCGCGATCGACGTGCCCTCGTACCCGCGCTCGCCCGCGATCTCGACGGCGGCGTCGAGGATGCGCTGCCGCGACTCCAACCCGTTCGCACGCTTCTTGCGCGCCGCCTGCGGCCCGGTGTTCGACCTGGTCTGCGGCCTGGTCATGGGAGACGCCTTTCCCGTCGTGCCGGCACTTGACCGTCCCGGACACCGAGCTTACCGTAGCGGCCATTCCAATTGGAGTAAACGCTACAACAAAGAGCCGCGACAGGGACGACAGTGAGGTGGCCTGGTGAGTGGAATCAGTGCCGGGAGCAGGGCCGAGGACAGAGCCGACCAAGACACGTACGACGTGGCGGTGATCGGGTACGGGCCGACGGGGGTGACCGCGGCGAACCTGCTGGGCGCGGCCGGTCTGCGGGTCGTCGTGCTGGAGCGGGACGCCGAGATCTACTCCCGGGCCCGGGCGATCTCCACCGACGAGGAGGTCCTGCGGATCTGGCAGCGCGCCGGCCTGGCCGAGCGGCTGAAGCCGGACATGCTGGCCGACCGGCCGCTGGACTTCGTCGACGCGCGGGGCCGCACGATCCTCAGCGCGCACCCCACGCCGCGGGGCCACGGTCACCCGCCGCAGATGTTCATCTACCAGCCCGCGCTGGAGCAGGTCCTGCGTGACGGCGTCGACCGCTACCCCAACGTCGAGGTGCTGCTGCGGCACGAATGCCTGCGACTGCGCCAGTCCGCGGACGGCGCCGGGGTGGAGCTGACGGTGGCGGGAACGGCCGACGACTCCGTACGGCGGCTGCGTGCCAGGTACGTCATCGCGGCCGACGGCGGCTCCAGCCTCACCCGCGCACAGCTCAACGTGGGCTACGAGGGACGGACGTACGAGGACCGCTGGGTCGTCATCGACACGAAGATGATCGAGCCGTGGCCGGACCACGACCGGCTGCGCTTCCGCTGCGACGCGGGCCGCCCGGCGGTGGACTGTCCGACTCCGCTGGGGCACCACCGGTGGGAGTTCCCGATCCTGCCGGGCGACGACGAGGAGCACCTGACCACCGACGAGGCGATCCACGCGCTGGTGTCCCGGTACGGCATCGGCAAGCACCAGATCGAGATCCTGCGGGCCACCGTCTACAGCCACCACGTCCGCTTCGCCGCCCGCTTCCGGGTGGGCCGGGTCTTCCTCGCCGGTGACGCGGCCCACGCGATGCCGCCGTGGATCGGCCAGGGCATGGCGGCCGGGGTGCGTGACGTGGCCAACCTGTGCTGGAAGCTCGACGCCGTGCTGCGCGGCGAGTTGCCCGAATCGGTGCTCGACAGCTACGAGACGGAACGCAAGCCGCACGTCAAGGAGATCACCAAGCGGGCGGTGTTCGTCGGCCGGATCATCACCGAACGGCGGCTCGCGGTCACCCGGGTCCGGGACTCCGTGCTTCCGCTCCTGAACCGCGTCCCCGGCTTCGCCCGCCTCCTGCAGGACTCCCACTGGATCCCCGCCGCCCACTACGCCGAGGGCCTGCAGGCCCGCCCCCGCACCAAGGCCGCCGGGCACCAGATACCCCAGCCCTGGGTGACCGGCCCGGACGGCACCCGCATCCGCCTGGACGACGTACTCGCCGGGCGCTGGCTGCTCCTGCACGGCGAACCGCCCACCCCGCAGCCCGCGTGGGACCGCTGCGGTGTCCCCTCCCTGACCGTCCTGCCGGCCGGCTCCCGTCCGGCGCCGGGCGCGGTCGTCGACGACGAGGGCGTGCTGCTGCCCTGGATGACCGAGCGCCGCGCCACCACCCTCGCCCTGCGCCCCGACGCCTACGTCTACGCCGCCGCCCCCTCGGGCGCCCAACTCCCGCCGCCCCCGGCCGGGTTCGCACCGGCATCGCGTACGGCCACCTCGACCGCCACCCAAGGAACGCCATGACCACACCCACCGCACCCCCGCCGATGCGGGAACGGCTGCTCGACGTCCACGGCAGGAAGATCTTCGTCGCGGAGACCGGCGACGGCCCGCCCGTCCTGCTGCTGCACGGCGGCGGCCCCGGCGCCTCCGGCGTCTCCAACTACACTCGCAACATCGCCGAGCTGGCCGAGGAGTACCGGGTCATCGTCCCCGACCTGCCCGGCTACGGACGCAGCACCAAGGGCGTGGACGGCGCCGACCCGTTCGGGCACCTCGCCGCCGGCATCCGCGGCCTGCTCGACGAACTCGGCCTGGACAAGGCCCACCTGGTCGGTAACTCCTACGGCGGCGCCTGCGCCCTGCGCCTCGCCCTGGACACGCCGGACCGCGTCGCCCGCATGGTCCTGATGGGCCCCGGCGGCATCGGCACCACCCGCGCCCTGCCGACCCCCGGTCTGAGCAGCCTCCTCAACTACTACGCCGGAGACGGCCCTTCGCGCCCGAAGCTGGAGAAGTTCATCCGGAACCACCTCGTCTTCAACGCCGCCGACGTACCGGACTCCGTGATCGACACCCGCTACGAGGCGAGCATCGATCCGGAGGTGATCGCGGCCCCGCCGCTGCGCCGGCCGTCCGGCCCGAACGCGCTGCGCACGCTGTGGAAGATGGACTTCACCCGCGACGCCCGGCTGTCCCGGCTGCCCGTGCCGACCTTGGTGCTCTGGGGCGCCGCCGACAAGGTCAACCGGCCTTCGGGCGGCCGGATGCTGGCCGACCGCATGCCCAACTGCGATCTGTACGAGGTCGCCAACACCGGGCACTGGGTGCAGTTCGAGCGGGCCGAGCTGTTCAACCGGATCTGCGCCGACTTCCTGGCGGGCCGGCGATGACCACGTACCCGGGGCATGACGCCCCGTCCGTCTTCGGCGCGGTCCACCTCGGCTACCTCGTCGTCGAGACCAACCGCTTCGCCGACTGGCGCCGCTTCGGCACCGACGCCATCGGCATGCACCTCGACGACCTGGACACCGGCCTGCTGCGCTTCCGCATCGACGACCAGGAGTGCCGCTTCCTGCTGCGCCGGGGCCCGGCCGAGGATGTCGTCGCCATCGGCTGGCACCTCGACGACCACACCACCTTCGAGCAGATCGAGGCCCGCGTCCGCGCCCACGGCGTCCCCGTCGTACAGGGCACCGCCGAGGAGGCGAGGCTGCGCGGCGTCGAACGCCTCCTGTGCTTTCCCGGCCCCAAGGGCATCACCCAGGAGATCTACACCACCCCGGTGATCTCCCCGGAACCCCTGCGGATGCTCGCGTCCGGCTGGGTCACGGGCGACTCCGGCATGGGCCATGTCGCCATCACCTCGACCCGACCGAGCCTGATGCGCGGCTACTTCACCACCGTCCTCGACGCCCGCCTCACCGACTACATCGACGAGACGATCAGCGGCGTCAAGCTCAAGATCCGCTTCCTGCGCGTCAACGAACGCCACCACTCCATCGCCATCGCCGCCGTCCGCGGCCTGCCGATCGACCCGGTCCGCACCCGCGTCCAGCACCTCAACGTCCAGGCGGCCACGCTGGACGACCTCGCCCGCAGCTACGACCGCGTGCACGAACTCGGCTTCGACATGGCCCTGTCCGTGGGACAGCACACCAACGACAAGGAGCTCTCCTACTACGCCCGCACCCCCTCGGGCTTCGAATGGGAGGTCGGCTGGAACCCCCTCGTCATCGACGAGACCACCTGGCAGCCCAGCACCCACCAGGGCATCAGCATCTGGGGCCACACCCCGGTCGGCCGGACCATCGTCGACAAACTCGACCAGTTCCGCCTCGGCGCCCGCTCCCTGACCCACCCGGAGCGGACGGTCCCGGCCCTCAGCGGCAGCGGGATCCCGGACGACTGACCATGGCGGCGGACGGGGGTGCCCACCTCGTGAGCGCCCCCGTACGGGGCCGGTTCGGACAGTTTCCGCAGTGTGCGCTGCAGCGGATCAGGGCCGCGCCCGCGAACTCAGCCTGCAACGTGGGCTGTTGGAGGCCGCGTGGCGGTCCGATCGGCCAGTTCGTCCAGGGTCGCTGCCAGGACCGTGCCGATCTCGGCAAGCGGACCGGGCTGCATGAGGCCGTCGTGGTGGCCGGCCACCACGACGTTCTCCAGGTGCCCGGTGACGTGCGGGCGCCAGGCTTCGTGAGTGGCGCCGTTGACGGGACGGCTGTGGTCCGCGGTGAAGAAGAGCAGGTCACCGTCGAAGCGCCGGTCCAGCGGCTCCTGCAGCAGCTGGACATGGCGGGTGTAGAGGTCAGGCAGCGCGGCGAGCGTCTCGGACCCGAAACTGGACACCGTGCTGTCGGCGGCCTTGAGCCGTTCGACGAACTGGGCGCGGCCCAGAGTGCCGTCGCCGAAGCCGGCCGGCGTGAGCCCCAGACTGGTCAGCAACTCGGCCAGCAGGTCCGGCTCGTCGAGGGAGGCCGCCAGCTCCTGCCACTCGGGCGGGAAGGAGTCGAGCATGGCCAGCAGCGCGACCTCCTCGCCCTGCTCCCGCAACCGGGAGGCGATCGTGTGTGCCACGTTCCCGCCGAACGACCAGCCGAGCAGATGGTAGGGGCCGGCGGGCTGGACCAGCCGGATCCGGTCGAGGTACTCCTCGGCGAGCCCGGCCATGGACCGTGCCGTGGGCCGCCCGGCCAGACCGGGGGCCTGCAGGGCGTACAGCGGCTGGTCCGGGCCGAGATGGCGGCTGAGTCCCGCATAGGACCACGCGATGCCGGTGGCCGGGTGGATACAGAACAGCGGGGGACGGCTGCCCCTGGTGCGCAGCGGAAGCATGATCTCCGGCTGTTCCCCACCTGGAACGGCGCTCAGCACGTCGCCGAGCCGGGCCACCGTGGGAGCCTTGATCAGGTCGCCGATCGACAGCTCGGCGCCGAGCGCGTCGCGGATCGCCACGACAAGCCGCATGCCGAGCAGGGAGTGGCCGCCCAGTTCGAAGAACCCGTCGTCGATGCCGACCGAGGGGACGCCGAGCACATCGGCGAACAGCGTGCAGAGCAACTTCTCCTGCGGCGTGCGGGGCAGGCGCCCCTGCTCCAGTTCGGCCCCGGCGGCCGGTGCCGGCAGCGCCTTCGCGTCCAGCTTGCCGTTGGCCGTCAGCGGGAGCGAATCGACCGGGACGAACGCGGTGGGCAGCATGTACTCGGGAAGCGCGGCCGCCATGTGCCGGCGCAGCGCGGCGGGGTCGGCGGGCGGTCCGTCCGCGATCACATAGCCGACCAGCCGTCGGTCGCCCGGCCGGTCCTCGCGCACGACCACGGCGGCCCGGGCCACCCCGGGGGCGGAGCCGAGCACCGTCTCGATCTCCCCCAACTCGATCCGGAATCCCCGGATCTTGACCTGCTGGTCGGCCCGGGCGACGAACTCGAGCTCCCCGTCCTCGGTGTGGCGTACCAGGTCTCCGGTGCGGTACATCCGCGTCCCGGCGGGGCCGTGCGGGTCGGCGACGAAGCGCTCCGCGGTCAGCCCCGGGCGATCCAGGTAGCCCCGGGCCAACCCGGCGCCTGCCACGTACAGTTCGCCGGTCACGCCCACCGGGACAGGCCGCAGCCGGTCGTCCAGGACGTAGCAGCGGGTGTGGTCCAGCGGAGTGCCGATCGGGATGGCACCCCGGTAGTCATGGGGTGTGCGCAAACGATGGCCGGTGGCGAAGGTGGTGGTCTCGGTCGGGCCGTATCCGTTGTTCACAGCAGTGCCGGGGCACGCCTCGGCGACCCGGCGCATCGCGACCTGCGACGCCGCCTCGCCGCCCGTCCAGATCTCGCTGAGCAGGGCCAGCGTCGAAGTGCCCTCCTCGGCGAAGAGGTTGAACAGGGAGGTGGTGAGGAACGCGGCGGTCACGCGCCCCTCGCCGATCACCTTGCCCAGCACCTCGAGGTCCAGGTCGCCCGGGGGTGCCACGACCACTTCGCCGCCCGAGAGCAGTGGCACCCACAGTTCGTATGTCGAGGCGTCGAAGGCGAGCGAGGAGTGCAGCAGCACTCGACGGTGGTCACCGGCGGCGAAGGCCGAGTCGGCGGCCAGCTCGGCGACGTTGCGGTGGGTGACCGCGACCCCCTTGGGGGTGCCGGTGGAGCCGGACGTGAACATCACGTAGGCCAGCCCGTCCGGGTGGGCGGGCGGCCGCGGTGCGGCGGGCGCCACGGGGGAGCCGTTGTCCGTGGACAACAACTCGGCAAGCCCGAGCACCTTGCAGGCCTCAGGGAGGTCCAGATCGCCGATGGCGCGGTCGGTGATGACGAGGGGCGGCGCGCAGGTCCGCAGGATGGTCTCGATCCGGGACTTCGGGTACCGGGTGTCGAGCGGGACGTAGGCGCCGCCGGCCATCAGCACGCCGAGGACGATGGCCACAAGGTCGACCGAGCGGTCGAGGAAGAGCACCACGGGGGTCTCGTCCCGTACCCCCTCCGCGGCCAGACGACGCGCCAACTCCGTAGCCTTGGCGTCCAGTTCGGCGTAGCTGAGCATTTCCTCGCCCATGCTCACGGCCGGGGCGTCGGGGGTGCGGGCGGCCTGTGCCCGGAACAGTTCGGGGAGTGTGCCGGCGGTGGGCGGGCGGTCCATGGTGCGCCACCGGTCCTCGAACGCCTGCTCCTCCGCCGCGGTGAGGAGGGGCAGTTCACCGATCGCCGCGCCGGGCGCCGCTGCCGCGCACTCAAGGAGCCGCACCAGGTGCGCCGCCACCCGCTCGACCGCGACCGCCTCGAACAGGTCGCTGTCGTACTCGAAGTACGCCCGTACAGCGCCCGCCTCCTCTACGAAGCTGAGCATGACGTCGAAGGCCGCGGTGGGGTTCGGCAGCGGGCGCCGTTCCATCGCGAGGCCGCAGGCGACGGTGCCGCTGTCGCCGTGCTCCCAGTGGTTGATCACCATCTGGAACACCGGATGGCGGTCGGCCGCGCGCGGCGGGTTGACCTCCTGGACCAGCCGGCCGAACGAGGTCCCCTGGTGCCGCAGCGCCTTGACGACCTTGGAACGCACCTGCTCGACCAGCGCGTTGAAGGAGGTGTCGGGCCCGATGGCCACGCGCACCGGCATGGTGTTCACCAGCAGGCCGACCACCTCGTCGGTGCCCGGCGCCATCCGGCTGGACAGGGGCACGCCGAGGACGAGGTCGCTCTGCGACGTGTAACGGTGCAGCAGGGTGAATGCCCCCGCGGCGAGGGCCATGAACAGGGTCGCCGAGTTCTGCTGCGCCAACTCGCGTAGCCGCCCCGTGAGTTCGGCCGGGATGTCCTGGCGGTGGGTGACCGCACGGCGGTCCCGGTCCGGCGGCGGGGTGCGCATGAAGGGCAGCTGCAGCGGCGGCGGTACGGTCCGGAACTCCTCCAGCCAGTACGCCAATGACCGCTGCGCGCGGGGCCCGGTGGACCGCTTCTGCTCCTGGAGCACGTACTCCTGGTAGCTCAGGCGGGGCGCGGGGACGGGGGCCGCCTCGGCCCGGGCCCCGTACAGGGCGGCGAACTCGCGGGCCAGGACGTCGCAGGAGGCGCCGTCCGAGACGATGTGGTGCATGACGAAGAGCAGGACGTGGCGCTGCTCCGCCGAGCGAAAGAGCGTCACCCGGAACAGCGGCCCCTCGTCGAGCCGGAACGGCTGCTCCTGCTCTGCCGCGATCAGCCGGTCGAGCGCCTCTTCCGCTGCCTCGACGTCGGTGAACTCCGACGGCACGGCCGCCGCGACGAGTTGAATCGGTTCGCCCGACTCCGCCACCACGCGGGCGCGCAGCGCGGCGTGTCGGCCGATCAGCTCCCGCAGTGTCCACGTCAGGCGGGTGCGGTCGAGAGTGCCGTCGAGGTGAAGGGCGAAGGACACGTTGTGGGCGCTGGGCCTGGCGCCCTCGACGAACCACAGGCCCTCCTGCGCGGGCAGCAGCGGCAGCCGCTCCTCGCCCGGGCCACCCGGGCCACTCGGTGCGGTGTTCGTGGCGGTGCTCACGCGAGTTCTCCCCAAAGACGTGCCGTGACGTCGTCCAGCACGGCGAACCGCTGGTTCAGGCGTCCCATCACGGCGTCGGAGCCGGTCGCCTCGTACCGCAGGGCGAGCACTCCAAGGGCACGCCAGTGGCGGATCGCCTCCTCGCAGAGTTCCTTCGCCGCATCGGACGCGCCGGCCGCATCAAGAGAGCGGCTCATCAAGGTCAGGCTCGGCACGGAGTAGAGAACCGTGCTGTGGATGAAGAGCCGCCTGACGCCGAACTCGGTACTGCGGTCGGGGTCGGCGAAGCACTCCACGCAGAGCCGCTGATATTCCTTGATCGCTTCGCGGAAGCGGTCCTCTTCCGCGAAGCGCCGGGCCTGCTCGCGCAGGCTCCCCTGCAGCCCGCCGCGGCCCTCGGCCGGGACCGTCCCGGTGACCACGTAGAAGAAGCCCATGCAGTCGTGGGCGTCGCTCTTGATGCGGTCGCTGATGGCCTTCTCGAACTCGGCGAAATCCAGCCGGGCCCGGCAGCTGAAGCGTTCCGCGTCGACCACCATGCAGTCGAATACCCGCAGGTCACTGAGGTCTTCGGCGACCTCGTCGATCACTATGGAGTGCAGATAGGAGCTGGTACGCCCATAGACCTCGGCATAGCCCAGGTGGGAGGTGTTGACCCAGACGACCACCCCGCCGAACCGGTCGACCAGCCCCTTGAGTTGGCTGCCGACATCTGCGTACGAGATGGGAACGGCCTGGAGCTCAAACCCCGTGCGGCGCATGCCGAGAAGGCCGGCCTCTTCGACCGGGAAGATGTACTCGGGGTAGCCGGATTCGTCCAGACCGGCCTGGAAGAGGTAGGCGTCGCCCCGCTCGAACAGGCTCTGTTCGGCGATGGGGTGGCCCTTCATTCCGGCCAGGGCGCTGAAGCTGCCGGTGAAGCAGTTCACGGCGAATTCGGGGTACTGCTCGATGATATGGCTGTCCATCAGGGCCCTCCTGGCCTGTCGTCGGGGATCGGCTGTCCGTACGGCCCGTCCCCCGCACGGAGAAGAGTGAGCGGCTGCTCCGAGACCCCGGCTGCGACGGCACCAGAGTCCCCGGCGGTCCACTCGCGCACCCGCCGACCGGCGCCGGCGGCGCCGGATCCTGCTGTCGTGGGCCCGAGCAGGGACCCGTGTCCCGCCTTCACCAGCGCCTCCTTGCGGACCCAGCGGCGAAGGAAGGCGAGTGCGGGGTCGGGTGCCGCGTCGACGGCGGCAACCTCCTCGGGGGCGAGGACCCGCTCGGCCAGGCGCCGGTCGTAGCGGAAGCCGGCCGTGGTCTCCACGTCGACGCCGACGACCGACCAGCCGGCGGCGGCGGCGACAGTTCCCCTGGTGTGCGAGAGGCTCACCGAGAGGCCGGGGTGGTCCCGGACGAACGGCTTCCCATGGTCTGTGGCCCCGCACCCGGGACACCGCTGGTCGATCACCAGCGACCACGGTGGCACCTGGGCGAGCCGGGCCGCGCAGATCCGCACCAGCAGGTGTGCGGCCACATAGTCGAGCCGGTCCCTCTCGACGAGCAGCGCGGCGCGGGCGCTCTCCAGGGGGGTCAGCACCGATTCGTACGAGTCGGCACCGATGCCGTACGAGGTCGTGCCGCGGAGCACGCTGCGGCTGTCCTCGACCATCATCAGCGGGGCCGGGGGCGAGGCCGTGTTCAGTGGCCCATGCCCATGCCGCCGTCGACCGGCAGGACCGCCCCGGTGATGTAGCCCGCCTCGTCGCTGGTCAGGAACTCCGTTGCGGCGGCGACCTCGGCGGGCTGTGCCATCCGGCCCATCGGGACCCGGCCGAGCAGCTTGCCCTGCTGCTCGGCGGAGAGCACCGCCACCATGTCGGTGTCCGTGAGCCCCGGCGAGACGACGTTCACCGTGATGCCGCGACCGCCGAACTCCCGGGCCAGGGAGCGCGCCATCCCGATCAGCCCCGCCTTGGAGGCCGCGTAGTTGGCCTGCCCCGCCTCGCCGGAGAGGGCCACGACGGAGGAGATGAAGACGATCCGCCCGAAGCGGCTCCTGATCATGCCGCGGGCGGCGTGCTTGGCGGCCAGGAACGCCCCGGTGAGGTTGGTCCGCAGGGTGGCCTCGAAGTCCTCCTCCGTCAGGGAGAACAGCAGCCCGTCCCGGGCGATGCCGGCGTTGACCACCAGGACCTCCACGGGGCCGTGCGCCTCCTCGGCCTCCTTGACGGCCCGCTTGAGGTCCTCGGAGCTGGTCACGTCGCACCGCACGGGCAGCGTCCCGGGCGGGCAGTCGCCCGTCCGGTAGGTGGCCGCGACCCGGTCGCCGCGCTCGGTCAGACGCTGCGCGACAGCTCGGCCGATCCCTCGGTTTCCGCCGATCACCAGAGCGGAGCGTGACAAGGTTTCCTCATTTCACAGACGGGCGAGAAGCGGAAGAACGGGGCCGCATGTCGGTCCAGTGCCGGTCGATGCGCTCGACGCACTCTTGACGGCCGGCCGGGCCGAAGGCGACCTGCCAGCCCGCCGGCACCTCGAGGTGCTCCGGCCAAAGGGAGTGCCGGCCCTCGTCGTTGACCAGAACCAGGGTGGCCCGATCCGCGGCGTCAAACGGGTTGGACATCGCCCTCCGCGCCTCTCTCCGTACCAGGCTTCGCATCGGACTCGGAAGCGGGCGCCGAATCCGGCTGCGGCTGCACGAGCCGGTTCTCGCCTGACGCGGCGGCCCGCCGGATGCGCCAGAAGTAGAGCGCGCCCATCACACCCTCGAAGAGCGAGTACACGACCCAGATGAGCACCAGAACACCGGACTTGTCCTGGTTGAGCAGCGCGATGACCAGGATGGTCGGCACGCTCAGTACCCAGACGACCCCGATTCGGGTCAGGAAGACGAAGCGGGGGAGCCCGAAGCTCTCCAGTACGGCTCCGCCGAACATGGAGAACATGAAGGCCACCGAGTACATCCAGAGCACGCGCGAGGTGTCGACCGCCGTGTCCATCGTCGCCGGGTCGGCGCCGTCGAGGCCGAACGGGGAGAGCAGCAGGGTGGGCAGGAAGATCTGGAAGAAGGCGACGGTCAGGACGTACACCGAGCCCACCGCCACGGCGGCCCGCAGGATGTGCGGCACCCGGTCGTGCTTGTTCTCGCCGACGGCGTTGCCCGACAGGATGCTGCACCCGATGCCCAGGCCGATCAGCGGGATGATCGCCACGTAGTTGAGCGACAGGGCGATGTTGTTGGCGGCCAGCGCGACCGGTCCGAGGATGCCGGCGATCCACACGAAGGACGTGTGGCCCATCTCCTCCAGACCGCTGGAGCCACCGGACGGTGCACCCTTGCGCAGCCGCTGCCCGATCAGCGTCGCGACCTTGCGGACGCCGTTGCCGAACAGCCGGCTGAAGCCCGCGTAGAACGTGCGGGGCAGGCAGACCACGTACCCGACGAACATGACGGACACGGCGATGAAGGTGGCGATGCCGGAGCCGCGCATGCCGAGTTCGGGCAGCCCGAAGTTGCCGAAGATCAAGCCGATGCACATGAGGACGCCGACAGCCTGGCCGATCAGGCCGACCACCATCGGCACCCGGGTCTTACGGGTGCCGTTGAAGTACGAGGCCAGCGCCATGTTGAGGGTCATCACGGCGCCGAAGCGGACCGACCACTCCAAGAAGACCGACTCCAGCGCGACACTGCCGGCAGGCCGGTTGCTGAGCTCGGGGATCCTGGTGATCAGCGGGGTGGCGAGCAGCATCAGCACGGCCAGGCCGACGGCGAGGATTACCCCTGCGGCGCCCTCGTCGACGGTCCCTTCGCGGTCGCCGCGGCCATGGGCCTGGGCGACGTAGGAGCGTGTGATGCCGGCGATCCCGGTGACGAACATGATGATCGTCATGCCGGTGAAGACGGCCGGGCCGGAGGCGATGAGGGTCGCCTCCGAGTAGCGGGCCAGCGCGATGCGGTCGACCAGCATCATCACCAGGTTGCCGGCCATGCCGAACATCAGGGGAAGCGACACCTTGACGACTTCACGTGCGATGGACAGGTCGACCCAGGTCCGCGGCGCCTTCATTCCGAGGCTTCCGCGACCAGCTCGGTGACACTCTTCACCAGGTTCTCGCAGGAGGTCAGGTCGAAGGGGAAGACCTCCCCGACCTCGAGCACCGTGTCGAGGCGCTCCTCGACCGCGACCAGGAAGCGCATCTGGTCGAGCGAGCTGACGATGATCTCGGTCGGGTCGGAGTCACCGGGGACGTCCCGGGCCGCCGCCAGCTGCGCGAGCAGTTCGTCCACGAGTACTGCGATGTTCTGCATTGCCAAGAATCCCTACAGGTATGGGTGAGTGGCGCACCCCTGCCGGTGCGCCACTCGGCAGAGTCGTTCAGGGAAGCAGGTCGTACGCCTTGAGCGCGTACGCGAGCCGTTCGAGCCCGATGCCCGCGCAGCAGGTCGCCTGGACCTTGCCGCCCTGGCTCAGCTCGAAGGAGTCGACGAACGCCGCCCCGTGCGAGTTCACGCTGGCGACGGAGAGCTCGCCGTCCTGCATGGGGATCCGCACCTCGAACTTGCTGCCGCTCATCAGTTGGGCGTTGCGCGTGAGGGTGGGGTCGTCGCCGAAGAAGGCGTCGGACGCACTGACGATCCGGTGCGGAAGGCCGAGTGCCGCGAAGAGCTCGGTGTACGCCTCGATGAGGCTGTGGAAGTACTTCTCCACTTCCTCTTCCGTGCCCATGCCGACGAGTTCGTACATGGTGAACTCGGCGAGCCGGGTCGCCGAGTGGTTGTGCGACTCGTGGCGGAACACCGGGCCCTCGATGCCGAACAGGCCGACCGGGTGCCGCTCCATCAGCGTCTGCGCCTTGGCGTACACGTGGTAGCAGGTGACCGGGTTGAGGACCATGTCCGACGCCACGTAGAACGACGCCAGCGCCTCGTCCTGACCGGGCCGGAGCTGGGCCACCGAGACGCCGTCCCAGTAGTCGGACCTGATCCGGGAGACCGCGTTCACCAGGTTCGGGAACTTGCGGTAATACCCGGCCCTGACCAGGACGTCACGGGAGATCAGCGCGGAGCCCCGCAGCTGCGGCACGTCGAACCGGGCCGCCAGGTGTCCGCGCACCAGCGCACGGGTGGCCTCCATCGCGTCGGTCCACTCGGGTCCCTGGAGGTACGCCCCGGGGCCGACCTCCATCCGGTCGTCGTGCGGCAGCCCGCACCGGGCGCCCGGCCGGCCGCCGTTCTCCGCCACGGTCTTGCCGGGCACTACGCGCTGACCTCGCAGGAAATGCCGTACGACATCCCCCAGCTCCTTCTCGGAGAGGTCCGCGGGCACACTGACGGTGAATCCCGGGGCCGTCTCCTCCACGGTCGCGTCGCCGTAGAAGAAGACCAGCGCCTTCCGCAGCTCCTGCAGCGCCGACTCGTCGGTCGCCCGGGCGTGGTGGAAGCGCATCAGATGAGCTGCCGCATCGGAACGAAGTCGGTGAGGAGGATGGCGCGCTCGCCCGGACCCTCGCCGTCGCTCTTCCTGATCGGACCGACGTAGTGGCTGACCAGCTTGTCGGTGACGCCGTACGCCTCGAGCGGGCGGGTCAGTTCGAAGGAGGCCATGACCTCGTCATCGGGCACCTGGTGCGGCTGCATGCCGCGGTACTTGGGCGGGGCGATGACGTTGTCGCCGCCCTCCGCGTTGCGCCGGTACATCAGATGGGCGAAGACGAACGGCTCGCCGTCCTGGTGCAGTTCGTTCGGGGACGAGACAGCTTCGCCGCCGTCCTCGTCGATCGAGAGCTTGATCAAGTGCACACCGACATGCAGCGGCCACACCGCGTCGACGTCGTTCCAACGGGTCTGCTGGAAGTCGAAGTCGATGATGTCGAGCAGGAGTTGGTTGTTGCGGGCCCGCTCGCTGATGGCGGGGAGGTTGCGCACCACGCCCACGTACTCGGGGTTGTGGTTGCCCTGGTAGTACCCGTTCATTCCGTCGCGCGACTGGTCCTCGGTCGCCGGAATCCAGCTGAACTCCTTGGACCACGGCAGGTAGAGACCGCGGGCGTAACGGCGATAGCGCCCGGAGCCCGCTGCGTACGGGTCCTCCGGGAGGTTGTCGTACTCGCCGGCCAGCGCCTGGTAATTGCTGTCACTCTCCGAGATGCCGAAGACGTCGGCGAGGTTCCACTTGGCGAAACCATTCTTGGAGAGTTCCGATTCCAGTACGGACACTGTGTAAATCCCCCTAGATTCACAATCATTTGAACCGCCGCAAGAAGATCACAGCCCATCGAATTCTGCAAACCCTGTGTGATCTTGCCCACCGATCCGGATGTCCGGTTGGTGTGATTTGCTGGAATGGCGGCACCGGGATACGCATGAACCGACATCCCGAGGATTGGACATTTGGGTGCAAACCTCACCCGGAACTCGGTGTGTGCACGTTCCACACACCCTCGAACTGCTGGTACGGTGACGAGGCGTCAGGCGTTCCTTGTGATACACCTGATTTGCGTAAACGTCGGGGGACACAGTTGATTCAAAGCATTCTTCCCGTGGGGGCGTTCGGGGAGGAACTCTTCGTTGACCTGCCAGCAGCGGGCCTCTATGCTGTCGAAGCTGCCGCGCTGGGTGCAGTATCGGATGGACGGCGAATGGAGTTCGCCTCGGTCCGGCATTGCGCGAGACGGGCGATGGCCGGGCTCGGCCTTCCGGCGGCACCGGTCGTGCCGTCTCCGGATGGCGCGCCGCAGTGGCCCGCCGGGGTCGTGGGCAGCATGACCCACTGTTCCGGCTATCGGGCCGCGGCGCTCGCCCGAAGCTCTGACCTGCACAGCATCGGCATCGATGCGGAACCTCACGGTCCGCTGCCCGACGGGGTCCTCGCCAAAGTGGCGCTTCCCTCGGAGCGTGCCTTGCTGCACGAGCTCACTGCCGGAGACCCCCGCATCCACTGGGACAGGGTTCTTTTCACCGCGAAGGAATCGACGTTCAAGGCATGGTTCCCGCTGGCCCGAAGTCCACTCGGGTTCAATGGCGCGGAAATAACCCTGCACCCGGAACGGGGTACATTCGAGGCCCGTCTCCGCGTACCGGGGCCGCTCGTCGGAGGACGCGAAATCGACAGGTTCCACGGGCGCTGGACCGTTGCGGACGGTCTTGCCATATCGGCGATCACAGTTTCAAATATTGAGGGGATTTCAGATGTCGAACACGATTGACTCCAGGATTTCTGATGTTCTGCGCAGCGTTGCCGAGCGCGACGACTCGTTCGAAATTTCCGGTGAACAGCGCCTGAACGCCGACCTTGGAATTGACTCGCTGAAGTTCATCGATGTCATCGTCCACGTCGAGGCGGCATTCGACATCGAGCTCGGCGACGACTTCTCGCGCGACCTGGTGACGGTGGAGGACCTCGACAAGTACATCGCGGGCATCGCCGCCAAGTAACCGCACCCGCTGCTGCACCCGTTTTGCGGTATCAGCGGCTCTGCCATGGAGAGACACGTGTTTGAGTTCAGCCTTGACCGGGTCGCCATATGTGCGGTGGATCAGGCACAGTCACCGGACGGCGTTCCCGTGGGCGCGCCCGACGACTTTCACCTCATCGTCAAGACAGCCGGCGACCAGTTCCGCGACTGGTTCACCCGGCTGTGTCTGTACCTCGTACTGCAGGACGAGTACGAGCGGGAGAGCGGCGAGACGGTGATCATCGGGACCGAGTACGGGAACTTCGGTGCCATGGCGGGGCTGCAGCGCACGGCGGCGGCCAAGGGGCGGCTGATGTCGGCCCAGTACTTCCCCAACGCCCTGACCAGTTCCGCGTCGGCCTTCGTCAACCTGGCGATCGGCGCCACCGGTCGCAACATGACCCTGAACGCCGCTCAGCTCACCCCGGTCGTCACCCTCTGGCAGATGCTGTCCGCGCTCAGCAAGGGCAGTTCGTCGACGGGCCACCTCCTGATCGGCGACGTCTACTCCCCGGAGGCTCTGGACGACGCCCGGCGTGAGGACGCCGCCCTGCGCTGCGAATCCGGTGTCGCCCATGCCCGGTTGCGTGCGGGTGGCGACTACGCGGCGCGCTTCGACTTCTGGCAGGAGGACGCGGCTTCGGCCGAGCCTTTCCCGGCGGGCGGCCGGGCCTGGGCCCTACCGCGGGGCGCAGCCCCCGAAGCGGTCGCCGAACCGAAGGAACACCTGGGCAGGAACGGCGCGTTCATCACCGCCGACTTCCTCCGGATGGTGCAGGAGCTCGCCCCCGGCGGGAGTGCGGTCGTCGAATGCCGCGCCACATCCGGCAAGCGCGCCAGTGTGACCGTAACGAAGAGGAGCTCGTGATGGCCCGAGGATCTCAACCCGTATTCGTCACCGGTCTCGGAGCGATCTCGCCCGCCGGAGCGGGCAAGGAGCGTCTCTGGGCCGACCTGTGCTCCACCACGGCCCGTTTCGAAGAGTTGAAGCCGATCTACCCGGGCATGAAGCCGGGCATCCTCAGCGGCCGCGTCCCCGACGCGGCCCGCGAGCGCGCCCATGAACTCACCGGCCACCGCACCCGGTACGGGACGGCTCGCTCGGCCTCCCTGTTCGCCGAGTACGCGGCGCTGGAGGCGCTCGCCGACGCCGGGTTCACCCCCGGGCACCCGGCGCTGCTCGACGCGGTGGTGTGCGTCGGCAGCAGCGACGGCCAGGCGGACGCCCTCGAGGACGTCGTCGCCGGACGCTGCGACTCCGCCGCCTCGGGCGGCTACTCCAGCTACTCCATCTCGGACGACGTGGCCCGCACCGTCGGTTCGGTAGGTCCCACCTTCACCGTGCACAACACCTGCGCCTCCGCCAATGTGGCGCTGTCGTGCGCGCTGGAGATGCTCCAGGCCGGGGTGGCCGACACCGCGGTCGTCGGCGGTGTCGACCCGTATTCCGAGAAGAACCTGATCGGCTTCAACACGCTGCAGGCGATCGGGCCCCACGCCTGCCGCCCATTCGCCAAGGACCGGCGGTACGTGACGCCTTCCGAGGGCGCCGGCTTCCTGGTCCTGCAGACCGAACGGTCCCTCGCCGGCGCCCGCTCGCCCTACGCCGAGCTGCTGGCCTCCGCGGTCAACAACGACGCGAGCCACCCCACCGCGCCCGACCCCGAAGGCGTCGCGTCCTGCCACCGGATGGCGCTCGCCCAGGCCGGCCTCGAAGAGTCCGACATCGACGTGATCTTCGCCCACGGGACCGGCAGCCGCGCCAACGACACCATCGAGGGCGCCATCTTCCAGGAGCGCTACCCCCGCGCGGCGATCACCGCCATCAAGGGAACCGTCGGCCATCTGATGGGCGCCGCCGGAGCAGTGGGCGCCGTGGCGTCCTGCATGGCCATCGAACAGCGTCTGGTGCCGCCGACCAACATCGCCCGCGAGGACGTGGAGTTGGACATCAACCTCATCACCGGCGGCCCTTTGGCGCTGCCCCGGTTGCGCCACGTACAGAACAACGCCTTCGGCTTCGGCGGCAACAACGCGATCAGCATCTTCCGGAGCACCACGTGACGGAGCTGTTCTCCGAGGGAGCCCCGCTCAAGCTGGCCATGGACGGTCCGCTGGCCGTCCTGACCATGGACAGCCCGCCCAAGAACCTCTTCGACATCGCGATGTGGGACGCCTGGAAGGCCGCGCTGAAGTGGCTCGGCGACAACCCACCACGAGGGCTGCTGATCCGGGCGAGCGGCACCGTCGTGAGCGCCGGGGTCGATGTCGAGGTCTTCCGCCGAATGGCCCGGGACGAAGCCGAGTCGTTCTGGGCCGAGCAGTTGGCCACGACCCGGGCACTGGAGCGGCTCCCGTTCCCCACCGTGTTCGCGGCACACTCCCTGACGCTCACCGCCGCCTTCGAGCTCGCCCTCGCCTGCGACCTCATCGTGGCCACCGGTTCGGCAAGGTTCGGCCTGGTCGAGCGGGTGGTCGGGTTCACCCCCGCCATGGGCGGCACCCAGCGCCTCGCCGCACTCGCGGGCCCGGCGCGGGCCCGCGAGCTGGTGATGACCGGCAAGCTCTACCGGGCAACCACCCTGGAACGCTGGGGGGTTGTCAACCAGATCTTCGAACTGGCCACCTTCCAGAACGACGCCCACGCCTACGCGATGGACCTGGCCACCGGGCCCACCGTCGCGCACGCGGCGACCAAGCAGGTCGTCGCGCACTACCTGGCCGGCGGCACCGAGGCCGCGGATGGGGCACTGCCCGGCATTGCCGCCGCGGTGACGAGGAGCGAGGACCACCGCCGCTCGGTGGAGGCTTTCCTGACCGAGGGACCGGATCATGCGACCGACTGCCACGGCCGGTAGATACGCGATCGGGGGCCCTCGATGCCGGTGACCTCGGACCTGGTCGGGCGGCGCTACCCGACCACCGCACCGTACGAAGTGTGCCGGGAGAAGATCCGGGAGTTCGCGGCCGCCATCGGCGACCCGCACCCGGCCTACCGGGACGCCGGGGCCGCCCGCACGCTCGGTCACCCCGACGTGATCGCACCACCCACGTTCGTCTTCGCTGTGGTCCATCGGGCGATGGCCGAGGTGCGCGGCGACCCCGCGATCGGCCTCGACATCGACCGTGTGGTCCACAGCGACCAGCGCCTCGAGTTCCACCGCCCGGTACGGGCCGGTGACCGGCTCACCGTCACCGTGCACATCGAGGCGGCCAGGCGGCTGGCGGGCAACGGGATCGTCTCGACGCGCAGCGAAGTGACGACGGAGAGCGGCGAGCCCGTCGTGACGGCGCACATGACGCTGATCTCCCGTGCACCAGAAAACACCGACTGACCCACACCAGAGGAGCAAGTCCCGTGCCTATCACCGATGCGATCCATCCGGCACCGCGCACCGGCCAGCCCGTCACCGGTCGCGTGGCAACCCCGCGCCGTCTTCTGATGTGCCGCCCCAGCCACTTCGACGTCACGTACTCGATCAACCCGTGGATGCACCCGGAGAAGCCCTGCGACGGCGGTCTCGCGCTGGCCCAGTGGGAGAAGTTGTACGAGCTCTACAAGTCGCTCGGCCACACGGTGGAGGTCATCGACCCGATCCCCGGCCTGCCCGACATGGTGTTCGCGGCCAACGGCGCAACTGTCGTCGACGGCAAAGTACTTGGCGCCCGGTTCCGGCATGCGGAGCGGACCGCCGAGGGCCCCGCGTACCTCAACTGGTTCGAGCAGCAGGGCTTCCAGGAGACCCTGTGGCCGGAGTTCATCAACGAGGGCGAGGGTGATTACCTCGTCGTCGGCCGCCGCATCCTGGCCGGCACCGGTTTCCGGACGGACCCGCGTTCGCACGCGGAGGCCCAGGAGTTCTTCGGTCTGCCGGTCACCGGGCTCACCCTGGTGAACCCGAACCACTACCACTTGGACACCGCCCTGTCGGTGCTCTCGGACACAGAGATCATGTACTACCCGGAGGCCTTCTCGAAGGGCAGCCAGGCGGTACTGAAGACGATGTTCCCGGACGCGATCCTGGCCCGCCCCGAGGACGCCGCGGTGTTCGGCCTCAACGCCTTCAGCGACGGTTACAACGTACTGCTGCCGCAGGCGGCCACGAACCTCGTCGCGCGGCTGAAAAACATCGGTTTCAACCCCATAGGCGTGGAGCTGTCCGAACTTCTGAAGGCGGGCGGCAGCGTCAAGTGCTGCACCCTGGAGCTTCGATGAAGATACTCGTACTCGGCCGCGAGGAAGACTCCCTCGACTACCTGCGGTACTGCGAGAACCACGGCATCGAGGCCACGTTCGTCGAGCCGCCCTCGCTGGCCGGGATCGACCGGGACGCATGGCAGGAGACCCTGCCCGCCCTGGTGGCCGAGACGGTCGAGCTCGACTCCTTCGACGAGATCGTCTCCTTCCGGGACGGCTACCAGGTGCACACCGATGTGCTGCGCCGCCACCGCGGCTGGCCGGTCCGGGACATCGACTCGGTGAACTGCCTCACTGACAAGTCACTGTTCAAGTCCCACCCGGCGGTACGGGATTTCGTCGCCCAGCACATCGAGATTGCGCAGACCACCGACCCGCGCGAGGCGCTCGCCCAGGTCGAGGCGACGCTGGGCTTCCCGGTCGTACTGAAGCCCTCGAACGGCTTCTACAGTGCGGGCGTCGTCCGCGTCGACCGGCCCGAGGACTTCCGCAAGGCCTTCTTGTCCGTGAGGCGCGTCTGCGGTCTGCTGCGCGACAGCCGCGGCCCGTCCCAGATCATCGCGGAGCGCTATCTGGACGGCGACGAGGTGATGGTCGACGGCTTCGTCGTCGACGGCAAGGTCACCTGTCTCCTGTTCCACATCAAGCTGCCGCGTCTGACGGGTCTGCCGTCCTTCCACGAGACGGGCTGCGTCACCCAGCCCTTCGACGGCGTGAAGGGCCCCGAGTTCCAGGAGATGCTGGAGCGCGTCATCGGCGGCGTCGGCCTGGACAACTCCGCGTTCAACGCGGAGTTCCGCTACGACGGCGACGGTCGCCTCCACATCCTGGAGTGTGCCCCGCGCATCTCCGGCGGTGGCGCGTCGGTCCAGAACCTCCTACGCATCTGCACCGGCCTCGACGCGTACGGAATCCAGCACCGCCTCGGTCGCGAGCCGGTCGACCTCACGCCCATCAAGCACAGTGCCGCGCTGGAGTACGACTTCTGCGCCGCCAAGAACGGTCACCTGGTGCGCCTCGAGGACACGGTGGCCCTCCTGGAGGACCTGTCGGCCGACACGATCCTGCGGTACCGCGAGAACGGCCAGTTCGTCTTTGCTCCCCCGCTCAACGTCGAGACGGTCCTCACCGCGTACTTCGCGTGCGAGACGGCTCAGAGCGCGGAGGACCTGCTGGACGTGGTCCAGCACAAGTGCGTCATCGAAACCACCGACCAGCCTCCGGCTTAAGGCCGGAGCCGGCCGCAGGCACAGCGTCCCGGAGAAGTCCCACAGATACCGACGCACCCTTCCTGACCCGGTTCACTGCGGGTCAGGAAGGGTGCGGTGGCATCGCACGTCAGATGTCCCGGAAGATCTCGATCTGCGCCCCAATGGAGTTCAGCCGCTCCGCGAGGTCCTCGTAACCGCGGTTGATGACATAGACGTTGCGCAGCACGGACGTGCCCTCCGCCGCCATCATCGCCAGCAGCACGACCACGGCGGGCCGCAGCGCGGGCGGGCACATCATCTCGGCGGCGCGCCAGCGGGTCGGGCCCTCGACCAGGACGCGGTGCGGGTCCAGCAGCTGCAGTCGGCCGCCGAGGCGGTTGAGGTCCGTCAGGTAGATCGCGCGGTTGTCGTAGACCCAGTCGTGGATCAGCGTCTTGCCCTGTGCGGCGGCGGCGATGGCCGCGAAGAACGGGACGTTGTCGATGTTCAGGCCCGGGAACGGCATCGGGTGGATCTTGTCGATCGGCGCCTCGAGCTTGGAGGGCCGGACGGTGAGGTCCACCAGCCGGGTACGGCCGTTGTCCGCGAAGTACTCGGGCGTACGGTCGTGGTCGAGGCCCATCTCCTCCAGGACCGCGAGCTCGATCTCCAGGAACTCGATCGGCACCCGGCACACCGTCAGCTCCGACTCGGTGACCACGGCGGCGGCCAGCAGGCTCATCGCCTCGACCGGGTCCTCGGAGGGGGAGTAGTCGACGTCCACGTCGATGTTCGGTACGCCGTGGACCGTGAGCGTCGTCGTGCCGATGCCCTCGACCCGGACGCCCAGCGTCTCCAGGAAGAAGCAGAGGTCCTGGACCATGTAGTTGGACGATGCGTTGCGGATGACCGTGGCGCCGTCGTGCCGGGCGGCGGCCAGCAGGGCGTTCTCGGTCACGGTGTCGCCGCGCTCGGTCAGCACGATCGGCCGGTCGGGACGTACGGCACGGTCCACCACGGCGTGGTACTGCCCCTCGGTCGCCGCGACCTCCAGGCCGAACCGGCGCAGGGCGATCATGTGCGGCTCGATGGTGCGCGTGCCGAGGTCGCAGCCGCCGGCGTACGGCAGCATGAAGCGGTCCATGCGGTGCAGCAGCGGGCCGAGGAACATGATGATGGAGCGGGTGCGTACGGCGGCTTCGGCGTCGATCGCCGCCATGTTCAGCTCGGCCGGCGGCACGATCTCCAGGTCGACGCCGCCGTTGATCCAACGGGTGCGCACACCGATGGAGTTGAGCACCTCCAGAAGGCGGTACACCTCCTCGATGCGGGCTACCCGGCGCAGCACTGTGCGCCCCTTGTTGAGCAGCGAGGCGCACAGCAGGGCCACGCAGGCGTTCTTGCTGGTCTTGACGTCGATGGAACCGGACAGCCGACGTCCGCCGACGACCCTCAGATGCATCGGACCGGCGTAACCCAGCGACACGATCTCGCTGTCCAGGGCCTCACCGATTCGGGCGATCATCTCAAGGCTGATGTTCTGGTTGCCGCGCTCGATGCGATTGACGGCGCTCTGGGAGGTGCCGAGCGCCTCGGCCAGCTGCGTCTGTGTCCAGCCACGGTGCTGCCGGGCGTCACGGATGAGCCTGCCGATGCGTACGAGGTAGTCGTCTGCCATGAGGTTGAGGCTATCTCAGATATGAGATGGCACATCCCAGGGGGGTCCATTCGGGTGACGCGTCATCAACGCCTACTGGCGTTACGGGTACGACGCCACCCGAAAGGTCCGGGCAAATCCATCGATGTCGTACGACGTCCGGTGCTGCTGTGTGTGCGGCGCGGTCCGTGCTTGCCGCCGGTGGTGATGGACCAGGAGTGCCGGTTGATGTTCAGCCGTACTCCGGGCAGGATCCGAAAACTCTTGCGGAATGTGAGGGGCATGGACGCCTCCCTTCGGGTCGCGATGCGTACCTCTCGGTTACCCCGACTTGGCGAACTGATGGCATGTCGGCAACAGCGGAAGGGCCGGCCCGGCGCACACAGCGCCCAGCCGGCCCTTCCGGTGGTCCGTCCCCTCGTGCCCGATCAGTCCGTGCCGGACTCCATCGCGGCGCGGTCCAGCAGCGCGTCCTCCTCGGAGACCTCGCCGCGCGAGGCGATGGCCTCGGCGCCGCCCTCCGGCATGCTGCCGATCAGACCGGTCGCGGCCGCCTGGGCGGCGCCGACAGCGGGGCTGCCGGTGCCGATCAGGCCGATCCCGGCGTACTGCTCCAGCTTGGCGCGCGAGTCGGCGATGTCGAGGTTGCGCATGGTGAGCTGGCCGATCCGGTCCACCGGGCCGAACGCGGAGTCCTCGGTGCGCTCCATGGACAGCTTGTCCGGGTGGTAGCTGAACGCCGGGCCGGTGGTGTCGAGGATCGAGTAGTCCTCGCCACGCCGCAGGCGGAGGGTGACCTCGCCGGTGACGGCCGCGCCGACCCACCGCTGCAGCGACTCGCGGATCATCAGCGCCTGCGGGTCCAGCCAGCGGCCCTCGTACATGAGGCGGCCGAGGCGCCGGCCCTCGTTGTGGTACTGGGCGAGGGTGTCCTCGTTGTGGATCGCGTTGACCAGGCGCTCGTACGCGGCGTGCAGCAGGGCCATGCCCGGTGCCTCGTAGATGCCGCGGCTCTTGGCCTCGATGATCCGGTTCTCGATCTGGTCCGACATGCCGAGGCCGTGCCGGCCGCCGATGGCGTTGGCCTCCATCACCAGGTCGACGGGGGAGGCGAACTCCTTGCCGTTGATGGTGACCGGGCGGCCCTGCTCGAAGCCGATCGTCACGTCCTCGGGGGCGATCTCGACCGACGGGTCCCAGAACCGCACACCCATGATGGGCCGGACGGTCTCGATGCCGGTGTCCAGGTGCTCCAGCGTCTTGGCCTCGTGGGTGGCGCCCCAGATGTTGGCGTCGGTGGAGTAGGCCTTCTCCGTGCTGTCGCGGTAGGGCAGCTGGTGCGCGACCAGCCACTCCGACATCTCCTTGCGGCCGCCGAGCTCGGTCACGAAGTCCGCGTCCAGCCAGGGCTTGTAGATCCGCAGGTTCGGGTTGGCGAGCAGGCCGTAGCGGTAGAACCGCTCGATGTCGTTGCCCTTGAAGGTCGAGCCGTCGCCCCAGATCTGGACGTCGTCCTCGAGCATCGCGCGTACGAGCAGGGTGCCGGTGACCGCGCGGCCGAGCGGCGTGGTGTTGAAGTAGGCGCGCCCGCCCGAGCGGATGTGGAACGCGCCGCAGGTCAGCGCGGCCAGCCCCTCCTCGACCAGCGCCGCGCGGCAGTCGACCAGGCGCGCGACCTCGGCGCCGTAGGTCTTCGCGCGGCCGGGCACCGAAGCGATGTCGGGCTCGTCGTACTGGCCGATGTCGGCGGTGTAGGTGCACGGAACGGCGCCCTTGTCGCGCATCCAGGCAACCGCGACCGAAGTGTCGAGGCCGCCGGAGAAGGCGATGCCGACGCGCTCGCCGGTGGGGAGGGAGGTGAGGACCTTGCTCATAGGAAGAGTATGCATCATCTCGCATGGTCATGCAATTGGGGCATGCGGGACCCGGGGAAACCCAAGGAAAGGAGGCATGCCGAAGCCCCGGGCATGACCATCGCGGCCCTATGTACTAGAGTTATCTCGACATCGAGATATCTGCCGAGGTGCACCGCAGCCGCGCGGCGCCACCGATCTGGCGGTAAGGGTTACCTAACTTAGCCTTACCTTAGCGGATCGGCCAAGTAGCCGTGGCGGCAGGATCGTGGTGGTACGCGCACATCAATGAAGGAGACTGTCGTGTCGGCGAACAGCTTCGACGCCCGCAGCACGCTGCAGGTGGGCGACGAGTCGTACGAGATCTTCCGGCTGGACAAGGTCGAGGGCTCCGCGCGCCTCCCCTACAGCCTGAAGGTGCTGCTGGAGAACCTCCTCCGCACCGAGGACGGCGCGAACATCACCGCCGACCACATCCGCGCCCTCGGCGGCTGGGACTCCCAGGCCCAGCCGTCGCAGGAGATCCAGTTCACGCCGGCCCGCGTGATCATGCAGGACTTCACCGGTGTGCCCTGTGTCGTGGACCTCGCCACCATGCGTGAGGCCGTCAAGGCGCTCGGCGGCGACCCGGCGAAGGTCAACCCGCTCTCCCCGGCCGAGATGGTCATCGACCACTCCGTCATCGCCGACAAGTTCGGCACGAACGACGCCTTCAAGCAGAACGTCGACCTCGAGTACGGCCGCAACAAGGAGCGCTACCAGTTCCTGCGCTGGGGCCAGACCGCCTTCGACGACTTCAAGGTCGTCCCGCCCGGCACCGGCATCGTCCACCAGGTGAACATCGAGCACCTGGCGCGCACGGTCATGGTCCGCAACGGCCAGGCCTACCCCGACACCCTCGTCGGCACCGACTCGCACACCACCATGGTCAACGGCCTCGGCGTCCTCGGCTGGGGCGTCGGCGGTATCGAGGCCGAGGCCGCGATGCTGGGCCAGCCGGTCTCGATGCTCATCCCGCGCGTCGTCGGCTTCAAGCTGACCGGTGAGCTCACCCCGGGCACGACCGCCACCGACCTCGTGCTGACCATCACCGAGATGCTCCGCAAGCACGGTGTCGTCGGCAAGTTCGTCGAGTTCTACGGTGAGGGCGTCGCCGCCACCTCCCTCGCGAACCGCGCCACCATCGGCAACATGTCGCCGGAGTTCGGCTCCACCGCGGCGGTCTTCCCGATCGACGGCGAGACCATCAAGTACCTCAAGCTCACCGGCCGCTCCGAGCAGCAGCTCGCGCTCGTCGAGGCGTACGCCAAGGAGCAGGGCCTCTGGCTGGACCCGCAGGCCGAGCCCGACTTCTCCGAGAAGCTGGAGCTGGACCTCGCGACGGTCGTCCCGTCGATCGCCGGCCCGAAGCGCCCGCAGGACCGTATCGTCCTCGCGAACGCCGCCCAGCAGTTCGCCCAGGACGTGCGCAACTACGTCGCGGACGACTCCGAGGCGGGCAAGGAGTCCTTCCCGGCCTCCGACGCCCCGGCCGTCTCCAACGGCGTCCCGTCGAACCCGGTCACCGTCACGGCCCCCGACGGCTCGACCTACGAGATCGACCACGGTGCGGTGACGGTCGCGGCCATCACCTCCTGCACCAACACCTCGAACCCGTACGTCATGGTCGCCGCCGCGCTCGTCGCGAAGAAGGCCGTGGAGAAGGGCCTGACCCGCAAGCCGTGGGTCAAGACCACCCTCGCCCCGGGTTCGAAGGTCGTCACCGACTACTTCGACAAGGCGGGCCTGACCCCGTACCTCGACAAGGTCGGCTTCAACCTCGTCGGCTACGGCTGCACCACCTGCATCGGCAACTCCGGCCCGCTGCCGGAGGAGGTCTCCAAGGCCGTCAACGACCACGACCTCGCGGTCACCTCGGTCCTCTCCGGCAACCGGAACTTCGAGGGCCGTATCAACCCCGACGTCAAGATGAACTACCTGGCCTCCCCGCCGCTGGTCGTCGCGTACGCCCTCGCGGGTTCCATGAAGGTGGACATCACCAAGGACGCGCTCGGTGTCGACCAGGACGGCAAGCCGGTCTTCCTGACCGACATCTGGCCGACCGAGGCCGAGGTCAACGACGTCGTGGCGAACGCCATCGGCGAGGACATGTTCAACAAGTCCTACCAGGACGTGTTCGCGGGCGACGCCCAGTGGCAGGCGCTGTCGATCCCCACCGGCAACACCTTCGAGTGGGACGCGGAGTCGACGTACGTCCGCAAGCCCCCGTACTTCGAGGGCATGACGATGGAGACCACCCCGGTCTCCGACATCACCGGCGCCCGTGTCCTGGCCAAGCTCGGCGACTCGGTCACCACCGACCACATCTCGCCCGCCGGTGCCATCAAGGCCGACACCCCGGCCGGCAAGTACCTCACCGAGCACGGTGTGGAGCGTCGTGACTTCAACTCCTACGGCTCGCGCCGAGGCAACCACGAGGTCATGATCCGCGGCACGTTCGCCAACATCCGCCTGCGCAACCAGCTCGCGCCGGGCACCGAGGGCGGCTACACCCGCGACTTCACCCAGACCGACGGCCCGGTCTCCTTCATCTACGACGCCTCGCGCAACTACATCGAGCAGGGCACTCCGCTGGTCATCCTGGGCGGCAAGGAGTACGGCTCCGGCTCGTCCCGTGACTGGGCCGCCAAGGGCACCGCGCTCCTCGGCGTCAAGGCCGTCATCACCGAGTCGTACGAGCGCATCCACCGCTCGAACCTCATCGGCATGGGCGTCCTGCCGCTCCAGTTCCCGGAGGGCCAGTCCGCCGAGACGCTCGGCCTGACCGGCGAGGAGACCTTCTCCTTCACCGGTGTCGAGGAGCTCAACAACGGCACCACGCCGCGCACGGTCAAGGTCACCACCGACACGGGCGTCGAGTTCGACGCGGTCGTCCGCATCGACACCCCCGGTGAGGCCGACTACTACCGCAACGGCGGCATCATGCAGTACGTGCTGCGCTCCCTGATCCGCAAGTAAGCGGTCGAGCAAGAGCGCAAGCAAGCGGTGCGGCAGGGCAGTTGAGAACCCTGTAGAGGGCCGCATCCCCGGCGACGGGGGTGCGGCCCTTCGCCATGTCCGCCCCGGGAAAGCCCAGGTCATCACCCACCCTCAGGTGGAACACAGCGTTCCCTCAGCGGACCGGGACACGATCCGGACATGACTGGCACCGCAGGGTTCCGCAACGGCCGCGTCCGTGTGCTCATCGTCGACGACGAGCCCGCGCTCACCGACGTGCTCTCCGTGGCCGTGGAGGAGGCGGGCTGGCGCGCCTGCCCGGCCCTGGACGGGCAGAGCGCGCTGAGGATCGCGCGCGGCCGCGCACCGCACGCCGTCGTGCTCGACGGGATGCTGCCCGACCTGGACGGCCTCCAGGTGCTGCGCCGCCTCAGATACGACAACCCGAAGCTGCCCGTCCTCATGCTCACCGCCCGCGACGCCCTGGAGCACCGGCTCGACGGGCTCGGGGCCGGCGCCGACGACTACGTCACCAAGCCGTTCTCCCTGGAGGAGGTCGTGCTGCGGCTGCGCGGACTGCTGCGCCGGGCCGCGGCCGAGCGGACCCGCAGCGGCGACCGCGTGCGCGTCCTCGGCGACCTCGTCCTGACCGAGGAGTCCCGCGAGGTGTACCGCGCCGGCGTCCCCGTCCAGCTCACCGCGAAGGAGTTCGACCTGCTCAGCCTGCTGATGGGCCACCCGAGGCAGGTACTCAGCAAGGCGCAGATCCTCGCTCACGTCTGGAGCAGCTCCTTCGACGGCGGCGGCAACCTCGTCGAGGTCTACGTCGCCGGCCTTCGCCGCAAGATCGACAGGGGGCGGGCGCCGATGATCCACACCGTGCGCGGCCTCGGCTACGTCATCCGGCCGGTGGAGGACGGGAGATGAGCCTGCGCCCGCCTCGCAACCGACCGCAGGAGCAGAGCTCCGCGCACCGCCCACGGCTGCGTACCCGCTCGCTGCGCACCCGCCTGCTCGTCTTCGTCAGCGCCACCCTCGTCCTCGTCTGCGCCACGATGGCGCTCACCACCGCCGTCGTCCAACGCGCCTACCTCATGGGCGACCTGGACGGCCGGGTCGCGGCGGCAGCCTCGCGCAGCCTGGGCGGGGCCGCACTGCACCCGGAGATCGAGGACGACCTGGGCTTCCTCAACGAGAACGGCCACGCCACCGGCATGCTCGCCGCCCGCCTCGCCGAGGACGGCAGGATCGTCGCCGCCGAGGTCGTCGGCCAGGACGCCGCTCCGAAGAGCCTCACCGCCGCGCAGATCGCCGCTCTGGCGAACATCGCGACGGACGGCTCCAAGCACACCCGGACCGTGCCGGACCTCGGCACCTACCGGCTCACCGCCGTCGAAAGCGGTGGCGTCCGCGTCCTCGCCGGGCTGCCCATGGACGATGTCCGGCGCATGATCGGCGGACTGGTCGTCGCCGAGGCCGCCGTCGCGGTGGCCGGGCTCTTCGTGGCGGGCTGCGTCTGCACGGTGGTCATACGACGCCAACTGCGCCCCCTCGGCCGGGTCGCCGCCACCGCCGCCGAGGTCTCCTGTGCCCCGCTCGACCGTGGCGAGGTCATAGGCCTCACCCGCGTCCCGGCCGGGGACACCGACCCCGCCAGCGAGGCCGGACAGGTCGGCGCCGCCCTCAACCGCATGATCGACCACGTCGAGTCCTCCCTCACCGCCCGCCGGCGCACCGAGGAACGCATGCGCCGCTTCCTCGCCGACGCCAGCCACGAACTGCGCACCCCGCTCGCCTCGATCGCCGGGTACGCCGAACTCATGAACCGCGGCACCGACCGGATCGAGCCGATGCTCGCCTGGCGCCGCGTCTCGGCCGAGTCGGCCCGGATGACGGGCCTGGTGGAGGACCTGTTGCTGCTGGCCCGGCTGGACGAGGGCCGTCCCCTGCAGTCCGCCGAGGTGGATGTGGCGGCGCTGGTCGCGGAGGCCGTGTGGGACGCGCGGGCCGCCGGGGGAGAGCATGACTGGCAGCTCGAACTCCGCCTTGACGCATCCCCGTTGGTCCTGGGCGACGAGGCCCGGTTGCATCAGGTGGTGGCGGGCCTCCTGTCCAACGCACGGGTCCACACCCCGCCGGGCACGACGGTGGTCGCCTCCGTCGAGACCGGCGCCGGCCGGTGCGCGATCCGGATTCGCGACGACGGGCCGGGCATCCCGTCCGACCTCCTCCCACAGGTCTTCGACCGCTTCACCCGCGCCGACACCTCCCGGGCTCGCGGCGGCGCGCGGGGCGGCGGCTCCGGTCTCGGCCTCGCCATCGCGGCGGCCATCGCGTCCGCGCACGGCGGCCGTATCGACGTGGAGAGCGAGCCGGGCCGTACACAGTTCACGATCGAACTGCCACCCGCGGGCGCCGAGCCGGCGCCGCCGGACCCGGTGCCGGGCCCGTCCGTCCCGGCAGCGCTGCCCGCCCTCTGCGCCGCCCGCCCGCCGGCGCGGGGCTAGTCCTCGCCGTCGGGGTCGATCTCCGGCAGTGCCTGTTCGGCCCAGATCACCTTGCCCTGCGGGGTGTACCGGGTGCCCCAGCGTTCGGTCATCTGCGAGACCAGGAACAGGCCCCGGCCTCCCTCATCGGTCGTCGCGGCGTACCGCAGATGCGGGGAGGTGCTGCTGCCGTCAGCAACCTCGCAGATCAGCGTGCGGTCGTGGATCAACCGCACGTGGATCGCCCCGCAGCCGTAGCGGATGGCGTTGGTGACGAGCTCGCTCAGCACGAGCTCCGTGGCGAAGTCCAGCTCGGACAGGCCCCATTCCGCGAGCTTCCCGGACACGGCTTCGCGCATCCCTGCCACGGCGGCCGGATCGCGTGGCACGTCCCAGTCGGCGACCCGGTTCGGCGGGAGCGCCCGAGTGCGCGCGATGAGCAGAGCGACGTCGTCCTTGGGCCGGCCGGGCATCAGCTCGTCCAGCACCGCCTGGCAGCTCTCCTCCGGGGGCCGGTCGGGGTGGCCCGTCAGCGTCTTGCGCAGCAGCTCCATGCCCACGTCCAGGTCGCGCGCGCGGTCCTCCACGAGGCCGTTGGTGTACAGGACGAGCTGGGAACCCTCGTCGAGGTCCAGCTCGGCCGTCTGGAACGGCATCCCGCCGAGGCCGAGGGGCGGCCCGGCCGGCAGTTCGGGGAAGGCCACGCTGCCGTCGCGGTGGACCAGCGCCGGCGCCAGATGCCCCGCTCGCGCCATGACGCAGCGGCGCCTCGTGGGGTCGTAGATCGCGTACAGGCAGGTGGCGCCCACGATGTCCGCGGCCGTCTCCGCACTCGAGGACTCGTCCTGGTAGATACGGCCCACCAGATCGTCCAGATGGCTCAGCAACTCGTCGGGCGGCAGGTCGAGCGTGGAGAAGTTGTGCACCGCGGTACGCAGCCGTCCCATCGTGGCGGCGGCGTGCAGCCCGTGGCCGACCACGTCACCGACGACCAGCGCCACCCGGCTCCCCGGCAGCGGAATCACGTCGAACCAGTCACCGCTCACACCCGACTGCGCCGGGATGTAGCGATAGCCGACGTCGAGGGCGCTCTGCTCGGGCAGGGCACGCGGCAGCAGGCTGCGCTGGAGGGTGACCGCCAGGGCGTGCTCACGGGTGTACCGGCGGGCGTTGTCGATGCTGACGGCGGCCCGTGCCACCAGCTCCTCCGCCAGCGACAGGTCCTCCTCGTCGAAGGGGGCGTGCAGCTCGGTGCGCCAGAAGTTGGCCATGCCCAGCACGACCCCACGGGCCTGGATCGGGGCGGTGATGAGCGTGTGAATTCCGTAGTCGAGGATGTCCCGGGTGCGTTCCCGGTCCTGTTCGTGCCAGTCCGTCGCGGTCGACAGGTCGGTCACCAGCTCGGAGCGGCCGGTGCCGTAGCCGCGTCCCTGGGGCGTGGAAGGCAGGAAGTCGATCAGCCGGCCCTCTTCGTACAGCGGATGGTCGTCGCGGATGCCGCGCACGGTGACGCGTCGTATGTCCGTCGCCGTGGGAGTCGGCTCGTCGCCGTGCACGACGCCGTCGGCCAGGTCCACGGTGACGAAGTCGGCGAAGCGGGGGACGGCGACCTGCGCCAGTTCGTCGGCCGTGCGGATCACGTCGAGGGTGGTGCCGATGCACAGTCCCGCGTCGTACAGCAGATCAAGCCGCTCACGGGCGAGCTGCGCCCTGCCGGACACCGCCTGGAGCTCGGTGGTGTCGCGGAGTGTCACCACTGTTCCCCTGGGGCCTCCGTCGCGGTCCGTGATTCTCTGGTTGACCGCCAGGAGTCGTCCTCCGGCGATGTGCACCTCGTCGGTGGCCTCGCGCCCGGAGACGAGCAGTGCCGCCGTTTCCGGGTCGAGGCCGGAGATCTCCCGGACGGGCCGGCCCTCGGCGTCGGGCGACAGCTCCAGCAGCCGCCTTGCCTCGTCGTTGGCGAGGAGCAGCCGCCCGTCGTCACCGACGATGAGCACCCCTTCCCGCACGGAGTGCACCACCGCGTCGTGGTGCTCGTACATCCGGCTCATCTCGTCCGGGGCCAGGCTGTGGGTCTGCCGTCGCAGCCGCCTGCCCACCAGGGCCATTCCGCCGGTCGACACCACGAGCGCGCCGGCCCCGGCGCCCAGGATGATCGGCAGCTGCCGGTGCATATGGCTGGTGACGTTCTCGACCTTCATGCCCGAGGAGACGAGGGCGGTCACCCTGCCCTCGGCGTCGCGGATGGGAACCGTCGCCTGTACCTCGTGGCCCAGCGGGCCCTGGACGCTCTCGGTGTAGACCTTCCCGGCCAGCGACGGCTCGATCCGGCCCACGAACCGTTTGCCGATCCGGTCCGGGATGGGGTGGGTGTAGCGGATGCCGTTGGTGTCCATGACCACGATGAAGTCGACGCCCGCGGCCTTGCGCCCGGCTTCGGTGAGCGGCTGAAGAGCGCTCGACGGATCGGCGGCCTGCAGCGACGCCTCGACGCCCGGAGCGTGCGCGAAGGTCTGCGCGACGGCGACGGAGCGGCGCTTGGCCTCCGCATTGGTGTCCCGATCCGACTGCAGCACCAGCGCGACGACGGCGCTGACCACGAGCAGCACGACGAGCGTCACCTGCATCACGAAGACCTGTCCGGCGACGCTCCGGGGGCTCTTGCCGATCAGTGACCGCAGGGAGTGGCGCCCAAAACGGACGAAACGCTCCGCCATGCGGGCATTTGTAGCACCGCTCATGCCTGGTGGCTATGGCCGTCCAGTCGGTGGACGGGGTGGCGGGAGGGACGCGGCGAGGTCGGAACCCTATGGGTGCTCGAGGTTGCGAAAGGCGTTTACAACCACGCCCCACGGCGCTACCTTCCGCAACAGACGGGGTGGGAGCGCTCCCATGATTGGCGGACCGGAACCCGCCACTCGGACCGCTCCTGCCCCGCGTGACCGCATGCGGCAGCCGCAAAGCCGTACACACATCCCATGGCCCGTACTTGAAGGAACGGATTTGAATGTCATGATCCTGACAGCAAGTGAATCGGGGGCGACCACCCCGCCGCCCCGCCGATTAGCTCTCCCCACCCGCGCCAGAGCCCTCTTCCTCGTTCTGGTCTCCCTGCTCGCGACCATCCCGGCCGTGGCCCTGGTCATGAGCGCCGGCGGCGAGGCAGAGGCTCACGGCACGCCCATGAAGCCGGGCAGTCGCACCTTCCTGTGCTGGCAGGACGGGCTGACCGACACCGGGGAAATCAAGCCCGTCAACCCGGCCTGCCGGGCGGCCCAGCAGGTCAGCGGGACCACGCCGTTCTACAACTGGTTCTCGGTCCTGCGCTCCGACGGCGCCGGCCGCACCCGTGGCTTCGTGCCCGACGGTGAGCTGTGCAGCGGCGGCAACACCAACTTCACCGGCTTCAACACGCCGAGCAAGGACTGGCCGCTCACCCATCTGACCTCGGGTGCGACGGTCGACTTCGCCTACAACGCCTGGGCGGCACACCCCGGCTGGTTCCACGTCTACATCACCAAGGACGGCTTCGACCCGACCCAGCCCCTCACCTGGGACGACATGGAGGAGCGGCCCTTCCTGAGCGTCGACCACCCGCCGCTCAACGGCTCTCCGGGCACGGTCGAGGCCAACTACTCCTGGAGCGGGCAGCTTCCGGCGAACAAGTCCGGCCGCCACCTCATCTACATGGTCTGGCAGCGCTCGGACAGCGCGGAGACCTTCTACTCCTGCTCCGACATCGTCTTCGACGGCGGCAACGGCGAGGTGACCGGCATCAAGGAGCCCGGCAACCCGACCGACCCGGTGCCCGGCGAGTGCTCCGCGACCCGCCGCACGACCGGCAGCTGGTCGGGCGGCTACCAGTCCGAGGTGACCGTCACCAACAGCGGCGACGTCCCGATGCTCGGCTGGATGGTCGACTGGACACTCGCGACCGGCCAGAAGGTCGAGAGCCTCTGGAGCGGCAACGCGACCTACACCGGCCAGGACGTGATGGTCCACAACGCCGACTGGAACGGCTCCCTCGATCCGGGGGAGAGCACGACGTTCGGCTACGTCGTCTCCGGCTCCGGCGGCGACAGTACGACGACCCTGCCCTGCCGGGTGGGCTGATCCCCAGAGCCTGATCCCCCGGAGGCCGTGGCTCCGGGCGGACCCGGTGGACGCTGAGCCGCCATCCACCGGGTCCGCGAGCCGGACGGGCCCGAGGGGGGGGAAGTGGGGCCGTCCGGATGGTGCGTGGCTTGTGCGATGCCGCGATGCGACAACGTTGTCGATTGGTCTGCACATGACTCTACCGCCTCAACGGACAACGATGTCAACTCAGTTGGGCCGCTCAGCCGTTCGGGTGCGCCGCCTGCGTGCCCTCGCGCCCGCAGGCACTCTTCCGTGGTACGCGTGGCGCACGCTACTGTCCCTGCGGCTTGTGCGACCTGTGGTGCGCGACCCGTCCGAAGGAGGAGGGGTCGCGTCATGCGCTTCCGTCCCACGTCCGTGCTGCTGGCCGCGCTTCTCGCGGTCACCGGCGCCGCCCCCGCCCTCGCGGCGACCACCGCATCCCCGGGCCTGGTCCAGGACCCCACTCCGTACGTCGATCCACTCATCGGCACCAAGAACGGCGGCAATGTCTTCCCGGGCGCCGTCACGCCGTTCGGCATGTTCTCCTTCAGTCCCGAGAACACCAGAGGCGACGCCACCCGAACCGCCGCGCCCGGCGGTTACCACCACGACGCCACCCGCATCCGGGGCTTCAGTCTCACCCACATGTCCGGCACCGGCTGCGCGGGCGGCAGCGGTGACATCCCGTTCTTTCCGTACGCCGGTGAGGTCACGTCGTCGCCCGCGAGCGACACCAAGGACGCCGTCTACGCCTCCGACTTCAGCCATGCCGACGAGACCGCCGAACCCGGCCGCTACAAGGTCCGCCTCGCGTCCGGCGTCACGGCCGACCTCACCGCCACCGCCCGCACCGGCTCGGCGCGCTTCACCTTCCCGGCCGACAAGCCCGCCTCGCTGCTCGTCAGAAGCGCCAACTCCGAGGTCGGGTCGACCGATTCGACGGTCCGGATCGATCCGGTGCGGCGCACGATCTCCGGATCGGTCACGTCCGGCAACTTCTGCGGATACCTCGCCCCGGAGGGCCGACGCGCCTACTACACCCTCCACTTCACCGCCCGCTTCGACCGCGCCTTCCAGGCCACGGGAACCTGGCAGGACGACAGGCTCAACCCCGGTTCCACCGAGGCGAGCGGTGGCACGGGCGGGTTCGCGAACGGCGGGCGGCCGGTGGCGGGCAAGGGCGCCGGCGGCTACGTCCGGTTCGCGCCCGGCACCGGACCGGTGAACGTCAAGGTCGGCATCTCGTACGTCAGCCGGGCGGGCGCCGAGGCCAACCTCGCCGCGGAGAACCCGCCGCAGCGCTCCTTCGACGCCGTACGCGACGCCGCTCGCCGCGCCTGGCGTGACCGGCTGTCCGCGATCCGCGTCGGAGGCGGCACCGACGACGAGCGCACCACCTTCTACACCGCGCTCTACCATTCCCTCCTCCACCCGAACGTCATCAGCGACACCGACCGCCGATACCGCGGCCCCGACGGCGAGGTCCACACCGTCGGCCGCGGCCACCGCGCCCAGTACGGCACCTTCTCCGGCTGGGACGTCTACCGCGACCAGGTCCAGCTGCTCACCCTGCTGAACCCCCGCGTCGGTGCGGACATCGCCCAGTCCCTGTACGAACTCGCGGAGCAGAACGGCGGCATCTGGGACCGCTGGCTGCAGGGCGCGAGCGGCACGCACGTCATGAACGGGGACCCGTCACCCATCGCGCTGGCCGGCATTCGCGCCTTCGGCGGCACGGACTTCCCACTGCGCGGGGCGCTGAGCTCACTCGTGAAGGCGGCGACCGTCCCCACCGACGAAGATCTGTCGCCGGCCGGGAAACCCGTGCTGTCCGTCGGTCAGCGGCCCTCCCTGGACAAGTACCTCAAGCACCACTACATGCCGTCCGTGTCGAACGCGTGGGGCGGTGCCGCCGAGACGCTGGAGATGTCCGGTGCCGACTTCGCCCTCTCCCAACTCGCCGTCGAGGCAGGGCAGCAGGACACGGCGACGGCCTTCGCCCGCCGCTCCCAGTGGTGGCAGAACAACTTCAACATCGCCGCCACCCCGACCGGCGGCTACATCGCCAACCGCAAGGCGGACGGCAGCTGGGTCACCGGCTTCACCCCGGCCACCGGCAACGGGTTCGTGGAGGGTACGGCGGCCCAGTACACCTGGATGGTCCAGCACAACCCCGCGGGTCTGTTCGCCGCGATGGGCGGCCGTGACGCGGCCGTGGAACGCCTCGACGCCTTCTTCCGCAACGCCGACGGCAGCTGGGCCTTCACCGGCAGCGGCGGCGACAAGTCCGAGCTGGACAACGAGCCGTCCATCAACGTGCCCTACCTGTACGCCTACGCGGGCGTCCCGTACAAGACGCAGGAGACCGTGCGGGCGGCGATGCGCGAGCTGTGGTCCACCGAGCCCGGCGGCATCCCCGGCAACGACGACCTCGGTGCGATGTCGTCCTGGTACGTGTTCTCCGCGCTCGGCATGTACCCCCAGGTGCCGTCCCGCGCCGAACTGGTCCTCGCCTCACCGCTGTTCCCACGCGTCGAGATCGACCGCCCGGACGGCAACGACATCTCCGTACGCGCGGAGGGCGCCGCCGCCGACGCCCCATACATCCGCTCCCTGAAGGTCAACGGCCATGTGAGCGACCGGGCTTGGCTCCCGGCGTCCTTCGTACGCGAGGGTGGCCGACTGGATTACACCCTCTCCGGTACGGCCGACCCCGCCTGGGGAGCTTCGGCGGTCCCGCCGTCCTTCCGTGAGGGCGAGCAGCCGCACCAGATCGGCGTCGGCCCGACCACGGCTACCCTCGCGCCCGGCGGGCGTACGAAGGTCGGCATTCGCGCCCTGTCGATGAGCGGGGGAGAGGGGCCCGAGGTGCGCTTCCGGGTCGCCGCGCCCGATGGCATCACGGCAACTCCGGTCGTAGGTACGATCGTTGACGGCACACAGGAGATCACGCTGAGCTCCGCCGCGGGCGCGGCTCAGGGTTTCTACGACGTCGACGTGACCGTGACCTCCGGTGACACCTCCTACGTGCAGCCCGTCTCTCTGACCGTCGCGGTACCCGGCACGCTCCTCGCCGCCTACGACAACACGGGCATCTCCGACGACGCCGGTGACCACGACGAGGCCGACTTCGACGGCGGCGGCTGGAGCTACTCCCGGCAGGCGCTCGCCGAAGCCGGTCTGACGGCGGGCAAGCAGGGCACGGTCGGCGGAGGGCTCAGCTTCACCTGGCCGGACTCGACGAGCGGACACCCGGACAATGTCTCGGCAGCCGGGCAGACCATTCAACTCACGAACCCTGCAAGCCGGTTGTCCTTCCTCGGCAGTGGCGTCAACGGCAACCAGCAGTCCCGGGCCACCGTCACCTACACCGACGGCAGTACCGACACCGTCGACCTCGCCCTGACCGACTGGACCGTCGGCGGCGGCGCCGGGACGGTCCAGTACGGCAACGAGATCGTCGCCCGGGCCGCGTACCGGAACGTCGCCGGCGCGGGCCGGGACCCCGTCGGCACGTACGTCTTCGCCACCCGGCCGTTCGGTGCGCCGGCGGGCAGGGAGATCGCGCGCGTGACGCTGCCGGAGGACAGCGATCTGCACGTGTTCACTCTGGCGGTGGGCTGAGGCATCACCGGTTCAACTCTTCGGCCAGCCAGTCCAGTTGGCGGCGCACGTGCACCGCGTCGCCGCCTTCGTGGCCGTTGAACGGATAGGGGTGGATCTCCTTGCGCGGGTCGGCGCCGGACAGTTCCGCATAGTGGTTGAAGGCGCCGTACGTCCCGCTCGGCGGGCACACCGTGTCGCGCAGACCGACGCCGAAGTGGGCCGGGGCGTGGGCGCGGCGTGCGAAGGAGATCCCCTCCATGTGGGCGAGCGTGTCGTAGGCGGCCCGCTCGGCGCCCGGTGCACGGAGAGGTACGCGGCGATCTCGCCGTAGGGCCCCGCGTCGGTGAGGTCGAGGGCGCGTCGGATGCCGCACGGGAACGGGGCGGTGACCAGGAGCGCGGCGAGGTCGGGGACGAGGCCCGCGACGGCCAGGGCGAGCCCGCCGCCCTGGCTGTTGCCGACGGCCGCGATGCGTGTGCCGTCCACGCCCGGCAGGGTGCGCAGCGTCTCGACCGCCCGTACCGCGTCCGTGATCAGGCGGCGGTAGTGGTGGTCCCGGGGTGAGAGCAGGCCGCGTACCGCCGGGCCGCCCGGTGCCGAGGCGTGCGGGTCCGGGGTGGCGCCGCCGCTGCCGTACTGGTCGCCCTGGCCCCTGTTGTCCATCAGCAGATGCGCGTACCCGGCGTTCACCCAGGTCAGCCGCTCGTGCGGAAGGCCGCGGCCACGGCCGTACCCGGCGTACTCGACGACGGCGGGCAGCCGGTCGCGCGCCCCGGCCGGTCTGCTGAACCAGGCCCGCACAGGGTCGCCGCCGAAGCCGCGGAACGTGACGTCCCAGGTCTCGGTCAGCCGCAGGCCGGTGTCCACGGGGTGCGCCGACACCAACACCTCGTGCTGAGCCGCCTCCTTGAGGGTGTCGTTCCAGAACGCGTCGAAGCCGGTGGGTTCCCGGAGGGCGGGGCGGTAGCGCACAAGGTCGATGCGCGGCCTCAAGGACGGCGCCCCCTTCTGGCTGATGGAGCAGACCCCGTCCACGACGGCCTGCCGCGACGTCAACCCCCTGCGCCGCCCCGGCGAACTCCGCCTGGCCACCTTCCAGGCCGTCGCCCACGGCGCCGACGCCGCTCTCTACTTCCAGCTGCGCGCCTCACGCGGCGCCTGCGAGAAGTACCACGGCGCGGTCATCGGCCACGCGGGCCGCGACGACACCCGCGTGTTCCGGGAAGTGACGGAGCTGGGCCGGGAGTTGGAGTCCCTAGGTGATGTGACGCTGGGCGCCCGAACCCCCGCCCGCACCGCCCTGCTCTTCGACTGGGACAGCTGGTGGGCCCTGGAGATCTCCGACGGCCCGTCCCGGCTGGTCAAGTACCAGGAAGTCGTCCACGCCTACTACCGGGCCGCCCGGCAGGCCGGCGCGGACGTGGACGTCGTCGCGGTCACGGCCGACCTCAGGAGCCGGTAGGGATTCGCCTCCGGCTGCCAGGCCAGCCTCCCGAAGGTGTACAGGTTCGCCTGGGCGAGCGGGTGCCCGGTCCAGAACGGGTCGTCGCCGACGTTGGACACGGCGACCATCGCGTCGGCAAGGTCCGCGACCGATGCCCCGTCGGGCCGGAATCTCAGCACCTTGCTCCACATCGGCCCCAGCCAGCACACATGCCGCTGCTGCCCGGTGTACTCCTGCGTGGCCTGCATCTCCACCGCAAGCCGGGTGCGCGGCATCGCGCCGATGAGCGGGGAGACCGGCTCGCGGACCTGAAAGTCCATCGGCCCGTGCTTCACCTGGAGCACGGCGTTGTCCGCGAACTGCCCGTCCAGCGGCACGAAATGGTCGTACGCCGCACGCGCCCGGTCCGTCGACCGGTCGCGCCAGTCCTGGTGGTGGTCGTAGACGAACGCCCGCCAGTGCACTGTGCCGCCGTAGGGCTCCAGTGCGGCGGCCAGCATGTTGGCGCCGTCCGCGTGGCTGCGGCCATACGCGAACGGCCCCGGCTGCCCCTCGGAGTCGGCCTTCACGACGTACCCGCCGAAGTCGGGGATCGCCTCGTACACCCGCGCCGTCGCCTCGGCCCACCACGTCCGCACCGACTCGTCCAGCGGATCCGCTGTCGCCGGCCCGCCGAGCACCAGCGGCGCGGCGAAGGTGACCGACAGGTGGGTGCGGATGCCGTACGGCCGCAACACGTCCGCGATCTGGGCTACTTCACCGATCCGGTCCGTGAGGAGATGCGCCTCGGCCTCGTGCACGTTGACGTTGTTCACCGCCACGGCGTTGATCCCGCACGCCGCCAGCAGCCTGCCGTACGCCCGCACCCGCCCGAGCAGTTCACCGCGCGCCCGGCCGTCCGCCCAGAACAGCGACCCGCCGGCGTACCCGCGCTCCACCTGGCCCATCACCGGGTGGACGGCGACGTTGTCCCAGTGGTCGAGCATCCGCAGCGCCGACGCCGGTGCGTGCCGCTCGCGTTGACGATCGCGGCGGAACGCGGCCTCCCCGAGCCGCACGACATGGAAGAGGCCGTACAGCAGCCCGGACGCACCGGACGCGGTGACGGTCGTACGGCCGTCACCGCGTCCGAAGGTGTAGGTCTCGCCGCCCTCGGTGCCGGTCAGTTCCAGCACCAGGTCGTAGGGACCGGGTTCGGGGGCCGCCGCGCTGTCGCGCGACACGCTTCCCCCGAACCGTCCGCAGGCCTCCGCCACTTCTCCGTGGACCGTGTCCACCAACGGACCCGAACCGCGGATCAGGGTCCGCCGGGTGCCGATCGGCCGGAACGCCTCGTCCGGCAGCCAGGCCGGATCGACACCCTGCATGAGACCCCCAATGCACCTGCTCAGGCGAGCAGTTCGACTTCCGACACCACCGCCTCACCATCGAGCACCAGGCGGTACTTCCCGTACGTACCCGGTGACCCCACGGAGAACGCCCGTGTCTGCCGGTCCCAGGCGAAGGACTGCCCGGAGCGCTCGTCGAGGGTCCGCCACGTGGTGCCGTCGTTCGACCCCTGGAGCTTCCAGCCGGTCGGAGCCTTCGCCCGCTCGGCCGACGATGTCAGGGTGTACTGCAGGGCCTTGGTGCGCTCGGACACCGGCAGCTCCAGCGAGGTGACACTCGCCTGCGTCGCCGACGTGTTGTCGAACAGCGCCCCGTCGCCCTTCAGCACGTCCGTCCGCGGCGTCGGCACCTCGTCGTCCTGCGTGATCGACACGGGCGCCGCGTTCTTGCCGGTGCCCCAGGTGGAGGGCCGAGGGCCCATGTCGAACTCCAGGACGCCGCCCTTCGCGATCAGCGAGTGCGGGAGCGAAGTCGACTTCCACGGCACGCCGTTGACCTTCAGGCCCTGCACATACACATTGCGGGCACTGTTCTTCGGCGCCTTGACGACCAGCTTGCGGCCGTTCTCCAGCTGAACCGTCGCCTTGGTGAACAGGGGTGACCCGATCGCGTACTCGCCACTGCCCATCACCAGCGGATAGAAGCCCAGCGCGGAGAAGAGGAACCAGGCCGACTGCTCGCCGTTGTCCTCGTCGCCGTGGTAGCCCTGTCCGATCTCGCTGCCGACGTACAGCCGGGACAGCACCTCGCGGACGTTCTTCTGCGCCTTCCAGGGCTGCCCTGCGGCGTTGTACATGTAGTTCGCGTGGTGGGCGACCTGGTTGGAGTGGCCGTACATGCCCATCCGGACGTCCCGCGCCTCCGTCATCTCGTGGATGACGCCGCCGTAGGAACCGACGAAGTCGGGCGAGGCCGTCTCCGGGGTGGCGAAGTACTCGTCGAGCTTGTCCCCGAGGCCGCTACGGCCGCCGTAGAGGTTGGCCAGGCCCCGGCTGTCCTGCGGGGCGGTGAAGGCATAGCCCCAGCCGTTCGTCTCGGTGTAGTCGTAGCCCCACACGCGCGGGTCGAACTTGGAGGACTCGACGCGCCAGTCGCCCTTCTCGTCGCGGCCCTGGAAGAAGCCGGCCTTGGAGTCGAAGAGGTTGACATAGTCCTGGGCGCGGTTGAGGAAGTACTCGGACTCCTCCTTGTAGCGCTTGTCGCCGGTCTTCTTGTACAGGGCCTGGCCCATCTTCGCGATGCCGTAGTCGTTGAGGTAGCCCTCCAGCGCCCACGACAGGCCCTCGTGCGTCTCGGTGCTCGTGTACCCGAGGAAGGGCGAGGTCGCCATGCCCTTGCGGCCGACACCGGACGACGGGGGTACGACGGTCGCGTTCTTCACGGCCGCGTCGTACGCCGACTTCGCGTCGAAGCCGACCCCCTTCACGTACGCGTCCGCGAAGGCCACGTCCGAGGACGTGCCGGTCATCAGGTCCGCGTAGCCGGGGGAGGACCAGCGGGACGTCCAGCCGCCGTCCTTGTACTGCTGCACGAAGCCGTCGACCATCTCACCCGCCTGGCTCGGCGTGAGGAGCGAGTACGCCGGCCAGGTCGTCCGGTAGGTGTCCCAGAAGCCGTTGTTGACGTACACCTTGCCGTCCACGATCTTCGCGCCGGTGTGCGTCGGGGTGTCCGGATTCGGCATCGGGGAGAACGGCGACGCGTACTGGTACTTCGAGCCGACCTTCTCGAAGCCGGAGTTGGGGTACAGGTACAGCCGGTACAGGCTGGAGTACAGCGTGGTCAGCTGGTCCTGGGTCGCGCCCTCCACCTCGACCTTGCCGAGGAGCTTGTCCCACTGGCGCTGGGCGCGTGACTTCACCGTCTCGAAGGAGGCGCCGTCGACCTCCTGGCGCAGGTTGTCCTTCGCCTGGTCGACGCTGATCAGCGAGGTGGCGAGGCGGAGGGTCACGGTGCGGTCGTCACCGGCGTCGAAGCGCAGATGCCCCTTCACGCCGCTGGAGGACCCCTCGGTGACGGGCTTGTCGAACACGCCGTGGATGAAGAGGCGGGTGGCGCCCGTGGACAGCCCGGACTTCACGTCCGAGTAGCCGCTGAAGGTCCCGCTCTCCTTGTCGAGCGTGAGCCCCGCCTGGTCCGTCACGTTGTCGAAGAGGACGCTCGCGTCGTCGCCCGGGTAGGTGAAGCGCAGCACCGCCGCATGGTCGGTCGGCGCCATCTCCGCCTTGAGCCCGTTCTCGAACCGCACCCCGTAGTAGTACGGCCGCGCGGTCTCGTTCTCGTGCCGGAAGGCCAGCTCGCGCGCCTCGCGTCCGGTGTCCGGGGTGCCGGAGGCGGCCGACGGCATCACCTGGAACGTCTGCCGGTCACCCATCCAGGGGCTGGGCTCATGGCTGGCGCTGAACGCCTGGATCGTCGGCAGGTTGTCGTCGTTGTTCGCGCGGGCGTAGTCGTACAGCCAGCTCAGCGAGCCTGCGTTCGTCACCGGCGTCCAGAAGTTGAAGCCGTGCGGGACCGCGGTCGCCGGGAAGTTGTTGCCGCGCGAGAAGCCGCCGCTGGAGAGGGTGCCGCGGGTGGTGAGCGCGTAGTCCGACTTGTGGGCCTTCGGCTTCTCCGGCGCGACGGACTTCAGGGTGATGTCGTCCAGCCAGCCCCGGAACTTCGCCGGGCCCTTGGGGGAGTCGTACGCCACGAGTATCCGGTCGACCGTCCTGCCCGCCGCGACCGACCCGATCCGTGAGGCGACGGCGTTCCACTGGTTGACGTACAGCACCTTGGCCGCGCCCTGTCCGCGCGGGGAGAGCGGGAAGCCGTGCTGGTCGGTGGCGCCGAGCTCGCTGAGGTGGCTGCCGTCGGTGAAGACCAGGTCGACCGAGACGTTCGTGGCGTCGTAGTCGCGGTCGCCGTCCGCCATCGACGGGAAGACGCGGTACGACAGCCGGGTGTCGCGGCCGACCGCCACGTTCACGTCGTAGACCTTGTTGTACGAGTACGCCCGCCCGTCCGCCGTGTGCCGGCCGGCGTAGCGCAGCGCCCGCTTGCCGGTGAAGCCGGCGCCCGCCTTCGCGGTCGGGGAGCCGCTCGGGCCGCGGTCGACGAGCGAGAGCATGTCCTGCGGGACGGGACCGTCGCTGCCGCCCGTGGAGAACTGGACGTCGGCGAGCTGGAGGATGTCGGAGGCGCCGTTGTTCTGGGTGATTTCCAGCCGGAAGTGCTGGTATTCGGCCGGTTCCGAGAGGTCGTAGGTCTTTGTCTGGAACCGCTCGTTGAACGTCTCGCCGGAGCGGGTGTCGAGGGTCTTCCAGTCCTTGCCGTCCGTGGAGCCCTTCAGGGTCCAGTCCCGCGGGTCCCGTTCGGCGTAGTCGTTGGCCGAGGTGAGCGCGTATTTCGCGATTTTTATCGGTTTGTCAAGGTCGAATTCCACCCATCCGGTGGATTCGAAGACCAGCCACTTACTGCTCGACTCCCCGTCGGAGAGGTTCTCCTTGACCTCGCCGCCACCGGTGTTCTCGCCGCTGGCCCGGACATCGGTGACGTGGTCGGTCACATTGCCCGGAATGCCACTGCTGTAGCCGCCGTCGACGCCCGAGGCGCGCTTGTCGCCGTCCGGGGTGGTGTCGACGGTATTGAGCCAGTCGGGTGCCGGATCGTCCGCCTCGAACGAGGAGGCGAAACTCCGGTCGGCCGTCGCGGGGGCCTCGGGCAGGGCGACCGCCACGCCCTGCGAGCCCACGGTCAAAGCAAAGGCGGTCGCCGACACGACCGCCGTACCCCATCTGTGCCGAGCTCTCTGCTGCATAAGCCGGTACCCTCCCTGCGCACGGGACAACGTTGTCAACTTCGCTGCGCAAGGATCAGTTGTGGCTCAAGTGCCGGGTATTGTCAAGGGTGTTGGGTGCGGCATACGGGGCCTATGTCGCGGATTATTCCGGGCAACCTGCGCACAGGCCGCTCATATTTCTGCGAGGTCTCAACTCGGAAAAGACCATCGGCCAACCTTGCATTCGATCTTGCTCCGCTGGCGGGAAGTGGACTATACCTGTCGGCACTTCACATGATTCCGCACTTCCTGCACAACCCAGCGTGACCCGACCGCGGTGCCGGGGAGGATCCGGTTCACCGCCTGAGTCCTGGAGAAGGCGAGGACTTGAGCATGGGATCCACTTCCGGCGAGAACCCTGAGAACAACGGCTCCGCAAGCGTGGGGCGTCGCGATCTGATCAGGCGGTCCGCCGCCCTCGGTCTGATCTCCGTACCGACCATGAGTTTCCTCTCCGCGTGTGCCACCGGCGGTGGCGGCAGCGACGAGGAGAGCAAGGCCCCGGGCGGCGCGAAGTCCGCCACCAACCCCCTGGGGGTCAAGGAGGGCACCGCGCTGGAGGCGTTCATCTTCAAGGGCGGCCTGGGCGACCAGTACGCCAAGGACGCCGAGGCCGACTACAAGGCCAAGTACAAGGCCGAGGTCAAGCACACCGGCACCCAGCAGGTCGGCCCGAAGCTGACCCCGCGCTTCGCCGGCGGCAACCCGCCGGACGTCATCGACAACTCCGGCGCCGACCACCTGGACATGAACAAGCTGTCCACGCAGGGCCAGCTCCAGGACCTCAAGGCGCTGCTGGACGCGCCCTCGCTGGACGACGCGAGCAAGAAGATCTCGGACGTCATCCACCCGAGCACCATCGAGAAGGGCAAGCACGGCGAGACCTTCGACGTGCTCTACTACGCCTTCACCATCTACGGCACCTGGTACTCACAGAAGGCCCTCGACGACAACGGCTGGGAGTACCCCAAGACCCTCGACGAGATGGTCAAGCTCTGCGGCGAGATCAAGAAGAAGGGCATCGCGCCCTGGACGTACGCCGGAAAGTATCCGTACTACGTCCACTTCAACCTGTTCGCGCAGATCGCGAAGATCGGTGGCATGGAGGGCTGGATCGCCATCGACAACCTGGAGCCGAACGCCTGGACCAGCAACGACGCGGTCAAGCAGGTCGTCGAGCACTACGAGGAGCTGGCCGCCAAGAAGTACTTCCTCCAGGGCAGCCAGGGCCTGACGCACATTCAGTCGCAGACCGCCTGGAACAAGGGCAAGGCCGTCTTCATCCCCAACGGCTCCTGGGTGGAGAACGAGGCCGCTCCGACCACGCCCAAGGACTTCGGGATGTCCGTCGGCGCCCTGTTCGACGGCTCCGCCGGCGACAAGCTGCCGAACGGCACCCTGCGCGCCGAGCCCAGCGAGCCGTACATCGTGTCCGCCAAGGGCAAGAACCCGGCCGGCGGCATGGAGCTGCTGCGCATCATGCTCTCCAAGAAGCACGCGCAGAACTTCGCCACCAAGGTCAAGTCGCTCACCTGTGTGGTCGACGCGACCGAGGGCATGACTCTCTCGCCGGGCCTCGCCTCGGCGAGCAAGGCGTTCAAGGACGCCGGCGACAACATCATCAGTCTCCAGCTCCAGGAGTGGTACCCCTCGCTCACCGACGAGAAGATCGGCGGTCTCACCGGGCAGCTGCTCACCGGTGAGCTGAAGGCGGCCGACTGGATCAAGAAGACGCAGGAATACGCCGACGCCGTCCGGAAGGACGACTCGGTGAAGAAGTTCAAGCGCGAGAGTTAAGAGTCCGGTCCGGCACAGCGGCACTCGAAGGGGAAGGGGCCGGGAAGCTCCATGCAACACGGCAAATACCGATTCATCGTGGGCTTCCTGGCCCTGCCCGTCATCGTGTACGCGGTCTTTGTGATCTCACCGTTCGTCCAGGCGTTCCAGATCTCGCTGACCGACTGGTCGGGCCTGGTCGGCACGGCGAAGTTCGTCGGCCTCGAGAACTTCGAAAAGCTCTGGCACAACGAGGACTTCTGGAACGCGCTGTGGCACAACGTCTACATGCTGATCGCGGTGCCGATCGTGACGCTGGCACTCGGCCTGTTCTTCGCCTTCATGCTGAATGTCGGCGGAAAGCGGCGTAAGAACGAAGTCATCACCGGTGTCGCCGGATCGAAGTTCTACCGTTTCGTCTTCTTCTTCCCGCAGGTCATCTCCATCACCATCATCGCCGTCATCTGGTTCAACATCTACAACCCGGACCCGCAGGACGGCATGCTCAACTCCCTGCTGGGCGCGGTCGGTCTGGACGGCTGGCAGAACGCCTGGCTGGGCGAGAAGAGCCTCGCCCTGCTGTGCATCATGGCGGTGATGATCTGGTCCCACGTCGGCTTCTACGTCGTGCTGTTCTCGGCGGCGATGGCCTCCATCCCGCGGGACATCTACGAGGCGGCGCTGCTCGACGGCGCGGGCCGCTTCCCCACCTTCTTCAGGATCACCCTGCCGCTGCTGTGGGACACCGTGCAGACCGGCTGGGTGTACATGGGCATCATCGCGCTGGACGGCTTCGCCCTGGTGCAGATCATGTCGGTCAACATGGGCGGCCCCGACGGCGCCACGGACGTCATGCCGCTGCGCCTGTATCTGACGGCGTTCCGCGACAGCCAGTTCGGCTACGCGTCCGCGATGGGCGTCGCGATGCTCATCGTCACCATGACGTTCGCAGTGCTCACCCTGCGCTTCGCGCGGCGTGAGCGGATCGAGTTCTAGGGGTACGGGGCGATGACGACCGACACGAACACCGGCACGGTCACCAAGACGGACGAGGCGGACCGTCCGAGCCTCACCAAGAAGCTCGGCGCGACCGACGGCCGCAGCTCCGAGGGCGGCATCCTGCACGTCTTCTCGCACGGCATGCTCGTCCTGTGGGCGCTGATGGTCGGCGTGCCGCTGCTGTGGGTGCTGTGGAGCTCCTTCAAGACGAGCAACGGCATCCTGTCGGACCCGTGGGGGCTGCCGACCTCGTTGCACTTCGAGAACTGGGCCAACGCCTGGAACAAGGCGAACATGGGCCAGTACTTCCTCAACACCGCGATCGTGGTGGGCGGTTCGGTGGTCGGCACCATGGTGCTGGGTTCGATGGCCGCCTATGTGCTGGCCCGCTTCACCTTCCCGGGCAACCGGTTCATCTACTTCATGTTCGTGGCCGGCATGTCCTTCCCGGTGTTCATGCTGGTCATCCCGCTGTTCTTCGTGCTGCGGGACTTCCCCGGCAGCTCGCTGCTGGCGACGTACCACGGGCTGATCCTCGTCTACATCGCCTATTCGCTGCCGTTCACGGTCTTCTTCATGACCGCGTTCTTCCGCACCCTGCCGACCTCGGTCGCGGAGGCGGCGCTGATCGACGGGGCATCGCACACGCGAACGTTCTTCCAGGTGATGCTGCCGATGGCCAAGCCGGGTCTGATCAGCATCGGCATCTTCAACTTCCTGGGGCAGTGGAACCAGTACCTGCTGCCGATGGTCCTCAACCAGAACGAGGACAAGTACGTGCTCACCCAGGGCCTGGCCATGATCGCGCTGCAGCAGGGCTACGAGAACGACTGGGGCGCCCTGATGGCCGGCATGATGATCGCGATGCTGCCGGTGCTGATCGTCTACTTCATCTTCCAACGACAGGTGCAGGCGGGCCTGACGGCCGGTGCGCTGAAGTAAACGCTCTCTGTTGGCCCCACCGTAAGCACCACATCACCCCACGTCACACGTGAGCCGTCCCACACCGGGGCGGCTCGCGCGTGCGTGTGCACATTCCCGGATCCGGTTCAACCTCTTGACGGGAGGCAACCCGAACGGCTCAGCTTAGAGTTCACTAGTTGGACACGGACGGGGCCTCATCGAAGCGGTCCCGCGCGCAGGAGGTCGTCGTGGAGACTCCGGGGTCGCAGTCGTCGCTGCACCGAGCCAACCTGGAGCGGGTCGTCCGGGCCGTCCGGCTTGCCGGATCGCTCACCCAGGCGGAGATCGCCAGGACCACGGGTCTGTCGGCGGCGACGGTCTCCAATATCGTCCGCGAGCTCAAGGACGGCGGCACGGTCGAGGTCACACCCACCTCGGCGGGCGGCCGACGGGCCCGCAGCGTCTCCCTGAGCGGGGATGCCGGGATCGTCATAGGAGTCGACTTCGGGCATACGCATTTGCGCGTCGCGGTCGGGAACCTCGCCCACCAGGTGCTGGCCGAGGAGGCCGAGCCGCTGGACGTCGACGCCTCCTCGACGCAGGGCTTCGACCGGGCCGAGCAGCTGGTCAACCGGCTGATCGCGGCGACCGGCGTCGACCGGTCCAAGATCGCCGGGGTGGGTCTCGGCGTGCCCGGCCCGATCGACGTGGAGTCCGGCACCCTCGGCTCGACCGCCATCCTGCCCGGCTGGACCGGCACCAAGCCCGCCGAGGAGCTGCGCGGCCGGCTCGGCGTGCCTGTGCACGTGGACAACGACGCCAACCTGGGCGCCCTGGGCGAGCTGGTCTGGGGCAGCGGACGGGGCGTGCGGGACCTGGCGTACATCAAGGTCGCCAGCGGTGTCGGCGCGGGCCTTGTGATCAGCGGCAAGATCTACCGGGGCCCGGGCGGCACAGCGGGTGAAATCGGGCATATTACTCTGGATGAATCCGGCCCGGTCTGCCGCTGCGGAAACCGGGGCTGCCTGGAGACCTTCGCGGCCGCGCGCTACGTGCTTCCGCTGCTCCAGTCCAGCCACGGCACCGACCTCACCATGGAGGGCGTCGTACGGCTGGCCAGGGACGGAGACCCGGGCTGCCGCCGCGTGATCGCCGACGTCGGCCGTCATATCGGCAGTGGAGTCGCGAATCTCTGCAACCTCCTGAACCCGAGCCGCGTGGTCCTCGGCGGTGATCTCGCCGAGGCCGGTGAGCTGGTCCTGGGGCCGATCCGGGAGTCCGTCGGCCGCTACGCCATTCCCAGCGCCGCGCGCCAACTGTCCGTTCTCCCCGGGGCACTTGGCGGTCGTGCGGAAGTGCTGGGAGCCCTCGCGCTCGCGCTCAGCGAGATGGGGGATTCAACCCTTTTGGACAGCACGCTGCATGCGGCCACGCCTGCCTTCACTTAGAGAACGTATGGCACCGTTGCCAACCCGTTAAGGATTTACTTCTTGACGTCGCACGTGTGGCCGAGTTGACTTCCAGCCACCTCGGCCGCAATGTCGCGGCCTCGTCAGGGAGGTTTCTGAAGTGAACACGCGTATGCGTCGTGCCGCCGTTGCCATTGCCGCTGGTGCGATGGCCATCTCGCTGGCTGCCTGTGGCAGCGCCGAGGAAGCCGGCGGCGACAACGACTCCACCGCCTCCGCCGCCAAGGGCGACGACATCAAGGTCGGTCTCCTGCTCCCGGAGAACCAGACCGCGCGCTACGAGAAGTTCGACCGGCCCCTGATCCAGCAGAAGATCAAGGAGCTGACGAACGGCAAGGCCACCGTCGACTACAACAACGCCAAGCAGGACGCCAACCTGCAGGCCCAGCAGGTCGACACCATGATCACCAACAAGGTGGACGTCCTCATCCTGGACGCCGTCGACGCCAAGGCGATCAAGAACTCCGTGCAGAAGGCCGTCGACGCCGGCATCAAGGTCGTCGCCTACGACCGCCTGGCCGAGGGCCCGATCAGCGCCTACACCTCGTTCGACAACGTGGCTGTCGGCAAGACCCAGGGCGAGGCCCTGCTGACGGCGCTGGGTGACAAGGCGACCAAGGACTCCAAGGTCGTCATGATCAACGGCTCGGTCACCGACCCGAACGCCGCGCAGTTCAAGGAAGGCGCCCACTCCGCGCTCGACGGCAAGGTCACCATCGCCAAGGAGTACGACACCAAGGAGTGGAAGCCGGAGAACGCCAACTCCGAGATGGAGGCGGCGATCTCGGCGGTCGGCAAGAACAACATCGCCGGCGTCTACTCCGCCAACGACGGCATGGCCGGCGGTATCATCACCGCGCTCAAGGCCGCGGGCATCAACGTCCCGGTCACCGGTCAGGACGCCGAGCTGGCCGCCGTGCAGCGCATCGTCGTCGACGAGCAGTACATGAGCGTCTACAAGCCGTACGCCCCCGAGGCCAACGCCGCAGCCGAGATGGCCGTCGCGCTCGCCCAGGGCAAGTCGCTCGACTCCATCGCCAAGGACAAGGTCGACAGCGGCAGCGAGAAGGGCATCCCGTCCGTGCTCGTGCCCGTCACCTCGCTGACGAAGGAGAACATCAACGACACCGTCATCAAGGACGGCGTCTACACCGCCGCCGAGATCTGCACCGGCAAGTACAAGGCCGCCTGCGACAAGCTCGGCATCAAGTAAGCAGCCTCAGGTCCCTTTCCAGGTGCGGGAATTCGTCCTTGAATTCCCGCACGGGACATGACTGCTCCAGACTCCTCCGGCGCCCCGCGTATACGTCAGCCCCGCAAGCTCGGCGCGGGGCGCCGGACGGAACCCCCCAAAACTCTTCTCTGTACAACCCTTCCGCCGGGTCAGGCGGCGAAGGAGATGGTTCACGTGTCCGCTACGCCCGTGCTGGCGTTGCGCGGGGTCTCCAAGCGGTTCGGTGCCGTTCAGGCGCTCACCGACGTAGAGCTTGAGGTCCACGCCGGTGAAGTGGTCGCCCTGGTGGGCGACAACGGCGCCGGAAAGTCCACGCTGGTCAAGACGATCGCCGGCGTGCACCCCATCGATGAGGGCGTCATCGAGTGGGACGGCAAGGCCGTCTCGATCAACCGGCCGCACGACGCCCAGAGCCTGGGCATCGCGACGGTCTACCAGGACCTCGCGCTGTGCGACAACATCGACGTCGTCGGCAACCTCTTCCTGGGCCGCGAGCTGAAGAAGCGCGGTGTCCTCGACGAGGTCGAGATGGAGCGCCGCTCGCTCGAGCTGCTCCAGACGCTGTCGATCCGCATTCCCAGCGTGCGTATCCCGATCGCCTCGCTCTCCGGCGGTCAGCGCCAGACCGTGGCCATCGCCCGCTCCATGCTCGGCGAGCCCAAGCTGGTCATCCTCGACGAGCCCACCGCCGCCCTCGGCGTCGAGCAGACCGCCCAGGTCCTCGACCTGGTCGAGCGGCTGCGCGAGCGCGGGCACGCCGTGATCCTCATCAGCCACAACATGGCCGACGTCAAGGCCGTCGCGGACAAGGTCGCCGTGCTGCGGCTCGGCCGCAACAACGGCGTCTTCGAGGTCAAGACGACCTCGCAGGAGGAGATCATCTCCGCCATCACCGGCGCCACCGAGAACGCCGTGACCCGCCGTGCGGCGCGCACGAACGGGGAGGTTTCCAAGTGAGCATCGACAAGACCTCCACGACGTCGCAGGACCACGAGGTCCTCAACACCGAGGCCGCCGCGGCCGCGGTGACCGCCGTCGACCCCCGCCTGCTGGTGCAGGAGCAGGGTCTGGCCGGCTACCTCACCGAGTTCCGGCGCAAGCTGAAGGCCGGTGAGCTGGGCTCCCTGCCGGTCATCCTCGGCCTGGTCGCCATCTGCGTGATCTTCCAGAGCCTCAACTCGGCCTTCCTGTCGGCTCAGAACATCAGCGACATCACCGTCACGATGGTCGGCACCGGCATGATCTCCGTCGGCATCGTCTTCGTGCTGCTGCTCGGCGAGATCGACCTGTCCGTCGGCTCGGTCAGCGGCGCGTCCAGCGCCCTCGCGGCCGTCCTCGCGGTCAACCAGGGCTGGCCCGAGTGGGCGGCCGTGCTCTTCGCCGTCGCGGCGGGTGCCGTCATCGGCGCGGCGCACGGTTTCTTCTTCGCGGTGCTGGGCGCCCCGGCGTTCGCCGTCACGCTGGCGGGTCTGCTGTTCTGGCTCGGCTTCATGCTCCAGACACTGGGCGAGAACGGCACGATCAACCTCGACAGCGACGGTCTGATCGGCAAGCTGACGACGTACTTCTTCACGGACGTGGCGGCCGCGTACGGCCTGGCGGCCGTGGTGACCGCGGTGTTCTTCATCACCTCGTTCCTGGGCAACCGCCGCCGTCAGGCCGCGGGCATCCCGTTCCGCCCGATGAGCGACACGATCATGCGGACGGTACTGCTGGGCATCGTGTCCTTCGCCGCGGCGGTCATGTACAACCAGTACAAGGGCCTGCCGCTGGCCACGGTGATCTTCCTGGTGTTCCTGGTGGGCACGGACTTCCTGCTGCGGCGTACCTCGTACGGCCGGAAGGTCTTCGCGCTCGGTGGCAGCGTCGAGGCCTCGCGTCGTGCGGGCATCAACGTCACCATGGTGCGGATCACCGTGTTCGCGATCTCGGGCGGCTTCGCCGCGATCGGTGGTCTGTTCCTGGCCTCGAAGATCGCCTCCGCCAACCAGAGCGCCGGTACCGGTGACCTGCTGATGAACGCCATCGCGGCGGCCGTCATCGGTGGTACGTCCCTGTTCGGTGGACGTGGCCGCACCTGGAACGCGCTGCTCGGTGTGCTGGTGATCGTCTCGATCCAGTACGGCCTGCAGCTGGAGTCCATCGCCGAGCCGGTGAAGTACATGATCACCGCCGGTGTCCTGCTCACGACGGTCGTGATCGACTCGATCACCCGTAAGACGCAGAAGACCGCGGGTCGCGCGTAGCACCCCGCGCGCACAGGTCCTGTGCCCGGCACCAATGGCGGTGCCGGGCACAGTCATGTCGTAGGAACGGCACAAATTGGGTACAGCCGATCGCATGACCCGCGACGGGTGGGCCGGGAACCTTCCGCCTGAGCGGAACATTAGACTCGACAAGCCCGGCAACAGCTCTACTGCAAGGAGGCACGGGTGCCGCTGCTGACCCGCATCACGGGACCGCGCGATCTGGACCGGCTCAGCCCTGAGCAGCTGGACCAGCTGGCCGAGGAGATCCGGACCTTCCTCGTCGAGGCGGTTTCCAAGACCGGCGGCCACCTCGGCCCCAACCTCGGTGTGGTGGAGCTGACCATCGCCCTGCACCGGGTCTTCGACTCGCCCAAGGACAAGGTGCTCTGGGACACCGGCCACCAGTCCTACGTCCACAAGCTGCTCACCGGCCGTCAGGACTTCAGCCGGCTGAAGATGAAGGGCGGCCTGTCCGGCTACCCCTCGCAGGCCGAGTCCGAGCACGACGTCATCGAGAACAGCCACGCGTCCACGGTCCTCGGCTGGGCCGACGGCCTCGCCAAAGCCAACCAGCTGCGCAAACGCGACGACCATGTCGTCGCCGTCATCGGTGACGGCGCGCTGACCGGCGGTATGGCCTGGGAGGCGCTGAACAACATCGCCGAGGCCAAGGACCGTCCCCTCGTCATCGTCGTCAACGACAACGAGCGGTCGTACGCGCCCACCATCGGCGGCCTCGCGAACCACCTGGCGACCCTGCGCACGACCGACGGCTACGAGCGCTTCCTGACCCGCACCAAGGAGATCCTCGACCGCACCCCGGTCGTCGGCAGGCCCCTCTACGAGACCCTGCACGGGGCCAAGAAGGGCCTCAAGGACTTCATCGCGCCGCAGGGCATGTTCGAGGACCTCGGGCTGAAGTACGTCGGGCCGATCGACGGACACGACATCGAGGCGCTGGAGTCGGCTCTCGCGCGCGCCAAGCGCTTCGGCGGGCCGGTCATCGTGCACTGCCTCACCGAGAAGGGCCGCGGCTACCAGCCCGCCCTCCAGGACGAGGCAGACCGCTTCCACGGCATCGGTCCGATCCACCCCGACACCGGCCTGCCCGTCAAGGCCTCCGGCGCCGACTGGACGTCGGTCTTCGGCGACGAGATGGTCGAGCTCGGCAAGGAGCGCGAGGACATCGTCGCCATCACGGCCGCGATGCTGCAGCCCGTCGGTCTGAAGAAGTTCGCGGACACCTTCCCGGACCGCATCTACGACGTCGGCATCGCCGAGCAGCACGGCGCCGTCTCCGCGGCGGGCCTGGCGACGGGCGGCGTCCACCCCGTCTTCGCCGTCTACGCCACCTTCCTCAACCGCGCCTTCGACCAGGTCCTGATGGACGTCGCGCTGCACAAGTGCGGGGTCACCTTCGTGCTCGACCGGGCCGGCGTGACCGGCACCGACGGCGCCTCCCACAACGGCATGTGGGACATGTCGATCCTTCAGGTCGTGCCCGGGCTGCGGCTCGCCGCCCCGCGCGACGCCGACCAGGTGCGCGCGCAGCTGCGCGAGGCCGTCCAGGTCAAGGACGCGCCGACCGTGGTCCGCTTCTCCAAGGGCGCCGTCGGCCCCGCCGTACCCGCCGTGGGGCGCGTGGGAGGCATGGACGTGCTGCGCGAGCCCGGCACCGACACCCCGGACGTGCTGCTCGTCTCCGTCGGCGCCCTCGCGCCGATGTGCCTGGAGATCGCCGGCCTGCTCGACAAGCAGGGCATCTCCACCACCGTGGTCGACCCGCGCTGGGTCAAGCCCGTCGACGAGGCCATGGCCCCGCTCGCCGAGCGGCACCGCGTGGTCGTCACCGTGGAGGACAACTCCCGCGTCGGCGGCGTCGGCTCGGCCGTCGCGCAGGCCCTTCGCGACGCGGGCGTCGACGTCCCGCTGCGTGACTTCGGCATCCCGCCGCGCTTCCTCGACCACGCGTCCCGCGCCGAGGTCCTGACCGAGATCGGCCTCACCGCGCCCGACATCGCCCGCCAGGTCACCGGGCTGGTCTCCAAGCTGGACGGCCGCTTCGACCGTGCGACGGCCGACGACGCGGTGGAGCCCGCCCGGGACTGACCACACGGGTACGGCCGGATGGGCCGGTTCCGCCACCCGTGCCGGTGGCGGAACCGGCCCATCTGTATGAATCCCCCCGCGCCGGGGCAGGCGTACCACACCCCCTCTCGATCATGTCGAGGACGACAAGTGTGGGAGGTACGACCGTGAGCAGCACACTCTTCCGGACGAAGAGAGTAGAGCAGTCCATCCTCGATACCGAGGAGCCAGAGCACGCGCTCAAGAAGTCCTTGTCCGCGCTGGATCTGACCGTTTTCGGTGTCGGTGTCATCATCGGCACCGGCATCTTCGTCCTCACCGGCACCGTGGCCAAGGACAACGCCGGGCCGGCGGTGGCCCTGGCGTTCGTCGTGTCCGGCGTCGCCTGCGCGCTGGCCGCGCTCTGCTATGCCGAGTTCGCGTCCACGCTTCCGGTCGCCGGGTCGGCGTACACGTTCTCGTACGCCTCCCTCGGTGAACTGCCCGCCTGGATCATCGGCTGGGACCTGGTCCTGGAGTTCGCGCTCGGGACGGCGGTGGTGGCAGTCGGCTGGTCCGGCTACATCCAGTCGCTCATGGACAACGCGGGCTGGACGATGCCCGACGTCCTCGGCAGCCGGGAGGGTGCCGACGCCTTCGGCTTCGACATCCTCGCCGCCGCGCTCGTCCTCGTCCTCACCTTCATCCTCGTCCTCGGCATGAAGCTTTCCGCGCGGATCACGTCCCTGGTCGTCGCCATCAAGCTGGCCGTCGTCCTGACCGTGATCATCGCCGGTGCGTTCCTGATCGACGCCGACAACTACGACCCGTTCATCCCGAAGACCCAGACGGTGGACGCCGCCAGCAATCTCGACGCCCCGCTGATCCAGCTCATGTTCGGCTGGGCCCCGTCCAACTTCGGCGTGATGGGCATCTTCACCGCCGCGTCCGTCGTGTTCTTCGCCTTCATCGGCTTCGACGTCGTGGCCACGGCGGCCGAGGAGACCAAGAACCCGCAGCGCGACATGCCACGCGGCATCATCGGCTCACTCGTGATCTGCACGACGCTGTACGTCCTCGTGTCGATCGTGGTCACGGGCATGCAGCACTACAGCCGGTTGTCCGTGGACGCGCCGCTCGCCGACGCGTTCAAGGACACCGGGCATCCCTGGTTCGCGGGCTTCATCAGTTTCGGCGCCGCGGTCGGCCTGACGACGGTCTGCATGATCCTGCTACTCGGCCAGACCCGTGTCTTCTTCGCGATGAGCCGGGACGGGCTGCTGCCGCGCTTCTTCTCGCACGTCCACCCCCGGTTCAAGACCCCGCACCGGCCGACCATCCTGCTCGGCGTGGTCATCGCGGTCCTGGCCGGCTTCACCCCGCTGACCGAACTCGCCGCGCTGGTGAACATCGGCACGCTGTTCGCCTTCGTGGTCGTGGCCATCGGCGTGATCATCCTCCGCAAGACCCGCCCCGACCTGCACCGGGCCTTCCGCACCCCGTGGGTGCCGGTCCTCCCGATCCTGTCGGTGTTCGCCTCGCTGTGGCTGATGATCAACCTGCCGGCCGAGACATGGGTCCGGTTCGCCATCTGGATGGCCATCGGCGCCGTCGTGTACTTCCTCTACGGCCGCTCCCACAGCCGCCTCGGACGCCACGAGGAGACGACCGCGGCCGAAGTGGAGAAGGGGCAGCCCGGGGACACCGCCTAGGCGGAACCGACGACTGCAGGGGCCGCGTACGGCAGCCGGTTACGGCCGGACCGAGCGCGGCCCTGCCACGTCCGCCCCCAACTCGGACACCCGCCGCCGCAGTTCCCGATCCGCGGTCACCACCAGGCAGCGCCGTCCGTCCGCCCGCGCGACCAGCTCGACCATGTGGTCGTCACCGCTCCCGGCAGCGGACTCCACCCGCACCCCCGGCATGCTCTCCACACCCCGAGCGGCACCCTCGACGACGAGCACGATCTCCACGGGCCCCGGACGCCCCGGCACCCCGTCCGCGGCCAGCCGGTCGCGCAGCCGCTCCGCGGCCCCCCGCCGGTCCCGCCACCACCCGTCGGGCACCGACCCGACGACGTTCGCGGCGTCGACGATCACGAGCAGGGGTACGTCGTCGGGCAGCGGGACGTCTTCGGTCGGGGGGACGTCGTCAGTCATGGGGCAAGCCTCGCACGGCTCACTCCGAGGCCCTGTCCTCCTCGAAACTGGCGAAGTAGGCCGCCGCCATGTCCTCGTCCCCGTGCCCCTGCGCAGCGGCCCGCTCGAACCGCTCCGCGCTCGCCACGGCCACATCCAGACGTACGCCGTGCCGCTCGCCCGCCGCCACGATGAGCCGCGCGTCCTTCGCCGCCGTGGCCACCGCGAACTGGGCCGGGGTCAGCCCCCCGTTCAGCACCAGGCCGGTCTTGGCCCGCAGATACCCCATGTCGAGCGGCCCCCCGTCGATCACCTCGAAGAAGCGCTCCGGATCCACACCGAGGGCCTTGGACAGCGCCAGCACCTCGCCGGCCGCGTTCGTCACCGCGAGCACCCAGCTGTTGGCGACCAGCTTCAGCCGCGTCGCACTGCCGGCCCCGCCGTCCTCTCCGGTCCATACCGTACGGGCGCCGACGGCGTCGAACACCGGCGTCACCGTCTCGCGCCCCTTGACGGGCCCCGCCGCCAGCACGGTGAGCTGACCGGCCTCGGCCGGCCGGCGGGTGCCGAGCACCGGGGCGTCGTAGAAGACCAGGCCGTGGTCGCGGGCGAACGCGGCGAGGCCGGCGACCCCCTCGAGCCCGGCGGTCGTCGACTGCACCCACACGGCACCGGAGCCCAGCGCGGGCGCCGCGTCCCGCATGACGTCCAGCGTCGCGGGACCGTCGTACAGCATGGTCAGGACGACGTCGGCGCCCCGGACCGCCTCGGCGGGGGTGTCGGTGACGAGGGCGCCGTCGGCGGCCAGGGGCTCGGCCTTGGTGCGGGTGCGGTTCCAGGCGCGGACGGTGTGCCCCGCCTTGACGAGGTTGCGGGCCATCGCGGCGCCCATGATTCCGGTACCCAGGACGCTCACGGTGAGCTTGTCGGTCATGACGTCGACTTCCTGTTCTCGTGCGGACGTTGCTGTGATCCAGCTTGCCCGGGGCCGGGGCACGCCGTCCGCACGCCCCCGAATAGAGTGAACCGGTGAACGGCGACTGGCTCATCCGCGGCCGCGACGGCCGCCTCAGTGTCTATCTGCCGACCGACGACGCCGTCCTGTGCCGGGCGGAACTCGGACCGGGCGGCCCCTGGGAACCCCCGCGTCGGCTCGGCGGCGAGCAGAAGCTGCGCCCCGGCCCCGCGGTCGGCCAGGGCGCCGACTGCTACGCCCATCTGGCCGCCTGGCGGCCCACCAAGCCGGGCGAGGCGGGCCTGGTGCACTCCACACACTTCCGCCCGCGCCTCGCCGCGCTGGACTGGATCCCCATCGGCCACCCGAACCGGACCGGCGACCGCACGGGCATGCCCGCCGTCACGGTCGACGCGCAGGGGCGCTGCCATGTCTTCGTCCGCAACAAGGGGGGCGGGGTGAGCATGCTCGGCCAGAAGGCGGTGGGCGGCTGGGGCCCGTGGCGTGACCTCAAGGGGCGCGAGGTGGACGAGCGGCTGGCCGCCGTGACGGGGGAGTCCGGGCTCGTCGAGCTGTACGCGGCCGTCCCCGGAGCCATCCTGCACTGGCGGCAGGAGAGTCCGGGCGCCGTCCCGGCCCTGGAGGAGGCGCTGGAGACCCCGGTACGCCCGGGCACGCTCCGCGCCCTCGCGACCTCCGCCGAGCACACCACGCTCTTCTACGCGGACGACTCCGGCGACCTGTGCGCCTGGCGCCCCGGCACCAAGCCGGTCACCTTGCTGGCGTCCGCCGGTCCCGGCCCGGTCTCCGTGATCCGCTGCGAACTCGACGGCCACGACTGCACGTTGCTCGCCCAGCGCTCGGCGAGCGGGCGTGTCGCCTTCGCCGCGTATCCGACGGAACAGGAGTCGGCGGGGGCGTGGTGGACGGAGTCGGGACCGCAGCTCGCGGCGGACGCGGTGGTGGCACTGGCGCTGGACGAGGACGAGCGGGTGGCGGCGGCAACGATGTCGCCCTCGACCGGGCAGCTGCTGATCACCCGACGCAAGGAGGAGCCCGGGCTGGCGCTGGAGGCCTGGCGAGAAGTCTGACTCCCCGGAAGGCGTGACCCCCACCCCACTCGAAGAGCCCCCACCCACGCGAAAGGGCCCCTGCCGGAGCAGGGGCCCTTACTGGCGTACCAGTCGCGTTACGCCGGAACCGACGCCACGCCCGGCGCCAGGAACTTCTTGCCGTTCACGCGCTCGGAGACACCCTCGCGGTCCAGGTACGGCGTGATACCGCCCAGGTGGAAGGGCCAGCCGGCGCCCGTGATCAGGCACAGGTCGATGTCCTGGGCCTCGGCGACGACGCCCTCGTCGAGCATGAGCCCGATCTCCTGGGCGACGGCGTCGAGGACGCGCTCGCGGACCTGCTCCTCGGTGAGGACGGAGTCGCCCTGCTTCAGCAGCGCGGCGACCTCCGGGTCCAGCTCCGGCTTCCCGCTGTCGTACACGTAGAAGCCGCGCTTGCCCGCCTTGACGACGGCCGCGAGGTTCGGGGAGACCGTGAAGCGGTCCGGGAAGGACCGGTTGAGGGTCTCGGAGACGTGCAGACCGATCGCGGGACCGACCAGCTCGAGCAGCACCAGCGGCGACATCGGCAGACCGAGCGGCTCGATGGCCTTCTCGGCGACCTCGACCGGCGTGCCCTCGTCGATGACGTTCTGGATCTCGCCCATGAAGCGGGTGAGGATGCGGTTCACGACGAACGCCGGGGCGTCCTTCGTCAGGACCGCGGTCTTCTTCAGCTTCTTGGCGACGGCGAAGGCCGTGGCCAGCGAGGCGTCGTCCGTCTTCTCGCCACGGACGATCTCCAGGAGCGGCAGGACCGCGACCGGGTTGAAGAAGTGGAAGCCGACGACCCGCTCGGGGTTCTTCAGCTTCGACGCCATCTCGGAGACCGAGAGGGAGGAGGTGTTGGTGGCGAAGATCGCGTGCGCCGGGGCGACCGCCTCGACCTCCGCGAACACCCGCTGCTTGACGCCGATCTCCTCGAAGACCGCCTCGATGATGAAGTCGGCGTCCGCGAAGCCCTCGGCCTTGTCCAGGACACCGCTCACCAGCGCCTTGAGGCGGTTGGCCTTGTCCTGGTTGATCCGGCCCTTGCCGAGCAGCTTCTCGATCTCGGCGTGGACGTAGCCCACACCCTTGTCGACGCGCTCCTGGTCGATGTCGGTCAGCACGACCGGCACCTCCAGGCGGCGCAGGAAGAGCAGGGCGAGCTGCGAGGCCATCAGGCCGGCGCCGACGACACCGACCTTGGTGACCGGGCGGGCCAGGTTCTTGTCCGGGGCGCCGGCCGGGCGCTTGCCGCGCTTCTGCACCAGGTTGAAGGCGTAGATGCCGGCGCGCAGTTCGCCACCCATGATCAGGTCGGCGAGCGCCTTGTCCTCGGCGTCGTAGCCCTGCTGCAGGTCGCCGTTCTTGGCGGCGGCGATGATGTCGAGGGCGCGGTAGGCGGCCGGAGCGGCCCCGTGCACCTTGGAGTCCGCGATGAAACGGCCCTTGGCGACGGCCTGGTCCCAAGCCTCACCGCGGTCGATCACCGGGCGCTCGACCTCGACGTCGCCCTTCAGTACCTCGGCGGTCCAGATCAGCGACTGCTCCAGGAAGTCGGCGCCCTCGAAGATGGCGTCGGCGATGCCCAGGTCGAAGACCTGCTGGCCCTTGAGCTGCTTGTTCTGGTTGAGGCTGTTCTCGATGATCACCGAGACGGCCTTGTCGGCGCCGATCAGGTTCGGCAGGATCGTGCAGCCGCCCCAGCCGGGAACCAGGCCAAGGAAGACCTCGGGGAGCGAGAAGGCCGGGAGCGCCTTGGAGACAGTCCGGTACTTGCAGTGCAGACCGACCTCGACGCCTCCGCCCATCGCGGCGCCGTTGTAGTACGCGAAGGTCGGGACCGCGATACCGGCGAGGCGCTTGAAGACCTCGTGGCCGCCCTTGCCGATGGCGAGCGCGTCCTTGTGCTCCTTGAGGAGCTCGACGCCCTTGAGGTCGGCGCCGACGGCGAAGATGAACGGCTTGCCGGTGATGCCGACGCCGACGATGTCGCCGGCCGCGGCCTCCGCCTCGACCTGGTCGATGGCGGTGTCGAGGTTGGCCAGCGACTGCGGGCCGAAGGTGGTCGGCTTGGTGTGGTCGAAGCCGTTGTCCAGCGTGATCAGGGCGAAGCGTCCGGCGCCGAACGGCAGGTCGAGGTGGCGTACGTGCGCCTGGGTGACGACCTCGTCCGGGAACAGCTCGGCCGCACCCTTCAAAAGCTCAGCGGTGCTCACTTGCTGCCTCCGTCGAAGTTCGGGTTCTCCCAGATGACCGTCGCGCCCATGCCGAAGCCGACGCACATGGTGGTCAGGCCGTAGCGGACCTCAGGCTGCTCCTCGAACTGGCGGGCGAGCTGCGTCATCAGACGCACACCCGACGAGGCCAGCGGGTGACCGTACGCGATGGCGCCGCCGTACTGGTTGACGCGCGCGTCGTCGTCGGCGATGCCGTAGTGCTCCAGGAAGGCCAGGACCTGGACGGCGAAGGCCTCGTTGATCTCGAACAGACCGATGTCGGAGATGCTCAGCCCTGCCTGGGCGAGAGCCTTCTCCGTGGCCGGGATCGGGCCGTAGCCCATGACCTCCGGCTCCACACCCGCGAAGGAGTAGGAGACCAGACGCATCTTCACCGGGAGGTTGTTCTCGCGGGCGAAGTCCTCGGACGCGATGAGCGAGGCGGTGGCACCGTCGTTGAGACCGGCGGCGTTGCCCGCGGTCACGCGGCCGTGGACGCGGAACGGCGTCTTCAGACCGGTCAGGTTCTCCATCGTCGTGCCCGGGCGCATCGGCTCGTCGGCGGTGACCAGACCCCAGCCGGTCTCACCGGCCTCCGGGTTGGTGCGGCGCACCGAGATCGGCACCAGGTCCTGCTGGATCTTGCCGTTGGCGTACGCCTTGGCGGCCTTCTCCTGCGAGCGCACGGCGTACTCGTCGGCGCGCTGCTTGGTGATCGTCGGGTACCGGTCGTGCAGGTTCTCGGCGGTCATGCCCATGAAGAGGGCGGACTCGTCGACCAGCTTCTCACTCACGAACCGCGGGTTCGGGTCCACGCCCTCGCCCATGGGGTGACGGCCCATGTGCTCGACACCACCGGCGATGGCGATGTCGTACGCACCGAAGGCCACCGAACCGGCGACCGAGGTGACGGCGGTCAGGGCGCCGGCGCACATACGGTCGATGGAGTAGCCGGGCACCGACTGCGGGAGGCCCGCGAGGATGCCGGCCGTGCGGCCGATGGTGAGGCCCTGGTCACCGATCTGCGTGGTCGCGGCGATGGCGACCTCGTCGATCTCCTTCGGGTCGAGACCGGGGTTGCGGCGCAGCAGCTCCCGGATCGCCTTCACGACGAGGTCGTCGGCGCGGGTCTCGTGGTAGATGCCCTTCGGGCCCGCCTTGCCGAACGGGGTGCGGACGCCGTCGACGAAGACGACATCCCTGACGGTACGAGGCACGATGGCTCTCCTCCAGAGGTGCGGGATCTGCACTGCTGCGCTGCGCAAGCGCTGAGCGCGCGCTCAGGACTCATGCTACTTATGAGTAACGTAGCTGCACAGTCCTGGAGGAGGGAGCGGCGAAGGTCACATCCCGGAGGTCCTCCACATGCCGGCAGAGGATCTTGGCGCGATCTCGACGTAGCTGTTCCGCTTCAAGGGCCCGTTCGGCGCCCACCGGGACACGATCTCGGCAGGAGCGGTTACTGGTGATCCTGCCGACGCCGATCGTCCTTTGGGTGAGGCGCCGCTAGGCGGACAGAGCAGCGACCAACACCGGCGTGACCTGCTCAACCTGCCAGGCCCGAGCCCCGTAACCGGCCAGCGCGTCCGCAACCGACCCGGCGTCGACGACCTTCGGAGGCTCCCAGCAGACCCGCCGCACGGTGTCCGGGGTGATCAGGTTCTCCTGCGGCATGTTGAGCTGCTCGGCCAGCGCGGACACGGCGGCCCGAGCCGCGGTGAGCCGAGCCGCGGCAGCAGGGTCCTTGTCGGCCCAGGCCCGGGGCGGCGGCGGCCCCGTCACCGGCTGCCCCGGCGTCGGCAACTGCGACTCGGTCAAGGACTTCGCGTGATCGACGGCGGCCTGCCACTGCTCCAGCTGCCGCCGGCCCATGCGATGCCCGAACCCGTTCAGCGCGGTGAGAGCGTGCACATTGCCCGGTAGGGCGAGCGCGGCCTCCACGATGGCCGCGTCCGACAGCACCTTGCCCGGCGACACGTCCCGCTTCTGAGCGATCCGGTCCCGCGTCTGCCACAGCTCGCGCACGACGCCCAGCTGCCGACGCCGCCGCACCTTGTGCATCCCGGACGTCCGCCGCCACGGATCCTTGCGCGGCTCCGCAGGCGGCGCGGCCGCGATCGCCTCGAACTCCTGCCGCGCCCACTCCAGCTTCCCCTGCCGGTCCAGCTCCTTCTCCAGCGCGTCACGCAGATCCACGAGGAGCTCGACGTCCAGCGCCGCGTACCGCAGCCACGGCTCGGGAAGCGGCCGCGTCGACCAGTCGACGGCCGAGTGCCCCTTCTCCAGGACGAACCCGAGCACGCTCTCGACCATCGCGCCGAGGCCGACTCTGGGGAACCCGGCGAGCCGCCCGGCCAGCTCGGTGTCGAACAGCAGGGTGGGCACCATGCCTATCTCGCGCAGACAGGGCAGATCCTGGGTGGCCGCGTGCAGGTCCCACTCGACGCCGGACAGCGCCTCGCCGAGTCCCGACAGATCGGGACAGGCCACGGGGTCGATCAGCGCGGACCCGGCGCCCGCGCGGCGCAGCTGCACGAGATACGCACGCTGGCCGTATCTGTACCCGGACGCGCGTTCGGCGTCGACGGCCACGGGGCCGGAGCCGGCGGCGAAGGCGGCGATCACTTCGGCGAGCGCGACCTCGTCGGCGATCACGGGCGGAATGCCCTCGCGGGGCTCCAGCAAGGGGATCGGCGCCTCCGTAACAGAAGACCCGTTGTCTTCCGGAGGGGCGCCTCCGGTGGTTCGCAGTGAACTGTCTGCTGCGGTCTCTTGGGCGTCGGTCACATGTCAAGGGTATCTGTGTATGGACAGCGCCCGCCGACGGAACGTTCCGTCGGCGGGCGCCTGAGGGTCGTAAACCAGTCAGCCACGTGAAGGTTCCGGTCCACGACAGATAGGGGACGCGGGCGGGATCAGCGGCCGATCCCGTTCACGTCAGTGAATGATCAAGTGTTCATGGATGTCAGTGGATGATGCCCGTCCGCAGGGCCACGGCGACCATTCCGGCGCGGTCACCGGTGCCGAGCTTGCGGGCGATGCGGGCGAGGTGGCTCTTGACGGTCAGTGCGGACAGGCCCATCGAGACGCCGATCGCCTTGTTCGACTGGCCCTCCGCCACCAGCCGCAGCACCTCGACCTCGCGACCGGACAGCTCGCGGTAGCCGCCCGGGTGGCTCGGGGCACCCGGGTGGCGACGGTGCATACGGGCGGCGGCGGCGCCGATGGGGGCGGCGCCGGGCCGGGTGGGGAGCCCGACGTTGGTGCGGGTGCCGGTGACGACGTAACCCTTCACGCCGCCGGCGAGGGCGTTGCGAACGGCGCCGATGTCGTCGGCGGCGGAGAGGGCGAGGCCGTTGGGCCAACCCGCGGCGCGGGTCTCGGACAGGAGGGTGAGGCCGGATCCGTCGGGCAGGTGGACGTCGGCGACACAGATGTCGCGGGGGTTGCCGATGCGGGGACGAGCCTCCGCGATGGACGAGGCCTCGATGACGTCGCGCACACCGAGCGCCCAGAGATGACGGGTGACGGTGGAGCGGACGCGGGGATCGGCCACGACCACCATGGCGGTCGGCTTGTTCGGGCGGTAGGCGACCAGGCTTGCGGGCTGCTCGAGGAGAACGGACACCAGGCCTCCTGGGGTGCGGGGACGGCTTTCAAGGTCACAGTCGTCTTCGGCACCAAACCCATGGCCCTTTAGGGAAAGATCACGATTTAGTGAGTAACAATCGGGGCAATTCAGACACACGGTCGATCGACTGGCGAGGAAATCGGCTCGATCAAGGGCGGTTCCTGACCGAAAGTGGCCGTATCGACAAAGTGACGGTCAAGTCGGTGGCAGTCACCGCGCGTGGTGATCACAACGAGGAGCCGTCACAGCAAGTGACGGCCACAGGGTCGGCAGTGGTGATGGGGTCGGCGTCAGCGGGACTGCGGGTCCCGCCGCTGAGGCAGTGTCACCACCGACGCGTCGCCCGGGCCCGCCGGGGGCAGCCCCGCGACCTGGGCGAGCAGATCGCACCAGGACGCCAGGTGGGCCGCGGTGTCCGGGACGCCGCCCAGGCCCTCGCGCGGCGTCCAGGAGGCGCGGATCTCGATCTGCGAGGACGCCGGACGCTCGGACAGCCCGCCGAAGTAGTGGGAGCTCGCCCGCGTGACGGTGCCGCTCGGCTCGCCGTACGACAGCCCGCGCGCCTGGAGCGCGCCGGTCAGCCAGGACCAGCACACGTCGGGCAGCAGCGGGTCGACGGCCATCTCCGCCTCCAGCTCCGCCCGCACCAGGGTCACCAGCCGGAAGGTACCCCGCCAGGCGTCATGGCCCGCCGGGTCGTGCAGCAGCACCAGCCGGCCGTCGGCCAGGTCGTGGTCGCCGTCGACGACGGTGGCCTCCAGCGCGTACGCGTACGGAGCCAGGCGCTGGGGCGCCTTGGTCTGCTCGACCTCGATCTGCGGCCGCAACCGGCTGCTGCGCAGGGCCTCGACCGCGGCGCGGAACGCCGGTGGAGCCGTACTGCTCGAATGCCGGTCCGCCTCCCCTTTGTCCCTCGCCTCATCCATTCCGCCACTGCCGTCCGACAGTCTTCCCTGAGCCGCAGCCATGCCGGGAAGATTAAGGGGAACCGGGGCTTCGTGCAGGGAGGGACACCCGGACAACACGGCAACCCCAGCGCCGGGCCTGTTGCGGCCGTGCGAGACTTGCCCCCGTGAGTGCCAACCAGACGCCGCCGACCGCCACGTACGATTCCGCCTTCCTCAAGGCGTGCAGGCGCGAGCCCGTGCCGCACACGCCCGTGTGGTTCATGCGGCAGGCCGGGCGCTCCCTGCCGGAGTACCGCAAGGTCCGCGAGGGCATCCCGATGCTCGAGTCCTGCATGCGGCCCGAGCTGGTCACCGAGATCACCCTGCAGCCCGTACGCAGGCACAACGTGGACGCGGCGATCTACTTCAGCGACATCGTCGTCCCGCTGAAGGCCATCGGCATCGACCTCGACATCAAGCCCGGCGTCGGCCCGGTCGTCGAGCGTCCCATCCGCACTCGCGCCGACCTGGCCCAACTGCGTGACCTCACCCCCGAGGACGTCTCCTACGTCACCGAGGCCATCGGCCTGCTCACCCGCGAGCTCGGAGCCACTCCGCTCATCGGATTCGCCGGCGCGCCTTTCACTCTTGCGAGTTACCTCGTCGAGGGCGGTCCGTCCCGCACGTACGAGAATGCCAAGGCGATGATGTACGGCGACCCGGAACTCTGGGCCGACCTGCTCGACCGCCTCGCGGACATCACGGCCGCCTTCCTCAAGGTGCAGATCGAGGCCGGCGCCTCCGCGGTCCAGCTGTTCGACTCGTGGGCCGGCGCGCTCGCCCCCGCGGACTATCTGCGCTCGGTGATGCCCGCCTCCTCGAAGGTCTTCAAGGCAGTCGAGTCCTACGGCGTCCCGCGCATCCACTTCGGTGTCGGCACCGGTGAGCTGCTGAAGCTCATGGGCGAGGCCGGCGCGGACGTCGTCGGCGTCGACTGGCGCGTCCCGCTCGACGAGGCCGCACGCCGCGTCGGACCCGGCAAGGCGCTCCAGGGCAACCTCGACCCGACCGTCCTGTTCGCCGGGACCGAGGCCGTCGAGGCCAAGACCCGCGAGGTCCTCGACACGGCCGCCGGACTGGAGGGCCATGTCTTCAACCTCGGCCACGGCGTCATGCCGTCCACGGACCCGGACGCGCTGACCCGGCTCGTCGATTACGTCCACACGCAGACGGCTCGCTAGCGGGCGCTCACCACGTGTGGGGCCGCGCTCTCCTGCCGAACAGCAGACCGCGCGGCTCCGGCGGCGGTGGTGTCCCCGGCTTGAGCGGCCAGGCGAGCGCCATGCCGGCCAGAAATCCGACGATGTGCGCCGCATAGGCCACGGTTCCCGCGTCGGAAACGCCGTCGCCGTTGGAGTACACCGCCTGCAGCACGAACCAGAACCCGAGCACCAGCCAGGCGGGCAGCCGTAGCGGCAGGAAGATCAGGAACGGCACGAGGACCCACACTCTGGCCTTCGGATACAGCGCCAGGTAGGCGCCCAGGACGCCCGCGATGGCCCCGGAGGCGCCGATGAGTGGTTCGGCGGAGTCGTCGTTGAGGAGCGCGAAGCCGTACGACGCCGCGTATCCGCAGACGACGTAGAAGAGGAAGTACCGCACGTGGCCCATGCGGTCCTCGATGTTGTTGCCGAAGATCAGCAGGAACAGCATGTTGCCCAGCAGGTGCAGCCAGCCGCCGTGCAGGAACATGGCCGTGAAGACCGACAGCGCCGGGGACTTGTCGTAGCCGGGCGGGCCGATCACGCAGCCCGGGCCCCGCGGGCCGACGGCTACCTCGCCGGTCGGTACCACTCCCGGCAGCTGACCGTGGATCAACTCCCTTGGCACCGCCGCGTACTGGTCCAGGAACGCGTGCAGATGGCACAGCTGGGACAGGCTGCTCTCGCCGGCCACGGCGCCGGCTGTGCCGGGCGTGGACAGGAAGACGAGGACGTTCGCGGCGATCAGTGCGTATGTCACCCAGGGGGTGCGGCGCACCGGGTTCACGTCATGGACGGGGATGACCACGAGGTGTATCTGCCCCGGATGTGTGCCGTGAATCGGTGAACGGGGCCGCCCCTGCGCGCGTATGACTCGGCAACCGCCCGCGGCACGGGGAAGGCGGGTCGCGGGGTCTACGTGAGGAACAGGCGATGAACGACCGAGTTACTCCTCCGATTCACGCGTTGCCCGACGGCGAGGCCGAGATCGCGGTGGTGGTGCGGCTGCCGTGGGAAGACGTGGCTCGGCTGGGGCAGGAGGCCGGGCGGCTTGCTTCGCAGATGCAGCGGCCGGTGACGCTGGACGAGGCCGTCAGCCATCGGTTGAGGTCGGTTCGGCCGGGGGCCGCGCATGCGAAGCCGGCGGGGGAGCAGCCCGCTGCCGCGATGCCGCCGAGTGTGAGTGCGTCTGTTTCTTCATTGCCGTCCCGCCCGCCGGCTGAGCAGGCTCGGCAGGCCATTGAGCGGATCAACGGCAGCGCGTAAGCGCCTCAGGGGCGGGGGTGGTTCGGCGGCTGCGGGATCGTCGTGGCTGGTCGCGCCCACGCGGCGGAGCCGCATATCGATACAGCCCCGCGCCCCTTTGGGCGTTGCCCGCGCCGCCTGTTAAGAGGGTCCGGCGTTGACCGCCTTCGCTGCCTTGCGGGCAGCCACCAGGACCGGGTCCCAGACCGGGGAGAACGGGGGCGCGTATCCCAGGTCCAGGGACACCATCTGTTCCACCGTCATGCCGGCCGTCAGGGCCACCGCCGCGATGTCGACCCGCTTGCCCGCGCCCTCGCGGCCGACGATCTGCACGCCCAGGAGGCGGCCCGTGCGGCGTTCGGCGAGCATCTTGACCGTCATCAGCGCGGAGTTCGGGTAGTAGCCCGCGCGGCTCGTCGATTCGATCGTGGCCGTGACGTACTGCAGGCCCGCCCTGCGGGCGTCCTTCTCGCGCAGGCCCGTGCGGGCGATCTCCAGGTCGCAGACCTTGCTGACGGCCGTGCCGACGACGCCGGGGAAGGTGGCGTAGCCGCCGGCGGCGTTCGTGCCGATGACCTGGCCGTGCTTGTTGGCGTGGGTGCCGAGGGCGATGTGGCGTTCCCGGCCGGAGACCAGGTCGAGGACCTCCACGCAGTCGCCGCCCGCCCAGATGTTCTCGTGGCCTCGTACCCGCATGGCGAGGTCGGTCAGGAGGCCGCCGTGGTCGCCGAGGGGGAGCCCGGCGGCCCGCGCGAGAGTCGTCTCGGGGCGGACGCCGATGCCGAGGACGACCACGTCCGCCAGGTACTCGGCGTCCTGCGTGGCCACCGCCCGGACCCGGCCGTCCTCGCCGGTGCGGATCTTGGTGACCTCGGTGTCGTTGACCATGGTGATGCCCAGGCCCTCCATGGCCCCGTGCACCAGACGGCCCATGTCCGCGTCGAGCGTGGACATGGGTTCGCTGCCCCGGTTGACGACCGTGACCTCGTAGCCGCGGTTGATCAGCGCCTCGGCCATCTCGACGCCGATGTAACCGGCGCCGACGACCACCGCGCGCCGGCCACGCGTGCGTTCCAGCGTGTCGATCAGGGCCTGGCCGTCGTCGAGGGTCTGCACACCGTGGACACCGGGAGCGTCGGCGCCCGGCATGTCGGGGCGGATCGGGCGGGCGCCGGTCGCGATCACGAGTTTGTCGTACGACGTCCAGGACTCCGCGCCGGAGTCGACGTCACGCGCGTGTACCCGGCCGCCGGCCACGTCGATCTCCGTGACCTCGGTCCGCATGCGCAGGTCGATGTCCCGCGCGCGGTGCTCCTCGGCCGTACGGGCGATCAACTGGTCGCGCTCCGGGACGTCGCCGCCCACCCAGTACGGGATGCCACAGGCGGAGAAGGAGGTGAAGTGGCCGCGTTCGAACGCCACGATCTCCAGCTCCTCGGCGCTCTTCAGACGCCGTGCCTGCGACGCCGCGGACATCCCCGCGGCGTCGCCTCCGATGACGACCAGTCGTTCTCGCGTTCCCGACCCACCACTCGCAGCGCTCATGTTCATGCGAACACGCTACGAGCGCCGGGCATTTCAGTCCCGCTCGCCGCCCTGTTCGGCGCCGCTCTCGTCCCCCGCGCGCGTGCTCCCCGGTGCCGGGCGGGCCGACGGCAGCGGCCCCAGGGCGCTCGTCGCGGGCGCGGTCGCCGGGCGGCGGGGCATCCGGGGCCGCAGGACCTTCAGCCACAGCAACACGAGCAGTGCCGCCACCGCGGCGAACGGCAGCACGGCGCCGAACGCCACTGCGAGCCAGCGCAGCATCGTCACGAACGCGCCCCAGCCGCCCGCGAGCGCGTCCAGGAAGCCGGGGTCGTCGTCCTTCGGCGCTGCCTTCTTCACCGGCGTCTCCGACAGGGAGAGGGTGATCGTGGCCAGGCTCGTGCGGTCCTTCAGCGACGCCTGCTGAGCCAGCAGCGCCTCCAGGTCGGCCTGGCGGGAACTCAGCTCGCCCTCCAGCGTGACCACGTCGCTGAGCTTGGTCGCCCGGTCCATCAGCTCGCGGATGCGGGCCACGCTGGCGCGCTGCGACGTGATGCGGCTCTCCACGTCCACGACCTGGTCGGTGACGTCCTGCGCCTTGGCACTGCGTTCGATCAGCTTGCCGGCGCCCTCCAGATCGGCGAGGACCTCGGCGTACTTGTCGACGGGCACGCGCAGGACGACGCGGGTGCGCTCGTGGCCCTTCCCGTCGCTGGTCGTCGTCTCGTTGCCGACGTAGCCACCCGCGTTCTCGATGCTGGTGCGGGCCTCGTCGAGGGCCTTCGGTACGTCCTTGACCTGCACGGTCAGCGAGGCCGTACGGATGATGTGGCTCGCTGTGGCCTTGGGCGGCGCGGTCGCCCGGTCCGCGCCGGAGCCGCTGCCCTCGCCGGAGCCGCTGGCCGGGGCGCCCGCGTCCGCGCTCGCCTGGAGCTCCTCCTTGGCGGCCCCGCCCCCGGCGGCGCTGCTGTCGGATCCCCCGTCGGCCGTGCCGCTGCACCCGGTGAGTGCGAGGGCGGCGGCCAGCAGGAGGCCGGTCAGGACCTGAACGGGTCGTACCGGTGGTGCGGATCGTGCGGATCGTCGTGCGCGCATGTGGGCGTACCCCCGAGTGTTGTCGTGGCGGCTGATGCTCCTTCGACGCCGGGGCCCGGCCGAACGTTGGCGGGAAACGGTCCCGATGCGGTCACGGTCGGGACTCGTACGGGACACCGGGGCGCGGACGGGTTGTCAGTGGGGTCTGAGAGGCTGGGGACATGCGCGAAGTGGAGACTCGTAGGGGTGCGGGCCGGGTCGTCGTCATCGGCGGCGGGATCGCCGGTCTGGCGGCCGCCCACCGGCTGCTGGCCGGCGGCGGACGCGTGACCGTGCTGGAGGCGTCCGACCGGGTCGGCGGCAAGCTGCTGCCCGGCGAGATCGCGGGCGCGCGCGTGGACTTCGGCGCCGAGTCGATGCTGGCCCGCCGCCCGGAGGCCGTCGCCCTCGCCCGCGAGGTGGGGCTCGCCGACCGTCTCCGGCCGCCCGCCACCGCGACGGCCTCGATCTGGACCCGCGGCGCCCTGCGTCCGATGCCCAAGGGACATGTGATGGGCGTCCCCGGCACGGCCGCCGCCCTGGCCGGCGTCCTGTCCGACGAGGGGCTGGCCCGCATCGAGCGCGACGCCGACCTGCCCCGCACCGAGGTCGGCGACGACGCGGCCGTCGGCGAGTACGTGGCGGCACGCCTCGGCCGTGAAGTCGTCGACCGCCTGGTCGAGCCCCTGCTGGGCGGCGTGTACGCGGGCGACGCGTACCGCATCTCGATGCGCTCGGCCGTGCCGCAGCTCTACCAGGCGGCGAAGACGCACGACTCCCTCACCGAGGCCGTCCGCGAGATCCAGGCCAAGGCCGCCGCCGGCCGGCAGACCGGGCCGGTGTTCATGGGCATCGAGGGCGGCGTGGGCCGACTCCCGCTCGCCGTCGCGGAGTCGGTGCGCGCGCGGGGCGGCGAGATCGTGACCGGGGCACCGGTGACGGAGCTGCGCCGCGAGGCGACCGAAGGGTGGCGTGTCGTCGCCGGTGACCGTGTGCTGCACGCCGACGCGGTCGTCGTCGCCGTACCCGCGCCGGCCGCCGCCGGCCTCCTGCGCGCCGAGGCCCCCGAGGCCGCCGCCGAGCTGGACGGCATCGAGTACGCCTCCATGGCCCTCGTCACCCTTGCCTACCGCCGCGCCGACACCGATCTCCCGGCGGGCAGCGGCTTCCTCGTGCCGCCGGTCGACGGGCGCACCATCAAGGCGTCGACGTTCGCCTCCCAGAAGTGGGGCTGGATCGCCGACGAGAACCCGGACACGGTCGTGCTGCGCACCTCCGTCGGGCGGTACGGCGAGACGGAGATCCTGGGGCAGGACGACGACCACCTCGTCGACGTCTCCCGCCGGGACCTCCGGGCGGCGACGGGCCTGGACGCCACCCCCCTGGAAACCCGCGTCACCCGCTGGACCGACGGCCTGCCCCAGTACCCGGTCGGCCACCACGCACGCGTGGCCCGCGTCCGCGAGCACGTCGCCAAGGTGCCGGGCCTCGCGGTGTGCGGCGCTCAGTACGACGGCGTGGGCATCCCCGCATGCATCGCGAGCGCGTACGCGGCGGTGGACCAGCTGGAGGGCGACCTGGGATCAAAAGGTGCAGCGCGAAGCGCTTCGGTTGAGGGTGGTGGTGGGCGACGGGCGGGCATGGAGGAGCTCACCGCCAACCCGGTGCAGAGTCTGCACGGCGGAGCGGGAGAATAAGGGACATGAGTGACGACGCCTCCACCACCGAGTCCGGCAGGATCCCGAACAAGGGCAAGCTGGCCAAGGACCTCAACGAGGTCATCCGCTACACCCTCTGGTCCGTCTTCAAGCTGAAGGACGTGCTCCCCGAGGACCGCGCGGGGTACGCCGACGAGGTCCAGGAGCTGTTCGACCAGCTCGCCGCCAAGGACGTGACGATCCGCGGCACCTACGACGTGTCCGGGCTGCGCGCCGACGCCGACGTCATGATCTGGTGGCACGCCGAGACCAGCGACCAGCTGCAGGAGGCGTACAACCTCTTCCGCCGCACCAGGCTGGGCCGCGCCCTGGAGCCGGTCTGGTCGAACATGGCGCTGCACCGCCCCGCCGAGTTCAACCGCTCGCACATCCCGGCGTTCCTCGCCGACGAGACGCCCCGTGACTACGTCAGCGTCTACCCCTTCGTGCGCTCCTACGACTGGTACCTGCTGCCCGACGAGGACCGCCGCCGCATGCTCGCCGACCACGGCAAGATGGCCCGCGGCTACCCGGACGTGCGCGCCAACACCGTCGCCTCGTTCTCGCTGGGCGACTACGAGTGGATCCTGGCCTTCGAGGCCGACGAGCTGTACCGCATCGTCGACCTCATGCGCCACCTGCGCGCCTCGGAGGCCCGCATGCACGTCCGCGAAGAGGTGCCGTTCTACACGGGACGCCGCAAGAGCGTGGCCGAGCTGGTGGCCGGGCTCGCCTGATCAGTGCGGGAGCCGGGCGGTGGCCTGCTGAGGCCGGCCGCCCGGCTTCGCCGCGGTGTGCCGGCTCAGCTTCTTCGCCTTGCTCTCGCCCGGCCGCGCCGGCTTGGGCTCGGGGTGTCCCTCGCAGGCCGCGCGCCGGGCCGGGAGGCGGCCCTCCAGCAGGTAGGCGTCGACGTGGCCGTTGACGCAGGCGTTCGGGCCGTACGCGATGCCGTGCGTGCCGGAGTCCCGCTCGGTCACCAGCACCGAGCCCGACAGCCGCCGGTGCATCTCCAGCGCCCCGTCGTACGGCGTGGCGGCGTCCCGCTCGGCGGCCAGGATCAGGATCGGCGGCAGCTCACCCCGCCCGGTCCGCACATCGAGCGGCTCCTGCCGGGGCGCCTGCCAGTAGGCGCACGGCAGGTTCATCCACGCGTTGTCCCAGGTCTCGAACGGCGCCACGCGCGCGAGCCGCGTGTTGTCCCGGTCCCAGACCGCCCAGTCCGTCGGCCAGGGCGCGTCGTTGCACTCCACGGCCGTGTAGACCGCGCTCGAGTTCTCGTCCTCGGCCGCCGCATCCGTCACCGGAGCGGCCAGCTCGACCAGCGGCTTCGGGTCGCCCTTCACATACGCCGACAGCGCCTTCGCGCGCGACGGCCAGTAGTCGTCGTAGTACCCGGCCTGCAGGAACGCCTCCTGCAGCTGCCCCGTCCCGACCTTCCCGCCCGCCGGCTCCTCGGCCAGCCGCGCCCGCACCTTCTCGTAGCTGCGCAGCACCTCCTCGGACGTGGCACCGAGGCCGTACACGTCGTCGTGCTCGGCGACCCACTCCCGGAAGTCCGCCCACCGCTCCTCGAACGCGGCCGACTGGGCGAGGTTGCTGCGGTACCAGATCTGCGCGGGGTCCGGGTTCACCGCCGAGTCGAACACCATCCGCCGCACGTGCGAGGGGAAGAGCGTCGCGTACACCGCCCCGAAGTAGGTGCCGTACGAGGCCCCCATGAACGTCAGCTTCGGCTCGCCCAGCGCGGCCCGCAGGACGTCCAGGTCACGGGCGTTGTTGAGGGAGTTGTAGTGCTGCAGCGCGCTGCCCGTGCGCTGCGCGCAGCCCTGTGCGTACGCCTTCGCCCGGGCGACGCGCTCCTTCTTGTACGACTCCGAGGGGTGCGTCGGCGTCTGCACCGGCCCCTTGACGGACTGCGTGGGGTCCTGGCAGGACAGCGGCGCCGACGGCGACACCCCGCGCGGGGCGTAGCCGACCAGGTCGTACGCCGCCGCCAGCCGCTTCCACTTGGGCAGCAGGCCGATCAGCGGGAAGTGCAGTCCGGAGGCGCCTGGCCCGCCCGGGTTGTAGACCAGGGCGCCCTGCCCAGGCACCCGGCGCTTGCTGTTGTGCGGGTCCTTGTGCGTGGCCCGCACCCGGCTGACGGCCAGCTTGATCTGCTTGCCTTCTGGACGGGCGTAGTCGAGGGGGACCGACACCGTGCCGCACTGCATCTTGCCCGGCAGGTCATGCTCCTTGGCGCAGGTGCCGAAGGTGATGCCGGCCTCCTCGGCGCGCGCGGCGGCCACCGTCGTGCCGTGCTGCTCGGCCGTGCCCGGGGCGGCCCCGGTGCTGCCGGCCGGAGCGGCGGAGAGGGTCGTCAGGAGCAGAGCCCCGGCGACCGAGTAGAGGGCGGCAGCTCTCATGGCGTATCCCTTCGGTGCACGGCAGCAACAAAAGGGATATTTCGTTCGTCTGTTGATGAAGGCAAGCACCACCCGGCCGGTGTCGGCCTCAATGCCCCCTATGCGTCACCGAGCCCCTTGGGCTGTCGCTCGCCGCCGTCAGTCGTGCCGGTGGAACGCGTGGTGGTGCGGCTCGCGGTGTGCGAAGGCCGCGCGCAGGTCCGGCTCGCCTATCGCGCGTACGCCCCGCAGGGCGACGGAAGTGAGGTACGTACGGTCGTCCCCGCCCCGGGAGTGCCGGACCAGGGCGCTCAGCAGCCGCTGCCCGGCCGGGGAGGCCCACTGCGCGTACGGGTGGATCTCGATCCGGGCGATGGTGAGGCAGCTCAGGGTGAGCACGAAGGGGAGTGCGAACCAGAGCGCGATCAGGTGGGTCGGCATGTCCGACTGGGCCGGCGCCAGCAGGGCCACCGCGCCCAGCGCCAGCACGGCGGCTGCGGCCAGCTGCACCTGCCGGATCGCGGCCGCGATCCCGCTGCGCGCCCCGTCGGGTACGGCGAGGCCCGCGCTGACCAGCCGGTCGGCGAGGCTGCCGACCGCGTCGGCGGCGGCCGCGGCGTCCCGCACCGGCTCGATGCGGGACTGGCCCTCCGGCCCGATGGCGCCTATCACCGAGCGCTCCATCTCGTCCCGGCCGCGCGGATCGACGACCGTCGCCCAGCCGGTGTGCGCGAGCAGCAGGCGCTGCTGTCGCGCCATGGAGACGAGGGTCAGATCGGCGACCCGCCGCGGGCCGCCAGAGAGGAACGCGGCCTCGTACAGCGTCAGATCGTGTCCCTGGCCCGTGGTTGCCTCTTTCACGTCCGAGGCCGCGGCGTGCACGGCGGCCAGGCACAGGCGCGTGCAGGCCGTGCCGGCGACGGCCCAGGCGAGCAGCAGGAGAAGGACCCAGAACATGCCGCGTTTCTATGCCAAAGGCCCAGTGAAACGCCATGCCTTGTTCACAATGCGGACCGAGAGTTGCCGGGATGTGACGTTCCGGATAGGGCGTCGCGGACGTCAGGACCCTTGCGGGCGGGGGCTGGTCGCGGCCGGCGGCAGGGTGTATGTGGGTGACGGTGACTGGGGCGGGCTCATCGGGACGGCCGGTGCGGGGTCGTCGGTCGGCCCGGGCGGGGCGGGGGAGGGCGTCAGCGGAGGGATGCTGTCGGCGACCATGTCCCGGGCCACGGCGTCGTAGTCGACATAGCCGGTCGCCTCCAGAACCGTGATGTGGTCCAGCACCGTGGTGTTGGCGTCGTCGGCGAGCTTGCGGACGAGGGAGTTGCGCGTACTGGCCCGCACCTGGGCGACGACGGAGAACACCTTGCCGTGCGCCAGGCGCAGGATGTTCGCGAACTGCCGGTCGTACTCGACGCTCTGGGCCGAGCTCAGGGTGTCCAGCCACTCCTGCTGCTGCTCGGTGGGCTCGTTCGGCAGCGCGAGGCTGAGCTTGGCGGCGACGTCGCGCACGCGCTCGTCGAGGAACGTGTGCCCCTCGATGAGGTGCTGACCGGCGGTCCGTACGGCCGGAGTCGTGCCCTTCTGCTGCGCCTGTTCGCCGGCGGGCAGCTCCCACAGTCCGGCCAGCCGGACCTTCGTGACGAAGTCGCGGTCCAGCGCGGACAGCGGCCCGTACCCGGTCGAGACGGTCTCGGCGTTGAGCACGTCCAGGCCGGTCCCGGACCGGTCGGCGTACGACCAGACCGGGAAGACCATCGCCAGCAGGGTCGCCGTCAGGCCCGTGATGATGAGCCCGGTGCCGCTGAAGATGCCCCGGCCGTTGATGCGGGGTTGCGATCGCATGGTGCCTCCATGTGCGGCACCGCACGTTAGTGCGCTTCGGGGGTGGGTTGGCATATTACTTCGACGCCCGAGGTGCCGTGCCCGGCACCCCGCACCCCCGCCTCCCCTAGCGCCGCAGCAGCACGCGTCGCGTGGCGCGGGCCAGTCGTACCCCCGGCCGTCGCGACCGCGGCCTCGGGCCCGAGCGCTCCAGCCACCACTCCTGCAACTCCGCCCGCACCCGGGCGTCTTCGAGCCGGCCCTCGGCCAGCAGGTACCCGGCGAAGTCCAGGGCGTCGCGCCGGTAGCCGTCGGTCATCGGGTGCCCGTGGCTGTAGCCGAGGAAGGCCCGTCGATAGCCGTTCCCGAGAATCACCGGCAACTCGGGCGCGACCTTCGCCACGACGTCGGCCCGCTTACCGGCGAGCGCCCGCGCCTGCACGCCGAGCCGCACCCGGTCGAACCCCTCCGGCACCGGCGTCCCGGCGACGAGCGCGGACAGCAGCGCGGCCTGCGCGAGGGCCAGCCGCTGACGGGCGGGTTCCGTGACAGCCTCGGCACGCGCCGTCCCCTCCTCCAGCCCCGGCGCCCTTTCCCCGTCCCCCGGTGGCGTGTCGACGGCCGTCCTCGCCGGGTGGGTGGTGCCGACGGGTTGTGTCTTCGGCGGAGGGGACTCGGTACCTGCCCTCTCGGCCGCGCCCGCGCCTCGCGCCCCCTCCAGCGAGACCGCCCTCGGCACCTGGGCCGCCCGCTCCGACGCCCCCTTTTCCAACGCCCCCCGAATCGCCCCCAGCTCCCCCTCCAGCTCCCCCGGTTCCGGAAAGTTCTCGTCGCGTTCCAGCAGAACCCCCGGCGGGTTCACGCGGGAGGCGAGGTCCGTCAGGATGTCGAGGACCGGCTGGGGGACGGCGTGGGCGTGGCTGTCGTGCCAGACACCGTCGCGTTCGAAGCCGCCCGCCACATGGACGTACGCGATGGCCTCCAGCGGAAGTTCGGCGAGGGCCTTGGCGGGGTCCTCGCCGCGGTTGACGTGGTTGGTGTGGAGGTTGGCCACGTCGATGAGCAGACGCACCCCCGTGCGGTCGGCCAGCTCGTACAGGAACTGCCCCTCCGTCATCTCCTCGCCCGGCCAGGAGATGAGGGCCGCGATGTTCTCCACGGCCAGCGGCACGGGCAGCGCGTCCTGCGCGATACGGACGTGCTCGCACAGCACGTCGAGGGCGTCCCGGGTGCGGGGGACCGGCAGGAGGTGCCCCGCCTCCAGGCGCGGCGACGCCGTCAGCGGTCCTCCCGCCCGTACGAACGCGATGTGCTCGGTGACCAGCGGCGCCCCCAGCGCCTCCACCCGCTCGGCGAGCGCGGCCAGCCGCCCGGCGTCGGGCCGCTCCGCACCGCCGAGGCCGAGCGAGACGCCGTGCGGGATCACGGTCACGCCGCGCTCCCGCAGCCGTACCAAAGACTCCGGAAGATGCCCGGGGCAGACGTTCTCGGCGACGGCCTCGACCCAGTCGATGCCCGGCATGCGCTCCACGGCGTCCGCGATTTCCGGACGCCACCCGATCCCCGTACCCAGTCGCTCCATCGTCCCCTCCTCGGCCTCTCCCGTACCCGCTGTCCCGTCTCCTCGGACGTGCCGGATGTGACGGGGGTATGGCCCCTCAGGGCGCGCCCGAACCCCTGGGCCGACACCTTCAGAGCAACATTTGAGGTTGGACGGCCGGGACCCGCGTCCCGCTCCCCGCACCGGGCAAGCGGCCTCTGCAAGGTCGTACGCGCCGCACGCCGACGACGTTCAAATGTCCGGCGACCCAATCCGGGAGCCGGTGAACGACCGTCGGAAGTGAGCCTGACCGTGCAGCCGGTTGAGATCTCCGAGGTTCTGAACCGTCCGCTCCGCCAGGAGCTCCTGGCCCGCGACCTGATCGGCCTGGAGATCGTCGTGTGCACCACGACGAACGCCCCGAAACTGCCGGCCCTGCGCCACAACCCGGCGGTCGCCCTGACGATCGACACCGAGGTGCACCCGCCCAAGATCCTGCTCATCCGCGGCCGGGCCGAGCCGGACGTCGTCGAGGAACTGATACGGCGGCGCGAGGAGCCCGAGTAGGCCTGAACACGGCACGCCCGGCCATCGGTTGGTCGCTCAGGTACCGAGACTCCGGACGGTCTCCGCCACCAGACGCTCGCCCCCGGGGGCGTACCACGACGTGTGCGACGACAGCTTGGCGACCGCCGTGCCCAGCCACTCGGGATCACCGAGCCGGTGCAGCGCCTTCGCCTCGGTGAGCTGGTCGAACAGGGCCTTCAGCACGACGACGTGGCCGCCCGTGTAGCGGCGTTCGTGATGGGTGTACCGCACCTTCCACAGGTCGTAGGGATGGCGCACGATGCCGTACAGGGAGCAGCCGTAGCGGCCCAGGTCGGCGCCGGGTGCGAACCCTCCGGCGAAGCCCGCGAAGGCCGTGGTCTGCCACTTGCGGAAGGCCACTCGCACCCGCAGTTCCAGGAACTGCGACCACGGGACCACGAGCAGCGGCGCCGGCTCGCCGCGCCGGCAGTGTTCCAGGCCCTCGGGGGTCAGCACGACACTCAGGCCCTCCTTGCGCGTCGGGTCCCCGATCACCCACCGGTCCCCGATCGGCTCCAGCGGTCCCAAGTACTGCCCCATGGCTTCTCCCCTCAGCCCTCACGCCGATCAGGTAGCCCTGACGCGCATCCGGCAACCGCTCCAGAACGCCCGCGTCCTACCGCAACGCCGGATGGTCGGCGACCACCGTGCACGACCCGGGTGCGATCTCCGTGAACCCCGCGTCGCGCACCAACGGCAGCCCCCTGGTCGTCAGCTCGGGCCAGCGTCCCGGATCCGCGGTCCGTACGGCGAGCGGGAACCCCGCGTCGCGCCAGGCGGCCTGCTCCTCGTCCGACAGCTCCCACCAGGCGAGTTGCGCCGCGTGCCCGGTCTGCGCCATCGCCTTGCCGGCCGACATGTCGAGGTCGGGGTTCAGCCAGAGCACGGGCGCCGACGGGTCGGCGTCCGCGGGCGGCTCCGGATCGTCGAGGTCGGTGCCGGAGACCTGGAGCTTCGCCAGCTCCTTGGGCCACCCGTCCAAGGGCACGGGCGGGAAGACCCGCACCTCGGCCGACTTGCCGGTGACGGTGATGCCCGGCAGCCCTTCCGCCCGCCGCCACTCGGCGCCGCGGGCCCGCCGCACGACCTTCCGGATCCGGGCGTCCTGCCAGTCCCGCATGGCCTCGGCCCACTCGCCGTCGCCGACGGAGCGCTCGTCGTCGAGGATCACCAGGACGGCGCGGGCGGAGGTTTCGAGGGCGTCGGTGCGAGCGGGTGGAGCGTCCCGCTCGATCCGCACGACGAGAGGCAGGACGAACTGCGGGGCGTCATCGCGAGCACTGGGCTCTGACCGGAAGGGGCTGTCGCCGGTGGACGTCGGATCTTGGCTCACGACAACACCCTAAGGGGCCCGGGACCGTGCCGATTTTGCAGGTCCGCCGGGTGGGCGCGAGCAGCGCCGACTCGGCCGCACGGGCCATGCGACAGGATGTCCTCCATGCAACGTGATCTTCGTCTGGACAACGTGGGCCGCCGCTACGGCCTGCGCGGCCCATGGGTCTTACGCGGCGTCCATCTCACCGTGCCGCCCGGCAACCTCATCCGCGTCGAAGGACCCAACGGCACCGGCAAGTCCACCCTCCTGCGCCTCCTGGCCGGCATCGACGCCCCGACCGAGGGCCGCATCACCGGCCGCCCCCGCACCGCCTACGTCCCCGAACGCTTCCCCACGGCCCTCCCCTTCACCGCTGTCGGCTACCTCACCCATCTCGGCAGGGTGCACGGCCTCTCCCGTGCCGCGGCCACCCGGGCCGCCCTCGAGTGGCTCGACCGCTTCGGTGCCGCCTCGTACGCCCGGATGCCGATGGCGCAGCTGTCGAAGGGCAGCAGCCAGAAGGTCGCCGTCGTACAGGCCCTCCTCGCCGATCCGGAACTGCTCGTCCTGGACGAGGCGTGGACCGGCCTCGACGCCGACGCCCGCGCGGAACTGGAGCGGGCCGTCGCCGAGCGCACCGCGGGCGGCACCGCCGTGGTCTTCGTGGACCACGACCCGAGCCGTCTGGCGGGGGCGCCCGACGCGACGTACACCGTGCGGGACACGGGCCTCGACCTGCGTACGCAAGGGACGCCCTCGCAACCCACCGGCCCGCACGTGATCGTCGTCGTGCAGGGCCCGCGGGGCGGACAGCTCCCCGCCGAAGCGCCCCGCACGGTCATATCCGCCGAGGAACCCACGCCCGGCACCCACCGCCTCACCGTCCCCGCGTCCCATTCGGACGTCCTCCTGCGCGCCCTGCTGACGGCCCGCCCGCCCTGGCATGTGGTGAGCGTGAGACCGGAGACGACCGCCGAAACCGAGAGCCGCCGATGACCGCCCTTCTCAGCTACCAGACCGCCCTGCTGGCCCGTTCACAGCGCTGGCTGCCGCCGTTCATCCTGTACGCCGTGTTCCTCGGGGTCGGTGTGTCGGGCGGTCAGCCGGTGCTCGACTCGCTCGGCTACACGGCCGCGGCCCTGCTGCCCGTCGCCGCCTGGCTGGTGCGGATCTGCGTCACCAACGAGCCGCCCGCCGCCCGCAGTTGTGTGTCCGCGGCGGTCGGGCCGGGGCGGGCGCATCTCGCCGCGCTGCTGGTCGCGCTGACCGCCGCGGCGGTCGTGGGTACGGTCGCGACTGTCGTCGTGACGCTGATCAGCGACCCGGTGAGCGCGGATCACCAGACGCGTGTGCCGCGGCTGCCGGCGGGCGCGGCCGGGCTGCTGGCCACGCTGGCCTGCGCCCTGCTCGGCACGGCCGTCGGCGCCCTCACCACCTGGCCGTTGCTGCGCTCCACCGGGCGCGCGGTCCCCACGATGCTGCTCGCGGCGCTGCTGTCGGTGGTCGTGACCGGCTCCCCGGCGCAGGCGGCGGTCAGCGGCCTGGTCACCGGCTCCCGCTCGGGCACGGTCCCCATGCCCCTGCTGCCGTTGGCCGCGGCGGCCCTGCTCACCGCGGCGGCGATCGCCGTGGCCTGCGCGCTCACGTCCCGCAGATCACCCTGAACAGTCGGGTCAGCCTGAACAGGCGGTGCGCTGCGCTTCCTGCCACTCACAGACCGGGCAGAGCGTGATCCCCTTGTACGACTCCGGGTACTCCGTCGGCTCCCGGCACAGCACGCACTCGGCGTACGGCGGCCCGTCGGCCTTGGGCGGCCTGGTCGCGTCGATCAGGCAGTAGTCGGTCGTGGCCTGTTCCTCGCTCATACGTCCAGCGTACGAGCATCAGGCCCGTCCGCCGGCCGCCCCGATCAGCTCGGACACCTTCACGAACCGAAAGCCCCTGTCGCGCAGCTCGGGTACGACGCTGCGGACCACTCGCTCGGTCGTCGGAGCGGCACTGAGCGTGCAGTGCAGGACGACCACGGACCCCGCCCGCACCCCGTCCAGCACCTCCTGGGCGACGGCCCGGGCGTCCGTCGCGAACGCGTCCCCGCTCACCACGTCCCACTGCACGGCGGTGACCCCGACCGGGCTGAGCGCCTTCAGAGCGCGCCGGTCGTAACAGCCGCCGGGAAACCGGAAGTACGGCATCGCGTCACGGATTCCCACCTTCCGCAACGCCGCGTACGCCCGCTCCACATCCACCCGCATCCGCTCCTCGCCGACCGTCGGCAGTCCGTAGCAGTCCTTGGTGAACGCGTAGTGGCTGTAGGAGTGGTTGGCGACCTCGAACAGCGGGTTCCGCCCGATGGCCCGGGCCTGACTCGGGTACTCCTCGGCCCATCGCCCCGTCATGAACACGGTCGCCGGCACCTTCAGCTCCCGCAGCGCCGCGACCAGTCCCGGATTGTCGAACCGTTCCCCCCGCGCTGCCCGGGGCCCCTGGTCCGCGGTCATGTCGGCGTCGAAGGTGAGCGCGACGGCCTTGTCCCGGCCGCGTGGGCCGTGCTCGAAGACGGGCGTCAGACCGGCGGGGCCGGGGGCGAGGGTCGGCGGCCCGGCCATGGGGGAGACGCGGGCGGTGGCGCTGGGCGCCGGCAGGGGAGCCCGGGTCGCCTCGTGGGGCGCACACGCGGCGAGCGCGCTGAGCGCCGCACCCAGAGCGCAGAGGGTGGTGACGCGGCGTACGGATCTGATCACCGCATGAAGATATGAGTATTAAATGACTTATTCGGTGCGCCGATGGGTGCGTCGAGCCCGTATCACCCGCCCGGCGGGCCCGGTCGTCTCAGTCGGCGCGTGTGCAGGAGCCCGTCGGTGCGGCGGCCGGAGGGCGGCACTGGAGGCTGTAGTCGCCCGCGTCGGTGCTCAGGTAGCGGCCCATGCAGGTGCTCGCCGAGGTCCGGCCGCGCTCGGCGCAGAAGGCCAGGGCGGCACGGCCGTCGGCGAAGGGGCCGGGGGCGTAGATCACCCAGTAGCCGGGGCGCAGGGAGGCGTACTCGTCGCTGCGCAGGACGGCCGCCTCCGGCACCGACTGGCGGACGGTGGCGAGCCGCTTGTCCCGGGCCGCGGTGCCCGCGCTGACCGGTTCGGAGTGGAGCTGGGCGATCCAGCGGCCGTCGGTTGTGGCGGGCGTGGTCGGAGGCGTGGAAGTGGGCGTCTTCGTGGTGGGGCTGGGCGAGGGCGTCGGCTCTTGCTTCGCCGGGGTGGGGCTGGACGTCGTGGCAGGAGGGTTCGTGGTGGCGCGGGTCCTGTCGTCGCCCCCTGTGTCGCCGGGGCGCAGGGCGAGCAGGACGAGAGCCGCCGCGGTGGCGATCGCGAGCCCTGCGGTCGCGGCCACCACGAGGGGCCCCCGGCGCCGGGGCTCGGGCATCCGCTGCGGAACCGTGGGCCGGGGAGTGTCGAGCTGTGTCGGGGTCGCAGGCGCGGGCGGCGCGGCGGCGGTCAGCGTCGGCTGTGCCCAGTACGGAGTCGTACCGGCCTCCACCTGCGCCAGCATCGCGTCCAGCCGGGCGGCGTCCGGCCGCGCCGCCGGGTCCCGGACCAGCAGGGCGTCGAGCACCGGAGTCAGCGAGCCCGAGCGGGTCGGCGGCGGGAGAGGCTCATCGAGTACGGCGGCCAGGGTGGCCAGCGTGGTGGGTCGGCGCAGGGGGCTGACGCCCTCCACGCACACGTACAGCACCACGCCCAGCGACCAGAGGTCGGCGGCGGGGTCGTCGTCGCGGCCCCGGATCCGCTCGGGGGCCATGTACTCGGGCGACCCGACGAGCTCGCCGGTCGCCGTGAGGGCCGTCGTGCCCTGCAGGGCGGCGATGCCGAAGTCGGTGAGGACGGCGTCGCCGTCGGGGCGCAGGAGGATATTGGCGGGCTTGACGTCCCGGTGCTGGATGCCCGCCGCGTGCGCGGCCCGCAGCGCGGCGAGCACCTGGCGGCCGACGCGGGCGGCCTCCACCGGAGTCAACGGGCCGTCGTCCAGGCGCCGCTGCAGCGAGACGCCCGGCACCAGCTCCATCACGATCCAGGGATGCGGGTCGGCGGCCACGATCTGGTGGACCGTGACCACATGGGGATGGCTGAGCCGGGCCAGCGCCCGCGCCTCCCGCAGCACCCGCTCGCGCACCACACCGACCGTGTCCGCGTCCGACCGGACCGCCTTGAGCGCGACCTCGCGGTGCAGCACCGTGTCGCGAGCCCGCCACACGGTGCCCATTCCTCCGCTGCCCAGCCGCTCCACCAGCTCGAAACGGCCGTCGACGACATCCCCCGGTGCGTTCATGCCGCACAGGTTAGAGGACGTTCCGGAGAGGAGACCTCCGCTCGTTCGAGGGACGGGGCGCTACCTGCGCCAGGGGCCCGTCACCGCGAACGTCGTCCCCGGTGTGTAGCAGTTGACGTACATCGTCTCGCCGTCCGGCGCGAAGGTGACGCCGGCGAACTCGCCCCACTCGGGCTCCTGCGGCGTGCCCAGGTTCTGCGCGTTGCGCGCCATGGCGTACACCTCCCCGCGCCGTGTCACGCCGAACACGTGCTGGGCGCCGTTGCCGTCCTCGCTCACCATCAGGCCGCCGCTGGGGGCGAGGCAGATGTTGTCCGGGGACTCGCCGGGGAGCTGGAGGTCGGTGTCCGGACCGAAGACGATCACGAGGGTGAGGCGGCGCTCGGTGGGGTCGTAGCGCCAGATCTGGCCGTAGTGGTCCGCCGCCGAGCCCTCCGCGCTGCGGGCGAAGGAGGAGACGAAGTAGACGCAGCGCCCGCCCCAGTAGCAGCCCTCCAGCTTCTGCGCGTGGGTGATGCCCTTCGGGCCGAAGTCCTGGTGGCGGATGGGAGTTTCGGCAGCGAGCGGGTCCGGTACGTCGACCCACTCGATGTTCTCGAAGGTCGCGCCCGTCTCCTGGATCGAGGAGAGGTCGGGTACGCCCGGGACACGCATCGCCTGGAGCCGGCCGCCCGCGCGCAGGGAGCCGAGGCCGCCGTGCGGGGCGTGCGGCAGGAAGCGGTAGAAGAGACCGAAGGGGCGCTCGAAGGCGTCCTCGGTCTCGTAGACGATGCCGCGCCGAGGGTCCACCGCGATCGCCTCGTGCTGGAAGCGGCCCATCGCGGTCAGCGGGACGGCTCCGGAGCGGTGCGGGTTCGCCGGGTCGACCTCGAAGATGAAGCCGTGGTCCTTGGTGTAGCCGTTGGTGCCGGCCCTGTCCTCGGTCTCCTCGCAGGTCAGCCAGGTGCCCCAAGGGGTGGGCCCGCCTGCGCAGTTGACGGCCGTACCGGCGATGGCGACGCGCTCGGACAGGACGCGGTTGCGGGAGTCCAGGGTCAGGGCCGTACAGCCGCCCTTGCCCTGCGGGTCGTAGGTGAGGCCGGGGACCGTCGGGACGGGTACGGCCGCCGTGTTGCGGTTCTCGTGGTTGCGGACCAGGTGGACGCGGCCGCGGGCGCCGGGCAGAGCTGTCATGCCATCGTGGTTGGAGGGGACCGGGCCCTCGCCGGAGCGGAGTTGGTCGCCCTCGCGGGACAGGACCCGGTAGCGGAATCCTTCCGGCAGGTCGAGCAGGCCCTTGGGGTCGGGGACCAGGGGGCCGTATCCGGTGTGGCCGAGGGTCTGCGCGGCGGCGGTGCCTGCGAAGAGCTCCGACAGGGACCCGGCGAAGGTGATGCCGATACCCAGGGCGCCGGAGCGGGCGAGGACCTGACGTCGTGTTGCGGACATGGTGGGGGAAACCTTCCTGCTGGCGGACAGGAACTTGATCCCGCCGTGTCTATCACCTGGCGCGAGTCGCGTGAACCACGCGCGTAGCGTGTGTCACTTCAGAGGCGGTTGCCCAAAGGGTTCTGCGGGCGGTTCTGCGGGGGGTTCGGCAGGAGGCTCGCCTGGAGGTGGTTCCGCGGATTCCTCGACGGCGATCGGCTCGGCAACGGCCTCCGGCTCAGTGGCCGCTCGGTCCGTGTGGTCCTGCGGTGGCTGTGCGCCCCGCTCCAGGAACCGCAGCAACTCCACCGGGATCGGCAGCACCAGCGTGGAGTTCTTCTCCGCCGCCACCGCCATCACCGTCTGCAGCAGCCGCAGTTGGAGGGCGGAGGGCGCGTCGGCCATCTGGTGCGCGGCCTCGGCCAGCTTCTTGGAGGCCTGGAGTTCGGCGTCGGCGTTGATGACCCGGGCCCGACGCTCCCGGTCGGCCTCGGCCTGGCGGGCCATGGACCGCTTCATGGACTCCGGCAGGGACACGTCCTTGATCTCGACGCGGTCGATCTGCACGCCCCAGCCGATCGCCGGACTGTCGAGCATCAGCTCCAGGCCCTGATTGAGCTTCTCGCGGTTGGACAGCAGGTCGTCCAGATCGCTCTTGCCGATGATCGAGCGCAGCGAGGTCTGCGCCATCTGGGAGACGGCGAAGCGGTAGTCCTCGACGTTGATGATCGCGGCCGCCGCGTCCACGACCTGGAAGTACACGACCGCGTCGACCCGCACGGTCACGTTGTCGCGGGTGATGCCCTCCTGGGCGGGCACGGGCATCGTCACGATCTGCATGTTGACCTTGTGGAGCCGGTCCACGGCCGGGAGGATCATCGTGAACCCCGGCTCGCGTACGGCGCCCCGCAGCCGGCCGAGCCGCAGGATCACCCCGCGCTCGTACTGCTTGACGACCCGCGCGGCAGCCGCGACGTACACCAGCCCCGCCGCAGCGACACCTGCGGCCGCACCCAGCAGTTCCTCGACCATGGCGACCTCCTCGCCGAGAGGTCCGATCCGTACGCTCCTGTAACGGTATGTTCTGTAACGATATGCCCGGTGTCCGGTCCGGGGCCATGGACGGCCCCGGACCGGACACCGGGCCAGGGGTCACACCTCACCGGGGGCATCCGCCACCCGGAGTCGTACGCCGGTCAGGCCACCGTGACCCGCACCGGATCCGTGCCGGCCGCACTGTGGCGCTCGGCCCAGTTCTCCAGGGCCGTACGGCAGGCGTGGTCGAGGTGGTGCAGTCCGGACAGGTCCAGCTCGACCGGGCGGTCCTGCGGCAGGGCCTCCAGGCTGTCGAGGATCTTCGGCAGCCTGAGGAAGGTCGCGTTGCCCGACAGGTACGCCTGGATCGGTCCGGCGCCCTTGTCGATGACCTCCAGCTTCACGTGCGAGGCCTCCCAGGCGGTCTTGGCGACCGACAGGGCCAGACCGATCAGGACGCCCTCGAACATGTTCACCGTGACGATCGACAGGGCGGTGACGACGAGGATCAGCGCCTCGCCCCGGTGACCCCGCCACAGGGAGACGATCCCGCGGAACGGGATCAGCTTGAAGCCCGCGTGGACCAGGATGCCCGCCAGCGCGGGGATCGGGATCAGTGCCAGCGTGGCGGGCAGCAGCGCCGCGAACAGCAGCAGCCATACGCCGTGCATGACACGGGACGCCTTCGTCTTCGCGCCCGCCTGGACGTTGGCGGAGCTGCGCACGATGACCGCGGTCATCGGCAGCGCGCCGAGGGCTCCGCAGACCGCGTTGCCCGCGCCCTGCGCCATCAGCTCCTTGTCGTACTGGGTGCGCGGCCCGTCGTGCAGCCGGTCCACGGCCGCGGCGCTGAACAGCGACTCGGCCGACGCGATGAGCGTGAAGGCGACGATCGTGGCGAGCACGCCGACATTCGCGAGCTCACCGAAGGCCGTCAGGGACGGCGGCTGGATCGAGCCCAGCAGGCCCTTGACCTCGACGGTGGCCACGGGCAGCGAGAACACGGCGGCGACCAGCGTCGCCAGACCGACGGCGGCGAGCGGGCCGGGAATCGTGCGCACCTTGGCCGGCAGCCGCTTCCACAGCACCAGGACGGCGATCGTGCCGGCGCCCAGACCGATCGAGGCCAGTGCCCCGGTGTCACCGAGGGCCTCGGCGAGTGCGCCGGGCAGCCCGGCTATCTTCTCCACGCCGGAGGCGGGCGCCTTGGCGTCCGCGACCGAGTAGAGCTGTCCGGCGATGAGCACAAGGCCGATACCGGCCAGCATGCCCTCGACGACGGAGACCGAGATGGCCCGGAACCAGCGCCCCAGCCGCAGGGCGCCCATGAGGAGCTGGAGCGCCCCGGTGGCGAGCACGAGCACACCGAGGACCGGCAGCCCGAACTCCTGGACGGCCTCGAAGACGAGCACCGTCAGACCGGCGGCGGGTCCGGAGACCTGCAGGCTGCTGCCGCGCATCAGGCCGGTGACGATGCCGCCGACGATGCCGGTGACGAGCCCGAGTTCGGCCGGTACTCCGGAGGCGACGGCCACGCCGACGCACAGCGGCAGCGCGACCAGGAAGACGACCAGCGAGGCGGCGAAGTCCTGCCGCAGGTGAGGGTATTTGGTCATCATGCCGATCACAGAGCCTCGAACGCGTCGGTCTCGGCGCTGTGGGCGCGCACGGCGCCCCTGTGCACCTCGTAGTACCAGGCGTGCAAGGTGAGTTGACGCTCCTTCAGTTTCTTCTCGATGAACGGGTACGAGCGCAGCCGCAGCAGCTGCGTCAGCACATGGGCCTGGACGCCTTCGGCGACCTCCGGGTCCTCGGCGGCACCGGTCGGGCGCGGGGTGGCGTGCGAGAGCCAGTCGCGTACGGCCGGTACGGCATCCAGGTCGTCGCCGCGCACGAGTGCGCCGACGGCACCGCAGTGGGAGTGGCCGCAGACCACGATGTCGCTGACGCCGAGGACTTCCACGGCGTATTCGATGGTGGCCGCCTCGCTGGTGGGGTGCTCGGAGGCGTACGGCGGGACGATGTTGCCCGCGGTACGCAGCTCGAAGAGCTCGCCGGGGCGGGCCCCCGTGATCAGGGCCGGAACGACCCGGGAGTCGGAGCAGGTGATGAACAGGACCTGCGGGGACTGCCCTTCGGCCAGCCTGGCGAACTCCTCAGGGCGCTGTCCGAACATACGGGCGTTGTCGATGAGGGGCTGCATGTGTGGTGACTCCTCCTGGCGCGCCTCAATGGCGCGTCGGGGTTTACATGACAGGGGTGGGGGGACTGTTCTGCTGCTCAGCAGCGGAAGATCTGAAGCCCCGCCGGAGTGTGGGACGTCGAGGATCTCGACATGCGCTGGTGCGCGGCGCCGGCTTCGGCCGGCTGGTGCGCGGACGCGGAGTCCCGGGTGAGCAACGGTCGGTCGGGCGCCTGCGGCCCGGAGTCGGCGAAGCGGAGTTGGTCACGGGTGCGCAGTGGACCGGTCGGGTCCCCGTCACCCGACGGGACGCAGTGGCGTGACGTGAGGGTCTCGTCGCGCAGCGCCTTCCCGGAGAGCTTGATTCCGGGTTGGGCCTTGGCCTCTGCCTGACTCGCTGTGTATGCGTGTGCGAAGGCCGCGCCGGGTGCGAAGAACTGGAGGGCGAGCAGGACGGCGGCGAGGATCGAAATCGGGGTCCGGGCCGTCGTACCTCGGAACATGCGCCCCCCTCCAGTCAGTCCACACCTCATGCACGTGCCAACACTTGGTCAACCGTTGGTCAAGAAACACGTTAACCCGGCAACGTTGTTTGCAGGGTTAACTTAACGTTTCGAGCTGAAGAGAGCCTGAAATGCGAGGGTGACTTGGCTTGAACCACCCCTTGACCAGGGGGAGTTACTGGCTTACCAGGCCCTTGGCGTCGCGGGCCAGCGCGGTGAGTCGCGAGATCGCGCGGAAGTACTTCTTGCGGTAGCCGCCCTTGAGCATGTCCTCGCTGAACAGCTGGTCGAACGGCTGTCCGGAGGCCAGCACCGGGACTTCACGGTCGTAGAGCCGGTCCGCGAGCACGACGAGCCGCAGGGCCGTCGACTGGTCGGGAATCGGCTGGACGTCGGTGAGACACACCGCCTTCAGGCCGTCCGCCAGTGCGCCGTAGCGGCTGGGGTGGACGCGGGCGAGGTGCTCCAGCAGATGCGGGAAGTCGTCGAGCGAGGCGCCCTCGGTGGCGTAGGCCGCCTTTGTCACCTGCTCGTCGGAGTACGGCGCGGGAGCCTCGGGCAGGCCGCGGTGGCGGTAGTCCTCGCCGTCGATGCGCAGCGCGCGGAAGTGGGCCGACAGGCCCTGGATCTCGCGCAGGAAGTCGGCCGCCGCGAAGCGGCCCTCGCCGAGCTTGCCGGGCAGGGTGTTGGAGGTGGCGGCGAGCGCGACGCCCGCGTCGACCAGCTTGCCGAGCAGCGTGGACACGAGGACGGTGTCGCCCGGGTCGTCGAGCTCGAACTCGTCGATGCACAGCAGGCGGTGGCCGGACAGGGTCTGCACCGTCTGCTGGAAGCCGAGGGCGCCGACGAGGTTCGTCAGCTCCACGAAGGTGCCGAAGGCCTTGAGGGACGGTTCGGCCGGGGTGGCATGCCAGAGGGAGGCGAGCAGGTGGGTCTTGCCGACGCCGTAGCCGCCGTCGAGGTAGACGCCGCGGGGGCCCGCCGGGGTCTTCGGCGCCTTGGGCCTGCCGAACCCGAGGAAGCCGCGCTTGGCCTTGCCCGCGCCGCTCGCGTGTGCACCGCCGAGTCCGGTCGCGAAGGTCTCCAGGACGCCGACCGCCTCGGTCTGGCTGGGCTGGTTCGGGTCCGGGATGTACGTGCTGAAGCGGACCGAGTCGAAGCGGGGCGGCGGCACCATCTCGGCGACCAGCCGGTCCGCGGGCACGTGCGGCTCGCGGGCGCACAGGGACAGCGGGCTCGCTTCGGCTATCGGGCTCCGCCCGGAGGCGGCGGTGGAGGACGACACGGGTCACCATGCTAAGCGCCGTGCCACACTCCATGACATGCGACGCCTGTTCCCTGTGACCGATGAGACAGCAGCGAGGGCCTCCGGCGTTTCCGCCGGGGACGACGGGGCTGGGGCCGCCGGAGGTGGGCCGGTGGCCGGGGCACCCGATCGGGGTACCGGGGGTGATCCGGGCGTCGGGTTTCCCGGTGGTGATCTCGTCGATCGTGAGTGGAGCCTGGCCGAGCTCGCCGCCGCGTATGCCTATCCCGAGCCGGGTCCCGACGGGCGGCAGCCCTGGCTGCGGGCCAACATGGTGTCCACGCTGGACGGGGCGGCCCAGCACGACGGGCGTTCGCAGCCGATCTCCACGGCGACCGACATGCGGATCTTCGGCACGCTGCGGGCGCTGGCGGACGTGGTGATCGTCGGCGCTGAAACGGTACGCCTCGAGGGGTACCGTCCGGCTCGCGCGCGTGAAGAGTTCGCCCAGGCGCGTGCGGCGGCCGGGCAGGGACCCGCGCCGTCCGTCGCGGTGGTGAGCGCCGGCCTGGACCTCGACTACGGCCTTCCGCTCTTCACCTCGCCCTTGGTGCCGACCCTCATCCTCACGGGGGCCGCCGCTGCCCCGGACCGGGTCGCGGCCGCGGAGAAGGCGGGCGCGCAGGTGGTGATCGCCGGTGACGGCGTCGGCGTGGACCCCGTACGTGCCGTCCAGGCCCTCGCCGAGCTCGGCCACACCCGCCTGCTGACCGAGGGCGGGCCACGGTTGCTCGGGCAGCTGGTGGCCGCCGGAGTCCTCGACGAGCTCTGTCTGACGGTCTCCCCGATGCTCACCGCGGGAGACGCCCAGCGGATCGCCGGCGGGCCGTCGGTGCCGGTTCCGAAACGGTTCGAGCTGGTGTCGTTGCTCGAGGAGAACGGCTTCCTGTTCAGCCGCTACCGGCGGACGTGAGGTTAGTTCGGCTCGGAAATGGGTTCTATGACTGCCGTGCTCCTGAAAACGGCGGAATCCACCGTTCCGTTTAACGTCCGACGGGCACACTAAAACTCGCAGCCCCGTGCGAGCACGGGGCAGGATGGTTTCCGCAGAAGGGGCGCCCGGTGTTCACAAGCGTTTTGATGATCGAGAAGGCCCTGACGTCCGCCGACGTGGAGTTCGTCACCACCTTGCACGGGGACGAGCAGGTCTCGTTCCATGTGCTGCTCCAGCCGCGGGGTGAGCAGGCCGACAGGTTGTTGCGCGCCATCGACGACATCGCGCTCGGCGAACTGGACGAGGCGGTCCGGGAAGGGAACACGCCGGAGGGTCAGGAGGCGCTGAGCACGGGGGAGCGGGCGCTGGAGGTGTCGCTCACGGCTCTGCGTACGGCCGGGGCCGAGGCCGACGGGCGGCTTCTGGAGGACCATCCGCTGGACGCGCTCAGAGCGGTGGTGGAGGAGGTCGGCGCGGACGAGGTGATCGTGTTGACCGACCCGCACTATGTGGAGGAGTTCTTCCATCGGGACTGGGCGTCCAGGGCTCGGCACAAGGTGGGCGTGCCGGTGCTGAAGCTGTTCTCGCACAGCAAGGCGTAGGGCGGCACGGTTCGCGGCGTCCGGTGCGCGAGGTCCGCGGCCCCACCCCATAGGCTGGGGCCTCACCGTCGTATCGCAATCCTGGGAGAACACGCATGGCACCCGGCATTCCCCACGCCATGGACCGACCGCACTTCATCGGCATCGGCGGGGCCGGGATGTCGGGGATCGCGAAGATTCTCGCGCAGCGTGGGGCCAAGGTGGCCGGCAGTGACGCCAAGGAGTCCGGGACCGCCGAGGCGCTGCGGGCCCTCGGCGTGACCGTGCACATCGGACACGCGCCCGGGCACCTCGCCGACGACGCCAGCTGTGTCGTCGTGTCGTCGGCGATCCGGCAGGACAACCCCGAGCTGGCCCGCGCCGCCGAGCTGGGCGTTCCGGTGGTGCACCGGGCCGACGCGCTCGCCTCGCTGATGGACGGGCTGCGTCCGATCGCCGTCGCCGGTACGCACGGCAAGACGACCACGACGTCGATGCTGGCGGTCTCCCTGAGCGAGCTCGGGCTGCGGCCGTCGTACGCCATCGGCGGTGACCTCGACGCCCCCGGCTCGAACGCCCTGCATGGCGACGGCGACATCTTCGTGGCCGAGGCGGACGAATCGGACCGCAGCTTCCACAAGTACGCGCCCGACGTCGCGATCGTCCTGAACGTCGAGCTCGACCACCACGCGAACTACGCGTCGATGGACGAGATCTACGAGTCCTTCGAGACGTTCGCGGACCGCATCACCGAGGGCGGCACGCTGGTGATCTCGTCCGACCAGGACGGGGCGCGGGAGCTGACCCGGCGGGTCTCGGCGCGGGATGTGCGGGTGGTGACGTACGGCGAGGCGGAGGACGCCGACGTACGGGTGCTGTCCGTGCTGGCGCAGGGGCTGAAGAGCCAGGTCACCGTCGTTCTGGACGGCCAGGAGCTCACCTTCACGGTCTCTGTCCCGGGCCGCCACTACGCGCTCAACGCGGTGGCCGCGCTGACCGCCGGCGCGGCGCTCGGCATCCCGGCCGCCGAGCTGGCCCCGGCGCTGGCGGCCTACACGGGCGTCAAGCGGCGGCTGCAGCTGAAGGGCGAGGCCGCGGGCGTCCAGGTCATCGACTCCTACGCCCACCACCCGACCGAGATGACGGCCGACCTGGAGGCGATGCGCGCGGCCGCCGGGGACGCCCGGATCCTGGTCGTCTACCAGCCCCACCTGTTCTCCCGCACGCAGGAGCTCGGCAAGGAGATGGGCGAGGCCCTCGCCCTCGCGGACTCCTCGCTGGTCCTGGACATCTACCCGGCCCGCGAGGACCCGATCCCCGGTGTCACCAGCGAGCTGATCATCGAGGCGGCCCGGGCGGCGGGCGCCGAGGTGACGCCGGTGCGCGACAAGAGCGCGGTGTCCTCGCTGATCGCGGGAATGTCGAAGCCCGGTGATCTCGTTCTCACCATGGGCGCGGGCGATGTCACGGACCTGGGCCCGGTCATTCTGGACCGCCTGTCGAAGTGAGGGGCAAGGACTCATGTCGTACGACATCGAAAAGCCGGACGAGCAGTGGCGCGCGGAGCTGACCCCGGCCGAGTACGCCGTCCTGCGTGAGGCCGCGACGGAGCCCGCCTTCACCGGTGAGTACACCAACACCAAGAAGACGGGCGTCTACTCCTGCCGGGCCTGCGGGGCCGAACTCTTCACCTCCACCACGAAGTTCGAGTCGCACTGCGGCTGGCCGTCCTTCTACGACCCGAAGGACACCGACGCGGTCGAGCTGATCGCGGACCGCTCGCACGGGATGGTGCGCACCGAGGTGCGGTGCGCCCGGTGCGGGTCGCATCTCGGGCACGTCTTCGAGGGCGAGGGTTACGCCACCCCGACCGATCAGCGGTACTGCATCAACAGCATCTCGCTGCGGCTGACGGCGGACGAGGACTGACGCGGACGAGGACTGACGCGGGAGGGGCGCCGCCCGGGCGGCGCCCCGCTGCGCTGGCACGCCGGATGCCGGTGTTCCTAGACTCGAAGGGGACGTCCGGCCCCGGCGGTCAGTTCGGTGAGTCCGGTACGGAAGGCGGTGGCGCTGCATGCCGTACGTCGCTGTGAGTGCGATCAGCCATCCCGGACTGCTGCGCGAGCGGAACGAGGACAGCCTCGTCATCGGGCCGTGGACGCTGTGCGCCACCGTGACCGAGAGTCCGCAGACCCTGGTCTTCCCGCTCGGCACCCCCCTCGTCGTGGCCGTCGCCGACGGGCTCGGCGGGCATCCGGGCGGCGATGTGGCCAGTGCGCTGGTCGCCCGCCGGATGGCCGAGCTCGGCCCTGCCCTGACCAGCGAGGTCGCCGTCCGGGACGCCCTGAACGCCTGCAACCGGGCCGTGTACCAGGCGGCCGGCGGGGACGAGGGCGGCGATCTGGCGGCCATGGGGACGACGATCGCCGGCGTCGTCGTGCAGCCCGACTCGCTGCTGGTGTTCAACGTGGGCGACAGCCAGGTCTACGCGGCCGACGGCGACGGGCTGCGCCAGGTGAGCGTCGACGACAGTCCTCCCCACCCGGCCGGGCGCAGCACCTCACTGGTCACCCAGTGCCTGGGCGGCTCGCCCACCTACCGGGCCGTCCATCCCCATGTCACTGCCGTGCCCCTGTCCCCCGGCGAGCGCTACCTCATCTGCTCGGACGGCCTCACGGACCCGGTGCCCACCGACGTATTGGACGAGGTGCTGCGCGAGCACGACGACGGGCGGGCGGCGTTCGAGCTGTGGAAGGCCGCCATCGAGGCGGGCGGGCCCGACAACATCACGGTCGCGGTGGTGCGGGTGGGGAAGGAGTAGGTCGGCGCGCCGCGTGGGAGTCCCGGTTGCCAAGTGCCGGTTGCCCGTTGTCAGTCCGAGGCCAGGGGATCGCGGTGGTCCGCCTCGTCCAGCTTCCAGTAGCCCTTGGCGTAGGCGTGCTGGCGGTCCAGGCCGAGGTTCTCCATGAGGTGGCGGCGGATCTCCCGTACGGCTCCGGACTCGCCGGCCGCCCACGCGGCGACGCCCTGCTGCGGAACGGCGGCCTTGAGTACGGCGTCCCGCAGGGCCTCGCCCTTGAACTGGCCGGCCTCCCGGTGGACCCATATGACGTCCAGGTCGGCCCGCAGGGGCACCGGGATCTCGGCCTCGGGGCCGGTCACCTCCAGATAGATGGCGCCGCGGGTGCCGGGGGGCAGGTTCTCGGCGATGGTGAGCACCGCGGGTTGGGCGCTCTCGTCACCCGCGAGGAGGTAGAAGTCGGCGCCCGGGACGGGACGGAAGGACCCCTTGGGGCCACCGAACGAGACCTCCTGGCCGGGGAGCACGGCCTCGGCCCAGCGCGCGGCGGGGCCCTTTCCGTGCAGGACGACGTCGACGTCCATCCGTGGCTCCGACGGGGACTGATGGCGGACGGTGTAGGCCCGGCCGACCGTCCGGCCGTCGAGCGGGTCGGTGATGAACAGCTTCACCCACTGCGTCGGTTCGTCGCACCGGAAGGCAGACATCCCGGGCCCTCCCAGGGTGATGCGTGTCATCCGCGGAGCGATCGGGGTGACCGCCTCCACCGTGGCGGTGTAACGGGTTCGGCGTGCGCGGAACATGCGGGGACAGCCTTTCAGAGGGTGGGGCCGGCGGCCGGCGCCCCGTCGGGCGGGGTGCCCTGCCGGCAGGTCAGGACGGTGGCGGCCAGACGCTCGGCGAACAGCGGGTCCGTCGGCCGGCCCGTCATGAAGGCCCGGTGGAAGACGGGACCGGCCAGCAGGTCGAGGAGCCGGTCGGCCTCCTGCCGGGGCAGGGCGCCGGGCGCGTCGCAGGCCAGGGCGTTCCGGAGCCGTGCGCGGGCGTGGCCGCGTCGGCGTTCCAGCACTTGGTTCCGGAGCGTGGACGCGGTCGTTGCGTCCTGGAGGGCGTGGCCGATCAGCACGAACAGGACGCGGCCCGTGTCGGACCGTGTGAAGACCCGGTTCAGATGCGTCACATGCCCCGTCAGGACTTCCTGCGCGGATTCCGTCCCGGGCGGCCGGGACGTGACGTCGTCCGGCAGGTCCTCCTCCAGGACGTCCAGCAGGATGTCGATCTTCGATCTCCACCAGCGGTAGATCGTCTGCTTGGAGACGCCCGCCCGCTCGGCGATCGAACCGACCGTCACGGCCTGGAACCCGCTGTCGACCAGCAGGTCGTCGGCGGCTCGCAGGACGGCGACGCGGGCGGCCTCACTGCGCCTCGGACCGTTCCTGGTGCGGCGTGGTGCGTCTATGGCGGCTCTCCTCGATCGTCGATCGGTGCGAGCTAGACTAGACGCAACGGTGCGTGTAGTCAAAGTCGAAGTGGTGGAGGGGCCCGCTTCTCCCCGGGCGGGGGAGGCGCAGGGAGAAGCGGGAGTCTGGCTGCGGCGCCGGTCCTCAGCTCCGCACGGACACCGCGTCCTGTGCGGCGTCGGCCGGCTGTTCGCAGGTGAACAGCAGCCGCGTGCGCATTCGGTACACCGTCGCGCCCTCCTGGTTGTCCGCCTCGACGAGGAAGCGGATCGTGCCCGTGCCCGGACGCCTGGGATGCGGTGCGGCCTCCTCCACGGTGGCCCGGCCGCGCAGTTCGTCGCCGGGGCGTACCGGACCGAGGAACCTGACCTCGTCCATGCCGTAGGACCCCTGGCAGGCGGAGTCCGCGAGCAGGGTGCGCACGAACTGCCCCATGATCACGGCACCGGTGTGCCAGCCGCTGGCCACCAGGCCACCGAAGGCGGAGCGCCGGGCCGCCTCCGGGTCCAGGTGGAACGGCATGGGGTCCCAGGTGCGCGCGTAGCCGATGATGTCCTCGCTGGTCAGCCGCGTGGCCCCCAACTCGTGGGTGGCGCCTGCGGGGAAGTGCTCGAAGTACCGCACAGTGACTGTCCTCCGGATCGGAACTCGGTGGGCCGGGACGTGCCCGACGGGCGGGCGGAGACGGGTTCCTGGTGGGGGTGGCTCAGCCGGCGCTTCTCGGCGCTGTGCCACTCGGCGATCCGGAAGGCCAGGTCCATCGACTGCGCCCGGTTCAGCCGGGGATCGCAGGCCGTCTCGTACCGCAGGTGCAGATCGTCGGAGAGGACCTCCCGGCTGCCGCCCAGGCACTCGGTGACGTCCTCGCCCGTCAGCTCCACATGGACGCCGCCGGGATGGGTGCCCAGCGCCCGGTGCACCTCCAGGAAGCCGGTGACCTCGTCCAGGACGTCGTCGAAGCGCCGCGTCTTGTGGCCGCTGGGTGCGGTGCAGGTGTTGCCGTGCATGGGGTCGCACGCCCAGACCACCCGGGCGCCCTGCGCGCGTACCGCCTCGACCAGCGCGGGCAACCGGTCGCGCACCAGGCCGCGTCCCATCCGGGCGACCAGCGTCAGCCGGCCGGGCGTGCGCTGTGGATCGAGCCGGTCCAGCAGCCGCAGTACGTCGTCGACGGCGGCGTCCGGACCGAGCTTGACGCCGAGGGGATTGTGGACACCGGCGGCGAACGCCACGTGCGCGCCGTCGAGTTGGCGGGTGCGCTCGCCGATCCAGAGCATGTGCCCGGACAGGGCGTAGCGCCGCCCGGTGTCTGGGTCCGTGCGCACGAGGGCCGACTCGTAGTCGAGCAGCAGGGCCTCGTGGCTGGCGAACACCTCCGTGGTGCGCAGCGTCGAGGTGCTCATCCCGCAGGCCCGGATGAAGGCGAGCGCGGCGTCGATCTCGTCCGCCAGCCTCTCGTACCGACGTCCCGCGCCGGACAGGGCGACGAAGTCGCGGTTCCACTCGTGCACCCGGTCGAGGTCCGCGTGCCCTCCGGCGGTCAGTGCGCGCAGCAGGTTCAGCGTCGCCGCGGACGCGTGGTAGACGCGCCGCAGCCGGTCCGGATCGGGGGTGCGGGCCTCGGCGGTGAACTCCAGCCCGTTGACCGCGTCGCCCCGGTACGAGGGCAGGGTCTCGCCGTCGCGCGTCTCGGTGGGCCGGGAACGGGGCTTGGCGTACTGGCCGGCGATACGGCCGACCTTGACCACGGGCACCCCGGCCGCGTACGTCAGCACGGCGGCCATCTGGAGCAGGACTTCCAGCTTGCCGCGCACGGACTCGGCGCTCACCGAGTCCAGCGTCTCCGCGCAGTCGCCGCCCTGGAGCAGGAAGGCCCTGCCGAGGGCCACTTCGCCGAGCCGGTCGAGCAGCGCGTCGCATTCACGCGCGAACACCAGGGGCGGTGCGCAGGAAAGGGACGCGAGGGTGGCGTGCAGCGCGGCGGGGTCGGGCCAGTCGGGCTGCTGGGCGGCGGGGAGGGCGCGCCATGCCTCGGGTACCGCCCCGGGATTCGCCGACGCATTCGCTCCGGGAATGAGTGCGGGACCGGCCGCAGAATTCGCTGCGGCATCGGGTACCGGATTCGGCACGGCGTTCTGCACCGGATTCGATACGTCATTCGGTACCGCGTTCGGCATGGGCTTCGTTTCTGTTTTCGCTGCGGGGTTCTCTATGGCTTTCACGGATTTCACGGCGACAACCTCAACGCCTTCCGCTGACGACGGCACGGTGGGGGCAGGTGGTGGGCGCAGCCTGTCATGCGCGAAGTACCGGCGGGCAGTGCGTCGTTGTGGCTAGAAGGGCGGATCTACTACCCGAGTACTAGCCCCAGTGGCCGACTGTCGGCGCAGGTCGCGCTCCTGGAGCATTTCGGCAGGCGCAAAAGTCCGCTCGAAAGGTGATCCCGCATGAGCAACACCGTGAACCCGTCCGGATCCGTCTCCCGCCCACAGACCGGGGACGAGTATCTGGAGAGCCTCCGCGACGGCCGCGAGGTGCGGATCTACGGCGAGCGGGTGGCGGACGTCACCAGCCACCCGGGCTTCCGCAACAACTCCCGGATGGTGGCCCGGCTGTACGACGCGCTGCACGACCCCGAGCGCAACAGCGAGCTGGTCGTCCCCACCGACACCGGCAACGGCGGTTTCACGCACCCCTACTTCAAGGCCCCGTACACCACCGGTGATCTGCGCGCCTCCGCGCGGGCCATGACGGAGTGGGCCCGTATGACGTACGGCTGGCTCGGCCGCACCCCGGACTTCAAGGCCGCGTTCCTGTCCACGCTGGGATCGAACCGGGAGCACTACGCGCCGTTCGAGGACAACGCCGCCACCTGGTACCGCAAGGCCCAGGAGAACGTGCTGTTCATCGGCCACGGGATCGTCAACCCGCCGATCGACCGCAACCGGGGGCTCACCGAGCTCAAGGACGTCATGCTGACCGTCGACCGGGAGACCGACGCCGGCCTCGTCGTGTCCGGCGCCAAGGTCGTCGGCACCGGAGCCGCGCTCACCCAGCACATCTTCATCGGCAGCTACGGCGTCATACCGAAGGGCGCGAAGGAATTCTCCGCGTACTTCATCGTGCCGACGAACAGCCCCGGGCTGAAGGTCATCTCGCGGCCGTCGTACGAATTCTCGGCGGCCACCGTCAGCAGCCCCTTCGACCAGCCGCTGAGCAGCCGCCTGGACGAGAACGACGGCATTCTCGTCTTCGACCAGGTGCTGATTCCCTGGGAGAACGTCTTCTGCTACGACGTCGACAAGGCGAACAACTTCTTCTACGGCTCCGGATTCTTCTACCGGGCCATGTTCCACGCCTGCGTCCGCTTCGCCGTGAAGATGGACTTCCTCACCGGCCTGCTGGCCAAGTGCCTGGAGACGACGGGCACGTCCGAGTTCCGCGGAGTGCAGAGCCGGCTGGGTGAGGTGCTCGCCTATCGCAACATGTTCTGGGCGCTGGTGGACTCCATGGCCGAGAACCCGACCAAATGGCCCGACGGCACCGTCACCCCCAACGGCGAGACCGCGCTGGCGTTCCGCGTCCTGTCCTCCTCGATCTTCCCCAAGGTCCGCGAGATCTTCCTGCGGGACCTCGGCAGCGCCCTGATCTACAACAACTCCCACGCTGCCGACTGGTCCAACCCCGAGGTCCGGCCCTACCTCGACAAGTACGTCCGCGGCCTCGGCGTGGAGGCGGTCGACCGTGTCAAGCTGATGAAGCTGGCGTGGGACGCGGTCGGCACCGAGTTCGGTGCCCGCTGGGAGCTGTACGAGATGAACTACGCCGGCAACCACGAGCAGATCCGCTTCGAGGCACTGCACGCCCAGCAGGCGTCGGGGAAGTTCGAGGACTACAAGCGACTCGTCGACCGGTGCCTGTCGGAGTACGACGAGCACGGCTGGACCGTTCCCGACCTGATCAACCCCAAGGACACGACCGTGATCGGCGGCGGGACCCCCACCGAGGCCGGGCGGTGAGCAGCCGCGCCCTGCCGGACGCCACGCAACTGCGCAGTGTGCTCGGGCAGTTCGTGACCGGCGTGTGCGCGGTGTCCACCCGCTTCGACACCCCGTCCGGGGTCCGGCACGACGCCATCGCGGTGAACTCGTTCACCTCGGTGTCCCTCGATCCGCCCCTGGTGTCCATGTACCTGCGCGACGACTCCACGTTCCTGGAGCGGGTGCGCACGTCGGGACAGTGGGCCGTGTCGTTCCTCGGCAACCGGGCGCGGTCCCTGGTCGGTGTCCTGACCACACCCGCGGCCCGGCGCCCCGCCGTGGAGGACGCCGCGGACTGGACCGTCGGACCGCACACCGGCTGCCTGGTCCTGCCGGACGGGCCAGGAACGCTCGAATGCGCCCTGCACCTCACCCAACCCCTCGGTGACCACGTGCTCGTCGTAGGGCGGGTGCTCGGCGCCGTCGGCCGCGACCACGAGCCCCTGGTCTTCCACCGGGGCACCTTCACGGGGATCTCGCCGGCCCGGTGACCGTGTGCGGCCCCCGCGCACAGCGGTGTGCGGCACGGCCGCACACCGAACAGCCCGCACACAGAACAGGAGGAGGCGCCATGGCGCCCAAACGCCCGCACGTGGCCGTCGTCGGCGGTGGCATCGGCGGCCTGGCCGTCGCCATCGGACTACGGCGCCAGGGCATCGAGGTCGTCGTCCACGAGCAGGCCGGTGAACTGGCCCCCCACCGGGGCGCCGGCATCGCCATCGGCGCCAACGGCCACCGCGCCCTGAGGGACCTCGGTGTCGCGGGACGTCTGAGAGCGGCGGCCGTGGAGCCGGTGCGTGCCGACTTCCGGCACTGGCGCACCGGGCGGTCGATGGTGACGCACACCCTGACCGGCATGTACGAGGAGAGGTTCAAGGCGCCGTTCTGGACCGTCGAACGGGCGGCTGTGCAGCAGGCCCTGCTCGCCGAGCTGGGAGCGGACCGTGTCCAGCTCGGCGCGCGCTGCACCGAGGTGGCGCAGACCGGCGCCGGCGCCGTCCTCCGCTTCGCCGACGGCACCGAGAGCGAGGCCGACGCGGTCGTCGGCGCCGACGGCATCCACTCCGCCGTACGCGACAGCGTCTTCGGGCCGGACGAGGCCGTGTTCTCCGGCACCAGCGGATACCGCGCCCTCGTCCCGATGGACCGGCTCGGGCACATCCCCGAACTCGCCGAGCGGGTGCTGTGGCTGTGGCTCGGACCCGGCCGGCACTTCATCGCCTACCCGGTGGCCGACGGCGCGGCGCTGAACTTCCTCGCCGTCGTCCCCGACACCGAGTGGACGATCGAGTCCTGGTCCACCGAGGGCGACGGCGCCGACCTGCTTGCCGCCTTCGACGGCTGGCACCCGTTCGTCACCGAGATCCTTGCCGCGTGCGAACGGCCCGGCCGCTGGGCGCTGTACGACCGCGAACCCCGACGTACGTGGAGCGCGGGCCGGGTCACCCTGCTCGGCGACGCGGCCCACGCGATGCTGCCCCATCACGGCCAGGGCGCGAACCAGTCGCTGGAGGACGCGGTGGTGCTCGCGCACCTCCTCGGCCGCGCCGGCGCCGACGAGGTCGCGACGGCCCTGCGGTCGTACGAGCAACTGCGCCGGCCGCGCACCCGGCTGCTGCAGGCGGGCTCCCGCAAGAACGCCACCTGCTTCCAACTGCCCGACGGCGCCGAGGCCCGGGCCCGCAACGAGCGGCTCACGCGGCTGCCCGACGACCTCGCCTGGATCCACGGCCACGACGCACTCAGCCCGCTGCGCTCGGCGCCGACGCCGGTGTGAGCGACTCCGACGACCATCGACGAACGGTGAGAATGACCATGGCACGGACCTACTCCTTCGAAGGCAACGTCCCCGTCGTCCACCCCACGGCGTTCGTCCACCCGGACGCCGTACTGATCGGCTCGGTCGACGTCGGGCCCGGGTGCTACGTCGGCCCGCTCGCCAGCCTGCGCGGCGACTTCGGGCGCATCGAACTGCGCGCGGGCTCCAATGTGCAGGACGGCTGTGTGCTGCACTGCTTCCCCGGTGCGGACACGGTGGTCGAGGAGGACGGCCACGTCGGTCACGGCAGCGTGCTGCACGGCTGCCGGGTGGGGCGCGACAGCCTCGTCGGCATGAAGTCCGTCCTGATGGACGGCGTGGTCGTGGGGCGGCAGGCCTTCGTCGGCGCCGCCAGCTTCGTCAAGTCCCGCTTCCACGTGCCGGAACGGCACCTGGTGGCCGGCAGCCCGGCCAAGGTGCTGCGCGAACTCACGGCGGACGAGATCGCCTGGAAGGGCAACGGAACCCTCCAGTACCAGAAGCTGGCCCAGCGCTGCCTGACCGGCCTGCACCCGGCCGAGCCCGCGACCGCGCGGAGGCCCGACGAGGCCCTCGGCCACTCGGACGAGCCCGAGCACGTCACCCTGCACGACTACCGGGCCCGCTGAGGCGACTTCCCGGTCCCCCGGACGACTCCCGCGGCCCCACCGGCCGCGGTTCCCCACCCAGAGCCAGGAGGCACGATCATGACCAGCACGGCTACTTCCCGCCTCGTCGTCGGCGACCGGTTCCGCGACTTCGCCGAGGCCGTCGGGGCCGAGACGCTCACGGAACTCACCCACGCGCTCGACGCCGGTGACCTGGACACCGTGGAAGGTCCGGTGCACGTGGTCACCGGCCAGGGGATAGGGGAGTTCGAGCTCTCCTACCTCCAGGACGCGATCACCCGCCGGAACCTCGACGACCGGATCGTCCTGGTGCACTCCGCCGGGCGGCCGGCCCGCCGCCAGGAACTGCACAAGGCCCGCGAGGACAACGTCCTCGTCGCCGGACTCCGCCAGGTCGACGAGCGCACGTACGAGGCCGGGCTGCGCCTGCACGACCACAACGAACTCCTCGTCGACGTGCAGGACCGCGTCCATGTGCAGGGCATGGTGGCCGTCGAGGCCGCCCGCCAGATGTTCCTCACGGTGATCGAGCACTACTTCACCTCGCGCTGGCCGCAGCAGCGCTACTACATCGTCCTCAACTCCATGAACACCTCGTTCTCCAACTTCCTGTTCCCCGTCGGGGCCACGCTGCGGCTGACGGTGGACGAGTCCGACCTCTCGGAGCCCAGCAGGCTCACGGTCCGTACGACGGTGGAGGTGGAGCAGGCCGGACGGGTCGCCGCGAGTGTGACCATCGACGCCGCCGCCTTCGCCCCGGGACTTCTGGAGGAGAAGGAGCTCCGGCGCGCGAAGAGCGCCGTGGCGAGCACCATGGATGCGGCTCTCGCGGCCGTGTGACATGACACCGCCGGTACAGGACCCACGGGTGCACGACCCACGGGCGCGGCCCGCCGTGGACCGACCTCCGCGCCCGCAACGGCGGTTCGTCTATCTGGGGCCGCGCGGCACGTTCACGGAGCGGGCGCTGCGCTCGCTTCCCGAGGCCCAGGGTGCCCGGCTGACACCGGCCGCCACGGCCTCGCAGGCCCTGGCGCTGGTGGTCCGGGCAGACGCCGACGCCGCCATGCTTCCCGTGCACAACACGGTGGCGGGGATGGTCCCGGACACGCTGCGGGCGCTCGCCGAGTCGCCCGCGCCGAGCGTGCTGCGCGAGGTCGTGCTGGGCATCGAGTTCGCCCTGCTGGTCCGGCCCGGAACGCCCCTCGCCCGGATCCGTACGGTGAGCGGGCACCCGCACGCGCTGCGGCAGGTCGGCGGCTGGCTCAGCGGCCGGGTGCCACGGGCACACCGGCTGCCCGCGGCCTCCAACGCCGAGGCGGCGCGCCTGGTCCGGGACGGGGAGTGCGACGCCGCGGTGGCCGGAGAGTTCACCGCCGCCCCCTACGGTCTGCGGGTCGCCGCCTCCGGGATACAGGACACCGCGGGCGCCACCACCCGGTTCCTGCTGTGCGCGCGCTCCGGCGGGCGCGGTCTGCCCGACCTCGCGCCCGCCGACCGCACCTCGATGATCGGGCGGCTCGACGGGCGGCCGCAGGAAGCCGACGGGCTCCTGGCGGACCTGCGGCGCCACCCCTTTCTGCGGGCCGTGTCCCTGTATGCGGTGCACGACGGCGGGAGAGGGTCGCTCCTCTTCGCCGACTGCCCGGGCCGAGCCGACGAGCCGCCCACCGCACGCGCCGTCGGACTGCTCCGGCTGCGCGTACCGGGGCTGAGATCCCTGGGGTCGTACACGGCGGCGCAGGACCCGTCCCGGCCCCACGACCCGTGCCACCCCAACGACTTGTGCCACGTCTACGACTCGTACGAAGGGAGCAGGACGATGCCCACCGAGGCAGCCGACGAGACGACCACCGGGGCGCCCCGCCCCGCGCAGCCCACACCCGAGGACATCGCACAGCTGCGGGAGCAGATCGACGACCTGGACCGCTTTCTCATCGGCACGCTCAAGGAACGGCTGCGGACGTCCCGGGAGATCCAGCGCCTGCGCACCGGTCGTGGCGGAACGCACCTGGACGCCGGCCGCGAGCACGCGGTACGGGGCCGGTACGCCGAGGAACTGGGCGAGGGCGGCGCCGGACTCGCCGAGGCCCTGCTCCAGTTGTGCCGGGGGCGGTCGGCACGGTGAGCGCACCCCCGGGGGCGGCGCCGCCCCCGCCTCGTCGTCGCGGTCGTGAGGCCCTCCTCGCGGCCGCGACGGCGCTGTTCCACGAGCGCGGCTACGACGCGACGAGCATGAGCGACCTCGCCGACCGTCTCGGCGTCACCAAGGGCGCGCTGTACCGCCATGTGAAGAACAAGGCGGAGCTGCTGCACGCGGTGACGGCGCCGGCACGCACCAAGGTGCGGGCATTGCTCGCGGCGAGCGCGCCGCCGCACGGCCGGCCCGTGGAGACCCTCGCCGCACTGCTGCGCGCACTGGCCGACGCGGCGTCGGGCGACCCCGCGGGACATGCCCTTTTCTGGGGAACGCACCCTTGGACGGGCAGGGAAGACCCCGATGCCGTCTGCCGTGACGCGGTGGTCCGGCGGCTGACGGAGCTGCTGGAACTCGCCGCCGCCCAGGGTGACGTACGCGGTGACATCGCACCCGCACTCGCGGCCCGGCTGCTCCTCGGCGCCGTCGTCGGGCCCGGTGGTCCGTCGGACGCGCCGAGGGTGCCGCCGTCGGCCTCAGTCGTCGGTCTGCTGCTCGACGGTCCGGTCCGCCTCTCGCTCGCCGGGATCTCCTGAACCGCCCCGGACGGCGGGGCCCCCGGGAGTCTGCCGGGTGAGCGCCGCCCGTACGGCCTGCCTGAGCCACAGATGCACCGGCTCGGTGTCGTGCCGGGGATGCCACGCCTGACAGATGCTGATGGGCTCCGTCTCGACCGGGAGGTCGAACACCTCGACGCCCACGGCCCCGCGCGCGCTGCCGGCCAGCGAGCGGGGCATCGCTGTCACGAAGTCGCCGGCGGGGATCATCAGCAGCGCCTCGCCGTAGCTCGGCACGGCGGCCACGACGTCCCGGCTCAGGCCGCGGGCATGCAGGGCGGCATCGATCGGGCCCGTCATACGGCCCTTGCGGGAGACGCTGATGTGCCGCACCGACGCGAAGGCCTCCGCCGTCACCGCGCCGTCGAGGAGCGGATGACCGGCCCTTGCCACTCCTACGAACCGGTCGTCGAAGAGCGGCTCGATCCGCAGTTCGGGACTGGGCTCGTCGATGATGCCGACCTCGATGTCCACGGCGCCCTCCCGCAGCGGCGCGCTGCCGTGGGAGTTCTGCACGGTGAAGGTGAACCGGGCGAGCGGCACCTGGGTGCTCGCCCGGTTCAGCAGCACCGGCGCCAGGACCGCCGCGTAGGCCTCGTCCGCGACGATGGTCAGCGTCCTGTCGACCCGGGTGAGGTCCTGCTGCCTGCTCGGCGTGAGCAGTGACTCCGCCTCCCGCATCAACGCCCGTACCTTCGGCTGGAGTTCCAGTGCCCTGGGTGTGGGCACCAGACCGCGCCCGGCACGGACCAGGACGGGGTCGCCGAGGGCGCGGCGGATCTTGGACAGGGCGCGGCTCATGGCGGGCGGGGACAGCGCGAGCCGCTCGGCCGCCCCGGTGACGCTCCCCTCCTGGAGCAGGGCGTCCAGGGCCGGCAGCAGCCGCATGTCCACGGCCGGCCCGCAGGGGCCCGCAAGCCCGTCGGCCCACTCCCGGTCGTGGCCGGAGTCTTCGATGCCGGTGGCGCTCAATGCTTCTCCCGAGAAGAGTTCCGCTGTGCGTCGTGCGGACGCAGCCAGTTGACGACCAGCAGCGTCGCCAGCAGCAGCACGACGCCGATCACCCGCAACGACTCGGCCATGCCGGTGCTGAACGCCTCGCGCACCTGAGCGGCGAGCCGCGCGGCGTCGTCGGAGCCGAGGTGCCGCGCCCCGCGCAGGGTGGTCCCCAGGGCCTGCCCGCCGGCCGAGTCGTCCTGCAGATGCCGCAGCCGGGCGGGGAGGGCGTCGGTGAACCGGATGTTGAGCAGCGTGCCGAAGACGGCGAATCCGAGCGCTCCGCCGATCTCCCGGCTGAAGCTGTTGACGCCCGAGCCGACCCCGGCCTGCCGCGCGGGCACGGAGGTGACGACGGCGTTGGACAGCGGCGGATTGGACAGCCCCGAGCCGACACCGACCACGACGATGCACCCGGCGTAGAGCACATAGGGCGTGCCCGGTCCGCACAGGGAGAACAGCCCCAGTCCGGCGACCACGAGCAGCAGTCCGCAAGCGACGACGGGGCGGGCTCCGTGCCGGTCGGCCAGCCGGGCGGCACGCGGCGAGACGAGGAAGATCACGACGGCCAGGGGTGCCGTGCCCAGGCCTGCCAGCGCGGCCGGGTACTCCTTCACGTTCATCAGGTACTGGCCGTTGAGATAGAACACCGAGTACATCGCGATGAACGAGACGACGATGCCGAGGGTGCCCGCGCGCATGCCGGGACGGCGGAACACCCGGGGGTCCAGCATCGGTTCCGCTCGGCGGAGTTCGTGGCGGCAGAAGAGCAGGAGGAACGACGCTCCGGCGGCGAGGGCCAGGAGTACGGCGGGCGAGGCCCAGCCGAGTTCCGCGCCCTCGATGATGCCGAACAGCACGCAGAAGACGGCGACGACGAGGAGGAGCACCCCGCCCGTGTCGACGGGGTGGTGATGGCGTTCGACCCGGGGCAGGGACCTCGCGGCCACCGCGAGTCCGAACGCGGCCAGGGGAGCGGCGACCGCGAACAGGGCCTGCCAGTCGAAGTACTGGAGAACGGCACCGCCCACGACATTGCCCGCAACACCGCCGCCGCCGCTCAGCGCGGTCCACAGCGCGACGGCATGACCGCGTTTGTCGGCTGCGTAGCAACCGATCAGCAGCGGGAGGCTGTTGGGCAGGATCAGGGCGGCACCGGCACCGGTCACGGCTCGTGCCGCGAGCAGGAGGGGCACGGTGGGGGAGACGGCGGATCCGAGGGACCCCACGACCATCAGGGCCAGACCGGCGAGCAGGGCCCCCTTGCGGCCGAAGCGGTCTCCCAGGGCGCCGCTCGGGATCAGCAGACAGCCGAAGACGATGAGATAGCTGTCGACGATCCACAGGACCTGGGTCGGCGTCGGGTGCAGCGCGCTGGTGGCCAGCCGGCCGACCGCCAGGTTCACACTCGCGCCGAGGCCGAACACCAGCATGACGCACATCCCGAGGGCGGCGGCGGCCGTACGCGAACCGGGAAGTGCACCGCCCCGTGCGGCCGTGGACTGCACGGGGTCGGCCGACGGGGCGGCGGTCATGAGAGGGCCCGTTCGGACGGGCCCGTGTAGGTGGAGAGTTCGAGGCCCTGGCCGTCGGTGATGCCGAGGGAGACGTAGCCGTTGGCGGGATCGCGGACGTGGTCGAGATAGGGGCGGGCGCCGGCCGCGAACTTCTCGGTGTCGTCCGCGTGCACCAAGGCACCCGCACGGAGCCGGGGTTCGGCCGCACGGACGACGTCGAGATAGAAATCCACCCAGCCGTCCAGATAAAGGAAGTCGATCGGACGGGCGAACGAGGAGACCACGGCCACCGCCTCACCGGTGATGACTTCGGCGTATTCGTCGAGACCGGCGGACGTGAGATTGTCCCGGGCCGCCAGACACTTTCCGGCGTGCAGGTCCACGGTGTACAGCTTTCCCGATCCATTGTCGCGCAGGGCCGCCGCGATATGGATGGCCGTGAATCCGTACGAGGTGCCGAACTCGAATACGGTGTGCGGACGCATGGCGCGGACACAGGTGTAGAGCATCCGGCCGATGGTCGCCGGGGCGGCGTAGTAGCCGCCGGCGCACGCGGCCACGAGTTCCTCAGGAGTCCAGGGAATCTCTCGCTGCTTTATCTTTTCGAGCAGTTTCGGCTGTTCTGTTTCGTCGATCCGCAGTTGCTCGGACGCAATGTGATTCACCACGTCCTGAATGCGGGGCGAGAAAAGTGAGGAGGTCATGTCCGTACTTCCTTGAAGGGGCTTCCGAGGGTATCCGGAATATTGCTCCGGATCACCTTTGAATTGACTCTGATGAGGGGCTGGATGAGTAGATCCACCCCCACCAGAAAACAGATCGTCCCGATTCCCAGTGGTCCGCCCATAAGGAATCCGAGGGTCATGAGGGAGGCCTCAATGAGCCCTTTCGTCGTCCAGAAGGGCCAGCGCCATTTACTGGTCATGGTGAGGGCCAGCAGATCGATGGCCCGGATGCCGAAGCCGCTCATGATGATGAGGGCCGAGCCGTAGGCGCAGAGCAGGACCGCGCCCGCGAGGACTCCAGGGGAGGGAATCGGCAGGTCGCGAGCCGGGTCCGACCAGCGCAGCAGGTCGATGACGGTGCCGCAGAAGAAGAACGTGAACAGGGGGGACAGCAGGGGTCGGGTCCGGGTCCAGGCCGCCACGACGGCCAGGCAGATCGCGGCCACCGTGGCCTGGGAGAGGCCCACAGTGACGGGTACGTGCTCCAGCAGTCCGAGCGCGAACACGTCGAGGGGGTCGGTGCCCAGATCCGAGTGGATGAAGAGATAGGCGCCGGCGGAGAAGACGAGGCAGCCCGCCAGATAAAGTAAGTGATTGTTTCGCCGTTCGCGGTGAATGAGCATCGGCTCACCTCCGGGCTTCACTCTATTGACCACCCGGTTATTAATCCAGTGCGTTGTGTGCAACATACACTTTCACCGAATGGAATTTACCTCACCGCTAAGAATTTCAAGATACAACTTCAAGTGTGAGGTAACCCACGTTTGATGCCATGATTGAATCTCGGCCATATAATTATTCCGCAACGCGCAATCGTTGCCTGGGTGACTTATGACCATTGCATGACAGGGGGAACACATGTCTCGCGTATCCCGTCCGGGGTCCGAGGGGTTAGTGCCGAGGTCGGCTTCGATGCTCACACCGCGCGAGTGCCAGGTCCTTGACGGCATCAAGGAGGGATACTCCAACAGGATGGTAGGGAGGGTGCTCGGAATTTCCGAGCGCACCGTGAAGGTTCATGTGCACTCGATCTTCATCAAACTTGGCGCCGCTTCACGTACCGAGGCCGTCATCTCGGGAATCAGGAACGGTTGCATCAGCCTGCACTGAGCGTTGTATGTGAGAGTGGCCCCCGGCGCTTCCCGCCGGGGGCCACTCATGTGCAACGGTCCGTCAGGGGGACGCGGACGACGAGTCGCGGGCGAGGGTCAGCACGAGCCGGGCCGTGGTGTCCACGAGCTCCTGGTCGATGGCTGCGCCGAACACGAGCACGCGGTAGTACAGCGGGCCGAGCAGAAGGTCCACCAGGTGATCGAGGGTCCGTTCGTCCACGACCAGTTCGTGGTCGTGGGCGAGGAGCTCGCGCAGGCCGGTCACGTCGCGCTCGCGTTGCTCCTTCAGGAAGCCTTCCCGCAGCGACACGGCCGTGTCGCTCTCCAGTTGGGCCTGGCCGAGCAGGGCCTGGAGCACCTGGCCCGCCGGCTCCTCGAAGAAGTCGGCCACGCGCCGCAGATGGGACGCGAGGTTCTCCTCGGTGCTCGCGGACTCGTCCGTCCGCCACTCGAGGGCCTCGCGGGCGTCGTCGATGAGGGTGTCCAGAAGGATGTCGACCTTCGACTTCCACCAGCGGTAGATCGTCTGCTTGGCCACGCCGGCGCGCTGGGCGATGCCCTCGATGGTCAGGCCGGTGAACCCCCGCTCGACGAGGAGATCGTCGGCGGCGTGCAGAACCGCGAGCCGGACGCTCTCGCTGCGGCGTGGGCCGGTTCGGCTGATGACCGGGTTCTGTTCGCAGGCCGGCTTTGACTTCCGCGTGGCGCTGATGGTCCCGTCAACCTTTCAAGTCGTGCGTGTGGGGAGATTCTGGCACAGGGCCCCGGGGTGAACCGCTGTGCGGGGGAGTGGACTCAGGCGGTCTTCCGACCGGTGCGCACCAGGCTGAGCAGTACGCCGAGGGAGAGCGCGGCGACCACCGCGCTGAACGTCTCACCGGCGGGGCGCAGGCTGGTCTCGCGGATCAGGACGCCCACGCCGATCGCGGGCACGGCGAGCATCGAGTACAGGATGGCGAAGAACGTGGACACCGAGGCGCCGCGGTGCTGAGGAGCGCTGCGCGTGGTGATGCTGCCGATGCCGTGGCCGACGGCGATGCCGGTCGCCAGTCCGTTGACGGCGGCGCCGACGAGCAGGGGGGCCAGGGTGCCGGTGGCCATCGAGGTGGCGATCAGACCCGCGGCGACGATCAGGCCCAGGCAGGACGCGGGCAGGGCGGTGGCCGGCTTGAGGGTGCGCACCAGGAGCTGTCCGAGGGCGGTGCAGGCGAAGGCGACGAAGACCACGAGGCCGGTCAGCGCGTGGCTGGTCTCGTGCAGCACCGTGCCGAGGAAGAGGCCGGTCACGGCCGTCAGAACGCCGAGCACCGCGAAGCCCGAACCGGCCGCCATCGCGGAGCGCAGGAAGTCCGAGCGGATCTCGCTCGGCACGTGCAGCGGCTGGAACTGGAGAGAGAAGCCGGACCGGTGGGCGGAGCTCTCCCCGTTCACCATGACTCCGAGCATGCCGATGGCGGCCAGCGCGAGCATGACGACCCAGGGAGTGCGCAGTGGGGAGGGGGCGGCGTCGGCCAGGATGCCGGCCAGCAGCGTGCCGCAGGCCAGGCCGCCCATGTTGGCGAACAGTGCGACCGTGGCGGGCTTCACGCGGGCGTCCGGCCCGAGCCGTTCGGCGAGGGAGGCGGTGGCTGCGCCGGTCACCAGGGCCGCCGAGAAGCCCGAGATCACACGGGCGACGAGTATGGCCCCGAGGTTCTCGGCGATCAGGAAGACGGCCGCGGCGCACACGGACAGGAAGGTGGCCGCGATCAGTACGGGGCGGCGTCCCACCTGGTCCGAGAGCCGGCCGAAGACCAGCAGCCCGAGGACGACGCCGAGCGCGTAGACGGCGAAGACCACGGTGACGGTGAAGGGGGTGAAGCCGAACTCCTCGCCGTAGAGCGGATAGAGGGGGGTCGGTGCCGTGGTGCCCGCCATGGTGATCCATAAGGCGAAGGCCACGCTGAACACGGCGAGCCCGCCGCCCTTCACCCTCTCTGGTGCGTTGGTCCGGTCCATGGCGCGGACGGTCGGATTCCCCACGGGTGTGGCCTCTCATGAGCGGTTGTGAACAGGAGACGCACACAGGTCAGAGACGAGACTTACCGTTGCGTCTACTCAAGAGACTAGACTAGTCGTCGCGTCTATTCAATGGGCTGCGAGGATGCCGGGCGGCTGCGGCGGGCGCCCCCGGCGGGTGGGTCAGAGAAGCTTGCGCTGGACCATGACGGAGAGCACCAGGGCGCCCGGCAGCAGGGGCACCCAGACCGTCAGGACGCGATAGCCGATGACGGTGGCCGCGGCCAGGCTCATCGGGGCGCCGAACGTGACCATCGTGAACACCAGGGCCGCGTCCACGGGGCCGATGCCGCCCGGCGCCGGGACCGCGCCGACCGCGGTGCTGGCGAGGAGGAGTGCGAGGGTCACCTGCGTCCACGACAGCGGCAGACCCAGCGCGAAGCCGACCGAGGCGATCACGCTGGCCTGGAGCAGCGGGGTGGCGGCGGCGCCGCCCCAGAGGGCCAGCACGCGGCTGGGCCGGGTGTGCAGGATCCGCGCGTCGGTCAGGGCGGTGCGGACGAAGCCGAGGAGGGGGCGGCGCAGCGGTCGTACGGTCGTCACGAGCACGCCCGCCGTGACGAGGGCGGCCGTCACGCCTCCGGCGACCAGGAGCAACGTCCGCTCGTCCGGGACGAGTTCGCCCAGGTGCAGCAGCTCGGGGAAGGCCACGAGGAAGCCGAGCAGCACCACCGTCTTCGCGATCGGCTTGACCAGCGAGTACAGCGCGAGTGAGGCGGTGGCCCGGGCCAGGGGTATGCCGCAGTACTGCAGGAAGCGCAGGGTGACGGCGTGGGCGCCGATGCTGGCCGGCAGTACGTGGTTCGCGGCGCCGGCGGCGAACTGCGACGCGACCAGCAGGCCCGGCGGCAGGCGTTCCGGTATGGCTCCCTGGCGGACGACCGAGGCGGTCACCCAGCCCATGCACGTGAAGAAGAAGCCGGCCAGCAGCCACCAGGGGTCGGCGGAGGCGAGCCGGCGAGCGCCGTCCTGGACGGTGTGCCAGTCGGTCACCGCCCATGCCCCGATCAGCAGGAGCGGGAGCAGCGTCAGCACGTGGCGGACGAGGCGTGCGGGGGAGAAGCGGGGGCGGGGACGGACGGACGTGGGGGTGGCGGCGGGTACGGGGCAGGCGGGCAGCGGTCCGGGGAGATCGCTGAGCGGGAGCGAGGACACGGCGCGGTCGTCCTTCCGCGTCCCACCCGCGCGGACGCGGGCGGACGGCTTGAGGGCGAGGCAGGAGGGGACGTGGGAAACGTGCCCTTCCGGCATGACGCGGCGGTGTCCGGAAGCCGAAGCGACGTCGGCGGGCGGGCGACGCGACCGGGGATGCGGCCCTGCCGCCGCTCGCGCCGAGGGGCTCGCGGGGCTGCTGCGCCGCCCCACGCCGCCGGCATGAGCCGAACGACAGGCCCTGGGCCGTGTCCGCAAAGTCCCGCCTGCCCCGCGACGCCCGGCACGCCGAGAGCACGCACCGGACGCCGCGGGGCCCGCCCTCCGGGCGGACGACGGGACTTTGCGGACACGACCTAGCCCCCCGCTCCCGCGCTCGCCCCGCCTCCCGGGCGCCCCGCCCCTCACCGCATCCAGTGCCGTTCCGTGCTCCACCCCAGGAACCGGCGTGCGCGCCCCTCGTTCGCCGTGCCGTCCGTGTCGAAGCTGCCGCCGTCTGCGACCAGGGCCAGGCCCGTCAGGGCGGGTGCCAGTCGCGACCTGACGTGGGCGGGGTGGCGGGCCGTCTGCTCGTCCAGGGCGGCGAGGAACCGCCGGAGTTCGTCGGGCGGACACAGGGACAGGGCGAACAGCATCTGGCGCCAGGCGTACGCCGCGTCCTTGATGGTGGGGAGGGGACGCTTGTTGTTGTGCACCTGTGCGGTCAGCCGGCACACCGTGTCGAGACAGCGGCGCGCCAGGTCGGACCAGCCGGGCTGTGGGGCGATGCCTACCCGGTGGACCAGCGTGGCCAGGTTGTGCGTGGTGAGGATCTGCGCCTGCTCGATCACCTTGCCGTTCGCCGCCACGGACCAGAACTCGGAGCCGGACGCCGTCCCGGCCCGTTCCGTGCACAACCGCGCGAAACCGGGAGACGTACGGGCGCCGTAGGAACGGCTGAGCGCCGCGCCCGTCTCGGCGATCGCGAGGTTGCGGATCGAGGCGTAGTCGATGCCGTAGTAGTGCTCGTACAGCGTGCCGCGGAGCAACTCGCCCGCGAGTCGCGCCGACTTGAGGAACTTCGGGCCGAACGTGCCCATGAAGATGTCGGCGGCCAGCTCCTCCACGAACGGGGCGCCCAGGTCGCACTGGCGGGCGAGCACGCCGAGCTCGCGGATGAGCGGGTTGGGCAGGATCGTGCCGGGGAAGGCCTGCACCGCCAGCTCGCCCAGCTGCCGCAGCACGGTGAGCGCACCTTCCTCGTCCGGCTTGCCCAGGACTGCGGCGCGCTGCCCGGACACCGCCCGCACCCAGGGCAGTTCCTCGACTCGGACCTGCCGTTCCAGGTTGAGCAGGAGCAGCGAGCGGCGGTTGCGGAACGCGCGGTAGTTCGCGGCCATCAGCGCCCGCAGCGTCTCGTCGCCGTACGCCTGCGCGGTGGCGGTGGCGACCAACTGCGGTACCAGCTCGGCCAGGACCTCAGCGGAGGGGACGACGCCGCGCTCCACCAGCGTGCCGATCGGCGCGCTCAGCGCGGACTCGACCACCTGCCGGATCACCGGCGGGATCTCCGTCCCCGTGGGCAGGCCGGTCTCGTGTTCCTCCTGCTCCGTCACGGGCGTCAGCAGCGGGGTGACCTCCGTGATGCCGGTGTCCTGGGGCAGTGCGGCGAGTCGGCGCAGCATCAGCTGGGCCAGTGCGTGGTGGGACGGGAGCGCCGCCTGGCGCGCCTGCTCCCGGCGCAGCGCAGTGTGCGGTGCGGAGCCGGGCAGGCCGCGTCGCCGCACCATGGAGTCCACCGCGTGCCGCAGCAGACCGAGCCGGCGCGCGTCCAACGGCCGTCCGGCGACGGTCTCTTCCAGTGCGCCGCGCAGAATGCCCAGGTTCTGCTTGGGGCTGCGGTGCTTGGTGCAGCGGGTGTGGTCCGCGGCCAGCAGCCGGTAGCGGTCCAGCAGGGCGGCAGTGCGTGCCAACCAGTCGGCGTCCGGCGCGAGTTCGAGCACCCGGCCGTTCCTTGCCGTCTCCAGCCAGTGGACGAGCATCTCGTCGCCGAACGGCTGCCATACGGCGAGGGCTTCGCGCTGGGTCTCCACGGCGGCGCTGGGCCGCCGACGTATCAGGGAGTCGACCGAGTCGGAGACGGTGTACCGGTGGACGGGCGCGGTCGCCTCCGCCGTGCTGCTCGCCGGCGCGGGGCCGTCCGTCGACGCAGCGCCCTCCACCGGCCGGGGCAGAAAGCGCAGTTGGTCGGCGAACGGCTCCAGTTCGGCCGCGAGATCCAGCGCCGCGTCCGTCTCCCCGTGCCGCACCAGCCAGGCCATCGTGAGCAGCGCGGCCTCCTCGGGCACGCCGATCTGGTAGTGGCCGCTGTCCAGCCGGTCCCACAGCCAGGCGAGTCCCGCGTCGGTGAGGCAGTGGGCGAAGAGCGCGCGCCGCTCGGCCGGTACCCCGAACTGCCGCGCGGCCTCGGTCTCGTACGGCTGGAGCGGGCCGCCCGCGCTCGTGGTGCCGGTGGCGAAGCCGCCCCGCACCACCTCGAGGGTCACCCAGGCCGGCAGCCCCGCCACCGGGGTGCGCGCCCCGGCCGTCAGCCGCCCCGCGGCCATCCCCGCGAGGACCGCCCGCCAGCGCCGCCCGCGCTCCTGCGCCCGACGCCGGGTGTCGGCGTCCTCGTGGGTCAGCGCGGTCGTGAAGGCCTTGGCCAGCTGGGCCGCCGGGTAGGCGGGGGCCGCGGTGCGGGGCTGCTGCTCAGCGTTGTCGTCCATAAGCCGACGTGGCAGGTTCCGCCCCTGCGCCCTCCGGGTCCCGAGCCCGGTGCTCTGCTGCTGAGCTACACGCCGATGAGGGCTGAGGTTAGGTGCCGGGTTGATCAACGGACAACCGTATTTCCGGGGCTACGAGCGCACCGGCTCTTGACCCGAAAATGACTTAGGTTAGCCTTCCCTTAATTTCATTGAAAGGGGAGGTCGACCATGGCCCCAGTCCCAGCCATGTCCCGCCGCCGACTGCTCACCGCGGGCGGCGCTCTCGGTCTCGGCTCGCTGCTCGTCGCCTGCGGCGGGGACGGGGACGCCGAGGGTGAGGCGCGCGAGGCGGGCGGTGGTCCCTGGTCCTTCAAGGACGACCGCGGGCGTACGGTCTCCCTCGACAAGGCGCCCGAAACGCTCGTCGCCTTCGTCAGCGCCGCGGCCGCGCTGTATGACTACGGCATCGAGTGCGACGGCGTCTTCGGGCCCACCGAGCCGGTCGACGGCAAGCCCAACCCCCAGGCCGGCGACATGGACGTGGCGAAGCTGACGAGTCTCGGTACGGACTGGGGGCAGTTCAACGTCGAGAAGTACGCGGCGCTGGGGCCCGATCTGCTGATCAGCAACATGTTCCCGGCTCCCGACCTCTGGTACGTCCCGCAGGAGAGCCGGAAGAAGATCGAGGCGCTCGCGCCCAGCGTCGGCATCAGCATCGCCCGCACCTCCCTGCTGAACCCGCTCAAGCGCACCGCCGAACTCGCCGAGGCGCTCGGCGCCGACCTGAAGGCGAAGAGGGTGACGGACGCCAGGGCCCGCTTCGACAAGGCGGTCGAGACCCTGCGCGCGGCGGCCGCGGCCAACAAGGGGCTGAAGGTCATGGCCATCACCGGCGACAACGAGCAGTTCTACGTCGCCGTCCCCGACTCCTACGTCGACCTGAACTACTACAAGGACCTCGGCGTGGAGTTCGTCGAGGGGAAGAAGTCCGACGAGTGGGGCTTCTGGGAGTTCCTGAGCTGGGAGAACGCCGACAAGTACCACGCGGACCTGATCATGGTCGACAACCGCTCCTCGTCGATGAGCGAAGAGCAGCTCGCCGCGAAGGCGACCTGGCGGCAGCTGCCCGCGGTCAAGGCGGGGCAGACCGTGCCGTGGGCCATGGAGGAGCGCTTCAGCTACGCCGGGTACGCGCCCGTGCTCGAACGGCTGGCGGAAGCCGTGGGGAAGGCGAAGAAGCTGTCCACGTGAGGGCCTGCTGCTGAATCAGCCATCCATCGCAAGGTTGACTTTAGGCTGACCCAGCCAGAGCATTGCCGGGGTGAGCCACTTCGAGCACGCGTCACCGCGGTCGGCCGGCCTCCCCGCCGACCTGGACGAAGCCGCCCACCGCTGTCTCGTCGCCGGGTTCGACGGCGCCACGAGCGTGCCGGACACGCTCAAGGAGCTCATCGACCGCGGCCTCGGCGGGGTCATCCTCTTCACCCGCAACGTCCGTGACGCGCGGCAGGTGCGCCGCCTCACGGACGAGCTGCGCGCGATACGCCCGGACCTCCTCGTCGCCATCGACAACGAGGGCGGCGGCATCGGCCACCTGGTCGATGCCGGCGCTCCGGACGTCCCCGGCTCCTACGCCCTCGGCGTCGTCGACGACCCCAACCTCACCGCCCGCTGCGCCGACGCACTCGCCGGACACCTTGCCACCCTCGGCATCACGGCCTCCTACGCCCCCGTGGCCGACCTCCAGCAGCGCCCCGACAACCCGATCGTGCGCACCCGGTCCTTCGGCGCCGACCCCGAGCTCGCCGCCCGCCACGTGCGCGCCTGGATCACCGCCACCGAGGCCCGCTCCATCGCCTCGTGCGCCAAGCACTTCCCCGGCCACGGCGGCACCGCCACCGACAGCCACCACGGCATGGCCGTCGACCCACGGCCGTACGACGAACTGCGCGCCGATCTCGAACCGTTCCGCGCGGCGATCGCGGCGGGCGTGCCGATGCTGATGAGCGCCCACGTGGTGTTCCCGGCCCTGGACCCCAACCGCCCCGCCACGCTCAGCCGCCGCGTCCTGGGCGACCTGCTCCGCCACGACCTCGGCTTCGACGGCGTCCTCGTCAGCGACGCGCTGGAGATGAAGGCCATCGCCGGCCGGTACGGCGAGGCGGCCGGCACGCGCATCGCACTCGCCGCCGGTGCGGACCAAGTGATCGTCGCCGTGGGCGACTTGAACGTCACCTCGACTGCCGCGACGCCGTGCTCGACGCGCTGCGGACCGGTCAGCTCGCCGAGGAGCGGATCGAAGAGGCCGCAGGACGGGTGCGCCGGCTCGCCGAGCGGTACGCGACCCCCGCGGCCGACGTGGCCGACTGGGACTCGGGCGCCGGACCGGAGGCCGCCCGCCGGGCCGTACGGAGCCGGGGCGTGCCGTCCCCCGTCCGCGGCGCCCATGTCGTCGACCTGTTCCCGCCGCCGCACCCCGCCCTCAACTGGGGCGGCCAGGACCTGCTGACCGGTATGCGCGCGGTCGACCCCACGGCCACGGGCACGGCGGTCACCGGGGAACCGGCGGACCCGGCCGGATTCGTCGACGGCATGCTGCGCCGCTGCGGATCCGCCCCGCTGGTCGTGGCCACCTGCGACGCCGGGCTGCACCCCTGGCAGGTTCGGCTGCGGGACGCCCTGCTGGAGCGGCGGCCGGACGCGGTGCGGGTGGACACCGGGCTGCCGGAAGGCGGTGCGCTGTGCTCGTACGGGCGGGGCCGCGTGAACCTGCGGGCGGTGGCCGAGGCGCTGGCGGGCGTCACCGGCGGCACCGGGAGCTGACGGGCCGACGGTACTCAGGACGGCCGTACGGCCTCAGCAACCAGAGGTGGAAGACACCCCAAGTGGAACGTGTGGATGAGATCCTGCACGGGCCGGGCCCGCTCTTGCGGGCTCGGGGCCGGGCCTCGGCCCGGTCCGTCACGGATGTACCAACCGCCATGGTCGTCGATGAACAGTGATGTGAACCAGAATTCGCCCAAGAGGGCGCATGCATACGTCGTCGGCCTGGACGCCGGTGGCACCCGCACCCGCGCCGTCCTGGCGCCCCTCGGCGACGGTGAGCCCGCGGGCGAGGGCGTCTCCGGCCCCGGCAACGCCCTGACGGTCCCCGGACCGCAGCTCACCGAGCACCTCGCCGAGGCCCTCGCGCACGCCGTGCCGGCAGAGCTGCGTGGCCAAGTCGTGGCGGTGGCGGGCGGGTTCGCGGGCGCCTCACGGACCGCCCCGGACGAACCGGGCCGGGTCAAGGCGCACGCCGCCCTCACCGTCGCGCTGAGCAGGCTCGGCATCAGCACCGACACGGTCGAGATCCACAGCGACATCGAGGCCGCCTTCGCCGCCGCGCCCGGCAACCCCGCCGACGGCCTGGCCCTGGTGGCCGGCACCGGCGCGGTCGCGGCGCGCATCACGGCACGCGTGTGCACCGAGACCGCCGGCGGCGACGGCTGGCTGCTCGGCGACGACGGCAGCGGCTTCTGGATCGGGCGCGAGGCGGTACGGATGGCGCTGCGCATGGCGGACGGACGGGGCGGGCCGACGGCGCTGGCCGCGTCGGTGGGGCGGGAGCTGGAGGTGCCGGAGGACGTTCTGCCGGGGGAGTCTCCGGACCCGTACGCCGGCGGAACCTGGACGAGGGCCCGGCGGGAGGCCTACCGCATGCACCTGCTCCCCGCCGTGATGGACCGGCCGCCGGTCCAACTGGCCGGGCTCGCACCGCTCGTCGCCGAGGCAGCCCGGCACGCGGACGCCGTCGCCGCGGGCATCCTCGAAACGGCCGCCGACCACCTCACGGCCACCGTCCGCGCCCTCGAACCCCGGCCCGGCGAACGCATCGTCGTCACCGGCGGCCTGCTCGGCGAGGACGGCCCGCTCACCGAACCGCTCACCGCCGGGCTCCGCCTCCTCGGCCTTACCCCCGACCGGGTGGCCGACGGCTCACTGGGTGCCGTGTGCCTCGCCCGTCTGGGGTACGGGAGTTGAGCGGCATCGGCGCGCACCCGCACCGCGCCGGCCTGCGGGCGCTCGTGGCGAGCCCCGTCCCGCCAGGTTCAGCGGGCCCGGCGACTCTTCACCGCGTGCTGCGGGGTGATGTGGTCCGTCAGGGCGAGTGAGGCGCTGGCGCGCTGGTAGGAGACCTGGCCGACCCGGACGTAGAGGCAGTCGACGATCATCAGGACGGAGTGCCTGCCGCCGATGCTGCCGGTGCGGAAGCTGGTCTCCGAGGTGGCGGAGATGAGCCGGATGCCGGCGGCCTTGGCCAGTGGTGAGCGCGGGTCGGTGGTGATGGCGATGGTGGTGGCGCCGCGCTCCTTGGCCATCTCGAACGGTTCGAGGGTCTCGCGCGTGGCACCCGAGTGGGAGATGCCGATGGCCACGTCGGCCGGGGTGAGCAGGGCCGCCGAGGTGGCCGCGCCGTGCACCTCGGTCCAGCCGCGGACCTGGCAGCCGATGCGGAACAGCCGTGTCTCCGTCTCCTGGGCCACGGCGCCGCTGCCGCCCACGCCGTACACGTCGATGCGGCGGGCACGCGCCAGGGCCTGGGCCGCCCGCTCCAGCGCGTCGAGGTCGATCCGTTCGATGGTCTGCTGGATGGCGCGCAGGTCCGCACTGCCGACGACCTGGACGACCCGTTCCAGGCTGTCGTCGGGCGAGATGTCGGGACCGATCTCGGCGCTGCCCCAGTCGGAGACCTCGCCACGGCCGCGCTCCTGGGCCAGCTCGATCAGCAGATGCTGGTAGGAGTCGAGCCCGATGGCCCGGCAGAACCGGGTCACCGTCGCCTGGGAGGTGCCCGTGCGGCGGCCCAGCTCGGCGGCCGAGCAGTGGGTGACGGCGGCCGGATCCTCGAGGATCAACTCGCCGACCTTCCGCAGGGAACCGGCCAGCCGGGGCAGCTCGGTGCGGATCAGTGTGGTGACGTCCGTCGGGGGCATACGGGGAAGGTATCAGCCACCGATTACCGAACAGGTTGAATACCAGGACCGAAATGATTCGATGATTCATCAATGCAGTCATGCAGGGTGGTTCAATCCAACTTTGCCATCCCTGAGTGGGGAGTGACGCGTGTCCGACGAGTCCGTGAGCGCCCAGCGCTTCGTGCGCGAGAGCATGACCGTCCTCGACCGCCTGACCGAGTCCGCCCGCGACGACGTGGCACGCGCCGCCGGGCTCATCGCCGACTGCGTACGAGCGGACGGCGTCATCCAGGCCTTCGGTACCGGTCACTCCCAGGCGACGGTCCTCGAAGTCGCCGGCCGGGCGGGCGGACTGGTGCCCACCAACCGGCTCGGCATCGCCGACCTCGTCCTGTACGGCGGGGCCCCGCCCGGCGTCCTCGACGACCCGCTCCTGGAGCGCGAGCCCGGAGTGGCCGCCCGGATCTACGACCTGGCCGCCCCGCACGCCCAGGATCTCTTCGTCATCATCTCCAACTCCGGCGTCAACAACGTCATCGTGGAGATGGCCCTGCACGCCAAGGAGCAGGGCCACAGGATCCTGGCCATCACCTCCCTCGCCCACACCCGGGCCGTCCCGGCGGGCCACGCGAGCGGCAAGAAGCTCGCCGACCTCGCGGACGTGGTCCTCGACAACGCGGCCCCGCGCGGCGACGCACTGCTGGAGCTGCCGGGCGGCGGCGCGGTGTGCGCCCTGTCCACGCTCACCGGCGTGATGCTCGTGCAGATGGCCGTGGCGGAGGCGGCCACCCTGCTCATCGCCGCCGGGGAGCGCCCGCCGGTGTACGTCTCGGCCAATGTGCCGGGAGGGTTCGAGGGCAACCTGGAGCTGGAGAGGCGGTATGCCGGACGGATCCGGCGCACCGCGAGCTGATCACTTCTGCATGGTGCATTCGACTGGTGGCCGAGCGCGCGCGCCCGACGCCACGTGGGCGCACACTGGAGGAGTGCTGTCGGTGCTCAAGGGGGTGTCGGCATGGCTGCGTCTGGATGTTCGAGGGTGCGGCTGTGGCGGTGGCGGCGCAGCCCGCTGAGGCGGCGCAGCGACGTCATCGAGGCCTGGGTCGTGCTGTGCGGGTGGCTGTTCGCGGTGGGCGCCGCCCTGTTCGCGGGCATCGCTGCGGCGGACGCGGTCGTGGCCTCCGCGGAGCAGCAACGGGCCGAGAGTCGCAAGGTGACGGCCGTACTCGTCATGGACGCGGAGGATCCCGGGGCCTCGCGGGTCACCACCGACCATCTCGTGTGGACCACCGTCCGCTGGACCGACCCGGACGGCACGACCCACACGGACGAGGCGCGGGTACCGCCCAAGTCGCAGGCGGGCAGCAAGGTCGAGGTGTGGACGGACCGCAAGGGCGTCATCGCCAATGAGCCGCTCTCCGAGAGCGAGATGCAGCTGCACTCGGTCGCCGGAGGCCTCCTGGCCGGGGCGGCCGGCGCAGGCATCGTGCTCGGGTCGACCTGGGTGGTAAGGCTGGGGCTGGAGCGGCGCCGACTGGCGGAGTGGGACGCGGAGTGGGAGCGGCTGGACACGCCGTGGGGGCGCAAGACGGGCTGATGCCGCGTGACAGCGCCCCGGAGGAACTCCGGGGCGCGGCAACCGCTCCTACTTGACGTCCGCGCTCGGCAGCGCCGACGGGGACGCGGTGTTCAGGTCCTCCAGGCCCTTCGGGATCGCCAGTGTGAGGACCGGCGAGCCCGGCTGCGGCGCGGGCGGCGTCATCTGGTCCTTCGGGAGCTTCGGCGGCGAGGTCTGCTGGAAGTTGTTGGCGTCGAAGTTGACCATTCCCGTCTTCTCCAGGATGGTCATGTGGTCGAGCACGGTGTCGTTCGCCAGGTCGGCCAGCTGACGGACCAGGCTGTTCTGCGTGGTGCCCCGGATCTTCGCGATCGCCGGGAAGATCTGCCCGTGCGTCACCCGCATGATCGCGACACCCGTGGCGTCGAACTCCTTGCCCGTCTTGGAATCCACCGTCGCCACGAACTGCTGCTGCTGCGGACTGGCCTGGTTGGGCAGCGTGATGTTCAGCTCGGACGCGAGCTTGCGGCAGGCGAGGTCGAGCCGGGCGTGTCCGACGACCAGGTGCTCGCCGGCCTCCTTCATCTCCGGGGTCGTGCCCCGCTGCATCGCCATCATGCCCAGCGGGTGCTCCCACAGGCCTGCCGCGCGGACCTTGACCACGAAGTCCCGGTCGGCCTCGGTCAACGGCCCGTACTGCGTGTTGGCGATGACTCGGTCCTGGTTGGCGGAGGTGCTCTCCACGCCCAGCATGGCCGGGTAGGCAAGGGCGGAGAGGGTCAGGACGAGGGCGCCTCCCACGAAGACGGTTCCTACCATGCGGCGCGAGAAGGGCATCGTGCCTCCAGAGATGAACGGCTGCTACGCCAGGAGGTACGGACGGGACGCGCGAAACAATCACCGCCGCGCGAAAAAACTTGCGGTTCGCTGTGCGTGGTGCGTCACACGCGCCGCAACACGAGCGGGGCTTGAGCGGGTCTCAGCCCAGGTGGCGCTCGAAGAAGGCCGTCGTCGCCTCCATGGAGTCCGGCCACCGCGGCCCGAACGTGTGCCCCTCGCCCCGGTACGTCCGCAGCTCCACGTCCTTGCCCGCCGCCTCGAACGCCGCGACGGTCGTCCTCGTCCAGGCCAGGGGGCAGGTGTCGTCGGCGGTGCCGTGATGGATCAGCAGGGGCTCGGTGACCCGGTCGACGTAGGTGACCGGCGAGACCTGCCGCCAGAACTCGGGGTTCTCCTCGGGGGTGCCGTGCGCGGCCTCGATCTCGGCGACGAGCGGGTCGCCCTCGGGGCGCTGGAAGTGGTCGATGTTCTGCTCGGGGCGCGAGCTGACCGGCGCGAACACGACGGCGGCGTCGACGAGGCCGGGCGCCACGACCAGCGTGTTGTACACGACCCCACCGCCCATCGACCGCCCCATCAGGCCGATCCGGTCGTCGTCGACGTCCGGGCGGGCGGCGGAGCGCAGCGCGTGGACGGCGGCGATGACGTCCTCGGTGTAGCCGAGGCGGAGGTTCACGTCGTTGTCGGGGTCGTCGTCGGAGCCCGCGTGGTTGCGGTAGTCGGTGTGCAGGACGACGTAGCCGTTGCGGGCGAGGAGGTCCTGCTCCCGGGGCATGCCCTGGCCGGTCACGTACACGTCCGGGTCGATGTAGCCGTGCGCCAGGACCAGCGCGGGGAAGGGGCCCTTGCCGGTGGGGACGTTGATGATGCCGGAGATCTTCAGGCCGCTGGACCGGTAGGTGACGGCGTACTGCGTGTAGGCGTCGGTGCGGACGCGTACGGCACCGAGGCGGAGGTCGGAGCCGCGGTGCTCGCGCTGGATCAGGGCCGGGAGGGAGACGGGGTCGGCGGGGGTGGGGGAGGGGGTGAGCGTGGCGGCGCTCGGGCTGCCGCCACCTGCTCTGCTCGACGCCGGGGGATCCGTACGCGCCGGCTCGTCGCCGTCACCGCCGCTACCGCTGCAGCCGACGGCGGTCACGAGCGCCAGCACCAGCCCGACGGCGGGACGGGCCACGAACCGCGGGTACCGCATGCGGCCAAGTATCCCGCGCTCCGACACGGTTGGCTCCCGCAGCGGCGGGCCCGGTGCCACGGTGTTCCGGGCGCCCCGGTCACCGCATCGGAGTGCCGGAAGGGTTCACGGTTCGAGCCCCGCGCAGCGGCATCGTCCTGGCGTTGACCACCGAACCGGTCGCCGGTGAACTCATCCCCGACGCCATCCGCCACGCCACCGGCCCCGTCCAGCTCCGCCTGCTCCGCGACCGCGCGCTGGCCTGCGAGGTCTCCGACGGCAGCGGCCTGTTCCTCGTGCCCGGCTCACCGAGCGCCGGGGGACGAGGTACACGCCAACGGGAAGATCACTTGGACGGAGCAGCCGCTGCCGGGACCGGCAGTCCCGGTCCGGCGCAGCGCACGTCCACCGTAGGCACCTCCCCGTCGACGAGATAGCCCGCCACCGCCCGGTCCACGCAGGCGTTGCCCCGGCTGGCGAACACTCCGTGCGAGTAGTCGTCGTCGAGCGTCACCAGCCGGGAGCCGGGCAGCAGTTCACGCAGTTGCCGGGCGCCGTCGATGGGGGTCACCGGGTCGTGCGTCGAGGCGACCAGCAGGACGGGAGGGGCGGCCGGACTGCCCAGTGAGGTGTGCCGCGCGGGGCGGTGGTGCCAGTACGCGCAGGCCGACGCCTCCATGCCGGTCAGGACCGGCTGCGGGTCGGTACGTCGTATGCGCCGTACGTCCGCCACGACCTCCCGGGGCGTCGGCCCCGGACCGTCCGCGCACTTCACGATCCGGTTGGCCGCCTCGTAGTTGCGCGACTCCGGACTGTCGAAGGCGGCTGCGGGCCCCAGCCCGGCCACGCTCCCGTCCGTCAGGTAGCCGTGCATCCCGTCGGCGAGGCCCGTCCAGCGTTCGGTGCGGCCGAGAGCGCGATAGACGGCGCGGTCGAACTCCGCCGCACCGAAGCCGCCGACCGGATGTGAGCCCAGGCCCTGGCGAACGCGCAGATACGAACGCCGGACGGCGCCCGCATCGCCGCCCAGCCCGAAACGTTCGGCATGCGCGGCGGTCCAGCCGAAGAACGTGTCGCGGGCCCGCAGCATCGCCCGGCTCTGGATCACGTCGAAGTCGTACCAGTCCCAGGGCCCGACCACGCTGTCCAGCACCATGCGGCCCACCCGGTGCGGAAAGCGCGCCGCGTACGCCGCGCCCAGGTAGGTGCCGTACGAGACACCGAGGAAGCTCGTCCGCGGCTCGCCCAGCGCGGCGCGGATCGCGTCCATGTCGTACGCCGTCTGCTCGGTGGACAGGTACGGCAGGATCGGATCGCCCGCGCCCGTCGCGCAGTCGTCGGCCAGGCGGCGCAGTGACGTGAGGTACGACCGCTCGGCCGGCGGGGTCGTCGGCACCGGATCGGCACCGGGAGCGGCGAAGAGACCGCCCATCGCTCCGCAGCCGACCGGCGCGCTGTGGCCCACCCCGCGCGGGTCGAAGCCGATGACGTCGTACGAACGCCGCACGCTCGCGGGGAGTTTGGCGCGCTTGGTCACCGCGTAGGGGAGCCCGGAGCCGCCCGGGCCGCCGGGGTTCACCAGCAGAATGCCGCGCCGCTCGGCGGGGGTGCCGGAGGCGGGGACGCGCGAGACGGCGATCTCGATGCCCGGGCCGGACGGGTGCCTCCGGTCGAGCGGGACGGTGAGGCGGCCGCACTCCACGCGGTCGGGTGCGGGCGGCGCCGGTACGGAGTCCGGGCAGGCACCGAAGCCGAGGGGGGCCGTTCCGGCCGTGGCCCCGGCGGGGCCGGCCGTGGGGAGCAGGGCTGCCGCGGCCACTAGGGCGCACAGCAGGGCGGTGGGGCGGGGCAGGGCGGTCAAGGTCTCTCCGATTCTCCGAAGCGAGGTAAGAACGGGCTAGCAAATGAAAATGATTATCGATAGCGTGTGCCAGTCAAGTCCGGCACCCCTCCCGTCGAGGGGCCCTCCGGGCTGCCCTGCCGTCTGAATCCACGTCATGAAAAGGGGAGTTGTGGCTCATCTGCTGGTGGTCGAGAGCTGGGTCGGATCGATGAGCAGGCTGCTGCCACGCGCCATCCGCGAGGGCGGGCACGAGTTCACCTTCCTCACCCGTGACCTGCATCACTACCTGCGCTCGGCGCCCGAGGGGGCGGCGCATCCGCTGCTCGGCGCGCGCAATGTGATCACGACCGACACCAATGACCTCGACGCGCTGCTGCCCGAGGTGGAGCGGCTGCACTCGGTACTGGGCTTCGACGGGGTGATCACCTCCTGCGACTACTACCTGCCGACGGTGGCGCGGATCGCCGGACGTCTGGGTCTTCCCGGGCCCGGCCCCGAAGCGGTGGAGAACGCCTGCCGCAAGGACGCCACCCGCCGGGTCCTCGCCGACGCGGGCCTGCCCGGACCACGCTTCGCCGTGCACGAGGAGTGGGCCGACCTCGTGCGGGCCGCGAACGAGATCGGCTACCCGCTGGTCGTCAAGCCGGTCGACCTGTGCGCGGGCATGTTCGTGCGTCGTGTGGACGACGAGGGTCAACTGAGCTCTGCGGTCAGGGCCTTGGCCGACTTCCCGGTCAACGCCCGCGGCCAGCGGCGCACCCCCGCCGTCCTACTCGAAGAGCTCCTCGACGGCCCCGAGGTGAGCGTCGAGACCGTGTCGTACGCCGGCGCAGTGCACCTGGTCGGCGTCACCGACAAGAGCCTCGGCGGAGCGCCCGCCTTCATCGAGACCGGCCACATGTTCCCCGCCGCCCTGTCGCTCGCCGACATCGAGGCCGCCGAGCAGACCACGCTCGGCGCCCTCAAGGCGCTCGGGCTGACGGACGGGGTCGTGGCGCACACCGAGGTCAAGCTGACCTCCGCCGGACCGCGTGTGGTCGAGGTCAACCCCCGCCCCGCCGGCAACCGCATCACCGAACTCGTCCGCCACGTCACCGGCATCGACCTCGCCGCCGCCTTCGTGGACGTCGCCCTCGGCCGCAGGCCCGACCTCAGGCGCACGGACACCGGGCTGCGCAGCGCCGCCATCGGCTTCCTCGTCCCGGAGCGGGCGGGCACGCTCGAGGCGCTCGACGGACATCAACTCAGCGACCTCCCAGGCGTGTTGGAGGTCCAGCTCGCCGAGCCCGGCAAGGTGGTCAAGACGGCCGGCAGCAACAACGAGTACCTGGGCCACGTCATGGCCGGCGACCCCGACGGGCCCGGCGCCCGCGACCGCGTCGAAGGCCTGCTGGCCGGGCTGCGCGCGGGGCTGGTGATCCGGTGACCACCGTCAACGCCTCGCCGGCGGCGCTGAGCCGGACGTACGACGACCTGGTCGCCCACGTCCGCGCGGGCGCGCTGGGACCGGACCCCGGCACGCAGCGGATCGCCGTCGCCTTCACCACCCGGCAGGCCGTACGGCACGACGGGCGGGGCACCGGCTACCGCAACGAGGTGCTCAGTCTCCGGCTCGCCGAGGCCGTCGGGTCATGCGCCGTCGAGCCGGGCGAACTGCCCGACGGCGCGCTCGACGACTGCGTCGGTGCCGACGTGGCACGGCTCCTCGATCATCCGGCGCCTGCCGTGCGGGTGGCCGCCCTCGACGCCTACCTGATGCACATCACCCCGCACACCCCGGACCACGGGGCGCGGCCGGTCGCCCTGCCCGCGGGGTCGTCGCTGGAGAAGTCCACGGCGCGGGCGAGGGCGGTGGTCGAGCTGCTGGACCTGCCGGCCGGAAGCACCGCGCTGGTGGTGGGGGTCGTCAACTCCCTGCTGGGGGCGCTGCGTTCGCGTGGCCTCGGCTATGTCCCGTGCGACCTCAAGGGCGGCGCCACGGAGTGGGGCGAGCCGGTCGTCGCCGACGCGCTCACCGCGGCCGGGGGCTGCGACGCGTTGCTGGTGTCCGGGATGACCCTGGGCAACGGCACCTTCGAACCGCTGCGGCAGCACGCGCTGCGGCACGGCAAGCAGCTGGTGATGTTCGCGCAGACCGGCAGCGCCGTGCTGCCCCGCTTCCTGGGGCACGGCGTGAGCGCGGTGTGCGCGGAGCCGTACCCGTTCTTCTGGCTCGACGGCGGACCCGGGATCGTCCATCGGTACAGGTCCACCGACGTCGTCGATGGACACAGCTGTCCGGGCGGTGAGCGATGACCCCCAGCACCGCCACCGTCGTACGGCCCACCGCCCGCCCCGAGTTGCTCGCCCTGCTCGGCCGCACGCCCGTCGTCCGGGTCGGCGCCGACCTGCCGCACGCCCACCCCGGATTCTGGGCCAAGCTCGAAGGGCTCGCGGCGGGCGGCATGAAGGCACGGGCCGCCGTGGCGATGCTGCTCGGCGCACGGGAGCGCGGCGAACTGCGTCCCGGCGCCCCGGTGGTGGAGTCCACCTCCGGCACGCTCGGCATCGGACTCGCCTTCGCGGGACAGGCACTCGGTCATCCCGTCGTCCTGGTCGGCGACAGCGAACTGGAGCCGTCCATAAGGCAGTTGCTGCGCGCACACGGCGTCCGCCTGGAGATCGTCGACCGCCCCGCCGCACAGGGCGGCTGGCAGGCGGCCCGGCTCGGCCGACTGCGCGAACTGCTTGCCGAACTCCCCGGCGCCTACTGGCCGGACCAGTACAACAACCCCGACAACACGGCCGGCTACGCCTCCCTGGCCGCGGAGCTCGCCGCCCAGCTCGACCACCTGGACATCCTGGTGTGCAGTGTCGGCACGGGCGGCCACAGCGCCGGCATCATCGGCCCGCTGCGCCGCCACTGGCCCGCGCTGCGGCTCATCGGCGTCGACGCCACCGGCTCCACGATCTTCGGCCAGCCCGCCCGGCCCCGCCTGATGCGCGGCCTCGGCAGCAGCATCCACCCGCGCAACGTCGCCTACGACGCCTTCGACGAGGTCCACTGGATCGGCCCCGCCGAGGCCGTGGACAGCTGCCGTCGGCTCGCCCGGGGCAGCTTCGTCAGCGGCGGCTGGAGCACCGGCGCCGTCGCCCGGGTCGCCGCCTGGGCGGCCTGCGTGCACCCGGGGGCGGTCGTCGCCACCGTGTTCCCCGACGGGCCGCACCGCTATCTCGGCACCGTCTACGACGACGACTTCATCGCCGCCCACGGCCTCGACCTGGCCGGCGCGGCCGCCCGGCCCGTGGAGATTCCGCACCCGTACGCCGCCGAGGCGAGCGGATGGGTGCGCTGCGCGCGGGTGGCCGATCCGCTCTCCCTCGGAAGGACACCGTGAAGGTTCACCTGCGCACCGTGCGTCTCGAACTCGCCGAGCCGCTGCGTATCTCCCGCTCCACCATGACCGCCCGGGACGCCGTGTGGCTGGGTGTGGAGCACGAAGGAGTGACCGGATACGGCGAGGCCGTCAGCAGCGTGTACTACGGGCTGGATGCCCACACGCTCGTACGGCTGATCTCGGCAGTCGATCTGGAACGGTTCGCCGATCCCGAGAGCGCCCTTCATGCCCTGCCCTCCGGTGGCGTGCCGCCCGCCGTCACCGCCGCCGTCGAATCCGCGCTCCTCGACCTCGTCGGCAAGCGCGCGGGCCTCCCCGTCCATCGCCTCCTCGGTACGACGGCACCTCCCGTGGCGGCCACCGCGCGCACCATCGGCATCACCTCGCCGATCCGCGCGGCCGCCGAGGCCCGCCGGCTGGCCGCGAGCGGCTTCGAGATCGTCAAGGTCAAGGCGGGCACCCCCGACCCCGAGGACGACGTCGAACGCGTACGGGTCATCCGCGACGCCGCTCCGCGTGCCCGGCTGCTCCTCGACCCCAACGGCGCCTGGAGCCCGGCACAGGCGGCGGCCCTGCTGCCCCGTTTCGCCGACCTCGGCGTCGAGGCCGTGGAGCAGCCCCTCGCGCCCGGCGACCCGGACGCGCTGGGCGCCCTCGCCGAGAAGTCGCCGCTGCCCGTCATCGCCGACGAGGACGCCGTGTCACTGGCCGACGTCCGACGCCTGGCCGGGCGCGTCCACGGCGTCAACGTCAAGCTCGCCAAGTGCGGAGGCGTCCACATGGCCCTGCGCATCGCCGAGGCGATCGAGGGCAGCGGGACCGACCTGATGCTCGGCTGCCTCACCGCCAGCACCCTCGGCCTGGCGCCCGCCGTCCACCTGGCCGGCCGCGCCCGCTGGACCGACCTCGACGGGCATCTGCTGCTCGCCCACGACCCGTGGCACGGGATCGGCGGCGCGGACGGCTTCGTACGGGCAAGCACCCGTCCCGGCCTGGGGGTCGAGGAGGTGACGGCACATGAGGACGTGGCATGAGATGCGACGCTTCCCGCTCGCCGTGCAGCTGCTCCTCGTCAACCAGCTCGGCGTCAACATCGGCTTCTACCTCCTCATCCCCTACCTCGCCACGCACCTCGGCCAGAACCTGGGCATGTCGGCGGCCGTCGTCGGTGTCGTGCTCGGCGTGCGCAACCTCAGCCAGCAGGGCCTGTTCATCATCGGAGGCTCGGCGGCGGACCGGCTGGGAGCGCGGGGCGTCATCATCGCCGGGTGCGCCCTGCGGACCGTCGGGTTCGCGTTGTTCGCGCTGGGGGACGGGCTGCCGGTGCTGCTCGCCGCGTCCGTGCTGAGCGGGCTCGCGGGGGCGCTGTTCAACCCGGCCGTGCGGGCGTATCTCGCGCAGGAGGCGGGAGAGCGGAAGGCGGAGGCGTTCGCGCTGTTCAACGTCTTCGCGACGACAGGCGCGTTGATAGGCCCGTTGCTGGGCAGCGCCCTGCTCCTGGTCGACTTCCGCACGTCCGCGCTGACCGCCGCCGGGATCTTCGCGGTGCTCACGATCGCCCAGGCTCTCGTCCTTCCGGCGCGCAAGGTCGAGCCCAGCGGGAGCGGTGTCCTCGGGGACTGGCGCGAGGTACTCGGCAACCGGGCCTTCCTGGCCTTCGCCCTCGCCATGGTCGGCATGTTCACCCTGGAGAACCAGCTCTACCTGCTGCTGCCCGACGGGGCCCGCGAGGCCACCGGCTGGGACGGAGCGGCGGGCATCGTCTTCCTCGTCGGCACGGTGGCCAACCTGGCGCTCCAGCTGAGGATCACACGAAGCCTCAAGTCCCGCGGCAGCAGGGCGGGTTGGATAGCCGTCGGCCTCGCGGTGATGGGCCTGGCCTTCCTGCCGCCGGCCCTGGTCGCGGGGACGGGATCCGCCGGGTGGCTCGACGCGATACCCGTGCTGCTCGGCGCACTGCTGCTCTACCTCGGCGTCATGGTCGCCTCGCCCTTCGTGATGGAACTGATCCCGCGCTTCGGCCGCCCCGAGCTGACCGGGACCTACTTCGGGATCTTCTACGTCGTCTCCGGCATCGCCGCGGCCGTCGGCAACGCCGTCGTCGGCTGGGCCATGGACGCGGGGGAGAGCGGTGGCCGTGCCTGGCTGCCCTGGGTGTGCTGCGTGCTCGTCGGGCTGGCCTCGGCCGGAGGCGTGGCGTGGCTGCAGCGGCGTGGAGCACTGCCGGCGAGTCCCGCGGCGGCGGCTTCGGTGCGGGACGAAGAGAGGAGCAAGGCGTGAGTGCGGCGCGGGGAGTCGATGTCGAGCGGCGTGGGCAGGGGGAAGCAGACACGGAGCGGCCGGCGGGCGGCGAGTGGCCGGCCGGCCGGGGGCAGGACGCTGCTTTCGGTGAGCCGGGCGAACGGCAGCCCGGCGCGGCCGTCGCGGCGGGGGGAGAGCGGGCAGCTGGGGGCCAGGGCGCCGCTTCCGAGCGAGTCGGTCTGGACGGGCCTGTGGCTGACGCCGCAGCAGGCGGAGGTTGTGACTCCGCCGGGGGCGATGCGGCTGGACACGCTGCCCCCGTCCCCGGCAGCCGTCCGCGCGACAAGGACATCCCCGCCCCCACCACCCCCGCCGACCACCGCAACCTCCTCACCGACAACCCCGCCCTGTACGAGGCCCGCTTCCCCGATCCCGACCGGCTCGCCGGGCGCTGGGCCGAGGACTGTCTCCGTCGCCACGGCGCCGGGCCGCGGGTGCTCGACATGGGCTGCGGCACCGGGCGCGACGCCGCCCACCTGCACTCCGTCGGCCGTACGGTGACCGGCGCCGACCTCTCCCGGGCGATGCTGGCGTACGCCCGGGCCCGGCATCCGGCACCGGCGTACGTACGGGCCGACCTGCACAAGTTCGACCTGGGCCGGGCTGCCTTCGACGCGGTCGTCTGTCTGGACAGCTCCCTGCTGTACTGCCACACCAACGACCAGCTCGACGGCTTCCTCGCCTCCTGCCGTCACGCCCTCGCACCGGGCGGCCTGCTGGTCGCGGAGATGCGTAACGGCGCCTACTTCCTGGGCCGCACGGACCTCCTCGACTCCCCGTCCGGCAACGCCTTCACCTGGCAGGGCGTCGCCTACCGGTCGACCACCACCCTGACCGTCGACCGCACGGACCAACTCCTGCGCCGTACCCGCGTATGGACCGCCGATGAGGGCGGCGTCGACGCGGCGCCCGTCGAGCAGCACTCCGCGTGGCGACTGCTGTTGCCGCACGAGCTGCGCCACTTCCTCGCCGCGCACGGCTTCGAGGTGCTCGAACTGCACGACGGCCCCGGCCCCCGCACCGAACCGCCCTGGCAGGACGGCCGGTTGCCGGGCACCGCCACCGACGCGGACCGGCTGCATGTCGTCGCCCGCCGTCGGCACACCCACTGACACGAAGGACACGAAGGAACAATGATGTACGACGAACGCTTCCCCGGTCTGCGCCGCCGCGGCTTCCTCGCCGCCGCCTCAGGCACCGCCGCCCTCGCCCTCGTCGGCTGCGGAGGCGCCACGGACGACAAGGCGGCAGGCGCCTCCGGCACTCCCAAGCGCGGCGGACGGCTGCGTGCCGCGTTCGCCGGGGGCGGTGCGAGCGAGACCCTCGACCCGCACCTGGGCAACCTCTTCGCCGACGTCGCCCGATCCAAGGCCCTCTTCGACAAGCTCGCCGACTACGGCGCCGACCTCTCCGCCCAGCCCCGCCTCGCCGAGAAGTGGGAGGCCAACAAGGCCCTCGACCGCTGGCAGGTCACCCTCCGCGAGGCCACCTTCCACGACGGCAGCCCCGTCACCGCCAAGGACGTCCTCTACAGCTACCGCCGAATCGCCGACCCCAAGCAGGCGTTCCGCGCCAAGGCGTCCCTGGAGCCCATCGACCTCGACGCCAGCCGGGCGAACGGCGAGCGGAGCATCGAGTTCGTGCTCAAGCGGCCCACCGCCGAATTCCCCAACGTCCTGGCCGCGTTCGGCGCCTTCATCGTCCCCGAGAACGCCACCGAGTTCGACGACAGGCCGATCGGCTCGGGCCCCTTCCGGTTCGTTTCCTTCGCGCCGGGCCGCTCGGCCGTGTTCCGCCGCTACGACGGCCACTGGGACGGCGCCCCGCTCCTCGACGAGATCGAGTTCGTCGTCGCCAACGAGGAGTCCGCCCGCGTCAACGCCCTCCTCGGCGGCCAGGTCGAGTACGCGCACGAACTCAACCCGACCACCGCCCGCGCCCACGAGGGCGGCGGCCGGATCGAGATCGTGCGGCTGCGCAACAGCGCCATGCAGGCGTTCTGCATGAAGACCGACCGGGCACCCTTCGACGACAAGCGGGTCCGCGAGGCGTTCTTCCTCATCGCCGACCGCCAGGAACTCGTCGACGGCGCGCTGTCCGGCGCGGGCGAGATCGGCAACGACCTGTTCGGCAAGGGATACGAGTACTACGCCGCCGATCTGCCGCAGCGCACCCAGGACCTCGACAGGGCGCGCGCCCTGCTCAAGCAGGCCGGCGCCGAGAAGCTCAAGGTCACCCTGGACACCTCGGCCGTCGCCGCCGGGTTCACCGAGGCGGCCGGCATCTTCCGCGACCAGGCCGCCAAGGCGGGCGTCACGATCGACGTCAGGATGGGCAGCAAGGACTCTTACTGGAGCGACATCCTCGACGGCGGCACCCTGTGCTGCTACCGCTCCGGCGCCATGCCCATCGAGTCCCACATTTCCCAGCGGCTGCTCACCGACTCCACCACCAACGCCACCAAGTGGCAGCACAAGGACTTCGACGGCCTCTACCAGCAGGCCCAGTCCCTCCGCGACAAGGCCGAGCGGGCCGCCGTTTACGAGCGTATGCAGCGCCGTCTGTACGCCGAGGGCGGCTTCCTCATCTGGGGCTTCGCCGACTGGATCATCGGAACCGCCCGCACGGTGAAGGGAGTGGAGACCAAGGCCCCCGCCAACACCCTCGACTGGGCCCGCTTCGACAAGGTGTGGCTCGCGTGAGCGGACTGCGCTCCTTCGTCGCCCGGCGGCTGCTGCTCGGCGCCGCGCAGACCCTGGCCGTCGTGCTCCTGGTCTTCGCACTCACCGAGGCGCTGCCGGGCGACGCGGCCGTTGCCCTGGCGGGCGACCAGCCGGACCCCGCGCGTATCGCCGCGATCCGTGAGGCGCTGGACCTGGACCGGCCGGCGTACGAGCGGCTGGCCGACTGGGCGACGGGCCTGGTGCACGGCGACCTCGGCACGTCCCTGACCTCCGGCCGCCCGGTCACCCGGTACATCGCCGACGGCTTCGGGCCGACCCTGCTGCTGGCCGCGCTCACGCTGACGCTCCTCGTCCCGCTCGGCTTCGGCCTCGGCGTGCTCGCCGCCCGCCACGAGGGACGGCTCGTCGACCGGCTGGTCAGCTCGGTGACGCTGGCGGTGTACGCGGTCCCCGAGTTCGCCCTCGGGGTCCTGCTGGTGACGGTCCTCGCGCTCGAGCTGGCCTGGCTGCCGCCGACGGCGGTCGGCTACGGCACCGACCTGCTCGCCCATCCGGCGGCGCTGGTACTGCCGGTGCTGGTCCTGCTGTGCCGCCCGGTGTGCTCCCTGTCCCGCCTGGTCCGGGCGGGCATGGTCGACGCCCTCGCCTCCCCCTACGCCGTCCACGCCCGCCGCTACGGCGTCCCCGGCGCCCGTGTCCGCTACGCCCACGCGCTGCCGAACGCCCTCGCCCCGGCCGTGCAGCAACTCGCCCGCACCGTCGACTGGTTGCTGTGCGGAGTGATCGTCGTGGAGGCCCTCTTCGTCATCCCGGGCCTGGGCACGGTCCTCCTCAATGCCGTGGCCGAACGGGACGTGCCCGTGGTGCAGGGGCTGGCCGTGGTGTTCGGCGTGCTCACGGTCGTGCTCAACCTCGGTGCCGACCTGGTGGCCCACCGGCTCACGCCCCGCGCGGGGGTGGCCGCATGACGACGCCTGTCGGCCGCCGTAGCCGTTTCGCGTTCGGCCTCGCCATCGTCGCCGTCCCCCTCCTCCTCGCCCTGCTCGGACCGCTGTTCGCCGGTGCCCCCGGCCCCCGCGCCACCTCCTTCACCCTCGGCGACGGCCACTGGCTCGGCACCGACTTCGTGGGCCGTGACGCCTGGCGACAAGTCCTGCTGGGCGGCCGTACGGTCGTCCTCACCGCCCTTGCCGCGACCGCGCTCGCCTACCTCGTCGCCGTCCCGGTCGCGCTGATCAGCGCCCTCACCCGCCTGCGAGGGCTGGAGGAACTGCTGATGCGGCCGCTGGACGTGCTGCTCGCCGTGCCGTCGCTGCTGCTGATCCTGCTCGTGGCCTCCGTGCTGTCGCCGGGAGCGACCGGGCTTGCGCTGCTCGTGGCGCTGGTGAACGTGCCCGACGCGGCCCGGATCGTGCGGGCGGCGGCGGGGGAGGCGGCCGTGCGTCCCGCGGTCGAGGCGCTGCGCATGCAGGGGGAGACCAGGTGGCGGATCGCCGTCGGCTACGTCGGCCGTTCGGCGCTGCGCACCCTCGCCGCCGACGCCGGGATCCGCCTGACCGGCGTGCTGTATCTGGTGTCGACGGCCGCGTTCCTCGGGGTCGGCGTCGCCCCGGACGCCGCCGACTGGGCCGTCATGGTCGACCGCAACCGCACCGGCCTGCTGATCCAGCCCTGGGCCGTGGTGGTGCCCGCGCTGCTGATCGTGGCCCTGACGATGGGCACCAACCTGCTCTTCGACGCCGCGCTGGAGAAGACCGCGCGGCACAAGGCCGTACCGGAGAAGAACGCACTTGAGCAGAAGGGACCACGCCGGTGAGTCGGGCAGAGCATGCGGCGGTCGCCGAGATCCGCGATCTCCGCGTCGAGATCGACGGCCGCGCGATCGTCGACGGCGTACACCTGCGTGTGCTGCCCGGGAAGGTGACCGCGCTGGTCGGCGCCTCGGGCAGCGGGAAGACCACGACCGGCCTGGCGCTGCTGGGGGAGTACCCGCGCGGCGCCCTGGTCACGGGTGAGGTGCGACGACCCGGGGACGGCCCGGTGGGTTACGTCCCCCAGCACCCGGCCGCCGTCCTCAACCCGGCCCGCCGCGTCAGCGCCCTCCTCGACGACCTCGCCCGCCACCGGGTCCGCCACCTGCCCCGCGCCGAACGCCGCCAGGCGGCCCGGGCACTGGTGCTGCGAGCCCTCTCCGACGCGCAACTCCCGGACGCGGACGGGCTGTTGTCGCGCCACCCGCACCAGCTCTCCGGCGGCCAGCAGCAACGCGTCGTCCTCGCCCAGGCCTTGCTGCTCGGCGCCCGCGTCGTCGTCGCCGACGAACCCACCACCGGCCAGGACGCGTTGACCAAGAGCCGTATCGTCGAGCAGCTGGCGGCGGTCGCGGCACGGGGCATCGCGGTCGTCCTGCTCAGCCACGACCTCGACGTGGTGGGTGCCCTCGCCGACGAGGTCCTCGTCATGCGTGCGGGCCGGGTCGTCGAGTCGGGGCCCGCGGAGCGGCTGTGGACGGCGCCCCGGCACGAGTGGACCCGCCGGCTGTTGGCCGGACAGCGCGTGGACCCGCAGGTCGGGACGAGCACGGATGCGACACAACCAGTCCTGGAGGTACGGGACTTGGTGGCCGTGCACGATCGCAGGACTGTCGTGCTGCGCGCCCCGCACCTCGTCCTCCACCCCGGCGAGTGCCTCGCGGTGGTCGGCCGTTCCGGCAGCGGCAAGACGACGCTCGCCCGCTGCCTGGCAGGCCTGCACCGGGACCAGGACGGGCAGATCCTGCTCGACGGCACGCGGCTCCCGCGCAGCCTGCGGCACCGCAGCCGTGCCCAACTCGCCGCCGTGCAGTACGTCTTCCAGGACGCCCGCGCCGCCTTCGACGAGTACCGGCCCGTGCTGCACCAGGTGGCACGTACGGCGATACGCCTGCGCGGCGCCGACGAACGGACGGCGACGGAGGAGGCGTCCGCCACCCTGAACCGCCTCGGCCTGCCCGAGAACCTGGCCCGCCGTCGCCCCGGCGAACTCTCCGGCGGCGAACTCCAGCGCGCCGCCCTGGCCCGGGCCCTGCTCGCCCGCCCCCGCGTGCTGATCTGCGACGAGGTCACCTCCGGCCTGGACACGGTCACCCGGCGGGGCATCCTCGACGTCCTGGCGGGCCTGGTCGGCGAGGGCGACGGACTGTCCCTCGTCCTCATCACCCACGACCTGGACACCGCACGGCCGGCTCACCGGATCGCCGTACTGGACGCGGGTGAACTGGTCGAACAGGGGTCGGCGCAGCGGATTCTGACGGAGCCTCGGCATCCGTTCACTCGCTCGCTCATGCGGACGACGGAGCGTCCGGAAACGGGGAGTCGGCTGTGAGAGCCGACCTCCGGGCACCGTCGCGGAGGAGACGGGAAGGCCTCCGCGAAGGGCCCGGAGGCCGGCAGCAACGGGTCGCGCCCGCGCCTACGACCTGGTCGGCAGGCGCCGGTGGCGCGGGCGGGCGGTGGCCCGGGCGAGCAGCGTGTGGATCTGGCGCACCGCATCTCCCGGGTGGGTGGCCGGGGTTGCGAAGGGCAGGCGGACGTCGTGGTGGGAGTCCGCCGTCTCCAGCCGGAGCACCAGGCCGTGCCGGTCGAGCCGCAGCGGCCGAACGCCGGTCGCGCCGAGCTGCTCCCTGGCCGGCAGCAGCCGGGCGAGCGGGGCGACGGTGTCGGCGTGGGCCGCGTCGAGCCGGCCCAGCATCTCCGCCTCGTGGGTGGCCAGAGGGTCGGGGGAGGCGAGGGTCAGCTCGTCGAGGCCGATGAGGGCCGTGCCGTCGTCCTCGGTGAGCACGGCCCGGGCCGGGTGGAACACCAGGTTCTTCGGGCCGAGCGCGCTGAGCCAGCCGCCCAGCGTCAGCCGGGAGCGCACCCTTTCGCGTACGGCGACGGCGGCGACGTCGGTGAACTCCACAAGGGCGGCCAGATCACCGTGCGGCGCCACGGCCAGCTCGGCGGCCAGGTGGCCGTCCGGCGGGTTGTGCAGGAGCAGCCGTGCGGCGGCGTCGACGGTGTGCAGGCCGATCAGTTCGATGCGGTGGCTCTGCGTGGTGACGGTCAGCGAGCCGGCCGCCGCCAGCACCGAGCGGGCACGCTCGGCGGGCGTCGGCTCAGGGCAGGTGGCAGCAGACATGGGAACCTTTCGAGCCGGTTGGCTTCCTACTTAGGTAAGCCTAACCTATCTTTGCTTCGAGTGGTCACCAACCCGTCAGCAGCAGGTGGTTGACGAGCAGGGCAAGCACCGCCTGTCCCGCCAGCCAGGCCCGCGGCCAGCTCAAGAAGGCGCAGGCCGGCAGTAGCCACAGGGCGAACGGCAGCCAGATCCGCTCCGTTTCCGCCTTGCTCATCCCGGACAGGTCGGCGGCCAGTACCGCGACGAGCGCGCCGAGCACCAGCACGCCGAGGCGGAACGCGGCCGTCCCCCGCTGCCGGACGACCACCACCCCGGTCCGCCGCAGCCCCGCCGCCGTCGCCAGGCCCACCACCAGCACCTGGCAGGCGAGGTTGGCCCACACCCAGTAGGCCTGCGGCCGGGTGCCGCCGGCGCCCTGGTTGTAGCGGGTGACCAGCAGGTCGCAGGCCTCCCACCAGTAGAAGCCCAGCGCGGTGAACACCGCCGGCACCACCAGGAACCCGGCGAACGCGAAGGGCAGCGGCCGGATGCGCTCGGAGCCCAGGAACAGCACCGCCGCCGCGATCACGACGAAGAGCGTCAGGCCGTACGACAGACAGACCGTGAGGCCGAACAGTAGGCCCGAGGCCAGGCCGGTCCAGCGCGGCCGGTGCCCCGTCACCGCCAGCGCGAGCAACGCCACCGCCCAGGCCGCGACGGCCGCGAAGTAGCCGTCGGCGGAGGTGCCCATCCACACCGCGCCCGGCGCCAGCGCCAGGAAGGGCGCGGCACGGCGGGCGAGCTTCTCGTCGGCGAGGGTGCGCACGGTGACGAGAATGCCGACGGCGGTCGTGGCCCCGACGGCGATGCACCAGACCCCGGCCCATGCGCCGCCGCCCAGGCCGATCCGGTCCAGCTGGACGAAGGTGAGGGTGGCTGCCGGGGGGTGTCCGGCGACGTGCGCGGGCCAGTGGTCCGGTGAGCCGAGCAGGATGTGCCCGGTGAAGTCCCGCAGTGTCGCCGGGATGTCCTGGAAGCGGTCGATGACCTGGAGATACTCGTAGCGGGTCGTCAACCGGCGGGCGATGCCGCGCTGCCAGCCGTCGACCAGCGCGAGCGAGAAGGTCCACGCCAGGCCCGCGCCGTAGACGGCGAGCAGCAGGCGGCGCCACGGCAGCCGGGCGGCCAGGACCGGGCCGTACGCCACGACGGCGACCGCGACGGCGATCGCGGCCGGAGTGCCCGGGCCGACATGCGGGCCCCAGTCCGCCAGGAGCGGCGGCCAGTTGACGAAGAGGGTGCCGTCGCGGGTCTCGATCGCGGTGCCGACCAGGGCGGCGAGAGCGAACAGGAGCGCGGCGGCCGCGGCCGCGTACAGATCGCGGCGCAGGTCCCTGCGGGCGTCGGGGAGCGCGTCGGGGCGGGAGTCGGGCAGGAGATCGCTGGTCACGTCTGCACGCTAGGACGCGGCGGGTCCACCGGACGCGTGACAGGCGCGGACGTCAGAGTTTCGTCATGGTTCGCGACGGCCTTTGCGGCCCTGGTCAGGCCTACGGTCGGAACATGGCACGGTCTCCGAATTCGCCCCGCTCCCCCTTCTCCCCCGCCTTCTGGCGCAGCCCGCTGCGCGGCCCGTGGCTGACGTCGGTCCTCGGCGTCGTGCTGCTCGGCGGGATCACGGTGCTGTTCGTGACGGGGCTGGTGTCCTACGCCGCCTACAACCCGAACCTGTCGCCGGTGAACGACAAGACCCCGGACAAGGGGATCCTCGGTTTCTACCTCTTCTCCTGGCCGACCGACCCGCACTGGCTGTACCGCCTCAACCAGGGCGTCCACGTCACGCTCGGCATCACCCTGATCCCCGTGCTCCTGGCCAAGCTGTGGTCGGTCCTGCCGAAGCTCTTCACGCTGCCGCCGGCCCGGTCGCTCGCGCACGCGCTGGAGCGGATCTCGCTGCTGCTGCTGGTCGGGGGCGCGCTGTTCGAGTTCGTGACGGGCGTGCTGAACGTCCAGCTCGACTACCTCTTCCCAGGCTCCTTCTACACCCTGCACTTCTACGGGGCGTGGGTGTTCATCGGCGCGTTCGTCGTGCACGCCGTGCTGAAGACCCCCATGGCGCTGCGGAACCTGCGCCGCATGCGGGAGCAGAAGGGGGAGGGGCCCGAGGAGGGGACGGGGGAGGAGGACAGGGAGCTGATCGCGCCGAGTCCCGCCGAGCCGACCGTCTCGCGGCGCGGCGCCCTCTGGTTCGTCGGCGGCGGCTCGCTGCTGCTGTTCGCCACGACCGTCGGACAGAACTTCGACGGTTTCCTGCGCCGGACCGCCCTCCTCGCCCCGCACGGCGGTGCCGAGCCGGCCGGCGGCCCGGGCGGCTTCCAGATCAACAAGACGGCCGCGTACGCGGGGGTCCGGGAGGCCGACACGAGCGACGAGGCGTGGCGGCTGGTCGTCGAGGGCCGGGACGGCCGGACGGTCCGCCTCAGGCGTGCCGACCTGCTCGACATGCCGCTGTACAGCGCGGCGTTGCCCATCGCCTGCGTGGAGGGCTGGTCGACGTCCGACCAGTGGTGGCGCGGCGTACGGCTGCGGGACCTCGCGGCGCTGGTCGGCCACGACCAGGACTCGCCCGACGTCCTGGTGGAGTCGCTGCAGCAGCGCGGCGCATTCCGGCGGGCCGCCCTGCGGGCCAACCAGGTCGCCGACTCCCGTTCCCTCCTCGCCCTGTTCGTCAACGGCGAGGACCTGACCCCCGACCACGGCTACCCGGCGCGGATCATCGTGCCTGCGGCGCCCGGTGTGCTGAACACCAAGTGGGTGGCGCGGATGAACTTCGGAGACCTGTGATGCGACGCCCCAAGCTCATTCCGATCGGCAGCCCCCTCCAGATCCTCCTCCTCGCCTGCTCGTTCGCGCTCGCCGGATACGCGGGCGTGCGGCTGCTGGACGGGGACTGGTTCGGCATCGTGGTGTGGTTCGTCGGCGCGGCGATCCTGCACGACCTGGTGCTGGTGCCGCTGTACGGGGCGGCGGACCAGGCACTCCTGCGCGGGTTCGAGGCGGCCGGGGCGCGGAAGTGGATGCCGTACGTCCGCGTCCCGGCCGCCCTGTCCCTGCTGCTCCTGCTGGTCTGGTTCCCGCTGATCACCGGCAGCGTGGCCGACCGCTACGCCGCCGGCACCGGCCTGTCCACGGACGGCTTCCTGGCCCGCTGGCTGCTGATCACCGCCGCACTATTCGGCGGCTCGGCGCTGCTGCTCGTGCTGCGACGGCGCAAGGGCTAGGCCGTGTCCGCGTCCCGCCTGCCCCGCGACGCCTGGCGCTCTCCCACTCTCGGCTTCGCTCGAGCGCAAGGGGCTCCGCCCGGCACGCCGAGAGCACGCACCGGACGCCGCGGGGCCCGCCCTCCGGGCCGGCGACGCGACTTTGTTGACACGATCTAGGCCGCCCGCGCCGCAGCCGCCGCCACCGGGAAGCCCTCCGTGCGGAGGACCCGCCGCCCGGCGTCCACCGCGAACACCTCGCAGCCCGGCCGCGCGGCGGCCCACTCGACGCCCTCGGTGCCCATCGCGAACGCGGCGGTCGCCACGGTGTCCGCCACGGTCAGGGAGGACGCCACGACGGAGAGGGACAGCAGCCCCGTCGCCGCCCGCCCGGTGCGTCCGTCGATGATGTGGTCGCCGCGCTCGTAGCGAGCGGACGTCGCGACGGCGCCATCCGTGAGCTCGGCGACCGTGCACACCTGGTCGGCCCGCTCGGGGTGCCGTATCCCCACCCGCCAGGGCCCGCCCGCGGCGACCACGTCACCACCGGCGTTCAGCACGAAGCGTCGCGCCCCCGCCGCCTTCAGCAGCTCGGCGGCCCGCTGCACGGACCAGCCCTTCACGACCGCGCACGGATCGAGCCCGCGCCCGGGCAGCCGTACGTCGAAGGCGCCGCCGGTGGCGACCCGGTACTCCTCGCACAGCCCCAGCACCTCGTCGAGGTCCGCGCTGACGTCATGCCGCGCGACCTCGCCCCGGTCCAGCCGGCAGACCTCGCTGTCGGCCTTGAACGGACTGAACCGGGCGTCGACCTCACGCAGCCACGCGAACACGGCATCGGCCGCCTCCTCGCCGACGTGCTCGTCGTCGACCCGCAGCGAGATCGGGAACCCCATGACGTGTGCGACTCGGTGCACGATCAGCCCTTCGCGTCGATGGCGGCCTGGAGGGATTCCTTGTAGCCGTCGCTGGTGATGGTGGCGCCGGAGACGGTGTCGATGTCCGTGCTCTGGGCTTCGAGGGTTTCGGCGATGAGCTTCGGGACCGCGGCCGTGGTCTGCGGGTGGTTCGGCTGCTGGAGCATCCTGACCGACGCGATCTTGTCGCCGTCGAAGGTCACCTGGACCTGGACGGGACCCTTGTCGGTGTTCACCGTCGAGCCGTCGAGCGTCCGCGACTGCGAGGCGGCGGACGCGGACGCCGACGGCGAGGACGTGGCCGCCGACTCCGCGTTGGCGTCGATGGCGGCCTGGAGGGATTCCTTGTAGCCGTCGCTGGTGATGGTGGCGCCGGAGACGGTGTCGATGTCCGTGCTCTGGGCTTCGAGGGTTTCGGCGATGAGCTTCGGGACCGCGGCCGTGGTCTGCGGGTGATTGGGCTGCTGGAGCATCTTCACCGACGCGATCTTGGTGCCCTGGAAGGTCACCTGGACCTGCACGGGGCCCTTCTCGGTCTGCACCGTCGTGCCCTTGACGACCGTGCTGCCCGAACCCGAACCCGAATCCGAGCCCGACGCGGCGGAGGACGATGCCGAGGGTGTCGGGGCCGGCGTGGCGGCCGTGCCGAGCGACGGCTCGTAACGCCAGACCGGGATCAGGCCCGCGATGCTGAGGACCAGGACAGGTATTGCTCGCTTCACGATGTCTTCCCTGTCCCTCTCAGCCGGCCAGGCTGAATCGCTCGAAGTGGACCTGCTCCTTGGGCACGCCCAGCTCGCGCAGGCTGCCGATCACCGCGTTCATCATGGGAGGCGGGCCGCACAGGAAGACGTCCCTGTTCGTGATGTCGGGGACCAGCCGCTCCAGCTCCGCCGGGGCCAGCCGGTCCGGCGTGACCGGGCCCGTGACCAGATGCAGCTCGGCGCCCTTGGCGTGGGCGAGTTCCGCCAGCTCCCCGTACAGGACCGCGTCCCGGTCCGAGCCGACCCGGTAGATCACGACCGCGTGGCCGTGCAGCTCCTCCAGCAGCGCCCGGATCGGGGTGACACCGACGCCGCCCGCGATCAGCACGGCCTCCGGCCGGGTGCGGTGCATCGTGGTGAACGCGCCGTACGGGCCCTCGGCGAACACCCGCGTGCCGACCTTGAGGTGCCTCAGGGATGCCGAGCCGTCGCCGGCCGCCTTGGCCGTGAGCCGCAGCCGGTTGCCGTCGGGCGCGGCCGAAAGGGAGAACGGGTTGGCCTGCCACCAGCGGTCCTTCGTCAGGAACCGCCACAGGAAGAACTGGCCGGCCCGCGCGGGCAGCCTGTCCAGGTCACGCCCGGTGATGTACACCGAGACCACGTTGTCGGACTCGGGGACCACGGCCGACACCCGGAACTGGTGGCGCCAGTTCCGCCACAGCGGCAGGACCAGCCGGCCGACGAACACCGCGCCGAGCGCCACGCCCCACACCGCGTACCAGTACGCAGTGGCGGCGGACGAGGCAGTGAAGGACGTACCGACCGCGACCTGGTGCGTGAACGCCAGGACCACCGCGACGTAGGTGTACAGGTGGATGAAGTGCCACGTCTCGTAAGCCAGCCGGCGCCGCGCGAACCGGGCCGAGACGACACCGATCACGATGATGATCCCCAGCGCGACGACGGCGCGCAGCACGCCCTCGACCGTCTCGGCGAGGTCGATCAGCTGGTTCACCGGGTCCAGCGAGGACGACTCGGCGTAGCCGAAGGTGATGAAGACCGCGTGCGCCAGGAGCGCCCACAGGACGCTGAAGCCGGTCCAGCGGTGCCAGGAGGTCAGCCGGTCCATGCCGATCCGGCGGTCCAGCCACGGCAGCCGGGCCACCAGCAGCAGCTGGAACGCCATCAGCAGCGCGCCGAACAGGCCGGTCAGCCGGCCGAGCACGATCAGCGTGTTGGAGGCGAAGCCGGCGGCGAAGAAGAAGTAGAGCACCACGGCCACGTTCGCGGCCAGCACGGCGTACAGGCCCGTGCGGGCGACCACCCTGGGGCGTATCGCCGTGGGGGGCGCAGGGGGCGATTGGACGGTCGTCACGGGCGACAGCTCCTTGATCTCGTCTGTGGATACCGAGCTTGTCGGGCGGGTGCTGTCGAAAAGCTGTCGTACTTCTTTCAACTGGTTATCGATGTGGTCCCGGGCCCACACCCGGCTCATGGGATCGGTGCCGGGTGCCGCAGTATGAACGGGTGGAGAAAGTACGCCTGCTGGTCGTGGACGACGACCCGCCCATCGCCGACCTCGTCGCGACGGTCGCCCGCTACGAGGGCTGGGAGGCGGTCACCGCGAACTCCGGCGAGGAGGCGCTGCGGCTGGCCGCCGAGTTCCACCCGGACATCGTGGTCCTGGACCTGATGCTGCCCGACGTGGACGGCTTCGGCGTCCTGGACCGGCTGCGCGGTGCCGGGAAAATGGTGCCCGTGGTGTTCCTGACGGCCCGCGACGGGGTCGCCGACCGGGTGGCCGGACTGACCCGGGGCGGCGACGACTACCTGGTCAAACCGTTCGCCGTGGAGGAGCTCATGGCCCGGCTGCGCACCGTCCTGCGGCGCAGCGCCGGCCCCGGCTTCCAGCGTTCCGTCCTTCGGGTGGCGGACCTGACGATGGACGAGGACACCCGCGAGGTCCGCCGCGGCGACAAGCAGCTCACGCTCACGCCGACCGAGTACGAGGTACTGCGCTACCTGATGCGCAAGTCGCCGACCGTGCTCACCAAGGCGCAGATCCTCGACCATGTGTGGGAGTACGGCTTCGGCGGCCGCTCGAACGTCGTCGAGCTGGTCGTCAGCCGGCTGCGCCGCAAGCTCGACGAGTCCGACGACGGCAGGGGGCCGCTGATCCACACCGTGCGAGGCTTCGGATACGTGATCCGGCAGGCAGCCGAGTGACAGGGCGGCTGCGGCGGGCGTACCGCGGGATGCGACTCGGCACCCGGCTGGCGCTGGGCCTCGGAGTGCTGGCGCTGTTCGTGTTCGGCGTCGTCGGCACGGCCCTGACGACGTACATGCGGGACTACCTGTCGGCCCAGCTCGACACCCAGCTGGCGCAGGGGCAGATCGCCCAGTCCAAGAGCATCGCGGACTATGGCACGCTCTCGGGCAAGAAGTACTACAGCTGGTTCTACGCCGTGTACGACGTGTCGGACGGCAAGCCCGTACTGCGTCGGCCGGAGGACCCCGCCGACCTGCCGCAGGACGTCGACGACTTCACCTCGCTGGCCAAGGCGCAGACCGGCGCGCACACGGAGATCCTGCGTACCGAGCACCTGAAGGGCAAGGGCGAGTACCGGCTGCGGGCCTGCGAGGTCGAGCCCGGCGTGGTGCTGGTCAGCGCCGCGCCCATGGAGGACATCGAGGACACCGTGGGCCAGCTGATCACCATCCAGGCGGTCACCTTCGGACTCGCGCTGCTGGCCCTCGTGGTGTTCGGACGCGGGATGCTCGGGCGCGGCCTGAAGCCACTGAGCGACATGGCCCACACCGCCCGCGGCATCACCTCGCACGACCTCACCGACTCGGCCCAGCTGCCCGTACGGCACGACCGGCGGGGCGGCGGGCCCGAGGTGGAGGAGCTGCGCACCGCGTTCAACACGATGCTGGAGCACATCGACGACTCCCTCGCGGTGCGCGCGGAGGCCGAGCAGCGCCTGCGCCGCTTCGTGGCGGACGCCTCGCACGAGCTCCGTACGCCGCTGATGTCGGTACGGGGCTACGCCGACCTCTTCCAGTACGCCGCGGCCAACGCCCCCGAGGAGCGGGACAGGCACCTGGCCCGGCTGCGTGCCGAGGCCGCCCGCATGGGCTTCCTCCTCGACGACCTGCTGCTGCTCGCCCGCCTGGACGCCGCCGAGGTGGAGACGCCGCTGCGGATGCAGGGCGCGGACCTGGTGGACCTGGTCGAACAGGCGGCGGACGCCTTCCGCGTCACCCACGCCGACCACCCCCTGACCGTCGCCCCCGGCCCCGGTTCCCTGAAACTCCGCCTCGACCCCCAGCGCATCCGTCAGGTGCTGGACAACCTCCTCACCAACGCGGCGATCCACACGCCGACCGGGACGCCGGTGTCCGTCGCGGTCTCGGTGGCGCAGACCACCGCCGCCGTCCGGATCACGGACGCCGGCCCCGGCATCCCGCCCGCCGACCGGATACGTGTCTTCGACCGCTTCTACCGGGTCGACAAGGCCCGCAGCCGCGACCGGGGAGGCAGCGGACTGGGACTGGCGGTGGCGCAGTCCCTGGTCCAGGCACACGGGGGGCGCATCGAGCTGAGCAGCCGGCCGGGGGAGACGGTGTTCACGGTGACGGTTCCGCTGGTGGTGGACGGGAGGCCGGAGGCAGGTCTTACGGACCCGTGACACGACCGGCGCCGGGCGGCCGAAGCGGCCTCCGGGGCTTTAGCTTTGCCGCATGCGCGTACTGGTCACCGGCGGTGCCGGTTTCATCGGGTCCCATGTCGTCGAGGCGCTCAAGGCGCACGGGCACGAGCCCGTCGTGTACGACGTCCGTTCCGACCCCGAGTCGGACGTACGCAACCCCTACGCCGTCCGCCACGCCCTGACCGGCGTGGACGCCGTGTGCCACCAGGCCGCGATGGTCGGCCTCGGCGTGGGCTTCGCCGACGCCACGGAGTACGTCTCCCGCAACGACCTGGGCACGGCCGTACTGCTGACCGCCATGGCCAACACGGGCGTACACCGGCTGGTCCTGGCCGGTTCGATGGTGGTGTACGGCGAGGGACGTTACGAGTGCGAACGGCATGGCGTCGTACGGCCCGGCCCGCGTGCCGTGGCCGATCTCGACTCGGGCCGGTTCGAGCCGCCCTGCCCGGAGTGCGGCGCCGACCTCGCCCCCGGGCTGGTGGCGGAGGACGCCCCGGTCGACCCGCGCAACGTGTACGCGACGACGAAGCTCGCCCAGGAACACCTGGCCGCGGCATGGGCACGCGCGACGAGCGGCACGGCGGTGTCCCTGCGCTACCACAATGTCTACGGACCGGGCATGCCCCGCGACACCCCCTACGCCGGCGTCGCCTCCTTCTTCCGCTCGGCGCTCGCACGCGACGAGGCGCCGCGCGTCTTCGAGGACGGCCGCCAGCGGCGGGACTTCGTCCACGTCCGGGATGTGGCCGCCGCCAACGTGGCCGCGCTGGAGGCGGGTTCGGCAGCCCTCCCGGAGGGCGCGCTCACGGCGTACAACACCGGCAGCGGCGATCCGCACACCGTCGGCGAGATGGCGCACGAGCTCGCCGAGGCGTACGGCGGTCCCGAGCCGATGGTGACCGGGGAGTACCGGCTGGGCGACGTACGGCACATCACGGCCGACTCGGCGCGGCTGCGTGCGGAGTTGGGCTGGAAGCCCGAGGTGGCGTTCGCCGACGGGATGGAAGAGTTTGCGATGGCCGGTATGCGACGGGCGTAGGCTGCCTCGGACCGGTGGTGCTGCCCGCCTTTCAGGAAGCGGCAGCGGGCAGCACCACCTCGAAGCGGCACCCCCCGGGGACGTTGCGCACCGAGGCCCGTCCGGCGTGCGCCTCCACGATGCCCCGCACGATGGCGAGGCCGAGCCCCGCCCCAGCCGGCGGCGTACGTGCATGGGTGCCGCGCCAGCCGGTGTCGAAGACCCGCGGCAAGTCCTCGTCGGGGATGCCGCCGCAGCCGTCGGTGACGGACAGCACCACGCCCTCGGCGGAGCGTTCGGCGGCGAGGGCCACGGTGCCGTCGGCGGGCGTCCGGCGGATCGCGTTCACCAGCAGATTGCCCAGCACCCGGCTCATCTCCTTGCCGTCCACCTCGACGGGCACCGGTTCGATCCGCTCGCCGACCAGCCGTACCCCGCACTCGCGGGCCAGTGGATCGGCGCCCGCGAGCGCGTCGCCGACCAGGTCGTACAGGGAGATCCGGCTCGTGCTCAGCGCCAGCGTCCCCGCGTGGATGCGGGACAGTTCGAAGAGGTCGCCCACCATGCCGTTGAGCCGCTCGACCTCCATGCGGATCTGCTTGAGATAGCGGTCGGGATCGACGGCGACCCCGTCCTCCAGTGCCTCCGCCATCGCGCGCAGGCCGGCCAGCGGGGTGCGCAGATCGTGGGAGATCCAGGCGACGAGTTCACGCCGGGAGGACTCGAGCGCCCGCTCGCGCTCGCGTGATTCGGCGAGCTTGGCGCTGGTCGCCTCCAACTCGCGGCTCAGGGCGGCGAGTTCGGCGGTGGCGGCGCCGTCGGGCGAGGTGAAGTCGCCGCCGTCGCCGAAGGACCGGGCGGCGAGCGCGAGGGCGTGGCTGCGGGCGGCGACCCAGCGGCCGAGCAGCAGCGCGGTGACCAGGGAGACCACGGCGGCCATGGCGACGACGGTCGTGACCACCGACAAGTCGTGCCCGTTGAGGAACATCGCCTGTGCGACGGCGAGCGTGCCCGCGAGCATCGCGGTGATGCCGACGCCGGCGACCACGGTGAGGTGCACGATGAGCGAGCGGCGCCGGATCAGCAGCAGCACGCACGCGCCGAGCACGCCGGCCGCGGCGGCGCCGAGGAAGGCGACGAGGGCGATCAGGAGGGTGTCGCGCATGGTCACGCCTCCCCGTCGGGGGCGGGGGCGGCGGTGCCGGTCGCGTCGAAGCGGTAGCCGACGCCCCACACGGTCTGGATGAGCCGGGGCCTGGCCGGGTCGTCCTCCACCTTGCCACGCAGCCGGCGGACATGGACGGTGACGGTCGACAGGTCGCCGAAGTCCCAGCCCCACACCTCACGCATCAGGTCCTCGCGGCTGAAGACCCGGCCGGGGTGCCGCAGGAAGAACGTGAGGAGGTCGAACTCGCGGATGGTCAGGGCGAGTTCGGTGTCATTCTTTGCGGCACGGCGAGCCGCCGGGTCGAGCGAGAGGCCGGCCGCGCGGACGGTGCCCTGCGGCCGCGCGGGGCCGGGGCGGGTGCGGCGGAGCACCGACTCGACGCGCAGGACGAGTTCGCGGGGGCTGAAGGGCTTGGTGACGTAGTCGTCGGCGCCGACCTCCAGGCCGAGGATGCGGTCGTCCTCGTCGCCGCGTGCGGTGAGCATGATGACCGGCACGGGCCCCTGGCCGCGCATCCGGCGGCACACCTCCAGGCCGTCCATGCCGGGCAGCATCAGGTCCAGGACGACGAGGTCCGGCCAGTGCGCGGCGGCCCGGGCGAGGGCGTCGGGGCCGTCTCCGGCGCGGTCCACGACGTATCCGGCGCGGTCGAGGTAGCCCGAGACGACTTCGGCGACGGTGGGGTCGTCGTCGACGACGAGAACCCTGGCCCCTTGCCCGGCCCCGGCCTGCGGGTACGGCTGTTGCTGCTCCATGCCGCAAGCCTCGCACCCCGGGCGCGCGGGTGCCGCCGCCGGCGCCTGACGTCCTTGTTTCGTAAGGAGCCGTAGTCCGAAATGCCCGTTTCTGGCTCGTAGGGTGAAAGCCGTGACGACCCCATCCGCAGCAGCGAATGAACCCTGCACGGCGTCCGTCGACGTCGTGCTTCCCTGTCTCGACGAGGCCGAGGCCCTGCCCTGGGTCCTGGAGCGGGTCCCGCCCGGCTGGCGGGCGCTCGTCGTGGACAACGGCTCCACGGACGGCTCGGCCGCCGTCGCCCGCGAGCTCGGCGCGACGGTCGTGCACGAGGAGCGGCGCGGCTTCGGCGCCGCCTGCCACGCGGGGCTGACGGCCGCCACGGCCGACATCGTCTGCTTCTGCGACTGCGACGCCTCGCTCGACCCGGGCGACCTGATGCCCTTCGTACGCCGGATCGTGGCCGACGAGGCCGACCTGATCCTGGGCCGACGCCGCCCCGCGTCCCGCGGCACCTGGCCGCTGCACGCCCGCGCCGGCAACCTCGCCCTCACCCACCTCCTCCACCGTCGCACCGGCCTGCGCCTGCACGACCTGGGCCCCCTCCGCGCCGCCCGCCGCGACCGCCTCCTCACCCTCTCCCTCACCGACCGCCGCAGTGGCTACCCCCTCCAGATGGTCGTCCGCGCCGCCGCCGCGGGCTGGCGCCTCGCCGAGTACGACGTCCCGTACCTGCCCCGCACGGGTGCGTCGAAGGTGACGGGAACTTGGCGGGGGACTTGGCAGGCGGTGCGCGATATGAGCCGGGTGTTGCGGGAGGGGACGGGGGTGTGGGGGTGAGTGCAGGGGGCGGCGGGCGCCGCGGGTCCGGCGCCGGGGTCGATGGGTCCGGTTCTGGAACCGGGGCCGGCGGGCGCGGCGGGGCCGGTGTTGAGGCCGGCGGTCGGAGCGAGGCCGGTGTCGGGGCCTACGGGCGCAGTGGGTTCGGTGTTGGGGTCGGCGGGCGCGGCGAGTTCGATGTGGTTCCCGACGCGTGGGCCGGGTCCGGTGCCGACGTCGACGGGCGCGGCGGATTCGGTGTCGATCCCGACGGGGCCGGTGCCGAGCCCGGACCGGCGAGGCAGGGCGTTCGTCGAGCTGGACCGGTGGGGCAGGAGCGTCGTCGAGCTGGACCGGCGCACGGGGACCGTTGCCGACTCTCACCGGCGCAGCGGGGCCTACGCCGAGCCCGGCCCCGGACCAGGACCGTTACCGAGTCTCCTGCCCGTGCCGAAGCCAAGTCCGCCCACCACTCCCGATCCCGACCCGGCGCCGGCCCGTCGAAAGGAACCCGCTCGTGACCACGCTCCTCGTCATCGCCAAGGAGCCCCGACCTGGTCGGGTGAAGACCAGGCTGACCCCGCCCTTCACGCCCGAGGAGGCGGCAATGCTCGCGGAGGCCGCCCTCGTGGACACACTGGACGCCGTGGCGCGGACGCCGGCTCGGCGCCGGGTGCTGGTCCTGGACGGGACGCCGGGCCCTTGGGTGCCGCCCGGTTTCGATGTCGTACGGCAGTGCGCGGGCGGCCTCGACGAACGGCTGGCCGAAGCCTTCGCGGGGTGTGACGGCCCGGCGCTGCTCATCGGCATGGACACCCCGCAGGTGACGCCGGAGTTGCTGACCGTGGACTGGTCGGGCTGCGACGCGTACTTCGGCCCGGCCGTGGACGGCGGCTTCTGGGCACTCGGCATGGCCGAACCGGACCCGGAACGGCTGCGCGGCGTCCCGATGTCGACGCCGCAGACCGGCGAAGTGCAGCGGGCCCGGCTCTCGGGTCTGCGCGTGCGCGACCTGCCCTGCCTGCACGACGTCGACACGGCATCCGACGCCGACCTGGTTGCCACAGCGGCACCGGGCGGCCGTTTCGCAGCAGCGCTGGCGCACCTCACCCCGCCGGTGGACCGATGAGCGCCCCGCACGAGACGGCGACGGCAAGGGTCGCCCGCCAGGCGGGGCCGGCCACGATCCGCCAACCGGACACCGGCACCGGGCAGTTGGCACTGGGTGTGATCCACCAAGAGGGCACCGGGACCGACGGCCGTTCGGCAGGCCCCCCGGTCGAGGTCCGCACCCCGCAGTTGCGCCCCGGCGCAGCCCACTCAACGGCCGCCGGCCACCGGACACCGACCCGCCCCGAGGCGCCAAGAGCCGCCGCCACAGAGGGCGTCGGCGTCCGCCCTCGGGCCACCCCCTCCGACCCCGCATCCTGGTCCGCCGACGCCTATGCGCGTGCCCTCCGCGCCGGTCAGGGGCCGCTCTTTCTGCGTCGCGCCGACGGCTGGCTGTTGCCGCTCGACGTGGAGCGATGGTGTGCGGAGGCCGATGCGAGGGACATGGAGGTGCTGCGGCGTTGCGAGGGGACGGTGCTGGATGTCGGGTGTGGGCCCGGGCGGCTGGTGGCGGCGTTGGCGCGGCAGGGGCGCCGGGTGCTCGGCATCGACGTCAGTGAAGTCGCCGTCGCGTGCACCCTGCGGGCCGGGGGACCGGCGTTGCGCCGCTCCGTCTTCGACTCGCTGCCCGGCGAGGGCCGCTGGGGCACCGCCCTGCTGATCGACGGCAACGTCGGCATCGGCGGCGACCCGGCGGCACTGCTCGACCGGATGTCGCAACTCCTCGTCCCCCGCGGCCTGTTGATCGCCGAGACCGTGCCGGACCTGGACCTCGACGAACGCGTCCACGTCCACGTCACCGACGCCGACGGCACCACCGGCACCCCCTTCCCCTGGGCCCGCCTCGGCAACCCCGCCCTGGTGCGGCACGCGGAGCGCGCCGACTTCGGCACCGTCGGTCAGTGGGTGGCGGGCGGCCGTTCCTTCGTGGCCCTGCGCAGCGGCGGAGTCGGCAGGCGCCACTGACGGTGCTGCCCCTGTAGTGCAACGTTCCCGCCCGCGCGGAGCCGGTCCGGTCCACAGTCCCGCAACATCGGACGTCTAGACTCTCCCCTCAACGGCCCGGACCCGTGGTCAAAAGCGGGCGAAATCTGCCAGACCCGAAGGGTATTCGGCGTTTTGATACGGATAGATTCAGTCACCAAGCGGTATCCGGACGGCACGGTGGCGGTCGATCAACTCTCCCTGGAGATACCCGACCGCTCGATCACCGTCCTCGTCGGACCGTCGGGCTGCGGCAAGACGACCACCCTGCGGATGATCAACCGGATGGTCGAGCCCAGCGAGGGCACCATCCTCCTCGACGACGTGGACATCCAGCAGCAGCCGGTCAACACCCTGCGCCGGTCCATGGGGTACGTCATCCAGAACGCCGGCCTCTTCCAGCACCGCACGATCATCGACAACATCGCCACGGTGCCCCGCATGCTCGGCTGGGGCAAGGAGAAGTCCCGGGCGCGGGCGCGGGAGCTGATGGAGCGGGTCGGGCTCGACGGGGCGCTCGCCAAGCGGTACCCGTACCAGCTCTCCGGCGGCCAGCAGCAGCGCGTCGGCGTGGCCCGGGCGCTCGCGGCGGATCCGCCGGTGCTGCTGATGGACGAGCCCTTCTCGGCCGTCGACCCCGTGGTCCGCAAGGGCCTGCAGGACGAACTCCTCCGTATCCAGGAGGAGTTGGGCAAGACCATCGTCTTCGTCACCCACGACATCGACGAGGCCGTCAAGCTCGGCACGATGGTCGCCGTGATGCGCACGGGCGGCAAGCTCGCCCAGTTCGCCCCGCCGGCCGAGCTGCTGACCCACCCCGCGGACGAGTTCGTGGAGGACTTCCTCGGCGCGGACCGGGGCATCCGGCGGCTGTCGTTCTTCCCCGCGGCGGGCCTGGAGCTGCTGACCGGGCCCATCGTGGCCGTCGACGCCACCGCCGAGCAGCTCACCGCCGCAGCCGGTACGGCCGACGCGCCGTATCTCCTGGTCACCGACCCGGACGGCAAGCCCCTCGGCTGGGGCGAGCCGCAGGATCTCACCGCCGGGGAGATCGAGGCCGGCCGACTCCTGCCGTACGGGCGCCCGTTCGTGACCGGCACCGACTCGCTGCGGGCCGCCCTCGACTGTGCCGTGCTGTCGCCCACCGGGTGGGCCGTCGCCGTGGACGCCGACGGACGGGCCACCGGAGTCGTCTCGCAGCAGACCATCGGCGAAGCCATCCGCGGTGCGCATGCGGAGCGGCGCGCGGACGACGGCAAGGCCGGGGAGACCGCGGGCTCCGGGAAGATCGGAAAGACCGGGACGACCGAGAAGGTCGCGCCGTGACCGAGCTCTTCGACATGCCGAGCGACCTCCAGAACAGCTACATCGGACTGGTCGGCCTGCACCTGCGCGAGGCACTGATCCCCGTGCTCGCCGGGCTGCTCGTGGCACTGCCCGTCGCCCAGCTGTGCGTGCGGGTGCGCTGGCTGTACCCGCCCGTGCTGTGGGTGACGACCGTGCTGTACGCGATCCCCTCGCTCGCCTTCTTCGTCATCCTCATCGACTACACCGGCCTGAGCGAGATCACGGTGATGATCCCGTTGGCCGTCTACAGCCTGGTCGTGCTGGTCCCGGCCATCGTGGACGGTGTGCGGTCGGTGCCGCAGGAGACACTGGCCGCCGCCACCGCCATGGGATTCGGGCCCGTACGGCGCTATCTCCAGGTGCAGTTGCCGATCGCGGCGCCCGCGATCATCGCCGGACTGCGGGTCGCGTCCGTGTCGAGCGTCTCCCTCGTCAGCGTCGGCATGCTCATCGGCAACGCGGGAGCCCTCGGCAACCTGCTCAACAGCGGCCTGATCTACAACCAGCCCCGCCTGGTGTGGCTCTCCGTGGTGGGTACGGCCGTCCTCGCCATCCTCGTGGACGCCGTGCTGATCGGCCTGCGTCTGCTGCTGACGCCCTGGATGCCGCGCGGCACCCGTAAGAACGCGCGCCCGCTCGCCGTGAAGGAGGCCACCCGGTGAACGTCCTGAACTTCATCAACTCCTTCTTCAGCGACAGCGCGCACTGGCAGGGCTACGACGGCATCCCCGCGCGGCTCGCCGAGCACGTCCAGTACACGCTGCTGGCACTCGGCATCGCCGCCGCGGTCGGACTGCCGGTCGGCCTGCTCACGGGCCACACCGGGCGCGGCGGCAACGCGCTCGCCCTCATCGCCACCTCTGCCCGGGCGCTGCCCAGCTTCGGCCTGATGGTGCTGATGTTCATCCTGCTGGGCCTGGGCATGGCCCCCGTCATGATCCCGCTGGTCGTGCTCGCCATCCCGCCCATCCTCGTCACCACCTACGAGGCCATGCGCTCCGTCGACCCCGCGCCGGTGGACGCGGCCCGCGGCATGGGCATGGCCGAGACCGGGGTCCTGTTCCGCGTCGAACTGCCCGTGGCCCTCCCGCTGATCCTCAGCGGCCTGCGCTCGGCGGCCATCCAGATCGTCTCGACGGCCACCATCGCCGCGTACGTCAGCTTCGGCGGCCTCGGCCGCTACATCATCGACGGCCTCTACCAGCGCAACTACGAGAAGGTCGTCGGCGGCGCCACCCTGGTCGCCGCCATGGCGCTCACGACGCTGGCGCTGTTCTGGGCGGCGTCGCGGTTCGCGGTCTCACCGGGGGTGCGCAGGCGCGGCTAGCCACGCAACCCCGGTGGTCCGCGGGCGGAACTAGGCCCGCGGGGACGGCCGTACGGCGACCGCGTCGATCTCGAACAGCATGCCCGGCAGCGCGAGCGAGGCGACGCCGCTCAGGGTCTGGGCGGGCAGGCGGTCGCGGAACCGGACGTGCAGGGCCTTGCCGATGGCCTCCAGCTTGGCCGCGTCGTGGTCGACGATGAAGGTGCCCAGGCGGACGACGTGCTCGTAGCCGAGGCCGACGCCCTCCAGCGCCGAGCGCAGCCGGTCCAGGGCCAGCTCCACCTGGGCGGGGAAGTCGCCCGGCACGGGTGCGCCGTTGCCGTCGGAGGCGTACTGGCCTGCGATGAAGACGAGTTCGCCGGGCGCCGAGACGGCGTGGCTGTAGCTCAGCGGGGTCGGGTCGTGCAGGGCGGGCGGGTTGGTGATCGTGCGCTCGTCGAGGCTCATGCCTCACTCCAACGCACTTGCGGGCGCGGGCATTCCGCGCCCGCCGCCTCTCCCCGCCGGCCGCCGCCCGCCGTCAGTCCTCCGTGCGCGCCAGCGCCAGTTCCAGTACGACGAGCAGGGCGTCGCGGACCGAGCCGCGTTCGCGGGCGTCGAAGACGACGACCGGGACGCCGTCGGTGACGTCGAGGGCCCAGCGGATCTCCTCCAGCGTGTGCTCGACCTTGCCGTCGAAGGCGTTGGCCGCCACCGCGAAGGGGATGCCCTTGTGCTCGAAGTAGTCGACGGCGGCGTAGCAGTCGTCGAGCCGGCGGGTGTCCACGATGACGAGCCCGCCGACCGCGCCCTCGACGATGTCGTCCCACATGAACCCGAACCGTTCCTGCCCGGGCGTGCCGAACAGATACAGCTTCAGGGTGGGGTCGATGGTGAGGCAGCCGAAGTCCATGGCCACGGTGGTCGTCGTCTTGCGGGGCGTGTGGGTGAGGTCGTCCACGCCCGCCGCGACCTCCGTGATGGCGGCCTCGGTCGTCAGCGGCTCGATCTCGGATATCGCGCCCACGGTGGTGGTCTTGCCCACGCCGAAGCCGCCGGCGATCACCATCTTGACCGGCAGCGGCGGTCGTACGGTGGCCGCCGGCGCGGCGGATGCGCCGGTGGCCGGTTCGGTCGTCGTCACGGAGTGACCCCTCGTGAGTCGGGTATGGCGCGCAGGCCGTCGATGACCCTGCGCAGGACGGATGCGTCGTGGATGACGCCGGAGTCGGGCACGTGCACCGTCAACTGCCCGGCGGCGCGCAGGTCCTCGGCGAGGACGCGCACCACGTTGAGGTGCAGCCGCAGCCGGGCCGCGATCTCCGCGATGGACTGCGGCAGCCGGCAGACGGCGACGATGTCGTGCTCCTCGAAAGCCAGCCGGTCGAGCGCGTCGAGCCCCTCGCTGGTGGCCACCACCTGCGTCTCGACGGGCATCGACCGCCCATCGGCATCGGCCACGACCCGCCCGGCGGTCACCAGGAAGGGCCGTACGGCAGAGGCGGGACCGTCCGATCGCGCCCCACCGGGGTCCGCCGCGTCAGGTTCCGGCCCGTCAAGGTCCGGTCCATCGGGCTGCGACCCGTCGGGGTCCGGCCCATCGTGGTCAGGGCCGTCGAGGCTCGGCGCTGGGGTGCCGTCCGCCATGGCGTTGTCCGTCCTCCTCGGCCGGGTGCCTTGCCGCTCGCCGGGGCTCCCGGGTTCTTCCCGGTGCGGTCAGCGGGGTGACGTGGCGCCGACGCTGTTCTTCAGCTCCAGTACGAGCTGCGGGCTGAGGGCGGAACCGGCGCGGTTGGCGAACACGGTCATCTCGTAGGCGATGTTGCCCAGCTTGGCCTCCTTGTCGGTGACGACGCCGAGCACGGCGCCGCTGCCGATCGTGGAGACCAGGACGTGGCCGCCCTCCAGGTCGATGATGACCTTGTTGAGGCCGCCGAGGCCGTAGTTGCCGGAGGCGCCGGCGGCCAGGCTGGTGATGCCGGAGACGATCGCGGCGAGCCGCTCCGAGTCGGCGTGCTCCCGCAGCTCGGACACGGCGATGAGGAGGCCGTCGGACGAGACGGCGATGGCGTCCACGACACCGGCCGTCTCCTTCGCGAAGCGATTCAGCAGCCAGGTGAAGTCGGCTGCGGCGGCCTGCAGTTCGGCCGGCGTGGGGCCTCCCGCCGGGGTGCCACCTGTCGACGTGCTCACTGCTCCGCTCCTTCCGGGGGGTCGTTCTGGTCCTGCGTATGGGGGGCTGGGGCTGTCGCTGGGGCGGATTGCGCTCCGGTGCCGCCGTCACCGCCGTTCCGGCTGTCGCGATGCGCGCGCTCCACCGCGGCCTCGAACTCGTCGACCGCCGCCCGCACGGCCTCCGCGTCCAGCGTCCGCGCGGTCTGCCGCACCGTCGTCTGCCGCTCGGAGGTCTGCAGGGTCGCACCGCGGACGCGGCGACGCAGCGGGCGGGCTGCCGGCACGGAGGGGTCCGGCTGGTCGGCCCGGGCGTGATCGGCGGACGTTGCCGGAGGGACGGTCGGCGTCCCGTCCACAGCGGACCCGCGCTGCGCGACACGGCGGGGGAGGGGCCGCAACCCGTCGGTGTCCTGAGCGTCGTCCGGCCGTACCGCATCCCCCGGCACGGCGGCGGACGGCCGGGGGCCGGTGGTCGCACCCGCACGGCCCCCGTGCTCAGCCTTCGGCTCCGAGCCGCCGCGGGCCACCGCGGCCAACGCCGCCGTAGCCGTCGACCCCGTCGTGCTCCCCGTCACCAGCAGCGACGACGGCACCGTCACCTCGGCCGTCACACCGCCGCCCGGTGTGCGGGAGAGCGTGACGGTGACCTCCCAGCGGCGCGCGAGCGTGCCGACCACGAACAGGCCGAGGACCTTCGTCGGTACGAGGTCGAGCCGTTCGCGGCGGATCAGGCGGGCGTTCTCCTCGTCGAGGCGTTCGGGGGCCATGCCCAGGCCGTGGTCGGAGACGACGATCACCGCGTCGTTGCCGGAGGCCGCCACCGTCACCTCGACCGGGCTGCCCTCGGGCGAGAACGACACCGCGTTCTCCAGGAGTTCGGCGATCATCAGCGTCAGGTCGCCGATGACCTCGGGCTCCACCACCGCCTCGGTCCGCGCGCGCAGCTCCACGCGCTGGTAGCCCTCGATCTGGCCGAGCGCGGCGCGTACGACGTTGGTGAGCGCGGTGGGACCGGAGTCCAGGACCGCCTCGTGGATGCCGGCGAGCAGCATCAGGCTGTCGGCGTTGCGGCGCAGCCGGACCGCGATGTGGTCGATGGAGTACAGCCGCTCGAGGAGGGCCGGATCGGTCTCGCCCCGCTCCACCGCGTCGATCAGGGCGAGCTGGCGTGTGGTGAGGTTGCTGACCCGGCGCCCCACGTTGCCGAACATCTCGGCGACGTTGCGCCGGCTGAGCACCTGCCGTTCCAGCAGCGCGGCCGCCATGGTCTGCACCTGGTTGAACGTCTCGGCGAGTTCGCCGATCTCGTCGCGCGCGGTGACGGGCATCGCGCGCAGCCGCGGCGGACCGTCGTCCTCGGCGTCGTCGTCGGCCACCCGGGCCAGCTCGCGTTCGGCGACCTCGGCGACCTGCTGCGCGGCATCCGTGAGGGCCTGCACCGGGCGGACCACCGAGCGGCGCACCAGCATCGCGAGGACCAGCCAGACGGCGAGGCCGAGCAGGGCGAGCCCCAGCAGCAGCACCGCGCGCCACGCCGCCTTGTCGGAGGCGCTCTCCGCCTGGTCGGCGATCTGCCCGATGAGCGAAGTGGTGATCGCCAGCCGGGTCTTGGCCTGGTCACGATAGGCGGGGTAGGAGTCGAGGGCCACGTCGAGGGACGTGCGGATCTCCGCGGGTGAGCCGCCCTGCGCGGCGCCGGGGTCGATCTGCAGCTCGGCGAACTGCCGGCTGATGACGCTCTGCGCGGCGGTGTACTTGATCCCCGCGAGCTGTGCGGCCTGGGCGTCGGTGGCGAACCTGGAGAAACGTTCGGCCTGATGGGTGTACTCGTCGTAGGAGCCGACCGCGCCGATGAACTCGATGAGGGCGTTGGAGTCACCGGTCGACGCGGAGAAGACGCCGGTCTCGAAGGCACTGTGGGCGGCGCCCGCGCGCAGCAGCGAGTCCAGCTGATTGCCTGTGAAAGCGGTCACGAGGTCGGGGTCGCGGTCCAGGCCCAGGCCGTCGATCAGGTTCTGTGAGGCGTGGGTGTACGCGGGGTCGATGCTCTCGGCGGGCAGATACCCCTGCTCGATGGTGTCACGCAGGCTGCTCAGGCCCTCGACTCCCCGCAGCGCCTGTGCCTCGGTCTCCGGCAGTCTTTCGCCGAAGGCGTCTCGCACCCGCTCGACCTGGGAGTTCACTAGGGACTGCGCCGTGCGGTAGGCGGCGGACGAAGGCGCGTCACCCTCGGAGGCCTCGTGCCGTACGGAGAGCAGGACGGCCTGCTGGTGCTCGGACGCCAGCCGGTCGGCGAGCGTGGCGACCTCGGTGCTCTCCCGGACCAGCCGGGCGGCGTCGGCCGCGTCACGTGACTGCGCGGTCTGGTCGGCTATGAGGTAGGCGAGAAGGACCGCCACCACGGTCAGCGGCACACCGACGAGAAGGTTGAGCTTCCGCCTGAAGGGCCAGCGGTCGGCGAAACCGCGTAGACGACGCGGGCGGGGAGCGCCCACCTCGTTCGTGGACACCGAGTTGCCTCCTTCGTGGGCGTCACACGGCGCGCGAGGTCGCACGTGACCGTTGTTGACCGGTATCGCCCCCGTCAACGTCGGGGACACTACCGCCTCTTGCCTTTCGTGACCGGCACTGTACGTCAAGAATCCGTTACAACACCCTCCGCCCCAACCGTCCCCCTTCACATCGGGGCACAAGCGGCCATTGTTCGAGGCCAATCGGTGACCGGATTGCTCTTGACTGGGGCAGAACCGGCTGGATTGGATCAGTGGAGAGTTCTGCCCAGACCTCGGGGTCGGCCCTCCAACCCCCACAAACCGGAACGGGAATCGTGACTTCCACCGCCGTAAGCAGCAGGTCCTTCAGGAACCATCCCGGCGCGGCCGCTGTCGCGCTCGCCGCCACGGCGGCGCTGCTGGCGGGATGTTCCTCCTCCGACGACAAGTCCGACCCCCTGGCCGGGGACAAGCCGAGCGGCGACACCGTGGTCGTCGGCTCGAACAACTTCGCCGAGAGCATCCTGCTCGCCGACATCTACGGCGAGGCCCTCAAGGCCAAGGGCATCAAGGTCACCTACAAGCCCAACATCGGCAGCCGTGAGACGACCTACGGCCTGCTGAAGAACGGCTCCATCACGGTCCTGCCGGAGTACAACGGCTCGCTGCTCGCCTACCTCGACAACAAGGCGGAGCAGAAGTCGGCGGACGCCGTGAACGCCGCGGTCAAGGGCAAGCTGGACGCGAAGCTGACGCTGCTGGAGTCCTCGCCGGCCGAGGACAAGGACTCCGTCAGCATCAACGCGGAGACGGCGAAGAAGCACAAGCTGACGGCCGATTCCAGCCTCGAGGACCTCAAGGACATCGCCCCGGACCTGGTGATCGGCGGCTCGCCCGAGTTCCAGACCCGGCACCAGGGCCTGCAGGGCCTGGAGTCCGAATACGGCCTGAAGTTCAAGTCCTTCAAGGCGCTGGACGCGGGCGGCCCGCTCACCCAGGCGGCGCTGACGAAGAACACCGTGCAGGCCGCGGACATCTTCACCACCGACCCGACCATCACCAAGGAGGGCTTCGTCGTCCTCAAGGACCCGAAGAACCTCTTCGGCTTCGCCAACGTGACCCCGCTCGTGTACAAGAGCGGCCTCTCCCAGGAGGGCGTCGAAGCGCTCAACGCGGTCTCGGCCAAGCTGGACACCAAGACGCTCCTCGACCTGGACTCCCAGGTGCAACTGGAGAGCAAGGACCCGCTGGACGTGGCGAAGGCCTGGCTGAAGTCGGCCGGCCTCAACTGACGTGATCGAGGTGGGGTCGTGGCCGGCCGGTGCCGCCACCACCCCACCCTGTGCGAGGCCGCTCAGTAGCCGACGTGGAACGTGGCGTCCTGACGCTCGGTGGCCGTGGAGACCGGGTCGATACGCAGGGCGTAGTCGGAGTGCCTGATGTAGCGGGTCGGGTTGTTGTACGAGCGGAACGACGCCCAGGAGGCGTCGGCGAGCCCGGCCGTCCGGTAGAAGGTCGCGTCCGCCGCGAACGTCGACGTGCCGTCGCTCTCGTCCAGACGCAGGGCGTAGTTGTAGTGCCGCAGATAGCGGGCCGGGTAGTTGACCGACTGGAACGAGACGCCTGAGGAGTCGGCGAGCCCCGGCACCAGCTTCCACTGCGAGTCGGGGAACGGATCGAAGGGGTATTCGTCGATCCGCCCGGCGAAGCCGCTGTGCCGGACGTAACGCGCCGGGTGGTTGTACGACTTGAGCCGGTTCCAGGCCGGAGCGCCCCAGTGCGAGACCAGGTTGGTGTACTGGGCCTGGGTGATCGGCTGGATGCCGCAGTGCTTGGAGTTGAGCGGCTGGGTGTACAGGCGCTGGTCGAGCGCCGTCCAGGTGCCGGCGGCGAGGTCGTTCGACTGCCAGGCGTAGAAGACGCCGTTGGGCGTGTACGTGTCTCCCCACAGGTACCAGGTGCTGGACGTCAGCGACTTCACCACCGTCGGCGCCTCGGTGCCACCGTGTGCGGCCGGGGTACTGAAGACCGTGAAGCTGCCGGGGTTCAGCGAGGTGGACCGGGCGCCGACCAGCGTCTGGTCGCGCTTGAAGTAGAGGTAGTTGACGCCGTTCACGCCCACGGTCAGATTGCCGTCGATGACGTCGTAGCCGGGGTCGAAGAAGACCTGCGGATTCTGGGTGGTGCGGAAGTCGGTGGTGTAGCTGACCATGATCACGTTGTGGCCGCTGCTGTTCACCGACGAGTAGAGGATGCCGTACTGCCCGCGTCCGGCGTCCCAGTAGGCCTCCGGCGCCCAGCTGTGGGTGCCCGTCATGTCGTGCAGCTTCAGCAGTCGGTAGCCGGTGAAGGACCGCAGGTCGGTCGAGTCCCAGACGTGGATGTTGACGCTGTTGCGACTCCAGTCGGTGCCCTTGAGGTCGGTCGCCAGCACCACGAAGGTGCCGTCCTGCTTCCGCAGAACGAACGGATCGCGCAGTCCGCCCGCGCCCAGGGCCGGCGTGACCACCGGGTTGTTCTGGTTGAGCGGCATCCAGCGCAGACCGTCGGTGCTGACGGCCAGGTGCAGACCGTAGTCGGCCTCGAGCATGGTGGTGGACTCGGTGAAGTAGGCCATGACGTACGCCGAGTCGGCGGCGTGGGCCGTCCCGGCTCCGAGGGTCAGGGCGCCGGTCGCCGCGAGCGGAACGGTCGCTGCCATGCCGAGGACGTGTCTGCGGGAGGGGTGGGCCATCTGCGCTCCAGGGGGGTGTGGGGGTGCGGGCCTTGTGGTCGGGGTGGACGAGCATGCCGAACTGTCGGTATATCGAACGGAGTTCGGTGAATCGACCAGAAGGTAGGAGAGCGCGAGGTGCGCGTCAATCACTCGGTCACCCTTGGCGGATTTCCGCCACCCGGCCCGCCAGGGGCCCCAGTTCCGCACGCGCGCGTGCCGCCGCCCCGATCGCCACCGCGTCGGCGCCGAGCCCGGCCGGCCGGACACGGACGGGATGGCCGCTGACGGGCGGCTCGGCGGTCAGGGCCGCGTGGATCGAGCGCTCCAGCAAGGCCCAGGAGCGGCTCACGCCACCGCCGACGACCACCATGGTGACGTCCAGCAGTCCCGCCGTGACGAGCAGGGCGCGGGCGACGGCGGCCCCCGCCGCGTCGTACACGGCGAGCGCGTCCCCGTCGCCCGACCGCGCGGCCTCGGCGACCTCCCCGGACGTGCGTGAACGGCCCGTGCGCTCGGCGTACCGGCCGGCGATCGCGCGGCCGGAGGCCAGGGTCTCCAGATGCCCGCGACCGCCGCAGGTGCAGGGCAGGTCGCCGAAGCCGGGCACGTGCCCGATCTCGCCCGCCGCGCCGTGCGGGCCGTCGTGGAGCACGCCGCCCAGCCACAGCGCCCCGCCGACCCCCGTGCCCAGCGTCATCCCGAGCACTTCGGGCTCGCCCGCCACCGAACCGGCCGTCGCCTCCCCGCGCAGGAAGGCGTTGACGTCGTTGTCCAGGAACACCGGTACGCCCAGCGCCTCCTCGAACGCCGCCGTCACCGCGAACCCGGCCCAGCCGCGGAACGAGTCGCTGGCCACCAGTACCCGCCCGGCCCGCGCGTCCACCACGCCGGCCGCGCCCACCCCGACGCCGAGCAGCCGCGCGGGGGTACGGCCCAGCAGCAGCCGTACGGCATCCAGCGCGGCGCCGACCATCGCCGCCCCGCCGTCGGAGGCCGGGGTGGGCACGCCGACGCGGTCCAGGACGCCGAGGTCCGGGTCGCACAGCACCACCTGGGTCGTCGTACCGCCGATGTCGACACCGGCCAGCACTCCACGCGTCATGCGCCGGCCCCCGTCCCGAGAGCCGCCCGGCGTTCCCTGCGCCGCCGTTGCAGCACCGGATCCGGTACGGGCACGGCCGCGATGAGCCGGCGCGTGTACTCCGTCTCCGGGCGCAGCAGGGTCGTCATGGTCGGCCCCTGCTCCTCGATCCGGCCCTCCCGCATGAAGACGACACGCTGCGCGAACTCCTGCACGACGGCCAGGTCGTGGGAGACGAACAGACAGGCGAAGCCCAGCTCACGCTGCAACTCGGCGATGACCTCCAGCACCGTGCGCTGCACACTCACGTCCAGCGCGCTCGTCGGCTCGTCCGCGACCAGCAGCCGGGGGTCCAGCACCAGCGCCCGCGCGAGACTCACCCGCTGCCGCTGACCGCCGGACAGCTCACGCGGCCCGCGGCCCGCCAACTCCGGCGACAGCCGTACCAGTTCCAGCACCTCGGCCACCCTGGCCCGCCGCTCGGCCGCCGTCATGCCCCGCCGGTGCACCCGGAGCGGCTCGGCGACGCACTCCGCCACGCTCATCCGCGCGTCCAGCGAGGCCACCGGGTCCTGGAGCACCACGCCGACACCCGACAGCAGAGCCCGCCGCTTGCGGCCACGGGCCCGGCCCAGGTCGGTGCCGAACAGCGACACCGAGCCGGAGGCGGGCGCGATGAGCCCGAGCGCGACCCTGGCCGCCGTCGACTTGCCCGACCCGGACTCGCCCACGAGACCGACGGTTTCGCCGGGGCGGACGTCGAGGGAGACACCCTCCAGTGCCCGGACCCGGCCGAACCGCACGGACACGTCGCGCAGTTGCACCACGGGCGCCTTTTGCGCCGGTGGCGGGTCCTCACCGCTCAGCCGCAGCCGGGGCACCGCCGCCAGCAAGCCTCGTGTGTACTCGTGCTGCGGCCGCAACAGCACGTCCTCCACCGTCCCCGTCTCCACGACCTCACCCCGCAGCATCACGGCGACACGGTCGGCGAAGTCGGCGACCACGCCCATGTTGTGCGTGACCAGCAGCACGCCCGTGTCCGAGTCGGCCGCCAACCGCCGCAGCAGATCGAGGATCTCGGCCTGCACGGTCACGTCGAGCGCGGTGGTCGGCTCGTCGGCGATGAGCAGGCCCGGTGAGTTGGCGATCGCCATGGCGATGACGACGCGCTGGCGCTGCCCGCCCGACAGCTGGAAGGGGAAGGCCGAGGCTCGCCTCTCCGGCTCGGGAATGCCGACGCGGCGCAGGAGTTCGACCGCCGCACGGGCGGCCTCCGACCGGGAGACCTCCCGATGGTTCCGTATGACCTCCGCGATCTGGGAGCCGACCCGGGTCAGCGGATCCAGGGCGGTCGCCGGCTCCTGGAAGACCATGGAGGCGGTACGGCCCCGCAGCCGGGCCAGCGCGGCCTCCGGCGCGCCCACCACCTCGGCGCCGTCCACCGTCACCCGCCCGGAGGCACGCGCGCTGCCCGGCAGCAGCCCCATCGCGGCGAGCGCCACCGTCGACTTGCCGGACCCGGACTCACCGACCAGGGCCAGCGTCTCGCCGGGCCGTACGTGCAGCGACACTCCGCGCACGGCGGCCACGTCACCGGTGTCGGTCGAGAAGGTCACGCCCAGGTCGGCGATCTCGAGGATGTTCATCCGCGTCCCTTCACGTCGAAGGCGTCACGCAGGCCGTCGCCGATCGCGTTGAACGCGCACACGACGAGGATGATCGCGAGGCCCGGCGGAACGATCAGCCACCAGCGCCCGGAGTACGCCGCCGTCAGACCGGCCGACAGCATGCCGCCCCAGTCGGTCTTCGGCGGCTGGACGCCCAGCCCGAGATACGACACATAGGCGACGAGCAGGATCGCGTCGGCGATCTGGAACGTCGCCGCGACCACGATCGTCGACACCGAGTTGGGCAGGATGTGCCGCCGGATCGCCCGGCCGTGCGTGCCGCCGGTCGCCCGCAGCGTCAACACGTAGTCGCGGTTCTTCAGGGTCAGGGTCTCGGCCCGTACCAGCCGGGACGGCACCAGCCACGACACCAACCCGAGGATCACGATCAGACCGACCGTGCCCGGCGTGGCGATCGCGGAGACGACCAGCAGGATGAACAGCGCGGGAATCGCGATCCCGGCGTCCACCACCCGCATCATCACCGCGTCCACCCAGCCGCCCGCATACCCGGCGACCGCACCCCACAACGTCCCGATGACGGTGGCCAGCAGCCCGGCCGCGAGCCCTACGAGCAGGGAGACCTGCCCGCCGTACATCAGCCGCCCGAGCTGGTCGTGCCCGACGGCGTCGGTACCCAGCCAATGGGCCGGGCCGGGTGGGAGGTTGACCTGGGTGAGATCGGTGTGGGTCTGGTCGGTGGAGTAGAGGAGCGGACCGACGAAACAGAAGAGCAGGAAGAACAGAACGATCAGGACCCCGGCCATGGCGAGCCGATTGCGCGCGAAGCGAGCTTTCAGGGGCGCGGGGCTGTTTCGATTTGTGGCTCCGCCGCGGGGCGTGCCCAGCTTCCACCGGCCCGCAGCCTCAACACGACCACTCACGCCCGCCCCTCCTTGACCCGAGGATCGACAACCCGCTGCACCACATCCGCAAGCAAGGTCCCCACGACGGTCGCCACGGAGATGACGAGCACGCACCCCAGCAACACCGGATAGTCGGAGGACTGCGCGGCGGACCAGAACAACAGCCCCATCCCCGGGTAGTTGAACAGCTGCTCGACCACCAACGCCCCACCGAACAGCACTGGCACGTAGTACCCGAGCATCGCGATCACCGGCGTCAGGGAGTTCCGGAACACGTGCCGGAACAGAACCGCGTACTGCCCGGCACCCCCGGCGCGAGCCGTCCGCACATAGTCCTCGGACAGGTTCTCCAGCGTCGCCGCCCGCATGTACCGACTGAACACGGCCACCATGGACGCGGCCCCGGTCACGACCGGAAGCACCAGCGCCGCCGGATCGGCGAACACCTGGGCCAACGTGTCCCCTTGGGGCGCCTGCGACGGAAACCACCGCAGGGCCTGGGTGAAGACCAGCACCAGGATCAGACCCAGGAAGTACACCGGCGTCGAGTAGGCGACGAAGCTCAGCGTGGTGATGACGTAGTCGGCCGGCTTGTTGCGCCGCACGGCCTGCCACATCCCGAGCGGGACGGCGAGCAGCAGCCCGACCAGCGCGGACAGCACGGTCAGCACCAGCGTCTTCGGCAGCCGTTGCCCGATCAGCCGCGAGACCGCCTCGTTGAGGGTGTACGACGTGCCGAGGTCACCCTGCGCCAACTCGCGCAGGTAGTAGACGTACTGCACGGGCAGCGACCGATCGAGCCCCTGTTCGTGGTTGAACGCGGCGATCTGCTGGGCCGTCGCCTGCGGTCCGAGGATCCCGCGTGCGGGGCCTCCGGGCAGGGTGTGCAGCAGGCAGAAGACCACGATCGTGACGATCAGGATCACCGCGAGGGCCTGGAGGAGCCGGCGGCTGAGATACAGGAGCGTGTCCATGCCTCAGCCGGTCCACTTCCACTGCGCGGGGTGGAAGTTGGCGAGCGAGTCCTGGGAGAAGCCGCCGAGGCCGTTCCTGATGACGGAGACCTGGTAGACGGGCTCCGGCAGCCAGATCACCGGCAGGTCCTCGGCGAGCGCGGCACTGTAGTCCTGGACCGCCTTCGTCGAACCGGACGTCGTGGAGGCGGAGATGAGCTTGTCGACGTCGGGGTTGGAGTAGTTGCCGAAGTTCGAGCCGCCGCCGGTCTGGAACAGCGAGTCACCGGTCGGGAAGGCGGGGAAGTACCAGCTGCCGGCCGTGCCGAAGAAGGACAGCTGCCACTTGCAGATCGACTGGCTCGCCTTGCACTGCGGGGTCTGCGCCAGCACCGAGTTGACGGGCGCGGTCTTGATCGAGAACTTGATGCCGGTCCTGGCGAGCGAGGACTGGATCGCGCTCATCATGTTGTCGGTGACCGTCGAGCCGGACTGCGACAGCACCTGCATCTCGAACTCGGTGCCCCCGGCGACGCCCTCACCGCACTGGGCGGCCCCGGTCCCGGGACTCGTGCAGGTCATGACCCCGCCCTGCTCGCTCCAGCCGTGACCGGTCAGCAGTTCCCGGGCGGCCGTCGTCGAGAAGGGGTACGGGTCGTCCTTCTGCACCTGGGAGACGAAGTCCGACGCCTGCCCCTGGGGGACGGGGCCGTAGCCGGCGACCGCGGTCCCGTTGAAGACGACTTTCGCCAGACTTGCCTGGTCGATGGAGCGCTGGACGGCCTGACGGGCGTACAGCTGCTTGAACACCGCGCCCATCGCCGGGTTGTTGAAGTTGTACGGCATGTAGGTGATCGCCCAGCCGGACCACGGCTTCACCCCGTATCCCTGCGCGGTGAAGCTCTCCTTCTGGTCGAGGTCGGTCGCCTCGAGGTAGCCGTAGTCGACGCTGCCGGAGCGCAGGGCGTTCTTCTCGGCCTCGGCCGTGGTGAAGGGGAGCAGGTTCACCGTGGGGATGGCCGGCTTCTCGCCGCCGTCGTACTTCTTGTTGGCGGTGAGGACCACCTTGCCGGCCGTCGAGTAGGACTTGACCGCGTAGGGGCCGCTGATGGTCTTCCAGAGGGCGTTCTTCTCGTAGTCGCCGATGTTCTTCGCGGCGTTGTTGAGGTAGGTCCACACCTGCTTGGCGTCGCCGCCCTTGTCCCAGGTGTGCTGCGGCAGCGGTGTGATCGAGCTCAGCTCGTTGGCCAGCATCCACTGCGGGTTGTAGGCCTTGTCGAAGGTGATGGTGAAGTGGCGGTCGTCCTCGGTCTTGAAGGACGTCCAGTTGTCCGGCGCCTGACCGGGGTTGTAGCCCGCCCACTCCGACTTGTTCGCCTTGATGAGGTCGAACCAGAACTGGACGTCACGGGAGGTGATCGGCTTGCCGTCGCTCCAGTGCCGGTCGCCCAGTGTGATCCGCACGCTCTTGTTGTCGGGCGCGAAGTCGGCGTCGGTGGCGACCGAGCCGGCTTTGTTCCAGGCGATCTCGCCGGTGGAGCCGTCGTAGGCGATGAGCGGCTCCCACAGCGTGTTCGCGATGGAGATGTTGTTGGTGTTCAGATGCGCCGCGGTGCCGATCGGCAGGATCCAGTTCGGCGTGAAGTTCGCAGGCAGCGCGTAGTTGATGGAGTCGCGGGATCCGGTCGGCGTACCGCTGCTCCCGGAGCAGCCCGCGAGCAGCAGCGTGCCGGCGGACAGGGCGGCGGCAGCGGCGAGGAGTCTCGTGCGAGCAGGGGACATGGCTCTCCTCAGGGGACAGAAGCGAGGTGCAGTCAGTGAAAGCCCCGTCCGTTCGAAGAAACAGGAGTGCCGCTGTAAAAAGTATGTTTCTGCTGTTCTGGAATTAGCCCGGAGGGCACTCCTGCGGCCTACTCTCGCTGTCCCGACCGCAGATGACGGAAGTAACTTCGTCCATGACTGAAAAAAGTGGGTCGTTGACCCGGCGCATCCTCGAACTCCTCGCCTCAGGGCAGGCGTCCACGCGCACGGAGCTCTCCGAGCTGCTCGGGGCCGCGCCGTCGACGGTCTCGTTCGCGGTGACCAAGCTGCTGGACTACGGCCTGGTCACCGAGGAGGGCACCATGTCGTCCACCGGCGGACGGCCGCGCAAGGTGCTCCGGCTCGGCGGCGGTGACGGCTACGCCGTGGCGGCCGAACTCGGCGGCAAGCACGCCCACGTCGGCGTCGTCCACCCCGGTGGCGGTCTCACGGACGTCTCCACGGTGCCGTTCGCGACGGCCGACGGACCGCAGGCCTCGCTGCCGGGCCTGGTCGAGACCCTGGAGGGCCTTGCCGAGCGGAACGGGCGGGAGTCCCTCAGAGGTGTCGGCCTCTGTCTGCCGGGCCCGGTCGACGTCGAGACGGGCCTGGTGACACTGCCCGCGCGCATGCCGGGCTGGAACCGGTTCCCGGTACGGGACTGGCTCCAGGAACGGTTCGGGGTCCCGGTGGCCATCGAGAACGACGCCAACTGCATGGCCGTCGGCGAGCACAGCGTCCGGCCCGCCGGGCAACGCCAGGCCATCATGGTGAAGGCGGGCACCGGCATCGGCGCGGGCGTCATCGCCGACGGCCGCCTCTACCGGGGCGGTTCGGGCGCGGCCGGCGAGATCACCCACGTCCGCGTCGAGGCCGCCCACGACATCCCCTGCTCCTGCGGGAACACCGGGTGTCTGGAGACGGTCGCCTCGGGAGCGGCACTGGTCCGCATCCTGCGCGAGCGGGGCCTGGAGGTGACGTCCACCGAGGACGTCGTACGCCTCGCCGGTGACGCCGACCCCGAGGCCACGCGCGCGGTCCGGCAGGCCGGCCGCTACCTCGGCATGGTGCTGGCCGCCAACGTCAACTTCTTCAACCCCGACGCCGTGTACCTCGGCGGCATCCTCTCCACGCTGGAGCCCTTCGTCGCCGCCGTGCGCAGCCAGTTGTACGAGGGCTGCCATCCGCTGGTCACCGAGCACCTGGTCATCGATCGGGCCGGCCTCGGCGCCGACGCCGGCCTGGTCGGCGCGGGCCAGTTCGCCCTCCAGCGGGCCCTCGCCCACGCGCTGCACTCGGTCGCCGGCACCCACCCCTGACCCTCAGGAGGAGCCATGCCCCAGCCCCAGCCTCAGCTCCGGCCCCGCCCCCGTCCCGTCATCGCGATCGCCGGCCTCGGCATCGAGTCGTCGACCTTCTCCCCGGCCCGCACCGACGCCCCCGCCTTCCACCCGCGGCGCGGACCGGACGTCCTCGACCGCTACCCGTTCCTGGCCCCGGGGCAGCCACTGAGGGACGCCGCCGACTGGCGCGGCGCCCTGGTCGGCAAGGCGCTGCCCGGCGGAACGGTGACGGCGGCCGCGTACACCGAGCTGTCCCGCGAACTCATCGATCGACTACGGGAGTTGGGGCCGCTCGACGGCCTCTGGTACGACATCCACGGTGCGATGACCGTCGAGGGGCTCGACGACGCGGAAGTGGACCTGCTGACCCGCGTACGCGAGGTGATCGGCCCGGACGTCCTCGTGTCGACCTCCATGGACCTGCACGGCAACGTCTCCCGGCCGCTCGTCCACCTCAGCGACCTGATCACCTGCTACCGGATGGCCCCGCACGAGGACGCCATGGAGACCAAGGAGCGGGCCGCCCGCAACCTCGTCGACCTCCTGGCGAGCGGCGCGCCCCGTCCCGCCAAGGCCTGGGTGCCGGTGCCGGTGCTGCTGGCCGGGGAGCAGACCTCCACCCGTATCGAACCCGCGAAAAGCGTGTACGCGGCCGTCGAGGACGTGGAAGCGGCCGACGGGGTGACCGACGCGGCGATCTGGGTCGGGTACGCCTGGGCCGACGAACCGCGCAACCGGGCCGCCGTCGTGGTCACCGGACCCGACGAGGCCGCCGTCACCGCGGGCGCCGAGCGTCTCGCCCGCGGATTCTGGGACGCCCGCCACGACTTCGCCTTCGTCGCCCCCACCGGCACCCTCGGTGACTGCCTCGACGAGGCCCTCACCGCCGGCGCCCGCCCCTACTTCATCAGCGACACCGGCGACAATCCCACGGCGGGCGGCGCCGGAGACGTCACCTGGGGACTCCAACACGTCCTGGCCCGCCCGGAGTTCGAGGACCCTTCCGGCCCGGTCGTCCTGTACGCCTCCCTGCCCGGCCCGTCCGCGGTCGACACGGCGGTGAAGGCCGGCGTCGGCGCCACGGTCACCGTCACCGCGGGCGCGGAGGTCGACGACCGGCACGCCGGGCCGCTCACGATGACCGGCGTGGTGCACTCCGTACGCCACGGCGACCGGGACGCCGAGACGGAGGCCGTGCTGCGGGTGGGCGGCGTGCACGTGATCCTGACCCGGCTGCGAAAGCCCTACCACCTCGAACGCGACTTCACCGACCTGGAGTTGGACCCGCGCGCGGCCGACATCGTGATCGTCAAGATCGGCTATCTGGAGCCCGAGCTGTTCGCCATGGCCGCCGACTGGAAGATGGCGCTCACCCCGGGCGGCGTCGACCAGGACCTGGTGCGGCTCGGCCACCACCGGATTCGCCGGCCCATGTTCCCCTTCGACCCCGCGATGGCCGCCCCCGACCTCACGGCCAGGATCGTCGCACCCGCGAACCGGCCGCTCACCGGCCCCGAGGAGTGACGCTCAGCCCGCCTGCCGGGCGTCGGCGATCAACTGGTCGATCAGGGCGATCAGCACGTCCCGGCACGACTCGCGTTCCCGCGCGTCACACAGCAGCACCCGGACATGCTCCGGGAGCGCGAGGGCGTCCCTGATCTCGTCGGCGGGATAGGGATGTTCGCCGTGGAAGCCGTTGACGCCGACGACGAACGGGATCTGCCGGCGCTCGAAGAAGTCGATCGCGGCGAAGCTGGACTCCGGCCGGCGGACGTCGATCAGGACGACGGCGCCCAGCGCGCCGATCGCCAGGTCGTTCCACATGAACCAGAACCGCTGCTGCCCGGGCGTACCGAACAGATAGAGCACCAGCTCCTGGCTGATGGTGATCCGGCCGAAGTCCAGGGCCACGGTGGTGGCCCGCTTCTCCTCGATGCCGTTGAGGTCGTCGATACCCACGCCCGCGGCGGTCAGGGGTTCCTCGGTGCGCAGCGGGGCGATCTCGCTGACCGACCCGACCAGCGTCGTCTTGCCGACGCCGAAGCCGCCGGCGATGAGGATCTTGACCGTGTCGGGCGGCGCGACCGATTCCACGGTGGTGTCAGAGCCGGCCAAGGCCGTCCCTCACTTTCTGCAGCAGGTCCAGGTCCGGGGTGCGGGGGGTGACGGGGTGCGGCGGGTGCACGGTGATCAGGCCCGCCTCCAGCAGATCGCAGAGCATGATGGCGACCACGCTCACCGGCAGGTCGAGATGGGCCGCGAGCTCCGCGACGGCGATGGGCCGGGCGCAGCGCCGCAGGATCCGCGTCTGCTCGGGCTGCGGACGGGGCGCCCGCTCCGGCGGCGGATCCACCGCCGTCACCGTCGTGATCAGCGTGAAGTCGGTGCGGCTGGGCTTGGTCCGGCCGCCGGTCAGCGTGAAGGGACGTACCAGCCTGCCCGCCGTATCGTCTCCGGCCACCTCACGCGCCAGGGCCGACATGGGCCCGCGGTGCCGCCGACAGGTGCTCGCCGATCTTCTTCACCAGCATGTTCATCTGGTACGCCACCACGCCGACGTCCGCGCCCTGGTTGGTGAGGACCACGAGATGGGCGCCGGGCCCGGCGGACGTGAGGATCAGATAGCTGTTGGCCATCTCGATCAGCGCCTGGCGCACCGGCCCGCCTCTGAAGTCCATGCTGACGCCCTTGCTGAGGCTCATCAGACCGGACGCGGTCGCCGCCAGCCGCTCGGCGTCGTCCCGCAGGAACCCGGTGGACTTGCTCACCACCAGACCGTCCTCGGAGAGCACGACGGCGTGGTTGACGTCGGCGACCCGCTCCACCAGTCCGGTGAGCAACTGGTCGAGCTGGGTGTCCGTGGCGGGGCTGGGGCGTGTCATGGCGGTGTCCTTCATGAGCGGTCGGCGGGCGAAGGGGAGGACGTGGGGGAGGAGGCCGCGGAGGGGGCAGCGGCATCGGCGCCGTCGGCCGCGGGCGGCTCCTCGGGGGCGACGTCGTCGAGCGTCCGGCGGGCGGCCGGGATCCGCTGGTCCGCGGCCGGCTCGGGCGGGTCCGCGGTCTCGTCGCCGCTGTCGTCGCGCGCCTGGAGCGTGCCCCGCTGGAAGCAGGCGAGGGAGGAGGCGGCTCGCTCCGCGGTGAAGTCGTCGTAGCCGTTGTCCTCGGCGGGCCGCGCCTCCTCGCGCAGTTCGGCGGCCAGGCTGGTCTGCGGCACCCGGCGGGGCAGCGCGGTGAGGCCGCCGTCGGGGCGCGTGGCGGGGGCGGAGGCCGAAGAGGATTCCTGGGCGGCCGAGTCGCGGGCCGGGACGACCGGGCGGGAATCCCGTACGGGCTCCTCCGGCTCGGCGGCACCGGAGTGCTCCACCTCGTCCGGCTCCGGGGCCGGCAGGTCCCGCACCACGACGTCGTGCGGGATCAGCACGATCGCCGTCGTGCCGCCGAACGGCGAGGAGCGCAGGGTGACCGCGATGCCGTGCCGCTGGGCGAGCCGGGCGATCACGAACATGCCGAGCCGCAGGTCGTCGGCGAGGGCCACCACGTCGAACTGCGGGGGCTCGGCCAGCTGGGCGTTGAAGGAGTCGTAGTCCTCCTCGGACATGCCGAGCCCACGGTCCTCGACCTCCACGGCCAGGCCCTTGGCCACCATCGCCGCCCGCACCCCGACCGGCGCGGGCGCGGGGGAGTACAGCGTGGCGTTCTCGATCAGCTCGGCCAGCAGATGGATGACGTCCGCCACGGCAGGCGGCGCCAGGTGCACCTCCTCCTCCGTCTGCACCTCGACCCGCTGGTACTCGGCGACCTCGCCGACGGCGCTGCGCAGGATGTCGATCAGCGCGACCGGCTCGCTCCAGCTGCGGCCGGGCCGCTCGCCGCTGATGATGACGAGGTTCTCCTCGTAGCGACGCAACTGGCTGGCTGTGGAGTCCAGTTCGTACAGGCCCTTGAGGATCTCGGGGTCCTGGTGCGCGCGCTCCAGCGCGTCGAGCTTGGTGAGCTGGAGGTTGACCAGGTTCTGGCTCTGCCGGGCGATGCCCAGGATGACCTTCTGGAAGCCGCGCCGGGTGTCGGCGAGTTCGACGGCGGTGTGCACGGCGGTGCGCTGGGCGGTGTTGAAGGCCTTCGCGACCTGGCCGAGTTCGTCGTGGCCGTAGTCCAGTGGCGGGGTGGCGAGCTCCACGTCGACCTTCTCGCCCCGCTCCAGCCGCGCCACCACGTCGGGCAGCCGCTCCTGCGCGAGACCGAGGGTGGCCTCGCGCAGGCCGTGCAAGCGCCGGGACAGCGAGCGCGTGATCCGCCACGACATCCAGACGCACACCAGCAGGGCGACCAGACCGCCCGCGCTCAGGGAGGCGGCCTTGATCAGCAGGCCGCGGGCGTTGTCGCCGCTGCGTTGCAGCAGCGCGGTCGTCTGCTGCCGGATCAGGACCTCGTACTCGTCGGAGACCTTGACCAGCGCGGCCCGCCACTCCTTCTGCGCGTCCGGGACGGAGATGTCCCCGTCCCCGCGCGCCGTCGACCGCGCCGCGAGCACCCGGTCCTCGACGGTCTCCAGGGTCCCCCACTGCGGGCTCCCCAGGATCCGCTCGGTCTCCGACTTCGCGCTCCCCGTGAGCGAGGGGAGGATCTGGTCCTCGACGAGCCAGCGGCGGGTGTTCACCAGCTCCGCGAACTCGGTCCACGACTTCTCGTCCATCGTCCGCGACGGCGAGGCCAGCGTCAGCAGCGCGTCCTCCCGGGACACCAGTTCCGCCGCGTGCTCCAGCGCGACGAGCGGACCGGCCTGCGAGGTGAGGTCGCCGTCGTCGACCTGGGAGAGCTCCTGGAAGGCGTGGATCTGGTCGTCGATGATCGACGTGTACTGGCCGAGCGCCTGTACGGCGGTGATGTCGGTGGGGTTGTCCACCTGCCCCCGGTAGTACTCCAGACTGCTCACCGACGCGACCACCGAGTACAGCCGGTCCTTGATCCGGGAGGGTGCCTGCTGGATCGCGTCCGACTGGGAGAGGAGTTTCGCCACCGCCTTGTCGGTCTTCTGCCGCTGCTCGTCCAGCGCGCTGCGGGCCTCCTCCTGCCGGGACGCCAGCCATACGGCCGAGTAGCTGCGCTCCTGCTGCAGCGCGAGCGTGGCCTCCGTGCCCATGGCCCCGGTCGACTTGCTCAGCCCGGTCTGCGAGCGCAGCCCCAGGCCCTCCGAGAACATCTGGATCGTCGTCACGCTCCAGACGGCGGCGAGCGTGACGCTGGGCACCAGGGCCAGCAGGATCAGGGAGAGACGGATGGAGCCGAGGCGGCGCCGGGGACCTGTCCGTGGAGACATTGTCGTCCTAGGGCGATCAGCGGAGGGTGGGAGCGGGCGGGGTCAGCGCGGAAGCGGAAAGCGGGACGAGCGCCAGGGGTGGCGGCGTGTCCGATACGTCACAGGGGATGCGCTGGATGCTATCCGTACAAGTGAGCGTACGGGTCACGCGTGACCGAATCTTTGGCGACACCGTCGGGGGAACTGTCCGGTCACCGGGTTCCGTTGGCGGCGAACTTCGCGACCGAGGCGATGTTCGCCCTGGTCACGAATGCCGGTCCGGTGAGGACGGGCGCCTCGCCACCGCCGAGGGTGTTGCCGTTGGTCCTGTACAGCCACAGCGAGTCCACCGCGAGGTACCCCTGCAGATACGGCTGCTGGTCCACCGCGAACTGCACGTCCCCGGCCTGGACCGCCTTGACCAGGTCCTTGTTGAGATCGAAGGTCGCGACATGGGCCTTGGAACGGGCCTCCTCGGCCGATTTCACCGCGGCCAGCGCGAACTGCGCGCCGTTCATGACGACTTCGTCGATGCTCGGGTCCTGTCTGAGCCGCGTCGCGACGGAGGCGGTCACCGCGTCCATGTCGGTGCCGTCCACGTAGAGGTTCTCGGTCTCGCCGCCGAAGGACTTCTTCACGCCCGCACAGCGCGCCTCCAGGGCGACGTTGCCGCGCTCGTGGATGACACACAGGGCGTGCTTGGCCCTGAGATCGTCCAGCTTGTCGCCGACGGCCCGGCCCGCGACGCTCTCGTCCTGGCCGAAGTAGCCGACCAGGCCCGCGGACTGCCAGTCGTCTATACCTGAGTTGAGGCCGACCACCGGTATGCCGGCCGCCCGCGCCTGGGCGACGGGACCTGTCATCGCCGTCGGCTTGGCCAGGGTCACCGCGATGCCGTCGACCTTCCGGCTGATCGCGTCGCGCATCAACCCGGCCTGGCCGACCGGGTCGGAGTCGCTCGCGAAGGTCAGATCGATGCCGTCCTTTGCGGCCGCTGCCTGGGCGCCCTTGCGCACCAGCTCCCAGAAGGCGTCGCCCTCGCCGCCGTGGGTGATGAGGGCGACCTTCAGTCCTGAGGAGCCCGCGGCGTCCGCGTCCGACGCCTCGTCGGACCCGCCGGCGGAGCAGCCGGCCAGCAGCAGACAGGTGGCGGCCGTGAGGGCCGCGACGCGAGTGAAAGAGGGGGAGGGGGGTGAGGTCTTCATGAGGGTGCGGCACCTCGCTGTGCGGCCGAGCCGTAGGAACGAACGAGAGGACGGCCGGCGTCGACCGGGGGGTTCGCCGACCGGGTGAACTCTCGCTGGGGCGGAGCCAATCGCGTGTGACCACCGGTAGTCAAGTGTGCAACCACAACGCGTGAGTTGTTGCTCCCACATCGTGATGAACCGCTGGCCGGAGGGTGGGCGGCCGACCGGCCCGCCCGCACTGCTTGCGCTCGCAAACCGGGTCAACCCGCCTTGCGGGCGAGCGCCCCGTACATCGCGATGTCCTCGTCGCGGATCACCTCGGTGCCCGTGCCGTCCGGACGCCACTTGTGGACCTGGACGATGCCGGGCTCCACGTGGTCCAGACCGGTGAAGAACTCCTCGGCCTCGGCGAGGCTGCGCAGCCGCATCGGCATGCCCCGGGCCGCGTACTCCCGGGCGACCCGGCCGACCTCGTCCGGCGCGAACTCGGCGGTGCCGATGGACATCGCCAGGTAGCTCCCGGCGGGCAGCGGCTCCAGCAGCCGCCGGACGATCCCCACGGCGTCGTGCTCGTCCAGCATGAAGTGGACGATCGCGATCACGGTGAGCGCGACCGGCTCCCCGAGGTCGAGGGTGTCGCGGAAGGCCGGGGCGTCGAGAACGGCGGCGGGGTCGCGCATGTCCGCTTCGACGTACGCCGTCCTGCCCTCGGCCGTGCCGGACATCAGCCCCTCCGACAGCGCGAGCACGAGCGGATCGTTGTCGACGTACACGACCCTGGCCTCGGGGGCCACCGACTGCGCGATCTCATGGATGTTGGGCGAGGTCGGAATCCCGGTCCCGATGTCGAGGAACTGCCGTATCCCCGCCTCCTCGGCGAGATACCGCACGGCCCGGTTCATGAAGTCCCGGTTGGCCCGCATGTGAACGGGCAGTGCGGGCCACTCCCGGACCATGGCGTCGCCCGCCTCCCGGTCGGCGGCGTAGTGGTCCTTGCCGCCGATGATGTAGTCGTAGATCCGGGCGGAGTGTGCGGTCTCGGTATCGATACGGTCGGCGGACACGGTGCCTCCGGGCAACATGGACTTCGGGCTGGTTCACCCCGCAACTACCCGGAGAATGCGGGAAGTTGGCGGTCAGTGCACCAACCTAGGGGCGCGGGGAACTGCGCGACCAGCCCATCACGCACTCCCACCCGCCGAACCTCACCGGACCCCTGCGGCGCTCCGGCGTCACGACACCGGCCGCAGGCCGGAGAACCCGGTTCAGGCGGGCTCCCCGACCTACTGAACGCCCGTGACCGCAGCGCCCTCCCCCCGTCGCTGCCGGCGGCGCCGGGGTTCCTGATCCGGCAGCCAGCCGAAGACAAGGCAACTCCCCACGACCCCCAGCAGGAGCCCCACGAAGAAGCCTCCGAGGTTGGAGGTGGGCCAGGACCCCAGGGAAACCAGCACCCCGGTGATCGAGTAGAAGAGCCGCTGAGCCGGATTGAACAGGACCAACAGCCCCAGCAGCAGCATCAGCGCAGGCAGCAGATACCCAGCCAGCCCCTGCATCCCGACATGAAGCACGACCTTCATGGACGCCTTCATCGTGAGCAGGATCTCCGCCCCGCCAAGCGCGAGCAACACCCCGCCCCAGAACGGCCGGTCGGCCCGCCAGCGACGGAAGGCCGACCGGAAACCCGAACGCCGCGCCATCAGCAACCCTTGCTGCTGAAGCCGAGTTTCAGCCCCGGAAGCTTGAACACGCCAGCAGTGGTCGCGTAGTTGGTCTGGCGGAGATTGGCGATGCGCACGGTGTCCGCCTGCTGGCTGAAGACACCGATCGGCCCCTTCACCCCGGCCTTGGTCAAGGTGCTCGCGTCGTTGCCGATCTCGATGTTGTTGAACGCCGCGTCACCCGACAGCTCGGTCGAGTCGGTGGTCAGATCGCTCGCGCTCACCTTCTCCGCTCCGCTGCCCGCGGTGATGAGCAGGTTCGTGCCGCCGAGGTCGACGCTCTGGCACAGCTTCGTGAGCGTCGCGTTCTTGATCGCGGAGGTGACGACCAGTACCTGGCCGCCGGTGTCCCCCTCGTTGGGGCTGCCCGGCGCCATGGTGTCGAGGCCGCCGAACTGCTCGAACCCGGTGCCGTTGAGCTCGGTCGCGGTGACCGTGAAGGGCATGCCGGAGATCGCGAACTGCACGCCCAGCGCGCCCTCGGCGGTGAGCACCGCGAGAGCACCGGCGACCAGGGTGGCCGGCACCGCCATCACGGCTGCCCGGCGTGCCCGGACCCGCCCGCGTCTGACGGGGCCGTCGGAGGGTTCGGATGCTGCCGGCACGGAACCGCTTTCCGGGTTCTCGGGGGTGTGGTCGGCGGACGAGGTGACGTCCGAGGACGAGGCCATAACTGCTCCCAGATGCAAAAGTGCGGGTAGGGCATCAGTGGCACGTTGTCCTGGCGCGGACAGCGCCCACGGCGCACGCCCCTCGCAACTCCCGGCGGATGCAAGGGCTTTCTCGTACTCCGCAGTAGCCAGCCCGGAAGTTACCGGTGGTTACACCTGAGGGTCAAGGCAGTTGTGGGAAAAGAGTGTTGATTGTGCGTCACCTGTGAGTTCTCCTCCCGCGTGACTCCCTCGGAGGCCTCCGAAAGTGCCGACGAGAGTCATCAACTCCCTTGCAATGCCTTGACGTTGACTGACACTCAGGTCTACAACTCTCCCTGGCTCCCCCCTGGATCCGTGGCGCCGGATCCGCCGTCGCGTGGCCCGTGGCCCGCGTTCCCGGACTTGATGTCCTTCACATTCCGCGAGATCACTCCGCGGCGCCGTCACGGTCGCTTCCCCCTCGGTCCGTGCCGGACGCCCTCCCCGCCCGGTCCGTCCGGAGCCCTCCCCACGGTCTCCGGCCGGCCACCGGTCGGCTGTCGTTGCCGGTCCGTGTCGTACGGAGAAGGCGTCACGGACCGGCAACGGCGCACACCGACTCGCGAACGAGCCCCCCACCGGAACCCCCTGAGCCGCGCAGCTGCCCTCAGGGCACACCCCCGCAACGAAAGTCGAGGTACACCCCCATGCGCGTACGCACCCTCCTCACCCTCGCCGGCACCGTCGCAGCCCTCGGGCTCGCCGTCCCCGCCTCGGCCGCCGACACCCCGGTACTGACCACCACCGACGGGGCGGCGGTCGCGGTCGGCGCCGTGCTCGACGCCTCCCTGGCGAGCGGCACCGCCGCCACCTTCTACTCCAGCGCGACCGGCACCAGCGGCATCTCCTGCACCAAGTCGGCGTTCTCCGCCACGGTCACCGACAACCCCGCCGCCCCCGGCGCCGCCACCGAATCGCTGACCTCCCACACCTTCGACACCAGCGGCTGCACCGCCAACGTCACCGGTGTGCTCGGCGTCAGCGGCATCACCGTCGACAACCTGCCGTACACCACCAGCGTGTCCTCCGACGGCACCGTCACCGTGACTCCGGCCGCGGGCTTCGCCGTCCAGTCCACGGTCAAGCTGCGCACCCTGCTCGGCACGATCACCTGCGTCTATCAGGCGCCCGGCCTCTCCGGCACGGCGAGCAACGCCGACAACAGCATCGCCTTCACCAACCAGCCGTTCACCAAGACGTCCGGTTCGTCGCTGTGCTTCAGCAACGCCTACTTCACCGCCAAGTACGCCCCGGTGACCAGCTCGGGCCTCGCCGTCAACGTCAACTGACCGTCGTACGGCGGTGGTTCACCGCCGACGCAGACGCAGGACGAGGGCGGCGCCGCCGGTGAGCACCAGCACCGCCGCGGCGCCGCCCGCCAGCACGGGGGTGGACGGCCCCGAGCCGGTGCCCGTGCCGGAGGCCACCGGAGTGCTGTCGCTCTGGGGTCGCGCGGACACCGGGGTCTGCGACGGCGGCTGGGACGTGCGCTGTTCGGCAGCCGGCGAAGGGCTGCTGTCCGTGCGCTTGTCACGCTCGCTCGGTGAAGCCGTCGCGGAGCCCTCGCCCTTACCCGGCGAAGGCGCCGAGGAGTCCTCGCCGCCCTGTTTCTGCGCCTGCGGGAACACCACGTCCGAGCACGAGTAGTAGGTGTCCGGCGTGCTGCTGTTCTGCCAGATCGTGTACAGCACATGGCGCCCGGTCCGGTCGGACGGCAGGGTGGCCCGGATCCGGTACGCCCCGTTCGTCAGCGCCGGGTCCTTCACCACCGCGAACGGCTGCTCCGCGAGATCGGACCAGGCGAGCCGCTCGGTCGGGTCGTAGCCGGGCTTGGTGAGATAGAGCTTGAAGGTGCCCGTGTGCGGGATCGTGGACACGTACCGCATCGTCAGGGTGGACCCCGGCGTGAGCCGGGTCGACGGCCAGTCGGCGCGGGCGAGGTCGAGGCCCCGGTAGGCGGGCAGTCCGCCGCTGCACAGCTGTCCGTCGGGTACGACCTGCCGGTCCCGGCCGTTGACGTTCGCGATCCGCAGATTGTCCCAGGCCGTGAAGGGCGCGCCGTTCGAGGCGATCGCCGCCCGGCAGGCGGGCGTGGACGCGCTGCCGCCGTCGGGGGAGCAGGCGTACACGCGGCTGGTCGGATCCGTCGGCGCACCGTGCGCACGGGCCGGGCCCGCCGCCCACACCGTGAGCAGCAACGGCGTGACGGCGGCGGCCGTCAGGGCGGTGCGGTGCGATCTCATCCAGGGCATCCGGGACATCCGGAACGTCTCCTCGGCCGGTGCGGAAGTGTCCTCGTGCAGTACGGGAAACCGGCCCGGCGCGTTCACTGCGTGACGAGTCGGGCAAAGTCCACTAATACCGGTCAACCATGCGACGTAGAGGGTGGGTTTCCGGCCGGATCGAGGGTTTCCCCTGTATCCGGATGACCAGCTCTTTGCCTATCGTTCGACCACAGCCGCCCCACAGGTAACCCCGAACGGGGCCTAGCTCGCGCCAGGCCGGCCGCCGCGCCCCCGCACCACGCACTGCCCCACCTGCGTTCGTTGCACTTCCCCGCCTTGCCGCATTGCCCCCACCTGCCCACCCGGTGGACCCCCCGCCGCTTCGAGGACGAAGCGAATCGACCGCCGCTCCGCGCTGCCCGGAGTACGGCCGGCCACGAAAGGCAAGCCCTTGCGTACCTCCACACCCCTCAGACGGAAGCTGATATCCGTCGCCGCGGTCTCCGCCGCGCTCTTCACGGCCGCCACCACCACGGTCGCCGTGGCCCAGGATTCCCCCACCAAGGAAGCCGCCGCCCCCGTCCCGACGGCCCAGACCGAGGCCGCCCCCGGCACCACGGCCGAGCGCCTCATCGTCGGCTACAAGTCCGGTGCGGCCGAGGCCAAGTCGAACAAGGCCGCCGAGTCCGACGCCGCCGCCAAGGGCAAGGAGGCAGGCGAGGACCTCGAGTTCCAGCGCCGCCTCGGCTCCGGCGCCGCCCTCGTCGACCTCGGTGAGAACCTCACCAGGACGGACGTCGCCGACGTCGTCGCCGAGTACCGGGCCGACCCGCAGGTCGCCTACGTCGTACCGGACCGGCTGAACAAGCCGCTGGCCACGCCCAACGACACCGAGTACGCCAAGCAGTGGGACCTCTTCGAGTCCACCGCGGGCATGAACGTGCCGGGCGCCTGGGACGTCGCCACCGGCAGCGGTGTGACCGTCGCCGTCATCGACACCGGCTACGTCACCCACTCCGACCTCGGTGCCAACATCGTCGGCGGCTACGACTTCATCTCCGACACCGCGGTCTCCAACGACGGCAACGGCCGTGACGGCAACCCGGCCGACACGGGCGACTGGACCACCGACGGCCAGTGCGCGGCCGACTGGGAGGCCTCGCCGTCGTCGTGGCACGGCACCCATGTCGCGGGCACCATCGCCGCGGTCACCAACAACGGCAAGGGCGTCGCGGGCATCGCCCACGGTGCGAAGGTCTCCCCGCTGCGGGTCCTCGGCCAGTGCGGCGGCTACGACTCCGACATCATCGACGCCATCACCTGGGCGTCCGGCGGTACGGTCTCCGGCGTCCCGGCCAACGCCAACGTCGCCAAGGTCATCAACATGAGCCTCGGCGGGGGCGGCGCCTGCACCACCGCGACCCAGAGCGCCATCAACGCGGCCGTGAACCGCGGCACCACGGTGGTCGTCGCGGCGGGCAACAGCAACGCCAACGCCGCCAACTACTCGCCGGCCAGCTGCAGCAACGTCATCAGCGTGGCGGCCGCCGATCGCCAGGGGAACCGCTCCTACTACTCCAACTACGGCTCGGTGGTCGACATCGCCGCTCCGGGCGGCGAGACCAACTCCGTCACGGCCAACGGCATCCTGTCCACGCTGAACTCCGGCGCCCAGGGCCCGTCCTCCGAGAGCTACGAGTACTACCAGGGCACCAGCATGGCCGCCCCGCACGTCGCGGGCCTGGCCGCGCTGATGAAGTCGGCCAACGCGTCGCTGACCCCGGCGCAGATCGAGTCCGCGATCAAGACCAACTCGCGTACTCTGCCCGGCACTTGCTCGGGCGGCTGCGGTGCCGGCCTGGCGGACGCGACCAAGACGGTGCAGGCGGTGAGCGGCGGCTCCACGGGGGGCACCACCCTCTCCAGCACGTCCGCAGTCTCCATCCCGGACAACGGCTCCGCGATCGAGTCCGCCATCGCCGTCAGCGGCCGCAGCGGCAGCGCCCCCTCGGCGCTCCAGGTCGGCGTGGACATCACCCACACCTACCGCGGTGACCTGGTCATCGACCTGGTGGCCCCGGACGGTTCGACGTACCGCCTGAAGTCCGCCAGCTCCTCGGACTCCGCGGACAACGTCAGCGCCACCTACACGGTGAACGCCTCGAGCGAGACCGCCAACGGCACCTGGAAGCTGCGCGTCCAGGACACGGCGGCCCAGGACACGGGCCGGCTCAACAGCTGGAAGCTGACCTTCTGAGCGAACGGCTACCACAAGCGGGCGGGCCGGCCGGTGCGGATGGGGCATCGGCCGGCCCGCCGATCGTTACGGCACCGACCGGAGTGACGGAAACAGTCACTCCGGTCGGTGGCTGTGCGCTCAACGTACGGACAGGTCCATGTCGGTCTGCTCGACAACGGATTCGCCGAGAGCGGCCAGCACCCGAAGCCCACGGTCGGGCTCGCGGTCAATAGCGGTCAGCAGACCCGGCACCGCGATGCTCGGCAGGATGTGCCCCCACAGGACCGAGATCCGCTCCGCCAGATCCTCCCGATCGGTCAGCGCCAGGGACATCAACTGGAGCCCCGCGAACGCCCCGACCAGCAGTTCCACCGTCTGCCGCGGTACCACGGTGGGCAGCAACTCGCCCTGGTCACCGGCCTGTTCGAGCAGCCCCACCAGATGGTCCGCCCACTGCCGGAACGGCCCGGCGTCGTCGACACCGGGCGGGGCGTTCTGGTCCACGGCCAGCCGCACGCTGCCCTTGAGCAGGGAGTTGCCGATCAGCCGCTGCCCGAACACGAAGGTCATGTCGACGAGTTCCTGCAGCTTGCACGGCTGCGGAGGCACCACGCCGAACGGCATCTGCTCGTCCAGCACGGCCTGGGCGAGGGATTCCTTGGAGGGGAAGTGAAAGTACAGGGCGCCCTTCGTGACCTCGGCCCGCTCCAGGACCATCGAGATGGTCGTTGCCGCGTACCCGTGCTCGTCGAAAACCGCGCCCGCGGCCTCCAGAATCACCCTCCGCGTTCTGATGGCGCGCTCCTGCCTCGCCATAACAGCCCCTCCGCTGCGCCGAGTCGACCTGTGCGCCGGGCGTGCGCCGGAGCGGTTCGGGCACGGCCGGGCGACCCAAGGCCGCATTGAAAACAAACCGGTCGCCTCGTACTCTAACGCTCGCGGCACGGGCACCTCGCCGTTGTCAGCGCACACACGGGGGGACCCAAGGAGGGGACATGCCTCATCCGCGGCAACTCGCCACGACTCCGCTCACTGAGACCCCGGTGGCACCGCAAGGCCTGACCGCCACCGTACCTCGCCAGCTCGTCCACCGTGCCTCGGTCGCGGAAACGTTTCTCACCGGTGCGACCAGCACCGAAGCGGACCGGTTCACCGTCTTCGCCGAATGGCCGCGCGCTCACCAGTTACACGTGTCGCCGGACCGGTTGGCATACGAGCCGCTGCTCGTCGCCGAGACCGTCCGCCAGGCCGGCACGCTCATCGCACACACCGGCTACGAAGTCCCGCTGGACCACCAGTTCGTGCTCACGGAACTGCGGATCACCACGCGTCCCGAGCATCTGGCCATCGGCCCGGCGCCCGCCGAACCCGTCCTCCACATCACGGTCTCCGAAGTCACCCGCCGCGGCGGCCGCCCGGCCGGATTCCGCTACGACGCGGAGATACGGCTCGGCGACCAGCGCGTCGGGACCGCACACGTGGCCGCCACCTGGACCAGCGCGGCCGTCTACCGCCGACTGCGCGGCGGGCGCACCGCGGCCACCGTGTCCGTGCTGCCCGTCCCGCCCGCTCTGCCGCCCTCGGCCGTGGACCGCGCCCTGTCCGCGGACGTCGTCCTCGCGCCGGCCGAGGCCCCCGACCGATGGCAGCTGCGAGTCGATACCGGCCATGCTGTTTTCTTTGATCACCCACTTGATCATGTGCCCGGCATGCTGCTGCTGGAGGCCGTCCGCCAGGCCATCCGGGCCAGGAACCGGAAATCCCCGCGCAGGCCTGCTTCCTTCCATGCCGTCTTCCACCAGTACGCCGAACTCGACCTGCCTCTTTGGATCGAGGCCGTGGGGGAGCCGGGTGCGAACGGCACCGATGTGCAAGTCGTGGGACGGCAGGGAAAGTCGACGGTTTTCGAGTGCGGGGTGGGCACCGAGGAGGGCTGAGCTATCGTGTACGGGGAGTAAGAAACAAACGGCGCGACCCGTTCTTTTCCGGCCCCAGGAGAGTTCAGCTGATGGCGAGGCAGTTACGAGCGGAACAGACCCGCACCACGATCCTCACGGCCGCCGCCGAACTGTTCGACCGTCACGGCTATGAATCAACCAGTCTGAGCGACATCGTCGAGTACGCCCAAGTCACCAAGGGCGCCCTGTACTTCCACTTCGCGGCGAAGGAGGACCTGGCCCAGGCCATCATGGAGCTCCAGTCCCGCGCGTCGCGTCAGGTCGCGGCGGAGATGGACGGCCGGGGCTACACCTCACTGGAAGCCCTGATGCGCACGACGTTCGGCATCGCGCGGCTGTCCGTCGAGGGCCCCATCCCCAGGGCCGGTCTGCGCCTCGCCACCGGGGGAGTGGTGATACGGCCGCCCCTGCGGCACCCCTTCACCGAGCTGCTGGACATCACCACCCGCAAATTCCTCGGCGCCGCCAAGGAGTCCGACCTGCACCCGGACATCGACGCCGAGGCCGCGGCCAACTCCCTCGTGTGCTTCTTCGTCGGCACCCGCGTCGTCGGCCGTTCCCTGGAACCCGTCGCCCGCCAGCCCCGCAGGGTGGCGGAGATGTGGCACATCATGATCCGCGGCCTGGTCCCGGTGCCCCGCCGGGCCCGTTACCTCACCCTCACGACACAGCTGGAGCGGGAGATCAGACCCGTATGACACGCCTGACCCGCGCGATACGGTGACGCGTATGCCCGAGAGGTCCGACACCCCGCCCGCGCCCGTGCTCCTCGGGAACGAACCCGGCTCGTTCCCGCACAGCGTCCTCGCCGAACGGCACCCCGCGATCATCCGGCAGGTACGGGAGTCCTTCCCCTACGGCCCCGAGCAGCACCGCGCGCTGGACGCGCTCCTCGCGAGCTGCACCAAGGGTGTGATCGAAGCGCTGCCCGCCGACGCGCACGACCGGGACCGCTGGACGGCCTGGGACGCCGAGGCCCACACCGGCAGGTCCTGGTTCGACGTACCGTGGCTGTGGTCCGAGAGTTATTTCTACCGCCAACTCCTCGAATCCGTCGGGTACTTCAGCCCAGGACCCTGGCAGGGCATCGACCCCTTCCGCCCCTCCAAGACGGCGGAACTCGAGGCCCGGGAGACGGACGAGGAGCTCGCCGCCCTCGACGACCTCGCGGACCGGCCCGCCGACGAACAGGACCGGGCCCTGCTGCACGGCTCCCTGTGGGGCAACCGGGCCGACCTCGGTTTCCGCCTGTCGGCCGTACACGACGAGGCATCCACGGACACCCCGCCCCTCGTGGCCGACGACAGCGACACCCTCTGGTCCCTGCTCCCGCCGTCCGGCTCCGCCACCCTGTGCCTGATCGCCGACAACGCGGGCCGCGAGCTCGTCCCCGACCTGCTCCTCGTCGCGCACCTCCTCACCCAGGGGCGGATCGGCCGGGCCGTCCTGCACATCAAGGCGTACCCGTACTACGTCTCCGACGCCACGCACGCCGACGTGCTCGACGCGCTGCGCCGGCTGACGGCTGCGCCGGGCGTGGCCGCGACGTACGGCCAGGTCCTCTGGTCGGCGATGACGGACGGCCGCCTCACCGTCCGCGCCCACCCCTTCTCGTGCGCCCCGCTGCCGTACACCGCGATGCCCGGCGACCTCCGCGACGAGCTGGCCGCGGCCATGCTCACCATCGTCAAGGGCGACCTCAACTACCGGCGCCTGGTCGGCGACCGCCGCTGGCCGCCGACCACACCGTTCGCCGACGTCACCGCCTACTTCCCCGGCCCGGTGGCCGCCCTGCGCACCCTGAAGTCCGACGTGATCACGGGCCTGGACGCCCGCACGGAAGCGGCGCTGGTGGCGGCGGAGGGGCAGAAGTGGCGGACTGGCGGGACGCACGCGCTGATCCAGGTGCGGACGTGACGACGCCGCGCCGTCGAATCGCTTCGGCTCAACCGAGCTGCACCGGCAGGGACTTGAGCCCGTTGATGAAGTTCGACACCAGCCGCTTTGGCTCTCCTGCGGTCCTGAGGACGGGCAGTACCCGCAGGACCTCCCGGTAGAGCACCCGCAGCTGGAGCCGGGCGAAGTGGGCGCCCAGGCAGACGTGCGGGCCGTCACCGAAGGACACGTGCGGGTTGGGCGTGCGGGACAGATCCAGCCGGTCGGGGTCGGCGAAAGCCCGCTCGTCACGGTTGGCGGACGCGTGGAAGACGACCACCTTGTCGCCCGCACGGATGAGCCGGCCGGCGAGCTCCGTGTCCTGCGCGGCAGTGCGGCGGAAGGTGAGAACCGGGGGATGCCAGCGCAGCAACTCGTCCACGGCGGAGAGCAGTTCGACATGGCCCGTGCGTAGTCGCTCGTACGACTCCGGGTGCTCCGCCAGCGCCAGCAGCCCGCCCGGCGCCGCGCTGCGGACGGTGTCGTTGCCCGCCACCGTGAGCAGGAAGAAGAACATCTCCAGTTCGGGTCCGGCGAGTTCGGCGTCGTGGGCGAGGGTGGTCATGACGTCGTCGTCGGGGTAGCGCCGCTTGTGCGCGGCCAGTTGCCGGGCGTACCCGAACATGTCCCGCAGCATCGCGGGCGACCGCGGATTGACCGGCCTGCCCTGTGCGTCGAGCACCGGGGTGCCCGCCTCGTCGGGGTCCTGGTAGCCGATGACCCGCTGCGTCCAGTGCAGCAGCAGCTTGCGATCGGCTTCCGGCACGCCCAGCAGGTCGGCCAGGTTGAGCAGGGCGTAGTCGTCGGTCACGGCGGTGATCAGATCCACGGTGCCGTCCGCCGTTCGGGCCGTTTCCAGGGCGTGCGTGAGGAGCGTGCGGGCGCGCGTCCGGGCGATCCTCGCGAAACGGTCCACCCGGCCGGGGGTGAAGGCCCGGCTCACGAGCCGCCTCAAGCGACCGTGTCCCGGCGGATCCTGATTGAGCATCATGCGGCGGATGAAGGGCAGGTCGTCCGGGTCGGGGTCCCGGATCTGGGTCGCGCCGATGTATGAGGAGTACGTCGCCGAGTCCTTGAGCACGCGCACGACGTCGGCGTGCCGGGTCACCGCCCAGAACCCGGGACCGGCCGGCCAGCCCAGCACCTCGGGTTCGTCCTGCCGGGCCACGGGGTGGTGATCGCGCAGGATGCGATAGGCGTCGTGGGGGACGCCGGTGGCGTACTGCCGGGGGTCGAAGACGTCGGGGACGTCGGGGACGGGGGGTGCGTGGTGGGCCGTCACGCCTGCTCGCTTTCGTGCGGGCCGTCCGCGCGCAGGAAGTCCTCGACCACCCGGATCAGCTCCAGCGGGGTCTCGTCCATGGCGATGGGGGTGCCCCCGCTCGAGCGAAGCCGAGCGTGGGGGAGGCCGGCCGCGGTGAGTTCGTGCAGCCCGGCGCGGGGGGCGCAGGTGAACTCCGTACGGTCGAGGCCCGGCAGGACACCCACGTGGGCGGACCGATCGGCGAACCAGCCGTGCCCGGCGATCACCTTGTGGGCACCCTCGCCGTGCAGCTCGTGCGGGAGCGTGAAGGAGGTCATGCGACCAAGGTGGCCTATATCGGTGAAGACCGACAGACTGACGTGTCCGGGTTCCCATGCCGCATGTGGTGATCATGTCAAAATCTTGCTAGTCATGTCGTCATGGCTTTACGTCAATTGCGCTCGGGAACAAGGACAGTCGCTGCCGCCGCGGCCACCCTCATGCTGATGGCGATCACGGCCTGCGGGGACGATGGGGACTCCTCGTCCGGCGCCGGCGGGCGGGAGACCGTGACGGTGGCCGCCCTGCCGCTGATCGACTGTGCCGCCCTCTATATCGCGCGGGACCGTGGCCTGTTCGAGAAGGAAGGCCTCGACGTCCGCATCCAGCAGATACAGCAGAGTCTCCAGGCGCTGCCGGCCCTGGCCAAGGGCCAGATCGACATGGTCGCGAGCGCGAACTACGTCACCTATCTCCAGGCCCACGAGAAGGGCACCCTCGACATCCGGATCGTCGCCGAGGCCATCAGGGCGGCGCCGCGCATGATGGAGGTGCTGGTGCCCGAGGACTCGGACATCAAGACCGTCGCCGACCTCCGGGGCAAGAAGCTCGCCGTCAACGTCCTCAACAACGTCCAGTCGCTCACCTTCGACGAGATCCTGGAGACGCAGGGCGTGGGGCGCCCCGTCTACCGGGCGATTCCGTTCCCGCAGATGGGTGCCGCCCTGGACAAGGGACAGGTCGACGCCGTGCACGCGGTCGAGCCCTACGACAGCGCCATTCAGGACGAGTTGAAGGCCAGGGTCCTCATCGACGGTTCGTCCGCGCCGGTGGAGTCGATCCCTCTCAGCGGCTACATCAGCACGGGCAAGTTCGCCGATGGGAACGGCAGGACGCTGGCGGCCTTTCAGCGGGCCATCAGGGCGGCCGTGCGGATCGCCGAGGAAGATCCGTCCGTCGTGCGTGACACCCTGCCGACCTACACCAAGGTGACCGACAAGCAGGCCGAGTCGATCGACCTGCCCCTCTTTCCGCCCACCATGGACGCCGCGCAGCTCACCCGGCTGACGGATCTCATGAAGAAGCAGGGGATGCTGAAGAAGCCGATCGATCCGGCGACGCTGATCGTCAAGTGACGTGACATTGAAAGGCCGTCAGGAACAGCTCGCGCTGGGCGCCTTGGGAGTGCTGCTGGCCGTCGGCGCCTGCGAGGCGGTCTCCCGCGCCGGGCTCGTACGGCGCGACTATCTTCCGCCCGCCTCCGAAGTCCTGGCACGGGCGGTGGAGTTGGCGGGCGACCCGGTCTTCCTGGACGGCATCGGCGCCACCCTGCTCGCCTGGGTGCTCGGCCTGGGCCTCGCTTGCGCCATCGCCGTGCCGGTCGGGCTGGTCCTCGGGAGCGTGCCGGTCGTCGACGCCGCCGTCCGCGCGATCGTCGAGTTCCTGCGGCCGCTGCCGTCCGTCGCGTTGATCCCGCTGGTCTCCCTGCTGCTCGGCTCGGGCACCGAAACCAAGGTCGCGCTGGTGACCTACGCGTCGGTCTGGCCGATCCTCTTCAACACCGTCTACGGCCTCGGTGAGACCGCCCCCCTGGCCAAGGACACCCTCCGCGCCTTCGGCTTCGGCCGCCTCGCCGTCCTCCTGCGCGTCGAGCTGCCTGGCACGGCCCCCTTCATCGCCGCCGGCATCCGCATTTCGGCGGCGGTCGCCCTCATCCTGGCCGTCGCCACGGAGATCCTCTCCGGTTTCGGCGAAGGCCTCGGCATCTTCATCGCCCAGGCAGGACTGGCCACGGACGGCACGCGGGACGTGCTGGCCGGAGTGGTGTGGGCGGGCGTGCTGGGGCTGGTCATCAACGGGGTGCTGGTGTGGGGAGAGCGACGGCTGTTTCCGTGGACGCCGGGGCGGCGGGGTGTGGGGTGAACGGGGCGGGTGTGCGGTGGCGGGTGTTGGGTGTGGTTGTGGTGAGACGGGGGTGGGGGCCGATGTGTGGACGGCTGGGGGCGGCGGCCTGGGGGACTGTGGTCGTGGGGTTGGCGGTTGGGGTGCGTGGGTTGCGGGGCCGACGGCGCCTGACACGGGTGCGTGGCGTGCCCCCTCGCCCGGCCGTCGCCGCGCCCGTCTCCCGGCCGGTGGCCACGCCCGTGTCCTGCCCACCTGCTCCCGGGTACGGGGTGCCCATCGGCTCCCGGCCCACGGCGTCCATCTGCTCCGGGGGCCGGGGTGGCT
>NZ_JBVKBY010000006.1:381085-637225 GCF_055656945.1 Streptomyces sp. NPDC111606
GCTTCCGGCTGTGGGGCGAGGGTGTCGATCGGGTCGGGGGCCGGGGTGGCTTCCGGCTGTGGGGCGAGGGTGTCGATCGGGTCGGGGGCCGGGGTGGCTTCCGGCTGTGGGGCGAGGGTGTCGATCGGGTCGGGGGCCGGGGTGCTTTCCGGCTGTGGGGCGAGGGCGTCCATCGGGTCCGGGGCCCGGGTGGCCACCGGTTCTGGGCCAAGGTGCCCATCGGCTCCCGGCCCGCGATGGCCACCGGCTCCCGGCCCCCGGCACCCACCGGCTCGAGCCACGCCGCTCCCCGGCTCCCGGCCCCGACCCGCCAGGCCGACGACCGCGGCGCACACACCGAACACTCCCCGCATCGCCCCGCGAGGACCCTGAATGAACGAGCCCCGCACCACCGCATCCGAACGCGCCGCACCCCCCGGCCGACGCCCACCCCCTCCGCGTAGCGTGCGCGTCCCCTCCCTCGTCCGCCGCGCCCTCGCCCCCGCCCCCGTACGGCACGCCCTGCTCCGCTGGCTCGTCCTCGCTCTCGCCGTGGCCGTCTGGCAACTGGTCACCCGAGCTCACGGCAGCGTCTACTTCCCGCCGCCCGCCGAGATCGCGGGGCACGCCCACGAGCTCTGGTTCTCGGGCCCCGCCCGGCACTTCTTCCTCACCGAGGCCGCCGTCGCCGACATCCTGCCCAGCCTCGGCCGGATGGCCGCCGGGTTCGGGATCGCCGCCGTCGCCGGGATCGCACTCGGTGTCGCCATCGGCCGCTCGCGACGCGTGTACGCCCTCTGCGACCCGGTCCTGCAGTTCGCCCGGGCCGTCCCGCCGCCCGCCCTGGTCCCCGTCTTCGTCGTACTCCTCGACTTCGGTACGCCGATGCAGATCGCGTCGATCGTGTTCAGCGCCGTCTGGCCCGTACTGATCAACACGGCGGACGGGGCCGGCAACACCGACCCGCTGCGCCTCGAAGTCGCCGCGGTCCTGCGCCTCACCCCGGCCGAACGGCTCCGCTTCCTGATCCTCCCCTCCGCGCTGCCCCGCATCTTCGCCGGGCTGCGTCTGAGCCTGTCGCTCTCTCTCATCCTCATGGTGTTCTCGGAGCTGCTTCCCGGCACCGCGAACGGCATCGGCTTCACCCTCACCGACGCCCAGTCCCGCTCCGACCTGCTCACGGTCTGGGCGGCGCTCGTCCTGCTCGGCGCCCTCGGCCATCTCCTCAACACTGTCCTGCTGGCGGTCGAGAAGCGACTCGTCGGCACAGGGAGGACGGCGACCGTATGACCCGTACACCCCCTACAACCTCTGCGCAGGGACATCCATGCTCCGCCTTGACGAGGTCGGCCAGCACTACGGCGACCACCAGGTCCTGCACGACATCACCCTCACCGTGCCGAGCGGCCAACTCCTGTGCGTGGTGGGCCCGTCCGGCTGCGGAAAGTCCACGCTTCTGCGGACCATCGCGGGCCTGCTGCCGGCGTACGACGGCACGATCACCCTGGACGGCACACCCGTGCGCGGTGTCCCCGACCATCTCGCCGTCGTCTTCCAGGACTACGCCCGCTCCCTCTACCCCTGGCTCACGGTCCGCGAGAACGTGGCGCTCCCGCTGCGCCGCAGGAGCCTGCCGAGAGCGGAGCGCCGGGCCGAGGCCGACCGCATCCTGGCCCGGGTCGGCCTCACCGACATGGCCCGCCGCCACCCCTGGCAGCTGTCGGGCGGCATGCAGCAACGCGTGGCGATCGCGCGTGCCCTGGTCTGCCGTCCCTCCCTGCTGCTCATGGACGAACCCTTCGGCTCCCTGGACGCCCAGACCCGCGAGGACCTGGAGGACCTCCTGCTGGAGGTCCACCGCACCGACGGCACGACGATCGTCTTCGTCACCCATGACATCGACGAGAGCGTGTACCTGGGCGATCGCGTCGTCGTCCTGTCCCCGGGGCCCGGCGCCAAGGTCGTCCTGGACCAGCCGGTCGAACTCCCCGGCACCCGGGACCAGATCACGACCCGGGGCCTCGCGGAGTTCGTCGCACTGAGGTCGGAGGTGGGGCGGGCGGTGCGCAACAGGTAGGGCATCCGAGAGCCGCCGCCACCTGCCCGTGCCCCCGCCGCTCAGCCCACGTGCACGTCCTGCCACACCAGCCGGTGGTCGGACGTCGGCACCGTCTTCCCGTCCCCCACCAGCCGGTACAGCGGGTCGTCGGAGGTCGGCCAGAAGACGCCGTTCGCGCCCGGTGTCAGACCCCTGGACGGGATGACGTAGTCGACACGCAGGTTCCCCGGAGCGGTGTCGCCGAAGTCGGAGGTGTCGTACGCCGGGTTGCCGAGGTGTGAGGCGTTGGCGCCGCCCTGGAGCCTCGCCGCCTCGACACCGCCCGCGCTGGCCGGCGGGGTGGCCGGGAGATTCACCGCCGGGTGGTCTAGCAGTTGCCGGATCGCGTGGGCGTAGCTGTCGCCGTCGTACGGGTCGGCGTTGTTGTCGCCCGCGATCACGAACCGTGCTCCGGACCGCAGTCCGCCGCGCACGCCCTGGTCGTCGTAGAGGTAGGAGCTGCGCCGGCGTCCTCCGATGTAGTCCGCCCACAGCCGGATCTCGTCGTGGTTGCGGCGGCCGTTGCGGTCCTCGGTGCCGTCGAAGGTGGGCGGCGTCGGGTGCGACACCAGGAAGTGCACGGTGGAGTGGCCTATGCACACCGGCACGTCCCAGTGGCTCTTCGACGACAGGCGCAGGATCGCGCGGGCCTGGTCGCTGTAGTAGCCCGGGGGCATCACGTGGCCCGGCATGTCCCGCCACAGGAAGCGCTGGAAGGTGCGCACCGCGCGCGTGTCGATCGGGTACTTCGACAGGACGACCATGCCGTACTGCCCCGGGAACCAGCCGTAGCCGTACGCGTCCTGCCCGTACGCGTCCGAACCGGGGGTCGTGACCGCGCCGTTCTTCCCGTCGAGGTCCACACCGGTGGCGACGCCTGTGTTCACCGGGCCGGTGAAGTGGTACGGGAAGCGGATCGGCTTGGCCCCGTTGTGGCCGACGGACAGGTAGTTGCGCAGGAACAGGCGGACCGCCCTGCCCCGCTCGTCGTGGTCGAACTCGTTGATCAGCAGGACGTCCGGGTCGACCCGCTGGATCGTCTCGGCGGCATTGCGCGCCTGGGCGTTGTCCGGTGTGGACAGGTCGGTGATCAGCGCGCCCTCGGTGCCGCGGTTCAGGGAGGCGTTGAAGGTGGCGAACCGTACGGACCGGCGGCCGTGCCGCTCGGCCGCCGAGGCCGGGAACGCCGCGGTCGTGGCCAGCGCCGCCCCGGCGAGGGAAGCGAGTGCTGTGCGGCGGGAGAGAGATCCGGTGTGGTTCATCGCGACTCCGGGGAGGGAGGGGGCACGGGGGACATGAGACTCGAAAAGTCTGCGCGCGTAGAGATGAACGCCGCAAGGCCCGTCGAGAACTCCCGGATTCACCCGCGATTCACGCGATGGTGTGATCATGTCCCGCCCCGCGGATGCCCGTTGGGGCCCAGGGGTAGGGCCCGGCCATGACGCAGCAGCCCTTCGAACTCCCCCACTTCTACATGCCATATCCCGCGCGGCTGAACCCACATGTCGACGAGGCCCGTGCCCATTCGACCGAGTGGGCACGCGAGATGGGCATGCTGGAGGGGTCCGGGATCTGGGAGCAGGCCGATCTCGACGCGCACGACTACGGCCTGCTCTGCGCCTACACCCACCCCGAGTGCGACGGCCCCGCGCTCTCCCTGATCACCGACTGGTACGTGTGGGTCTTCTTCTTCGACGACCACTTCCTGGAGATCTTCAAGCGCACTCAGGACCGCGTCGGCGGCAAGGCCTACCTCGACCGCCTGCCTCTTTTCATGCCGATGGACCTGTCGACCCCGATGCCGGAGCCGCAGAACCCGGTCGAGGCGGGCCTCGCCGACCTGTGGACGCGCACCGTGCCCTCGATGTCGGCCGACTGGCGCCGCCGCTTCGCCGTCGCCACCGAGCACCTGCTGAACGAGTCCCTGTGGGAGTTGTCCAACATCAACGAGGGCCGGGTCTCCAACCCGGTCGAGTACATCGAGATGCGCCGCAAGGTGGGCGGCGCCCCCTGGTCGTCCGGCCTCGTGGAGTACGCGACGGCCGAAGTGCCCGCGTCCGTCGCCGAGTCGAGGCCGCTGCGCGTCCTGATGGAGACGTTCTCGGACGCCGTGCACCTGCGCAACGACCTGTTCTCCTACCAGCGCGAGGTAGAGGACGAGGGCGAGCTCAGCAACGGCGTGCTGGTGCTGGAGACCTTCTTCGGCTGCACCACCCAGGAGGCCGCCGACACCGTCAACGACGTCCTGACCTCCCGCCTCCACCAGTTCGAGCACACCGCCCTCACCGAAGTTCCCGCCGTGGCCCTGGAGAAGGGACTCACCCCCGGCGAGGTCACCGCCGTCGCCGCGTACACCCAGGGCCTTCAGGACTGGCAGTCCGGCGGCCACGAATGGCACATGCGCTCCAGCCGGTACATGAACGCGCGCGCCGAACCGACGGCGCCCTGGAAGGGCCTGACGGGTCCGGGCACTTCGGCCGCGGACGTCGGCGCGCTGCTCGCGGCGGCCGGCGCCGAACGCCTGCGTGCGCACACGCACGTGCCGTTCCAGAAGGTCGGCCCGTCCCGGCTTCCCGAGTTCTACATGCCCTTCCAACTGGAGCTCAGCCCGCACCTCGAGGGGGCCCGGCACCGCCTGACCGAGTGGACGCACCGCATGGGCATCCTTGAGGAAGGTGTCTGGGACGAGGACAAACTGGCCGCCTACGACCTCCCGCTGTGCGCCGCGGGCATCGACCCGGACGCCACGCCCGAGGCCCTCGACCTCAGCTCCCACTGGCTCGCCTGGGGCACCTACGGCGACGACTACTACCCCCTCGTCTTCGGCCACCGCCGTGACCTCGCCGCCGCCCGGCTGACCACCCAGCGCCTGTCGGCCTGCATGCCCCTCGACGGCGAGGTGGCCACCGTGCCCCTCGACGCCATGGAGCGCGGCCTCACCGACCTGTGGGCACGTACGACCGTGGACATGAGCCCCGAGGACCGGCGTTTCCTGAAGGACTCGGTCGACGTCATGACCGAGAGCTGGGTGTGGGAGCTGTCCAACCAGCTGCAGAACCGCATCCCCGACCCGGTCGACTACCTGGAGATGCGCCGTGCCACCTTCGGCTCCGACCTCACCCTCAGCCTGTGCCGGATGGGCCACGGCCCCGCCGTCCCACCCGAGGTCTACCGCAGCGGCCCGGTCCGCTCGCTGGAGAACGCCGCCGTCGACTACGCCTGTCTCCTCAACGACGTCTTCTCGTACCAGAAGGAGATCGAGTACGAGGGCGAGATCCACAACGCGATCCTCGTTGTACAGAACTTCTTCGGCATCGACTACCCGGCCGCCCTGGACGTCGTCCACGACCTGATGACCCAGCGCATGCAGCAGTTCGAGCATGTGGCCGCGCACGAACTGCCCATCGTGTACGAGGACTTCGGGCTTTCGCAGGAGGCTCGGGAGATCATGACGAACTACGTGGTCGACCTCCAGAACTGGCTGGCGGGCATCCTGCACTGGCACCGGGAGGTCGACCGCTACAAGGCCGAGTACCTGTCGCGCCGCGCACACGGCTTCGTGCCGGACTGTCCGCCGGCCGTCCCCGTCCTCAGCTGAGCTCGCGCACCAGCGCGGCCGTCTCCTCGGCGAGCTCTCGTACGCCCTTCGCGGCGTTCTCCGAGAGCTCGCCGAGTATCGCCTCGGCGGCCGGGAGGAGCATGCGTGCCTCGTCGGGGAGGGCCTCTTCGGCCAGGGCGCGGGTGAGCCGATAGTGCTCCTCGGCTATGAAGCGGCCGAGGTTCACGCCTTCCCAGTGGCGCAGGGAGTCGTCCCCGGGAGTTGCAAGGATTTTCCGCAGCGCAGCCAAGGTCTGCACGGCTTGCTCCAGTTGACTGTCCGTACGCTCCAGACGGGCCTGGGTGAGGCGGGCCGAGACGCGGTGCCAGGCCGTCTCCTGCAATGCGGCGTGGAGGCGCTGGGCGCGCAGGGCCTGGGTGAGGTCGCCGAGTTCCTTGAAGTCGCCGGCGAGAGCGCCCAGCGTCGCCGTGTTCAACGCCTGCGGCGCGTCGGGCCGGCGGAGCCTGCTCTGGTCCATGACGATCGCGTCGAGTTCGCGGATCAGCGTCACCCGGGCGAGCTCGGTCATGCCCTGGTTCCGGGCGAGGTCGGTCCAGGTGGCCACCGGCTCGTCAGCGGGATCCGTACCGAACAGCGAGTCGTCGAGCCCCTGCGCCCAGTCCCGCAACTCCTGCGAGCTCGCGCCGGGTTCGGGCATCCCGCCGAGACCGCACGCTGTGTCGAAGTCCGTCTCACGCACCTCGTGCAGCAGCGGCAGATCGCCGACGTCTCCGCGCAGCCCCACCAGCACGGCTGCGAGCCGCAGTTCGTCCGTCATCGAGGACTGCGTCTCGTGCCGCAACAGATGCCGCAGCAGTTCCAGGTCGCCCTTGGCCCGGTCGAACTGCGCGGCCCGCAAGGCGAGCCGGCGCCGCACGGGATCCCCGGCCACCGCGTCCCACGCCACACCGTCGCCCGCACGCAGCAGCGTCAGATCGGCGCGGCCGCTCGCGAGCACCGGCTCCCACAGGGGTGGGCGCGGATACGAGTCGAGCAGCTGATAGGCGTTGTGATCCGCCCCGTTCAGCAGCAGGAAGTCGGGCTCGGTGCGCAGGAGCGCCGCCCGGAGCATGGCTTCGAGCTCGGCGGGGGAGCGCTCCGGAAAGCCCAGCGCGGCCCGCAGCTCGGTTCGCGCCGCTTCAAGGCGAGGGAGGCGGCTGCGCTCCGCTCCGTCCCGATCGTCGTCCTCCCCGTCGAACTCCTCCTCGTCCTCCTCGTCGTCGTCTTCGACCTCCTCCAGGCCGATCATGATCTCCAGCGCCTCGTCGACGCTGGAGCCGACGATCCCGGCCGAGCCCTCCGAGTCGGCGTACAGCATCGACCCGTCCGCGCACACGAAGTACGTACCGCCGGTGTCGTCCCCCGCCACGATGTCGAGCGGGCCGCCCGAGGCGAGGCGGACCTCTTCGACGTGGCCGTGGGCGGCACGGCCGATGTCGAAGTTGAAGGGGTAGGCCGCAAGTTCGGCCAGGCGGGGGTTCTTCCGGAGCACCCGCAGCGCATGATCGGTCATGTCACTGAACGTAACAGCCGCCACTGACAACGGACTTCCTGCCTACGGATGCCGTCGCCGAAACTTTTCGCGCGGAACGGGACATTCAGGGAACTTCGATGCTGAGCGGGCTGACGTACGGGTGCGTGGCGCGGTGACGGACGAATGGGCGTCACGCACGCGTGTGCGGGCGACGGACATGCGGGCCTCACGCGCGTGTGGAGACCCTCCGCGCCGCGTGCTCGACGGCGGCTCGTGCCAGCGCGTGGACGATCGGGTGCGGGCGCGAGCCGTCGCCGGACAGTTCCGGCTGGAAGAGCGTGGCCAGGAAGAAGGGATGGCCGGGCAGTTCGGCGATCCGGACGTGACCGTCCTCGTCGTGCCCCGAGAAGCGCAGGCCGTGCGCGCTCAGGGTGTCGAGGTGGCGGGAGGGGCCGTAGGCACAGAAGTACCGCTCCACGGTCCGTTCCGAGCCGATCACCGACTGGGCGAGCGAGCCCGACTCGACCCGGACCACCGCTTCGTGGCCGACCAGCGAGCAGGCCAGGGGTTCGATGAGGAAGTCGTCCGCGTCGGGGTCGTTCTCGGCGTGGGCGACCCGGCTCAGCCCGCACACCTCGCGGGCGTACTCGAGGAGCGCGTGCTGGAAGCCGCCACAGGTGCCGAGGAACGGGATCCCCTCCTCGCGCGCCGTGCGGATCGCGGACAGCACACCCGCCTCGCTGCGGTACGGGCTGCCCGGCAACACCCACACGGCGTCGAAGCCGCGTACGGCGTCATCAGCGACCGCGTCCTGCGACGGGATCCAGTAGGCGTCGAGGACGAGCCGATCGCGCTCCGCGAGAGCGTCCAGCAGCAGCGGCACGCGCGTGTGCGAGGCGACGCTGGGGGAGCGGTCCCCGACCAGGGCGAGCCTTGCGGTCGTTGCTGCTTGAGCAGCGGTGTTCGTCATGGCCGTCATCCTGGGCGCGGCCCGTCCTTCACGTCCAACGATGATTACTGGACCTCCGATAAGCAGCACTGATGGCGTGCGAGATGCTCTGGCGCATGGACCCGCACCTGCTGCGCACCTACGTCACCGTCGCCCGTCTCGCCTCGTTCTCCGAGGCCGCCCGCGAGCTCGGCTACACCCAGTCGGCGGTGTCCCAGCACATAGCCTCGCTCGAACAGGACCTCGGCGCACCGCTGCTCACCCGTCGCCCCGTGGCGCCCACGGCGGCCGGTGAGCGGCTCCTCGAACACGCGGGCCCGCTGTTGCTGCGCCTGGAGGCGGCCCGCGCGGACGTCGTAAGAATGGCGGCCGCGCCCGACCGCGGACTCACGCTCGCCGCCGCGTCGACCGCACTCGGACCCCGCGTCCTCGCCGCGCTCCCGGCCTCCGGCGTGACCCTGCGCGTGCTGCCCCGCGACGAGGTCCCCGCGGCCGTCGCCACCGGCACGGCCGACCTCGGCCTCGTCGACGGCCTCGCCGCCCCCAGCGACCCGCTGCGACTGCCGGACGTGGCCCCGCTGACCACGTACGGCGTGGGGGAGGAGCCCGTCTGCGTCCTCCTGCCCGACACCCACCCGCTCGCCGGGCGCACCGGCCTGCGCCTCGGCGACCTGGCCGACGCACGCTGGCTGGAGGCACCCGACGCGGGCCTGCCCCTCGCCCACCTCCGCGCCGCGAACGGCGGCCACGGCTTCCGCCCCGCCCTGCGCTACGAGGGCACCGACATCCACGCCCTCACCACCCTGGCCGCGACGGGCCACGGCCTGACCATGCTGCCGCGCTCGGTGGCCACCGGGGTGCCCGGCGCGGTCGCCGTACCGCTCACGGAACCGCGGGTCGTACACCGGACGGAACTGGTGTACGCCGGGGCCCTCCGGGGAGCGTCCGCAGCGGTCGCGGAGGCGTTGCTCGAACCGGTGTGAGGCAGGGCCCGCCCCGCCGCCGCCCCTCCCTGACGTCCCGTTTTCTGCCGTGACGCCTATGGCTTCCCGTTCTTGACCACTGGTCAGTCTCACTCGATCGTGGCTCGTCGTGCGCCGGTGCGCAGGGTAGTCACCAGCCGGAGGCGATCCGATGGAACAGACTGCGTTGCGACCCAAGCCCATGCCAGGTCAGGGGCCCGGCGACGAGGCCAAGCCCGCCCCCGGCGCACGGCGTCCGCACGCCGCGCCCCACCGGCGCGGCCGACGACTCACGACCCTGCTGTGCGCGCTACTGGTGGGAATGGTCCTGATCCTGTCCGGGGTCGGCCTCGGCACTCTCGGGGCCACGGTGATCGGCATGAGCAAGCTCGCCGAGCTGAAGCGACAAGCAGGCCTGGGCGCCCCCGGAAGCCCGTCCGGGTCGGCACACCCCGCTTCCTCCGCCCCCGCATCCCCGACGCCCACCTCCTCGCCGCGTCCGGCCGCCGTCGCCACTCTCGGCGTGGAGGCGGTGGACGCCGAGAAGCCGGGCGCCCTGCTCGTCGGCGTCCATGTCCCAGGACCGGGATACGCGGCCGGCCTGGTCCGCGGTGACGTGCTCCTGGCGTTCGGCAGGACCCGCATCGACTCGGCCGCCGACCTCGCGCGAGCCGTCGCCAGGGCCCGCCCGGGCCGCGAGGTCACCCTCACGGTGCGCCACCGCAGCGGCGGCTACCAGCAGCTGACGGCGATCCCGGGCGTCGTCACCTGACCGCCACGCGTCTCGAGCGAAGGCTTGAGGGAGGAGTCCACGAAATCCACTGGTCCCGTTCCGCCGGCCGGGCCACGATGACCCCATGCTGACCACGCTCATCGCCTTCCTGGGAGCCTGCTCCCTCGTCGCCGCCTCGCCGGGGCCCAGCACGGTGCTGATCATCAAGCAGTCCCTGCACAGCAGACGCTCCGGATTCCTGACCGTGTTCGGCAACGAGACCGGGGTCTTCGTCTGGGGCGTGATCGCCGCGTTCGGCCTGACCGCGCTGCTGACGGCCTCCGAGGTGGCGTACGACGTGATGCGGATCGTCGGCGCGGTCGTGCTCGTCTGGTTCGGCATCCAGGCGCTGCGGCAGGCCCGCCGCGCGAAGGGGGAGCAGGAGACCGCGTGGGAGGGCATGCGGAAGAGCGGCTGGGCCTCCTACCGTGGCGGGCTGCTGCTCAACCTCGCCAACCCCAAGGCGGCCGTCTTCGCCCTGTCCTTCCTCCCGCAGTTCGTCCCGGAAGGCGCGCCGCACCTGCCGACCATGATCGGCCTCGCCGCACTCTGGGCGGTCTACGAAGTCGGCTACTACGGCCTCTACGTGTGGTTCGTCGGCCGGATGAAGAACGTGCTGTCCCGCGCGGGCGTGCGCCGGCGCCTGGAACAGTTCTCCGGAGGCGTGCTGCTCCTCCTCGGTGTCCGCATGGCACTGGACAGCTGACTCACGCCGCGGGCCGGGCTGCCCGACGAGCCGCTCGAAAGACCCGCCGATCGGCTCGCGCCGCCCCCTCCGTACGGGCAGGATGCTGCCCGTAGTCCTTTCACGCGCCCAGGGAGGCCCCGGATGACCGGCACCGCACCCGCGCCCTTCACCGCCGACGACTACGAGGCCCGCATGGAACGTGCCGCGCGGGCGGCCGCGGACGCCGGCCTGGCCGGGCTGCTGGTGGCCCCCGGCCCGGACCTGGTGTGGCTGACCGGCTACGCGCCCACCGCGGAGACCGAGCGGCTCACCCTGCTGGTCCTCGTCCCCGGCCGGGCCCCCGTCCTCGTCGTCCCCGCCCTGGAGGCCCCGGACGCCGCGCAGGCCACCGGCGCACCCGGCCTGGCCCTGCGCGACTGGACCGACGGCAAGGATCCCTACGCCGCCACCGCCGCCCTCCTCGACGCGAGCGGCCGGTTCGGCATCAGCGACAACGCCTGGGCCCTGCACCTGCTGGCCCTGCAGAAGGCTTTGCCCGGCACCTCCTACGCCTCCCTCACCGACGCGCTGCCGATGCTGCGCGCCGTCAAGGACGCCGCCGAGCTGGAGCTGTTGGCGGCCGCGGGTGCGGCCGCAGACGCAACGTTCGAGGAGATCCGGAAGGTTCCCTTCGGCGGTCGCCGCGAGTCCGAGGTCGCCGCCGACCTCGCCCACCTGCTGCGCCGCTTCGGCCACTCCCAGGTCGACTTCACGATCGTCGCCTCCGGCCCGAACGGCGCCAACCCGCACCACGAGGTGGGCGACCGTGTGATCGAACGCGGCGACATGGTCGTCCTCGACTTCGGCGGCCTGAAAGACGGCTACGGCTCCGACACCTCCCGCACGGTCCACGTCGGCGAACCCACCGACGAGGAGCGCCGGGTCCACGACCTGGTGCGCGCGGCCCAGGAGGCCGGCTTCCGTGCCGTACGGCCCGGCGTCGCCTGCCAGGAGGTCGACCGGGCGGCCCGCGCGGTCATCGCGGAAGCCGGTTACGGCGAGTACTTCATCCACCGCACCGGGCACGGCATCGGCGTCACCACCCACGAGCCGCCGTACATGATCGAGGGCGAGGAGCAGCCCCTCGTGCCCGGCATGTGCTTCTCCGTGGAGCCCGGGATCTACCTGCCCGGCCGCTTCGGAGTGCGTATCGAGGACATCGTGACGGTTACCGAGGACGGCGGCCGGCGCCTCAACGACACGACCCGCGAGATGGTCATAGTGGACTGACCCGGCCACCGATCCGGGAACAAGGAGCCCGGCCCCCGTAGACCCCCGAGCGACGACGGCGCGACCATGACCCAGGCACCGACACCCACCGCGGACACCGTCCGCCGACTGGTCCGTTCCCTGCTCAAGAACGGCGCGGACGACTCGGCCGGACCGGAGGTCCGTCCTGCCGCCGCGGGCGCCGAGCCCGCCACCTGGTGGGTCGGCACCCGCCATGTGCTGCGCCTCGCCCCCGACCGTGAGGCCGCCGCCCGCCAGCGCCGCGAACTGCGCCTGCGCGACCTCGTCCGCCCGCACGTCCCCGTCACGCTGCCGACGAGCGTCGCGTACGGCGAGTGGGCGCCCGGACTGACCTGCACCCTGGACACCAAGGTGCCCGGCGGGGCGGGCGGGCAGCACGACGTGTCCGCCGTCGGCGAGGCCGACCTGGCCGGGCTGCTCACGGGGCTGCGCGAGGTCCCGGTACGGCAGGCCGAGACGCTCGGCGTGCCGCGCGCCGCACCGCGCTCCCTGGAGGCCCTGCGCCGGGCCGCCGAACGTGCCGCGGCCCGCCTCGACACCGCCGACGAGTTCGACGCCGCCCGCGTGCGCCAGCTCACCCAGCAGGCCGCCGGACAGCTCGCCGCCCAGTCCGCGACGGCCGTCCTCGTCCACCACGCCCTCACCGCCGACCACCTCGTCGTCAGCGCCGACGGCCGGGTCCGCGGCGTCCTCGGCTGGGCCGACACCGTCCTCGGCGACCCCGCCGAGGACATCGCCGGCCTGGCCCTCGCCGTCGGCTCCCCGGCCGCCGTACGCGCCGCCACCCTCGCCGGCTACGGCGCCCGCCCCTGCCTACGAGGCCTCTGGCTCGCCCGCTGCGACGCGGTCGTCCGCCTCGCGGACCGCCTCGGCGGCAAGGGCGAGTCACCGCCACCGCTGCTCAGAGCGCAGCTCCACCACGCGTGGGAGCCGATCCTGCTGGAGCGGGTGACGGAGCTCAGGGAGGACGACGACGGGGAGGAGGAGTTGTAGGGGCGGACCCGACGGCGCCCGCCGTGGCGGCCCCGCTCACCCCTGCAACAGCACCACACCCGACTCCCCGGGCACATGCAGCACCCCGTCCGCGCCCGGCGCCTCCACGGGTTCCCACGCCGCCAGTACGGCCGCCTGCCGGGGCCCCAGCGGGATCGCCGCCGGTTCCTTGGCGAGGTTGACGGCCACGCGTACGTCGCCGCGCCGGAAGGCGAGCCAGCGCCCCCGCTCGTCGTAGGCCACCTTGGTGTCGGCGAGGTCGGGATCGGTGAGGTCGGGCTGCTCGTGGCGCAGGGCGATGAGGCGCCGGTACCAGGCCAGCACGCGCGCGTGAGGCTCGCTGTCGAGCTCGGACCAGTCGAGGCAGGAGCGGTCCCGGGTCGCCGGGTCCTGCGGGTCGGGCACCTCCTCCTCGGCCCACCCGTGCGCCGCGAACTCCCGCCGCCTGCCGCGCCGTACGGCTTCGGCGAGCTCCGGATCGGTGTGGTCGGTGAAGAACTGCCAGGGCGTGCCCGCGGCCCACTCCTCGCCCATGAACAGCATCGGCGTGAACGGCGCCGTCAGCGTCAGCGTGGCCGCGCAGGCCAGCAGCCCGGGGGAGAGGACGGCCGCGAGCCGGTCGCCCTGGGCCCGGTTGCCGACCTGGTCGTGGGTCTGGCTGTAGCCGAGGAGGCGGTGCGCCGCCACGCGCGTGCGGTCCAGGGGGCGCCCGTGACGGCGGCCCCGGAAGCTCGAGTACGTGCCGTCGTGGAAATAGCCGCCGGTGAGGGTCTTGGCGAGGCCCGCCATGGGAGCGCGCGCGAAGTCGGCGTAGTAGCCCTGGGCCTCGCCGGTCAGCGCGGTGTGCAGAGTGTGGTGGAAGTCGTCGTTCCACTGGGCGTGCAGACCCAGGCCGCCCGCCTCGCGCGCGGTGATGAGCCGAGGGTCGTTCAGGTCCGTCTCCGCGATCAGACACAGCGGCCTGCCCAGATCGGTGGAGAGGGCGTCGACGGCCGTCGACAGCTCCTCCAGGAAGTGGCACGCGCGCGTGTCCACCAGTGCGTGCACCGCGTCCAGGCGCAGCCCGTCGATCCGGTAGTCCCGCAGCCAGGCCAGTGAGCTCTCCACGAGAAACGCGCGCACGTCGTCCGAGCCGGGCGCGTCCAGGTTGACCGCGGAGCCCCACGGCGTGTGATGCGTGTCCGTGAGGAAGGGGCCGAAGACGGGCAGGTAGTTCCCGGACGGGCCGAAGTGGTTGTGCACCACGTCGAGGAGCACGCCCAGACCCAGTTCATGGGCCCGGTCGACGAAGCGTTTCAGCGCCTCGGGGCCGCCGTACGGCTCGTGCACGGCCCACAGCGAGACGCCCTCGTAGCCCCAGCCGTGCCGCCCCGGGAAGGGGTTCAGCGGCATCAACTCGACGTGTGTGACGCCCAGTTCGACTAGATGCCCGAGCCGCTCGGCGGCCGCGTCCAGCGTGCCCTCACGCGTGTACGTGCCCACGTGCAGCTCGTACAGCACCGCACCGGGCAGCGGGCGCCCGGCCCACTCGGTACGCCACTGGTGGAGGCCGTGGTCGACGACCGCACTGAGTCCGTCCGGGCCGTCCGGCTGCCGGCGCGAACGCGGATCGGGCAGCACCGGCCCGTCGTCCAGTGCGAAGCCGTACCGCGTCCCGTCGCGCGCCTCCGCCTCCCCCCACCACCATCCCGCCCGATCAGGATCGCGCTCCAACGCGCGCGTGGCGTCCTCGCAATGGAGCGTCACACGGCCGGCCTGCGGTGCCCACACCTCGAACTGCACGGACGGTTCCCCTTCGTCTGCTCACCGTGATGTAGCCCGTCCATGGTGCTTCAAACGAGATCAATCCGCTTTTGAATCTTCCCTTTTGCGGCGGGTGTCGTGACCTGTCTCGGCGATCACGCGCGTGTGGTGGTCGTTTCCCCGTTTTCTGGACACCGGGGGTCCGCTGACCGACAATCAGCAGCGTGACGTCGTCTTTCGAGTTCAACACGTACCCCGCGCGGCTCTCCGACGTGGAGCGCGACAAGGCGCTGAAGGTGCTGCGTGACGGCGTCGCCATGGGACGGCTGTCGCACGACACGTTCGTGCGCCGCATGGAACTCGCCCTCTCCGCCCGCCGCGCGGACGAGCTCGCGGCGCTCACCGCCGACCTGCCCTCCGAGAGCCGGCTGTCCCGTCTGGTGTTCGGCACCGTCGAGGCGGTCTCCGGCTTCACGGTACGGCTGCGCAGGGCATGGCAGGCCGAGCGGCTGCCCAAGCTGCTGCTGCCCCACCCCGGGTCCGGTCATCCGCTGCGCATAGGGCGCGACCCCGCCAACGGGCTGCGGCTGACCCACGAGACGGTGTCCCGGGTGCACGCCGAACTGAGCCACCAGGCCGGCCTGTGGGTCCTGCGTGACCTCGGCTCCACCAACGGCACCACGGTCAACGGCAGGCGCGTCATCGGTGCCGTCGTGGTCCGCGAGGGCGACCAGGTCGGCTTCGGCCGGATGTCGTTCCGGCTCGCCGCGAACTGAGCCGACCAGCGGCTCGGGGCCTCCCCTTACTTGAAGCGTTGACTCAAGTCCCTTTGCCCTCGGTGGTGTTGACGTACTGGCCAAGTCGTGACTGACTGTGCGTACACCATGCACACCAGGTGAACCGACGGCACCGCATTGTGGAGGTGTGCCCTGCCGCCACTCCTCCGCTACCCGACCGTCGACGAGCTGAGCGCCCGGGCGGCCGCGCTCGTCGCCCGCCGTCCCCGTGACGCACGACTGCGCCGTGTCGGCACGTCCCGCGCGGGCACGCCCCTGTGGCTGCTGTCCGTCGGCCACGGCAGCCGCCAGGCCCTCGTCGTGGCCGGCCCGCACGCCAACGAACCGGTGGGCGGCGCCACCGTCCTGCGGCTGGCCGAACGGGTGCTCGCCGACCCCCGCCTGCACGAGGGCGCCGACGCCACCTGGAACCTGCTGCTGTGCCTCGACCCCGACGGCCTGCGCCGCAACGAGGGCTGGCTGCACGGCCCGTACGCGCTCGCCGACTACTTCCGGCACTTCTTCCGGCCCGGCTTCCTGGAACAGCCCGAATGGCTGCCGGACGGCGCGGACGCCGCCACGCTGCCCGAGACCCGCGCCCTGCTCGAACTCCAGGACGAACTGCGACCCTTCCTGCAGTGCTCCCTGCACGGCGTCGACGTCGGCGGCGGCTTCGTCGAGCTGACCCATGACCTGCCCGGCCTCGCCCAGCGCATCGCGCACACGGCGGCCCGCCTCGGCATCCCGCGCGAGCTGGGTCCCTACGACACCCTGTACTGGCCGGAACTGGGCCCCGCCGTCTACCGGATCCCCAGGCCCCGCCGGGGTGACCTGGCAGCCGCCATCACCGAGGCGGCCGTGGAGTCGACGTGGTTCCATCCGTACCGGCACGGCACCGTCACGGCGGTCGTGGAGGCCCCCATGTGGGGTGTGGCCGCCGTGCAGGACGGTGCTCCGCCCGCCGATGAGGAAACGGTCCTGCGGAGGGTGAGCCATACCCTCCGCCACGACACCCTCCTCCTGCAGCGGCTGCTGGAACGCCTGCGGCCCCACCTGCCCGCCGGACCGGACTCGGCCCGGCTGCTCGCTCCGGTCGACGACTATTTACTGGTCTGTCCAGGGCTCGCGAACACCTGGGACCCCGACGTGCGGGACCCGGTCGGCGTACACCCGCTTCCCCCGCTCAGCACCGCCCATCTGGCCGCCCTGCGCATCGCCGGCCGACGCCTCGCCCTGCGCACCGCCGGGCTGCTGCACCAGCTCGTGACGGGCGCCGGGCGCGACCCCGCCGGGGTGCTGCCGGAGCTGGACCGGCTCCTCGACGAGTGGTGCGACGACTACCGCGACGGCTGCGGGGCCCGCTGGATCCCGGTCGCGCGCCAGGTGGAGTACCAGGCGCGGGTGGTGCTCGCCGCGTTCGAACTCGCCGGACGGTACGCGCCCGCGTGCTCCCGTTCGGGTGAGTCGGGGTGGAATGCCGGGGCCGCTGTGCCGATGCATCGGGAATGACGCAATCAATCACGGCGAAAGCGGTACGGAGCGGCCTGCTGGCGGCGGCTGCCATGCTCCTCCTCGGCGCGACCCCGGCGCCGGCGGCGGCCCAGGAGTCGGACTCGGGGAACTGGCTCTTCCTGACGGTCACCCGGGGCGACGCCCGCCACGGTGACCCGCGCGGCACGCTGCTGCTGTGCGACCCGCCGCAGGGCCACGGGAAGGCGGCGCAGGCCTGCGCGGAGCTCGAGAGGGTGGGCGGCGACATCAGCCTGCTCCGGACGGCGGACGCCTTCTGCCCGATGATCTACGCCCCGGTGACCGTCCACGCACGCGGGGAGTGGCAGGGGCGGCCGGTCGACTACCGGGAGACATTCGCCAACGGGTGCGCGATGGGTGCTCGGACGGGAGCCGTGTTCGCGCTGGACGCCTGACGCCGTGCCGCATCGGCCGTATCGCACAGGGCGGCGCGGCTCACGCGCGGCTCACGTCGGCCGGTCGCGCGCGTGCAGCGCTGCCGCGACGACCGTGCGGGACTGGTGCTCGACCTGGTGCTCCAGCGGCACCCAGCGGGCGCGGAAGCGCTCGGCGAAGGCGTCGCTCCAGGTCGCCACCAGGTGTTCGAGGCGCTGTGCCCCGCGGTCGTCGGCCTCGCGCAGGACACGCAGCAGCATGGCCGCCGCCCGCAGCGGCAGCCGGCGCCCGAAGGCATCCACGCTCCCGACGTACGCCATGGTGTTGTCGGCGGGCGGCGTGCGCATCCAGTCGGCGGCCAGCCCCGGCACCAGCTCCAGCGCCCACTTCGAGGCCCGCAGCAGGGGCCCGTCGACGCCGTCCAGGTGGGGGAGCGCGTCGGTGAGGACCCGCTCCACCTCCAGCGCGTCCCGCAGCAGCCGGGCCGCCAGCCGCCGCAACGCCCTGGCCGGGGCCGGATGCGGCGCCGGGTCGTCCACCAGGTCGCTGGCCCACATCGGCACCTCGACGACCGCGGTCAGGCCGCCGTAGCGGTGCACGTGGTACCAGGTGCTGCTGCGCGCGTCGTCAGGCATGCTCGGATAGGCCGCGCCGGCGCCAGGCGCCGGCATCACATGCACCCCGGGTCCGGACGCGGGCCAGCCCGCCGCGTCCGAGGCTCCCGTCTCCACCGGGATGTGCAGCTGGGCCGCGGACTTCGCGAACGGCTCGGCGAGGCCGGGGACGTCCTTCGTCAACTGCACCCAGCTGCCGCCCAGATCGGTGCCGTGCAGGGTCACCTGGAGGTAGGGCCGCAGTTCGTCGATGACCCGGGTCAGCGCGCGCGTCTCGGGCGGCAGCCGGTCGGCCGGCAAAGTGGCCGGTGCCCACTCCGGCTGTTCCGAGGCCGCCGGCCGGAAGAAGCCGCGGTGGTAGTCGAGCAGGCTGCGAGGCGCCGGGGTGACGTGCAGGCTCGCCCCGTCGGGATCCGCGCACAGCAGGAAGTGCCAGGAGATGTCGCTCCGCAACTCCCGCTCGAGCAGGACGCGTTCGGCGACCGCGAGGACCGTGGGCCCGCCGGTCGGCTCGTTGGAGTGCGCTCCGGCGACCACCAGGACGGCGGGCCGGGCGTGACCGATGGACAGCAGGTGCAGGGGTCTGCCCGCTCGGGAGGACCCCACCTGTCTCAGGGTGCACAGGCCCGGTCGGTGAGCGGCCAGTGCACGGGCGGACAGGACCAGCTCGGTCAGCGTGGGGTAGCGCAGCTCCGGCAGGAGACTCACCCCCGTCATGTCCGCCCAGCCTTCGCAATCCGCAGTACCCCACGGTCTGGTTTACGTGTCAAGGACTTCACGGGGGAGGCTCCCGGGGGCGCTCAGTTGCATTCACCCCCGGCGGGTGGGGCAGCGGGAGCCGGGGGAGGCGAGAGGTCGTTCCGGCCCGGGTGTCCGCACCGGCAGCCCGCCGCCGACCGGCATGAACGGACGCCGGGAGCGCCGGATCGCAGAGGGCGCCAGAGCTCGTCACCATGCGCTGCCCGTGTGCACGGGCCCCGGGCGCGCACGCGGGCTCGAGCCGGGTCGCCGGCGCTCTGGCAGGGCGCAGGGCGCCTCGTACGCGCTGGACGTCGTGCTCTCGGCGGAGGACTTCGCCCCGGCTCCACGGCCGCTCCACGGTCGCCCCTACTGCTCGACCGCCGCCTCACCGACCCGCTCCAGCAACGCGACCGGGAGGCCCTCGAAGAGCTCCTCCACGGGCACGTGCCCGGTGAACTTCCGCTCCGGAGCCAGTACATCGGCCCACCGTCCCGGCGGCAGCGCCAGCACCGTGTCGCGCCAGCCACCCGACTGCGCCAGCCGCAGTGACAGCCGCGTCACGGCGGTGACCACCTCTCCGGAGCGTCCGAAGGCCACACAGTGCGCGGCGGCCGGGCCCTCGGCTGGCAGGGGCACGTACGACGCCGAGTCACCGAACACCTCGGGACGCCGCCTGCGCAGCCGTAGCGCGGCCGCCGTCAGCGCGCCCTTCTCCCCGGGGTCCTGGTGCGGGAACCGCACGCCCCGGCGGTTGTCCGGGTCCACCAGCGCCCGGTACTCCCCCTCCGTGCCCTGATAGACGTCCGGCACGCCAGGCATCGTCAACTGGGCCAGGGCCATGCCCAGCATGTTCGCCCGGATGTGCGGCTCCATACGGCTCCGGAAGGCGGCCACGCGCTCGCCGGGCGCCCCGCAGGGCCCCGCGGCGACGAACGCCGCCACCGCCTCCTCGTACGGCGGTTCCTGCTCCGTCCAGCTGGTGAACAGCCCGGCCTCGCGCACGTGCTTCAGCAGCGCCCCCTGAACCCGGTCCGCATCCGCCTCGCCCAGCCCGAACACGGTCTGCCAGGCGGCCCACGCCAGCTGCGCGTCCGGTACGCCCTCGCCGTCGCGGGTCACCTCGGTCAGGACGTCCGCCCAGTGCTCCGGGCACTCGGTGAGCACGGCCAGCGCGGCCCGTACGTCGGCACTGCGCTTGGTGTCGTGCGTCGAGGCGACCGTCCCCGTCACGGGCCAGTCGCGCTGCACGCGCGCGCAATAGGCATGGAACTCGTCGGCCGATACGGCGGGGCTCCCCGGGTTCCCGCCCACCTCGGTAGCCGACAGCAGCGGCACATAGCGGTAGAACGCCGTGTCCTCCACGGACTTGGCCCGCAGCGCCGACGCCGTCTGCGCGAACCGTGTCCGGAACTCCACGTGGTCCGGCCCGTCGCCGGCCCGCCCGAGCACCAGCTCGCGCACGACGTCCACCGCGCCGGCCTCCTCGGGCACGACGAAGGCGAGCCGGGCCTCGGCCGCGGCCTCCTCGGTGACCACACGGGCCGCGTCCCCGGAGACGTACGGCCGGTAGACGTCCAGCCGGACGAGCAACTCCTGCAGCGCCGTGCGCAGCGCCCAGGGGGCACGGTCGCGCAGCGCCGGCTCCGGAGACGTGGCGCATACGCGGCTCGCCACCCGCGTCAGCCGGTCGATCTCCGTGGCCAGTTCGTGCGTGAGCACCTTGTACGCGGCCCGCCGCACCGTCGCCTCCCAGTCGCCGCCGCGGTCCGTCTGTGGGGCCGCGAACCGCCGGTACTGGCCGAGGAGTTCCCCGAATCCGGCCGGATCGGTGAAGAGGCCGTCGATGTGCCGCAGGGCGTCGTAGCCGGTGGTGCCGGCCACGGGCCAGGAGGCCGGCAGGTGCTCGCCGTCCGACAGGATCTTCTCCACGACCGTCCAGCGCCCGCCGGTCGCCTCGTGGAGGAGCTGGAGATACGCGTCGGGGTCGGCGAGGCCGTCGGGGTGGTCGATGCGCAGCCCGTCGATCACGCCCTCGTGGAGGAGCTGGAGGATCTTGGCGTGGGTGGCCTCGAACACCTCCGGGTCCTCGACCCGCACCCCGATCAGCTCCGAGATGCTGAAGAACCGCCGGTAGTTGAGCTCCGTACGGGCCAGCCGCCACCACGCCGGCCGGTACCACTGCGCGTCCAGGAGCTGTGGCAGCGGCAGTTGCCGGGTGCCTTCGCGCAGCGGGAACACATGGTCGTAGTAGCGCAGAACGTCGCCGTCCACCTCCATACTGCCGAGCTCCTCGCCCAGCGGCCCCCCGAGCACCGGCAGCAGCACCTGTCCGCCCTGGGCCTCCCAGTCGACGTCGAACCATCGCGCGTACGGCGACTTGGGGCCCTCGCGCAACACCTCCCACAGGGCGCGGTTGTGGCGTGGAGCCATGGCCATGTGGTTCGGCACGATGTCCACGACCAGGCCCAGCCCGTGTTCGCGCGCGGTGCGGGCCAGTGCGCGCAGACCCTCCTCGCCGCCCAGTTCCTCGCGCACGCGCGCGTGGTCCACGACGTCATAGCCGTGCCCCGACCCCGGGACCGCCTCCAGGACGGGGGACAGGTGCAGATGCGAGACGCCGAGCGAGGCCAGGTACGGCACGGCCGCCGCCGCGGCCTCGAACGGGAACGAGGACTGCAGCTGCAGCCGGTACGTGGCGGTCGGCAAGGTCGGCACCGTCGGTTCAGGTCGCTCAGGTGTCATGGAAAGCTACGTACCCGCCCTGCCGCCCTTCGTGTCATCGTCCCCTCCACGTGGGCCCACGCGCGTGCCTAGCTTCGAGTGATGGGAACGAAGGCGACGACAGGACGCCGCAGCACATCTGCGGCCTACCGCGAGGTGATCGGCCTGACCGGGCCGCTGCTGCCGGTCATGTCCTTCCTGGCACGACTGCCGACCGCCACGATCCAGTTCGGCAGCGTGCTGCTGGTCGCGCGCACGAGCGGCTCCCTGGCCGCCGCCGGCCTGACCGGCGGTGCGCTCGCCGTCGGGCAGGTGGCCTGCGGTCCGCTGGTCGGCCGACTCGCCGACCGGCACGGGCAGCGGACGGTCGTGCTCGTCTTCTCGCTCGCCAACGCCGTCGCGGTCGCCGGGTTGGTCGCCGGTGCGCTCGCGGGACTGCAGACGGCGGTGCTGGCCGTGGTGGGTGCGGCGGCCGGAGCGACGGTGCCGCAGATCGGGCCGATGGCCCGCGCCCGGCTCGTCGCTCTCGCCCGCCGTGCGGGGGCTCACGACTCGACGGTGGGCGCCGCGCTGTCCTTCGAGAGCACCCTGGACGAGGTCTCCTTCGTGCTGGGCCCTGCCCTGGTCGGCCTGGCGGCCGTGACTGCGCATCCCGGGTACGCGCTGGGTGGCGCCGCGGTGTTGGTGGCGTTGTGCGGCAGCGGCTTCGCGTTGCATCGGACGGCGGTGGCGACACGGCCGGGGCCCGTCGCCACTTCGGCGGAACGACGGTCGGGTTCGGTCCGGACGCGTGCGGGGCGACGGAACGGTGCCGTCACGACGGCGCCCACAGGGGGAGCCGGCCCCGTCCCGCCGCCCCCCATCCCCAGATCCATCCACGCCCTCCGAGCCGCCCTCGCTCTCCAGGGCGCCATGTTCGGCGCCTGCCAAGCCGGCATCACCGCCCTCACCGAGCGACTCGGACAGCCGGACCAGGCTGGGCTCGTCTACGCCGCCATGGGAGTGATGAGCGCCGTAGCCGGGCTCTCCATGGCAGCCGTGCCCGCCCGTCTCGGACTCACCGTGCGCTGGCGGGCGGCCACCGCAGCGGCGTTCCTGCTCTCGCTCCCGCTGCTGTGGACGGAGGGCCTCCCCGCCCTCTACGCCACCGTCACGGTCCTCGGCGTCGCCTACGCCCCGCACCTCATCACGGTGTTCGGGCTCACCGAGCGCGTGGTGCCGCCCGCGCGGCTCTCCGAGGCGATGGCGTTCGCGACGAGCGCGCTGGTCGGCGGGCAGGCTCTCGCGCTCGCCGGCACCGGCAGGCTGGCCGAGTCGTACGGTCCCGTGACGGCCTTCGGCGCCGCGAGCCTCGCCGCGGCGCTCGCCTGCGCGATCGCGCTGACAGTGCGCCCGGCGTCGTACCCCGGACGCACCGCCACGTCGCTCTAGACCGGCCGCTGCAACACCGTCATGCTGCGGTCCACCAACGTCAACCGGTCCCCGGCCTGCACCTTCGCTGCCGTCTCCGGCGGCACCCCGTCCGCGCGCGCGGTGTCGACGACCACCTGCCACTCCCGGCCGTGGTTGACCGGCACGACGAAGTCGAGGGTCTTCGGGGAGGCGTTGAACATCAGCAGGAACGAGTCGTCGCCGATGCGCTCCCCGCGCGCGCCCGGCTCAGAGATCGCGTTGCCGTTGAGGAACACCGTCAGCGCCGACGCCTGCGCGCGGTCCCAGTCCCGCTGGGCCATCTCCTTGCCCTGCGGAGTGAACCAGGCGATGTCCGACAGGTCGTCATGGGTGCCCTCCACGGGCCGCCCGTGGAAGAAGCGGCGCCGGCGGAACACCGGATGGTCGCGTCGCAGCCACACCATCGCGCGCGTGAAGGCGAGCAACTCGCGGGGCAGACCGGCCAGGGCCTCGCCCTCAGGGCCGCCGTCCCCGGCCGGGCCCGCCGCACCGGCGTCCCCGTCCGTCGGCCATTCCAGCCACGCGAGTTCGCTGTCCTGGCAGTACGCGTTGTTGTTGCCCCGCTGGGTGCGCGCGAACTCGTCGCCGTGGCTGATCATCGGTACGCCCTGGGACAGCATCAGCGTGGCGACGAAGTTGCGCATCTGGCGGGCGCGCAGCTCCAGGACGGCCGGGTCGTCGGTCTCGCCCTCCGCCCCGCAGTTCCAGGACCGGTTGTGACTCTCACCGTCCCGGTTGTCCTCGCCGTTGGCGTGGTTGCGCTTGTCGTTGTACGAGACGAGGTCGTGCAGCGTGAACCCGTCATGGCAGGTCACGAAGTTGATGGAGGCCAGTGGGCGCCGCCCGTCGTCCTGGTACAGGTCGGACGAGCCCGTCAGCCGGGACGCGAACTCCGCCAGCGCGCGCGGCTCGCCGCGCCACAGGTCCCGTACGGTGTCGCGGTACTTGCCGTTCCACTCGGTCCACAGCGGCGGGAAGTTGCCCACCTGGTAGCCGCCCTCGCCCACGTCCCACGGCTCGGCGATCAGTTTCACCTGGGACACCACCGGGTCCTGCTGGACCAGGTCGAAGAACGACGACAGCCGGTCCACCTCGTGGAACTGCCGGGCCAGGGTGGCCGCGAGGTCGAAGCGGAAGCCGTCGACGTGCATCTCGGTGACCCAGTACCGCAGCGAGTCCATGATCAGCTGCAGGACGTGCGGGGACCGCATGAGCAGTGAGTTCCCGGTCCCGGTGGTGTCCATGTAGTAGCGCGGGTCGTCCGTCAGGCGGTAGTACTGCGGATTGTCCAGGCCCCGGAAGGACAGCGTGGGGCCCAGGTGGTTGCCCTCGGCGGTGTGGTTGTAGACCACGTCGAGGATGACCTCTATGCCGGCCTCGTGCAGTGCGCGCACCGCCGACTTGAACTCCAGGACCTGCTGGCCGCGGTCGCCCCAGGAGGCGTACGCGTTGTGCGGGGCGAAGAAGCCGATCGTGTTGTAGCCCCAGTAGTTGTTCAGGCCCATGTCGACGAGCCGGTGGTCGTTCACGAACTGGTGGACCGGCATCAGCTCCAGCGCCGTCACGCCCAGCTCGGTGAGGTGATCGATGACCGCCGGGTGCGCGAGGGCGGCATAGGTGCCGCGCAGTTCCTCGGGCAGCCCTGGGTGGCGCATGGTCAGGCCCTTCACATGGGCCTCGTAGATCACCGTGTGGTGGTACTCGGTGCGGGGCCGCCGGTCGTCGCCCCAGTCGAAGTACGGGTTCACCACGACCGACGACATCGTGTGCGGCGCCGAGTCCAGGTCGTTTCGCTTGTCGGGTTTGTCGAAGTGGTAGCCGTACACCTCCTCGCCCCAGCTGATCGCGCCGCTGACCGCCTTGGCATACGGGTCGAGCAGCAGCTTCGCGGAGTTGCAGCGCAGACCGCGCTCGGGCGCGTAGGGTCCGTGCACCCGGAAGCCGTACCGCTGCCCCGGCATGACGCCCGGCACGTACGCGTGCCGTACGAAGGCGTCGCTCTCCCGCAGTTCCACCGCCGTCTCCGAGCCGTCGTCGTGCAGCAGACACAGCTCTACTCGGTCCGCGGCCTCCGTGAAGACCGCGAAGTTGGTGCCGGCGCCGTCGTAGGTGGCACCGAGTGGATATGCCTCTCCAGGCCAGACCTGCATGGACACGACTCTTTCAGCTCGGGCACGCCGTGGTGGGCGCCTTGACGTCGAGTCTCCCCAAAAGTGATGGAACCACCTATGACTTACGTCCCTCTTATCGGTCGACCAGGCATACGCGTTATGCCGAACCAGTGGGGCCAACACGTACTCCCGGGGACGTACGGGGAGTAGGGGGAAGATGTGCGCAAGATAGTGCACCGCCATCTGGGCAAGGTGGTGGCAGGTGCGGCCATCGCGGTCGCGGGAACGGCCGTGATGGTCGGGATCACCCTGCCGGGGACGGCGGGGGCCGACGAAACGGGAGGAAGCAACAGCGGTCAGTCCGCCCAGCAGGCCGCCCAGGAGCAGGGGCAGGGCGCCGGCACGGTGCCGCCGGGCGTCGTCGAGGGGGCCCCGAGCGAGGGTGACAAGGGCACGGGCAACGACCCGCTGACCGACGACGAGATGGACCGGGCCGCGAAGCTCGCGGTCAACCCGCAGCTGCGCAGCGCCGGTGAGGACGTCGAGGGCGACCGCGGGCCGCAGCGACTCGGCGTCGACCTCGCCGAGCCGGACGCCGACGAACTGGACGACGCGAACGCGCCGCGCCGCGCCGAGGTCTCGTTCTACGACTACAAGGCCGACGCGCTCGTTACCAAGACCGTCAACCTCGACACCGGAAAGGTCGAGGGGACCGCCACCGAGCACGGTGTCCAGCCGCCGCTGAGCCGTGCCGAGTACGCCGAGGCGGCCAAGATCCTGATCGCCGACCCGCTGGGCGCGGGCATGAAGGCGGACTACAAGGACGCCACGGGCAAGGAACTCAGCTCCCCGGACCAGCTGCTGCTCAACGGCGCCGTGTACCGGGCCGCTCCGGGCGCCCAGCCCGCCGTACTCGACCAGTGCGGCGAACACCGGTGCGTGCGGCTGTTCCCGAAGGTGAAGAACGGGCCCTGGATCGACGCCCGCTCCTTCGTGATCGACCTGAGCGCCCGCAAGGTCGCCAAGCTCGACATCGGCTGAACCACTCTCCGTTCAGTTTTCCAACTCGCGCGCCACAGGCGTGCATCTCACGTACTTGCACCTCCTGTAAGGGAGTCACCTCTTCATGCGTGTGAACAGAATGAGCCGTGCCCGCAAGGGTGCGGCCCTGGGCCTGTCCGTGGCCGCACTGGCCGCCGGCGCGACGACCGGCGCCGGACCCGCCTCCGCCCAGCCGAAGAACGCCCCGGCGCCGGCGGCCGACTGCAGTGCCGCCTACCGCATCGAGCAGAAGCTCACCGGCGGCACGACCTGGCGGATGTGCTGGCGCTACGACGGCAAGGCCGGGCTCGTCCTGGAGAACATCTCCTACCAGCCCAAGGGCGAGGCCAAGCCGATCAAGGTCCTCAACAACGCCAGGCTCGGGCAGATCCATGTCCCGTACGACGACGGCAGCGTCGAGTACGACGACCTGACGGGCTTCGGCTTCGCCCAGGGCCTGATGAACCTCGCGCCCAGCGAGTGCCCGGGCGGCACCATCAAGTCCGTCAAGGTCCCGGAGGCCTGGGACCCGGAGCACCCCAACGTCAACGGTCTGTGCACGACGACCCGCGCGCGTGGCCATGCCTACCGCATGCAGGGCGACACCGCGAACAAGGTCTACCAGGCGCAGAGCAAGGACCTGCTCGTCTACACGGTCAACCAGGTCGGCTGGTACGAGTACATGACCGAGTGGCGCTTCCAGGACGACGGCACGGTCACCATGAACGTCGGCGCCACCGGCAGCCTGTCGTACGACGACTACGACGCCGGAGACGGCCGCGGCTGGCCGATCGGCAAGGGCGACAGGGCCAAGGCCACCAGCCACAGCCACAACGTCTTCTGGCGGCTCGACTTCGGCCTGGACGGCTCCTCCAAGGGCAAGATCGAGCAGTACGACTCGGCAGTGACCGCGCCCGCCTCCGGTGACCGTGCCCCGAAGACCAAGACCACCCGCACCAAGGTCACCAAGGAACTCGCGGGCGACGCCAAGAACTACCGCTGGTGGCGCATGGTCAGCGCGACCGGCAAGAACAAGGACGGCCACGCGCGGTCGTACGAGATCGTCCCCGGCGCCAGCACCAAGTACCCGGGCCGCAGCTTCACCAAGCACGACATGTACTTCACCGAGTACAACAAGTGCGAGAAGTTCGCCACGAACAACCCGGGTTGCGGCAATACCCACCCCAAGTCGGTCGACAAGTGGGTCAGCGGTCAGAACCTCTCCCACCCGATCGTCTGGATGAATGTGGGCTTCCATCACATCGCCCGTGACGAGGACCAGCAGCCCATGCCGGTCCACTGGCAGGGGTTCTCCATCGTCCCGCGGGACGTGACGGCTATGAATCCGCTCACTCCGAGCGAGCTCGCCTGGCAGAACGGACACTGGCAGCCTCGTAGTTGAGAAACGACCCTGTCCATCCGGCTGCACCGCCGACCGCTCCCGGAGTACCCTTCCTTGATCGTTGGGACGGGGAGTGCTCGGGGGAGCGGAAGGCGGTGCGCGGGTGGGCTCGGGAGGGCTGGAGTTGCCCCCTGGTGACGAGGGTCACGAGGGGAACTCCACAGACGTCCCGCCCGGCACGGTGTCGCTGGCCAGGCCGATGGAGACCAACTCCATCGGCCCGGAGCTGGACTGGGACACCGAGGCCTGGCGCGAGGTACGGACGCGCGCCCAGCGGGCCGGCCGGGCATACATCTGGCTGAACCTCGTCGAACAGCGGTTGCGCGCGGTCGTGGCCGCTGTGCTGCGCCCCATCTACGAACCCGTCCACGGCCACGACGACTGGGTGGTGGCGGCGGCCGGACCCGCCGGGCAGGAGTGGGTGCAGCGCGCCGTCGCCGTACGCGAAGTCAGCCGCCGCAAGGGCTACTTGCTGGACCCGGCCGACGACAACGTCCTCAGCTTCCTCACCCTGCCGCAGCTGCGCGAGCTGATGGTGCAGCACTGGCCGTGCTTCGAGCCCTACATCGACGACCGCAGGGACGTCGAACTCGCCCTGGACGAACTCGAAGTGACCCGGAACGTCGTCTCGCGCAACCGGGCCCTGTCCGAGGCGGTCCTCAACCAGGCCGAACGGGCCTCCGCGCGGCTGCTGGAGATCCTCGGTTCGAGCGGTGACGTCCCGTCCGCGCGCCGGCTGCCGATCGACGCGGTCGAGGACCTGGTCGGCGACCGGTACGCCGACGTGGTCGCCGTGCACTCCGACCGGGTGCGGCTGCTGCGCCAGTTCCCGGCCGAGGACATCTTCGGCGGCGCGCGCAGGCTCGACGCCATCGGCATCGGCCTCAACCTTCTCGTGCAGAACTTCTCCGGACGGCGCCTGGTGCGGCTCGCCGAGTCCGGCTGCCGGGTGCGACTGCTCTTCCTGAACCCGGCCTCCAGCGCGGTCAAGCGGCGGGAACGCGAACTCGGCATCAAGCGCGGCGAGCTGAGCCGGGCGGTCGAGATGAACATCCTGCACATGCGCCGGGTGCGCTCCCGGCTGCGCGACCCGGGTGCCTTCGAGATCCAGGTCTTCGACGAGACGCCCCGCTTCACGGCCTACCTCGTGGACGGCGACGGCTCCGACGGCATCGCGGTCGTGCAGACCTATCTGCGGCGGATGCGCGGTCTCGAGGCGCCGGTTCTGGTGCTGCGCAACGGCAGCAGAATGGTCAAGTCGGACGAGATCGACGAAGGCGGGCTCTTCCCCACGTATCGCGAGGAGTTCGAGCTCATGTGGGCTGATTCGCAGCCAGTGTCCTGAACTGTCGCAGTGCGGACCAGCCTCGAATGCCGTCCCGTCGCGGAAGCGGAATGCGGTCCCCTGATTGTCAGTGGCGCATGGGAGGGTGGAGACCACTGGGGGAAAGCACCACCAAGAAGGGGGACCGCCCATGGGCTGGCACCGTGAGCTGCTGATCGGCTTCGACCTGGAGACGACCGGGACAGATCCGCGCGAGGCGCGCATCGTCACCGCTGCCGTGATCGAGGTCAGGGACGGGCAGCCCCTGGGGCACAAGGAGTGGCTGGCCGATCCGGGCGTCGAGATCCCGGCGGACGCGGTCGCGGTCCACGGCATCAGCAACGAGCGCGCGGCCGCCGAGGGCCGCCCGGCCGACCAGGTGGCCGACGCCATCGCGGACGTCCTGGTGACGTACTGGAAGACGGGCGTGCCGGTCGTCGCGTACAACGCGGCCTTCGACCTGAGCCTGCTCTCCGCCGAACTGCGGCGGTACGGCCTGCCGTCCCTGAGCGACCGCCTGGGCGGTCCTGCCCCCGCCCCGGTCATCGACCCGTACACCATCGACCGCTGGGCCGACCGCTACCGCCGGGGCAAGCGCAACCTCGAAGCGGTCTGCCGGGAGTACGGCATCGCACTCGACTCCGCACACGACGCCTCTGCCGACGCCCTCGCCGCGGCCCGTCTGGCCGGCGCGATAGCCGTCCGCCACCCCAAGATCGCGTCCCTCGGCCCGGCGGAGCTGCACCTCCGTCAGATCGAGTGGTACGCCGAGTGGGCGGCGGACTTCCAGAACTTCCTGCGCCGCAAGGGCGACGCGACCGCGGTGGTCGACGGCACGTGGCCGCTGAAGGAAACGGCGGGGGAGCGGGTGGCGGGCGAGACGGTCTGAGGGCCGCAGGGCCGTGGGGCGCGGGAGTGCCGCGCCGGAGCAGCCGGTCCCGGCTTCCGACGGCGTCCGGCACGCCGGTGCGGCCACTGGACCCGCACCAACCGACCGGCAGCGCCCAGGCGACGGCCTCCGTCACTCGGACGCGGACGCCTGCGCAGCGATCCGCTCGACGCGCGGCTTGGCCAGCCGCTCGTAGTCCGCGCCGGAGATGAGGAGCGAGCGGTCCAGCCGGGCGGCGTTGAAGTACAGCTTCGGCTGGGCCACGACGTCCGGGTCGGCGACGAGTTCGAGGTCGGGGTCGAAGCTGAACGGCAGGACGGTGCCGGGCACGGCACGGGCCAGCCGCTCCGCGGTCCGGGGGTCACTGAAGCCGACGTAACGCGCTGCGAACAGCGCCCGGACGGCGTCCAGGTCCACCCGCCGGTCGCCCGGCACGACGGCGAGGACGTACCGGGTCGTGCGCCGGTCCACCTTGACCCGCAGCACGATGCACTTCGCGGCCTCGGAGGCCGGGTGACCGCGCAGGGCGCAGACCGCCTCGGTGGCGCCTTCTGGCTCGTGGTCGATGAGGTGGTGGTCGATGGAGGAGGCGTCGAGCAGGGAGATCAGGTGGTCGTAAGTGTCATATGCGTACTCGGACATTCGGGGTCCTTGCTGAGGGCGTTGGCGGGGGCGTGGGATGCGGTGAGCGAGAGGTCCGGTGTGCTGCGGTGCGCCCGTTCCACGGCCTGGCCCCAGTAGGTGCCGGCCACCATGAGGGCCGCTCCGAGGCCGGTGAGCGGGGTGAGGTGGTCACCGCCGAGGGCCACGCCCACGGCGACCGCCCAGACCGGCTCGGTGCCCAGCAGCAGACTGGCCCTGCTGGCGGAGGTGCGCTGCACGGCCCACGTCTGCGCCAGGAAGGCGAACACACTGCAGAACAGGGCGAGATAGACCAGCTGGGCCCAGGTCGCCGGGTCGGCGTGGACCAGCGTCGGCAGGTCGAAGGCGGCGGCCGGCAGGAACAGGGCCGTGCCGACGAGGGTCTGCACCGTCGTCAGCTGCAGCGGGCGGATCGCGCGCCCGGTGGTGAAGCGGCCGACGAGCGCGACATGCCCGGCCCGGATGAGGGCGGCACCGAGCATCAGCAGGTCGCCGAGACGGGGCGCGTGGAAGCCGTTGCCGGACATCAGGAGCCCGACGGCCAGGATGCACACACCGGTCGCGGCGAAGAAGGAGAGCGGTAGTGAGCCGTGGCGGCCGCCGCGGTCGAGGAGCGGGGTGAGGACGATGGTCAGGCTGATGATGAGCCCGGCGTTGGCGGCGCTGGTGTGGGCGACGCCGTACGTCTCCACGAGCAGGACCGCGGCCTGCGTCGCTCCCAGGGGCAGGCCGGCGCGCAGCTCGGCGCGCGTCCATCGGCGTGAGCCGCCCCGCCCGGACGCGACCAGGCCGAGACAGGCGACGGCGGACAGGCCGTAGCGGGCGAAGAGCACCAGCAGCACGGGCAGCGCGGCCGTGGCCGTCTGGGCGGAGAGATAGCTGGAGCCCCAGACGAGCGCGACCAGGAGGAGTACCGCATCGGTACGTCGGACATCGGACACCCGCCCACCGTGCATGGAAACGTCCGTGAAGCCCAGTACCACTTTCTAAAAGGATCATTTAGCAGCCCTACATCGTCGTCCCTACACTGAGGCTATGGACGAACGGCAGCTGAGGATCCTGCGGGAGCTCGGCGAACTGGGCAGTGTCACTGCGGTCGCCGAGGCGCTCCTGGTGACGCCGTCGGCGATCTCCCAGCAGCTGCGGCTGCTGCAGCGGGCCATCCCGGTGCCGCTCACCGAGCGGCAGGGGCGGCGCCTGGTGCTCACCGATGCCGGGCAGGCGCTGGCGGGCGCGGCCGTCGAGGTGGAGACGGCGCTGGCCCGCGCGAGGGGCACCGTCGACGAGTTCGTCGGGCGGCCGGACGGGGAAGTGTCGGTGGCGGCGTTCCACAGCGCGGGCGCCGCGTTCTTCCCGCTGTTGATCAGCGCGCTCGCCGGTCCGGGCAAGCCGGTGCCGCGGCTCGCCGACGAGGACGTACCGCAGGAGGACTTTCCCCGGCTCACCCGGGAGTACGACATCGTCCTCGCCCACCGCCTGGACCACGCTCCGCCCTGGCCGGACACGGTGGCCGCGACCACCCTGCTGCGCGAGCCGCTGGACGTGGCCATGCCTGCCGGCCATCCGCTGGCCGCCAAGCAGCGTGTCACGCCGCGCGATGTGGCGGACGAGCCATGGATCACGGTGCACGACGGCTTCCCGGTCCTGGCGGTCATCGAAGCCATCGCCGCGTCGACCGGCCGGCGCCCCCATCTGGCCCACCGCATCAACGAGTTCACGGTGGTGGCCGAGGTGGTGGCAGCCGGCGGCGGCATCGCCCTGATGCCACGCTGGACGACGCGCCCCCACCCCGCACTCACCCTCAGGCCCCTCAGCGGCGTCCAGTGCCGACGCCACATCGACGCCTTGTACCGCCCGGAGCGCACCGCCAGATCGGCGGTCCGCACGGTGCTGGCCGACCTCGGACGTGCCGCGCGCCGGATTCGGAGCTGGGAAGCCTCGGCTCGGTGATGCCGGTACGGCATCACGGGCCGGGTTGCGGGGTCAGAACGGATACCACCGCACAGCCTCGTCCCCCTCCCGCAGCGACGCCACCCGCCGCTCGAACTCGGTCAGCGCCTTCGGATTGCTCGGCGCATGCTGCGAAACCCAGGCGCAGCTCGCCGTCTCCCGAGCTCCGCGCAGCACCGAGCAGCCTTCCCACCCCCGCACGTCCCAGCCGTAGGTCTCGACGAAGGAGTCGTAGGCCGGCGCGGGCAACCCGTACCGATCCCGCGACAGCGCCATGACGACGAGGTCGTGCTCACGCAGATCGGCCGAGAAGGTCTCCAGGTCGACCAGTACCGGCCCGTCCGGGCCCACATGCACATTGCGCGGCAGTGCGTCCCCGTGGATCGGCCCGGGGGCCAGACGGGGCGTCAGCCCGGCCGCGGCCGCCGCGAACCCGTCCCGCCGCTCCCGCAAGTACGCCGCATCCGCCGGATCGATCGCGTCGCCCGCCAGCCGCAGCCACCGCTCCACGCCACCCAGCAACTCGCGCGGCGGCAGTTCGAAGGAGGGCGTGGGCAGGGCGTGCACGACCCGTAGGAGTTCGGCCAAATCCCTTGGCTCGGCAGGCCGTACCGGATCGGGGAGCCGGTGCCACACGGTCACCGGGTGCCCCTCCACCAGCATCGCCTTGGGCTCGGCCGCCCGCACCGCCGACACGCCCGCCTCCTCCAGCCACACCGCGATGTCCAGTTCGCGCCGCGCCCGGCCGAGGAGTTCGGCGTCGCGGCTCACCTTGACGACCAGGTCACCGGCGCCGAACACGGCGTTCTCGCCCAGGGCGAGCAGTCGCGCGTCCCGGGCCGGACCGGGCAGTACCCCTGCCGCACCCAGTACGTCCCGCGCCCGTGCCTCGTCCATCGTCCGCCTCCGTGTGGTCCTGCCTCGCCATGAACGGCGTCGGATTCCCGCCATCCACGGCTCAGTCTCGCATTTCCACAGGTCGGACCGCGTGCGCGCTGCCTTGACGGGAAAGAGCGCCTTCACGACCATGACGGGGCCGTTCCGAGCAGCGCAAAGGGGCTGATGTGAGGCTGATCCCGTGACATCGGTGACCGAGGCGGAGAGGCCGGTGAGACGCTCGCCGGGAGGCAAGCCGCGGCAGCGGCGCGTCACGGATCACGGCGCCTGGTTCCTCGTACTCCCCGCGCTGATCCCCATCCTCGTCCTGAGCGTCGGCCCGCTCCTCTACGGCATCCTGCTGTCCTTCACCGACGCCCAGTCCGGCCGGACCCGGGCCACCCAGTGGATCGGCGGTCTCAACTTCCGGGACCTGCTGCACGACACGCTGTTCTGGGACTCGTTCCGGATCGGCCTCGTCTGGGCCGTCGGCGTCACCGTGCCGCAGTTCCTGCTGGCGCTCGGCCTCGCACTCCTCCTCAACGAGAACCTGCGGCTGCGCTGGCTGGCCCGCGCCCTGGCGATCGTGCCGTGGGCCATGCCCGAGGTCGTCGTCGGCGTGATGTGGCGGCTGGTCTACAACCCCGACGCGGGCATCCTCAACGAGACACTGCGCGACCTGGGCCTCGGCGACGGCCGTGACTGGCTCAGCGGGCTCGGCACCGCCCTGCCCGCCGTGATCGTCGTGGGCATCTGGGCCGGGATGCCGACCACGACGGTCGCCCTGCTCGCCGGCCTGCAGAACACCCCGCGCGAACTGCACGAGGCGGCGGCCGTGGACGGCGCCGGCGCCTGGCGCCGCTTCCGCACGGTCACCTGGCCGGCCCTGCGACCCGTCGCCCTCTCCATCACGGCGCTCAACCTCATCTGGAACTTCAACTCCTTCGCCCTGGTCTACGTGCTGACCAGCGGCGGCCCCGGCGGCCGTACCCGCCTGCCCATGCTCTTCGCCTACGAAGAGGCCTTCCGCTACGGGCAGTTCGGCTACGCGGCGGCGATGGGATGCGTGATGGTCGCGCTGATCTCGATCGTCCTCGCCGTCTTCCTCGTCGGACGGCTTCGGGGAGGTGACGAGTCATGAGGACCAGCAGAACCGGCCGGGCCGGACAGTACGTCGCCCTGCTCGCCTACCTCCTCTTCCTCGCCTTCCCCTTCCTCTGGCTGATCTCCACCGCCTTCAAACCGCCACGCGAGCTGGGCAGCCTGCACCCCACCTGGATCCCGAAGGACCCCACCCTCGCCAACTTCCGCCAGGCCTTCGACGAACAGCCCCTCATGGACGCCGCACTCAACTCCCTGATCGCCGCGCTCGGCGCCGCCCTGATCGCCGTACTGATCGCGACCCCGATGGCCTACGTCATGGCCCGCCGGCGCACCCCGCTCGCGCGAGCGGCGACCGGCTGGGTGGTCGTCAGCCAGGCGTTCCCGCTCGTGCTGGTGATCATCCCGCTGTTCCTGGTGCTGAAGAACCTGCGGCTGATCAACTCGGTGCCGGGACTGATCATGGTGTACGTGGTGTGGGCGCTGCCGTTCGCGCTGTGGATGCTCGTCGGGTACGTGCGTGCGGTGCCGCCCGAGCTGGAGGAGGCGGCGTCGGTCGACGGGGCCGGGCGCTTGAGGACGCTGGTCTCGGTGACCGCGCCGCTGCTGGCACCCGGGATCGTGGCGACGGCGATGTTCGCGTTCGTCACGGCGTGGAACGAGTTCTTCTTCGCGCTCGTTCTGCTGAAGACCCCGGAGAAGCAAACCATGCCGGTCGTCCTCACGCATTTCATCGGCGCGGAGGGAGTCGCGGACCTCGGCCCGCTGGCCGCCGCCGCGTTCCTCGCGACGCTGCCCTCGCTGGTCGTGTTCGCGATCATCCAGCGGCGGATCACGGGCGGCATGCTCGCCGGGGCGGTGAAGAACTGATGCGGACGAGACTGCTGCCGGCCCTGATCGCCGCCCTGGCCCTGCTGCTCGCGGGCTGCAGTGGCGACGACCGTGACGGCGCCGACGACGGACGCGTCACCCTGCGCTTCCAGTCCCTGGCCTGGCAGGAGGAGTCCGTCGAGGTCAACAAGGAGCTGGTGAAGGAGTGGAACGACACTCACCCCGACGTCAAGGTCGAGTATGTCCAGGGCAGTTGGGACAGCGTCCACGACCAGCTGCTCACCTCCTTCGAGGGCGGTGAGGCCCCCGACATCATCCACGACGCCTCGGACGACCTCGCCGACTTCGCGTACGGCGGCTACCTCGCCGACCTGACCGACCTGCTGCCGCAGCGGCTCAAGTCCGACATCCCGCAGCGCAGTTGGGACACGGCGACCTTCGGGGACGGGATCTACGGTGTCCCCTTCCTCCAGGAACCACGCGTCCTCATCGCCAACGCGACATGGCTGAAGGAGTCCGGCGTACGGATCCCCACTCCTGAACGCCCCTGGAGCTGGCCGGAGTTCCGGCGCATCACGGACCGGCTGAGCGGCGACGGCAAGTACGGGGTCGCCTGGCCGCTGAAGGAGCCCGTCTCCGCCAGCCTCAACCTGTCCCTCTCGGCAGGCGGACAGCTGTTCCACCGAGGCGCCGACGGCAAGGTGACCGTCCGCTTCGAGGCGGCCGACGAGGTCATGCCCAGCACGGTCCACGACCAGGTCAACACCGATCGCAGCGCCTCGCCGACCACCCTGGGCAGCGGCGGCTCGGACACCCTGCCCGGGTTCTTCGGCGGCCGGTACGCGATGGTCCCGCTCGGCTTCTCCTACCGCCAGCAGATCGTCCAGCAGGCGCCCAACGGCTTCGACTGGCAGGTGCTGCCCGCCCCGGCAGGCGCCGACGGACTCACCCAGGGCGTCAGCCCGCAGACGCTGTCCATCGCCGAGGACAGCCCGCATCAGCGGGAGGCGGCCCAGTTCATCGACTTCCTGCTCCGCCCCGAGAACATGGTGCGACTGGCGCTCGGTGACTGGATGCTGCCCACCGGGACCGCGGCCCTGAAGGACCCCGCCCTGCACATCACCGAGAACGACTGGGCCACCGGCACCGCCCTCGCCGAACACCTGCGCTCGGCACCCGCACAGTCCGTGCGCGGCTACCCGGAGTGGAAGGACAAGGTCGCCACGCCCGCCTTCCAGGAGTACTACAGCGGCGCCATCGACGGCGACGAGCTGCGCGAGCGTCTGGAGGACGACGGGAACCTCGTGCTCGCCCGCTACCAGCGCTGACGTAATTCGGTTGTCCACGTCGCCCGGCCAGGCCTAACGTGCCGTCCGTGGCAGCGAACAACGCGATCATCATCACCGGTCTCGGCCGGGGCTACGCGCACTCCGTACGGATGCGCCGCGGCCCCGGAGCCCTGACCGGCCCGGGGAGCCACGCCCGCTGATCCGTCGCGGACCCGCATCTCCTTTCTCCTCCTGTCTTCCGGTCAGGGCCTTCGTCTGCCCTTTTCCCTCCCCACGGAAGACAAGGACCGCAGGCCATGGCCCGCCCCACCCGCGTATCCCGCGCGCTCTCCCAGAATTTCCTCACCGACCGCGCCGCCGCCGGACGTTTCGCCCGGTTCGCCGTACCGCATGGACGTGAAGCACCCCTGCTGCTCGAAGTCGGCGCCGGAAAGGGCGCCTTGACCGAGCAGCTCGCCCCGCGCTGCCGGCGCCTCCTCGCGTACGAGATCGACCCAAGCCTCGTCCCCGCTCTGCGCTCGCGCTTCTGGGACACGCCCCAAGTCCGCGTCGTCGGCGAGGACTTCCTCACCGCACGACCCCCGCGCACCCCGTTCTCCGTCGCCGGGAACGTGCCCTTCTCCCGCACCGCCGCCATCGTCGACTGGTGCCTGCGCGCACCCGCCCTCACCGACGCCACGCTCCTCACCCAGCTCGAGTACGCCCGCAAACGCACGGGTGACTACGGCAGCTGGACCTTGCTGACAGTCCTGACCTGGCCCCGTTACGAGTGGCGTCTGCTGGGCCGGGTCGGCCGGCGCAGCTTCCGGCCCGTGCCCGGCGTGGACGCCGGGATCGTCCGGATCGAGCGGCGCCGCACGCCGCTGCTCGACGCCGGGGCGTACGAGAGCTGGCGGCCACTGGTGGAGCTGGGCTTCTCCGGGCGCGGCGGCTCGCTGCACGCCTCGCTGCGCCGGGCCCACCCGAGGCGGCGGGTCGACGCGGCGTTCCGCAGGGCGGGCCTCGACACGACCGTGCTCGTCGGGGAGGTGCCGCCGGGGGCCTGGCTGAGGCTGCACGAGGTGCTGGCCCCGTGACGAAAGAGTTGTACGAGACGTATCGTCTCGTTTATGGTCTTGCCCATGACCAGTCCCGCTCACATCGCCATGTTCTCCATCGCCGCCCATGGGCACGTGAACCCCAGCCTCGAAGTGATCCGCGAGCTCGTGGCGCGCGGGCACCGGGTCACGTACGCGATTCCGCCGGCCTTCGCCGAGAAGGTGGCCGAGGCGGGCGCCGAGCCGAGGCTCTGGAACTCCACGCTGCCCGGCCCCGACGCCGATCCGGAGGCCTGGGGCTCCACCCTCCTGGACCACGTCGAGCCGTTCCTGAACGACGCGATCCAGGCACTGCCCCAGCAGATCGAGGCGTACGAGGGGGACCAGCCGGACCTCGTCCTGTACGACATCGCCGGGTACGGGGCCCGTGTCCTGGCCCACCGCTGGGGCGTGCCCGCGATCTCGCTGTCGCCGTGCATGGTCGCCTGGGAGGGGTACGAGCAGGAGGTCTCCGAACCGATGTGGGAGGAGCCGAAGAAGACGGAGCGCGGCCGCGCCTACTACGAGCGCTTCCACGCATGGCTGGAGGCGAACGGGATCACCCAGCACCCCGATCCGTTCGTCGGCCGCCCCGCGCGCTCCCTCGTCCTGATGCCCAAGGCCCTCCAGCCGAACGCCGACCGGGTGAACGAGGCCGTCCACACCTTCGTCGGCGCCTGCCAGGCCGACCGCACCGCCGAGGGCGACTGGCAGCGGCCGGCGGACGCCGAAAAGGTCGCGCTCGTCTCCCTCGGGTCGGCCTTCACCAAGCAGCCCGCCTTCTACCGCGAGTGCGTGAAGGCCTTCGGCGACCTGCCGGGCTGGCACCTGGTGCTGCAGATCGGCCGGCATGTCGATCCGGCCGACCTCGGTGACGTACCGTCGAACGTCGAAGTGCGCTCCTGGGTACCGCAGTTGGCGATCCTCAAGCAGGCCGACCTGTTCGTCACCCATGCCGGCGCGGGCGGCAGCCAGGAGGGCCTGGCCACGGCCACCCCGATGATCGCCGTACCGCAGGCCGTGGACCAGTTCGGCAACGCCGACATCCTCCAGGCGCTCGGCGTTGCCCGGCACATCGCGACGGAGGATGCCACGGCCGAGGTCCTGCGCGAGACCGCCCTGTCCCTCGTCGACGACCCCGAGGTCGCCCGGCGTCTGAAGGACGTCCAGGCGCAGGTGGCGGGGGAGGGCGGCACCAAGCAGGCTGCGGATCTGATCGAGGCGGAGCTGTTGGCCGTACGGGAGACCCGGCGGAACGGTTGAGTTCCTGTTGCTGAACCCTGGCCTGTCCCGCCGGGGCGTCGAGCGGCCGCGCGGTAAACATGAGCGTGGGCGTGCGCGCGACGGTGACGAGGACTCGGCTGTGAACGAAGTGATGGGCGAGGTGACGCCGCTCGCGCTGGGCATCGCGTTGTCGCCGTTCCCGATCGTTCCGGCGCTTTTCCTGCTGTTCACGCCTCGGCCCAGGGTGACCGGCGGAGCGTTCCTGGCCGGGTGGGCGGCCGGGATCCTCGCGGTCGCGACGGTGTTCACCGTCCTTGCGGCCTTCATCGAGACCCGCGAGGAAACGCCGACCTGGGCGTCCTGGACCAAGGTCGGGCTCGGTGCGGTCCTCGTCCTGCTCGCCCTGCGTCAGTGGCGCTCCGGTGCCGAGAAAGGCGCACCGGCCTGGATGCGGAGCCTCACGGACGCCACGCCGGCCAAGGCTCTGCGGCTGGGCCTGCTGCTGTCGGGGGCCAATCCGAAGACCGTCCTGCTGTCCGCCGCAGCCGGGCTGACCATCGGTCCGCCGAACTGGGTTCGTCCCAAGCTGTCGCCGCCGTGCTGGTGTTCACCGCGATCGCCGCCTTCACCGTCGCGCTTCCCCTCCTGCTCCACGTCGTGTGGGGAGAGCGCGTCCTCACTGCGCTGGCCAGGGCGAGGACGTGGCTGGAGACCTACAACAGCACCGTCACCGCCCTGGTCCTGGCCGTGATCGGCGTGCTCCTCGTCACGGAAGGTGCGGCCGGACTGTGATCGGCAACGCGCGGGCCACCGGGCGCGATTGACAGACCGTTTGTGACGTTGGTAGGACCTTGGATCAGCGTCGCGTGCACCCGGCGAAGAGACCGTCGAGGGCATGGAGGCGCCGAAGCCTTGGAACAGCCTTGGTGACATCCCACGGGCGCCTGACCGCGTTCGGCAACCAGTTGATCGAAGTACACCTCTGGCTCCGCGAGGAGCTCGCAGCACTGCGTCAGGACGTCGACGCCTACCTCGCAGGCGGCACGCGAGTCCGCGAGTTGCGAACCCACTGCCTGACCTTCTGCTCGGCCTTGGACCGGCACCACAACGGCGAGAACGATCTGGCGTTCGTCAAAGTCGCCGAGCAGTTCCCCGAACTGAGCCCCGTGCTGGAGGAGTTGCGGCGCGACCACCAGCTGGTGGACGACTCCCTGCAACGGCTCGAGACGCTCGTCGGCGCACTGGACCGCGAGTCGGACCCCACAGAATTCCGACGCGAGTTGGACAGCCTCGCCGCGCTCATCGAGACACACTTCACCTACGAGGAAAAGCGGATCGTCTCGGCGCTCAATGCGCTGCAAGTACCGAGCTGGGACCACACCCGGCCCGCGTTCCTGCTCACCCACGACGAGGAGCGCTGACCGGCCGCGGTCCGCATCAGTTCCCTCCGCAGCAGCAGGGCCCGTCGACTCCCCCGGAGTCGACGGGCCCCACTCGTAGGCCAGGCAGGCCGGGCAGATCAGACGGGCACGCGCTCGCCCTCGTCGTCCCGGGCCGCGCTTCGTGTCACGACCTCCGGCGCCTCGTCGTGCGTGAGGTCCGGCAGGCGGTGCAGCCACTTCGGCAGGTACCAGTTGCGCTCGCCGAGGAGTGCCATGACCGCCGGGAGCAGGACGCCCCGGATGATCGTCGCGTCGATGAGGACCGCGGCCGCGAGGCCGACGCCCATCTGCTTCATGGACTGCATGGACAGTGTGCCGAAGATCGCGAACACGGCGACCATGATGACCGCGGCGCTGGTGACGACACCGGCCGTGGTGACCACGCCGTGCTGGATCGCGTCCTTCGTCGTACGGCCGCGCAGCCGCGCCTCGCGGATTCGCGAGACCACGAACACGTGGTAGTCCATCGACAGGCCGAACAGGATCACGAAGAGGAACAGCGGCAGCCAGGTGACGATGGCGCCGACGCCCTCCGCACCCACCAGCGACGCGCCCCAGCCGTGCTGGAAGACGCCGACGAGGATGCCGTACGCCGCACCCACCGACAGCAGGTTCAGCACGATCGAGGTGATCGCGACCGTCAGCGAGCGGAAGGACAGCAGCATCAGCCCGAAGGCGAAGACCACGACGAACGCGAACACCGGGACGACCGCGCCGGCCAGCTGGTCGTTGAAGTCCTTCGAACCGGCGACCTGTCCGGTGATCGGCGCCTCGACGCCGTCGACCTTGCCGAGGGTGGCGGGCCGCACGGCGTCGCGCAGCTTGTCCAGGCTCGCGCCCGCCTTGTCGAGGTCGGAGCCGCCGACCAGCGGGACGTACACGAAGGCGACGTTCTGCTCGTCGTGCAGCTTGATCTCGACCGGGCCGCGAGAGGCACCCGAACTGATCGCCCGGTCACGGAAGTCGGCGAGCGCGGACTTCACCTCGGGAGCGTTGATGTCGTCAGCCTTGACGACCACCTCGGCCGGCTCGGAACCGCCCGGGAAGGCCTCGTTGACGCGGTTGTACGTCTGCACGATCGGCAGCGAGTCGCCGAACTCCTGGTCCAGCGTGAGGTTCTGGGTCTTCATGCCGACCGCCGGAGCCGCGATGGCGAGCAGCGCACCCGCCGCGACGACGACCGAGATCACCGGCCGGGCGAGGACGCCCTTCAGCACGGCCGTCCAGAACCGGCTCTCGCGGTTGCCCTGCCCCCGGTTGCGGCGGAGCTTGCTCTGCGGGTGCAGGAAGGGGATCTTGCCCTTCTCGACCCGCTCGCCGAGCAGCGACAGCAGCGCCGGAAGCACCGTCACCGAACCGACCATGGCGACCGCCACGACCATCAGCGAGGCCAGGCCCATCGCCTCGAACTCGGCGAGACCGGTGAACAGCATGCCCGCCATCGCCACGCACACCGTGACACCGGAGACGATGATCGCGCGGCCGCTGGTGGCGGCGGCGACCCTCAGGGCGGTCTGCGCGTCCCGGCCGGCCTCGCGCTCCTCGCGCTCACGGCGCAGATAGAACAGGCAGTAGTCGACGCCGACGGCCAGACCGACCAGCAGCATCACCGAGTTCGCGGTGTCGCTCATCGGCATCACATGGCTGACGATGCCCATCACGCCCATCGTCGCCATGATCGCGGTGACCGCCAGCAGCACCGGCAGCAGGGCCGCCACCAGCGCGCCGAAGGCGATGAGCAGAATGCCGAGGGCCACCGGCACCGCGGAGTACTCGGCCTTCTGGAAGTCGTCCCCGAACGCGTCGTCGAACGTCTTCATCATGCTGGCGCCGCCGATCTCCTCGATCCGCAGCGACTCATGGTCCTTCTGGACGTCCTCGACCGCCTTCAGCACCGGCTCCACACGCTCACCCGCGGTGTCCGACTCGCCGCGGATGTCGAACTGCACGAGCGCGCTGCGCCCGTCCTTCGAGATCGTCTGCGTGTCGTACGGCGATGTCACGTCGGTGACCTTGCCGGTGCCCTCGACCGCCTTGACGACCGCGGTGACGGCGGTACGGAACTCGCTGTCGGTCGCCTTGAGCGAACCGCCCTTGGCCTGAATCAGGACGGTCTCACTGGCCGGCTCCTCGATCCCGGCGTCCTCGATGATCTTGGCGGCGGTGTGCGTCTCGCCCTTCAGCTGGTCGCTGTCCTTGACGTCGACCCGGCCGGCCGCCGAACCGAGGCCCATCGCCAGTACTACGAACAGCACCCAGATGCCGACGGCAGCCCATCGATGGCGGGCGCTCCAGCCGCCGGCGCGGGCGGCGAGGCCCCGCACGCGTGTGTCTCGGTTCCCCATGACGGGCTTGCCCCCTTGGTTGCGGTGGCGGCCCCCTGCCGCCTCCTTTCGTTTCGAAGGTATGGGCCGGATAAAGCCATCTCCTCCTGCTACTCGGTGAAAGGCAGAGGCCAGAACTCATCCCCCTGGCCCGGGAGCCCTCCCCACTGGGGAGGATGAGGGTCCCCTACAGCTATCCGGCGGTGTCGGGGGTGACGATCAGGGCTGAAAGCTTGTGCTCGATGCTGACCGATGAGTAACTTACGGGTCCGGGCGGCCATCGTGCCCACCCCCACGGGGCACGACGGCCGCCTCGGCGCCGACCGGATCGCCTTAAGGTGGCCGGATGACGACGTATGCGGCGCTGCTGCGCGGAATCAACGTGGGCGGCAGCAGAAGAGTCCCGATGGCCGACCTGCGCACCCTGATGACCGGCCTCGGTCACGACGGCGTACGCACCTACCTCCAGAGCGGCCAGGCGGTGTTCACCTCCGACCACGGCGACGAGGAGTCCTTGGCCGTGGAACTCGCGTCGGCGATCGAGAAGCAGTTCGGCTTCGCCGTGGACGTGATCGTGCGCGACCACGCCTACCTGAGGGCCATCGCCGACAACTGCCCCTTCCCCGAAGCCGAGTTGGAAGGCAAGCAGCTCCACGTCACCTACTGCTCCGCCCCGGTCGACGCCGAGCGTTTCGCGGAGATCGACCAGGCCGCCTACCTACCGGAGGAGTTCCGCCTCGGCGACCGCGCGCTGTACCTGTACGCCCCGAACGGCCTGGGCCGCTCCAAGCTGGCCGAAATTCTGTCGCGGCCCCGGCTCAACAAGGGTTTGATCGCCACCAGCCGTAACTGGAACACGGTCGTAAAACTTGTGGAGATGACCGGTGACTGAGCACGAATCCGCCGTGAAGGCCGCCATCGAGGGCGAACTGAGGCTGCTGGACCCCGAAGTCCGCCGCTCGCCCGAACTGCTCGGGTCGCTGCTGCACCCGGAGTTCCACGAGTTCGGTTCGTCGGGACGGCGCTGGGACCGGGCGTCGACCACGTCCCGCGTGCCCGTGGACACCGATCCGCACCGGTACGTCGTCACCTCCGGGATACAGGGCGTCCAGCTGGCGCCCGACGTCGTCCATCTCACCTTCGACACGGAGTACAACGGCGGTCACGCACACCGCAGTTCGCTTTGGCGCCGAACCGACGACGGATGGCAGATGTACTTCCACCAGGGAACGCCGTTCGACCCCGAGGGAGAGTGACCGTGCGCTACGTCATCATCGGGGCAGGCGCCGTCGGCGGCGTCATAGGCGGACGGCTCGCAGGCGCGGGGCACGAGGTCGTGCTGGTCGCTCGGGGTGCCCACTTCGAGGCCCTACGGGACCACGGCCTGCGCCTCAGGGTGCCCGAGGGGGAGCTGACCCATCGGCTGCCGGTCGCCGACGGACCGGCCGCGCTGGGGGAGCTCCGCCCCGACGACGTCCTCGTCCTCGCCGTGAAGACACAGGACAGCGCGGCCGCACTGCGGACGTGGGGACCCGCTGCGGTCACCGGCGGCGGAACGGCGGCCGAGCGGCTGCCCCTGATCTGCGCTCAGAACGGCGTCGAGAGCCCGCGCCTCGCCCTGCGGGTGTTCCGGCGGGTGTACGGCGTCTGCGTCTGGCTGCCGTCGACGTACGTCGAACCCGGCGTCGTCTCCGCGCCCGGCAGCCCCCTCACCGGCATCCTCCATCTCGGCCGCTACCCGCACGGCGCCGATGAGACCGCCCGCCTCATCGCCGCCGACCTGGAGAAGGCGCACTTCGAGGCACCGGTCGTGGCGGACGTGGCGCGCTGGCAGTACGCCAAGCTGCTGTCCAACCTCGGCAACGCCCTGGAGGCGGTGACCGGCCCCGCCGACAGCGAGGAGGCCGCGGCGCTGTTGCGGCGGGTGCGGGCCGAGGGCGCGGCCGTGCTCGACGTCGCGGGGATCCCGTATACGAGCGCCGAGGAACAGCAGGCCGCACGGGGCGACAAGGTCACCCTCGTCCCCCTCGACGGCGCCCCGCGCGGCGGCGGCTCCTCCTGGCAGTCCCTGGCCCGGGGCACCGGCACCATCGAGGCCGACTACCTCAACGGCGAGATCGCCCTGCTGGGCCGCCTGCACGGCGTACCGACCCCGCTGAACGACTTCCTCCAACGCCTCGCCAACACCTTCGCGCGCGAGCGACGCGCGGCGGGGTCGATGCCGGTGGGTGAGCTGGTGCGGTTGGCCGACGAGGCGGCGGTCCAGGTACCGGGCGACGACGCCGAACTCTTCGGCTGAGGGCCGGCTCAGGCGCCGACGGCCGCAAGCACCGGCACCCGCGCGGCGTCGTACCGTTCCAGCAGCACCCGTGCCACTTCGGGCGCCGCGCCGAGCACGTCCGCCAGGACGTCCGCCTCGGCCGCGCCCCGCGCGATGCGGTCGGGCAGAAAGCCGGGGGCCAGGACGTACGGAGCCACGGCCACCCGCTCGCAGCCGAGTTCCCGCAGCTCGCGTACCGCGTCCTCGGTGCGGGGAAGGGATGCGGAGGCGAACGCAGGCCGCACGGCGCACCAACCGGTGTGCCGCCACTCCCGCGCGATTTCTGCGATCACTGCGATCGCCTCCGGGTCGGTGGACCCCGCCGAGGCCAGCACGACCCCGGTCGAGGACTTGTCGGCGGGCGTCAGACCCGCCTCGTACAGACGCCGTTCCAACGCCGCCATGAGCAGCGGCGACGGGCCCAGCACCTCCGCCTGGCGGATCCGCAGCTGGGGCGGCGCGTCCCGCAGCACCGCGGGGATGTCGGCCTTCGCGTGGAACGCGCGCGTCAGCAGCAGCGGCAGGGCCACGACGTCACGGACGCCCTGAGCCGCCAGTGACTCCAGCACCCCCTGCACGGAGGGGATGTTGAAGTCCAGGAAGCCGGTCTCCACCCGGACGTCCGGGCGCAGCGAGCGCACCCGCCGTACCAGGGCATGCACCGTCGCGGCGTGCCGCGGGTCGCGGCTGCCGTGGGCGATGACGAGAAGAACCGGCTTCGTGAACACAGGCGTCAGCTCCTTGGCAGCAGACCGCGGCTGCGCAGTACCGACCGCTCCAGTGGGCTGAAGATGAGCAGGTCGATGGCGATGCCGACGATCAGGATGAGGAGGATGGCGAAGAAGACCATGGACATGGAGCTGGTGTTGCGGCCGTTCTCCAGCAGCTGACCCAGCCCCACACCGAGGTCGGGGGAGGAGGCGATGATCTCCGCGGCCATGAGAGACCGCCAGGAGAAGGCCCAGCCCTGCTTCAGGCCGGCCAGGTAACCGGGCAGCGCGGCCGGCATCACGATGTGCCAGGTGCCCTTGAGCCCGGTCGCGCCCAGGGTGCGGCCCGCACGCAGGAACAGCGGCGGCACCTGGTCGACGCCCGACACGAGGCCGTTGGCGATGGAGGGGACCGCGCCGAGCAGGATCACCGCGAACATCATCTTGTCGTTCAGGCCCAGCCAGATCACCGCGGGCGGTACCCAGGCGACCGAGGGGAGGGACTGCAGACCGGACAGGATCGGCCCGATCGCCGCCCGCACGAACCGCACCCGTGCCACCAGCAGACCGAGCGGGGTGCCGATCGCGAGGGCGAGCAGGAAGCCGAGCAGGCCGCGTGAGACGGACGTCCAGATGTACTCGTGGAGGGTGCCCTGAAGCCACGCCTCACGCAGCTCGCCCCACACGTCGGACGGTGAGGGCAGCTTGGTCGGGTCGTCCGCGACGCCGGTGGAGATCAGCAGTTGCCAGACCACCAGCACCAGGGCGATGGCGGCGATGGGCGGCAGGACCTTCTGTGTCAGGGTCTTCCGGAACGGCGTCCGGCCCGTCTGGACCGTCTCCAGGGCGTCCAGGCCGGCTTCGAGTCCGGCGAGATCGTTGCCGTCCTTGACGGTCGTCTCAGTGCTGGCCATGGCGGCGGATCTCCCCACGCAGTTCTTCGGTGATCTCGACGGACAGCTCGGCGACCGCGGTGTCCTCGATACGACGCGGGTGCGGGATGTCCACCGTCCACTCCCGGGCGATCCGGCCGGGCCGCGACGACAGCAGCACCACACGCTGGGCCAGGCGGACCGCCTCGCGCACGTTGTGCGTGACGAACAGGACGGAGACCTGCGTCTCGCGCCAGATGCGGGTCAGTTCGTCGTGCAGGACGTCACGGGTGATGGCGTCCAGTGCGGCGAACGGCTCGTCCATCAGCAGCAGCTTGCTGTCCTGGGCGAGCGCGCGGGCCAGGGCGACGCGCTGGCGCATGCCGCCGGACAGCTCGTGCACCCGCTTGCCGTGCGCGCCCTTGAGGCGGACGAGCTCGAGGAGTTCCTCGGCGCGCTCGCGGCGCTCGTTCTTGGGTACGCCCCTGAGCTTGAGGGCGAGTTCGATGTTCTTGCCCGCGGTCAGCCACGGGAAGAGCGCGTGCTCCTGGAACATCAGCGCCGGGCGGCCGTCGGTCGTGATGCCGCCCGCGCTGGGCTTGTCCAGTCCGGCGACGAGGTTGAGCAGCGTCGACTTGCCGCAGCCGGATGCCCCGAGGAGGGTGACGAACTCGCCGGGTGCGACATCGAGCGTGATGTCGTCGAGGACGAGCTGCTGCCCGGCGGGGCCGGCGAAGGACTTCGAGACATGCTCGATACGCGCGGCCTGCTCCACGGACGTAACCGTGTCGGCGGCCTTGGCGAGGGCGGTTGCCATGGTCGTCACCTCCTGTGAACTCATCGGGTGCGGTGGTTACTTGACGCCGAGGCCGGCGTCGTCGACTTCGGGCTCGCCCTCGGCCTTGAGGACCTTGTTCAGTGGGGCCAGGTCGTAGATGCCGGTCAGGGCCGGCTTCTGCAGCAGACCCGCCTTGACCGCGTGCTCGGCCTCGGTGTTCAGCGTGGCCGCGAGCGGGTCGTCGGTGACCCGGATGGACTGCCATGCCGGGTCGAGCACGTCGGCGGGCAGCGGCTTGCCGGTGTCGGCCTTGAGCTGCGCGTTCGCCGCGGCCTTCGCCTTGTCCGGGTTCGCGTCGATCCACTTGTTGGTCTTCACCGAGGCGCGCAGGACGGCCTCCACGGCCTTCGGGTGCTCCTTCAGGAAGCTCTGCGACACGATCACGTTCGTGATCACGAACTTCTTGTCGGGCCACAGGTCGGCCTCGTCAAGGAGCACCTTGCCGCCCTCGGCGACCAGCTTGGACGCGGTCGGCTCGGGCACCCACGCGCCGTCGATCGAGCCGGACTTGTAGGCGTCCGGCGTGATCTTGTTGTCGGTGCGGACGACCGAGACGTCACCCTGGCCGCTCTCCGCGTCGACCTTCCACCCCTGCTCGGAGATCCAGTTGAGGAACGCTACGTCCTGCGTGTTGCCGAGCTGCGGCGTCGCGATCTTCTTGCCCTTGACGTCCGTCAGGGACTTGACCTTCTCCGGGTTGACCACGAGCTTCACCCCGCCCGACGCCGACCCCGAGATGACCCGCAGGTTCTTCCCGCCCGACTTGATGTAGCCGTTGATCGCAGGGCTCGGGCCGATCCAGCCGATGTCGATGGAGCCGGAGTTCAGCGCCTCGATCTCCGAGGGACCGGCGTTGAACGTGGCGTACTCCGCCGTCGTGCCGCCCAGCTCCTTCTGGAACAGCTCCTCGTGCCGGCCCACCAGCGCGGTGGCATGGGTGAGGTTCCCGAAGTAGCCGATCTTCACCGAGTCCAGGCCGTCGACCTTGGGCGCCCCCGCGATGGCCTGCTCGGTGTTCTCCTTGGCCTGCGAGCCGTAGCCGCAGGCTGCGAGGGCCAGCAGCGGCAGTGCGGCCAGGACGGCGAGGGTCCGTCGCAGGGCGGGGGTGGCAGGCACGGGAGGTGTTCCTCTCGGTGGCCCGGCGCTCACGCCCGATTCAGGTCGTGGCCGGGGAGTCGGCAGGTTCGTCCGGAGCGGCGCGCATACGGTGCACGCAGGTCAGCGCACACATCGCGGCACTCCGCCCTGCCCGCTTCCGAGGGCGCCGCTACCGACGCGGCCGCCCTCCTTGGCGAACGTGGAGAAGTAGTCGAGGGGCTTCATGTCAGAAGTCCCACCCGTCGTCGTCGGCCTCGTCCTTGACCGGCTCCGGCGAGGCGAACGACTCGCCGACCATGCCCGCGGTCAACGTCGTGCCGTCGTTGGGGTCGATCAGGATGAACGAGCCGGTGCGGCGGGAGTCGGCGTAGGAGTCGACGGGCAGGGGCTCGGCGGTGCGGATCTTGACCCGGCCGATGTCGTTGGCGACGAGCTGTCCGGGGTGCGGGTGCAGGGACAGGTCGTCGAGCGTGAGCCGGGACGGGATGTCCTTGACGATCGCCTTGACCGTGCGGGTGCCGTGCTTGAGCAGCACCCGGTGGCCGACGGTCAGCGCGGCGTCGGCGACATGGCAGACGGTGGCCTCGATGTCCTGCGTGGTCGCGGGCGCGTCCTTGGCCGGCACGATCAGGTCACCGCGCGAGATGTCGATGTCGTCCTCCAGCAGGAGGGTCACCGACTGGGTGGTCCAGGCGATGTCGACGGGCTCGCCCAGCAGGTCGATACCGGAGATCTTCGACGTACGGCCCGACGGCAGCACCGTCACCGACTCGCCGACCCGGAACGAACCGGCGGCGATCTGCCCGGCGTAGCCGCGGTAGTCGGGGTGCTCGGCGCTCTGCGGCCGGATCACGTACTGCACGGGCAGCCGCGCGTGGCAGTGGCTCAGGTCGTGGCTGACCGGCACCGTCTCCAGGTGTTCCAGGAAGGTCGGGCCGCCGTACCAGTCCATGTTCGCGGACGGGTCCACCACGTTGTCGCCGGCCAGAGCCGAGATCGGGATCGCGGTGATCTCCGGGACACCCAGCTCGAGGGCGTACGCCGTGAACTCCTCGGCGATGGCGGCGAACACCGACTCCTGGTAGTCGACCAGGTCCATCTTGTTCACGGCGAGCACGACGTGCGGCACCCGCAGCAGCGCGGCGATCGCGGCGTGCCGGCGGGTCTGCTCGACGACACCGTTACGGGCGTCCACCAGGATCACCGTCAGCTCCGCCGTGGACGCACCCGTGACCATGTTCCGCGTGTACTGCACGTGGCCGGGGGTGTCGGCGAGGATGAACCGGCGCCGGGGTGTGGCGAAGTAGCGGTAGGCCACGTCGATGGTGATGCCCTGCTCGCGCTCGGCGCGCAGGCCGTCGGTGAGCAGTGCGAGGTCGGGGGCGTCCTGGCCGCGGTTGCGGGAGGCGTGCTCCACGGCCTCCAGCTGGTCGGTCAGCACCGACTTGGAGTCGTGCAGCAGCCTGCCCACCAGCGTCGACTTGCCGTCGTCGACCGAACCGGCCGTCGCGAACCGCAGCAGGGTGGTGGCCGAGAGCTCCTCGGTCGTGATCGTGCTCATGCTTAGAAGTACCCCTCGCGCTTACGGTCTTCCATCGCGGCCTCGGACATCTTGTCGTCGGCGCGGGTGGCGCCGCGCTCGGTGAGCCGGGACGCGGCGATCTCGGTGATGACCTGCTCCAGGGTCACCGCGTCCGAATCCACGGCGCCCGTGCAGGACATGTCGCCGACGGTGCGGTAGCGGATGAGCCGCTTCTCGACGGTCTCGCCGTCCTTGGGCCCGCCCCACTCGCCGGCGGTCAGCCACATGCCGTTGCGGGCGAACACGTCGCGCTCGTGAGCGAAGTAGATGTCCGGCAGCTCGATGCCCTCGCGGGCGATGTACTGCCATACGTCCAGCTCGGTCCAGTTGGACAGCGGGAACACGCGCACGTGCTCGCCGGGCGCGTGACGGCCGTTGTAGAGGTTCCACAGCTCGGGCCGCTGGCGGCGCGGGTCCCACTGCGAGAACTCGTCCCGCAGCGAGAAGACGCGCTCCTTGGCCCGCGCCTTCTCCTCGTCCCTACGCCCGCCGCCGAAGACCGCGTCGAACCGCTCGCTCTGGATCTTCTCCGTCAGCGGCACCGTCTGCAGCGGGTTGCGGGTGCCGTCCGGGCGCTCCTTGAGCACCCCCCGGTCGATGTAGTCCTGCACCGACGCGACGTGCAGCCGCAGGTTGTGCTTCTCGACCGTGCGGTCGCGGTACTCGATGACCTCGGGGAAGTTGTGCCCGGTGTCGACGTGCAGCAGCGTGAACGGGACCGCCGCCGGCGCGAACGCCTTCAGCGCCAGGTGCAGCATGACGATGGAGTCCTTGCCGCCGGAGAACAGGATCACCGGCCGCTCGAACTCACCCGCCACCTCACGGAAGATGTGGACGGCCTCGGACTCCAGCGCGTCCAGGTGGGAGAGGGCGTACGGGGAGTCCGTACCGTCCTCGCCTCCCTTGACCGTGGCAACGGTCGTCGTCATGCCAGTCCCCTCTCGGTGAGCAGCGCGTGGACCGCGCCCGCGGATTCCTGGACGGTCTGGTTCTGGGACTCGATGCGCAGGTCGGGCGACTCGGGTGCCTCGTACGGGTCGTCGACCCCGGTCAGACCCGTCAGCTCGCCCGCGGCCTGCTTGGCGTACAGGCCCTTCACATCGCGGACCGAGCACACGTCGACCGGCGTGGCCACGTGCACCTCGAGGTACGGCGTCCCGTTCTCCTGGTGACGCTTGCGCACCGCCTCGCGGCTGTCGGCGTAGGGCGCGATCACCGGGACGAGCGCCTTCACGCCGTTGCGCGCGAGCAGTTCGGCCAGAAAACCGATGCGCTGCACGTTGGTGTGCCGGTCCTCGCGGCTGAAGCCGAGGCCCGCCGAGATGAACTCGCGGATCTCGTCGCCGTCGAGCACCTCGACGCGGTGGCCCTCCGCGCGGAGCCGGCCGGCCAGTTCGTAGGCGATGGTGGTCTTGCCGGCGCTCGGCAGACCCGTGAGCCAGACGGTGGCTCCGCTCGTCACGTGGTTCTCCCCATTCGCAGGAAACGTAGAAAGCTCAGTCATGGGTCAGCCGTGCAGCCCGCACTCGGTCTTGGTGTTGCCCGCCCAGCGGCCGGCGCGCGCGTCCTCGCCCTCAAGGACCCGGCGGGTGCAGGGGGCGCAGCCGACGGAGGCGTAACCGTCCATCAGCAGCGGGTTGGTCAGGACACCGTGTTCGGTGACATACGCGTCCACGTCGTCCTGGGTCCAGCGGGCGATCGGGGAGATCTTCACCTTCCGGCGCTTGTCGTCCCAGCCGACGACCGGGGTGTTCGCCCGGGTCGGCGACTCGTCGCGGCGCAGCCCGGTCGCCCAGGCGACATAGTCCTTGAGGCCTCGTTCCAGCGGCTCGACCTTGCGCAGCTTGCAGCACAGGTCGGGGTCGCGGTCGTGCAGCTTGGGCCCGTACTGCGCGTCCTGCTCGGCGACCGTCCGGCGCGGGGTGAGCGTGATGACGTTGACGTCCATCACGGCCTCGACCGCGTCGCGGGTGCCGATGGTCTCCTCGAAGTGGTAGCCGGTGTCCAGGAACACGACGTCGACGCCGGGCATCGCGCGGGAGGCGAGGTGGGCGACCACCGCGTCCTCCATCGACGAGGTCACACAGAAGCGCTTGCCGAAGGTGTCGGCCGCCCACTGGAGGATCTCCAGCGCGGATGCGTCCTCCAGATCACGGCCCGCCTGCTCGGCGAGCGCCTTGAGGTCCTCTGTCGTGCGCTCTTCCTGAATCGCGGTCATATCTCCTCTCCCCCTGCGTCGTTGTGCTGAAGGCCCCGGGCGAGCAGCCCGAGGAACTTCAACTGGAATGCGCGGTTGCACGCCGCGCATTCCCATGCGCCGTGGCCCTGCTCGCTCGGACGGAGGTCCTCGTCGCCGCAGTAGGGGCAGTAGAAGGGGGCGGCCCGCTCGCTCATGAGAGGGCCTCCTCGGACGCGCGGGTGACCCAGGTGGCGAAGCGCTCGCCGTCCTCGCGCTCGTCCTGGAAGCGCTTGAGGACACGCTCGACGTAGTCGGGCAGCTCGTCGGACGTGACCTTCAGGCCACGCACCTTGCGCCCGAACCCGGCCTGCAGACCGAGCGCGCCGCCCAGGTGCACCTGGTAGCCCTCGACCTGCTCGCCCTCGTCGTTCAGGACCAGCTGCCCCTTGAGACCGATGTCCGCGACCTGGATACGGGCGCAGGCGTTCGGGCAGCCGTTGAGGTTGATGGTGATCGGCTCGTCGAAGTCCGGGATCCGGCGCTCCAGCTCGTCGATCAGGGCGGCGCCGCGCGCCTTGGTCTCGACGATCGCGAGCTTGCAGTACTCGATGCCGGTGCAGGCCATGGTGCCGCGCCGGAAGGCGGACGGCCTGGCCGTCAGGTCCAGCGCCTCCAGGGCCTCGACCAGCGGATCGACCTGCGCCTCCTCGACGTCGAGGACGATCATCTTCTGCTCGACGGTGGTCCGCACCCGGCCCGAGCCGTGCGCCTCCGCCACTTCGGCGATCTTCGTCAGCGTGGCACCGTCGACGCGGCCGACGCGCGGCGCGAAACCGACGTAGAAACGGCCGTCCTGCTGCCGGTGCACCCCGACGTGGTCACGCCAGCGCTCCGTCGGCTCGGCCGGCGCGGGGCCGTCGACGAGCTTGCGCCCCAGGTACTCGTCCTCGAGGATCTGGCGGAACTTCTCCGGGCCCCAGTCGGCGACCAGGAACTTCAGACGGGCGCGCGTACGCAGACGCCGGTAGCCGTAGTCCCGGAAGATGCCGATCACGCCCGCCCAGGCGTCCGGCACCTCCTCCAGCGGCACCCAGGCGCCGAGGCGGACGCCGATCTTCGGGTTGGTGGACAGGCCGCCGCCGACCCACAGGTCGAAGCCGGGGCCGTGCTCGGGGTGCTCGACACCGACGAACGCCACGTCGTTGATCTCGTGGACGACGTCGAGGAGCGGGGAACCGGAGATCGCCGTCTTGAACTTGCGGGGCAGATTGGAGAATTCCTTGCTGCCGATGTAGCGGTCGTGGATCTCGTCGATCGCCCAGGTGCCGTCGATGATCTCGTCCTCGGCGATACCGGCGACCGGCGAGCCGATGACGACACGCGGGCAGTCGCCGCAGGCCTCGGTGGTGGACAGACCGACGGCCTCCAGCCGGTCCCAGATCTCCGGCACGTCCTCGATGCGGATCCAGTGCAGCTGGATGTTCTGCCGGTCGGTGATGTCCGCGCTGCCGCGCGCGAACTCCTCCGAGATCTCACCGATCACCCGCAGCTGCTGCGTGGTGAGACGGCCGCCGTCGATCCGGACGCGCAGCATGAAGTACTTGTCGTCCAGCTCCTCCGGCTCCAGGATCGCGGTCTTGCCGCCGTCGATCCCGGGCTTGCGCTGGGTGTAGAGGCCCCACCAGCGCATACGTCCGCGCAGGTCATTGGGGTCGATCGAGTCGAAGCCGCGCTTCGAGTAGATCGTCTCAATGCGTGTCCGCACATTGAGACCGTCGTCGTCCTTCTTGAACTGTTCGTTGCCGTTGAGCGGGGTGAAGTGTCCCGCGGCCCACTGGCCCTCACCGCGGTGACGGCTCACCTTGCGGCGGGGAGTCGCGGCGGCAGGCTTCTGCGGGGTGGCGGCCATGGTGGTTACGTCCTTCGGGACAGGCGGGAATGCGGCTCTGACCTGCGCGTACGGGCGCATGGGCATAGGAGCGCGTCGTTGCGCGGGAATGGCGAAAAGAGGGAGATGTCGGGCGCTGCGAGGCTGTCAGCGCACCGGACAGATGGCGCTGGACATGCGGCCGAGGTCGACGTGCCGCCGACTCACCAAGGCAATTCCAGTTCCAGACATGACGGAAGCGTGGCATGGCGATCTGGACACAGTCCAGCTTCGTCCGACATGCGGACACCCTTGTCCCGTAGAGTGAGACAAGGGTGTCGTCGGTCACATGGCCCGTATCGGCCGTTTCTGCCCAGCTCAGCCAGGGTACGCCCCGGGCCACGGTCCGGGCGTGGCCGCCTCGGCCTCCTCCTCGACCTTGGTGTCGAAGAGCGTGAAGCCGCGGCGCACGTAGTTGTCCATGGCGTGCTCCCCGTCCTTGCTGCAGGTGTGCAGCCACACCCGCTTCGTCCGGTCCAGCTCCGGACGGCGTTCCGCCAGGTCCCAGGCGCGGGCCGCGCCGTACGCCAGCAGATGCCCACCGATCCGCCGTCCGCGGAAGGCCGGAATCAGGCCGAAGTAGACGATCTCCACGACCCCGTCGCCCTGCGCCTCCAGCTCCACGTACCCCGCCGGCGTCCCGCGGTCGTAGGCCACCCACGTCTCGACACCCGGACGCTCCAGATGCTCCTGCCACTGCGCATACGTCCAGCCGAGCCGGTCGATCCACCGGATGTCCCCGCCCACGGACGCGTACAGAAACCGGCTGAACTCGGGAGAGGGCACCTCGGCCCGCACGATCCGTACATCCCCGTCCGGGGCGGCGGCCGGGAGGAGGTCGGCGGGGGAGTTCTGCTCCAGGGACCAGGTGGTCACGGGGATGTGGGTCATGACGGCCAGGGAATCATCCGGGTGCAGGGTCTGTCGATCGGCGTCCACGCGGGCCGCCCCTGCCGGGTGGCTACCCCAGCGCCTCGTCGATCGACTCCAGCGGCACCGCGAACAGCATCCGGCCCGACTGGGACCAGACGTCGCCCGTCGCCTCCCAGTAGGACAGGGGACCGGCCTGGGCGCCCCAGCAGCGGGGGGCGCTCTCCTCGCCGCAGCGAGTTGCCTCCGCTCCCTCGGTGTCCTGGCGCCAGAGGCTGCCGTGGCGGTCCGTGGGGGCCGGCGCGCGGCCCAGGTACCAGTCGGAGCGGTCCGCTCCGGACGCCCGGTGCGACAGGACCCCCTCGATACCGGAGGCCTCCGTCCGGTACGCCTCGACCGTGCGCACGGCTCCGGTCGCGTCTACGGCCGGCAGGCCGGGGCGGGCCGGGTCCTTGCTGAAGTCGTAGCGCCACAGGCGGGCGGGCCTGTCGCTGTCGGCGGCGGTCCACTCGCTCGCGACCAGGCTGTCGGGTGCCGTGCTGCGGTCCAGGGAGATGCCGCCGAGGCGCGGGGCTGCGCTCCCGCCGGTCAGTCGGTACGAGCCGACGGCCGGCAGGACGAAGCGGTGGCCGTGGGCCGACCAGCCCTCGTCCACGCGGCCCACCGCGGTGCTGTCGACCGTGGTGCGCTGGACGCGGTTCATGTCGTACACGTACAGCCCGTCGGCGGCCGTGACCAGCAGCTTGTCCTGGTACCAGACCATCCCGGAGAGGCGGGAGCTCAGGGCGCGGTAGTCGCGGCCACCGTCCACCGGGACGACGAGGAGGACCGACGCGTACCGCAGGCGGGCCAGGTCGTTCGCGTCGACGAAGGCGACCCGGGCGAGACCCTGGTCGGCGGTGCCCTGACTCCAGCCGGAGAGCAGCACCCGGTTGTCGTTCCACCAGCCGTCGTCGTCGGCGTCCCCGGAGGTGGTGACCGCCCCCGCCCGCCAGGCCCGGGTGTCGGCGGCGTCCCAGCAGTACGCGCGCGAGGCCGTCGGCGCGACCGGCAACGCGGTGCGCCGGCCGGCCGTACAGCCGTCCGCGGGGCGCAGGCTGCGGTCGGCGGTTTCCAGGACGGCACGGACGCCGACCGGCTTGCCCATCCCGGCGGCGAGTTCGTCGAGGGTGGCCTGCGGCACCAGCTGTTCCTGGAGGCGGAGCGCGCGGGTGTCGGCGGCCCTGGTGAGAGGCTCCAGAGCCCCGGGGTTGTCACCGACCGTGGCCTGCGAGGCGCTGATCATCGTGGCGGCTGCGGTGAGCGCGAGGGCGGTGCCGGCGAGGAACGCGCGCAGCGCACGCCCCTGCTTGCGTCGACGGTGTCTGCCGCGGTGCTTCATCAAACCTCCCGAGGCGGGCCAACTGCGGCCATTGGTCTGTGCGTTGACCAAAGGAGCAGGTGGGGCGGCCCGTACAGGGATGCTACGGCAGATGGGCACGCTTGCGGACTAAGACCCCGTAAATATGCGGAAGACACACGCCAGTCAGGGCAGATCGGCCGAGATCCGGCCGCGCACCACCGCGGGCGCCGTCGAATACGGCAGCAGATCGCGCGGGTCGTCGGGCAGCAGCACCTCGACCTCGGTGTCCTCGTGGAAGCGGTACGGCCGGTGCTCCAGAAAGCCCCCGAGATAGCGCCGTACCCGCGACATCTCGGCACGCACCGTCACCGTGCGGCCCGGGTCGCCGAACACGTCCTCCGCCAGCCCCGCCGCGCTGCGGCCGGTCCGGTGCAGGGCCAGCAGATAGAGCAACTCGGCATGCCGGGGACTCAGTTCATGGCTCCAGGAGCCCGCACTGCCGGACACCGTCACCGACCAGCGGCGCGGCTGCGTCAGGTCCAGCACGATCCGCGTGGCCCCCGGCGGCACCGGCTCCTCGGAGGCCCGCAGCAGCCAGCCGCCCGCCAGCGGCTCCACCGAGCACAGGCCGAGCGGCGGCAGCCACCGTCGGCCCGGCGACAGGGACTTGGGCAGCGCGATCCGGTTCGCGTACGGCATCCCGCTCACCGCGGCGGTCCAGCCGTCCCGGTCCACCACCAGGGCCCGCCCGGGCAGCCGCGCCAGCACCGGCGCCGCCACCGCGCGCAACCGCTCCAGCGAGCTCAGATGCAGCTCCCGCAGCCGGGCCTCGGCGAGCTTGGCCACCGAGTCGACCCAGGCGAGCGTGGCCGGATGCATGGTCTCCAGGGGGCCGCTGACGTCCACCACGCCGATCAGCCGGCCGTCCCGCGGATCCGTGATCGGGGCGCCCGTGCAGGTCCAGGAGGTCTGGGAGCGCTGGAAGTGCTCTGAGGCGAAGACCTGCACGGGCCGGCGCACCACCGCGGGCGTGCCCACCCCGTTCGTCCCGACGACGCTCTCCCGCCAGTCGGCGCCGAGTTCGAACCCGAGACTGTCGGCCTTGCGCAGCACGGAGGCGTTGCCCTCCCGCCACAGCACCCGGCCCTCGTCGTCGGCGACGACCATGATGTGGTGGGCGATGTCCGCGACCGCCAGCAGACCCTCGCGCAGCACCGGCAGGACATGCTTGAGCGCGGTGGTCTCCCGGCGCCGCTGCACCTCCTCGCGGGACAGCAGCCCGGACCGGGCGTCGTGGTCCGGATCGACACCGCTGCGCAGCATCCGGTCCCAGGACTGCTCGATCACCGGGCGCGGCGCGACGGGCGCGCGCTGTCCGGCGAGCGTGGCCGCGCGGACCTCGCTGAGGACCCGCGCGGCCCGCCCGGAGTCCACGACGGCCAGCTGTGTCACGTCCGTCGGCGAGAGCGCCAAGGGTCCCTCCCGGTTCGACTCGTCCACGTTTTGACTGTGTGTCTCATAGTGCCGCCCGACATTCGCGGAGGGACACACTCCGCACACAGTCGCCAACAAGTTGCAACCCCTTGCAACCCTGGTGGACCGCTCTGGCCTGATTGAGACTTGAGCAACGCCGTCCCGAGCGGCGTTCGTGGCCTCGAACGGGCCAAGCGCAGGGGTGGTGCCGTGTCGGCGCAGCACCACCCCTGTCTCCGACGGTTGGGCCGTTGCGCCCACGGGGATGCCCTTGCAGGTTCGTCAGCGTCTGCGGGCCGGTTGTGGCTGGTCGCGCCCACGCGGCGGAGCCGCATATCGACACGGCCCCGCGCCCCTCGATCAGGCCTGCGGCCTGGACCGATCCACGATCGACGCCAGGTCCAGGGTGTGTGGCAGCGTGCCGAAGGCCGCGCCGCCGTCGCCGCCCAGCCGTGAGGCGCAGAACGCGTCGGCGACCTCGGGTGGTGCGTAACGGACCAGCAGGGAACCCTGCAGGACCAGCGCGAGCCGCTCCGTCAGGCGCCGCGCGCGGGCCTCGATGCCCTCGAGATCGGCCAGTTCGGTCAGCAGGCCCTTGATCGCCGCGTCCAGCCGGTGATCGGCGCCGCGTGCCTTGCCGACCTCCTGGAGATAGGCGTTGAACGCCGCCGGCTCCCGCTGCAACGCCCGCAGGACGTCCAGCGCCTGGACGTTGCCCGCCCCCTCCCAGATCGAGTTCAGCGGCGACTCCCGCACCAGCCGGGGCATCCCCGACTCCTCGACGTACCCGTTGCCGCCCAGGCACTCGGACGCCTCGACCGTCAGCGGCGTACACCGCTTGGTGACCCAGTACTTGGCGGTCGGCACCGCGATCCGCAGCAGTGCCCGCTCCTGCTCGCCGCCGTCGTCGTAAGCGGCCGCGAGCCGCAGGGCGAGGGTGGTCGCCGCCTCGGACTCGACGGCCAGGTCGGCCAGGACGTTGCGCATGAGCGGCTTGTCGACGAGTTTCCCGCCGAACGCCTCGCGGTGCGTGCAGTGGTGGATCGCCTGCGCGACCGCCTGCCGCATCAGCCCCGCCGAGCCCAGCACACAGTCGAGCCTGGTCGCGGCCACCATCTCGATGATGGTGCGCACCCCGCGCCCCTCCTCACCGACCCGGCGCGCCCACGTCCCGTCGAACTCGACCTCGCTGGAGGCGTTCGAGCGGTTGCCCAGCTTGTCCTTGAGCCGCTGGATGCGGAACACGTTGCGCGAGCCGTCCTCCAGCACACGCGGCACGAGAAGGCAGGTGAGGCCGCCCGGTGCCTGCGCCAGCACGAGGAACCCGTCCGACATGGGTGCCGAGCAGAACCACTTGTGCCCGGTCAGCTCGTACGACTCCCCGTCGGGGAGGGGACGCGCGGCCGTCGTGTTGGCCCGGACGTCGCTGCCGCCCTGCTTCTCCGTCATGCCCATCCCGAACAGGGCACCCGCCTTGAGCCGGGCCGGCCGCAGCTCACGGTCGTAGATCATGGACGTCAGCCGCGGTTCCCACACGGCGGCGAGCTCGGGGTCGGTGCGCAGCGCGGGCACCGCCGCATGGGTCATGGACAGCGGGCAGCAGTTGCCGGCCTCGACCTGCGTCCACAACAGGAACGCGGCCGCCCGCCGCACATGCCCGCCCGGCCGCACCCAGGCCGCGGTCAGGCCCGCCGCGACGCCCTTGCCGAGCAGCCGGTGCCAGGACGGGTGGAAGTCGACCTCGTCGATGCGGTGGCCGTAGCGGTCGTGGCTGCGCAGCGTCGGCGGGTTCGCGTTGGCCAGCGCCCCCCACTCCTGCGCCTGCGCCGATCCACAGGACCTGCCGAGCCCCGACAGCTCGCCCCGGACCTCGTCCAGCAGCTCAGGCGCGAGATGACGTTCGACGGCCGAGCTCAGGGCCCGATCGGTGGTGTAGGCGTCGTAGCCGACCAGGGGCGGCGGCTGGTTGGTCACGGTGTGCGAGCTGCCTGCCATGACTGTGAACCTACCCCTCCGCAGAACGCTGACATCCAGCCTGACACGGCACCGGCGCGCAGGATCGGGCAGGTGGCGAGGGCGTGCACCCGGCGCCGCGGACAGTGCGCCCCCGTACGGCGGATACCTTTAGGTCGTGCAGCCAGCAAGTGAATCCCCCCAGCGGCCCTCCGGCCGTCTCCATCGGGCACGTGCCCTCTACCGGAACGTGTCGAAGCGCAGGACCGCCTGGCTGCTGCTCAAGGACACCGTCAATTCCTGCATCGAGTACCGCATCCTGGGGCTCGCGGCCGAGGCGGCGTTCTTCACGCTGCTGTCCGTGCCCCCACTCCTCCTCAGCCTCATCGGCCTCCTCGGTTACGTCGACGACTGGACCGGCACCGACACCATCACCAGCGTGGAGACCAACATCCTGGAGGCCTCCCGCACCGTCCTGTCCGACAAGGGCGTGCGCCAGATCGCCCAGCCGATCCTGGACGACGTGATGAACGGCGGCCGCCCCGACGTGATCTCCGTCGGCTTCCTGTTCGCCCTGTGGTCGGGGTCGCGCGCGGTGAACGTCTTCATAGACACGATCACTGTGATGTACGGGCTCGACGGCGTCCGCGGCATCGTCAAGACCCGGCTGGTGGCGTTCTTGCTGTTCCTCGCGGCGCTGCTTATCGGCTCGGTGGCGCTGCCGCTGATGGTGGCGGGGCCGGACGCGGTGGTGCGGATCGTGCCGTGGTCGGAGACCTTGGTGCAGGTCCTGTACTGGCCGGTCGTGATCGTCCTGTCGATCGCGTTCCTGACGACGCTCTACCACGTGTCCGTGCCGGTCCGCTCACCCTGGATCGAGGACGTGCCCGGCGCGCTGGTCGCCCTCGGCATGTGGGTGCTGGGCAGCTTCCTGCTGCGCATCTACCTGACGAGCACCATCGAGGGGGCGTCGATCTACGGCTCACTGGCCGCCGCCGTCGCCGTCATGCTGTGGATCGGCGTGTCCGCGTTCGCCGTGCTCGTCGGGGCCGCGGTCAACGCCGCCATCGACCGGGTCTGGCCGGCCGCCGCGACGGCCGCGGCCCGCGCCGCGAACGAGCGGATGCGCGAGGCCCAGGTCGCCGAGTACGTGGCCCGCCACGCCGCGAGCCGGGAGCAGGACCCCGACGACCCGGACATGCCGTCGGAGTTCCCCGAGCGCTGGTCGCGCTTCCTGCCGCCGGAGGACCTCTCGTCGCGGCTGCGGACGCATGTGAAGAGCACTCACACGCATCCGCCCCACAAGCCGGAGGACCGATAGGCCCGAAGGGCGGGGCCTCAGGCCTTCCACGCCCCCGCCGCCGCGGCCTCCCGCGCGAAGTCGGTGAAGTCGCGCGGCGCGCGGCCGAGCACCTCGCGGACGTCGTCCGTCACATGGGCGTTGCGGCCGTCCATGAGGGTCTCGAAGACCTCGACCAGGAGCTCCACCTCCTCGGGCGGCACTCCGAAACCCTCCAGGGCCTCGCCGTAGGCCGCCGTCGGGACCGGCGTGTACGTGATCGTGCCGCCCGTGGCCTCGGAGATCTCCGCGACCGCCTCCCGCCATGAGAGCAACCGCGGCCCGGTCAGCTCCAGCGTCCGCCCCACATACCGGTCGCCGGACGTCAGCACCGCCGTCACCACGTCCGCGATGTCGCGCACGTCGACGAACGGCTCCTTCACCTCGCCCGCCGGGAAGACCAGCTCCCCGTGGACCATCCCCTCCACCAGCGGCCCCTCGCTGAAGTTCTGCGCGAACCACGTGGCTCGTACGATCGTCCAGTCCGCGCCGGACGACCTCAGCGCCTCCTCGGTCGGCAGTGCCTGGTCCTCACCGCGTGCCGACAGCAGCACCAGCCGCCGCACCCCGAGCCCGACCGCCTCCCGCGCGAGCGCGCCGACGCCCTCCGCCGCCGCCGGGGAGCCGACGTCGGACGGGTACATCAGATACGCCGCGTCCGCGTCGCGCAGGGTCTCCGCCCACGTCGTCGGGTTCTCCCAGTCGAAGCCCTGCGCGCGGGAGGCGGCCCGTACCGTCAGCCCCGCCCCGCGCGCCGCTTCCGCAACCCGGCTCCCGGTACGACCCGAGGCACCGGTCACCACTACCGTCATCCGCTGCGTGTTCGCCTTGTCGGCTGCGTTTTCCGTCATGCCTCAAGTCAACTGGCGCGCGCCCCAACAGCCCATCGCCGAACGGCTCATTCCCATGCGCGGACGTCTACGCTGAGGCCATGGACGCTCTCGCCGGCCTACTGGAGGGCCCACGCGCGCGTGGCGCCTTCATGATCCGTGCGTGTTTCGAGCCGCCGTGGGCCATCCGCGTCGAGGACCGCGCCCCGCTCACCGTCATGGTCATGGTCCGCGGCGACGCCTGGGTGATCCCGGACCAGGGCGAGCGAAGCGAGATGGGGGTCCCCCCGGCCGAAGGGCGGGGGAGGCTCCGGCTGCGCCCCGGAGACCTCGCCATCGCCCGGGGCCCGGACCCCTACGTCTGCGCCGACGACCCCGGGACCGCACCCCAGGCCCTGATCCTGCCGGGCGCCGAGTGCCGCTACCCCGACGGCCGCTCCCTCAACGGCTCGATGGATCTCGGCGTGCGCACCTGGGGCGACCGGCTCGACGGCTCGGCCGTGATGCTGATCGGCACCTATCTGTGGCAGGGCGAGGTCAGCGGGCGGCTGCTGAACGCGTTGCCGCCGCTGCTGGCCCTCACCGCCGACGTGTGGGACTGCCCCCTCACGCCGTACCTCATGGAGGAGATCGTCCGCGACGAGCCCGGCCAGGAGGTCGTCCTGGACCGGCTGCTCGACCTGCTGGTCATCGCCGCGCTCCGGGCCTGGTTCTCCCGCCCGGAGGCCGCGGCACCCGCCTGGTACGCGGCGCTCGCCGACCCCGTGGTCGGCCGCGTGCTGCGGCTCGTCCAGGACGACCCCGCGCATCCCTGGACGGTCGCCACGCTGGCCACGAAGGCGGGAGTGTCACGGGCCGCGCTGGCCCGGCGCTTCACCGAGCTGGTGGGGGAGCCGCCGATGACGTACCTCACGGGGTGGCGGCTCGCGCTCGCGGCGGACGCGTTGCGTGACACCGACGACACGCTGGACGCGATTGCGCGGCGGGTCGGGTACGGGAGTGCGTTTGCGCTCTCCAGTGCGTTCAAGAGGGTCTACGGGCTGAGTCCGCAGGAGCATCGGGGCCGGGTCGTCGTGGGGTAGGGCACCTGGCAGAGCCGCAGACCGACACAGCCCGCGCCCCTGAAGGCGTTGCGGCGTAGCCTCGCCTCTATGTACGCGGAGCGCGCGTCCCGGCTGCCTGGTGCCGTCGTGTGGACGAACACCCCCGGTGAGCCCCGTGCGGGGCGGGTGCTGCCCGACGGGTGCATGGATCTGCTCTGGAACGACGGGCGGCTCCTCGTCGCCGGGCCCGACACCCGTGCGTACGTCACCGGAGACGAGCCGACCGCTTGGGCGGGCGTGCGGTTCTACCCGGGGACCGCGCCCGGCTTTCTCGGGGTGCCCGCGCACGAAGTGCGTGACCGGCGAGTCGACCTCGCGGACCTGTGGCCGGCCTCGGAGGTACGACGGCTGCGTGCCCGTATCGAGGCCTCGGCCGACCCGGTGACCGCGCTCGAGGACGTGGCGCTGGAGCGGGCCGCCGACGCGGAGCGGCCGGACCCGCTGCTACGGCAGGTCGTCACCGCCCTCGACTCGGGCCGCCCCGTCTCCGCCACCGCCGACCAACTCGGCTACGGCGCCCGCCAGTTGCACCGTCGCTGCCTGGCCGCGTTCGGGTACGGCCCCAAGACGCTGGCGCGGATCCTGCGACTGCAACGCGCGCTCGAACTGGCTCGAAACGGTGTCGCCTTCGCGGAGACGGCCGTCCGGGCGGGGTATGCCGATCAGGCTCATCTGGCGCGGGACGTCAAGGAGTTGGCGGGCCTGCCGCTCGGTGAGCTACTCGGCCGGAGCGGCGGCTAGCGGCGCGAAGAGGTCGACGCCGTTGCCGTCCGGGTCGTGGACGGAGGCGTACCGCTGGCCCCAGAAGGCGTCCCACGGCTTGAGCTCGCCGTGGTAACCGGCGCCCACCAGGTCCTCGTACACCGCGTCGACCTCCGCCGGGTCGTCGCACCGCAGGGCGAGCGAGTGACGGCCGCCGCCCGTGGGTGGCTGCCACTCCGGGAGGAAGGACCGCACCGTCTGCTCGGTGTCGAGCAGCAGCCGCAGCCCGCCCGGCAGTTCGGCCTCGGCGTGCGGCTCGCTCTCGGCGCCCGCGGGGAACGCGAACCCGAGGCGGCGGTAGAAGGTGACAGAGGCGGCCATGTCGGAGACGACCAGGCCGATGGCATCGAATCGTGGAGTCATGCGGTCACCGTAGGCACGCCGGAGCCGGCCGGTCTTGAAGGAATCGGACTCCTCCTCGACCGGCGGGTGTCCTGGGTGTGCGCCGGGGTGAGTGTGCTCTGGCAGTTGTCCGGGATCAACGAACCTTGTCCGCCGGACAACTCGGATCCGGTTGAGGCCAACGCGGCGCCACCGGCAGGCTGTTGCCCCCCGAAGCCCACCGGCCCGCGCCGACGGCTTCACGCAGTTCGTCGATGCCGCACACGATGGGAACCGCCCGTGCCGAGACCACACCTCACCCGACGTCGCATCCTCGTCCTGTTGACGGTGTTGTCCGGGGCCTCTCTGGCGGTATGGATCGCGCTACTGATCACCGGCGTGCCGGTCGCGGATGCCTCCGCCTTTGTGGGCACTCCGCTCGCCGTCGTCGCGATCGGGGTGACGGCGATGACCACGATGAGCACAGGGGCGTCGGCGATCCGCGCCGGGGAGCCGCCACGGGTGGACTCCGCTGGATTCCACGACGGACCGCCCGGAGCGCCAGGGAGCCGGCCGCCGGTCGGAGAGCCCGGGCTCACTGGGGACGACTCCTCGCAACGGCACCAGAGGTGACGCCCTCCCTTCCACCGTCGTGCGCCCTTCCCCCGGCGAAGGAGCGCACGGGGAGGAAGACCCGCCCGTGGGGCCCGTTGCGGGGCCGGTCCGCCGAATGCAACGCCGTTGCCAGGCTCATGCGCGCCTGGATGGACGAGGCCGGCGTAGACCTTGCCGCACTCCGGCGAGGATTCACCCTGGACCACTTTCCCGGCCGGAGCCTTCCGGCGCGCTCGACGATCGGGGATCGACTGGCCGGAGTCAATCCAACCCGGGAGTTCATCGAGGCGGTGGCCTACGTCTGTTCACCGGACGAAGAGACACGCGCCGCCCGCGTCAAGGCGGCACTGGACGCCTTGATCCCACGCCAGGACGGGACGCACGAGCTGGAGGACCCGAACGAGCTCACCGAGTGGCGCGCTGCGTTACGGTCCGTACTCAGTGAGAATCGGCGCCTGCGGCTCCAACTCGACTCGCTGCAGACCGAGATGGCCCAGCTCCGCGCTCATCTCGGAGAGCAGACACAGCATGAGACCGGCGACTCCGGGCCGGGACGGGTCGAGCCTCCTCAAGAGCACTCGCAATCACCGGAAGCGGATGCCGAGGTGGATGAGCAGCCCGGGGAGGAGCGCGGCGGCGATGCCGACGGGCATACGGAGGCCGACGACCCTCCGGGCGTATCTGAGACAGCGCATCTACCGGTAGGACCGTCGAAACCGATCCCCCCGGACTTCCAGGCCTTCTACGTGATGTATCACCCCGCCTACGTGGCCTACGCCGAGCTGGTCTACGGCGATCGCCGCCTCGCCGAGGACGCGGTGCACGCCGCGTGGGTCACGATCCTCGGCAAATGGTCGTCCTATCTGGGCTCCGAGCGTATGGAGTCGGCGGTCTGGGCGGAGGTGCGGCGCCGAGTGTCCCCACCCGGCCGGGGGTCGGGACTGAATCCGGTGCGGGCCGCGATGGCAGCAGCCCGTGAAAGGTTCTCCACTTTCGAGGAGTCGCTCGGTCTCTACTCGGCCATTGCGGAGCTTCCGCCCAACCAGTTCGACGTCATCGTCATGAAGTACGTCCTGGGATATTCGACCAGCAGGACCGCAGTTCTACTGGGGGTGAGCGAGGCGCTGGTCCGCAGCCAGGTCCACCGGGCGAAACGATCCTTGGCAGGTGCTCTCGGTCTGCCGTCTGTAGCCGAGTCGTGATCGGTGGGCCCGGTCTTCGTCCCGTGCGGGGTTCAGTCGAAGGTCACCGGTCCCAGAAGCGTGTCCACCGTGAAAGTGATCCCCACCGGGCCCGTCGTCAGGTCGAGGTCCGTGCCGAGGGCCGACAGCAGGGGCCGGATCTCGTCCGGCTCGGGGGCGCTCGCGGACAGGGACAGCAGGGGGGTGGTGGGCAGGTCCGAGGCGGTGGGGTGGACCGTGGCGCTCCAGTCGATGAGGAAGGGCACGAGGCCGGAGGGGTGGGCGTCGTCGCCGTCGGTGAGCCGCCATTCCAGGAGGGTGCCGTCGGGTCTGCGGCGGCTCATCGACTGCGCCGGGCCGGGATCGTAGCCCCGGCCCCGGGCGGCGGCGATGGCGGCGTCCAGGTCGGGCGGGCTGATCGCCCAGGTGACCGTGCGCGGGGCCGTGAGCCCGTCGACCTCGAAGGGGCGGGGCCCGCCGGGCGCGGACTGCTCGGAGTCCGGCCCGATGATCTCCAGGTAGCTCATGCCGCCCAGCGACACCAGGTAGTTGCGGGTGCCGAGCCCGACGTGCACGCCGCCCGGGGCGGGGGTCACGCCGGTGCGGCGGGCGAAGTCGGCGACCGTGGCGGACAGGTCGGGCGTCGCGAGGACGAGATGGTCAAGGAGCGCGGGAATGGCGTTCATCGCAGCCGAGGCTACGCAGAGCGGCGCGCGATAAGGAACACCTGTGCGCCGGCGGGAGGGCAAGCGTCACTCGGCGTGGATGATCGTGCCGTCCTCCAGCAGGGTCGGATGGATCTTCAGATCTGAACTCCCGTCCCGCCACCCGCGCCTCGTCGGCACACTCCAGCGCCCGGAACTTCTCGGCCGCCCGGCGTGTGCATGGCCCGCTCCGGGTCATGGCGGACGTCGGCGGGGAAGCGCACGCCTCGGTACGCGAAGTCCCGCAGCCCTGCCGTGGGGCGTTCCGCCGTCGGGCCGTCGTCCGCGGGGGTCCGGATCGAGGACGAGGCTCAGGTCGGGGGAGCGGGTGTGGTCGGCGCGCGGGTCCCAGGTGCGTTGGGCCGGCACCGGGGCCGCTCCAGCCCCATGCCGTTCACGACCTGCTTCAGCACCCGCCACTTGGGGGCCGACCCCCGTATCCTGCACCCGGCGACCCCGAACACCGGCCCATGCAGGGCGACCCCGGACAGTGCAGAGAAACGTCCATCGCGTCGCGGTGAAGTGGCCCAACAGCCCGGCCTGTCGGGCCGTTAGGCTCGGCCGTATGTCCGTGCGACTGCTCGTCCACACCCGCACCACCGCCTACCGGCACGCGTCCATCCCGGCCGCCGTCGAGGCCGTACGCACCCTCGGTGACTTCGAAGTCGACCACACGGAGGACCCGACGGTCTTCGAGCAACCCCTCGACGGTTACGCAGCGGTCGTCTTCCTCTCCACCAGCGGCGAGGTGCTCACCCCCGCCGGCCGCGAGCGGCTCGCGGCGTACGTCGATGCGGGCGGCGGCTTCGTCGGAGTGCACGCGGCGGCCTGCACCGAGTACGACTGGCCGTACTACGGCGAGCTGTTGGGCACCCGGTTCGACCGGCACCCCGAGTACCAGCCGGGCAAGGTGGTCGTCGAGGACCGCGAGCACCCGGCCACCCGGCACCTGCCCGCCGTATGGGACTTCGTCGACGAGTGGTACGACTTCCGCACCAACCCCCGAGGCACGGTGAGGGTGTTGGCCCGCGCCGACGAGTCGTCGTACGACGGTGGCTGCATGGGCGGGGACCATCCCCTGGTGTGGTGCCGTGCGCGGGGAGCCGGGCGCGTCTTCTACACGGCGCTAGGTCACGCCGCCGAGGCCTACGACGATCCCGACTTCCGAGGCCATCTCCTCGGCGGGATCAGCTGGGCGGCGAGGCCGGGCCGTGCGGGTCATGCGGAGCGACGGTAGTCGGATCGCGGCTCGGCCCGCCGAGCACCGCTGCCGTTTACGGGGGTCACGAGGCCGGAAGCCGCCTGCGGAGTGCGCGGAACTGGGGGCCGTAGGTGCCGGGGACGTAGGGGTTGCGGGTCTCCATCAGTTCCACGGCGGGCCCCTCCAAACCGCGCATGGCGTGGATGGCCGCGCCCAGGGTGCGGTGGCCGCCGCCGGCCCAGGCCGCGTCAAGGGTGTCCAGCACGGTGCTGTAGGTGGCGTCGAACTGGTGCAGGAGTCGGCGGACATGGGCGGGCGGGTTGGGCCAGCCGCCGACCGGGATCGGGGCCATGGGGCGCACGTCCGGGAAGGGCACGGGCCCGCCGACGTACTGCCAGCCGTCGTCCGTCCGGCGCAGCTCCCGGCCGTGGTAGATCTCGCCGAAGGCGTAGTAGTGCGCGGGGTGGTCGTCCTCGAAGGAAGCGGACGGTGAGCTGGTGGTGCCCTCGCCCTGCTCCATGATGATCCGGATGGCCTGCTCGACGTGGTCGAGGTTCTCGACTGGAGACAGGTCGTCGGAGAAGACGTACTGGGACAGCTGCCCCCGCACCGACAGTTCCGGCCGCACCGTCCGGAACGCGTTCAGCAGCCCCTCGTAGAACTCGCCGACGGTGGGTGAGGTCTGCACGCTCCGGACGAGCGATTCCTCGGGGGCCTCGATCGCCATCATCACATCGCGGACGAAGGCCTTGGTGAGGCCCGACAGGTAGACGTTCACCCCGGCACGGACACCGCCGGGCAGGGGGCCCGGGTAGACGGGCGCGGCGGCCTTGATCTGCGGCGTCCCGCCCACGGCCACGAGCAGGTTGCAGGTGATGCCGAGGTGGTACATCTCGTCGCCGACGATGCGCTGGATCAGCCGTGCGACCTCGCTGCGGCGGTCCTTCACGGACCACAAGCCGCAGAAGTAGGGCGGGATGGTGGCGAGTTCCAGTGCGAGGGCGACCTGAAGGGCCGACCTGATCCAGTCGACTCCGCGGCCTTCCTGGGGAACGGCCAGCAGCCGCGCCACGGACCCGAGGGCGGGCGCCGCAAGCGCACCGCCGGCCGGTAGTGCGGCAGCCTGCGCGGGACCGGCGGCCGCGACCGCGGCCGGGGTGCCGCTCGCCAGCGCGGCCGACGCCAGGAAACTCCTGCGCCTGAACGGGGCAACTGTCTGCCTGTCCGGCTCTTCGCTCATACCCGTCACTCTCGCCTCTCGCCTCAGCTCATCGCCATGGCCCCACCTCGGCTCGAGGCCCTCGGGACCCTCGGACAGCTCGCGAAGCTAGCAACGATCAACGTCGCCACCAGGGCGGACGGGCCGGGCGGCGCATCAACCACCCTGTCGGTCCAACGCGATCAAGGTGGTCATGGCAGCGCGGCGCCGGAGAGGCGCTCAGTGCATGTGGGCGTCAACGGTCCTGTCGTCGGCCTCCCGCACCGCGATCCGGGCGAGTTTCGTCAGCATCATGCCGTTGCGGATCCGGACGAGATAGTCGACGGGGAGACCGTGCATGCGCACGCCGGGGCCCCGCAGGGCATGCCAGTCGAGGATGAAGAGGGTGTTCTCGCCCCACGGGATCAACTGCATGGCGATGCGTGCCGCGCCGAAGGGGTCGGCCTTCGCCTCCAGCTCCAGACGGCGTTCCGGTTCGCAGATCCGCACGACGCACGTGTCGTCCAGGACTGCGGGGCCGAGGCCGACCCGTACCTGCAGACGGGCGCCCACGGCGGGCCAGTGCGAATCGGCGGCGCGGACCTGCTGGGTTCCCGACACCCACTCCCCGTAGCGACGGCCGTCGGACAGCAGGCTCCAGACCTTCGACGGGGAGCTCAGGATCAGACGGCGGTTCCGGGCCACACCGACCACGCTCCTTCTGGAAGATCCCGAGCTGCTCGACCTGTCCTTCGACGCTAGCGGCCCCGGGCACCCCCAGCACCCGTAGTGGGGGCCCGCCCCGGCCAACCAGGTGAAGGACTCAGCGGGACGGCCCGCGCGGCCCCGCCGTGCTCGCCCGCTGCACCAGCCGTGTCGACAGCTCCGTCCGGGTGCTCTCCGGCCGTTCCCCGTCCATCATCCGCACCAGCAGGTGCAACGCCGTCGCCGCCATCTCCGACAGCGGCTGGCGGATCGTCGTGAGGGCCGGGGCGATCCAACGGGCCTCCGGCAGATCGTCGAAACCGACGACGCTCATGTCGTCGGGCACGCGCAACCCGCGTTCCGCCAGCGCCTCGTACACACCGAGGGCCATCCGGTCCGAGCAGACGAAGACGGCCGTCGGCGGCTCGGGCAGGTCGAGGAGCTCCAGCATGCGGCGGTGGGCGAGACTCTCGTCGAAGCCCGCGTGCCGGACGTACTCGGGACGGTGCCGCACCCCGGCAGAGGCGAGCGCCGAGCGGTAGCCGGCCACCCGGGCGGTGCTGCACATCTTGCGCTGGTGACCGGCGATCACGGCGATCCGCTCATGGCCCAGCGCCAGCAGATGCTCGGTGGCGAGGACGCCGCCGTGCCAGTTCGCCGCGCCCACCGACACCACGCCCGGCGGCGGATCCAGCACCGGGTCGATCATCACGAACGGGACGCGGTGCTGCTCCAGCCACGCGTACTGCGACGCAGTCAGCTCGGCCAGGTTGAACAGCACCCCCGACGAGCCGCGCGCGATGAGTTTGTCCAGCCAGCCGCGCTCCGGACGGCCGCCCCGCGTCCGGGTCAGCCCGGCCGAGACCACCACCTCCAGGCCCGCGTCGTGGGCCGCCGCCTCCACCCCGTGCAGCACCGCGCCCGACCAGGAGCTGTCCAGGGAGTGCACGACGAGGTCGACCAGCCCGGGCGTCTTCGCCGCGTCGAAGCGTGGTCTGCGGACATAGCCGAGCCGGTCCAGTGCCTCGGTGACCCGGCGGCGGGTCTCGGGGGCCACGTCCTCGCGGCCGTTGACCACCTTGGACGCGGTCGGCACGGACACTCCGGCCTCACGGGCCACGACCGCCAGGGTAGGGCCGGCCGCCACGCTCGCACTGCCCGTACGGACCATCGGGAACCACCTCTCCGGCCCGCCCGAGGGCCCTGAAAAGTTTCGACCAGCACGGAAACAGTAAGCGCTTCCTACCCTAGGTTCGCCGCGCTGAGTCCGGAAGAGGCCGGAGTTCCGAGGGCCCTACGGACCGCGGCTTTCGAAATAGGGGCAAGCCGTCGCAACGACCCCACCCTCAAGCCACCCGCCCCAACTCTCCCTCCCGCACTTCATGCACCAACCCCTCGCCTCCCACCAGCCGTTCCAACTCCTCCACCACGATCCGCCCGAGCCGCTCCAGCTCGTTCCCCAGCGACCCGGCGACATGAGGGGTCAGGAAGACGTTGGGCAGGCGATACAGCGGCGACCCGGCAGGCAGCGGCTCCGGTTCGGTCACGTCGAGCACCGCGTGCAGCCGCCCGGAGACGAGCTCGTCCGTGAGTGCCGCGGGATCGACCAACGCCCCCCGCGAGGTGTTGATCAGTACGCCCCCGTCCCGGATCAGCCCCAGCCGCTCCCCGTCGAGCATCCGGTACGTCTCGGGGATGTCCGGCGCATGCAGGCTGACGATGTCGCTGCGCCGCAGGAGGTCGTCCAGCGACAGCAGTTCGGCGCCCAGTTCGGCGGCCTCGGCGGCGCTGACGTACGGATCGTGCAGCAGCACCGTGAAGTCGAACGGCCGCAGCAGCTCCAGCAGGCGTCTGCCGACCCGCGACGCCCCGATGACGCCGACCCTGCGGCCGACGTTGCCGGTCGCGGCGGTCTCGCGATGCGTCGGGTAGGCATGGGTGCTGCGAAAACGCTCCCGATGGCCGAAGGCGTCCTTCCCGGCGAGCAGAATCATCGCCAGCGTGTACTCCGCGACCGGCAGCGCGTTGCCGGTCACCGCGCTGGAGACGGTGACACCGGCCTTCCACAGCGCGTCGCCGACCAGCGCGCGGACCGAGCCGGCGGCGTGCAGTACCGCGCGCAGTCCGGGCGCGGCGGTGAGGGCGTCGGCGTCGAGGTGGGGGCAGCCCCAGCCGGTGATGAGTACCTCGGTCCGGGCGAGGACCCCGGCCGCGGCCGGGTCGGTGAAGTCCCGTACGACGAGCGTGGGGTCGAGCTCGGCCGCGTGCCGCAGCCGGGCCATGAGCGGTGGCGGGAACAGCAGGGGGAGGTGCACCGGATCCATCGCGAACACGGCCCTCAAGGGGTGCGGGCTGGGCATGACTCTCCTGAGGCGCCGAATTGAGCACTGAGTTGAGACACGGGCGACGTTGAACGGACAACGTGCAGAAAGCGCCTTCTACCGTAGATCCACTCATTGGACCGGTCAATCGGTCAGCGGCGGCTGCGACCAGCTCGGCTTCGGCACCCTGGATTACGCCAAGTAGCCGGGTAAGCCGAACAGCCCTCACAACCGCTCGTGCGCCGGAATATCGGGCCACAATGAGTTGCTCTGATCTTCACGGTGCACGAGCGCGGTGAGGAGGCTGGTGGACGTATGACGGCAGTCCAGGCAGACCCCGTGGTGAGCACGCCCTACGGTGCCGTGCGGGGCCGATACGAAGGCGGCGTCGCGGTGTTCCGGGGTATTCCCTACGCGGCGCCGCCGTTCGGCCCGCACCGCTTTCGGCCGCCCGTGCCGCCCGAGCCCTGGGACGGTGTGCGCGAGGCCGCGGACTTCGGGCCGACGCCGCCGAAGCCGCCGTATTCCGAGGCGTTCGCGCAGTACCTGTCCGACCCCGTCGTGCCCGGCGACGACTGTCTCAACCTCAACGTCTGGACCCCCGATCCCGGTCCCGCCGCCCGGCTGCCCGTCATGGTGTGGCTGCACGGCGGCGCCCTGACCCGTGGCTCCTCGGGCGTGCCCGTGTACGACGGCCGGCCCTTCGCCCGTGACGGCGTCGTCCTCGTGTCCGTCAACTACCGGCTGGGCGTCGAGGGCTACGGCTACTTCCCGGACGCCCCCGCCAACCCCGGCCTGCGCGACCAGCTGGCCGCCCTGGAGTGGGTGCACGCCTCGATCGAGGCGTTCGGCGGCGACCCCGGCCGCATCACCCTGTTCGGCCAGTCCGCCGGCGCGATCAGCATCGGCGCGCTGCTCGCCGCCCCGCAGGCCCAGGGCCTGGTCCGGCGGGCGATCCTGCAGAGCGGGCCGCCCGAGACCGCCGAGCGGGACAAAGTACGGCGGATGGTGCGCCGCATGGCCACCCGGCTGAAGATCCCGGCCACCGCCGCGGCCTTCGCCGACGTCGACCGGGAGCTGCTCCTGCGCACCCAGGCCGAGGTGGGCCGGCTCAGCAGCCCCGTCGTGGGCGGGCCCGCCTTCGGGATCGTCGTCGACGGCGACATCGTCCCCCGCGATCCCCTGGAGGCGCTCACGGAGGGTGACGCCGCCTCGGGCGTCGACCTGATGATGGGCTGGACCCGCGACGAGTACCGGCTGTGGCTGGTGCCCGGCGGGCTCCTTGAACGCGTCGACCGGCTCGGCGCGGTCGCCCTGGCCGGCGCCATGGCCCGCTGCCGTGTCGGCGCCGACGTGCCCCGCGGCTACCGCGCCCTGCACCCCGAGGCCGGCACCGCCGAGACAGTCGGCCAGATGGTCACCGACCACCTGCTGCGCGGGCCTCTGCACCGCCTGGCCGACGCTCGCCCCGGATCGTCGTACGTGTACGAGTTCGCCTGGCCCTCCACCCTCCCCGACCTCGGCGCCTGCCACGCCCTGGAGCTCGGCTTCGTCTTCGACACCGGGGACGTTCCCGAGTCCCGCAGGCTGGCCGGCGAGGGAGCGCCGCAGGAGCTGGCCCACGAGATGCACCGCACGTGGGTGCGGTTCGCGGTGGAGGGCGACCCGGGGTGGCAGCCCTGGGACGACTCGCACCCGGTGCGGATCTTCGGCGACGGCGAGACCCGCACCGCGCTCGGCCCCCGCGACCCCGAACTCGCCCTGTGGGCCACGGCCGCCCCGCCCGAGGCCATGCCCACGTCGGACCTTGCCGAGGGTGCGCCGCCGCCGCGCGGCACGGAGATGCGATCGGTCGTACGACGGCTTCGCCTGCCCGGCGCGGTCCGCCGCCACTGACACGACGACGTCGGGCGTTGGGGTGTCCTGCGTCAGGGCGTCGGCTTGCCCGTGTCGGGGCATCGGCGTCCCCGCCTCAAGCGTCGGCCCGTGCGTAGGCGATCCGCGCCCGTCGGTCGCCCCCCGACCGTGGCTGCCGCCTCACGATCCCGAGCCGGGCGCGTTTCCGCTACCGCGCCGCCGACAGAGTCCGGGCGATGGAGGCGATCGCCTCCGGGCCGACCCGGCAGCACCCGCCGATCAGCCGAGCCCCTGATGCCCGCCACGCCTCGACCTGTTCGGAGACGAAGCCGGCCTCGCCGGACCAGGCCCGGGCCTTCGCGTCCCAGGCCTCGCCGCTGTTCGGGTAGACCACGACCGGCTTGCCCGTGACGCGGGCGGCGATCTCGACGGCGCCCCCGACGTCCTGCGGCGCGCAGCAGTTCACGCCGACCGCGATCACCTCGTCGGCGTCGGCGGCCAGAGCGAAGGCCTCCTCCAGCGGCTGCCCGGCGCGGGTGCGCTCACCGGCGACGGAGTACGACAGCCAGGCCGGCACGCCCAGCCCACGCACCGCCCGCAGCAGCGCCTCCGCCTCGTCGGCGTCCGGGACCGTCTCCAGCGCCAGTACGTCGGGCCGCGCACCGGCCAGCACCTCGAGGCGGGGCCGGTGGAACTGCTCCAGCTCGTCGACGCTCAGCCCGTACCGCCCCCGGTACTCGGAGCCGTCCGCCAGCATCGCCCCGTACGGCCCGACCGACGCGGCCACCCACAGCGGCCGCGTGGCACCCTTGCCCCGCGCCTGCCGGGCCGCTTCCCGGGCCAACTCCACGCTCAGGGACAGCAGTTCGGCCGCCCGGTCCGCCGGGATCCCGCGCCTCGCGAACCCCGCGAAGGTCGCCTGGTAGCTCGACGTGATCGCCACGTCCGCCCCCGCCTCGAAGTACGCGAGATGCGCCTCCGTGATCGCCTCCGGCCGTTCCGCGAGCAGTCTCGCCGACCACAGCGCGTCGCTCAGGTCGTGCCCGGCGGCCTCGAGCTGGTTGGACATCCCGCCGTCGAGCACGACGGTCCCGGCGGCGAGGGCTTCGGCGAGGGTGATGGTGCTGGTCATGATGACGACGGTAGTCGAGGCGGGGCGCAGGACCGGCAAGCGGGACGTGCTCGGCGCCCCCGAGCGGCCGCTCCCTACGCCGCGTGCCGCCCACCGCGCCGGCGCCCGCGCCCGAACCTCGTCGCGGGTACGGCCAGCCCGATGAGCAGGCCCGCGGCCAGGACGTACGGCCACCAGCCGAGGCCGTTGGTCGCGGCGCCGGTGGTGCGGGGGACGGGAGAGGTGAGGGCGTCGGCTGCGGTGTGGGGGCGGTCGGAGGTGGGGGAGGGGCTTGTGGTGACGGCGGTGAGGACGACGTCGTTGCCGTCGCCGCCGCGGTAGCTGATCCGGTAGGCGGTGTCGTCCAGCTGGAGCTTCTCGCCCTCTTCGAGGCCGGTGAAGGTGCCGGTCGTCCTCGTACGCCCCCGGTGGTCGAGGACGGTGATCCTGCGGGGGGATTCAGGTGCGGTGGCAGCGGTCGCGAGGTCCAGATCCCCGGCCAGGCGGACCGCACCCGTCACCTTCAACGGGCCGTCGCGCAGGACCAGTTCACCCTGCGCCGACTGGGTGTAGTCACCGGAGACGGTCAAGCCGCTCGCGACCAGGCCGCCGTTCGTCACCGCTCCCCGCACGGTGCCCTTGCCGGTCAGTGTCTGCTCCTCGCCGACGCGCAGTCCCGAAGCCGACGTGTCCAAACGGGACTTCGCTGACGTGAGGCGGATCGCCCTGCTGCGGGCGAGGGTCGCGCCGTCGCGCAGGGCGAGGGTGCCCTGCTTGACCGTTGTCGTGCCCGTGTAGGTGACCGCTCTCCCCGTCAGGGTCGTCGTCGCGGCCCCCGACTGCGTGAGGGACCCGCTGCCGCCGACGCGGGACAGGGACTGGGGCTTGCTCCCGTTGTTCAGGACCAGCGAGCCGTGGTTGACGACCTTGTAGAGGCCGCCCTGCGTGTAGAGCCCGCCGTCACCGCCCGACCGGCCGCTGCCCAGCCGTAGCACGGCCCCCTTCTCGACGGTCGTCGAGCCGTCGTAGTGCTGCACGGCGGTGAAGGTGACGTCATTGCCGGGCGTCCCCTTGATGACGATGTCCCCGGCGCCGGGCGCGGCGAGTGTGTCGTGGAACCTGCCGCCGCCGATGGGGGCGCCCAGCGTCACCGGGCCGTTGTAGTCGAACGTGAGGAGTGAGCGGGAGCGGGCCGCGAGCAGGTTGATGTAGACCGTCTCGGCCGTGCCCGGCATGAAGATCTTGTTCGTCGTGCCGTCGCCCCACTGGACGTTCGCGCCCTTGATGTTGGTGCCGCGCTTGTTGACGTTCTTCCGCGCCGGCGTCCAGTTCAGTGCCGGGTCGCTGAGCGAGGGGTCGGTGTCGCCGCCCTGGTTCGACCAGCTGTACCGGCCCGTCAGGATCACTTTGCCGCCCGGCCGGGACTGGACGTTGATGTCGCTGCCGTACTCGCGCTGGTAGAAGTCCATGCCCACGGTGACGGTCCGGCCGAGCGGGGTGTCCACGGTCCACGTGCCCTGGTTGAGGACCTTGCGGACATGGGGCAGCGAGGTCGCGAACTCCGGCCGCCCGGCGTTGACCTGCGTGCCGTTGTCGATCACCCCGGAGAAGGAGTGGGTGCCCGACAGGTCCCAGGTGCCCCAGAGGAACCGCGGCTGGGTGATGAGCCCGGAGCCGCTGATCGTGCCCAGGTTGTAGGCGCTCCTCAGTGACAGCCGCAGGGTGCCGTCGACCCGGATGTTGTCCTGGTTCAGCCGGAACACCGGGGTGCCGTACGGGAAGTGGCCGATCAGCCCGGCCGTACCGCCGTTGCCGTACTGCAGGGTCGCCCCGCGCTCGACCGTGACGGCAGGCGGGTCGGCGTCGGTCGTGGTGACGTACGGGTGATTGCCGCCGAGGACGCTCACCTGCTGCCGTTGCCGGGACTTCGGCAGGGTGAACTCGCTGTCCCTGGTGAGGATCAGCGTCCCGGTGCCACGCACCGTGAGCGTGCCCTCCCCGCGGAAGACGCCGTCGTACGTGGTCGTCCCCGACGGCACGGTGACGACCGTGTCGCCGCTGAGCGTCACGTCCCGGTCGGTGAGGACGTCGGCGGTGACGTCACGGTCGGCGGCGGCCGCCGGGGGAGCGGCAACGGTCAGGGCGGCGAGGGCAGCCAGGGCGCCGACGGCCGCTGCTGTCCTGTGGGTATGGCTGCGCACGTGATCGGGGACGGGCGGAGCTGGGCGCCGATAACAGAAACTTGGCGCTTCGCTTTGTCCCGCCGGACTCGTTGACCTCCTGGTAACTCACCCTTACCTTTCAGTCGTTCGTAATGACAGATCCTGTTCGTTATCTCGAACGTCCGAACAGTCCCCGAGAGGCACCCCCCGCATGAGCCGCGATCACGATCTGCCCCAAGTGCCCCCTGCCCGCCAAGTCCCCAGTCGCAGACTGCTGTTGAAGGGTGCCGCAGTCGCCGGAGCCCTGACCGCAGCCTCTGCCCTGCCCGGTGTCGCCCACGCCGCACCCCCGAAGGCGGCCCCCCACGTGAACCCCCTCGTCCGACAGCGTGCCGACCCCCACATCAACCGCCACACCGACGGCTTCTACTACTTCACGGCCACCGCCCCCGAGTACGACCGCATCGTCCTGCGCCGCTCCCGCACCCTCAACGGCCTGTCCACGGCCGCCGAATCGGTCATCTGGCGGGCCCACCCCACCGGCGACATGGGCGCGCACATCTGGGCACCGGAGCTGCACCGCATCGGCGGCAAGTGGTACATCTACTTCGCCGCCGCGCCCGCCGAGGACGTGTGGCAGATCCGCATCTGGGTCCTGGAGAACTCCCACCCGAACCCCTTCAAGGGCGCCTGGGTGGAGAAGGGCCAGGTGAGGACCGCCTGGGAGACCTTCTCCCTCGACGCCACGACCTTCACCCACCGCGGCTCCCGCTACCTCTGCTGGGCGCAGCACGAGCCGGGGCTGGACAACAACACCGGTCTCTTCCTGTCCGAGATGGCGAACCCGTGGACCCTGACCGGGCCCCAAGTGCGCTTGTCCACCCCCGAGTTGGACTGGGAGTGCGTCGGCTTCAAGGTCAACGAGGGCCCGTACGCCCTCAAGCGCAACGGCCGGATCTTCCTGACCTACTCGGCCTCCGCGACCGACCACCACTACTGCGTCGGCATGCTGACCGTCGACGCCGAGGCCGACCTGATGGACCCGGCCAACTGGTCGAAGTCCCCGACCCCGGTCTTCACCAGCAACGAGATCACCAAGCAGTATGGCCCCGGCCACAACTGCTTCACCGTCGCCGAGGACGGCCGCAGCGATGTTCTCGTCTACCACGCCCGCCAGTACAAGGAGATCGTCGGTGACCCGCTGAACGACCCCAACCGCCACACCCGCGTCCAGAAGCTCGGCTGGAACCCGGACGGCACCCCGAACTTCGGCGTACCCGTGGCGGACACGGCCGCCGCGACCGCCGCAACTGTCGAGGAGAGTGCGTGAGATGAGACGTGCCTACGCCGCTCTGCTGGCCCTCTGTCTGGCCCTCGCCAGCGCCCTGGCCACCGCGGGGCCCGCCCAGGCCGCACCCCGGACCGTCACCAACGGCACCCAGTTCACCGACACCTCGGGCAACCCCGTGCACGCCCACGGCGGCGGTGTCATCAAGGTCGGCTCCTCCTACTACTGGTTCGGCGAGAACCGCAACGCCGACAACACCTTCCGGTACGTGGACGCCTACCGCTCGACCGACCTGAAGAACTGGGAGTTCAGGAACCACGTCCTGACCGAGGCCACCGACCCGGAGCTCGCCACCGCCAACATCGAGCGCCCGAAGGTCATGTACAACGCCTCCACCGGCAAGTTCGTCATGTGGATGCACAAGGAGAACGGCGTCGACTACAGCGAGGCCCGCGCCGCCGTCGCCGTGTCCGACACGGTCGACGGCAACTACACCTGGCAGGGCAGCTTCCGCCCGCTCGGCCGGCACATGTCCCGCGACATCACGGTCTTCGTGGACACCGACGGCGCCGGATACATGATCTCCGCCGCCCGCGAGAACTACGACCTGCAGATCTACCGCCTGACCGCCGACTACACCGGCATCGCGAGCCTCGTCGCCGACCCCTGGCACGGCGGCCACCGCGAGGCCCCCGCCCTCTTCAAGCGAAACGGCGTCTACTTCATGCTGACCTCGGGCGCGACCGGCTGGAGCCCGAACCAGCAGCAGTACGCCACGGCCACCAGCATCGCCGGTCCCTGGACGGCGATGACGAACGTCGGCGACTCCACGGCGTACGGCTCACAGACCGCGTACGTCCTGCCCGTGCAGGGCAGTTCGACCACCTCCTACCTCTACCTCGGCGACCGCTGGGGCAACTCCTTCGGCGGCACCGTCAACGACTCCCGCTACGTCTGGCTGCCGCTGACCTTCCCCACCTCGACCTCGATGTCCATGTCCTGGTCCCCGGAGGTCACCGTCGACACGGCCACCGGATCGATCAGCGGGACGAGCGCCACGTACAACACGCTGATCGCAAGGCACTCCTCCAAGTGCGCCGACCTCACCGGCCAGTCGCTGTGGCAGGGCGCCCAGATCAAGCAGTACGACTGCAACGGCGGCAGCAACCAGAGGTACTGGTTCAGGTCGGTGGGCAGCGGCTACTACCAGCTGATGATCAGGAACAGTTCCCTGTGCGTCCAGGAGAACGCGACCACGGTCACCCAGGAGAACTGCAACGCCTCCTCGACCGGCCAGCAGTGGTCGGTCACCACCACCGGCTCCTACGTGACCGTCAAGTCCCGCGCGACCGGGGAGTGCCTGGACGTGAACGGCGCGTCCACCGCCAACTCCGCCGCGGTCATCACGTACGCGTGCAACGGGGCGACGAACCAGCAGTGGACGCACGGAACCTGAGGTGACGTCAGGCGAGCAGGTCGATCGCGTCGATCGCCGTGCCCGCGCTGAGATAGCCGGTCGACCCCGAACCGCTCACCACGTTGATCCTCAGCACGTTGTACTGGCCGGTGTCCGTGAGCCAGGCACTCGCCGGGACGCTGTAGGTGAACGTGTGGTTGTTGCCCCGGTAGGACCCGTTGGTCAGGGACCGGGTGCCCGGCTGCGTGGGCGGGGAGGGGATCGCCGAGGTCCAGTCGTTGACGCCGATCTGCGGCCGGCCGTTGGCGTAGGCCGTCGTCACGCCGATGCGCAGCGTGTGCGCGGCGGCAGCCTGGGCGGCGGTCAGCCTGAAGTACACGAGCAGACCGCTGTTGACGTCCTTCCAGAGGTAGCAGGGGAAGGACGCCGTCTCGTTGTTGCCGATCACCACGTTCCCGGTCCAGGCGGCGGCCCGGGCGTCGGACGGATGCGCGTACGTCATCAGGTCGGCGTTCTTGAACCCGCTCGGGGTGCCGTTCCAGTCGCCGATCCGCCAGATCGCCGTGGCGTTGCCCGGGTCGTTCGAGGACGGTATGGCGATCGTGTTGAGGGTGGTCGTGCCACCGGCCGTGACGGTCACCGACTGCGTGTACACGGCGAGTTCGCCCTTGAAGACGGTCAGCGTGTACGTCCCCGGCAGCACACCTCCGATCGAGAACCAGCCGTCCGACGCCCGTGCCGAACCCCAGTACTGCGCCGCCGAGTTGGCGAGCCCGACCGTGTACGGGTAGGCCGTGTTGCGCCCCGTGATCCCGACCCCGGCCACCTTGCCGCGCCCGCTCGCGCCGACGTACCCGGACATGCCGAGCGAGTCCGCCCACCACGTGGTGAGCGTGCCCGGGAACAGCGACGGGGAGGGCGCCCCGCCGTCCGTGAGAGCGATGACGTACGGGCCCTGGAGGCCGAAGCGCTGGGCCTCGGTCTGGTTCTGGCCGTAGTGCAGGATCTCGTACAGGCCACCGCCGTCCGCGCTCTGGTGGCGCAGCAGTGAGCGGTAGAACGGGCCGCCGGACGCCTTCTCGTGGTTGCTGCGCACCATCCACAGGCCCACGCCGCCGGCCGACCAGCCGACGTGGTCGTAGTCCATCACCCGGCGCCTCGAGTAGTGCTTCGAGCGGGTCTGGCCGTCGGACTTCGCGAAGACGTCCGACGCCTCGATGGCGGTGGGCGCGTAGGTGTAGGAGTCCGGCTCGTCGTTGCGGAACAGGCCCTTCCGTACGCGCAGGATGTAGCGGGTCGCGGAGACCGACGTGTCGGCCTTGTCGGTCCACAGGTAGATGTTGTTCTCGCCGCTGCGGGCGGCGTAGTAGTGCCGCAGCGTGCCGTACGCGACCGAGATCAGGATCGTCGAACCCGACTGCCTGATGGACACGGTGGACGCGCCGAGGCCGGACTCGATGTGCGAGTTCATGCCGCCGTAGCCCTGGTACTCGGTGCCGCGGTGGACCAGCGAGGTCAGGTCGCCGTTGGTCTTGCTGACCTTGAAGACGAGGCCGGCGCCGGTGTCGACGACGTAGTTCGAGCCGTCGTCGATCCAGCCGAAGGCCGCGGCGCGCGCTGTCCCGGCCAGGGCCGCGGTGCCGGCGGCGGCCGTGGCGCCGAGGACGAAGGTGCGGCGGCGAACGGATCTGTCGGGGGATCCGGACATGGGGGAGCCTCCTTCGGGGTGGGGGGTGCGGGTGATGTGCAGGGTGACAGTTGAACCGATTTCGCGAAAGGGCTTGCGCTGGCTTGGTCTGGGCATGGCCTCGACTTCCCATCGACATCTAGAAAGCGCTTGTCAAAACGGGTACGGTCCAGGCGCACGCCGCGTCCACCCGAGCGAGGAGTCACGCATGAGACGTTTCAGCTCCGTCGTACTGCTGGCCGCCACCTTGGGTGCCGTGCCCGTGCTGACGGCGGCACCGGCCCGGGCCGCCCATGCCAACTGCACCGCCACCGCCTGCCACTTCGACGTCCCGCCCGGAACGTACGACGTGAAGGTCCTCCTCGGCGGCGAGGCCGCGTCGAGCACGAGTGTCACCGGGGAGACCCGCCGCTCCCTGCTCCCCGAGACGGCCGCCGCGGCAGGCGAACGCGTCGCCCGCAGCTTCACGGTGAACGTCCGCACCCCCGAGGGCGAGCCCACCGGCCCCGCCGGAACGCCCGGCCTTGACCTGCAACTCGGCGGCTCGGCCCGCGCCCTGGCCGACATCAAGGTGACCCCGGCCCGGCACGCCCGCCAGATCTACCTCGTCGGCGACTCCACGGTCTGCGACCAGCCCGGCGACCCGTACTCCGGCTGGGGCCAGCAGCTTCCGCAGTACCTTCGAAAGGGCCTGTCCGTCGCCAACTACGCCGACTCCGGCGAGAGCACGGTCAGCTACCTCGCCGACGCGCGCCTGTGGGCCACCGTCCGGCCGCGGATCCGGCCCGGCGACCTGGTCCTGATCCAGCTCGCCCACAACGACAAGACGACCGACGAGGCGACCTACCGGGCGAATCTGGAGACCCTGGTGGCGGGCGTGCGGGAGAAGGGCGGGGAGCCGGTCCTGGTGACGCCCGTCGTGCGCCGATGGTTCAACTCCGACGGCACGCTGAACAACGCCACGGCCCTGCTCGTGAACGGCCTGGGCGTGGACCACCCCGCCGTCGTCCGCTCCGTCGCCGCCGCCCACGACGTCCCCCTGATCGACCTCACGGCGAAGACGAAGGCGCTGGTGGAGTCCCTCGGCGTCGAGGCGTCCAAGGCGCTCTACCTCTACAACGAGAAGCGGGACAACACCCACACCTCCGTGCACGGCGCCATGACGTACGCGGGCCTGGTCCGCGACGAACTCGTCGCCCGGCGTCTGGTGCCGGAGCGCCTGATGCGGGTGGGATGAACTCCTGGGGCGCTCCGACCGGAACCGGGGCGTCCCAGGTCCGGAACCGAGCCGGCGAGAAAGAGACCCGATGCACCTGCCTCCCGAAGACCGCACCCGCAGCCCGCGCACCGGCTACACCCGTGCCCACTGGGAGGCGGCCGCCGACGCCCTGCTCGCCGCGGTGGAGCCGTACGCCACCGAGGACCGTGCCCTCTACCACCTCCCCGGCGACCACGAGAGCTGGTCGGGCCGCCTCTCCGACGGACTGGAGGGCTACGCCCGTACGCTGCTCCTGGCGGCGTTCCGCCGGGACGAGACGGTGTTGGAGCGCTATGCCGACGGCCTCGCGGCCGGCGTCCGCGGCATCTGGCCCCGCGTGGAGGACCGCAGCCAGCCCCTGGTCGAGGCGGCCTCGATCGCGCTCGCGCTGCGGCTGACGCGGCCGTTGCTGTGGGACCGGCTGGACGACCCGGTGCGGCAGCGGGCGGCGGCCTGGCTGGGCGACGCGGTGACCGCCGAGGCCTGGCCCTGCAACTGGGAGCTGTTCCCGGTGACCGTGGGCGGCTTCCTCCAGGAGATCGGCCATGACGCCGAGGCGTCGCGCAAGGCGATCGACCGGGGGCTGGAGCGCATCGAGAAGTGGTACGTCGGCGGCGGCTGGTACACGGACGGTGACGGCCGCAAGTTCGACTACTACAACGGCTGGGCCATGCACCTGTACCCCGTCCTGCACGCCTGGCTCGCGCAGGACGAAAAGCTCCTCGACCTGTACGGCGGCCGGCTCTCCCGGCATCTGGACGACTACGCCCGCCTGTTCGGCGGCGACGGAGGCCCCCTGCACCAGGGACGCTCCCTGACCTACCGTTTCGCCACGACCGCCCCCCTGTGGCTGGGCGCCCTCACGGGCCGCACACCGCTCGCGGCAGGGGAGACCCGGAGGATCTCCTCCGGCGCGCTCAAGTACTTCCTGGAGCGGGGCGCCGTGGACGCGAACGGGCTGCTGACCCTTGGCTGGCACGGCCCCGACGAGGCGATCCTCCAGGGCTATTCGGGCCCGGCGTCCCCGTACTGGGCGAGCAAGGGCTTCCTCGGTCTGCTCCTGCCGGCGGACCACGCCGTGTGGACGGCGCAGGAAGAACCGGCGCCCGCCGAGCGCGAGGATGCGGTCACCGCCATCGCCGCCCCCAACTGGCTGGTGCAGTCCACGAGTTCAGACGGCCTGGTCCGCCTCCACAACCACGGCAGCGAGGACGTCCGCTACGACCCGTACTACACGCGGCTCGCCTACTCGACGGCGACGACGCCCGCACCGTCGTACGACAACAGTGTGATCGTCGGCGACGATCCGAGCCGTACGGACATCGTGCCGCTCGGTGCGGGGGAGGGCTGGGCGGCCTCACGGCACTCGGGCGGTGACGGAACGCGGGTGACGAGCGTGGTGCTCGCGCAGGGGGCCGTGGAGGTGCGGGCCCACCTGGTGGCAGGTGCGGCGGCGGGAACGCCGGTTCGGATCACGGGCTGGGCCGCGCGGGACGGAGTCCGCGCCGAACTCCGCCCTGCCGCCCGGCTCGACGACGACCTCACCGGCGTCACCGACGCCGGACCCACCCTTTTCGTCGCCCTCGCCCGGCTCACGGCCGAACCGGAACCCGCCCCGCTGGACGCGCTGGTGACCGTGCGCGTGGACGACGACGGCGCGATCCATGTCCGCTGGAACGACGGCCGTTCGGTCCGCGTGCGGTTGGCGGACGGCGACGCTGTCCACGTGCGGGTCAGCGCCTGACCTCCTGGGTCGTGATGCCCGCCCGGTCGAGTGCTCTGGCGACGGCGGGCGGGTCCACCGGGTCACCGTCGGGGTGGGCGCACACGTGCTTCAGCAGCACCCGTGCGTCCAGCCCGTATGCCTCGGCGTCGGCCAGGAGGCTGTCCGCGCCCGGACCGGCGGTCGTGTCGTCGAAGTGGAGCTCCAGCTCCCTCAGCAGGCTGCCGCGGTCGACGAAGTCGCTCATGCCGCAGTCCAGACCGTCGTCTTTGAGGCTGTCGGGGTAGGGCGCCCGGCTCCACGCGCCGTTCTCGTACCAGTAGACGCAGCCGAGTTCGTACCCTTCCAGCCGGTCGCGCAGCTCCGCGTAGGGCAGCCAGTCGGGGCCGCCCGCCAGCATGTCGATCGGCGGTTTGTGCCACTTCACGCCGCTCGACTCGTCCTCGCCGTAGAGCACGAACCGGCCCTCGCCCATCCTGGACATGATCCACCAGGTGCAGCCGCAGTCGTCCCAGTGCAGGCCCACCTCGTCGATCCAGTGCCCGATCCGGTGCACGCTCGGGCGCTCCTCCTGCTCGGTGGTCGCCTTGACGGCGGCGAGCAGCGCCCACCGTGCCCACAGCACCTCGCCCGGCGGTAGGTCCTGCGGAAGTCCCGGTCGGTGAACGGTCATGCGTGCCCCGTGTGCTCTCGTCGCGATGGTGATCGCCGCAACAGTACGACGGGGCGCCGACGTCCTTCGTGGCGCTCCGGCACCTGGTGGGCGCTGTGAGGGCCGGGTCACTTCGGGCGTCGCCGAAACGACCGGCGCCTAGCGTTCGGGGCATGACCGAAACCGCCCGGCTCACCCCCGCCGATGCCGTCACCGCCATGGTCGACCACGTCCTGGCCCTGGCCGCGACCTGGCCGGACTGGGACGGCACGCTCGCCCATGTCGACGACCGCGTCTACACCCCGCACAAGGCGATCCGCCGCGTCGCCGACCACCTGATCGATCACCTGGCCGAGCTGGAGGCCCGGCTGGCGGGCGAGGAGCCCCGGCCCGACCACTGGCACGCCTCCGCCCTCACCACCGAGGCGGACCTCGCGCCCTTCACGCCGCAGGACCTCGACGAGGCCCGCAGCCGGCTGACCCGGCTCGCCCGCATCTGGGCCAACCGGCTGGACGCCTTGAGCGACGACCAGCTCGACGACTCGCCCGGCGACGGCTGGACCTTCCGCGAAATCGCCCGCCACCTGGAGGGATCGACGTACTACGCCGATGCCGTCGGAGACCTGTCCTGACCGCCCGACCACCGGAGGCCCCCCTCATGCCCGCGTTCGCCGAACTCCACCACCGCGACGACCCCCTGCTGCTCCCCAACGCCTGGGACCACGCCTCGGCGCGAGCACTGGCAGAGCGGGGATTCCGCGCGATCGGCACGACGAGCCTCGGTGTCGCGGCGGCCTCCGGTCTGCCCGACGGGACGTCGGAGACCCGTGACGAGACACTGCGGCTCGCCCTGGCCCTCGGCTCGGATCCGTACCTTCTCTCCGTCGACGCGGAGGACGGCTACAGCGAGGATCCCGACGAGGTGGGGGAGTTCGCGCGGCACCTCACGGCCGTCGGAGCCGTCGGTATCAACCTGGAGGACCGTCTCGGCTCGACCGCGCTGCACGCCGCGAAGATCGCCGCGGTCAAGTCGGCGGCACCGGGCCTCTTCGTCAACGCCCGCAGCGACACATATTGGACGGGAGACGGCACGGGGACGATCGACCGCCTCGACGCCTACCAACAAGCGGGCGCTGACTGCGTGTTCGTGCCGGGGCTCAGCGAACCCCGGGAGATCGCCGCCCTGGTGAGGCACGTCGACGTTCCGCTCAACATCCTCTACGCACCGACCGGCCCCACCGTCCCCCACCTGGCCGACCTCGGCGTTCGCCGCGTCAGCCTCGGATCGCTGCTCTACCGCCGGGCGCTGGGCGCGGCGTTGGAGGCGGTCGAGGGGATCAGGGAGGGCCGGGCACCGGACGGGGCGGCCCCCTCCTACGGCGCCGTGGACGCCCTCGCCCGCCGGGGATAGGTGGAGCCCGGCGGGGCGATCTGACTCACAGCGACGGTGAGTGCGTCCCTGTTAGGCTTGACTCTTTCCCGGGTATCAGACCCTTTGGACTCATCACCGGCGAGGGACCGAGGAACCATGACCATGGACATCCCCGGCGACAGGCGACTGGCGGCCGCCGTCGTGATGGACGACAAGCAGCGGGTGCTTCTGGTGCGCCGCAGCGAGAGGGAACGGTTCCTGCCACGGGTGTGGGGTGTCCCCTGCGGGAAGCTGGAGCCCGGCGAGAGTCCCGAGGACGGGGCCCTGCGCGAGCTGAAGGAAGAGACCGGACTGCTCGGCGAGATCGTCCGCAAGGTCGGCGAGTCCTCGTTCCTCAGCGACTACCGGGGTCACGAGATCAAGAACTGGCAGGAGAACTTCCTGGTAAGGCCCTTGTCCACGGCGGTCACCCTGCCCGAGCCCGACCAGGCCGCCGCCTGGCTCGACCGGGCCGAGCTGACGTCGGTCGAGATCGACGAGTACAACCTCGACATCGTGCAACAGGCGTTCACCGGGCCCTGAGCCGTTCCGCCAGTTCCCGCAGCGCATCCAGATAGTCCCCGACCGGCAGGGGCACCTTCGCCACCGCGCCCGGATGCGGGCCCGCGGCCGTGAACACATCGGTGTGGTCCCGTCGTTCGGCGCCCGTCTCCAGGAAGAGCGTCACCGTGGGGACGTCCGTGTCGCACCAGGCTCGGTGCAGGGTGTGCGCGGGCAGGGCGTACGAGCTGCCCGCCGCGTACTGTCCCACGTGCGTCAGCCGCAGCCGCGCCGGACCGGCCGGCCTCAGTACCCAGTCCGCCGAGCGCTCCGCAAGCGACTCCTCGTAGCGGGCCGCCGCCAGGTCGCCGACGCCGTCGCCGACCTCGTACAGCTCCATGGCCAGCCGGCCCCGTACGACATAGGAGGCCAGCGGCGAGCGGTGGTTGTGGATGTCCTCCTCGCCGATCGCGCCGGCGCCGGGATGCCACACGTGTGCGCGGAGCATCTGACGCGGGCCGCCGTCGATCAGCAGCAGCTTGTCGAAGCCGAGGACATGACGGTAAGACAGCCGTGCGCAGCCCTCCGGGTCGCCCTCGCCGGAGGCGAGTTCGGCGATCAGCTCCAACAGGCGGTCGGGTGAGCCGAGTTCGGTGACGACGCGCAGCGCCGCGGCCACCCGCTCGTGCTCGGGCAGTTCAACGTCCAGCGATTCGGCCAGCAGCCTCCGTGCCCCCAGGACCTGCCGACCGCCCATGCACCCATCCTCCAACGCCCGCTCGCTCCGACCCCGCTCGTCACATCCGGGTTCAGCCATCCGGCTGGTACATCCATACGGCATGCGCGCGCAGCGCCGAAAGACCTTGATAGGTCATCCACATGGGCCGCCGCAGCTCGGTGCTGCCGCCCCGGCCCCAGGACCAGATGCCGTCCGTCTGCCCGGCCCACACCGCGGCGACGGCCCCGTCCAGCCGTACCCGCCACTCGTCCTCCAGCCCGTCGGCGCGGGCGATCTCCAGCGCGCCCGGCGAGAGCAGGGCGCGAACCAGCCAGGAGGCGGTGAAGTGCCGTACGTTCAGCACCTCGTGGCGGGACGGGTCGTCCGTACGCGGCCGGCGTACCTCCTCGTGCAGGTTCTCCAGGTCCGGACAGGTGTCATGCGGTGCGTCCGGACAGGACAACAGCCAGCGGACGCCGTCCTCGCGGGCGGTCCGGGCCCGGGCGCCACGCGCGTCCGTGTCCTCGCCCAGAACCCGGGCGGCCCGGTCCAGGGCGACGACGGCCTGCGCGGTGTGCAGCGGGGACGGTCTGCCGTACGGCGGCTGCAACCGGTAGCCCCAGCAGCGCAGATGGTCGCGGCGCGGGTCGCTGATCGCGCCGTCCGCGAGTACCTCGCGCAGCGCGGGAAGGATCTCGGAGCGGGGTGCGGCGCGCAGCAGCCCGCGCAGCACGGTGGTCACGACGTGGGTCGACTCCAGTCCGGCGCGGTCGAGTTGCCGGGTGAAGGCGCCGGTGCAGCGGTCCACCTCGGCAGCCAGCCGCTCGGCGGACGTGCCGGCCCGGGCCAGTGCGCCCAGCACCAGGGCGGTGACCTCCGGGCGGGCCTCGGAGCCCTGCGACCGCGCCGACCAGCCGCCGTCCGGGAGCCGCAGCCGCCACAGGGTGTCCACCAGGTCGCCGGTGCTCAGCCCTCCGTCGGGCACGCCCAGGTCGAGCATGATGTGCAGGCCGTACGCCGTGCCGACGGGCGTCGGCCGTGAGGGCGTGTTCTCGCCGAGGGAGTGCGGCCAGCCGGTGAGGCGCCCGCGCTGCGGATCCGCCACGACCGACACCTGGTCGACGAGGGTGCCGTAGGCGGAGGCGAAGACCTTCGGGAGCGGGCCGGGCGCCCCCGGGGCCATGGCAGCAGGCCCTACCGCAGTGGCACGCGCGGGATCGGCGGCCGCTGCCGCTGCCGCCCGGGCCCGCAGCAGCGCCGCCGCCAGCCAGGCCGCGACGAAGGTGGCGAGCCCGCTGACCCCGGAGATCACATAGCGCGCGGCCGAACCGTCGAGGGAGTCGGGCAGCACACTGAACAGGAACTGGAACACGCCGTACCCGGCGGCCGCCGCTCCGAGGCCGCCGAGCCAGCCGACGAAGCGCGCCGGGGGCGAGGTGTCCGAGGGGTCCTCGTCGGGCGGGGGAGGGTCGGGGCGAGGCTGACGGGGCCTCAAGGGGCCGCGTCCGAGCTGCTGTTGGGACAAGACGCACCCTCCCCCGTGGTGGCGGCGTGTGACCTCCGCGAAGCTTCCAGTCTAAGTGGTCAGCGTGGCGCCTGGGGTGGCTGCCCGCCGTGCTCGTTCCGCGGCCAGTTCGCGAGCGCCACGTGCAGGGCGTCGACGGCACGCTCCCAGGACTCCCGTACGTCGCGGGGAGCGCCGAAGGCGCCGGTGGACTCCAGGGCGCAGTAGCCGTGGAAGGTACTGCGCAGCAGGCGGACGGCGTCGGTGAGGTCGGGTTCCTCCAGGCCGTACGCGCGGAGCATCCCGTAGGTGATCTCGGCGGTGCGGCGCATGGCGGGGGAGTCGGCGACGAGGGCCTGGTCGATGCGGATCTGGGTCGCCGCGTACCGGCCCGGGTGCTGCAGGGCGTACTCCCGGTATGCGTCCGCGAACGCGGCCAGCGCGTCCTTGCCGGCCCGCCCGGCGACGGCGGCGGCGATCCGGTCGATCATCTCGCCGCCCGCCAGCAGGGCGACCCGGGTCCGCAGGTCCTGCAGATTCCGGACGTGCGAGTACAGACTCGCGTCCTTCACCCCGAAGCGCCGGGCCAGCGCGGACAGGCTGACGTTCTCGAACCCGACCTCGTCGGCGAGTTCGGCGGCGGCCGCGGCGAGCCGGTCGGCGGTGAGTCCAGCGCGGGCCATGGGGTGGGTGACCTCCGGAGATATGAGACTGGCCTAGGTCGTGTCCGCAAAGTCCCGTCGTCCGCCCGGAGGGCGGGCCCCGCGGCGTCTGGTGCGTGCTCTCGGCGTGCCGGGCGGAGGCCTTTGTACTGGATGTACTCGGGGCTTCGCCCGGTGCGGCGGTGGGGGCCCTTCCCGCTCGAGCGAAGCCGAGAGTGGGGGAGCGTGCCAGGCGTCGCGGGGCAGGCGGGACTTTGCGGACACGGCCTAGGGCCCCTAGGGGCCATCCTAGTGAGTGCCGGGCCGGACCAGCCCCGTCTCATACGCGAGGACGACGGCCTGAGCGCGGTCCCGCAGGTACAGCTTGGCGAAGATGCGGGCCACGTGGGACTTCACCGTGGCCTCGCTCAGCGTGAGGTAGGCGGCGAGCTCCGTGTTGGACAGGCCTCGGCCCAGGAGCGTCAGGACCTCCAGCTCGCGGGGTGTCAGGGAGGCCAGGTCGGCGTGGACGGCGGGGGCGTGAGCGGTGGGGGTGGAGGCGAAGCGCTCGACCAGCCGACGGGTGATGGTGGGCGCCAGCAGGGCGTCACCGGTGCCGACCAGTCGTACGGCGGCCGCGAGGTGCTCGGGCGTGACGTCCTTGAGGAGGAAGCCGCTCGCGCCGATCGACAGGGCCGTGTAGACGTAGCGGTCCAGGTCGAACGTCGTCAGCATCAGCACCCGGCAGCCCGGCGCCTCTTCGAGGATCCGGCGAGTGGCGTCCAGGCCGTCCATGGTGGGCATGCGGATGTCCATCAGCACGACGTCCGGGCGCAGTTCGCGTGCCAGCGACACCGCCTCCAGGCCGTCCGCCGCCTCGCCGACCACCTCGATGCCGCGTACGGTCAGGATCAGCCGGAAGCCGGTCCGGATCAGCGTCTGGTCGTCGACGATGAGGACGCGGGGAGTCGGCTCGGTCTCCGGTGTCGTCATGACGGGTCCGGGGAGCGGTCCACGGGACGGTCCAGCGGGATGCGTGCCCGGACCCGGTAGCCGCCGCCCAGGCGCCGACGGGCGTCCAGATCGCCGCCGTACACCGCGACCCGCTCCCGCAGGCCCAGCAGGCCGCGCCCCGTTCCCTCCCGGTGCCGCTGGAGGGCCCGGCGGGGCGGCGCCGGCGTCGCGCCGCCGGTCAGCACGCTGGGGCCGGTGTTCAGCACCTCCACGCGCAGCGCGCGGTCCGCGTAGCGCACGGTGACCTCGGCCTTTCCGCCGTCGCCGTGCTTGAGCGCGTTCGTGAGCGCCTCCTGGATGATGCGGTACGCCGTCACGTCGATGCCTTGCGGAAGGGGGCGGGGTTCGCCGGAGATCCGGACCTCGACGGGCTGCCCCGCGAACGAGACGCGGTCGACGAGTTGGCCGAGCCGGTCCAGGCCGGGCTGCGGGGTGAGGTCGGCGGGGGTGGTGGTGCCGCACGCGTCCCGGCCCTCGTCCGAGTCGTCGTCCTCGCCGCTGGGTGACGGTGCCAGCAGCCCGAGCAGATGCCGTAGATCCGTCATCGCGCCCCGCCCGGCGTCCTCCACCGCGCGCAGCGCCGCCGAGGCCTCGTCAGGCATGGTGCCCAGTACCTCGCGGGCGGCTCCGGCCTGGACGACCATGAGGCTGACGGTGTGGCTGACGATGTCGTGCAACTCGCGGGCGATACGGTCCCGTTCGGCCGTCACCGCCGCGCGGGCCGCGCTTTCCCGCTCCCGCTCCAGCAGCCAGCCGAGCTCTCCGACGGCCTGCAGTCGGCGGCGCCGCGTCCGCAGCAGCGCGACGGTCAGCACGAGTACGGCCGCACCCGCCGCCGCCGCCGTGACCCAGCCAGGTTCCCAGTCCCCCATGGGGATCACCCTGACAGACGATCACCGCGAACGCATCGGCCCGGAGATGCAGGCCCTGCATCCGGAGGATGAGGTGCCCGGCGATGTGCCATCCGGGGAGGGATGTCAGGGCGTCGGCCTGCCTCGTAGCGTCCTGTCCATGAGCAGTGAAGACAGCAGGGGAGAGACCGTCGTACGGCTCGACGGCGTGCGCAAGGAGTACGGCGAGACGAACGCCCTGGCCGGCGTCTCGTTGGAGATCCGGGCCGGGGAAGCCGTGGCCGTGATGGGCCCCTCGGGGTGCGGGAAGTCCACGTTCCTCAACATGGTCGCCGGGCTGGACCGGCCGACGGGTGGCACGGTCGTCGTACACGGGGAGAACGTGGGGGAGCTGAGCGAGAAGGGGCTCGCGCTGTACCGGCGGCGCCGGATCGGTATGATCTTCCAGTTCTTCAACCTGATCGACGACCTGTCGGCCCTCGACAACGTGGCGCTGGCGGCCCAGTTGACCGGCACCCCGGCCCGGCAGGCCCGCCGTCGTGCCCTGGAGCTGTTCGGCGAACTCGGCATCGCCGACCGGCGCAACGCCTACCCCGCCGTGCTCAGCGGCGGCGAGCGCCAACGCGTCGCAGTCGCGAGGGCGTTGATGAACCGCCCCGCCCTGCTGCTGGCCGACGAGCCGACCGGTGCCCTGGACAGCCGCTCCGGCGAGCAGGTGATGGACCTGCTGCTCGACCTCAACCAGATCGGCCAGACACTGATCCTGGTGACCCACGACGAGCATCTGGCCCGGCGCTGCGCCAGTCGTCTGATCCAGTTCGCCGACGGCCGGGTGACCGGCGAGCACACCCTGGAGCCGTCCGTATGAGCGCCGTGTGGCGCGCCGCTCGGGCGGCGGTACGGCGGCGCAGACTCCAGACGCTCGTCATCGCGCTGGTCACGCTGACCTCGACGGCGGCGATGGTGGTGGCCCTCGGCCTGCTCGACGCGGCCTCCGCCCCCTTCGACAAGGCCTTCGCCGAACAGCGCGGCCCGCACGTCGTCGCCGCCTTCGACCCCGCCGAGGTCTCCGACGCGCAGCTGACGCAGGCCGCTCGGCAGCCCGGCGTCGAGGCCGCCGCGGGCCCCTACGCGCAGGCCACGGTCGAACTCCCCGACGGCAGCATGCACTTCGGGCTCGGCAACGAGATCACGGTCGTCGGCCGCGCCGACCCCGACGGCCCAGTGGACCGGCTGGACCTGTGGGCCGGCCGATGGGCCACCCGGCCCGGCGAGGTCGTCCTGAACCGGCAGTCCGACTGGACCGCGGACGACCTCGGCAAGCGGCTCCCGATGCCCTCGGGCGGCCCGGACCTCACCGTCGTGGGGTTCGCCTTCGACCTGAGCCGCACCGCGGACGCCTGGGTCGCGCCCGAGCAGATCGACGCCCTGCACCCGACGGTCACCCAGATGCTGTTCCGCTTCCCCGACGCCGCCACGGACGACGCGCTGCGCGCACAGCTCGCCACGGTGACCGAACAGCTCCCGGCGGACGCGCTCGCCGCCTCCCGGTCGTATCTCACCCTCAAGCACCAGGTGAGCAGCTCGGCCCGGGCGTTCACGCCCTATCTGATGGCCTTCGGCATCCTGGGCATCGCGGTCGCGATCCTCATCGTCGCCAACGTCGTCAGCGGTGCCGTGATCTCCGGCTTCCGGCACATCGGCGTGCTGAAGGCTCTGGGGTTCACCCCGGGCCAGGTCGTCGCCGTGTACCTCTCGATGATCTCCGTACCCGCGGTCCTCGGCTGCGCGTTCGGCACCGTGGTGGGCAACCTGCTGGCACGCCCGTTCCTCGGGTTCGTGTTCACGGGCCCGGACGCGGGGGTGTTCCACGACACCGTTGCGGTCGCGCCCTGGATCAACGCCCTCACCCTGCTCGGCATGCCCGCCGTCTGCCTCCTCGCCGCGCTCGGCCCCGCGCTGCGCGCCCACCGGATGTCGGCGGCGCGGGCCATCAGCGCGGGCAGCGCCCCACGCGCCGGCCGTGCGCCGGGGATCCAGCGCCGGCTGGCCGGCAGCAGACTGCCGCGCTCGGTGAGCCTGGGGATGGGCCTGCCGTTCGCCCGGCCCGGCCGCAGCGCCCTGACGCTCGCCGCCGTGGTCCTCGGCGTGACCACGGTGACCTTCGCGACCGGCCTGGCGACGACGATGACCCGGTTCGGCGAGGCCGGACGCGACACGTACCAGGTCACCGTGTACGCCTCCAACGTCAAGAACGGCAAGGAGCTCCAGCCGGAGCACGATGACCGCGAACTCCACGCACTCCTGGGCGAGTTGCCCGGTGCCACCGAGGTCACCGCCCGGGCGGACGTCGACGTACGCCTCGCGGGGTCCGCGCACCCGGTGATGCTCGAAGGGCGTCGTGGCGATCGGATTGAGCTGGACAGCGTGCTCACGGCGGGCCGATGGACGCGGGGCGACGGCGAGGTCGTGGCCGGCTCGGCCTTTCTGCGCCAGAACGGCGTGCGGGTCGGCGACCGGGTCAGCCTGGAGAAGGGCAGCCGGACCGAAAAGGTGCTGGTCGTCGGGGAGTTTATGGAAAGCAACGCCCGGATCGTGGTCGGCGGCTGGACGACGCTGACGGCACTTGCCCCGGACGAGCGGCCCATCGCCTACCACGTCGGCCTCCGCGACGGCACCGACCCGAAGGCCTACGCCCGCGCGGCCCGAGCCGCCGACTCCGGGATCACACCCGATGTGAGGGGCGCGAACTCCATCACGCAGACCGTCATCGGCTCGGCCACCGCGCTCACGGTGATGCTCACCGTCGTCGCGTCCCTCGGCGTCTTCAACACCGTCGTCCTCAACACCCGTGACCGCAGACGGGACTTGGGCATGCTGAAGTCGATCGGCATGACCCCGCGGCAGGTCACGGTGATGACGGTGACGTCGATGGCGGTCCTCGGCGCGCTCGGCTCCCTGCTCGGCATCCCGCTGGGCGTGGCGGGCTACGAGCTGGTGATCCCCCGGATGGTGGACGCCGTCGACATCACCCTGCCCGCTTACATGACGGACGTCTGGCGGGCGCCGGCCCTGGCCGGACTGGCCCTGGCGGGCGTGGTGATCGCGGTGCTGGGAGCGTTCGTCCCGGCGCGCAGGGCCGGGCGGCTGACGATCGCGGAGGTGCTGCGGAGCGAGTGACTTCCCCCGGGCGGGCCGCTCGGACCGCATGAGATCGAGCAGGCGCTCTCATGACTCGTCAGTCACCCGGCGGGACATGAAGAGCGCCTGTTCACCGGCCGACTCCGTGCCGTCGTACAGCGAGGTGTCCAGCCCGCAGAAGGAGAAGCCCATGCGGAGGTAGGCGCGAATCGCGGGAGCGTTGATGTTGCTGACCTCGAGCCAGACATGGCCCGCCCCGCACTCCCGCGCGAAGTCGAAGGCGTGGTTCATCAGGGTCCGCCCGATCCCCTTGCCGCGCCACGCCGGAGCGACCTCGATGTCGCGGATGGTCAGGCGGGCGTTCCACGGGGCGAACGAGGTCTCCACCACGCCGCACAGCCGGTCCCCGTCGAAGGCGACCACCGTCCGGTCCGGTCCGGGAGGGCCGTCGTCGTCCTCGCTGCCGTCCTCGGCGGGGAAGACCTTGTGGAGGGGAGGTTGCACGGGAGTCTGCCGGATGCTGAATCCGTCGTCGGTCGCGGCCACCTCGAACACGGAGTCCGTCGTGAAGGACCCGTCGAGTTCCGCAAGGGCCGTCCCGTCCTCGGGCCGCGCCGGCCGGTAGTGGATGGTCCCCGTCGCGCCGAGCACCGTCGTTTCGTCCCCAGTCGTCTCCATGCCACGACCGTACGGCGGACGTGGAGCTCCCGCCCGGACGGGGTGCACAAGACCGTCCGGGCGGGAGCCTCCCTGCGGGCGGGGTCAGCTGATCGGCGCGTACAGCACACCGAGCTTGTCGAGCTCGTCCCCCGACCGGCCCGTGAACCCGACGATCTGCCAACCGGACGGGGCCGTGAAGGTCGTGGTTGCCGAGGTGGCCGTACCGGCGGAGACGGCGCGGCCCCGGTCCGTGGTGAAGGCGGCCGAGAAGATCCGCGTACGGCCGTCCTTCTGGCCCTGCGTCAGCTTTACGGCGGTGAGGTGCTCGCCACCGGCCAGGGTCAGGGACGCCGCCGTGCCACCCGCGCCGCCGTGGGTGAGGGCCGTGCCGCCGTCGTGCGTGAGGGACACCGCGTCCAGGCGGGTGCCGCCGCGCAGGGTGAGGGTGCGCGGGGACACGGACGCCGGCAGGTCGTCCGCGTCGTTGAAGGCCGTGCCGTGCGGGCCGCCGAAGAAGTCGCTCGCCTTCAGGGACGAGTTGAGGGTGTAGGAGAAGTCGACCGTGTGCGGGAAGTGGTCGGAGAGGTGCTTGCCGTCCGAGCGGAGGAACTTCGCCCAGTCGTTGTTGTAGCGGGTGGCGGTCAGGCCCAGCAGCTTGCTGCCGCGGTAGAGGACCTTGTCGACGACCTCGCAGTCATTGGTCGGTGCCGTCGCGTCGCACAGCAGGGCGTCGCTGCCCGCCGCCGGGGGAGTGCCGCCCTTGACCAACTGCACCCAGGCGTCGGTCAGGCCGTTCTCGGCGACCAGTGTGCGGATGTTGTCGCCGGCGCGGGTGTAGCGGGTGTTGGTGTCGCCCATGACGACGACGGCGTTGCCGGACGAGTGGGCCTGGATGAAGTCCGACAGCTGCTCGACGTTGGCGCGGCGCGCGGCGAGGGCGGCGTCGTCGGAGTCGGCGTTGGTGTGGACGTTGTAGAGGTCCACGAACACGCCCTCGGCGAGGCGCACCCGGGACAGCGTGAAGCCCTTCGGGGTCAGGCAGTTCGTGCCGGTGCAGCTGTTCCACCTCACCCGCTCGAAGTCCTCGAAGGAGTGGTCCGAGAGGGTGTTGAGGCCGTCGCCGATGCCCGCGCCACCGCTGGTCGCCGTGCGGTACGGGTGGGTGTCGTTGGCGTACAGCGAGGCGTGGTAGTTGAAGTCCTCCTGGACGTTGACGATGTCGTACGGGGCCAGCCGCTGCCCGATGAGCGGGGTGTTCGTCTCGGGGTCGCTGTCGCCGAGGCCGAGCGGGAGACCCGCGACGTTGTACGTCAGGACGTTGAAGGTGCCGGAGTCGGCGGCCGTCGCGGGCGTGGCCGCGGTCGTGGCGAGGCCGGTGAGGGCCAGTGCGGCGGCCGCGAGGGTGCCGATGAGTCTTCTCATGGTGGGGGAGTCTCCGGGGTCGACGGGGGCCAGGAAGATGAGCGCTGTTCAGGTTCTGTGTCAACGAGGGTGACGCACAAGGGCCGTTGGGGAAACAGTGAGGGGCGCGGCGTTCCGCCGCGTCAGGGGCACCCGGCCGCCACTCGCCGCTCGTTCAACGTTCATGTTTCGCCTTGATCCTCCACACACGGCGCAGCAGCGCCGTCGAAGGCAGCGGCATCCAGGAGGCCTTTCATGGGACACGGGCACGCGCACGGTCATCACCATCACGGACACGGCCATGACCACGACCACTCGCACGACGCGGCGGCATCCGCCCTGCCCGCCGCCTTCGACACCGCCGTGCCCGACGATGTCCTGACCCCCGAGCAGCAGTCGCGCCGCACGCTGCTGCGCCGGGCGGGTCTGCTGGGCGCCGGGCTGGCCGCCGGCAGCGTCGTCGCCCCGGCCACGGCCGCTGCCGCCACACCCGCCGCGTCCTCGGCCCCGGCCTCGGGCGGCCGTAGACCGAACGGCTTCCTGTGGCTGGCCGGTGACCACCACATCCACACCCAGTACAGCAGCGACGGCAAGTACCGCGTCGTCGACCAGGTCCGTCAGGGCGCCAAGCACGGCATGGACTGGCTGGTCATCACCGACCACGGCAGCACCACCCACGCCAAGATCGGCGTCGAGAAGGTCAACCCGGACATTCGGGCGGCCCGGTCCGCGTACGAGGACACACTCGTCTTCCAGGGCCTGGAGTGGAACATCCCGGCCGCCGAACACGGCACCGTCTTCGTGCACCCCGGCAAGAACGAGGTCTCCGTCCTCAAGCAGTTCGAGAACGACTACGACGGCAGCGTGAAGAACGCCGGTGACTCGACGCCCGCCAACGAGGCGCTCGCCGTCGCCGGGCTCAACTTCCTTGCCGAGCAGGTGGAACGGCGCAAGGTCCAGGACGCGCTGATGCTCGCCAACCACCCGGCGCGGCGCGGTGTCGACTCCCCGCACGAGATCCGCGGCTGGCGGGACGCGGGCGGTACCCGGCAGATCGCCATCGGCTTCGAGGGCGCCCCGGGCCACCAGGCGGCCGGCCTGCCCGCACCCCTCGGCATGGCCCGCGCCCGCGGCATCTACGACAACAACCCCGGCGCCAACTCCTTCGCCGGCTACCCCCTGGAGAGCTACCGCACCTGGGGCGGCTTCGACTGGATGACCGCGACCGTCGGCGGCCTGTGGGACAGCCTCCTCGCCGAGGGCAAGCCGTGGTGGATCACCGCCAACTCCGACTCCCACCAGGTGTACGGGGACACGGCCGCGCGCGGGGGCGGTGACTTCAACGCCAACGGGCGCTACGACGACCCGGTATACGCCGGCCAGATCGACATCACCCAGGGCGACTACTGGCCCGGCCAGTACAGCCGTACGCACGTCGGCGCCGACGGCTTCTCCTACGCCGCCGTCATGGACGGCATCCGCGCGGGCCGCATCTGGGTCGACCACGGCCAGCTGCTCAGCGGCCTCGACGTCCGTGTGATGGGCGGCCGCCGCTGGGCCACGCTCGGCGGCGCCCTGCACGTCAGGAAGGGCACGAGCGTCACCCTGACGGTCGACGTGGCGATGGCGGGCGGCCCCAACTGGGCCGGTTTCGTCCCCAAGCTGGCCCGCGTGGACGTCATCAAGGGCGATATGACCGGCCCGGTCGCGGACAGGGACACCTTCACCGCGCCGACGGCGAAGGTGGTCAAGTCGTACGAGGTGAACAAGTCGGCCGGCGTCGTCAGCCTCACGTACGACCTCGGCAAGGTCGACCGCCCCGTCTACGTCCGCCTGCGCGGCACCGACGGCAACCGCGGCGCCGTCGGCGCGATGGGCGCGGCCGTCGACCCGGCCGGCCCGGCGATCGACGTCGTCGGCGACGCCGACCCGTGGCGCGACCTGTGGTTCTACACCAACCCGGTGTGGGTCCTGCCCTTGTGACACCGTACGTTCTGAGTGTGGACGCGGGTGTCAGGGACCTCCGCAGCGCCGACCACCTGCTCCACTCCCTGGCGTCGGAACTCGCCCTCCCCGAGGGCACGTTCGGCTGCACCCACCTGGTACGGGGAGCCCGCCCGAGGGTCGTCGTCTCCCTCACCCTGCCGTCGGAGCCGCTCCTGCGTACCGCCCAGGAGCGGCTCACGGCCGGCGGATACGAGGTGTCACCCGGCCCACCCGACACGGTGGGCCGGGCGGTGCTCTACCCGGGCGCCCCCGGCCTCACCGGCACCCTGACGATCGCCGAACTACTGTCCCGTTCGGCGATCGACCGGGTGACGGTCCTGGGCACACCGGGCCAACCGTCCCCGGCCACCCGGCTGATCACCGGCGACCACGTACGCCCGCAGTGGCAGAACGACGAACTCGTTCTGACCACCATGCCGGCGGTGGGCGGCACGCTGGTGCCCTTCGAGGTGGCGGATCCCACGCCGTGCTGTGCGGATCACTGACGGGTCCGTCACTCAGCGGTCGAGAACACGAACGAGAACTCCGTCGGCTCCGCCTTCAGGAAGTACTGCGGCAGCGGGCCCGGACCGCAGGACTGCGAGCCGATGCCGTGCTGCCCGTGGTCGAGGTTGATCCAGAGCGTGTCACCCGGCGTGAGGTCGGTCGGATGACGGGCCGCGTCCAGCTGCTCGTTGGTCCAGCGGCGGGCGCTGAACCAGAACTCCGGGTCACCCTCGATCCTCAGTCCGCCGAGTTCGGCCCAGCGGACGTCGGCGCGGGCGCCGTTCTCCTGGGGCCGTACGTACGGGGTGTGCAGGGTGTCGATGCTCGGCAGCCACTGACCGAGCCGCGAGGCGGCACGGGTGTCGGGGTACGCCTCGCCGCCGCCACCGAAGTACAGGACCTCCTGCGCGGCGTCGGCAGACAGGCCGAAACGGACGCCGAGGCGGGGAAGCGGAACCGTCCAGTGGCCCTCGGGAGTCACGGACACCGTCAGTTTCAGCAGGGCGCCGTCGGACGTCCAGCGGTACACCGTGCGCAGGCCCAGGTCGGCGGCGGCGGGTGCCACCCGGGTGCGGACGGTCAACGCGTCGTCGGCCAACTCCACGGCGTCCAGCCGGTGCTGCATGCGGTGCAGGCCGAGCTTGCGCCACAGCACGCCGTAGCGCGTGTCGTCCTGCCAGGACGCGCCGTCGTCGTTGTCGGTCGTCGCCCGCCACACGTCCAGGCGCAGCCCGGTCACATCGAGGCCGCAGATCGTCGTCGGACGCCCCGAGCGGGCGTCGAAGGCCGCCGGGCCGAGGGCGATCAGCCGCTCGCCGGGCACGGGCCGCTGCGAGGCGGCGACGGTGACGGGCGTGCGGGGGGTGACGGTCTCCTGGCCCCACGCCACCTCGTGGCCCTTGGGCCCCCACGGCGTGTCCTCGGCGAGCAGCGCGCGGACCGTCCACTGGACGTCGTCGCCGTTGCCGTCGGGCGCGGCCGCCGGCAGCTTGACCTCCGCCGACTCACCCGGCGCGAGCGGCGGCACGGTGAGCGTGTGGGCGCCCGTGGGGAGTCCGTCCACCTGGTGCGAGAACTCGAACTCCAGGTGCGACAGATCGCCGAAGTCGTACGCGTTCGTCACCCGTACGGTGCCGTCGGCGCCGTCGCCCTCGATGCGGACCGGCTCGATGACCTTCTTGTACTCGACGAGTCCCGGGGAGGGGGTCCGGTCCGGGAAGATCAGGCCGTCGCAGACGAAGTTGCCGTCGTGCAGCTCCTCGCCGAAGTCGCCGCCGTAGGCGTAGCCCAGCTCGGGGTGCTTGATGCCGTGGTCGATCCACTCCCAGATGAAGCCGCCCTGGAGCCGGTCGTGCGCCTCGAAGATCCGCTGGTAGTCGGCGATGCCGCCCGGACCGTTGCCCATCGCGTGCCCGTACTCGCACTGGATGAAAGGGAGTTCACGCCTCTTCCCCGCACCCCCGTCCAGGCCCCGCCCGATCCGCTCGACCTCCTCGTGGGAGGCGTACATCCGCGAGTACACGTCCGTGTCCCGGCAGTTCCAGTCGCCCTCGTAGTGCACGAGCCGCGAGGCGTCCCGGCCGTGGATCCACTCGGCCATCGCGGTGAGGCCGCGCCCGGTGCCGGCCTCGTTGCCGAGGGACCAGAAGACGACGGACGGGTGGTTCTTGTCGCGCTCGACCATGCGGGCCGCCCGGTCCAGGAGGGCCGGGGTCCAGCGGTCGTCGTCGACGGGGTTGTCGCGCCAGCCCTGCTCGGTGAATCCGTGGGTCTCCAGGTCGCACTCGTCGATGACCCACAGGCCGTACTCGTCGCACAGGTCGAGGAAGGCCGGGTGCGGCGGGTAGTGCGAGGTGCGCACCGCGTTGAGGTTGTGCCGCTTCATCAGCAGCACGTCCGCCCGCATGGTCTCCACGTCGAGGGCGCGGCCCCGCTCGGGGTGCCACTCGTGCCGGTTGACGCCCTTGAAGAGGATCGCCTTCCCGTTGACCTTGATCAGGCCGTCCTCAAGGGCGACCGTGCGGAAGCCGATGCGCAGCGGCACGCGCTCGCCGGCCGTGACCAGCTCGCCCTCGTACAGCTTCGGAGCCTCCGCCGACCACGGCTCGACCGGGACCGTCACCGGCTCGCCGGTCGCGACATCGATGTCGAGGCCGGGCACGGACACCCGCCCCTCGACGTCGGAGTCGACGCGCAGGGTGCCCTCGCCCGTGGTGTGGTCGTAGGAGGCGTGCACGAAGAAGTCGCCCGCCGCGCCCGCCGGGCGGTGCAGCAGCGTGACGTCACGGAAGATGCCGGGCAGCCACCACTGGTCCTGGTCCTCCAGGTACGAGCCGGCCGACCACTGGTGCACACGGACGGCGAGCACGTTGCCGGCCGGCTTCAGCAACTGGCCGACCGCGAACTCGTGCGGCAGGCGGGAGCCCTTGAACTCGCCGAGCTCCGTGCCGTTCAGCCAGACGCGGGCGCAGGACTCGACGCCGTCGAAGCGCAGCACGGCGCCGCCGTCGTCCGGGGCGGGCCAGTCGTCCGGCAGGTCGAAGACGCGCAGGTGGTCGCCGGTCGGGTTCTGGGTCGGCACGTGCGGCGGGTCCACGGGGAACGGGTAGAGGTGGTTGGTGTAGATCGGCGAACCGAAGGCGCCGTCGCCCTGCAGGACCCAGTGGCCCGGGACCGTGACCTCGGCCCAGCCCCCGGCGTCGTATCCCTCCCCGGCGAACGAGTCGTCCTCGGCGTCGGCGGTCGCCGACAGACGGAAGCGCCAACTGCCGTTCAAGGACAGGGACTTCGCGTCCGAGGAGGCGTACCAGGCGCGGGGCGGGAGGGCCCCGCGGCCCGGGGAGACGTCCTCGACGTAGTCGACGGAGTCAGTGGTGCGGAAAGACATCGGTCTCCAGCTCTTGGGAATGAAGGCGTCAGCCCTTGATGCCCGTCTGTGCGATCCCCTGCACCAGCCAGCGCTGAAGGAAGAGGAAGACGAACACCAGGGGCAGGATGGAAACGGCCGTGGCCATGAAGATCAGATGGAAGACCACGGTCTGGTTGGTCATATAGCTGGAGAGTGCGACCTGGACGGTCCACGCACTCGGATCCTGCCCGATGACCAGCGGCCACAGGAAGGCGTTCCAGCCGTTGATGAAGGTGATGGTCGCCATCGCCGCGAAGAAGTTGAGCGAGTTGGGTACGACGACACGCCAGTACGCGCCCCAGTAGCCCAGGCCGTCCATGCGTGCCGCCTCCTCCAGTTCCTTGGGGAACCCCAGGAAGTACTGCCGAAAGAGGAAGCAGGTAAAACCACTGAACAATCCCGGAATGATGAGACCCCGGTAGGTGTCCACCCAGCCGAGCGAGGAGACCAGCACGAAGCTCGGCACGAAGGTGACCGCGGTCGGCACCATCAGCGTGCCCAGGACGGCGTAGAACACCTTGTTGGCGTGCTTGTACGGGATGCGGGCCAGGCCGTAGCCCGCGAGGGAGCACACCAGCAGGACGCCGACGGTGTGCAGGGTGGCCACCACCGCCGAGTTCCACAGGGACTGGGCGAACGGGACCGTCCCGTCGCTGAAGAGCTCGCTGATGTTGCCCCACTGGACGTCCGTCGGGAAGAACTTCCAGTTCTCTCCGGTGATCTCGGCGTCGGTGGAGAGGGCGTTGCGGACGAGGATGTAGAACGGGATCAGGAAGAGGAAGGCAGCGACGCCCGTGGCGATGTAGAGGCCGGTGGAGCTCATCACGCCGCCACCGCGCCTGACCGGGCCGGGCGTGTCCGACTTCGGCGCGGAGCCCCGCGCCTTGGGGATGGTGGTGGTCACTTGGACTCGTCCCCCCTTCCGAAGCCCATGATCTTGCCCTGGAGCAGGGTCACGGCACAGATCAGCACGGTCAGGATCAGCGCGCCCGCGCTGCCGGCACCGTAGTCCTGGCTCTCGCCCAGGGCCTTGTAGTACAGCTCGACGAGCGGCGGACGGCCCCAGGTGGTCTTCGACAGCAGGTTGTAGAACTCGTCGAAGGCCTGATAGGCGGCGATGAGCAGCAGCAGGATCACCGCGGTGGACGTGGCGCGCAGCTGGGGCAGGGTGATGTACCGGAAGGTCTGCCAGCCCGACTTGGCGCCGTCGATGGCGGCGGCCTCGTACAGTTCCTCCGGGATGTTCTGCAGCGCGGCGATGAACAGGATCATGTAGAAGCCGGACTGCAGCCACAGCCGGGCGGTCACGATGACCAGCCAGTACCAGGGCGGGTTGGGGTCGATCAGCCAGGCGATGTTCTCGATCCCGAACCAGCCGAGGAACGTGTTCATCAGGCCGAAGCGGACGCCGCTGAAGATGGACATCTTCCAGATCAGCGCCGCGGCGACATAGCTGACCGCGGTCGGCAGGAAGAAGACCGAGCGGAAGAACGCCCGCATGAAGCGCATCCGGTTCACCAGCAGGGCCAGACCCAGCGAGAGCGCCCAGGTGGTGGGCACGATGAACGCGGCGAAGACGGTGAAGGTGCCGAGCGAGCCGACGAAGTCGTCGTTCGTCAGCATGTACGTGTAGTTGTCGAATCCGACGAACTTGTCCGGCGTGACGGTGAAACGGGCCTCGAAGAAGCTCAGCCAGAGGCTCCAGAGGATCGGCGCGTAGACGAAGATCGCCAGACCGATCAGGAACGGCCCGGTGAAGAGCCAGAAGGCGAACGTGGGGCTGCCCCGCAGACCCCGCCGCGGCTTGGCCGGGGAGGCCTTCGCCGGGGCGGAGCTCGCGAGGTCGAGCTTGGTGGTCGTCGACATGTCGTGGTCCGTCCCGCGGCCTATCCGAACAGCTTCTTGAGCTCGCGGTCGACGGCCGCGTCGCACTTGTCGAGGGCGGCCTCCGGGTCCATGTCCTTGCGGACACAGTTGGCGAAGACGTCCTCGAATGCGGTGCGCATGGCCTGGGTCCAGCCGATGTTGTCGAAGTGGCCGAACTCGTTGAAGAGCCGGACGCCCTCAGCGGCGTTGCCCGACTTGAGCTTGGTGGCCTCCTTGGCGAGCGAGGTGCGCGGCGGGATGTGGAAGCCGTAGGAGGTGGCCCAGTCCTCCTGGTACTCCTTCTGGTCGAGCCACAGCCACTTCACGTACTCCTTGGCCGCGTCGACGTTCTTGCCCTTGGCGTTGACGAACATCGACCAGCCGCCGTTGTAGACCGACTGCTTGCCGTTGTCCGTGACCTTCGGGAAGGGGAAGACGCCCCAGTCGTCGCCGAGCGCGTCCTGGATCTGCGGCATCGCCCACATTCCGCAGAACTGGATGGCACACAGGCCCTGGTTGAGCGAGGAGGGGTCCCAGGACTCGGTCGGGGCGCCGAGGAGAAGGTCGCCGCTGGTGAACAGCCGGCGCATCTTCTTCAGGCCCTCGACGACGCCGTCCGTGTGATAGGCGATCTCGTTCTTCTCGGTGAGGTGCTCGGCGCCGGCCGACCAGATCAACGTGTCGTTGACGCTGTGCAGGTCATTGCCCATGTACAGGCCCTTGACCTTGCCGGTGGTCAGCTTGGCCGCGGCCTCCATCAGCTCGTCGAGCGTGGTCGGCACCTCTACCTTGGCCTTCTCCAGCATCGACTTGCGGTAGAAGAAGAACTGCGGGTCGTCGATCATCCGGACGCCGTATATCTTCCCGTCGACCGTGTGCGACTTGATGTCGGCCGGGTTGAAGTCGTCCTTGACCGGGTTGATGATGTCGGTCAGGTCCGCCACCTGGCCGCTCTTGACCATCTGGATCTGCGGGTGGAACTCGAAGAGGTCCGGCGCGTTGTCGGTGAGCAGGGCCGAGAAGAGCTTGCTCTCGAAGTCCGCGCTCGTGATCCACTGCGTGGTCACGTTGGCTTCCTTGTACGCCTTCGCGTACCGCTTGATGGCCTGCTCGGTGCCCGCCTCGCCGTACGCGTGGAACATCTGCACGAGGCTGGTGCCCGAACCGGACCCGCCCCCGCGTCCGTTGTTGCCGCCGCACGCGGCAAGCCCGCCCGCGGCGGCCAGACCCATCGCGGCCCGCAGAACGGTTCGGCGGTCCCAGTTGCTGTTGCTCGATGCCGACATGCTGACGTCCTTGTCTCGAGTACGGCTCGGCCCTGTGCCTGGCTGGAGCGGCTCAGCGCCAGATGGCTCAAAGGGGGTTGCGGTGCCGGACGTTAACCTTCGGCTAAGGCTTCGGCAAGGGGTTGGACGAAGTCTGTGCGAAGCGTTGCGCGGCGTTCGGGATACCGGACATGACGGGCCGTCAGGGCGTCCCCCGGCGCGCCCCTGAGCGGTCACGCAGGCGGTGCGGTACGGCTCCTCGCGGGCGTGGCGCGCTTGGCGGGCGTCCTCTGGCCCACCGACTGCAGGGCACCTTCGAGGGCGAACGTCGCCGCGCCCAGGCACACCGGATCGGTGGGGATGGGGGAGAGGACGATCTCGGTGGCCGCCATCGGGCGCGGCAGCGCGTGCCGGGCGACGGCCTCGCGGACCTTGTCGACCAGGGGCTCACCGAGGGCGGCCGCGACCCAGCTGCTGAGCACGACCACCTCGGGGTTGAACAGGTTCACCAGGTCGGCGATGCCGGCCCCGAGGTAGCGCACGGTGTCGCGAACCACCTCGAGCGCCACCGGGTCGCCTCCCCGCAGTCCCCGGGCGAGCGCGTCGATGGTGGCCGTCTGGTCCTCCGTGTGCAGCAGCGGGCTGTCGCCGCTCAACTCCCGCAGGGTCAGCATGATCCCGGACGCGCCGACATACGCCTCCACGCAGCCGTGCCTGCCGCACCGGCACAGCCTGCCGTCCAGCACGATCGTGGTGTGACCCCACTCGCCGGCGCTGTTGCTCACCCCCCGGTGCAGCCCGCCGCCCAGCACCAGTCCGGCGCCGACGCCGGTGCCGAGGTTGACCACCACGGCGTCCCCGCGCCCCCGTGCGGCCCCGAACCACAGCTCGGCCACCGCGGAGGCACGCAGCGGGTTGTCCAGGTACAGCGGGTAGGCGATGTGCTCGGTGAGCAGGTCGAGCAGCGGCACGTCGTGCCAGTCCCAGTTGGGCGCGTACTCCGAGAAGCCGGTCGCACGGTCCACCTGCCCCGGCACGCTCACCCCGACGCCGAGCACGCGCGCGCCCTCCACGCCTGCCTGCGTGACCACCGAGCCGACGGCGGCGGCGACATGGGCGACCACCTGCTCGGGGAGACTCTCGCCGGGGCGGACGTCCTCCTCGGCACGGGCCAGCACGTTCAGCGCGAGGTCGAACAGCTCGACGTGGACGTACGTCTCCGCGATGTCGACGCCGATCAGGGCGCCGCCGGACGCGTTGACGGCGACGAGCCCCCGGGGGCGGCCGCCGGCCGAGTCCTCGAACCCGACCTCCGTGATCATGCGCAGGTCGAGCAGCTCGCCGACGAGCGTGGCGACCGTGGCGAGACTGAGCCCGGTGGCGGCCGCCAGCTCCTGCCGGGAGGTGGGTGACGCGGCGATGATCTGGCGCAGCACCTCGTAGCGGTTCGCGGTGCGGATGTCGCGTGATGTGCCGCGCTTCATCGAACTCCCCTCACGGCATGCCGGTTCGTGGTCGGCACCGGCGCGGCGCAAGGCTATGGCGTGCGGGAATATTCGACAAGGGGTTAGGAAAGGGGGTTTACGAAGTCCCCCGGGCGTTCAGTCACCCAGTATGTCCTGCACGAAGGCGTTGGTGAACGTCCGACCGGGGTCCAGCTCGCGCGCCAGTGCCCGGAAGTCGGCCAGCCGCGGATAGCGCCCGCGCAGCACCTCCGCCGACGTCGTGAACACCTTGCCCCAGTGCGGCCGCGGCTCGAAGGCCTCCAGCGCCTCCTCCAACCGCCGCACCACGGGCAGCACGGCCGCGGTGTCCTCGACCCATGTGAAGTGCAGCGCCACCGTGTCCCGCCCGTAGGAGGGGCTCAGCCACTGGTCGTCGGCGGCGACCGTGCGGACCTCGCAGGTCTGCAGCACGGGGGCGACCGTCGCCCGGACCGCGTCGATCGCGTGCAGCGCGTCCATCGCGTACCGGCGCGGCATCAGATACTCCGACTGCAGCTCGGCCCCGCTGCTCGGCGTGAACTCCGCCCGGAAGTGCGGCAGTCGCTGATGCCACGGCCCCGGCACCCCGAACTGCTCCGTGCAGTTGACCGCCGGCATCCCCGGCACCGGGTGCATCTTCTCGACGGCGGGTGCCGCCCACGGGAAGACGGGCAGCGGCTGGTCGGTGCGCCGCTTGAGCCACACCTGCCGGAAGCCGGGCTCGCGCCAGTCGGTGAACAGGCTCACGCTGTACGCCGATGCCATCACCACCTCGAAAGCCGCCGAGTCCAACCCCTCCAGCGGCAGTTCGGTGAAGACGTGCTGCTCGACGTCGAAGGTCGGCTCAAGGTCGAGGGTGAGTGCCGTGACGACACCGAGGGCACCCAGCGAGGTGACGGCGCCGCCGAACCGCTCGTCGCCCCGCCCGACGGTCAGCACCGCCCCGTCCGCCGTGACCAGCTCCACCTCCCGCACGGACGTGGCCAGCGAGCCGTTGCCGACCCCCGACCCGTGCGTGCCGGTGGCGACCGAGCCGGCCACCGAGATGTGCGGCAGGGACGCCATGTTCGGCAGCGCGAGCCCCTCCGCGTACACCGCCCTGGCGAGCTCGGCGTACCGTACGCCGCCGGAGACCCGGACGGTGCGGGCCGTACGGTCCACGTCGATCACCGGCGGCAGATCGGCGATCGACAGCAGCGTGCCCTCGGAGCCCGGCTCGGCGATCTCGTTGAAGGAGTGCCCGCTGCCCAGCACCCGCACCTTCGCGCTCCCGGCCACCAGGGCGCCGATCGCGTCGAGCGAGGACGGCCGGTGCAGCTCCTTGGCGGCGTAGGTGATGTTGCCCGCCCAGTTGGTCACGGTTTCGGCCATGTGATCGCCCCTCCCGAGGACAACGTCAACCAGAAATTCCCAGGTGGAAACTACCTCGACGGGCAACATGAGGCCCCCCGCCCCCACCCGGAACGGCACGGGGGCATAACGTGAGGAGTCGTACGCCTGAGCCGGGAGGAGACACGGATGGGCAGCCGCACCGCACTGGTCGAGGATCTGATGGAGCGATTCCCGCACGTTCCGCGGGAAGCCGTTTTCAAGGAGGATCTGCTCCGGGGCGGGGTGGCCTTCGACCCCTCCGCCCTCAGCGACAACGAGGACGGCGAGGTCAAGCCGAAGTCGTACTTCATCTTCTCCTTCGACCACGGCACCCTGCCGGAGCTGGGCGAGGCCGCGCTGCGCCGCCCGCCGGAGGAGATCATCCTCACCGGCGGCCCGTACGACCTGCGCCGCACCGTCGTCTCGGTGCGCGTGAACCCGTCGTCGCCGTACCGCGTGGCGGCCGACGACGAGGGTGTGCTCGGCCTCTACCTCGACGGCAAGCGGATCGCCGACGTCGGTGTGCCGCCGATGCCGGAGTACTACCGGCACACCCTCGCCAACGGGAAGTCGGTGATGGAGGTCGCCCCGACCATCCAGTGGGGCTACCTGATCTACCTCACCGTCTTCCGGGTCTGCCAGTACTTCGGCGCCAAGGAGGAGTGCCAGTACTGCGACATCAACCACAACTGGCGCCAGCACAAGGCGGCGGGCCGGCCGTACACGGGGGTGAAGGACGTCGAGGAGGTCCTCGAGGCCCTGGAGATCATCGACCGGTACGACACGGCCAGGACGTCCACCGCCTACACGCTCACCGGCGGCGCGATCACCAAGACCGTCTCCGGCCGTGACGAGGCCGACTTCTACGGCCACTACGCCAAGGCCATCGAGGAGCGCTTCCCCGGCCGCTGGATCGGCAAGGTCGTCGCCCAGGCGCTGCCGCGCGACGACGTGCAGCGGTTCAAGGACTACGGCGTGCAGATCTACCACCCCAACTACGAGGTGTGGGACGAGTACCTGTTCAAGATGTACTGCCCGGGCAAGGAGCGCTACGTCGGCCGCGACGAGTGGCACAAGCGGATCCTCGACTCGGCGGACATCTTCGGCGCCCGCAACGTCATCCCCAACTTCGTGGCCGGCGTGGAGATGGCGGAGCCGTTCGGCTTCACGACGGTGGACGAGGCGATCGCCTCGACGACCGAGGGCCTGCGCTTCTTCATGTCGAACGGCATCACGCCCCGCTTCACCACCTGGTGCCCCGAACCGACGACCCCGCTCGGCAAGGCCAACCCGCAGGGTGCGCCGCTGGAGTACCACATCCGTCTGCTGGAGGCGTACCGCGCGACCATGGAGGACTTCGGTCTGTCGTCCCCGCCCGGCTACGGCCCGCCCGGCCCCGGTAACGCGGTGTTCTCGGTGAGCTCCTTCATGGACAGCCTGCCCGCGGAGAATTCCGCCACCGTGTAGTTGAGACGGACGGGGCCCGCGCCCGTACAAGTGGCTGCAGTTGTGGGGGCGCGACGGTCTGTCATGGCATGTGAACACAGCGCTTGTCAGTTGTGTTGAATACGTGAAAGGCTCATGTCCTGCCGCGAGGTTCCCCCCAACTCCACTGCCAATATGGCGAGTTGACCTCGCATGTGGATGCAGGAGACCCATGCCCGACCTGCCGACTCCCCAGGACGCCACCGAGGCCGCGCTGTTCTCCGAGTGCTGGGACGCCGTGCTGTCGTACGCCGACCTGTGCACGGCGGGTTCCGACGCGGCCAACCAACTGGCCACCGAGGCGTTTTCGACCGGTATACGCGAGGCCCGCGACGTTGAGGCCGGGAACCTCAGGAGCGCGGGCCGCCGCCCGGCCCGACTGCCCCGCATCCCCCTGCTGCTGACCGCCGTACGCACCACGGCGGCCGCCTGGGAGGAGCGCGGGCAGGGCCACAGGCTCGACCCCGACCTGCGCCTGTGGCTCAACTCCGACAAGGCCGCCCGCTACACCGGCCCCCCGCTGCAGCGCCCGCTCGCGCTGCGCGGACTGCGCGACATGCAGGAACCGGACGCGGTCCTGCTGTGGCTGGCCGAGGTGGAGGCGCTGCCGCTGCAGGTGATCGCCCGCCGGCTCGGCCTCGACCCGGCGACCTTGTCCGACGAACTCTCCCAGGTCCGGGGCCTGTTCAGGGACCGCTGCCAGCGCAACCACCTCGACACGCCGATGGCCGCGCGGTGCCGCAGCTACGCCCGTCTCCTCGACGCCGTCACCCGCTCGACCGGCGCCGACACCCCGAACGACCTCTCCCGCCACCTCGCCACCTGCGTGGCGTGCGCCGAGGCCGCAGCCTGTCTGCGCCTGCACGGCGGCGGACTGCCCGGTGCCCTCGCGGGCGGGGTGATCGGCTGGGGCGGCCTCGCCTACCTGGAGCGCCGCCGCCGGGCCGCCGAGGTACGCCTCAGTGGGCGGCCGGACCCGGCCGACGCGGACGGGGGCCCGACCGACCCCGGCGCGCACAAGGCGCGTGTCGTGCGCAGCGGCCTCCTCGTCGCCGCCGTCCTCGTCTCCGCGCTCGCCCTCGCGGTGTCGATGATGCCGGGCGGCTCCACCGGTGACGGCGCCACGGCGGGCGGCGACCCGTCCGACCGGCAACCCGTCGCCGACCCCGGCTTCACCTTGCCGGTCACCGCGGCCACACAGCCCTCCTCGGACTCCCCGGCCCCCTCCGAGAGCGCCACCGGCGGCGGTGACGACTCGCCCGAGCCGTCAAAGCCGAAGAACCCCCGCCCCGGCCCGCAGGGCACGACCTCGGCCACGGCCGGCGAGGACGACCCGGACCCGGCCCCGAGCGAACCGGTGACCTGCAGCGTCGACTACCACCTGGTCAACGAATGGCCCGACGGCTTCCAGGCCACCGTCACCGTCACCACCGAACGCGCCCTGGACAACTGGCGCGTCGCCTGGTCCTTCCGGGACGGCCAGGAGGTCGGCCAGATGTGGGACGCGAGCTTCGGCCAGGACGGCTCCCGCGTCACCGCCACCGCCGCGGACTACAACAGGACCGTCCCCGAGGGCGGCAAGCTCGCCTTCGGCTTCCTCGCCTCCTGGGAGGGCGAGAATTCCCCGGCGCACGACTTCACACTGAACGGACGCGACTGCGCGTAAAACCGGTTGACGGGCCTTCGTGGGGCCGGGCTAGAGTGACGGAAGATCAGGGCGGTGGCCGGATGGCCGCCGCCGTCGAGCGGACATGAGTGAGGAGGTGTCGACCGATGGCTGTCTTTGCGACGAGCGCTGCCCGCATCCAGTTCATCAAGTCCACCTCCGTGGCCGCCGGCTGATCTCACTGACCTCTCCGCGTCCGATGTACGCGGCTGCCGGGGCCACCCTTGTGAAGGGTCACCCGTTGACTTCCACCTCTGTTTTCTCCGCGTTGGCTCCCTACGGCTGGGACTCGGCCTGGGCCGACGCGTTCACCCCGCACGACGCGGAAGGGCTGCTGCCCGGGCGCGTCCTGCGGGTCGACCGCGGGCAGTGCGACGTCGTCACCGCCGACGGTGTCGTACGGGCCGACACGGCGTTCGTCACCCCGCACGATCCGATGCGGGTCGTGTGCACGGGCGACTGGGTCGCCGTCGAACCCGCGGGCAGTCCGCGTTACGTACGGACGTATCTGCCACGCCGTACCGCCTTCGTACGCTCCACCTCCTCCAAGCGGTCCGAGGGGCAGATCCTCGCCGCCAACGTCGACCACGCCATCGTCGCCGTGTCGCTGGCCGTCGAGCTCGACCTCGGCCGCATCGAGCGGTTCCTCGCGCTGGCGTGGGAGTCGGGCGCACAGCCGGTCGTGGTGCTCACCAAGGCCGACCTCGTACCGGACGCGGTGACGCTCTCGCATCTCGTCCAGGACGTGGAGACGACCGCGCCGGGTGTGCCGGTGCTGCCGGTCAGCGCGGTGGACGGGGACGGACTCGAAGTCCTCGTCGCGGTCGTCTCCGGCGGTACGTCCGTGCTGCTCGGGCAGTCCGGCGCGGGCAAGTCGACGCTCGCGAACGCGCTGCTCGGCGAGGACGTGATGGAGGTCCAGGCCGCGCGCGACGTCGACGGCAAGGGCCGCCACACGACCACCACGCGCAACCTGCTCGCCCTGCCGGGCGGCGGGGTCCTGATCGACACCCCGGGGCTGCGAGGCGTAGGGCTGTGGGACGCCGAGACCGGGGTCGGCCAGGTCTTCTCGGAGATCGAGGAACTGGCCGGGCGGTGCCGCTTCCAGGACTGTGCCCACGAGAGCGAGCCGGGGTGCGCGGTGCTGGCCGCGATCGACTCCGGGGAGCTGCCCGTGCGGCGGCTGGAGAGTTACCGGAAGCTGATGCGCGAGAACCAGTGGATCGTGGCCAAGACCGATGCGCGGCTGCGGGCCGAGATCAAGAAGGACTGGAAGCGGAAGGGAGCGGAGGGGCGCGCGGCGATGGAGGCGAAGCGGGGTGGGCGTGGGCGGTGACGGTGCCGGTGTCCTCCTGGCCGTGGCTGGGGGCTGCCGCCCCCAGACCCCCGCTTCGGCCTGAACGGCCTCGTCCTCAAACGCCGGACGGGCTGGATCGGCTTGATGTCCGATTTCCGCTAGCCCGCACCACTGTCACGGCGGAGACTGGACACCGTGATGGACGAAGACACCAGGTACGAGGCGGTGCGCAGCCGGGACGCCCGGTTCGACGGCGAGTTCTTCTTCGCTGTCGAGACGACCGGGATCTACTGCCGTCCCAGCTGCCCCGCAGTCACGCCGAAGCGGCGTAACGTGCGGTTCTTCGCGACGGCCGCCGCCGCGCAGGGCTCGGGTTTCCGGGCCTGCCGGCGGTGCCGGCCGGACGCCGTGCCGGGGTCCGCCGAGTGGAATGTGCGGGCCGATGTCGTCGGGCGGGCGATGCGGCTGATCGGCGACGGAATCGTCGACCGGGAAGGCGTCGCCGGGCTTGCCGCACGGCTCGGCTACAGCGCCCGGCAGGTGCAGCGGCAGCTCACCACCGAGCTGGGCGCCGGGCCGGTCGCGCTGGCCCGGGCGCAGCGGGCGCACACCGCGCGTGTGCTCCTGCAGACCACCGAGCTGGCGATCACGGAGATCGGATTCGCCGCCGGGTTCGCCAGCGTGCGGCAGTTCAACGACACGATCCGGGAGGTGTACGCGTCGACCCCGAGCGAGCTGCGGGCCGCCGCCGCACCGAAGGGCGGCCGTGGCGACCGGCGTACGGGCACTCCGTCGGCCGGGATCCCGCTGCGGCTCGCTTACCGGGGGCCGTACCAGGCGGGCCTCGTCCTCGACCTGCTGGAGCGCGAGGCCGTGCCCGGCGTCGAGGACGTCGGCGGGCCGGCCGGGCGCCGGACGTACCGCCGCACCCTGCGGCTGCCGCACGGCACCGGCATCGTGGCGGTGCAGGAGCGGATGGGTGGCGTGCGCAAGCGGGCGCCCGCGGACGTCCACGCCGCACCCGGCCCGAGCACACCGGGACCTCTGGCCGCCCCCGCTTCCCGCCTGCGCGCCACACCTGCCTCCGCGACCCACCCCGGCGGCTGGCTCGACGCCCGTCTGCACCTCACCGACCCGCGCGACCTGACGACCGCCGTGCAGCGGCTACGGCGCCTGTTCGACCTCGACGCCGATCCGTACGCCGTCGACGAGCGGCTCGGCGACGATTCCCGGCTCGGTCCCATGGTCGCGGCGCGACCGGGTCTGCGGTCACCCGGGGCCGCCGACGCGGAGGAACTGGCCGTGCGGGCAGTGGTCGGGCCGGTGGAGGCCGAGCGGCTGGTGCGGCGGTACGGCAAGGCACTGGACGCGCCCTGCGGCAGCCTCACCCATCTGTTTCCCGAGGCGGCCGTTCTCGCCGAGGCCGAGCCCGACGGGCCGCTGGGCGCGCTCACCGCCGCCCTCGCCGACGGTGCCCTACGGCTGGACCCGGGCGCCGACCGGGACGAGGCACACCGCGCGCTGCTCGACCTGCCCGGCCTGGATGCCCGTACCGTCGCCGTCATCCGCACCCGTGCCCTCGGCGACCCGGATGTCGCCCCGCCGGGCACCGACACCCCCGACAGCTGGCGCCCCTGGCGCTCCTATGCCTTGCAACACCTGCGTGCAGCAGGGGAGTTGGAGTAATCATGACCACCCCGAACCCGGCCCTGCCCACTGTCCCCACCCCGACCGCTTCCCCGACCCACTGGACCGAGGCCGACAGCCCCGTCGGCCCCCTCCTCCTCACCGCCGACCCGGCCACCGGCGCCCTGACCTCCCTCTCGGTGCCGGGCCAGAAGGGCGGCCGTACCGTCCAGGACGGCTGGCGGCGCGACCCCGCGCTCTTCGGAGCGGCCGAGGAACAGCTCGCCGCCTACTTCGCCGGTGAACTCAAGGAGTTCCAACTGGAGTTGCGGACGGCAGGCAGTGAGTTCCGGGAGAAGGTCTGGGCCGCTCTCGACTCCGTTCCCTACGGCGCCACCACGACGTACGGCGAGATCGCCGCGCGGATCGGTGCCTCCCGTGCCGCCGTACGGGCCGTCGGCGGCGCGGTCGGCGCCAACCCGCTGCTGATCGTCCGCCCGTGCCACCGGGTGATCGGGGCCGACGGGTCGCTGACCGGGTACGCGGGCGGCCTCGAGCGCAAGATGAGGCTGCTCACGCTGGAGGGCAGGCTCTAGTCCGCCTCCAGCCCCCAGCTGTGGACCCACCGCGGGTGGATGCGGATGACCTCCTCGCTGAAGTGCGGGCCCAGCTCGTGCGGGCCCGTGAGGAGCTCCGCGTCCCCGCGGATCTCGATCCCGCGCACCCGCCACGGCCGTACGCTGACGAGATCGTCGACGACCAGGGCCAGATTCGGGTTCTTGCACAGATTGCGCCACTTCTTGGTGGTGCCCATCGCGAGGCCGCCGATCAGGATCGTCCCATCGTCCTGGGGGAAGAAGCCGACCGGGTTCGCCTGCGGCCGGCCCGCCGGGTCGACGGTGGCCAGCCGCCCCAGCCGCTGCGACCTCAGATACGCCCGTTCCGCCTCGCTGAATTCGGTCATACGGCCGGCGAAACACTCGCGCCTCACGCGCGCATCGGCTGCTCGCCCTAGGGCCAATGGCCTACTCCGCCCGCACCGCCACTACGCGGGAAGCCCCCAGCGCGGGGCCTCCTCGTTCGGGCGCACCGGCGCGATCGTCAGGTCCGGCCGGTCGCCGCGCGCAGTGATCAGCGCCGAGTCGCCCTTCCGCAGGGCGATGCGGATCGCGCCCTCGCCGGCGGCGGCCCACCGCAGCGGGCGGCCCCGTCCGTCCCGTACCTCGACCGGCCCGGGGATGCCGTGCCGGACGACGCACGGCGCGCCCGCCTCGCTGACCAGCCGCACCCACCGGGTGACCCCGCCCTCGCGGACCGCCGACAGCAGGAACGCGCCCTGCGTGCGGAACTCGTGCACGGTCAGGTCGGCCCAGGCGTCCGGCAGTGCGGGGAAGACCCGGATCACACCGCCCCAGGACTGGCAGAGCATGTCGTGCAGGGACTGCGCCGCCGACAGCGGTGTCTCGATGACCGGGCCCGACTCCTTGTACATGGTGTTGGGCTGGACGAAGCGGGACATCAGCTCGCCCAGGTACGTCAGCGCGTCCTCGCCCTTGCCGAGCAGCGCGGACATCGACGCGGCGCCGGTGAAGGTGTAGCCCTGCAAGGCGCCCTCGAAGCCGACCCAGTGCGCCAACGACCTCTCGATCAGGGCCCGTTCGCCGGGCGTGCTGCCGGTCAGCTCGTACAACGGGTACACCGCGAGCAGATGCGAGTAGTGGCGGTGGGACTTCGCGAAGGGGATGTCCGCGCCGATCATGAAGCCGTTCGCGTCGGTTGGGTACGGCGCCCGCCGGGCCAGCACGTCCCGCCAGCGCGGCGCCGACTCGTCCTCGACGCCGAGGAGTTCGGCCGCTTCGAGCAGGGTGCGGCAGCCCCAGGTCAGCAGCATCAGGTCGTAGTTGCAGTCCCGTGAGTTGCCGCCGTACTCCGGGGAGAACGTGGCCGGCAGGTGCAGTCTGCCGTCCGGGCCCGGCTCCAGGAAGTGCAGGTAGTAGTTGATCGCCTTGCGGAGCAGGGGGTACAGGACGTCCCTGAGGATCGACTCGTCCATCGTGTGGCGGTAGCTGAGCCATACGTTGTGCAGCGCCCAGGTGAGGTTGCCGACCTCAGGCGTCGGCGGCTCCTGGCCGGGGACGCCGACGCCGTAGCCGGTGAGGGGGCCGTCGGCGCCGTTGATCAGGTGGGGGTCCGTGGTGCGCGGGATGCCCAGGGAGTCGGCGCGGTACGGGACGGCCGTCTCCTTGGCCAGGTTGTCCCGGAACTCGCTCAGCGACCGGGTGATCGCGTCGAGTTCGAGGTGGTTGGAGCCGTGGATCAGCCAGTACTCCAGCTGGGCGTTCAGGTTCCACCAGGTGTTGGGCCACGGGGTGGGCTCCAGCCAGGGGCCGCTCGTCGCCATCACGGGGGCGTCGCGGCGGGCGGCGGAGGCGGTCTTGTAGAGCTGGATCCAGTAGAAGCGCTGCATCCGCGCGTCGGGGAGGGAGAGGAAGCTCTTGCGGTAGAAGGCATGCCACCAGGCCCGGTGCGTCAGCGCCAGCGCGGAGTAGGGCAGCGCGCTCGTGCGGCGTACGGCCTCCAGCGCCCGGGCCAGTGCCGTCGTCCCGGGGTGGGAGTGCGCGACATGGACGTACAGCGTCCGTGCCCTGCCCGCGCTCCGCTCCCGCCACGCCGTCACGTGCTGCCCGCCCGCCAGGAGGGGCTGTTCGGCCGCCCACACGCCGGCGTGCTCGGCGACCTCGGCGGGCGGATTGCCCCGGTAGCCCTCGGGGAGCGGTTTGAAGGCCGCGCGGGGGCTGATCGCGTCCGCCGGGTGGAACACCCACCGGAAGTCGCGCTCACCCGCGCTCGGGGTGACCTCGACGGCCAGCACCGAGCGGTCGGTGTGCACGAGGGCCCGCAGGGTGAGCGTGCCCTGGTCCGTGGTGAGCGTGCCGGTCAGCTCGGCGTCGCGCAGGCCGAGCCGCCAGTCCAGGCCGGTGATCGCGCCCACCGGCTCCAGCGTGAAGTGGCCGATCGGAAGGCGGGCCAGCCCGAACAGCGAGCCGAACTCGGGGCGGTGGTCCTGCACCTCGGAGTGCTGGACGTTGAAGCGCACGGCGCGGGTACCGCCGTTCGCCCCGGTGCCCGGCTCGGCGTAGATGCCGGAGCCGAGGAAGCCGTTGCCGAGGAAGGGGCCCTCGTACCAGGCCGTCGGCATCCGCTGCCAGACGAGGTCGGCGTCGTCGAGGACGGCGCGCCAGGGGTCGGAGGGGGCCGCAGCGTCGGCTGCGCTCGCCTGTGCGGGCAGGCCGCCTGCGAGGAGGGTCCCGCCGAGGGCGGACCCGGTGGCGAGCACGGTACGTCTGGACGGGCTGGGCATTACGCCTCCATCTGTACGGCGATACGTCAGAGCCCCGATTCATCGGAGCTATCCCGCGACGCAACGTAGAGAAGGGGTGCCCGGTCGTCAATATGGCGGAAGAGACCCGATGTATCAGCCCCAGATCACCGCGCCCAGCCACGCCCCCGCGATCAGCTGGCAGGTGAACAGCTCCGCCAGCACGCTCGAACCGCCCGCACGCATCGCCGTCCGCAGCGCGGCCCTCGCCTCGCCGTGGCGGCCCAGCCGGAGCCGTTCCCCCAGGTAGATGCCGGCCATGAAGCCGGGGATCGAACCGAGCACGGGGATCAGGAAGAAGCCCAGGAACGATCCCGCTCCGGCGTAGGCCACGATGCGAGGGGCGGCCCAGTTTGGGCGCAGCCGGCGGGGCGGGAGCGCCCAGCGCACCACCTGGGAGAGGAACAGTGCGACAGTCGCCCCGACGAGCACCCACCAAGCGACCGGCTGGGGGTCCTTCAGCGCCCACCACAAGACCGCGGCCCACACCAGCCACGACCCCGGTACGCCGGGTACCAGCACTCCGCAGAGGCCGAGCAGGAGGACCAGGCCGACCAGCACAAGGTCCCACACTCCCATCTGACCAGACTGCCGGAGCCCGGGAGAAAGCGCAGATCAGCCTGGCCGGTGCGGGTGCCCCACCGTCACCCTGCCCGTGCCCGGGAGCCCGTCATGCTGCCCGTACCCGGGAGCCCGTCACCCCTGCCGCTCCCGCGCCACCCAACCCCGCTCGTACGCGTGCCACCCCAGCTGCAGTCGCGTCGTCACCCCGGTCAGCTCCATCAGCCGCTTCACCCGGCGCTGCACGGTCCGCAGCCCCAGGTCCAGCTGCTTGGCCACGCTCGCGTCGGTCAGGCCGGCCAGTAGCAGGGAGAGCACCTCCAGGTCGGTGTCGTCGGGGCCGTCCGGCTGCTGCTCGGTGATGCCGGACGTGCCGAGGCGCACCGGCAGCGCCTCCCGCCACACCGACTCGAACAGCCCGGAGAGCAGCTCCAGCAGCCCGCTCGCGTGGACCACCAGCGCGGCCGGCTCCGCGGTGTGAGAGGTCAGCGGCACCAGGGCGAGCGTGCGGTCGGCGATCACCAGCTTGGTCGGCACCTGGTCCACGACCCGCACCTGCTCCTCACGGCCGAGCGCGGCGGACAGCTCGGTGATGCCGTGCGGCTGGTCGAGGACCGAGCGCTCCAGGACCACCCGGTAGCGGACGCCGCGATGGGCGGCCTGCTCCTCCGCCTCGTTCTCGATGCCGGTGACGGCGACGGGGTTGCCGGTGACCAGCGCGCACACCTCCTCGCTCGCCCCGAGCTGGAGCTGAAGGAAGCGCTGCGACACCGCGGCCGCACCGATCACCACCTCGACCAGGTCGTGCACGGCCGGTTCGGCGACCCCCGCCCGGTACTCCTCGGCCAGTAACGCGGCCGCCAGCTCCGCCTTCTCCAGTTCGTGCCGCTGCTGGGTGAGCAGCGCGCCCAGCGCCACCCCGGGCGGCGCGGCGACCCAGCGGCCGGGCCGGGCCGAGGACTGCGCCGCGAGACCGTGTCGCTCCAGGCGGCGCAGGGCGCGCTCGGTGTCATGCTCCCCGAGCGTCAGCCGGCGCGCGAGATCGGGTACGTCGGCGGCGCCGGCGGACACCAGGGCGCGGTACGCCGACTCGTGTGCCTCGTCGAGACCTATCGCTCCCAGCATCGGGCCGCGCCCTCCCCGAAAGAACATCCGCACATCCGCAAAAAGAACACCGGCGTTCGGGCCGTGGCGGGAAACGGCCACGGCGCAAAACCGCCTCCGCACATCATCGCCGTACCACCCGCCACTCTGCCAAGGTGACGCCACCGCAGCATCAACCACCGCCCGCTTTGCCCGACTTGGGACTTCCTGGCCTGCGCTTTCGCGCCCGTCGGCAGGCGGCAGCAAGGGAAGAGGGCGATCTTGGGGAGAGCGATATCGCGTACGGCCACGGTTGCGGCGACCGCCGCGATCCTGGCCGTGACGACAGCCGTACCCACGCATGCGGCCACCGCCGTAACCGCGCACCCGGCGACCGACGGCCCGAGGCAGCTGACCGGCGACCGGGCCACCCCCGGCGCCGGCTCCGTCGTCACCCTCGTCACCGGCGACCGCGTCCTCGTCACCCGCGACGGGGCCGTCGCGCTGCCCGGCGAGGACGGCTCGACGTCCTTCACGCAGACCCGCCGCTCCGGCGACGATCTGTACGTCTACCCCGCGGGCGCGGTAGAGGCGATCGCCGCCGGCCGCGTCGACGAGGAGCTCTTCAACGTCACGGGCCTGATCCGCCAGGGCTACGACGACGCCCACCGCAAGACGCTCCCGCTGATCGCCACGTACGACCGCTCCGTCGCCCGAGCCGTCCCGCCCGCCCCGCGCGGAGCCGAACGCGGTCTCGTCCTCGACCCGATCGACGGTGTGGCCCTGGAGGCCGACAAGAAGAAGGCCGCCGACTTCTGGGCCGACGTCACGAGCCCCCGCTCCCGCGCGGCCGGCGACCTGAAGAAGCTGTGGCTCGACGCCAAGATCCGGGCCACCCTGGACCGTTCGACCCGCCAGGTGCACGCCCCCGAGGCCTGGGCCGCCGGTTACGACGGCAAGGGCACCGAGGTCGCCGTCCTGGACACCGGGGCCGATGCGGAACACCCCGACCTCAAGGGCCGTATCACCGCCTCGAAGAACTTCACCGACTCCCCGGACGCCGACGACCACGACGGCCACGGCACCCACACCACCTCCACCGTCGGCGGCACCGGCGCCGCGAGCGACGGCAGGAAGAAGGGCGTCGCGCCCGGTGCCGACCTCCTCCACGGCAAGGTCCTCAACGACTACGGCCAGGGCGAGACCTCGTGGATCATCGCCGGCATGCAGTGGGCCGTCGACCAGGGCGCCGACGTCGTCTCGATGAGCCTCGGCAACCCGGCCCGCACCGACTGCACCGACCCGATGGCCCAGGCGACGGAGGAGCTCGCCCGGTCGAGCGAGAACACCCTGTTCGTCATCGCCGCGGGCAACACCGGGCCCGGCAACAACACGGTCTCGTCCCCGGGTTGCGCCCCGAGCGTCCTCACCGTCGGTGCCGTCGACCGTGACGACGCCACGGCCTCCTTCTCCAGCCGCGGCCCGGTGTACGGCTCGCACACCCTCAAGCCGGAGATCGCCGCCCCGGGCGTCGGCATCTCCGCCGCGCAGGCCGGCGGCCGTGGCGTGTACGCCTACCAGTCCATGAGCGGTACGTCGATGGCGACCCCGCACGTCGCGGGCGCGGCCGCCGTCGTCAAGCAACGCCACCCGCAGTGGAGCGCCCGGCAGATCAAGGCGGCGCTCGTCTCCTCCGCCGACACGGACATCCCCGGCGACACCCGTGCGACGGGCGGTGGACGCCTCGACGTCCGCGCCGCGATCGGGCAGCAGGTGCTGGGCGCACCCGCGCTCCAGGCCGGCACGTTCAACTGGCCCCAGGACTCGAGCGACCGTACGACGGTCGCCGTGCCCTACACCAACATCACGGACAGGGCGGTGGAGCTGAAGCTGTCGGTACCCGCCGTAACCGGCAACGACGGCTCCACCGTCCGCTCGTCGATCGTCCGCCTCGACGCCCGCTCGGTCACCGTTCCGGCGGGCGGGACGGTCGAGGTCCCGCTGCGGATCGATCCGACGGCGACGCTCGAGCGGGCCCAGTACGGCGACGTCACGGGCCGCGTCCTCGCCACGGCCAAGGACGGCCGCACGGTCTCGACCCCCTTCGCGCTGCACGTCCAGCCGGAGACCGTCACCCTGCGCGTGAAGCTGATCGACCGCCTCGGTGAGCCCGCCGACGGCGCCTCCTCCGTCGACCTGATCGGCACCGACGACGCGGTCGGCGAGCGCCGCTTCAACGAGGGCGCCGCGGACCAGACGTACCGGATCCGTCCGGGCGCCTACTTCCTCTCCAGCTTCGTCACGACCCCCGAGACCGGGGGAACGCTCCTCGACTCCCTCACCTACCTCGGCCGTCCGCAGCTGGAGATCCGCGACGACACGACCGTCGTCCTCGACGCCCGCAAGGCTCACCGGCTGAACATCAGGGCGGACCGGCCGACCGAACTCCGCGGCGCCACACTGGGGTTCGCGCGCAGTTGGGACGACACCTGGCTGCACGCGGGCACGGCGGCCGGCGGGCGCGAACTGCGCGGCTACTACGCCTCCGTCACGGGCCGGGCGGCCGACGGGGACTTCGAGTTCGACAGTTTCTGGCGCGCGGCGGCCCCGCAGATCACCGAACTCGCCGTGGTGGGCGGCCGGTCGCTGCATCCGACGACCGCGTCCTTCAACTCGGCCAACCTCGACGGCACGGGCCGGGCGCCGCTCTTCGATGCCAAGTCAGGTACGCAGGAGGAGCTTTCGGGAGCGGCGGGAAAGATCGCGCTCGTCGGAATCCCGGACGGCGGGAGCGCCTACGAGGTCGCGAGGCGCGCGAAGGAGGCCGGTGCGGTGGCGGTCCTCGTCCACCGTGACGCCCCCGGCCGCTGGTACCCGTCGGCCGGCTTCACCGGCGGCCCGCTGCCGGTCCTCGCCGTCCCGGCCGAGGAGGCGAAGGCGCTGCTCGCGGCCGGGGACGTGACCCTGCGCTGGAAGGCCACCGCCAAGAGCCCGTACGTCTACAACCTCGCCTTCCCGGAGCAGGGCCCGATCGGCGGCGACCGCACCTACCGCGTCCGGGACCGGGACCTGGCGGCGACGACGGCGACGTACAACTCGATGGCGTCCGCCACCACCGACCACATCGACCTGACGGCCATGACCCGCCCGAACGGACTGAGCGGCTACTTCGGCGGGTTGGAGACGGTCCCCGCGCCCTTCACCCGCACCGAGTACCACTCGCCGGGCACGACCGGCTGGGAGCACGAGGTGTCCAGCAGCTTCCCGTGGGGCGAGTTCATGATCGACCCCATGCGGACGTACCGGAAGGGGGAGCGGCGGACCGAGGAGTGGTACGGCGGTGTCCTCGCCCCCACCACCCCGCTCGACGACAGCGGCTGGCCCGCCCTCGCCGCCGAACGGCAGGGCAACCTGATCGGCGTGGCACCCGGCTTCTGGGGCGACGGTCACCATCAGGGCGTGCAGGGCAGCTTCGGCGACATCGGCGGCATGACGCTGCGGCAGGACGGCGAGACGCTCGGGGAAAGTCCGTACCCGTTCGGGGTGTTCACCGTCCCGGCCGCCGGGTCGACGTACGAACTCACCCTGAACACCGCGAAGATCGGCCCGCCGGCCGCGGCCTGGAAACGCTCCACGAGCACGACGACGACGTGGACCTTCCGTTCGGCACTGGACGAGGACGCCTACTCACAAGGCATACCGATGCTCTTCCCGAGGTACGCGCTGCCGGAGGACGGCCTGAAGACGCTCCCCGCCGACGACGGACAGGAGGTCACCCTCACGGCGACCGGCCACGCGGGCTACCGGCCAGGTGAGCTGACACAGGCCCAACTCGCCTACTCCTACGACGAAGGCGGTACCTGGACCGAGGCGCAAACGGCACAGCAGGACGACGGGACCTGGACCGCGAAAGTGAACCACAGCGGAGCGACAGGAAAGCAGGTCACACTCAAAACCGTCCTGACCGACGCGAACGGCACCTCGGTCACCCAGATCGTGACCCGGGCCTACGACGTGCGCTGAGGCGCGCGAAGGGGATCCGGGCCCGGGTCACCCGACAGTCGCCGGGCGGTCCTCCCGTGGGGGGTGGGGCCGCCCGGCGACCTGTTTCACGTCCTGTTCCGTCACTTGCCTCGCACGACTGTTCACCACCTCACTCGACCACGCCTTTTGAGGTGCTTCCCCGGGTCGGATTTTCCGGATGCCCCGTTTTCATACGGGCCGTGCGGTGGACAATTGGGGGCATGAGCCAGCAGGGGGGAAAGGCCACCGGTCACGACGACGACTGGTGGGGGCAGCTGTACGGTGACTTCACCGATGACACGGGCCCGACCAAGGCGCCCGACACACTGGACGACCGGTTCGCCTCGGCGGCGGGGGTGTCAGGAACCGGCGCCCCGGTTCCGGCTCCGCGGGCCGGCGCGGATGCCGTGGCGGGTCCGGGTCCCGGTCCGTCGACCTTCCCCGCGGGCTTGCCGAAACCGCCGGGATTCACCGTGGAGGAGCCCCGGGGGCGGGCTGCGCCGGCGACCGACGACGAGCCCCGCACAGCGACCCGGGTGGACCTCCCCACCCACCCCCCGACGCCCCTCGACTACGTGGGCGACGGCCCTCCCACCTACGCCCCCGAACCCACCGCCCTCCCACCCGCGGACCCCGACGACCTCGACGACCTGGTCGCCGACACCGTCCTCGACGGCGCCCGCTACGGCGCCTCCACCCTGCGGGCCGTGTCCCTGCGCGGCGACTCCGCCCGCTACCGGGGCGAGCCCCGCCGCGACTCCCTTCTCACCGCCCGCTTCGGCACCGGCGAGAACGCCCTGATCCTGGTGGCGATGGCGACCGGCGCCCGCGCCACCCCGGGCGCGCACCGCGCCGCCGCCGAGGCATGCCACTGGATCGGCCGGGCCGTCGGCCGAAGTCACGGGCGCCTCGCGGACGACATAAGGGCCGCCAGGCGCGGCGACCTGAAGTCCGGCCTGCACCGCCTCACCGACCGCAGCCTCGGCAAACTCCGCGCCAGCGCCGCCGAACAGGGCATCGAACCCGAGGAGTACGCGGCGACCCTGCGCTGCCTCCTTCTCCCCGCCGACCCCGAGTGCCGGACCCGGGTCTTCTTCGGAATCGGCGCGGGCGGACTGTTCCGCCTGCGGGGCGGCGAATGGCAGGACATCGAACCCCGCGTCACGGACATCACCGGCGAACCCGTCGTCGGCTTCGGCTCGCTCCCCGCCGAGACCCCCGAGGGCGACCGCCTCACCATGGACCTCGGCATCCCCACACCCCCGAGCCCCTATGACCCTGCCCCCGAACCGCCCCGCGAGCCCTTCCGCTTCCGCGCGTCCGTGGCCCGCCCGGGCGACACCCTCCTCATGTGCACCGGCGGCCTCGCCGACCCCCTGCGCGGTGAGCCCGAACTCGCCGCCCACCTCACCGGACGGTGGTCCGCTCCCGAACCGCCCGGCCTCGCCGAGTTCCTCGCCGACACCCAGGTCCGGGTGAAGGGATACGCGGACGACCGTACGGCGGCCGCCGTCTGGGAGGCCTGACGGCGGCTCCGGCTACGGCCGGTACGTCACCCACGAGCGGGCCGAGGTGTCGTACACGTACATGGGCAGCCCCTTGATGCCGGTCGTGCGGAAGGGGCGGCCGTGGTCGTCGATGCGGACCGTGCCGGTGCGGCCCTGGGAGGACCAGTCCAGCTCCAGGTACCAGCTGCAGTCGCAGCTCTCCGTCCGCGCGTCGACCAGCAGCACCTCCGGGTCCTCGGCGGACACGCGGTACGGCAGGCGCATGGCCGGGATCGTGACGCCCGAGTCGTTGCCGTCGGCCGGGCGGGCGATGGGGCGGTCCTTGTCCAGGTCGACGTCGAAGTAGCGAGGCGTCAGCGCTCCGCCGCAGCCCTGGTCCATGGTGTAGACGGTGCCCCCGGAAGGCGCCGAGCGGCCGACGACGCGCACCCTCAGGGCCTTCAGGACGACAGCCGTGGAGGTCTTGCCCTGCACGGAGATCTCGATCATCGTCTGCTCCCCGTGCACCGCGCTCTGCGAGCCCGCCCACGCCTCGGCGTCCTGCGGCGGGGGAGGCGGCGGTACCTGGCTGGGCGGCCTGGCGACGACGTAGTCGTGGCCGCAGCCGGCCTGCCACACATGGGAGTTGGCGCTCCAGGTGAGCGGCACCCCGGCCGGGGTCTGCTGCCGGCCGGCTTCCTTCGAGGGGCTGCCGCCTGACGGAGTGGACTTCGGCGAGGACTTCTTCGAGGCGCCGTCCGACGGTGACGGTGTGGTGGGGGAGGGGCTCGGCGAGCCCGTCGGCTTGGGGCGGGGAGTGCCCGTCGGCGTCGTACGGGACGGATCGGAGCCCTGGACGGAGTCGCTCGCGCGGGGACCGTCGTCGTCCGGCAGGGCGGAGAGGCTGCCCAGCGTGGCGAGCAGCGCCGTCGCCACGGCCGCCGACACCAGCAGGCGCCGACGGCGGTACCAGGGGTGGCGAGGAGGGGTGTCGGCAGGTGTCGGGTCCGCGGTCACGAGTCCCGTGGGCTCCTCGGCCGCGTCCACCGGGGAGCCGTCCGCTGCGGAAGGGCCGCCGTCCGCCGTGGCGGAAGCCGCCGAACGGGACCGCTGCCGTGCCGCCACCGCCAGGATCCACAGCCGGTGCAGCTCCAGCCGCTCCTGCGACGTCGCCTCGCACAGCGCGGCGAAGCGTTCCACAGGGGCGAAGTCGACGGGGACCGCGTCTCCGGCGCAGTAGCGGTGCAGCGTGGAGGTGTTCATGTTCAGGCGGCGGGCCAGCTGACCGTAGCTGCGGTCGGTGCGGGCCTTCAGGCGTCTGAGCAACGCCGCGAACTCCTGGACGTCGTCCTGTGCTGCCGACACCGTTCCCCCGTGTCCTTCGCCGTCCCGGGACGGCATCCCAGGCACTCCATATACCTGCACGTCAGAAGGGCTGGGATGGTTCCACCGTCGCGGATCGGGTGTCGGCCCTTGCGGTCGCCCGCTGTGACGGCTGATGCTCTTGGTGTCGCACCGACCAGGGCCGGACGGACCATCCGCCGTCGGTGCCGGCTCACTTCCGATCGTTCACGCTGTCATGTCATTCACGGGGGGACACCCATGTCCAAGCGCACTCGCACCGGCTCGCTCGCCGCACTCGCCGTCGCGGGCCTCGCCGCGGGCGCCGCACTCACCGCCGTACCCGCCGGCGCCGCGACGAAGGCGCCCGCGCCGAAGTTCCTCTCGGCGACCGAACTCCCGCCGCACCCCTCCTCCGGCTGGACCGCCGCCCCGGTCGCCGACGGGGTGCCGGAGGAGATGCAGTACTGCTTCGGCGAGGCGCTGCTCGCCTACGACTCCCGCTACCGCACCTTCCGCACCGACCTCGACACCGGTGCCGAGCAGCTCAACGTCGTCGTCGGTGACAACGCCAAGGCCAAGGCCCTCGCCACCCGCCTCGACAAGGAGATCAAGCGCTGCGTCACGCGCATGGACGCCGACCCGGAGATCGAGGCCGACTACAAGAGCTACGGCAGCCTGCCGGTCGAGGAGGGCGCCCGCGTCCACGGCTTCGCGACGCGTGCCTCGTGGGGTGCCATGGACATCCACCTCGTCTCCGTGGGCCGGGACGGCGGCACCGTCACCGTCGTGCAGTGGGGGCAGATGGGCGACTTCACACACGCGCCGGTGAAGGCCTTCAAGAAGACGACCACCACCGCGGTCAACAAGCTCTACTGACCGGCGCACCACAGGACCACCTCACCAGCGGGGCCGCCCTCCCGGACGGGGGTCGGGCGGGCGGCCCCGCCACCACACGGCACGACCGGGGCGGCTGCGGTAGCGAATTCCGGCCAGATTCGCAGACTTCGGGCATCGGCTCGGACGGCGCCTCGACGTCGAGGCGCGCCCGCCGGTCGTCCGGGTCGCGTACGGCCGGATCCGCAGAGCGGGATCGTCGAACTGTCCGATCCGCAGCGGTCCGCAGGCCCTCGATGGCATCGGCACGATGCCGTGCAGGACTGCCCTGGTCGGCCGCCTTCGCCGGGGCGGATTGAACCGCCTTGCCTCCCCTCGCCGGAATCACACCTATGGCCCGCAGCCCGAGGCCGTGGCCGGTGGCCGACTCGATCCGGTCGTCGTCCGCGGCGCCCTTCGGGCGGCCGGTGGGTGACGTTCCGGGTTTCATCCACCGGCACGGCCTGCCGCAACCGTGGCCGAACACCTGGTCGTTGACGATTCGACATGACTGCCGCCCGTCCGACTGGGAAATGGTTCCCGTGAACGTGTTCGAGCAGGAGGGGAACCGACATCGGCACGCGGGCGGGGGTCATGAAAAGGCAGGCACGAGGAGGCGGTCCCATCACCATCGGGGCCTCCTCGGCACAGACAGTGGAGGACAAGGCCGCGAGCGCCGGGGAACACACGCAGTCGCCTCAGCTCAGGCGCAGACTCGGACGGGCGGACCTGCGGGCCGTACCGGAGGCACGCAGGGCTCTGCGCGAGCTGTTACGGCACTGGGGGAGGCCCGGACGATCGGACATAGCCGAACTGCTCACCAGCGAGCTCGTCACCAATGCAATCGTCCACACCGACCATGACGCCGTCCTGACGGCGATCGTCGGACCGCACGGACTCAGGGTGGAGGTGAGGGACTTCGTGGCCCGCCGGCCCAGACTGCGCGTACCGAACGCCGACAGCTGTACGAACGGCAGAGGCCTGGTGCTGGTCCAGTCCCTCGCGGACGACTGGGGCGTGCGGACGCACGGGGTGGGGAAGGCGGTGTGGTTCGAACTCGACGCGGATGCCGCTTGATGCGGGCCGCCGGGACGCAGGCCGTACGACGACGGGAAGGGGCGCGACCCGAGTCCCGGGTCGCGCCCCTTCCCGTCGATGCTGTCAAAGGCCGTCGATGCCGTTGACGAGCGGAGTGCTCAGCCGAACTGCTGCTCGAGATCCTTGAGCTTGCGCTCCAGGGAGTCGAGCCGTGGCAGGGCCATTGTGTCGTCCTCCGAAGTGAGGTCGACGGTCACCGGGTCAGAACCGGTGCGGACGGGCTGAAGTGACGGACGTGAGCGTACGGGCAGTTGTTCCGGCGCCGATATGGCAGGCTCCGCGGAGACTTGGGCCGACGCACGCTCCAGAGCCTGCGTCTCGACCTGCCGGCCGCCACGGCCGACGAAGCCGCGGTGGCCCCGGCTGATGGCCTTCAGCTGGGCCCGCTCCATGCGCTCCTGCTCGCGCCGGCGCAGGCGGGCCGCCTCCTTCTGGCGCTTGTCCTCGCGGACCTCGTCGACCGCCTCGTCGAGGCTGCGCACGCCCTCCAGGAGCATCAGCGACCAGGCCTTGTAGGTCTCGCGGGGTGCCCGCAGCCAGCGGACGATCCGGATCTGCGGGAGGGGCCTCGGGACCAGACCCTGCTCGCGCAGGGCGGCCCGGCGGGTCTGCTTGAGCGCCCGGTCGAAGAGAACAGCCGCGGAGAGGGACATGCCGGCGAAGAAGTGCGGGGCGCCGTCGTGGCCGAGGCCCCGGGGCGCGTGCACCCAGTTGAACCAGGCCGCGGCGGCCGCGAACGTCCACACGAGTATCCGGGAGCCGAGGGCCGCGTCACCGTGGCTGGCCTCGCGCACCGCGAGCACGGAGCAGAACATCGCTGCGCCGTCCAGTCCGAACGGCACCAGGTACTGCCAGCCGTTGTGCAGGTTCAGGTTCTGCTCACCGAAGCCGACCAGGCCGTGGAAGGAGAGCGCGGCGGCCACGGCCGCGCAGCAGAACAGCAGCACATAGGAGGCGGTGCCGTATATGGCCTCCTTGCGCCGGCGGCGCTCCTCGCTGCGCTCCCACGAGTCGTCCGCGCTCGTGTCCTTCCCCGAGGCCTTCCCGCGCCGAAGCACCGCTATCGCCGCCAGCAGGCCCAGGAGCAGGACGGCGCCCGGAAGCAGCCAGTTCAGCGATATGTCGGTCAATCTCATCTGGGGTCCCTTGCATTGGGATAGGGCGTAACGCCCGCCATAGTGGCCCAATCCCACTGGCCCTCAGGGGGTTTCGGGGCAAGAGGCCGCCAAGGAAGTGCAAGGGGATGCCCAGGGCGGCGTTCTGCTCGAACTGCCGCTTGAGGGGCAGGAGTTGAGTTCGAACAACACTACCCGTGCGGGTGGTTCAACGGAAAGTTCCTGCGCGAAGTGAGGAATTTGTGAAACGCCTGTAACCGTAACGGGTGTCCTGCGCGCGGGTGATCTTACGGCACGAAGTCTGACGCACGTGTCTGACGGTGCCTCAACTGGCCGCGGCCAGAAGCTTGGTGACCCGGTCCGCGTCGCAGGTGCGCGGGCAGGTGGCGCAGGTGTCCTCGGGGCGCAGTGTGTAGAACATGCAGCAGCTCGCCCGGTCCCGGGTGGGCAGCGACTCGCCGTTCGGACCGGTCAGTTCACGGAAGGCGGCCGAGCCGACGTACGGCTTCGTCGCGCCCGGCAGCAGCAGCTCCAGGTCGCGGCGCGCCCGCTCCTGCTCGCCGTCGCCGAGCAGATGGGCGACGTACCACAGGCTCTCGACGACCTCGTCGGTCGCCATGCCCCACAGCGCGCGTCCGCGGCGTCGCATGCGGGGGCCGAAGCCGGTGAGCACGGGTTCGAGGTGCTCCGCTATCGCCGTCCGTACCTCTGCGCGCAGCGCCTCCTCATCGGGTACGACCCGCGCGCCGGGCAGGGTGGCGGCCGGGTCGCCGGGGAGGCAGGCGAAGGTGGCGGGGCGGGCGGCGAGGGCGCCCATCGGGAGGTCCGGGGCCGTGCGGTCGTACGAGACATGCGTCACGGGGAAGCGGGGGACGCGGCGGAGCAGGAACCAGGGGACGGTGATCAGCAGGCAGACGGGCCAGGCGTAGCGGTGCAGGCCGAAGCTCGCGACGACGTCTGCGCGCGCGGACTGTCCGTAGTCACGCTGTACCTGCGCGTCGTCCCAGGCCAGGAACGTGTCCAGGCCGTTGCCGCCCTCCGTGAGCGTGGCTGCGGTGACCCAGCCGTCGTGTCGGGGGAGCTGCGCGTCGGTGGCCGGCTGGGTGATGGCAAGCCCCGGCAGGACCTCGGTGAGACGGGTGTAGGCGTCCGCGAGGGCTGAGGGGGGCACAGGCATTCCGGACCGCCGATTCGTGAGGTGGTGAAGGTAAGGCTTACCTTACCCAAGATCGCTGCGGTTTGAACTGTCGCGTTCTGCGCCTAAGGTGCTTGACGGGTGAGTAACAAGCCGCCGTAATGACCCCAAGTACCGATACGTCCGGAGGAGGACCCGTGAAGCAGGGCGCGCAGGGCTCCGCGGTGACGGGGAATCCGCCGGTGTCGCAGGGCCTGGAGGCCCGGGCGGGTGCGGACGGTACGGGTACGGGTGTGGCGCGGGTGCCGTCGCAGGGGCGAGCCCCGGGTGTGGCCTCGGGTGTGGACGCGGGGCGGGGTGCCCCGGCGCCGACGGCTCGGGGTGAGCACACCCACAGTGAGACGCCGATTCCGCGGCCGCGGGCGATTGTCCAGCGGGCCTCGGTGCGGGGACAGATCGTCGACGCCCTGCGCACCGCGCTCGTCACCGGTGAGCTGACGCCCGGGGCGGTCTACTCGGCCCCGGCGCTCGGCGAACGCTTCGGCGTCTCCGCGACGCCGGTCCGTGAGGCCATGCAGCAACTCGCGCTGGAGGGAGCCGTCGAGGTCGTCCCGAACCGGGGGTTCCGGGTGGTCGAGCGCGGGGCCCGGGAGTTGGCGGAGCTGGTCGAGGTGCGGGCGCTGATCGAGGTCCCGGTGATGCTCCGGCTCGCCCGGACCGTCGCCGCCGAACGGTGGGCGGAACTACGGCCGTTGGCGGAGGCGACGGTCCGTGCGGCGTCGACCGGCTGCCGGGCGACCTACGCGGAGACGGACCGCACCTTCCACCGCGCTGTGCTGTCCCTGTGCGGCAACGAACAACTCGTCCAGATCGCCGACGACCTCCACCGCCGGGCCCAGTGGCCCCTGGTGAGCCCCGCCCGCCCGTCCGGCCGCGGCCACGCCGACCTCGTCGCCGACGCGGCGGAACACACGGCCCTGCTGGACGCGTTGATCGCCGGGGACGTGGATGTGGTGCGGGCGTTGGTCGGGGAGCATTTCGCCGGGGCGCGCTGAGCGGGTCACGCCGTGGCGGCGTCCGCTGCCGGGGGTGTCGGGGACAGGTGGGCGGCCAGCCACGTGGGCACACCGCCCAGGAGGCGGAAGAGGCGTCGCGCCTCCTCGCGCAGCCGCGTCGCTTCCGGTTCGGTCTCCGTGTCGGCCAGGGACGCCAGCGCGGGGGCGGTACCCACCAGGTAGCCCAGCTCCTCGCGGATGCGGAGAGATTCGGTGAACCCGTGCCGCGCCTCCGCCAACTCCCCCTCGCGCAGGGCGAGTCCGGCCAGGTGGCGCCAGGTGAACGACAGGAGGAGCGGGTCCGCATGGGCCGTCGCACCCGCATGTGCCCGGCGGTACGCGGCCCGGGCCGCCTGCGGCGAATGTGCGAGGTTCTCCGCCAGCAGACCGCGGCGGAAGTCCAGCAACGCCCTCCCCGCCACCCCCGGAGGGATCAGCGCCGCCGCCCGCCCCAGCGCGGCCCGCGCCTCGTCGGCCCGGTCGCGCACTGAGTGCAGCGTCGCCGCGTAGGCAAGTTGCCCGCGTTCACAAGCGGCAGCGCCCCGCTCGTCGTCACTGTGAGCGAGCGCCTCGGCCGTACGGAGTGCGTCCTCGGCCTCCTCCCAGCCCTGCTCGGTGTAGAGACAGCGCTCCACCAGCAACGCCGCCCGCTGGAGCGCGGCCTGCGCGGTGACCGGCTGTAGCAGCGCCGCCGCGTCCGCCCAGCAGGCGCGTGAGCGCAGCCGCCATACCGCGGTCTGGAGTGGATCGTCACCGGCGGTCGTTCCGTTACCAGACATGGCGGTATACGCCACCTCGCCCTCCCCGAGCACACCATTGAGCTGTTGAGTGGTGGCGGCATCTCAGCACGAATCCGCGCGCCCGGCCAAGAGGGTGGGTGAAGGATTTCACAAAGTCGTGGGACAGTGGCGGCACTTGGTGCCATCCGGCGGAGGGCCGGTGTGAGCTCAACTCATCCGCAATGCCAAGAAGAAATCCAGCTTGTCCTCCAGGCGGGAGAGGTCCCGACTCGTCAACTGCTCGATCCTGCCCACGCGGTAGCGCAGTGTGTTGACGTGCAGGTGGAGACGGGTCGCACAGCGGGTCCAGGAGCCGTCGCAGTCGAGGAAGGCCTCGAGGGTGGGAATCAGCTCCGCGCGGTGGCGGCGGTCGTAGTCGCGCAGCGGGTCGAGGAGGCGGGCCGTGAAGGCTCGGCGTACGTCGTCCGGGACGAACGGGAGCAGGAGGACGTGGGACGCCAGCTCCTGGTGGCCCGCCGCGCAGACCCTCCCGGGGCGCGCCGCCGCCACCCGGCGGGCGTGGCGGGCCTCCTCCAGGGCGCCGCGCAGACCCTCCGCCGAGTGCACCGCCGCGCTGACGCCGAGGGTGACCCGGCCGTCGTCGTCCAGGCCGGCGGAGAGCGGGTCGCGGACCGAGTCCAGGAGCGCGTCCGCGTGGATGCCCGCCTCCGAGCCGTCGTGCTCCGCGGAGACCGCCGGGAGGGGGACCAGGGCGATGGCCTCGTCGCCCGTGTGCGCCACCGCGATGCGGTCGGACGGCTCGGGGCCGGTCGCGAGCGGGTCGACCAGGATCTCCTCCAGGAGGGACTGGGCGGTCGGGCCGGCCTCGATGTCGCTGCCCTCCCATTCGACTCGGGCCACCACGACCTGCCAGTGCGGGGCGGCCCCCAGGCCCGGCAGCAGCACCGGTGCCGCGACCCGCAGGCGCGCGGCGATCTCGGCGGGCGCCGCACCCGTCTGGACCAGTTCGAGGACTTCCTGCGCGAGGCGGCGGCGGACCGTGCGTGCCGCGTCCCTGCGGTCCCGTTCCACCGCGATCAGCTGGGTGACGCCCTGGAGCAGGTCGAGCCGCTCCTCGGGCCAGTCGCTCGCATCCGCCTCCACGGCCAGCAGCCAGTCCGACAGGACCGTCTCGCGCACGTCCCGTGCCCCCTGCGCCGCGGAGCGACCGCTGCTGCGGATCGGGAAGAGGGAGTACAGGGTGGTGCCGAGGGTCATCCGGTGCGGTCCGCGGCGGCCCGTACGGGCGGCCGAGAGATGCTCCGCCGCCAGCCTCGCGCACACGTCGGCGGGCAGTGCCGGACCTCCGACCTTCGAGCCCGCGATGAGCCGCCCCGCCGGCGACAGCACCCAGGCCTGCAGGTCCAGGTCCGAGCCGAGCAGGTCGAGGACCACGTCCGGGCCGCCGCCCGCGGGGCCCGAGGTCATCATCCGGCGGTGCCGGTCCACCACGGCCGCGAGATCCCCGGCCCGCTCGCCGCTGACCTGCCGTACGACATGCTCGGTGATCGTCGCGAACGCCACCGACTCGTGCACCGCGAAGAGCGGCAGACGGTGACGGGCGCAGGCCAGCACCAGGTCGTCGGGGATGTCGCCGAGCTCGGCCTCACCGGCCCCCAGCGCCGCCACGCCGGCCTGGGCCAGGAGCCGGACGAAAGGCTCGGAATCCGCGGCGTTGCGACGCCACGCCAGTCCCGTGAGCACCAGCTCCCCGCCGGAGAGATAGCGGCTGGGGTCCCTGAGGTCGGTGGTCATCACACCGCGCACGGTGCGGTCCAGCTCGTCCTCGCCGCCGAGCAGCTTGAGGCCCAGCGCGTCGGTGTCCAGCAGTGCGCGCAGCCGCATTCTCGTCGCCGCCGTTCTTTGTCTCGAAATCTACGATGGATCTTGATGGTCTGTGGGTGGGGCCCGGTCGACGGGCCGATGAGCGGCGCCGGGGGCGGTGCTCGTCGTCTTTCGGACGGTGTCCCAGGTCACAAGCCTGTGCCCGGTGTTTCCAGAGAAAAACGCGGAGGTCACTGGTGACCCCCGTTCATACGAATCTACAAGATGCCCGCCCTGGCCAGCCAACTCCTTCATGGTTTCCGTGACTGACCGCGATGGAGCACGGCGCTGTGTACTGACGTCAATCCGCGTTAACAGCACATGAACGAGCCGGGCCCGCCGCACCTGATCTGGCTCAAACCGTACGACCCACGAGACGAAGAAGAGAGCCGGTCATGGACTTCCTTCGCCCCGCCAGCTGGGAGGAGGCGCTCGCCGCGAAGGCCGAGCACCCCACCGCTGTGCCGATTGCGGGTGGCACCGATGTGATGGTCGAGATCAACTTCGACCACCGCCGGCCCGAGTACCTCCTCGACCTGAACCGCATCGGCGACCTCACCGAGTGGGAGGTCGGCGAGGACAGCGTGCGGCTCGGCGCCTCCGTCCCGTACACCAAGATCATGGAGGAACTGCGCGCCGAGCTGCCCGGCCTCGCCCTTGCCTCGCACACGGTCGCCTCCCCGCAGATCCGCAACCGCGGCGGCGTCGGCGGCAACCTCGGTACCGCCTCCCCGGCCGGTGACGCCCACCCCGCCCTCCTCGCGGCAGGCGCCGAGGTCGAGGTCGAGTCGGCCGAGCGCGGCACGCGCCTCATCCCGATCGACGCGTTCTACACGGGCGTCAAGCGCAACGCGCTGGCCGCCGATGAGCTGATCCGGGCCGTGCACATCAAGAAGGCCGACGGGCCCCAGCAGTACTCCAAGGTCGGCACGCGCAACGCCATGGTCATCGCCGTGTGTGCCTTCGGGCTCGCGCTGCACCCCGAGACGCGGACCGTGCGTACCGGGATCGGCTCGGCCGCCCCGACACCCGTGCGGGCCAAGGCCGCCGAGGAATTCCTGAACGCGGCGCTCGAAGAGGGCGGCTTCTGGGACAACGGCAAGATCATCACCCCGTCGGTCGCCAAGCAGTTCGCGGAGCTGTGCTCCGGCGCCTGCAACCCGATCGATGACGTCCGGGGCACCGCGAGCTACCGCCGCCACGCGGTCGGAGTCATGGCCCGTCGCACGCTGACCTGGACCTGGGAGTCGTACCGCGGCACCGCCGCCCGCACGGAGGGAGTCGCCTGATGCGCGTCAACTTCACTGTCAATGGACGTCCGCAGGAAGCCGACGACGTGTGGGAGGGCGAGTCCCTGCTGTACGTGCTGCGGGAGCGGCTCGGTCTGCCCGGTTCCAAGAACGCCTGTGAGCAGGGCGAGTGCGGATCCTGCACGGTTCGCCTCGACGGCGTGCCGGTGTGTTCGTGTCTGGTCGCCGCCGGTCAGGTCGAGGGCCGTGAGGTCGTGACCGTCGAGGGGCTCGCCGACTTCGCCAAGCAGCGTGCCGAGCACGGTGGCTGCGCCACCGGTGCCTGCGGTACGTCGCTCCAGGACGCCCAGCAGTGGGCCGCCAAGGGGCAGGACTCGCAGACCGGTGAGGGCACCGAGCTCTCCCCGATCCAGCAGGCGTTCATCGACGCCGGCGCCGTCCAGTGCGGCTTCTGCACGCCGGGTCTGCTCGTCGCCGCCGACGAGATGCTGGAGAACAACCCGAACCCCAGCGACGCGGACATCCGCGAGGCGCTGTCGGGCAACCTGTGCCGGTGCACGGGCTACGAGAAGATCATGGACGCGGTCCGCCTCGCGGCCGCCCGGCAGGGAGAGGCGGTCTGAGCACATGCCCACCAACGGCGCTCCCACCAAGATCACCCAGGGTTCGCAGACCAAGGGCGGCATCGGTGAGTCGACGCTGCGCCCGGACGGCACCCTCAAGGTCACCGGCGAGTTCGCGTACTCGTCCGACATGTGGCACGAGGACATGCTCTGGGGGCAGATCCTCCGCTCGACCGTCGCGCACGCCGAGATCGTGTCCATCGACACCAGCGAGGCGCTGGCCATGGCGGGCGTCTACGCCGTCATGACCTACGACGACCTGCCGACCGAGGTGAAGAACTACGGCCTGGAGATCCAGGACACCCCGGTCCTCGCGCACGGCAAGGTACGCCACCACGGTGAGCCGGTCGCGATCGTCGCCGCCGACCACCCGGAGACGGCCCGCCGCGCCGCCGCCAAGATCAAGGTCGACTACCGCGAGCTGCCCGTCATCACCGACGAGGCCTCCGCGACCGCCCCGGACGCGATCCTCATCCACGAGGGCCGCGACGACCACCACATCGGTCACGTCCCGCACCCGAACATCGTGCACCGCCAGCCGATCTTCCGCGGTGACGCGGCTCAGGCCGCCGAGCAGGCCGACGTCGTCGTCAAGGGCGAGTACACCTTCGGCATGCAGGACCAGGCCTTCCTCGGCCCGGAGTCCGGCCTCGCCGTGCCGGACGAGGACGGCGGCGTCCACCTCTACATCGCCACCCAGTGGCTGCACAGCGACCTGAAGCAGATCGCCCCGGTCCTAGGCCTGCCCGAGCGCAAGGTGCGGATGACGCTGTCCGGCGTCGGCGGTGCCTTCGGTGGCCGCGAGGACCTGTCGATGCAGATCCACGCGTGCCTGCTGGCGATGCGGACCGGGAAGCCGGTCAAGATCGTCTACAACCGCTTCGAGTCCTTCTTCGGACACGTTCACCGTCACCCGGCCAAGCTCTACTACGAGCACGGCGCCACGAAGGACGGGAAGCTCACCCACGTCAAGTGCCGGATCGTGCTGGACGGCGGCGCGTACGCCTCCGCCTCACCGGCAGTCGTCGGCAACGCCTCGTCGCTGGCGATCGGCCCGTACGTGGTCGAGGACGTCGACATCGAGGCCATCGCCCTCTACACCAACAACCCGCCCTGCGGCGCCATGCGCGGCTTCGGCGCGGTCCAGGCGTGCTTCGCCTACGAGGCGCAGATGGACAAGGTGGCCAAGCAGCTGGGCATGGACCCGATCAAGTTCCGGCAGCTCAACGCCATGGAGCAGGGGACCATCATGCCGACCGGGCAGCCGGTCGACTCCCCGGCGCCGGTCGCCGAACTCCTGCGCCGCGTCAAGGCGATGCCCATGCCGCCGGAGCGCCAGTGGGAGTCCAGCGAGGGCGCGGACGTACGGCAGCTGCCGGGCGGTCTGTCCAACACCACGCACGGTGAAGGCGTCGTACGCGGTGTCGGCTACGCGGTCGGCATCAAGAATGTCGGCTTCTCCGAGGGCTTCGACGACTACTCCACCGCCAAGGTGCGCATGGAGGTCGTCGGCGGCGAGCCGGTGGCCACCGTGCACACCGCGATGGCTGAGGTCGGCCAGGGCGGTGTCACCGTTCACGCGCAGATCGCCCGCACCGAGCTGGGCGTCACCCAGGTGACGATCCACCCGGCGGACACACAGGTCGGCTCGGCGGGTTCGACCTCGGCCTCCCGGCAGACGTACGTCACCGGCGGCGCCGTCAAGAACTCCTGCGAGCTCGTTCGCGAGAAGGTCCTGGAGATCGGGCGCCGCAAGTTCGGCTCCTACCACCCCGCCTGGGCCACCGCCGAGCTGCTCCTCGAGGGCGGCAAGGTCGTCACCGACGGCGGCGAGGTCCTCGGCGACCTGGCGGACGTCCTGGAGGGCGAGGTCGTCGAGATCGAGGCCGAGTGGCGGCACCGTCCGACCGAGGCCTTCGACCTGCGCACCGGCCAGGGCAACGGCCACGTCCAGTACTCCTTCGCGGCGCACCGCGCCGTCGTCGAGGTGGACACCGAGCTCGGCCTGGTCAAGGTCATCGAGCTGGCCTGCGCCCAGGACGTCGGCAAGGCCCTCAACCCGCTGTCCGTCATCGGCCAGATCCAGGGCGGTACGACCCAGGGTCTCGGCGTGGCGGTCATGGAGGAGATCATCGTCGACCCCAAGACCGCGAAGGTCAGGAACCCCTCCTTCACGGACTACCTCATCCCCACGATCCTCGACACGCCGACCATCCCCGTCGATGTGCTCGAACTCGCCGACGACCACGCCCCGTACGGGCTGCGGGGCATCGGCGAGGCCCCCACCCTGTCGTCGACCCCGGCCGTCCTCGCGGCGATCCGGAACGCGACGGGGCTGGAGCTGAACCGCACGCCGGTACGGCCGGAACACCTCACCGGTACGGCGTAGGGATCAGCGAGGAATCCGCAAGGAATCCAGCAAGGCTCTCCGGGCGGCGCCGGGAACGTCACACTTCGCCGCGCCGTCCGGAGGAACCAAGTACCGCACCGCTCGCGGAACTTGACACACCAGCAGTACCAGCAGCACAGCACGTACCAGCACCACAGTTGCATCCTGTTCGTTCGTCTCGGGCCGTCCCCCGGGTCGTGCGGCCGAAGCACCTTCCCAAATCCCGCGCCACACGCGTGGTCGGTCGACCGTCAGGGCGGTCGATGCGGGTGCCCCTTTGAACCTTGGGAGTAGGCCCACATGACCCAGCAGTCACTGGAGCCGGCGACCACAGCCGACGACGCGGGAGAAGGCACCCGCGTCCCGGCCGGACGGTCCTGGCTCGACCGGTACTTCCACATATCCCACCGGGGATCCACGGTCGCGCGAGAGGTGCGCGGCGGCGTCACGACCTTCATGGCGATGGCGTACATCCTCCTGCTCAACCCGCTCATCCTGTCCGGCAAGGACGCGGCGGGGGACACGCTCGCCCAGAAGGCGCTGATCACCGCGACCGCGTTCGCGGCAGCCTTCACCACGCTTTTGATGGGCTTCTTCGGCAAGGTGCCGCTCGCCCTCGCCGCCGGCCTGTCCGTCTCCGGCGTGCTCGCCTCGCAGGTCGCCCCGCAGATGACCTGGCCGCAGGCCATGGGCATGTGCGTGATGTACGGCGTGGTCATCATGCTGCTGGTCGTCACCGGCCTGCGTGAGATGATCATGAACGCGATTCCGCTCGCGCTGAAGCACGCGATCACCATGGGCATCGGCCTGTTCGTCGCCCTGATCGGCTTCTACAAGGCCGGCTTCGTGCACCAGGGCGAGGCGACCCCGGTCACCCTCGGCCCCGCCGGCGAACTGGCCGGCTGGCCCGTGCTGCTCTTCGCGGTCACGCTGCTCGCCATCTTCATGCTCCAGGCGCGCGGCATCCCCGGCGCCATCCTGATCGGCATCGTCGGCGGCACCGTGCTCGCCGTCATCCTCAACGCCTTCGACGTCATCGACCCCAAGCAGTGGGCCAGCGGCGCTCCCGAACTGCACGGCACCGCGGTGTCCATGCCGGACTTCTCGATCTTCGGCAACGTCGAGTTCGGCGGCTGGGGCGAGGTCGGCGCGATGACCGTCGGCATGATCGTGTTCACGCTCGTGCTCGCCGGGTTCTTCGACGCGATGGCGACGATCATCGGCGTCGGCACCGAGGCCAAGCTCGCCGACGACAAGGGCCGGATGCCGGGCCTGTCCAAGGCGCTGTTCATCGACGGCGCCGGCGGCGCCATCGGCGGCGTGTCCGGCGCCTCGGGCCAGACGGTGTTCGTCGAGTCGGCGACCGGCGTGGGCGAGGGTGCCCGCACGGGTCTCTCCTCGATCGTCACCGGCCTGTTCTTCGCGGCCTGTCTGTTCTTCACCCCGCTCACCGCGATCGTGCCGGGCGAGGTGGCGGCGGCGGCCCTGGTGGTCATCGGCGCCATGATGATGATGAACGCACGGCACGTGGACTGGTCCGACCGGGCCACCGCGATCCCGGTGTTCCTCACCGTCGTGATCATGCCGTTCACCTACTCGATCACGGCCGGTGTCGCGGCCGGCGTCGTCTCGTACGTCGCCATCAAGATCGCTCAGGGCAAGGCGCGGGAGATCGGGGCGTTCATGTGGGCCCTGACAGGCATCTTCATCGTCTTTTTCGCCCTCAATCCCATTGAGAGCTGGATGGGCGTGCACTAGCCGGTGCGCCGGTCAGTGTGAACCGCCCTCCGCACAACCGCTGTCAAGGAGACCGAGAGATGTTGGACATCGCCGAGGAGTTGCACCGGTGGGTCGAGCAGGGACGCGACTTCGCCGTGGCCACCGTGGTGGCGGTCGGCGGCAGCGCGCCCCGCCAGCCCGGCGCCGCGCTCGCGGTGGACGCCGACGGCACGGCGATCGGCTCGGTCTCCGGCGGCTGTGTGGAGGGCGCGGTCTACGAGCTGTGCCAACAGGCGCTCGAGGACGGCCAGACCGTCCTGGAGCGCTTCGGCTACAGCGACGAGGACGCCTTCGCGGTCGGCCTGACCTGCGGAGGCATCATCGACATCCTGGTCACGCCGGTACGCGCCGGGGACCCGGCCCGCCCCGTGCTCGCGTCCGCGCTGCGGGCGGCCGCGAGCGGGGAGGCGGCGGCGGTCGCACGGATCGTGTCGGGGCCGGACGACCTCAAGGGCCGCGCGCTTCTCGTCGGCCCCGACGGCTCGTACGAGGGCGGCTTCGGCGCCCACCCCGAACTGGACCGTACGGTCGCGGCGGAGGCGGGTGCGTTCCTCGACTCGGGCCGCACCGGCACCCTGGAGATCGGCGAACAGGGCTCGCGCTGCGGCGCCCCGCTCACGGTGCTGGTCGAGTCCTCCGTCCCGGCGCCGCGGATGATCGTCTTCGGTGCGATCGACTTCGCGTCGGCGCTGGTGCGGATCGGCAAATTCCTGAACTACCGCGTGACCGTGTGCGACGCCCGCCCGGTCTTCGCGACGAAGGCCCGCTTCCCGGAGGCCGACGAGATCGTCACCGAGTGGCCGCACAAGTACCTGGAACGGACGTCCGTCGACGCCCGGACGGTCCTGTGCGTCCTCACCCACGACGCCAAGTTCGACGTACCCCTGCTCCAGCTCGCCCTGCGCCTGCCGGTGGCGTACGTCGGCGCGATGGGCTCCCGCCGCACCCACCTGGACCGCAACGAGCGGCTCAGGAAGGTCGGTGTGACCGAACTGGAGCTGACGCGGCTCAGGTCCCCCATCGGACTGGACCTCGGCGCCCGTACGCCGGAGGAGACGGCCCTGTCGATCGCCTCGGAGATCGTCGCCAACCGGCGGGGCGGCAGCGGCGTTTCCCTCACCGGCGCCCACACCCCGATCCACCACGACGCGACGTCGACGCCCGCGGGGCGGATCGGGTCGGTGGCGTGAGGGCCACCGCGTCGGTCGGCCACGGCCACCGCTGACCGCGAGGCCTAGCGAACCGGGCGCCTGCCGCCTCGCCGGATCTTCATTCCGACGTAGAGGACGTCGACGATCGCCACGAGCACCCCGATGACCAGCAGGTAGAACAGACCTTCGGCGAGCACTCCGATGAAGCCGAGCACCACCGCCACAAGAAGCAGGAACAAGAACAGAGCCACGGCCGCCTCCCGGATCGTCGTTGGCCGTCAGCGGCGCGCCAGCCGGCGCTCGCCGTCCGCACCGGGCTTGTACGCCAGGTCGTAGTGCGCAAAGACCGCCCCTTCGTCCCCGGCCGGCAGGACACCGTCCATGTCGATGGACGGCGCACCTTTGACCAGGTGCTTCGCATAGGCGACCTTCAGGTACCCAGGGCCGACCGTCGCTCCGGCGAGGGGGACGAACACCAGGCGGTGCCGAGTCGGCATGCCGACCGTGACGGTGGCGAAAGACGGCGCGTCGGTAGCGGTGTCCACATAGACCGACTCCAGTCTGCCGATCTTGCGTGCGCTGTCGTCGACCACATCGTGGCCGCGCCACTCTCGGATGTCACCGGCCTCGAACATCGCGATCCTCCACTCGTCGTCCCTTTCGGCCGCGTACCCCCTTTCGCCTTCTCTGCACGATGCGCGCGATGTGTCCGGCAGGGCAGCGACCAAGGCCGCAGTGCGTGATGCGGTCGGCCGGGGGCATACGCGAGAGACGGCACCATCGGTCGATTCCCCTTCGCCAAGGAGGCACATCGTGCTGGGCATCATCGCGGCGGTCCTGTTCTTCATCGCCTTTCTCATCAATGCGGCAGACATATCCACCAACGACGTCTTCACGTCGACCAACGTCATGCTGCTCGGGCTCACATGTCTCGCCCTGCATGTCGCGGGGATCGGCAGCGGCTGGGCGGCGCGAGGCCGCCGCCGCTGAGCACAACCCCCGCTGAGCGGAACCTCTCCAGCCCATTTACATCGATGTACACGCGGCTCTAACCTGACGCGGAATTTCACCTTCGAGGAAGGAAGAACGGTGCTGCTTCCGCGCATTCCGCATGCCTTCAGACGCCGTCGTGGCCCCTCCGTACGCCGGCCGGCCCGAGCGCTCCTGGTCGCCCTGACCGGCGCGCTCGGCCTGGCACTGGCCATGCCCGCCGGCGCCACCGCTTCCCCGCCGCCCGCCTCGCGTGCCGCGACGGACATCGCCCCCTCGGCGACAGGCACTCCGTTAAGGGACGGAACCGGCCTGTACCCGCGTGCCATCCGGCTGGCGCACAGCGGATCGGCCAACGGTCGCGTCCTCGCCGGTGTCGTGACCTTCGACGGCAACAACGGCATCGGCGCCATCCACGAGAGCACGGACTCCGGGGCGACCTTCCGCCAGGTCGGCGCAGTCGCCGACCCGGAGTCCGCGGCGGGCCAAGGTCTGTGCTGTTCCACGCTGTTCGAGCTGCCCCGGCAGGTCGGCGCGATGCCGGCCGGCACGCTGCTCTGGGCCGCCTCCGCGGGCCAGGACGAGTCGAACCGGCGTATGGCATTGCGGATCTGGCGCAGCAACGACATCGGGCGCACCTGGTCCCACCTGTCGTCCTGCGCCGTCGCCGAGGGCACGGGCGGCCTGTGGGAACCCGAGTTCTCCGTGGCGGCCGACGGAGCACTGGTCTGCCACTACGCGGACGAGACCGACGCGGCGCACAGCCAGAAGCTCGTCGCCGTACGCAGCTACGACGGGGTGAACTGGCAGGGTCGCCACAACACCGTGGCGAGCAACTGGGCACCCGACCGGCCGGGCATGCCGGTGGTGCGGAAGCTGCCCAACGGCACGTACTTCATGAGCTACGAGAGTGCAACCCGGGCGGTCAGTACCAGTGCGTCGTGCACTATCGGACGTCCGCCGACGGCTGGAACTGGGGAGATCCGGCCCACCTCGGCTTCCGTCCCGAGACCGCCGACGGCAGGTACTTCCGCGCCGCGCCGACCATCGCCTGGGCGCCCACACCGGGCGGCGGTTCCGACGGGCGCATCCTGCTGATCGGACAGCGCCTGCTCAACCGGGACGGCCCCCCGCCGCAGGCAGCGGGCGCACGATCCTCACCAACACGCAGAACGGCAGCGGACCGTGGTCCACGATGCCGTCTCCGGTGACCGTGCCGAATCCCGAAGTGAACTACTGCCAGAACTACAGTTCCCCGCTGCTGCCTTCGCCCGACGGCAGCAGGGTGCTGCAGATCGCGACCGACTTCGAGGGCACCGTCTGTCGCGCGTATTTCGCGAGCGGCAACATCACCTGAGGGTGTGTGCACCGCAGATGCCGCAGTGGCGGCTCCCCGTCGTGTGGCGGGGGGCCGCCACTTTCCTCTCCTGCTCTCGCTGTCAGGCCCGGTCGTCGTCCTGGTTCTCGATCGCTGCCGGGCGCAGCTGTGCGGCACGGATGCGGTCGACGTCCAGCTTGAGACCGCGGTCGAAGCGGTAGATGCCGTTCTGTTCCTGGAAGACGTCGGTCAACTGGGTGTAGCAGTAGCCGAACATGTCACGGTCGCTCAGCAGCACCTCGGTCAGGCCGCTGAAGCGGGCGTGGAACTCCTCCTCGTCGCGGACGCGTTCGCCGTAGCCCCAGGACTCGGTGCGGTCCTCGCCGGACTGGGCGGCGGCTGCCTCGGGGTCCCACCAGATGCCGCCGAACTCGCTGACGAAGTACGGCTGGCCGCCGTAGGGAAGGGAGTAAGGCGCCCCGCTCTCATGGGAGTTGACGAAGGGGTCGCCCTTGGCGAGCCCTGACATCAGCTGCCGGAAGGTCTCCGGGTCCTGCTCGTAGTGATGCGAGTCGTAGATGTCGGTCTCGGCGACGCGGTGGGCGTAGCCGGAGGCGTCGATCACCGGGCGGGTGGTGTCCATCGCCTTCGTGGCCAGGAACATCGCGCGGGTGACGTCGTCGAGCCGGGTGATGCGGTCGTGCAGCTTCTGGTACGTCTCGTTGAGCGGGCACCAGCCGATGATCGAGGGGTGGGAGTAGTCACGTTCGAGGGCCTCCAGCCACTGGGCGACGTACGAGGCGTCGGGCTGCTGGTTGTCGCCCGAGGAGCCGCCGACCTCGCAGCCCCAGTCGCCGAACTCGCCCCAGACCAGGTAGCCGAGGCGGTCGGCGTGGTGGAGGAAGCGCTCCTCGAACACCTTCTGGTGCAGCCGGGCCCCGTTGAACCCGGCCGCCATGGCCAGCTCGATGTCCCGGACCAGCGCCTCGTCGGTCGGCGCGGTCATCAGTCCGTCGGGGTACCAGCCCTGGTCGAGGACGAGGCGCTGGAAGACGGGGGAGCCGTTGAGTAGGACGGTCCTGCCGCTGAGTCCGACGGAGCGCAGTCCCGCGTAGCTCTCGGCGCTGTCGACCACCTCGCCCTTGGTGTCGAGGAGTTCGAGGCGCAGGTCGTACAGATGCGGGTCGTCCGGCCCCCAGTCACGGCGCCGGTCGTCGGGCACGGGCAGGTGCAGGCGCGGGGCCAGGTCCAGGTCGGCGCGGGCCTCGGCGCGGCTCACCTCGCCGTGGGCGTCGCTGAGGATGGCGCGTACCCGGTGGCCGGGGCGGTTGCCGGACAGTGGGAGTTCGAGGTGGAAGGCGGAGCCGGCGAGGTCGGGGGTGATGCGGGGGCGCCGCAGGTGCAGATCGGGGACGGGCTCCAGCCAGACGGTCTGCCAGATGCCGCTCACGCGGGTGTAGTTGCAGTCGTGGTTGGCGTACTGGATCGCCTGCTTGCCCCGGGCCTGCGGGCCGGACCTGGGGTCGCGGGCCCGGACCGTGATGACGACCTCCTCGCCCCCGCCCGCGATGTCGCCGAGGTCGGCGCTGAAGGGGGTGAAGCCGCCGCGGTGCCGGGCGACCTCGCGGCCGTCGGCCCACACGGTGGTGTCGTGGTCGACGGCGCCGAAGTGCAGCAGTACGCGGCGTCCGGCCCATTCGGCGGGCAGGGTGAGGGCGCGGCGGTACCAGACGGCCTCCAGGAAGTCGGTGTCGCCGATGCCGGACAGCTCGGACTCGGGCGGGAAGGGCACGAGGATCTCGTCGCGCAGCTCGCGGCCGAGCAGGCCGCGTTCGAGCCCGCTGTCCCCTCGGTCGGTCTCGAACTGCCAGGCGCCGTTCAGGTTGAGCCAGTCGCGCCGCACGAACTGCGGTCGCGGATACTCCGGGCGCGGTACGGAGGGGGTGGGCACACATGCTCCAGTCGATCGGGGGCCGGCAGGATGCGGCCGGCCTGTGAGTACGGCGAGGGGGTGGGGTCAGGAGCCGCCGAGGCCGGTGGTGGCCACGGAGTCGACGATGCGGCGCTGGAAGAAGAGGAACACCACGATCAGTGGCAGCGCGGCCAGCAGCGCGGACGCCATGGACTGGGCGTACTGGATGCCGAAGGCGTCCTTGACGGTGGCCAGGCCGACGGGGAGCGTCATCAGGTCCGGGTCGTTGGTGACGATGAACGGCCACATGAAGTTGTTCCACGCCCCGATGAAGACGAAGATCGCCACGGCAGCCACGATCGGCCGCGACAGCGGCAGCACGATCGACAGGAACACCCGGAACTCGGAGGCCCCGTCCATCCGGGCCGCGTCCTCCAGCTCCCGGGGGATGGCGTCGAAGAAGCGCTTGAGGATGAAGACCATCATGGGCGCGACGACCTGCGGCAGGATGACGGCCGCGTAGGTGTCCACCAGGTTGAAGAGCAGCATCTGCTCGAAGAGCGGTACGACGAGCAGCTGCGGCGGCACCAGGATCGCGGCGACGGTGACGGCGAGCAGGGTCCGGCGGCCGCGGAAGGTGCCGCGCGAGAACCCGTATGCGGCGAGCGTGGACACGACGACCGTGATCAGCGTGACCAGGCCGGCGATCAGGAAGCTGTTGAAGGCCCAGACGGTGACGTTCCCGCGCTCCAGGATCTGCTGATACGCCTCGGTCGTGAAAGCGCCCTTGATCGGGGACAGGCCGGGCGACGCGGCGTCCTGCTCGCTCTGCACCGAGGTGGCGACCGCCCAGACGAACGGCAGCAGCCAGACGGCGGCCAGGACGGCCAGCGCCGTGCCGGCCAGCGCGCGCGGCAGCCGGCCGTGGCCGAGGAGCAGGGACGATTCGGCAGCTGCCAAGGGGGGACGGCGCCGCGGGCGAAGGGGTGTTGCGGTGGCGGACACGGTCAGTCCTCCTGGCGGAAGAGACGCAGCTGCGCGAGCGAGACGACGATGACGAGGGCGAAGAAGAGGTAGGAGACGGCGGAGGCGTAACCGAGCCGGTAGCCGGTGAAGCCGACGTCGTAGACGTATTCCAGGACCGGCCGGGTCGAGGCGTTGGGGCCGCCCTTGGTGAGGATGTAGATCTGGTCGAACACCTTGAGCGAGGCCAGTACTTGGAGCATCGCGACGAGCACGGTGGTCCTGCGCAGCTGCGGCAGGGTGATGGACCACAGCCGCCGCCAGGCTCCGGCGCCGTCCAGCGCGGCGGCCTCGTAGTAGGTCGAGGGCAGGGACTGGAGCGCGGCGAGGTAGAGCAGGAAGTTGAAGCCGACCGTCCACCAGACGGTGAGGGCGGCGATCGACCACATCGCGACGGCTTCGTCGGAGAGCCAGCCGACGGGCTCCAAGCCGAGGGTGTCGAGGAACTGGTTCGCCAGGCCGAGCTCCGGCTGGTAGAGCCAGGTCCAGATGAGCGTCACCACGGTCACGGGCAGCAGGTAGGGAGCGAAGAAGGCCAGTCGCCACACCCATTGCCCGGCGAGGCCGCTGTGCACCAGCAGCGCCATGGCCAGCGCGATCAGGACCAGCGGAACACTGGAGATGGCGGTGAAGACGACCGTGTTGCCGAGGCTGCTCCAGACGTCCGGATCGCCGAACGCCTCGGTGTAGTTGTCGAAGCCGACGAACGCCGTGTCGCGCAGCGCGAGCGAGCTGTCGGTGAAGCTCATCCACAGCCCGTGCACGATGGGCCAGACCAGGAACAGGACGAAGACGAGCAGGAACGGCACGACGAAGACGAGGCCGGGGCCCTTCGCGGTCCGGCTGCCCTTGAAGCCGATACGGCGCAGGCCGCCGGGGCGGTCGCCGGCCGGGCCGGTCACGGCGTCGGTGCCCGGGGGTGCGGTGGTGGTCACGTGGGTCACTCCTTCTGCTCGTCAGGCCACCGGGTTGGGCTGCCGGAGCAGCGCGTCCGCCTCGCGGACCATCTGACGCACCGCCTTCTCGGCGGAGGTGTTGCCCAGCAGCGCCGACTGGAGCGGCTGGCACATCCGGTTCTGGAAGTTCGAAGCGGCCCCGGCGAACCAGTTCGGCGGATCGAGCACCGCCACCTCTCCCGCGTCCGCGTAGGAGGACTGCGGGTCGAGGGCGGCGTACTCCGGTTCCGCGATCACGGGCTGGTAGGCGGGGATGTGACCGGCGCTCGCCCAGGTGAGGCTCTGCTTGACCATCTCCGCGACGTACCGGTGGGCCCGGCGGCGGCGCGTCGGATCGGGGTTCTCCTGGTGCGGGAGGACGAAGCTGTGGCTGTCCGTGTAGACGGCCGGCGTGTCGAAGACCTGTGGGAAGGGGGCGGCGCCGAGCGGGATGCCGGACTTCTTCAGCGTGGGCAGCTCCCACTCGCCGAGCATGACCATGCCGCCGCGACCGCCGATGAAGCCGGCCATCGCGCCGTTGTAGTCCAGGTTGTTGGGGTTGGTACGGCCGTCGAAGAGCCGCTGCATGAAGTCGACGACGCGTACCGCGGCGTCGACGTCGATCTGCGGGGGCCCGCCGTCCGGCAGGGTGAAGGCGGCACCGGTCTGGGCATAGAGGGCTGCGAACTGCCGCCAGGTCTGGGCGGTGTCGGTGACATGCCCGAACAGGATGCCCTTCTGCCCGGTCGCCTCGGCGAGCGCCTTGCCGGCGTCGAGCAGGGCCTCCGGGGAGCCCATCGGCGCCAGTTCGCCCGAGGAGTCGAGGAGCCCCGCCTTGTCGGCGGCCTCCTTGTCGTAGAACACGATGAAGGGGTGGACGTCGAGCGGGATGGCGTAGACGGTCCTGTCGTGCTGCGTCCGCGACCAGACCGCCGGTGCGAAGTCCTTCTGGCTGACGCCGAATTCGGCGAGCAGGTCCAGGTCGAAGGGGTCGAGCAGGCCGCCGGGCGCATAGCCGGCCAGCCTGGAGAGGTGCATGATCGCCACGTCGGAGGCCCGGCCGCCGGCGGCCGACATGGCCAGCTTGGTGTAGTACGAGGGTCCCCAGTCGAGGATCGTGCGCTCCACCTCGAAGCCCTGCGGTCCCTCGGAGACGGCCTTGATCATGTCGTCCATCAGCATGCCGTCGCCGCCCTGGAACAGGTCCCAGACGCTCAGCGCGGAGGCGTCGGCGGCGGCCGGTGACGCGCAGCCGGACAGCGGGCCGGCGGCGAGCAGCGCGCCCGCGGCGGCCGTGCCGTGCCGCAGTAGGCGACGGCGGGTGGGACCAGGTGCCGCGCCGGGTGCGGGGGCTGGTGGTGAGGCAGAGAAGCGGGTGAACATCGCGGACCTTCCGACGGCCGGACACGCATGCCGGACCGACGGTGGAGCGCCCATGGCAAAGGGCGGTCCACCGCCAGGGTCAGGCGGGGGCGCACCGGTCGAGCCGATGCGATGGCTCGTTTTTACATCGATGTACATTGGCTGTAAAGAGCCAGGAGGCACGGCCGGAAATCGAGGGCCGAACGGGCCGGAAAGACGCGCTGCCGATCCGCGACCTGCCGGGACATAAACTCAGCAGCGCTGAGGGGCAGGGAGGTTCCGGTGGCACGACCCAGGATCAAGGACGTCGCGCGGCTCGCAGGCGTGTCGGAGAAGACGGTGTCCAACGTCATCAACGACTACACCCACGTCTCCGACCGCACCCGACGCGTCGTCCGCGATGCCATCGAGGAACTCGGCTACAAGGTGAACCTCGCCGGTCGCCACCTGCGCCAGGGCCGCACCGGCATCATCGCTCTCGTCGTTCCCGAACTCGACGTCCCGTACTTCGCGGAGCTCGCCCGGCACGTCATCCGCGAGGCCGAGCGGCGCTCCCTCACGGTTCTGATCCACCAGACGGGGGCGGATCGCGAGCACGAGCTGGCGGCACTGACCGGATTCGGCTCCAGCTTCGTCGACGGAGTCATCCTCAGCCCGCTCGCCCTCACCCCGGACGATCTGCGCGACCGCGCGGGCGCACCGCCCACCGTGCTGATCGGCGAACTGCTGGAGGAGGGCGCCGACCACGTCGCCATCGACAACGAACAGGCCGCGCGGGAGGCGACCAAGCACCTGCTCGGGCTCGGCCGCCGCTCCATCCTGGTCATCGGTGGACGCAGCGGCGCGGGCCTGGGCACGGCCGAGGCCCGCACCCGCGGCTACCATGCGGCGCTGGCGGAAGCGGGCATCGCCCACGACCCGGCCGCTCTCCTGCCCGTCGAGTCCTTCCGGATGCCGGACGGCGCCGAGGCCGTGGCCCGGGCGCTGAGCGAGGGCGCCCGCCCCGACGCACTGCTGTGCCTCAACGACCAACTGGCGCTGGGTGCCCTGCGCGCACTGCACGAGCACGGCATCCGGGTTCCCGAGGAGGTCGCCGTCGTCGGCTTCGACGACGTCGAGGCCGGACGCTTCAGCGTCCCCACCCTCAGCACCGTGGCCCCCGACAAGGCCGCGGTGGCCGAGGTCGCCGTCGAACTCCTGCAACACCGGATGGACGAGGCGACGGGGTCCGCCTCGCCGGACGCCGACTCGGCCGAGGTGCGGTCACCTCAGGACCTCGTGGTGGCGCATCGTCTGGTGCTGCGTGAAAGCACGGAGGGTTTCGTTGGGGTGCGGCCTTCGGGCTCTCGGCGGAAGTCGTCCTGAACCTTGACGGCGTGCTGACCGCGACCGCCGACGCCACGGCCCGCGGCTGAACACGCCCTATCCCCGCTATACGCGTCCGGGCACAATGAGCGCTGCTTCGCCTCCGCCCGGCGTCGCAGGCGACATCATGACGGCGCTCGGGCTCGCCTTCGAATCCCGCACGACACCAGCACCACGGCATGCAAGCCCGGCACGCCCGGTCACCGGTCGGGCGTGCCCGAAACCGACCGGCCGTCCTCGGGGAGATTCGGGATGACAGCACGCCGTACAACCAACAGACGCTCACAACTGATCGCCTACGTACTGAGTTTGCTCGGCGTGGCCGCCCTGACGGTATCCGGCACCGGCGCGACGGCAGCGTCCGCTGCCCCGCCGCCCACACCGTCCTCGGCGTCCGGCCCGGCCTCGACGATCACATCACTGGGGATCGACGGGACGGCGTGGGCCCTGGACGAGGGGAGCGGGACGTTGCGAGTCCTCGCCGACTCCACGGTCACGGACGCCGAGCTGGCCCGACTCCGCCATGCCGCCGCCCGGTTCGCCGGTGCTGTCACCCTCGAACGGCTCGACGGCCGCCTGCGCACGCTCCTGTCCGGCGGCGACGGCATCCACGCCCCCGGCCGGCGCTGCACCGCGGGCGTCAATGTGCAGAGCGGCTCCACGTATTACTTCATCACCGCCGGACACTGCACCGCGGACCTGCCCACCTGGTACACCAACGCAGCTCTGGACATGGCCGTCGGCCCCACCACCGGCAGCAGCTTCCCCGGCAACGACTTCGGGGTCGTCCGTTACGCCAACGCGTCCGTGCCGCACCCCGGCACCATCGGAACGGTCGACGTGACCGGGACCGCGTCCGCCTACGTCGGTCAACGGGTCTGCACCCGGGGCGCGACGACCGGAGTCCGATGCGGCGTGGTCACCGCCCTCAACGCGTCCGTGAACTACGGCGGCGGTGACATCGTCCACGGGCTGATCCGGACCGACATCTGCGCCGAACCCGGCGACAGCGGCGGTCCGCTGTACGCCGGCGACAAGGTCATCGGCATCCTCTCCGGCGGCTCCGGAAACTGCGCCACGGGAGGAACCTCCTACTACCAGCCGATCCAGGAAGTGCTGAGCGCCTACGGCCTGTCCGTCTACTGACGGCAGGGCCTAGGCCAAGTCGGCCTGACGCGCGCGAGTCACCCCGGGCTGGTCCGGCCACGTGAACGCGTAGTCCGGCTCGCCTCCCCGTACGACCCGTACGAAGCGCAGCAGTTCGCGCACGATGCCCGCGTTGCCCATCGCCCATCCCGGCTGCGGTTCGAGCTCGCTCGGCGTGGCCCGGTGTTCGACGTTGGACCAGCGGGCGCCGTCGGCGTCGCGGGTGGCGTGCGCGGCGAGGTCGGCGGCCAGGAGCCGGGCGAACTCGGGGGAGTCGTCCTGCTCGGCGATGCGGTCGACGGCGAGGGCGAGGACGCCCGCCGTGCCGCAGCAGCGGCCGTTGTTGTCCCAGAAGCCGGGGCGCAACCGGTTCGGCAGGCCGCAGTGCGTGACGGTGTGCCAGCAGCGGTCGGCGAGGGCCGCCCAGGCAGGGTCGGGGGACAGGTCCCGCAGCTGGCGGAAGACCTGGGCGTCGCCGGTGGGGCCGTGGCACCAGCCGTAGTTGTGGCGTTCGACCAGGTCGGGGCGGTGGTGCGGGTCGGAGTGGGGGACGAGAAAGCCATCGGGTCCGCCCTCGTCGCGCGAGACGACATCCGCGGCACCGGCCAGCGCGAGCTCGACCAGGTCCTTGCGGCCGGTCGCGTGGCCGACCGCGGCCAGGCCGTACACGATGCCGAGAGTGCCGTGCGAGATGTGGTGCATACGGCCGGGCGCGCCGGGCCTGTGCTGCCAGTTGACCCCGGCGGGAGTGCGCTCGGCCGTGCGGGCGTACGGCTCCACCGCCAGGACGGCGAGGTCCTCCTGCCCTGTCAGGAGCGCGCCCAGGCCGATCCCGGCGTTGCCGCCCATCAGCTCGAACAGCTCGCCCCAGCGGGTCCCGTCGAAGCGCGAGCGCACGAGCTCCAGGGCCCGGTCCGCGGCGCTGCCGGCGGCGTCGTCGCTAAGGTCGACGTGGACGGCACGCAGCGCGAGGGCCATGCCGGTGCGGCCGAAGTACAGGGAGTCGTCCTCCCAGCTCTCGACGGAGTCCGCCAGCCCGCGGGCCGCGCGCACGGCGGTGTCCGCGTAGGAGTCGTCGCCGAAGTGCCGCCACGCTTCCAGGAGAACCGGGACGACTGAGGCCGTGCCGCTGTAGAGCATGGGGTTGAGCTCGTCGTCGGAGGGCCTGGTCGGCCATATGAGACCGCCGTCCCCGCTGTCACGCCCGGCTGACAGCAGCCACCGAAGGCCGTCAACGGCCAGGGCCTCGACCTCGTCCGGCGTCATGTGCGTCGCCTCCCTCTCCTTGTCGGCGCCCATTCGGGCATGTCCCCTTCGTGGGTCTCAGGCACGCAGTACGAAACATCGCATCCCGCCCGCGTCGAGGTCGTACCACTCACCTCGGTCCCACCCCTCCGTCACGATCGCCACGTCCTGTGCCGTCACCCCGATGTGTCGCCGCTCCTGCGGCAACCGCTCCGCCAGCGGCGTCGTCACCACCCACACCCCGCCCGGCGCCAGCAGCCCCCGCACGCGCTCCGAGACCGCCCTCTTGTCCGACATGAAGGCCAGGACCAGCCGCATCGTCACAAGGTCGAACCGGGTCCGGGGCAGCTTCGCCGCGACGTCGGCCCCGTCCTCGAAGTCCAGGCGTAGCACGCGCAGTCGGGGCTCCAGGTCCGTGTACCGGTCACGGGTCGCCGCCACCGCCGCATCCGCCCAGTCGACGGCGAGCGTGTCGTGGCCGAGGCCGGCGAGCGCGGCGGCGTAGGTGCCGAGCCCGCAGCCGATGTCCAGGGCCCGGGCGCGTGGCCGCATCGCCTCACCGAGCAGCCGCAGTTCCCGCTCCGTGACGCCCCGGAAGCCGCGGCCCCGCGCGAAGTGGTCCTCCCAGCGCGCCCGTTCGACGGGGGTCACGGCTGCCTCAGGAGCCGATTCACCGCACGCCCGAACACATACCGAGCCGTCCGCTCCAGCACACCGTCGGCCACCCCAGGCAGGAACCGCACCCGCACCTCCTCGCGCCACACCACCCGCGCCCGCCCTCCCGGCCCGGGCCGCACCTCGATCTCGGCCCACCCCGTGATCACCCGGCCCCGCTTCTCCAGTCGGCACAGGCCCGGCGAGTCGTCCCCCGGCGGCTGCCACACCGTGACCTCCATGGGGTCGTCGAAGGACAGCGGGCCGACTCCGGAGCGGGCGATGACGAGGGTGCCCGCACGGGTCGGTTCGGGTGGGGTGACCCGGATGCGGGTCAGTGGGACGGCCGCGGCATGGCGGGGCCACTCCGTCAGGCGGCGCCAGGCCTCGTCGAGGGGGAGTGGAACCGTGCGTTCGAGGAGAAAGTTCGCCACGGAACGATCTTAGGGAATCCGAGCTGGTCATCGGCGCAGTCGTATACGCGTCGTGCAGTCGGTCCAGCCGGACGTCGGCGGGCGGACGTACGCGAGGTGAACTCGGCTTCGGCCGCGCCGTCCGCGCCCTACGCTGCCACCTAAGGGCGGGCAATCCGTCCACCTCCCGGGGGAGTTGGTCGTCATGCCACTGAAGACCTACGGCGTACTGATCGGACGAGCGGTCGACACCCGGCGCGAGGGCGCCGACGACACGCCGCACTACCAGATCCACCTCACCGACGATCACGGCACGCAGTACCGCGCCGCCGTCAACGTCCTTTCCCAGCAGCAGCCCTCCGAGCTGCTCTACCTCGTCGCCGAGGACTTCCGGCATCCGATCACGGCCCGTCTGGAGGGGCTGGAGAGCGGCTGGAACACCCTGCCGCCCGGGCCCGGCGGTCCGAACCTCGACTTCGTGCGCGGCAACCTCTTCGACCCGTCCCTGATGCGCAAGCTGCCCCCGGACCTCGAAGGCCCCGACAACGACCTCGCCGACCTCCTCGACCACTCCGTCCGCCGCGCGGTCGCCGACCCGGAGGCCCGCGTGCATCTGTTCGGCGAGCGCTGGGGGCCCGAAGCCAAGGTCAGGGACAAGGTCTTCGGCTTCCTGCCCGGCAACGGCGTCCACGACATCCACATGAACCAGGGCAACAGCCGCCGCTTCCGCGACGACGACGGCGTCTGGCAGGACGGCGGGCTGCTCATCCACTTCCCGGCGCAGTCGCGCTGGGTCGGGATCTTCCTCGCCTTCCAGAGCCAGTCCTGGAAGACGGACGACGTGACCGGCCACGCCATCGAGGACGTCGACGGTTCGCGCCCCGTGCCCGGCAGCCGGCCCGTCCGTATCGTCGCCGCCCTCGTCAACCCGCGCGGCCCCGCCCCCGAGGCCGAGACGGTGACCCTCCTCAACGCCTCGCCCGCCCCGGTCGACCTCACCGGCTGGCACCTCCAGGACCGGGTGGGCCGGCTGTCCGCCGTGCCGCCGGGACCGCTCGCGGCCGGCGCCTGCCTCACCGTCCGCCTGAGCGGTGGCGCCCAACTCGGCAACCACGGCGGCGAGATCAGCCTCCTCGACGCCAAGAGGCTGAAGGCGGACGGGGTTTCGTACACCGCCGATCTGGCAGGGCAGGAGGGGTGGTCGGTCGTCTTCTCCGCACGCTGATCCACCGCTCCCCGCATCGCCTTCACCCCACCGCTTTCACCTCACCCGGTGAGACGGCTCACCGGTACACCTTCCCGGGCTCGGCCTTCCCCGGCGCGAGCAGCTGCGGGACGGTCACGAACACGAACCCGCGCTTCTTCAGCGCGTCGATGATCCCGGGCACCGCCGGCACGGTGCCGTCGTAGATGTCGTGCAGCAGGATGATCCCGTCCCGGTCGGTCTGGTCCAGGACACGCTGCTCTATGAGCTTGGAGTCATTGGTCTTGTAGTCCTTGGCCGTCACGCTCCACAGGACCTCCGACATCCCCAACTCGCGGCAGACGTCGTGCACCGTGTCGTTCGTACGGCCCTGAGGCGGGCGCATCAGGGTGGGGCGCCGCCCGGTGAGGCGCTCTATCTCCTTGTTGGGGCGCTCTATCTCCTCGCGTATCTCGTCGGCGTCCAGGTCCGTGAGTCTCTCGTGGTCCCAGGTGTGGTTGGCCACCTCATGGCCCTCGTCGGCCATCCGCCTGACCAGCTCCGGGTACTTCTCGATGTGCCGCTTGCCGAGCAGGAAGAAGGTCGCCGGAACCTTCTCCTCCTTCAGGATGTCGAGCAGTCGTGCGGAGTGTTCGCTCGGGCCGGCGTCGAAGGTCAGCGCGACGCACTTGGCCTCGCGGCAGTCGACGCTGCCGATGCGGGCCTGGACGGTGGAGGAGGCCTGGGCCCGGGCGGTGCTGGGTGACGTGGTGTCCAGGCGCACGTACTGCGTGAACGCCACCAAGGAAGCGGCCGCCACCAGAACGGCGGCGGCAGACAACCAAGCCCACGACTTTTTCATCTTCTTGATCGGAATGATCGGAAAAGGCATGTCGCGACTATACATGGCGGGTATACTCGCCATGTATAGAGGGCGTTCATAGGGTCTGAACTGCAGATTCCGCCGGTTTTACTGGGCGTGGAACGTGGCGTCCGCCCGATCCGTCGCCGTGCTCGGCGCCTGGACCACCAGCAGGTAGTCGTGGTGCCGCACGTAGCGCCCGGCGTAGTTGTACGACTCGTACGAGACTCCCGCCGCGTCGGAGAGCCCGGCCCGCTTGTAGAAGCTGGCGTCGGACGCGAACTGCGCCGTGCCGTCGCTCTTCTCCAGCCACACCTCGAAGTTCTTGTGCCGCAGGTAGTACCCGGGGAAGTTGGCCGACTCCAGCGACACCGTGCCGCTGCCGGTCAGGCCGGTGACGACGCGGAACTGCGAGTCCGCGAGCGGGGAGACGCCGGCCTCGATGCGGGCGCGGTACTCCCAGTGCCGGACGAACCGGTCCGCGAAGTTGTACGAGGAGAAGCGCTGGGGCGTGACACCGTCGGCCACCGGGATGCCGAAGTCCGGGGTGCCGTCGGCCTTCCAGTACAGCTTCTGGACGCGGGTGCGGCGGTTGGGGTCGTTGAGCGGGTCTCCGGTGATGTCCTTGTAGCTGCGGTCGTGGTAGACGAGGATGTCGCTCCTGCCGTCCTCGGAGACGGTGAAGGAGTTGTGGCCCGGCCCGTACTGGCTGGTGGCGGCGTTGCTGGTGAACACCGGCGTGGAACTCTTGGCCCAGCTCGCCGCGTTGAGCAGGTCGGCGCTCGCGGAGGCGGACAGCAGCCCCAGGCAGTAGTTGCTGTCGGTGGCGCTCGCCGAGTACGACATGAAGACCTTGCCACCGTGCTGGATCACCGCCGGGCCCTCGTTGACCTTGTAGCCGACGGTCTCCCAGGAGTAGGTGGGCCGCGACAGCATCACCGGAGTGCCGGTGATGGTCCAGGGGTTGGTCATCCTCGCCAGGTAGATGTCCGTGTTGTTGTTCACGGACGGGTCGCGCTGGGCCCAGGCCAGATAGCGCACGCCGCCCACGACGAAGGTCGTGGCGTCCAGGGAGAAGCTCTCCCACTGGGTCCTGATCTGCCCCTTCTCCGTCCAGGTGGCGGTCAGCGGGTTGGCGCCGGTGCCCTCCAGGACGTACATCCGGATCGCCCACACGTCGCTGGTGGCGCCGGCGGCGAAGTAGACGTACCACTTGCCGTCGATGAAGTGGATTTCCGGCGCCCAGATGTGCGCGCCCATCACGCCGCTGGTGTGCTTGGTCCAGATGGTGACCTCCGGGGCCGTCGAAAGGCCCTGGACGGTCGTCGCCCGGCGCAGCACGATGCGGTCGTACTCGGGCACGGTCGCGGTGAAGTAGTAGTAGCCGTCGGTGTGTTTGAAGATGTGCGGGTCGGCCCGCTTCTCCGCGATCGGGTTGGTGTAGGTCACGGCGGGGGAGTCCGGTACGGCCGCCTGGGCGGCCGGAGCGGGTCCGGCGAGGCAGGCCGCCAGGACGACGAGGACGGCCATGAGCAACCGTACGGCTATGCGTCTCAAGGGAGTTCTCCAGAAGTGCGGGTGATCAGGTGGTGGGGACCAGGCGCCACTGCTGGCAGTTGTTGTTGAGCCACGTCCACTGCCGTACGTCCGCGCCGTTCGCGGCGGAGCAGTCGGCCACGTCGGCGACCTTGCCGGTGGCCTCGTTGACGATCCGGACGTAGTCTCCGCCGGCCGTGAACACGAGCCGGTGGCGCTGGCACTTGTTGTCCAGCCAGGACCACTGCCGGATGTCGGCGCCGTCGGAGGCGGAGCAGTCGGCGACGTCCATCACCTTGCCGGTGGCGACGTTGACCAGCCGGTTGGTGTCGTCGCCGAGGTCCTCGACCTTCCACTTCTGGTTGGCCCCGCCGGTACAGGTCCACTGGAAGATGTTGGCGCCGTCGGCGGTGCTGCCGCCGTTCACGTCCAGGCACTTGCCGCTGTTGCGGTTGACGAGGGTGTACGACGTCGGCGTCGCGGCCGTCTCGCCGGACGGGCCGGGCAGCGTGCTGCCGAGGGCGACGGGGGTGCCGAAGTTCGGGGTGCCGTCGGCGTTCCAGGTGAACTCCTGGGCCCGGGTGGTGCGTCCGTTGCCGCAGCCGCCGCCGGACGAGGAGTTGGCGTGGTAGACGATCCAGTTCTCGGTGCCGTCGGGCGAGGTGAAGAAGCCGTTGTGGCCGGGGCCGTAGGCGCCGTTCGCGTCATTGCGCTGGAAGACCGGCGTCTGCTTCTTGGTCCAGGAGGCGGGGTTCAGCGGATCCGAGCCGGTCAGCTCCAGTTGGCCGAGCTTGTAGTCGGCGGTGTTGCAGTAGCTGGCCGAGTACGTGAGGAAGGTGCGGCCGTTGTGGTAGAGCGGTTCCGGGGCCTCGTTGACGGGTATGCCGGACCGCTCCCAGCCCAGGGTCGGGCTGGAGATGATCGTGAAGGTGCTGCTCGCCAGGGTGTACGGGTTGCTCAGCGGCGCGATGACCAGGCTCTGCGTACTGCCGTTGATGAAGCCGCTGCCGACCAGGTACAGCTTGTTGTCGGCCTGCAGCACACTCGCGTCGATCAGCCAGCCGCCCGGTGTGAGGTTGGAGCCGGTGAGCGAGCCCTTGTAGGTGTACGGGCCCATCGGGTCCGTGCCGGCGCTCTCCAGTACATGCGTGCGCTGCGAGTCGCAGCACGCCACACCGCCCTGTCCTGCCGAGTAGTACACGTACCAGCGGCCGTTGAAGAGATGCATCTCCGGCGCCCAGATGTTGGTGTTGCGGGTCGACGTGGTGTCCGACCACACCTGCACGTTCGGCGCGGTGGCCAGACCCGCGAGAGTCGGCGACTTGCGGATGCCGAGGATGCCGGTGAACGTCGTGGTGATCAGGTAGTAGTTGCCGTCGTGGTACTGCAGCCAGGGGTCGGCGCCCTTGAACGACTTCAGCGGGTTCGTGTACGGGCGGCCGTCCGCCGCGGACGCCGGTTGCGTGGTCGCCACCAGGGCCAACAGTGCGGCGAGCACGCACAGGATGAGTGATCTGCGGCGTCTCCTGAGGGGTGTACGAGACATCCGAGGCATACGAGACCGTCCCTGTCCGTAATGTCGAACGAAGTTCGTGATTCCGATCGTGATTGGGACAGAAGATAGAAGTGGGCCATGTCCCCGTCAACGGTTTCGTCATCCACGCCGCACAAACCCGCGTGCGGACGCATGCCCGGCGTGGCCGGCCGACGATGCGCTTGCCCGTTCAGGTGATGAACCGACCGATGCGCCACCAGCAGGCCAATTGCCCCCGTATCCAGTGCACATGGACAATCACCGCGCGCCCGTCGGCTCAACTTCCTTCTCCCGACGGCGGTTCACGGCCGCAACCACCACGACGGCCGCCCTGGCCGCGTTGACCCCGACCGCGGCCGCCGCCGCGCCCGCCGTTCCCCAACAGGCCCCCGGGCGACCGCGATCCACCACCGACTGGGACACCTGCCTGGCCGTCGCACGCGCCCTGCTGGTCGTCGACGAACACGACAAGCCGCTCGTCCCGGGGTACCGGAAGATCCTCGACTCCGGGCTGCCGCGCGCGAAGACGAAGACGGCCAAGAGAATCCTCGTCATCGGTGCCGGACCGGCCGGTCTCGTCGCCGCCTGGCTCCTCAAGCGGGCCGGACACCGGGTCACGCTCGTCGAGGCCAACGGCAACCGCGTCGGCGGCCGCATCAAGACGTTCCGCACCGGCGGCCACGAGCAGGCGGCCCAGGCGTTCGCCGACCCCGACCAGTACGCGGAGGCCGGCGCCATGCGCATCCCCGGCAGCCACCCGCTGGTGATGACCCTGATCGACCAACTCGACGTGAAACGCCGCCGGTTCCACCTCGTCGACGTCGACGGCGAGGGCAAGCCCGTCAACAACGCCTGGCTGCACGTCAACGGCGTCCGCGTACGCCGCTCCGCGTACGCGAAGTCACCCCGCAGGATCAACCGCTCCTTCGGCGTCCCGCGCGAGTACTGGGACACGCCGTCCGGCACCATCCTGCGCCGCGCCCTGGACCCCGTACGCGACGAGTTCAGCACCGTCGGCCCGGACGGCAAGCGCGTCGACAAGCCGATGCCGGAGCGGGTCAAAGGCTGGGCGCGGGTCGTGCAGAAGTACGGCGACTGGTCGATGTACCGGTTCCTGACCGAGGAGGCGGGCTTCGACGAGCGGACCATCGACCTGATCGGCACGCTGGAGAACCTCACCTCACGGCTGCCGCTCTCCTTCATCCACAGCTTCATCAGCCAGTCCCTGATCAGCCCCGACACCGAGTTCTGGGAGCTGATCGGCGGCACCGCGACGCTTCCGGACGCGCTGCTCGAGGAGGTCGCCGACGTCCTGCGCCTGGACCGGCGCGCGACCCACATCGAGTACTGGGCACCGGACCGGCCCGGGGCCGACGACACCTCCCACGTCCACGCCAAGGGCCCGCACGTCTGGATCGACACGGTCTCCGAGGGACGCGACGGCAAGGTGGTGCGCGAGGAGTTCACCGGCGACCTCGCGATCGTCACCGTGCCGTTCTCGGGGCTCCGGCACGTGCAGGTCAGCCCGCTGATGTCGTACAAGAAGCGGCGCGCGGTCGCCGAGCTGCACTACGACAGCGCGACCAAGGTGCTCCTCGAATTCGGCCTGCGCTGGTGGGAGTTCACCGAGGCCGACTGGAAACGGGAGCTCGACGCCGTACGGCCCGGGCTCCACGACGACTACCGCAAGGGCAGGGCCCCGGCCGACGGCAGCCTCCTGGGCGCCCACCCGTCCGTCCCGGACGGCCACATCAGCGACGCCCAGCGCGCCCACTACGCCGCCAACCGCTGGGCCACCCGCGACCAGCCCGAGGCCGCGCACATCATCGGCGGCGGCTCGGTCTCCGACAACTCCAACCGCTTCATGATCAACCCGTCCCACCCGATCGAGGGCGGCAAGGGCGGCGTCGTCCTCGCCTCCTACAGCTGGGCCGACGATGCCTCCCGCTGGGACTCCCTCGACGAGGACGCCCGCTACCCGCACGCGCTGCGGGGCCTGCAACAGGTCTACGGCCAGCGCGTCGAGGTCTTCTACACCGGCGCCGGGCGCACCCAGAGCTGGCTGCGCGACCCGTACGCGTACGGCGAGGCGTCCGTGCTGCTGCCCGGCCAGCACACGGAGTTGCTGGAAGCCATCCGCGCCGCCGAGGGGCCGCTCCACTTCGCCGGGGACCACACCTCGGTGAAGCCGTCGTGGATCGAGGGCGCCCTCGAATCCGGGGTGCGGGCCGCGTTGGAGGCGCACGCGGACTGAGCCCCCTACGGGCCGCGCGGACCCCGCGGGGTCACGCGGCATCCGCCTGGGCCCTGGCCCGTACCGCGTCGGCCGGATCCCAGCCCCGGCGCGGTACGGAGGCCAGCAGGAGGCGGGTGTACGGGTCCTCGGGCGCACCGAGGACCCGGTCCGTCGGGCCCTGCTCGACCACTCTGCCGCGCCGCATCACCACCGTCTCGTCGGTGATGTGCCGGACGACGGCCAGGTCATGGCTGACGAACACCAGGGCCACCCCCGTGTCCCGCCGGATCTCGCCGAGCAGGTGGAGGATCTGCGCCTGGATCGACACGTCCAGCGCGGCGACCGCCTCGTCCAGGACGAGAACACGCGGATCGACGGCGAGGGCCCGCGCGATGGCCAGGCGCTGGCACTGACCGCCGGACAACTCGTGCGGGCGCGCCCCCGCCTCCCGGGCGCCGAGGCCCACCTGGTCCAGGAGGTCGGCGATCCGCCGGTCGTCGGCATCGCGGCCGTGCAGCCGCAGGGCGGTGCGCAGGCACTGGCGGGCGGTGAGGCGCGGATCGAGGGAGACGTACGGATCCTGGAAGACCATCTGGATCTCGCGGGCGCGGGCGAGGCGGTGCGCCCGCCTCCGACTCGGGGACGGCGGCCGGGCGGCACGGTTCCGGCCGTCCACCGCGACCGTGCCGGCGTCCGGCCGCACCAGGCCGACCAGCATGCGGGCGACGGTGCTCTTGCCCGACCCGGACTCACCGACCACACCGAGTGAGCCGCCGCGCGGGACGATGAAGGAGACCTGGTCTGCGGCGGTGAGGCGGTCGCCGCCGGGCAGCCGGTAGGTCTTGGTCAGGCCGTCGGCCACGAGCAAGGACGCCTCGGGCCGGGTGTCGGTCGTGGTCACGGCGTGCTCCTGTCGGCCGGGGAGGACGGGGCGACGGCCGGTCGTGAATCGGCGGATGCCCCGTCGCGGTCGGTGTCCGGGCCGGGGTCGTGTGCGCAGGGCAGGTCGGGGAGGCGGCGGCAGATGCCTTGCCTGCCGTCGTCGGCCGTACGCACAGACGCCTCGGGTCGGGTCTCGGTCGCGGTCATGCTGTGCTCCTCTTGGCCAGGGGCGCCGACGGGACGGTGGCGAGTGGCGGCTCGGTGGGCTCCTCGGACAGGTCGGCGAGCCTTCGGCACGAGGCGGTCCCGCCGCCCGGGACCGCGACCGGCTCCGGGAGCCAGGTGGTGCACTCCGGCTCGGCGTGCTCGCAGCGCGTCGCGAAGGGGCAGCCCGTGAACGCGTCGGACAGGGACGGGGGGCGACCGGGGATCGGCTGCAACGCCCGTTCGGTGTCGCCGAGTTCGGGGGAGCAGGCGAGCAGGCCGCGGGTGTACGGATGCCGGGCACGGGTGAAGAGGCGCTCGGCGTCCTGCTGCTCGACGACGCGGCCCCCGTACATGACGTACACGCGGTCGCAGAACGCGGCGGCGAGATGCAGGTCGTGGGTGATGAACAGCATCCCCAGGTCCCGTTCCTCGCGCAGGGTGCGCAGCAGGGCGAGGATCTCCGCCTGGGTGGTGACGTCGAGCGCGCTGGTGGACTCGTCGGCCAGCAGCAGCCGAGGCTCGGCGGCGAGGGCCCCGGCGATGACCACCCGCTGGAGCATTCCCCCGGACATTTCGTGCGGCCGTTGACGAAAGCGCCGCTCGGGGTCGGACAGGCCCACGGCGCCGAGGAGTTCGACGGCCTTCTCGCGCGCCGCGCGCCGGTCGCCCGCGCGGCCCGCGCGAACCAGGCGTTCGACGAGGAAGTCGCCGATCCGGCGCACCGGGTTGAGGGCGGAGCGTGGGTCCTGGTGGACCATCGCGACCGTGCCGGCCCGGTGTTCGCGCAGCCCGGCCCCGCTCAGGCCGAGCACGTCCGTGCCGTCGACCAGCACACGGCCGGTGACCGTCGCCTCCTCGGGCGTCAGCCGCAGCGCCGTCTTCGCGGTGGTGGACTTGCCCGAGCCGGACTCGCCGACGAGGCCGACGGTCTCCCCGGAGCCGACCCGCAGACTCACGTCGGCGAGCAGGGGCCGGGCCGCACGCGGCAGGCCCAGGGTCAGGTTCTGGATGTCGAGCAGCATCGCGGGCTACCTCCTGGCGCCGAGCCGGTCGGCGGCCCAGACCCCGACCACGTTGAAGGCCACCACGACGGCGGCGATGGCGGTGCCCGGCACCAGCGCGGGCAGCAGGGCGCCCTGGACGATGGCGGCCTGGCCCTCCTGGACCATCAACCCCCAGTCGGAACTGGGTGGTTGGGAACCGAACCCCAGATAGCTGAGAGTGGCCAGGCTCATCAGGGCCTCGCCGAACAGCACGACGAGGTACCCGACGATCGACCGGGCGAGGCCCGGCACCAGATGCCGTACGCAGATGCGCAGACCGCCCATGCCCTGGACGCGATAGGCGTCGACGTACGGCTTGGACCGCTCGGCCAGCGCCACACTGCGGGTGTACTTGGCGATGGTCGGCGCGAACGCGAGACCCAGGCCCAGGACCGACGTGGTGATACCCGCGCCGAACACGGCGATGATCAGCACGACGAACAGCAGGCCGGGGAAGGCGTACATCACGTCCGTCACCCGTGACACGAGCGTGTCCACCCAGCCGCCGCGCCAGGCGGCGACCGTGCCCAGGGTGACGCCGAGCAGCGCGGCGATGGCCAGCAGCGCGAGCGGGGCGATCAGGCTGGTACGGGCGCCGTACAGGACCCGCGAGAGCAGGTCCTGCCCGGAGGCGTCGGTGCCGAGCAGGTGGTCGCCGGTGGTGCCGATCAGGGAGGACGACAGGTCCACGGCGTCGGGCGCGTACGGCGCGAGCAGCGGGGCGAAGGCGGCGGCCAGGACGACGAGGGCCAGGAAGCCGGCCCCGACGATCACGAGGACGGGACGGCGGCGGGCGCGCCTGCGGCGGGCCGGGAGCAGCACATCGGCGGATACGGTGGTCATGCGGGGCTCCTCATGGCCTTCAGGCGTGGGTCGAGCAGCGGGTGCACGAGGTCCACGAGGGTGGTGACGAGGATGTAGCAGGCGACCATCAGCAGCAGCACCGCCTGGGCGACCGGGAAGTCATGGCTGTTCACGGCACCGACCAGCAGCGAGCCGATGCCGCTCAGGCCGAAGACGGTCTCGATCGCCACCGTGCCGGCCAGCATCCCCGCGGTGACCAGGCCGCACATGGTGACGACCGGGCCCAGCGCGTTGCGCAGCACGTGTCGGCGGATGATCTGCCGCTCCGGCAGCCCGGCCGCGCGGGCCACCTCGACATGGTCGGCCGAGCCCGCGTCGACCATCGCCTGCCGGGTGACCCGGGAGATGACGGCCACCGCGCCGAGCGCCATGGCGAGGGCGGGCAGCGTCAGATGGTGCAGCGTCCCGCCGAAGCCCTCGCCGCTGCCCGTCACCGGGAACCAGCCCAGCCGCACCCCGAAGAAGGCGACCAGTGCGATGCCGCCCACGAACGAGGGAACGGAGGCGGTGAGCGTGGTGGTGCCGACGACGGCGGAGTCCACCCAACTGCCGCGCCGGACCGCGGCGAGCACTCCGGCGCCGACCCCCAGGACGACGAACAGGACCGTGGCGTAGCCGACCAGCGCGAGCGTCGTCGGGAAGCGGGACGTCAGCAGGTCGGAGACCTGGTCGCCGTACTGGAAGGAGCGGCCGAGGTCGAGGTGGAGGCAGTCCCACAGCCAGCGGCCGTACTGGACGACCAGCGGCTCGTCGAGGTGGTACTGCTCCCGCACGGCGGCCAGCCGCTCCGGGGTGAGCTTGTCGCGGCCCCCCGCCAGGAACACGGCGGGGTCGCCGGGAGCTGCGTACACGGCGGCGAAGATGACGAAGGACGAGGCCAGCAGCGTGGCCAGCAGTCCCGCCAGCCGCCGTCCGATCGAGGCGAACATCGGTGCTCAGCCCTTCTTCGCGCCGAGCTTCGCGGCCCAGGGGTGGTAGAGGTACGCCATCGAGGCGGGCGGACCGGTCAGCTTGTCGTCGATGACGAGCGCCGTGGGCACCTGCGCGACGGGGATCCACACGGCCGCGTCCGCGAACTGCCGCTGCACGTCGATCGCGAGGGCGGCGCGCTTGGCGTCGTCCAGGGTGCGCAGGCCCTCCTGGAGCTTGGCGTCGTAGGCCGAACTCCTGAACCCGACCCAGTTGTTGGAACTGTCCGACAGAGCGTTGTCGTAGAAGCCCAGCGGGTCGCTCTTGGAGATGTACCAGTCGGCCACCAGGACGTCGATGTCGGCGCGGGCTTCCTTGTCGCCGTAGAACTCGCCGTACTGGGCGGCCGGGACGGTCTTGATCCGGGCCTCGAGCCCGATCTGCGTGAGCGCGGCGCGCACGGCGTTGGCGATGACCATACGGCCCTGGCTGCTGTCGGTACCGATGACGATCGGCTCGTCGGGCGCCTTCCCGGCGCTCTTCACCAGCTCCTTCGCCTTCGCGAGGTCGTCCGCGTCCGGGCTGGCCGGGGCATCGGTGAGCTGCTTCTGCGCGGCGGCGAAGGTGGCCTTCTCATAGCCCCAGGCGCCGGAGCCGACCGGGGTGGCCCAGGGTTCGACCAGGCCGCCGTAGCCGGACTTGGCGATGCCCGAGCGGTCCAGGGCGAGGGAGAGGGCCTTGCGGATGCCGGGGTCGGCGAGGCCGCCGCGCTCGGTCGGGATGAGCGCGAGGGTGGAGGTGCTCGGGCCGAAGTACTCGTCGAGGCCCTTCTTGCCGCGCAGGGCGGCCGCGGTGCCTATGTTGTCGGCGTAGGTGCCGTCGGCCGCTCCGGTGGCGAGCGCGTTGACCATCGCGCTGTCGTCGGCCCAGCGGAAGACGACCTTGCCGGTGAGCGGCTTCTCGCCCCAGTAGGAGTCGGCGCGGGTCAGCGTGATCGAGTCGCCGGACTTCCAGCCGGACAGCTCGTACGGCCCGGAACAGGCGTCACCCTGACCGGGCGTCCCGAACTCCTTGCCGGCCTTCTCCACCTGCTCCCGGTTGTAGACGAGCCCGGCGTCACCGGCCAGCGCCTTGGTGAACAGGGCGTCGGGCTCCTTGAAGGTGATCGTGATCTCGTCCTCGCCGGTCTTGCGTATGGCGGAGACGTTGGCGAACTCGTCCGACTGTTCCATCTCCGGTGCCGCGTGCCGCTTCAGGCTGAACAGGACGTCGTCCGCCGTCATCCTCGAGCCGTCGTGGAAGGTGACGTCGTCGCGCAGGGTGAGGACCAGGTGGGTCGCGTCGGGGCGGGCGGTCTGCCGGGCGAGGAAGGGGCGTACGGACATGTCGGGCTGGAGCTGGTAGAGGCGCTCGCAGACGTTGGTGAGCACGGTGCGGCCTGCGCTGCCGCCCTGGGTGTCGAGGTCCAGGGAGTCCGGCTCGTCCTCCAGCAGCCAGTTCACGGCGGCGACGGGCCCGGCGGCCTGCGGGGTGGTGGGCGTGAGTCTGAGGTCGGCGGCGTCGGCGGACTTGCCGCCGCTCGCGGAGGTGCCGGTGGTGGCACCGCTGCATGCGGCGAGCAGGGCCATCGCCCCGGCGACACCGGCGGCGGTCGTGGCGGTCCTGAGCTTCATTGCGGGGGCTCCTGAGCGGGGAAGGTGAACGGGAGCGGGGGGATGGGCAAAGCTTGGTGATGGTGCGTCAGTTAGGGGCGTGGGGGCCGTCGTAGAGGTTCCAGGGCAGGTGTTGGTACTCGCGGTCGCACGGGGTGCCGGCGGTGACGTGGTAGTCGCCGGCGGTGAGGTCGACACAGGAGGAGACGAGGGTCGTCCAGTGCCTGACGGCGGGCTTGCGCGGGTCGGCGTGGGTGCACAGCGACTCCGGGAAACCGAGGTGGTCCGACAGCGCGTCCTTGATCAGCTTGCGCGACTCGTCGGCGCCGCCGGAGTCACGCAGTCGTCGCAGGCCCTGCTCGGCGCGGGGTACGCGCACCAGGGAGTCGGCGGCGATCGGGCGGTAGCCGTCGGCGAGGGCGGCGGGGATGCCCGCCTGGTAGTGGTTGCCGTGCACCAGGAGCCCGTCGTCGGGGTACAGCCAGCCGTGGCCGGCCGGGGTGGTCTCCAGGTCGATGGCGAAGCCCTCGCGGCAGGTGAGGAGGGCGTTGCTGGCGATGTGCGCGCGGGTGTGGCACAGCACGTCCAGCGCGTCGCTGATGTTCGCCTGGTCGAGGACGCTGCGGCGGACCACGGTCTGCGGCAGGCCGACCGCTTCTCCGAACCGCCCGCCGAGGCCGTTGGCGTTGAGCGCGATCCCGGCCGAGTTGGCGCCCTGGCGGCCGATCTGGCCCGCCTCCACCTGCATGATCAGGGTGGGCCTGGGCGGCTGGACGATCCGCAGCATGACGACGGTGTCGGCGACGCCGGCCCGCCAGTCCCAGTTCTGCCCGGCCCACACGTGCCCGTCGCCGCTGGCCGGGCCGTGCACGGCGAAGGAGGTGCAGCCCTCGGCGGGCTCCTCCTCGCGCATCAGGGCGAAGGACTCGTCGTAGATGACCTCGCCGCGGGCGTTCAGGGCCAGGATGTCGAGCAGGTCCAGGCCGGCACCGTCCGCGATGCCCTGCATCTCCTCCAGCAGGTGCGGGGCGTGGTCGCCGACCGGTTTCAGCCAGCGGGCGGCCCGGGCGGTCACCTGGCGCCAGGTCAGGCCGGAGGACACGCCGAACGCCTCCGCGTAGTAGCCGAGCGCGATCCCGAGTTGGGGAGCCACGGCCTCGCCGTACTGTCGTCCCCGTTCGAGGGGGGTCCCGGAGATCTCGATGACCGGCAAGCTCTGTTTCACGCGGGGCTCCTCGGGGACACGTCAGTGCTGTAACGTCTGTTCCGAAAACTCTTCACCTTGGAACGAGATGTTCAGAGCGTAATGGCCGAAACGTGAGAGTCAATACCTGTAATGAAGAATCCAGAATCCGGTAGTGCGGGACCCGGGGGTCTCACGCGGCTGCGCGCCGCCGTCCGCGACATGTGGGAGGAGCTGTCCGCGTCGGAACGGACCGTCGCCCAGTACCTCGCCAGCGCCCCCGCCGAGCAGTTGATGTTCGCCAGCGCGCAGGAACTGGGCGCGGCCAGCGGCACCAGCAATGCCACCGTCGTACGCGCTCTGCAGCGCCTCGGCTACGCCGGCCTGCCCGCGCTCAAGCGGGAACTCGCCGCCGACTTCACCTCCGCGCTCGCCCCCGAGGTGCGGCTCCAGCAGCGCATCGCGCACGTGGGGCAGGACCTGGAGGGCATCTGGAACGACGTCTTCGACGAGACGCAGGAACGCATCGACCAGTGCCGGCGGCTGACCGGCGCCGACGCGCTGAAGCGTGCGGTCGAGGTGCTCGCGGAGGCGCGTGAGGTGTTCTGTTACGGCGTCGCCGCGTGCGAACTCGCCGCCCGGCACCTGGCGTTGTCCCTAGGCCGGATCGGGCGCCGGTCCCGTTTCGTCGGCGAGACCGGCTTCGCCCTCGCCGACCCGCTGCTCACACTCGGGCAGGGCGACGCCGTCGTCGTCTTCCAGCCGGGGCGTCGGCTCGCCGAGCTGAATGTCGTCGTCGAGCGGGCGCGCGCGGTCGGCGCCAGGGTCGTCTTCGTGACCGACGAGCTCGGGGAGGTCTTCGAGGACCGCATCGACGCCGTCCTCACCGCCCCCCACACCCCGACCGGCAACACCAACGAGGCCCTGACCGGCCTCGTCGTCGCCGACGCCCTCGTCCTCGCCCTGACCACCCTGGACGAGACCCGAGCGGTCGAGCACTCCCACCAGCTGACGGCATTGCGGGAGCAGTTGCTGGCGCAGAAGGAGCCGCGCCCGCGCAAGACCTGAGCCGCCGGCTGCCTACGGCTGCAACGGCCGTAACGGTCCTTACGACTCGGCCGGAGCGGCCCCCGGATCCGCCAGGGGCTGTTCCGTCCAGATCACCTTGCCCGCCGCCGAGTACCGGGTACCCCAGCGCTCGGCGAACTGCGACACCAGGAACAGTCCCCGGCCGCCCTCGTCCGTCGCGGCCGCGCTGCGCAGGTGGGGGGCGGTGCTGCTGCCGTCGGAGACCTCGCAGATCAGGGCGCGGTCGCGGATCAGGCGGACGCGGATGGGGCCGGTGGCATGGCGCAGCGAGTTGGTGACCAGCTCGCTGAGGATCAGCTCGGTCGTGAACGCCTCCTCCGACAGACCCCAGTCGTCCAGCGTCCGGGTGGCCGCCGCCCGGACCCGGGCCACGGCGGAGGGGTCGTCCGGGACGTCCCAGGTCGCCGAGTGATCGGCGCTGAGCAGCCGCGTCCGGGCGACGACGAGGGCGATGTCGTCGCGCGGCCGCTCCGGCAGCAAGGTCTCCAGTACGGCCTTGCACGTCTCCTCCGGCGTCCGGCCACCCGTCGGCGGCGTCGCCGCGAGTGCCCCGCGCAGCCGCTCCAGGCCCTCGTCGATGTCCTGCCCCTGGCGCTCGACCAGCCCGTCCGTGTACAGGACCAGCCCGCTGCCCTCGGGCAGCCGCAGCTCGGTCGCCTCGAAGGGCAGGCTGCCGCTCAGACCCAGCGGCGGCCCGCCGGCGACGGCCGGGAACTCGACGCCGCCGTCGGGGTGGACGAGCGCGGGTTCGAGGTGGCCGGCGCGGGCGAGGGTGCACAGCCCGGTGGACGGGTCGTACACGGCGTACAGGCAGGTGGCCCCGGTGACCGGTGCGCTCTCGTTGTCGCCGTCGTCCTCGTCCTGGTCGATCCGGGCGACCAACTCGTCCAGATGTCCGAGGAGTTCGTCGGGCGGCAGGTCCAGGGTGGAGAAGTTGTGGACCGCCGTACGGAGCCGCCCCATCGTCGCCGCCGCATGCAGTCCGTGTCCCACGACGTCCCCCACGACCAGCGCCACCCTCGCCCCCGGCAGCGGGATCACGTCGAACCAGTCCCCGCCCACCCCGCCCTGCGCCGCGTGCGCGGGCAGATAGCGGTAGGCGACGTCCAGGGCGCTCTGGTCGGGCAGCGCACGGGGCAGCAGGCTGCGCTGGAGGGTGACCGACAGGGTGTGCTCGCGGGTGTAGCGACGGGCGTTGTCGATGCTGACGGCGGCGCGAGCCACCAGCTCCTCCGCGAGGGACACGTCCTCCTGCTCGAAGGGCTCGGGCCGGTCGGCGCGCCAGAAGGTGGCCATCCCCATGATCACGCCGCGGGCGCGCAGCGGGACCGTGAGCATCGTGTGGATGCCGAAACCCACGATGCGGCGGGCGTTCTCGGGATCCTGCACCTGCCAGCCGGAGAAGGCGGGCATGTCCGCCTCCAGCACGGAATCGCCCGTACCGAATCCGAAGGCCTGCGGTGTGCCCTCGCGGAAGTGGATCAGCTTGCCGATCGGATAGAGCGGGCTGCCGTCCCGTGCGCCCCGGAAGGCGACCCGGCGCATGTCCGCGCGGCCCTCCCTGGGCTCCCCGCCGCGCAGCACCGGATCCGCCAGGTCGACGGAGACGAAGTCCGCGAACCGCGGCACCGCGAAGTCGGCCAGCTCCTGCGAGGTGCGGGTGACATCAAGGGTGGTGCCGATCTCCAGACCCGCGTCGTACAGCAGTTTCAGCCGCTCCTGCGCCACGTCCGCCCTGCCGGTCAGCGTCCGCAGCTCGGTGGTGTCCCGCAGGGTGGCCACGCTGCCCGGCGGACCGCCGTCCTGGTCGGTCGACCGCTGGCTGACGGCCAGCAGCCGGCCCCGGGCCAGGTGCACCTCGTCGGTGGCGTCCCGCCCGGAGGCGAACAGCCCGGCGAGGTCGCGCGCGATGCCCAGGTCGGGGCAGGGCCGCCCCTCCGCGTCCGCGGGCAGTCCGAGCAGCCGGCGCGCCTCGTCGTTCGCCAGCGCCAGTCGGCGGCGGCCGTCCATGATCAGGACGCCCTCCCGTACCGAGTGCAGGACGGCGTCGTGATGCTCGTACATCCGCGTCATCTCGGCGGGCCCCAGCCCGTGCGTCTGGCGCAGCAGCCGCCGGCTGACCAGCGCGGTGCCGCCGGTGGCCAGGGCGAGGGCGGCCGCCGCCGAGCCGAGCAGCACCGGCAGCTGGTTGTCGACGACCCCGCCCACGCTGGCCAGCGTCACCCCGGCGGACACCAGCCCGACGACCTTGTCGTCGCCGTCGGTCACGGGGACCACGGCGCGCACGGACGGCCCCAGGGTGCCGGTGTACGTCTCCCGTACGACCCCGCCCGCCAGGGCCGGTGCGATGGTGCCGACGAAGTGTTTGCCGATCCGGTCGGGGTTGGGGTGGGTGTAGCGGATCCCGTCCGTGCTCATCACGACGATGAAGTCCACGTCGGTCGCCTCGCGCGCCGCCTCGGCACGTGGCTGGAGCGCAGCGCTCGGATCCGGATCCGCCAGGGCGTCCACGACACCCGGCGCCTTCGCGAAGGACTCGGCCACGGCGAGGGACCGGTTGCCTGCCTCCCGTCTGGTGTCGGTGCGGACCTGCAGCACCAGGGCCACCACTGCGGCGGCGACGAGGAGGACGACGATCGCCGCCTGCAGCACGAAGACCTGCCGGGCGACGGTACGCAGGCTCACCAGCGACCGCAGGCGGCCGATGACTGCGGCCATGCCTCATTTCTAACACCGTTGGACGAGGTGGGCACGGTTCGTTCCGTGAGCAGGGCCGGGAGGGGGTGCCGGGTGGTGCCGTCGTTCGGGTGCGGCGCCGTTGTGGTCGGTCGCACGGTTCCCCGCGCCCTGCGGTACTACGGCGAGCAGGAACCGACGCGTCCGGCCTCGGGCACCTCACGGTCGGCGGGGGTGCCGGCCGGGGCCGGCATGCGCAGCAGCAGCAGTGCCGCGTCGTCGTGGAGCCGGCCGCCCACATGGGCCAGCAGCTCGTCGTGGAGGGCGGTGACGGTGTGTGCCGGTTCGTCACACGTGTGCCGTTCCAGCCCCTCGGCGAGCGGGTAGAACTCCCGCTTGTGGTCGCGGGCCTCGGTGACGCCGTCGGTGTACAGCAGCAGCTGGTCCCCGTCGGCGAAGGGCAGCACATGCAGTGCCGGCGTCTCACCCGAGAGGGTGCGCAGCCCGAGGGGCGGGGCCGGACGTTCCGGGTCGACCGCCACGACGACGGAGTCGCGCACCAGCAGCGGCGGCGCGTGACCGCAGTTGACCACCTCCAGCTGCCCGTCCCGGGGGTACCCGGCGACCACGGCGGTGACGAAGTCGTCGCTGCCCAGGTTGCGCGCCAGGCTCCGCTCGATGCGTGCGACGACGGCGAGGAGGTCGGGCTCGTCGTACGCGGCCTCGCGGAACACCCCGAGCACCAGAGCCGCGGTCCCCACCGCCGGCAGCCCCTTGCCGCGCACGTCGCCGACGATCAGCCGGACACCGTACGGCGTGGACACGAGCGCGTACAGGTCGCCGCCGATCCGGGCCTCCGCCGCGGCGGCGCTGTAGCGGACGGCGACCTGGAACGGCCCGACCGTCGCCGGCACCGGCTGCAGCAGCGCGTGCTGGGCGGCCTCGGCGACGGAACGCACGGCGGCGAGCACCCGCTCGCGTCGCCCGCGCAGCGCGCTGGCCAGGCTCCCGGCCAGGGTGACGGCCATCAGGGCGGCCAGCACGACGGCCAGCTCACTGGCTCCGGCGTCGTCACGGATGCCGAGGACCGCGCCCAGGGCGGCGGCGAGAAGTCCCAGCCACAGGACTCCGCGCGGCCCGTTGGTGGTGGCCGCGAGCGCGGGACCCACGGCGAGAAGCGGCAGCCAGGTCATCCCCGATCCACAGACGAGATCGACGAGCACGATCGCGGAGACGATCAGTATGGGCAGTACGGGCGTGGCGGCGACCAGTCGCCTCGGCCAGTGGTAGCGACCGTGGTGCGGGGCCTGGCTCATGTCTTGTGGGATGTCCTCACCTGTGAGTGGGGGGCGCTTCCGGGGTTTATGTCCGGTTTATTCAGGAAAGCGGTTCGACCCCGGATGGGACAAGGACACGGATTTCAGATAGTGAGCGAGAGGCCCCGGGTCACGCGGCTCGCGGTCGGGAGCAGGCGCGCCCGGACCTCCTCCAGACGGGCCCGCGTCTCCTCCAGCCGGGTGCGCCGGTCGGCCCGCAGCGACACTCCGAGCGAGCCGAGGGTGCCCCCGCTGTAGACGGGCACCGCGACGCAGACCGTGCCGAGGGTGTACTCCTCCATGTCCGTGACCGCCGGGGCCAGGGGCTCGGAGTCGAGCCGCCGGATGAGCTCCGGAGGGTCGGTGATGGTCCTGGGCGTGAGGTCCGCGAGCCGATGCCGGGACAGGTAGTCCTTGCGTGACTCCTCGTCCAGCTCACGCAGCACGGACTTGCCCAGCGCGGTGGCGTGTCCCGCGTCCTCGAACCCCACCCAGAGATCGACCCGGGGAGCGCGGGGGCCGTCCACGATCTCGGCGACCCGGATCTCGCCGTCCTCGTAGAAGGTGAGGTACGCGGCGGTCGACAGCTCGTCCCGCAGCGCGGCGAGCGTCGGGCGTATCCGGCTGAGCAGCGTCTGCGCCCGGCCCGATGTGTGCAGGGTGCCGATCCGGTCGCCCAGGATGAACCCGCCGTCGTCGAGCTTGCGCACATATCCGTCGTGGACCAGCGTCCGCAGCAGGTGGTACGCCGTGGCCAGGGGCAGGCCCGTCTCCCGAGCCAGCTGCTTGGCCGGCGCGCCGTTCTCGTGCGCGCTCATCGCCTCCAGCAGGCGGAAGGCGCGCTGTACGGAGCCGATGAGCGTAGGGCCCTCCTGAGCACCCATAGGAACAGCGTGCGCCGGGCGCCCGCCGCGGGCAAGGCGGGCCCGCTCCCCGGGACGGGACCGAACCGGGCTTACAGCACCCGCGCCACGAGAAGAGCCACGTCGTCGTGGTCGTCGGGGTGGCGCAGGCCGTACAGCAGGAGGTCGCAGGTCTCCTCCAGCGGCCTGCGGGGTTCGTCGAGGAAACCGAGGAGGACGCTCAGGCGGTCGTCTATGGGGTGGAGCCGGGTCTCGACGAGGCCGTCGGTGTAGAGGACCAGCAGATCGCCGGGGCCCAGCTCGACCGTGGTGGTCCCGAACGGGATGCCGCCCACCCCGAGCGGGGCGCCGGCCGGCAGTTCGAGCAGCTCCGGGGCGCGGCCGGGGCGGGCCAGCGCGGGTGGCATGTGTCCGGCGTTGGCGATGTGGCACTGCCGGGAGCGGGGGTCGTACACCGCGTACAGGCAGGTGACGATGTAGTGCTCCAGATCGCAGGTGATCTTGTCCAGGTGCTGGAGCACGGAGCCGGGCTCGAGGTCGAGGTCGGCGTAGGCACAGGTGGCGGTGCGCAGGCGGCCCATGGTGGCGGCGGCGTCGATGCCGTTGCCCATGACGTCGCCGACGACCAGCGCGGTCTTGTCGTCCTCCAGCGGAATGACGTCGTACCAGTCGCCGCCGACCTCGCTGGTGGCCTGGGCGGGCTGGTAGCGGGAGGCCAGCTCCAGACCCGTGTGGTGCGGCGGATGGTCGGGCAGCAGGCTGCGCTGGAGGGTCAGGGAGGTGTTGCGCACGCTCTGGAACCAGCGGGCGTTGTCGATGGCCACGGCGGCCCGGCCGGCCAGCTCACTGGCCAGGACGACGTCGTCCTGGTCGAACGGCAGTGGATTGCGGGTGCGCTTGAGGTCGAGGGCGCCGAGCACCTCACCGTGCGCGATCAACGGCACGGCCAGATAGGAGTGGACGCCCGCCCGCGCCAGCAGGGCGGTGGCCTCGGCGTCCTTGGCGATACGCGGCAGATCCTGCTCGCCGACATGGCGTACGAGGATCGGCCGGCCGGTGTGCACGCACAGGGTGACCAGCCGGTCGCCGTCGTACGCGGCGAGGTCGCCGGGGGAGTCGGCGGCGCGCAGCGCCACGCTCGGGTAGGCCGCCTTCAGCGCGAGCGCGCGGAACAGCTCCGGGCCGTTGTCCGGCTTGCGGTTGCGCCGGCAGGCCAGCGCGGCGTCCAGGACGTCCACGGCCACCACGTCGGCCAGCTCGGGAGTGGCGACCTCCGCCAGCTCGTGGGCGGTCCGGTCCACCTCCAGCGTGGTGCCGACCCGGGTGGAGGCGTCGGCGATCAGGGCCAGGCGCCGCCGGGCCCGGTCGGCCTCGGCTGCCGCGCGGTGCCGCTCGGTGACGTCGACGAACGAGATGGCCGCGCCCAGGACCCGCCCGCCCGGGTCCTCCAGCCGATAGAAGGACAGCGACCAGGCATGCTCGGTCTCGGGGTCCGCCGGCGGGCGGCCCACGTGGTACTGGTCCAGCAGCGGCGTACCGGTGGTGAGCACCTGGCGCAGACAGGACTCGATCGTGTCGATGTCGGGCAGCGGCAGCGTCTCCCGCAGCCGGCGGCCGACATGGTCCTCCGCCGGGGTGGCGTCGATACGCTCCAGTCCCGGGTTGACCAGCAGATAACGCAGGTCCGGGTCCAGGAGCGCGATCCCGATCGGGGACTGGTTGATCAGCCGCTCGCACAGCGCCAGGTCCGTCTCGACCCGCTGGAGCAGGGAGTGGTCGGCCGCGATGCCCAGGGCGTAGACGTCACCGAGATCGTCCAGCAGCCGCATGTTGCGGAACTCCGTCAGCCGGGTGCTGCCGTCCTTGTGCCGCACCGGGAAGGTGCCGGCCCAGCTGCGGCCGGTCTCCAGCACCTCCGTGAACAGCTGCACCACGGCCGGCAGCTGGTCGGGGTGGATGAACAGGCGCGTCGCATGCGTGCCGAGGGCCTCGTCGGCGGTGTAGCCGAAGAGCTCCTCGGCCTGCGGGGTCCAGAACACCACGCGCCCGTCGGCGTCGACGACCACCGCGGCCACGCTCAGCACATCGAGCAGCCCGGTCGGCCGGGGCGGCTCCGGCGCGTACCCGCCGCCCGCGGACTCGAAGGATCCAGCTGTCATCCCAGCTCCTCCTTCACCGCCGGCATGGCCTGCCGGCCTCTGCCACGATCGGGTACCACGATTGGGGCGAACGGCACATCCATGCTCCCTCCGGCCTCTCCGCCCTGCCCGGTGAGAGGCCGTCGACGAGTGGCCCGGTCCCGCCCGCACCTCCACGCAACGGGACCGGGGCCGTCGGCCCGTGCACATCGGGCGGACAAGCAGGAACATGGTCGTGTGGAGGACGGGACCCATGGACGCTGCTTGAGGACCCATGGATGATGCGCGAGAAGAACCGCAGGCGCCCACGTCCGGAGGACCGAGCGCCCTCTTCGACGCGTCCACCGACGCGGCGGCGGTCGTGTCCGGACGCGGTGTGGTGATCGGCTGGACCCGGGCCGCGGAGGAACTCCTCGGCCACCCCGCCGCGCAGATCGTCGGCTCGCCCGCCACGCGGCTGCTTGCGATACCGAGTGACCCGGTCCGTGCGGCCGGCGTCGCCGAGCGCTGCCGGGCCGGCATGGGATGGAACGGACTCATTCCGCTACGGCACCGTGACGGCCGCCGCGTCGACGCGGACCTGCGGGTCTCCGCGTCCTTCCGCATCGCGGCGGACGAGTGCTTTCTGATCTCGGCACGGGAGCTGCGGCAGCAGTGGGCGGTGGGCCAGTCCATGCTCGACGGATTCCTGACCCGCTCACCGGTCGGCATGGCCGTGATGGACACCGAGCTGCGCTACGTCTGGCTCAACGACACCCTGGAACGCTTCGGCGGTGTCCCTCGCGAGCAGCGCCTCGGCCGTCGGCTGAGTGAACTGCTGCCAGGGCTGCAGGCGGAGACCATCGAGGGCCGGATGCGCAAGGTCCTGGAAACCGGCCTGCCCGTCACCGACTACGAGTACGTGGGATGGAGTTGGGCCGACCCGCACCGCCAGCACGCCTACTCCACCTCCTTCTTCCCTCTCGTGGACCCCGACAACTCGATCACCGGCGTCTGCTACATGGTTCTGGACGTCACCGAGCGGTGGAACGCCCGGCAGCTGTTGTCGCTGGTCAGCGAGGCCGGAACACGCATCGGTACGACGCTGGACGTGCTGTGGACGGCTCAGGAACTGGCCGACTTCGCCGTTCCGCGCTTCGCGGACTTCGTCGTCGTGGACCTGCTGGAGCCGGTGCTCAGCACCGAGGGGCACGGCACGTGGCTGACCGACGCGGGCCCGGCCCCCGCCAAGCCGGTGATGCGCCGGGCCGGTATGAGCTCGGTGCGCGAGGGCTGCCCGGAGGCCGTGGCGCGAGTGGGGGAGCGGGTGGACTTCGTCCCGCCGCCGCACGACGCGCATCTGCTCATCGACGGAGGGCCGATCCTCATCCCGGTCCTCGACCCCTCCGACGAACTGTGGACCTCCGAGCAACCCGCGCGAGCGGCCAGCATCCGCGAGTTCGGCCTGCACTCCCTCATCTCCGCGCCGATGCGGGCACGGAACACCACCCTGGGCCTCACCACCTTCGTACGCTCGCGCAATCCCGTCTCGTTCCAGCCCGACGACGTCCTCGTCGCCCAGGAACTGGTGGCCCGAGCGGCCCTGTGCGTCGACAACGCCCGCCGTTACACCAGGGAACACACGGCCGCAGTCACCCTGCAACGCAGTCTGCTGCCACAGGCCCTGACGGGGGGTACGGCACTGGAGGTGGCATCCTCGTATCTGCCGGCGGACCCCAGCGGCGGGGTCGGCGGGGACTGGTTCGACGTGATCCCGCTGTCCGGGGCCCGGGTGGGCCTCGTCGTCGGCGACGTCGTCGGCCACGGCATCACCGCGGCGGCCACCATGGGCCGGCTGCGCACCGCCGTACAGACCCTCGCCGACCTGGAGATGCCGCCCGACGAACTGCTCGCCCACCTCGACGACCTCGTACTGCGCCTCAGTGAGGAGCGGCCCGAGGGCGACACGGCCGGGGCGGCCCACCAGGGCACGACCGGCTTCCTCGGCGCGACCTGCCTGTACGCCGTGTACGACCCGGTCACCCGATGCTGCACGATGGCCCGGGCCGGACATCCGCCGCCGGTCGTCATCGCGCCCGACGGGCAGGTCTCCTACCCGGAACCCCCTGCCGGGCCCCCGCTCGGGCTGGGCGGCATGGCTTTCGAGGCCGGCGAGATCGAACTCGCCGAGAACAGCCTGCTCGGCCTGTACACCGACGGCCTCGTCGCGGACGCCGACCGCGATGTGGAACGCGGCATGGCCCGGCTCGGCGAACTGCTGTCCCGACGGGACCTCGACCTCGACACGCTGTGCTCCTCCGCGGTGCGGGAGCTCGTGCCCGTGCCGCAGCCCGACGACATCGCCCTTCTCCTGGCGCGCACCCACGCCCTGGGCGCCGAGCAGGTCGTCTCGTGGGACGTGCCCGTCGACCCGGCCGCCGTCGCCGATCTCCGGGCCCGGGCGACCCGTCAGGTCACGGACTGGGGTTTCGCGGAACTGGCCATGACGACCGAGCTGGTCGTGAGCGAGCTGGTCACCAACGCCATCCGCTACGCCGAACCCCCCATACGCCTGCGCCTCCTCCGCGACACCCGTCTGACCTGCGAGGTCGCCGACGGCAGCAGCACGGCCCCCCGACTGCGACACGCCCGCAGCATGGACGAGGGCGGCCGCGGCCTGTTCCTGGTGGCCCAACTCTCCCACCGCTGGGGCGCCCGCTACACGGCCGGCGGAAAGATCATCTGGGCCGAACAGGAAATCCCCTGACCCCCGACAGCGGTGTGCCGGGCCCGAGTACACGGGCCCGGCACTTCAACCGACGTGCGAATCCCCTAGGGGACCAGGATCAGCTCCTCGTCTCCGCCATCACCACCCGTGCTGCTTCTTGTCGTGGCCGGAGTGCTTGGGCTTGTCGGGGTGCTTCGGGTAGTCCGGCTTGACGGGCTTGTCGGGGTGCTTGGGGTAGTCGGGCTTGACCGGCTTTACGGGGTGGGCCGGCTTGCTGGGGTAGTCGGGCTTGACGGGGTGGGCCGGCTTGCTGGGGTAGTCGGGCTTGACGGGCTTTACGGGGTGGGCCGGCTTTGCGGGATAAGCGGGCTTCACCGGGTGGGCGGGCTTCACCGGCTTTGCCGGGTAGGCAGGCTTCGCCGGGTACTCAGGCTTGACCGGCTTGGCGGGGTAAGCGGGCTTGACGGGGTGTGCCGGCTTGGCCGGGTAGTCGGGCTTCACGGGCTTGGCCGGGTACGCGGGCTTCGCCGGGTATTCAGGCTTCACCGGCTTGACGGGGTGTGCCGGCTTGGCCGGGTAGTCGGGCTTCACTGGCTTGGCCGGGTAGGCAGGCTTGGCGGGGTATTCGGGCTTGACCGGCTTGGCCGGGTACGCAGGCTTGCTGGGGTATTCCGGCTTGACTGGCTTGGCGGGGTACGCGGGCTTGGCCGGGTAGTCGGGCTTCACTGGCTTGGCCGGGTACGCGGGCTTGGCGGGGTATTCGGGCTTGACCGGCTTGGCCGGGTAGGCAGGCTTGGCGGGGTATTCGGGCTTGACCGGCTTGGCCGGGTAGGCAGGCTTGGCCGGGTATTCGGGCTTGACCGGCTTGGCCGGGTAGGCAGGCTTGGCGGGGTAGTCGGGCTTGACCGGCTTGGCCGGGTACGCAGGCTTGCTGGGGTATTCCGGCTTGACTGGCTTGGCGGGGTACGCGGGCTTGGCCGGGTATTCGGGCTTGACCGGCTTTGCCGGGTAGGCAGGCTTCGCCGGGTATTCAGGCTTCACCGGCTTGGCGGGGTACTCCGGCTTGACCGGGTGCACCGGCTTGGCCGGGTATTCAGGCTTCACCGGCTTGGCGGGGTACTCGGGCTTGACCGGGTGAACGGGCTTGGCCGGGTACTCCGGCTTCACCGGCTTGACCGGGTACTCGGGTTTGACCGGGTGCACCGGGTAGGCGGGCTTCTCCGGGTGCACCGGATACGCCGGCTTGGCGCCGTGTGCCGGGTGCGCGGGCTTGGCCGGGTACGGCGGGTGCGGGGTGGTGTCGTCCTGGGCGTGGGCGGTGCCCGCGCTCGCCAGTGCGGCTGCGGCGAGCGCGGCAGCCATGGCCGCAGGCGCCAGAACAGATCGCCATTTCGGCGATGTCGTCATCTTCCACTCTCCTCGACTTGGTTCAGGGCCTCGTGACGGTTGGTCAGCACCAAGAGCCGGACAGTGGAATGAATAGGAAATACGGTGATATGAATAACGCCGCGACGGTCATAAGCCACCGGATGGTGTAGCCCCCGGGGGCCAGTTGGCCCGGAGCCCGGCGAGACTCAGGGGGTCCTGCCCGACGGAGGCGAGGCGACCACGACCCCGGGTGTCAGGACACCGGCCCTCGCCCGTCCCGCAACCTCTCGGCGAACGCTCGCGCCGCGGCCAGGTCCACGGCGTTCGGCCGCTGCTTGTTGATGCCGCCGACGAGCTTGAACGGCGTCCAGGTGTCGAACGCCCGGCACGAGAAGCTCCCGTCCACCTCGAAGCCCTTGCCCTTCAGGAGCTGCACGAGGGGGCGAGTGAAAGGCGCCGGCGGAATCTCGGGGAGCCCGCTGGTGGCGAACACGAACGCCCGGCCCCGCCCGGCCGGCAGTGCTTTGACGAACTCGGTCAGCCGAGGGTGGAGCCTGCCGTGGAAGACGCCCGAGCCGAATCCCACGAGGTCGGCCCCGGCCAGCTCCGCCAGGTCGGCCTGCTCGGGCGCGACGACCTTCGCGCCGAGTACCCCGGCCATGCTGTCGGCGACACGACGCGTATTGCCGTGCGACACGGAGGCGCACACGATGACGGTCTTCATCCTCACGATCCCTTCTCTCGCTTCCGTAGAGGGGACCGCGCAGAGGTGCTCAGACGTGACAGCACCTGAATGTGACGCAGCGTCATCACCTGTGCAGCGGTGGCCACGTGCGCGCTGAACCTCCTGGTGAGGCGCTCGAAAACCAGTGGCGCGGCGCCGGTGTGCGCCCATACCGTGCTGCCGATCCAAGTCGCCCAGGCAAGGACGTGCCGTTGTACACCGTGTGAGACCTCCCGAGAGCTGATCTGTCGCGCGTCGCGCATGTGCGCCGCGCTCCTTTTTGCTGCGGATTTCTCACTGAAACCGGTGTACTCCTGTGCTCAATAGCTGGGTGGTTATGCCCACCTGCCTGCCGCTCGTTCTCCGCCGTTGCCACACATGCGCGTCCGAGCGCTTCCGGGCGAACGGCAAGTTTCGCGTCAACGCAAACCACAAGCTCCTCGACGCCTGGCTCCTCGTGCTCTGTATCTCTTGCGGGGAGACCGCGAAGCTCACGGTCCTGGAGCGGATGAACGTGCGCTCCGTACGACCTGACCTGCTGGACCGGCTGCACGACAACGACCTTGGTCTCGCCGCCGAGTTGCTCCAGGATCCGGTCGTGCAGCGCCGCAATCGCATCGCCCTCGACTGGGACAACGCCTGGCGCCTCGACACCGGCGGATCGGATCACCTGGACCGTGAGGTGATCGACGTGTCCGTCCGCTTCGAGGCGCGGATCCCCGTCCGGCCGGTGCGACTGATCGCTGAAGGCTGCGGTCTTTCACGGGCCGAGGTCGAGAGACTGATCGCGGAGGGGAAGCTCGTTTCGGCAGCCCGGCTGAGCGGCAAGCTCTCCGGCGACTTCACCTTCACACTCAAGCGCTGAGCCTGCCCTCCAGGGTCTGTCCGGCAAGACTCGCCGGACGGCCCCTGGCGGGCCACTCCCCGCCTAGAGCCAGTCCCGCCGCTTGAAAATCACGTACAGACTCACGCACACCACGCCCATCAGGCAGATCGCGAAGGGATATCCGAAGGTCCATCCCAGCTCCGGCATGTGCTGGAAGTTCATCCCGTAGATCGTTCCGACGAGTGTCGGCGCGAACAAGATGGCCGCCCACGAGGAGATCTTCTTGAAGTCCTCTACCAGGCGGCCCTGACCTGTGGCGATGTCGCAGGACTGGTCTCTGACCTGGGCTGATCCGTCTTTCTGGATCTTTCAGATTCCTGTCCGGTTACGCAGTCGATTCTCCCCAAGCACTCCCCACGCTGCTCGTCCTCCCCAGATTCTCCCCGAAGCCCTCCCTCGTCAGTGGTAGTTGAGGCATTGCGGGAGACTCCTTCGATAACTTTCCACGGTCACTGAGAGTGGTCAGGCAGCACATGTATGGCTGGGACCGAGCCCCGTCCTGGTGCCTCGACGCGTGGCCCTTCTGCTTCTTGTCGCAAGTGTTCGCACCCCACTTGGTGCGCAGAGCGGTGGGTGAAGGGGTCGGCGTGGACCCCGGAGAAGGCCTCCATGCATGTTCCGTTCAATCGGAACACGTGATCGGTGGCGACAAACGGGGTGCCAAGCAGTGTTGATGCGGCGTCCCCGACGCTGCCGGTGGCCGCGTGGGCGATGCCGGCTTAGAAGCGTCGGCTCACACCGGGCGTTTCCGACGTCCTGATAGTGGCCCTCCTGCTCCATGCGGGCGCCGTTGCATCCGTATGGCTTGGAAGGGGCGAGGGCGAAGGTCGACGGCCCTTGCCCGCCTCCTCGGGCCGTCAGGAGTCAGTCAATCAAGGTCCGCCCGCATGCAACGGCATGCGGGCGGCCCGCCTCGGCGGATGCCGAGGGCCCGCCAATCCGCCGTCGGACCTGCTCCGGATTACACCGGGACGCCGATCACGGGAGAGCGAGAGAAGTGACGATGACATCGACGCCGTGGGACGACCGCTGCAGCCCGGAGCGCATGGCACGCTTCGGGCGCAGGACGGCCGTTGTGGGTTCCGGGGTCGCGGGACTGACCGCCGCGTACGTCCTCGGGCTGGGCGGTCACGTCACCCTGTATGAGGCCGACGACCGGCTCGGCGGACACGCGCACACCCACGAGGTGACGTCGTCGCACGACGGGCGGGTGCACCGCGTCGATTCCGGATTCATCGTGCACAACCGGCGCACCTACCCGCATCTGCTGCGGCTGTTCGACGAGCTCGGCGTCGCCACACAGGAATCCGAGATGAGCATGTCGGTGCGGTGCGAGGGGTGCGGGCTGGAGTACGCCGGCGCGCGCGGCCCGGCTGGACTGTTCGCCCAGCCCCGCAACCTGCTGCGCCGTCCCTATCTGCGGCTGCTGGCCGAGGTGCCCGCCTTCCACCGGGCAGCCCGCAGGCTGCTGGCTTCCGACGGACGGGACCGACTGACGCTGGGCAGGTTTCTCGACCGGGAGGGGTTCTCCTCCTACTTCCGTACCCACTTCATGACACCGCTGGTCTCGGCCGTGTGGTCCTGCGACGCCGCCACCGCCCAGCGCTACCCGGCCGCCTACCTGTTCCGCTTCCTGGCACACCACGGGTTGCTGTCGGTCGGCGGCTCACCGGTGTGGCGCACGGTCAGCGGAGGTTCACGGGAGTACGTCGACCGGATCGCCAAGCACATCGATGATGTCCGTACCGCCACGCCCGTGCGGACCGTGCGGCGGCACGCGGACGGGGCCGACGTCACCACCGCGGACGGCTCCACGGAGTCGTACGACGCCGTGGTGATCGCCGTCCACCCGGATCAGGCGCTGCGGCTCCTGGCCGACCCGACCGAGCGGGAGCAGGAAGTGCTCGGCGCCTTCCGCTATGCGCGCAACACCACGCTCCTGCACACCGACACCCGGCTGCTGCCGCGCACGCGCGGGGCTCGTGCCTCCTGGAACTACCTGATGCCGTCGTGCTCGGCCGGCGTGGACCGGGTGCGGGTCAGCTACGACATGAACCGGCTGCAACGCCTGGATGCCGCTGAGAAGTTCGTGGTCACTCTGGGCGGCGAGGACCGCGTCGACCCGGGACGGGTACTGGCCCGCATGGTCTACGAACACCCCCTCTACACGCCCGAGTCGGTGGCCGCGCAACGGTGCTTGCCCGAACTGGCCAGTGCCGTCTGTGTGTTCGCGGGCGCCTATCACGGCTGGGGGTTCCACGAGGACGGCTGCCGCTCCGGCGTCCAGGCCGCCGCGAGTCTGGGAGCGCGCTGGTGAACGCCGTACCCGCCCTCTACTCCTGCACGATCACCCACATACGGACCGAGCCCCGGCGCTCCGCGCTGCGCCACCGCACGTACATGTGGCTCGTCGACCCCGACAGTCCGCCGATGCTCCCGCGCCCGCTGAGGCCGCTCGCCGGGTTCGATGCCCGTGACCACTTCACCGGCGAGGCCTCCTCGATCCGTGCCGGTCTGGACGCCTTCCTCGCCGCGCACGGCACACGACTGGACGGCGGGCGTGTGCTGATGCTCACCCACGCCCGCGTCTTCGGGTACGTCTTCAACCCCCTCACCCTGTACTGGTGCCACGGTCCTGCGGGCGACCTGCGCTGTGTGGTCGCCGAGGTGCACAACACGTACGGCGGCCGCCACTGCTACCTGCTGCGCCCGGACGAGACCGGGAGCGCACGCACCGAGAAGGCGTTCTATGTCTCGCCGTTCTTCCCTGTCGACGGGCACTACCGCATGCGGCTGCCGCGCCCCGGTCACGGGCTCGACCTCACCGTTCACCTGGACCGCGAGGAGGGCCGCGCCTTCACCGCGACGGTGCGGGGCAGCCGGCGTGCGGCGACCGTCCCCCACCTGCTGCGGCAGGCGCTGCGCCACCCCTGGTCCACCCTCGCCGTGTCGGCCGCGATCCGGTTCCACGGCATACGCCTCTACCTGCGGGGGCTGCCCGTCCGGCCCCGACCCGACGACCACCGCACCCCGGAGAACGTGACGTGAGAACAGCAGAGCAGCACACCACACCCGACGGGCGCACCCCCGCCGCAGTGTCTCCCGCCCGCTGGCCGGACATAGCCGCGGCTCCGCGGGCATCATGGCCCCGCAGGACCATGACCGAGGCCGTCGTCCGGCGAGCCCTGCGCGCGCTGCCGGTGCGGGCCCGGTTCGCGGGCGCGGACACCGTCGGGCTGGGCGGGCCGCTGCTGGAGGTACGCGACCCTGCCGCCTTCCACGCCCGCGTCGGCACCGGCGGTCTGGTGGGGTTCGGCGAGTCCTACATGGCCGGGGAGTGGGACGCGCCCGACCTGGTCGCCGTCCTCACGGTGCTCGCCGCGAACGCCGCGGAACTGGTCCCGGTCCCGCTGCAACGGCTGCGCGGCCTGTGGGCGCTGCGGCACCCGCACCACGAGCGCAACACACCGGACGGCTCGCGGGCCAACATCAGCCGTCACTACGATCTGTCCAACGACCTGTTCGCCCTGTTCCTCGATGACACCCTCTCCTACTCCTCGGCTCTCTTCCGCGGTTTCCCGGCGAGTTGGGACCTGTTGGCAGCCGCCCAGCACCGCAAGATCGACCGGTTGCTCGACCTGGCTGACGTCGGCGAGGGCACCCGGCTGCTGGAGATCGGCACCGGCTGGGGCGAACTGGCCCTGCGCGCCGCCGCCCGCGGTGCCCGCGTCACGTCACTGACCCTGTCGCAGGAACAGCGGGCGCTGGCCCTTGAGCGGGTGCGCGCGGCAGGCCTTCAGGAGCGGGTCACGGTCGAGTTGTGCGACTACCGCGAGGCACGCGGGGAGTACGACGCCGTCGTCAGCGTGGAGATGATCGAGGCGGTCGGCGCGGAGTTCTGGCCGGTCTACTTCCGCGCCCTGGACGCGCGGCTGGCGCCGGGCGGCCGGGTGGCGCTTCAGGCCATCACGATGCCGCACGACCGGATGCTCGCCACCCGTTCCACGTTCACCTGGATCCACAAGTACGTCTTCCCCGGCGGGTTCATCCCGTCCACCCGGGCGATCGAGGAGACGGTCCGCGACCACACGCGGCTTCGACCCGCCCGGCGTGACGGCTTCGGCGCGCACTACGCCGAGACACTGCGGCTGTGGCGGGAGCGCTTCACCGAACGCGCCGACGAGGCCGAGGCGCTCGGCTTCGACGCGACGTTCCGCCGGCTGTGGACCTTCTACCTGGCCTACTCCGAAGCAGGGTTCCGCTCCGGCTATCTCGACGTCCAGCAGTACCTGTTCACCAAGGAGAACCCCGCCCGATGAGTACCGCACCCACCACAGTCCGGCGGGGCGCCGCACACCAGCTCGCGGCCCTGGTCCAGGGCGTCCTCGGCGGCCCCCTGCCGGTGCGCCTGCGCGCCTGGGACGGCAGCGAGACCGGCCCGGCCGACGTGCCCGTCGTCGTCCTTCGCTCCCGGCACGCCCTGCGCCGACTGCTGTGGCAGCCCGGGGAGTTGGGCCTGGCGCAGGCATACGTCACCGGCGAAATCGATGTCGACGGCGACCTGGCCCAGGGGCTGCGGACGGTGTGGACCGCCCAGCGGGACCGGGCCCGGCGCCCGCCCCGGTTCACGCCCGCAGACCGCGCCCGCGCTCTCGCCACAGCCGTTCGGCTCGGCGCGATGGGGCCGCCCCCGCCCGCCCCCGCGTCCCAGGCCCGGCTGCGCGGCGGCCTGCACAGCAAGGCTCGCGACCGGGCGGCGATCAGCCACCACTACGACCTGTCCAACGACTTCTACCGCTTGCTCCTCGACGACACGATGGCCTACTCCTGCGGCTACTGGGCGAGCGAGGACCCCAGATTCGGGCCCGCCGACGCCCAGCGGGCCAAACTCGAGCTGGTCTGCCGCAAGCTCGCTCTCATGCCGGGGGCCCGGCTGCTGGACATCGGCTGCGGGTGGGGCTCGCTCACCCTGCACGCGGCCGAACGGCACCGGGTCCGGGTCACGGCGATCACGCTGGCCCGGGAACAGGCGGCGTACGTGCGCGAGCGGGTGCGGACGCGCGGTCTGACCGATCTGGTGGAGGTGGAGTGCCGCGACTACCGGGACATCGAGGGCGGCGGGTACGACGCTGTCGCCACGATCGAGATGGGCGAGCACGTCGGCGACGCCGAGTACCCGGCTTTCGCCGGCGCCCTGCACCGGCTCGTCAAGCCGGGCGGGCGGGTACTGGTGCAGCAGATGTCGCGTGGCCGTGACGCGCCCGGCGGCGGGCCGTTCATCGAGGCGTACATCGCGCCCGACATGCACATGCGGCCGCTGGGCGAGACGGTCGGCCTGTTGGAGAGTGCGGGCTTGGAGGTTCGGCACACCGAGTCGCTGCGCGAGCACTACGTCCGCACCGTCGGCGCCTGGTACCGCACCCTGGAAGAGCGCTGGGAGTCGTTCGCCGCGCTGGTCGGCGAGGAGACCGCCCGGGTGTGGCGGCTGTACCTGGCCGGCGGGGCGCTGGCGTTCGAGGAGGGCCGGATGGGAGTCGACCAGATCCTGAGCGTACGGCCCGGACCCGGGGGCGTCAGCGGCATGCCGCCAACCACGCACCAGTGGTATGAGGGACTGTGAACGGCTTCCCCTGGAACGCGTTCGCGCTCAACCTCGCCTGGGCCGCCGCCGCTGCTCTTGCGGTCATGCTGGTGACCTTCGCCAGCGCGGTGCGCGCGGGTGTGCACCGTATCGTCGACGTGGCCTGGGGGATTGGCTTCACCGCCGTGGCCGTGGTGACCTTCGCTGCCTCCGCCGGGGAGGGGGACCCCGTACGACGGCTGCTGGTGACCGTCCTGACGGCCGTGTGGGGGCTGCGTCTCGCCGTGCACATTGCCCGCCGGGGCCGGGGGCACGGCGAGGACCCGCGCTATGAGGCCATGCTGGCCAAGGCGCCCGGCAATAGGAACGCCCACGCCCTGCGGATGGTCTATCTGTTGCAGGGCATCCTGGTCTGGCTGGTGTCCCTGCCTGTCCAGGCTGCGCAGTACGTTTCCGGGTCGCCGTCGGTCCTCGACTGGGCCGGTGTGGCGCTGTGGGCGGTCGGCCTCGGCTTCGAGGCGGTCGGGGACGCCCAGCTCGCCCGGTTCAGGGCCGATCCCGCCCACCGAGGCAGGATCATGGACCGCGGGCTATGGGCCTGGACCCGGCACCCCAACTACTTCGGGGACTTCTGCGTCTGGTGGGGCCTGTTCCTCCTGGCGTGCGACTCCCCGGCGGCGGCCGCGGTGTCCTTCGTGTCCCCGGTGGTGATGAGCCTGCTGCTGACCCGGGGCAGCGGAAAGCGGCTGCTGGAACGGCACATGGCCGAGCGGCCCGGCTACGCCGAGTACGCGGCGCGCACCAGCGGCTTCTTCCCCCGCCCACCGAAGCAGAGGTGACGGTCCTGACATGACGGAACCGTGCGAGAAGGACGTGATCACGGCCCAGCCGCACGCGAGCGTGCTGCTCCCCGTGTCGTGCCCGCCCCGGCCCAGGGCAGCCGTACTTGTGCTGCCGGGCGGCCGCGAGGTGAGCTACAGCCCCGCCCGGCCCTGGCAGCCGGCAGCGCTCCGCATGGTCCCCGTCGCGCGGTCGGTCTCCGCCGTGCTCCGGGGGCAGGACGTCCTGGTCGCCCGGGTCCGCGACCGGCTGCGGGGCTGGAACGGCGACGCTGCCGACCCGGTACGGGACACCCTTCTGGCGCTGCGGGAACTGACCGAGCTCGCGGGCTCCGTTCCCGTGGTGCTGCTGGGCCACTCCATGGGAGGCCGCGCCGCGCTGCACGCAGCCCGCCATCCACACGTGCGGGGCGTGGTGGGCCTCGCGCCGTGGTGGCCTGTCGGCGAGCCGGTGGAGCAATTGAAGGGGCGGCAATTGGTGGCGTTGCACGGCGACCGGGATCGTGTCACCTCACTGGCCGAGACGGCCGACTACCTGCGCCGAGCGCGGGTCACGGCAGTACGCGCGGGGCTGGCCGTCGTCGGGGGCGGCGACCACGCAATGCTGCGCCGCGCCCGCCTGTGGCACCACACGGCCTCGGCTGTCGTCGCCCACTTGCTCGACCCGGACGGTACGCCGGATCCACTGCCCGAAGGCTCCTATGGAACAACGGACTTCCCCGTACTCTGACCGCCCGGCGCCCGGCGCACCTCCGTGTCCCTGGGGGACAAGGGGCCGATGGCTGCGGCAGCAGTCACCAACGCCGAGTCAGTCAAAGTGGCATCGACCGTCGGGCAGAACCCCCGCGATGATCACCCAGGCAAAGAGATCAACGGCCGCGAACGGCATCTCGTCGTCGACACTCGGGGCCGGCTGCTGATGGTCCAGGTCACCACCGCCGAAATGCGGGATCGTGCCTCGGCCGAGGGGGTCGTCCCCCGTCTGCGGCTGACGTACCCCGAGATCACCATCATCCGAGCCGGTCGCCTGTACGGCAGCCCCGTGCCCTGGAACAAACACCATCGGAACCTCACATCTGCGATCCGGCGCCGCTTCACGGACAACGCCGGGGGCCCGCAGAGCAGCGCCCTGCCGACCACCCGGCCATGCCAGTGATACGTGGCTACCTCTGGTCGAGCGGGAGGGCCAGGTCGGTGACTTGGTACTTCTTGGGGAAGGCGCCCTTGTCGGTGGCCTTGCCGGTCAGCAGGTTCACCCCGTAGAGGCGGTAGGCACCGGCCGTGCCGACGGCGGCGAATCCGTGGTTTCCGCCGCTTGCGCGGTCGTAGTAGATGTCGAAGCCGACGTTCAGGGCGGCGTTGACGCCGAGGCTTCCGGTGGGGGCGAGGGTTCCGGCGTTGGCGGGGGACTGCAGGGAGACCCTGTCGGCCATCGTGTCGAGGTCGAACAGGGTTGTCGCGGTCGCGTCGTTGAGGTCATTGTTGGAGTAGGCGGCGCCGGTGACGCCTCTGGCGGTGGAGGGCGGGGTGGTGGGGTTGGTGAGGGTGCCGTCGACGGTGGTGGTGCGCGGGGCGGCGGGGTCGTCGATGTTGTGCCGCAGGTTCTGCCCGGTGTCGGAGATGACGCGGAGCCGGTTGGCGGCCGGGTTGAAGTCCACGCCGAACGAGGTGCCGGACAGCGCGACGGTCAGCTGGGAGACCTTCTTGGCTTTCGCGTACCTGTTGAGGGTGTAGACGCCGCCCCGGTTCCCGACGCCGTACAGTTTCCCGTTCTGCACGCGGAAGTCGATTCCCACGAGTCGTCCGTCTCCGGCCAGTCCGGAGACCTTGCCAAGCGACCAGACATCGCCGGGCTCGTCCACCTCGAAAGCGACGAGACGCTGATCTGCGGTCAGACCGACCGACGTCAGCTCACCGTGCCTGGCGGAGGCTGGGGCCTCAGCGGCTGCGACGGGGGCGGCGCTCGACGCGGCGAGGATGGCAGCGGCAGTCACAACTGCGCTTTTGCGCATCTTCGTTCCCTTCTTTCCTCGTACCCCGGACCGAATCACCGAGGGCTCTGAGGGGAATCCGGCACTGGATGCGCGGCGGATGGGCAGTGGTCGCCTGCGCCACCCGAATGGCCCGCGAAGAACCCCCCAGGTGATTCATTGGGGCGGAGCGCGGATGCACTCCTGTCGGCCGGTCCGTGACGCGGGGAAACCTGAAAGGGCCCGGCCACCGCGTGTGCGATGCCCGGGCCCTGAGTGCTCGTCAACTGGCGGGCATGAGGACGGTGTCGATGATGTAGACGTTGGCGTTGGCGGTCTTGACGTTGCCGCAGACGACCTTGGCGGAGTCGTTGACGGTGTAGGACTCGTCGGAGCCGGCGGTGGTGAGCTTGGACTTCTCCAGGGTGTCGTAGGAGCCGTTCTCCAGGTCGGCGGGCGTGAGCTTCTGGCCGACGACGTGGTAGGTGAGGATCTTCGTCAGCTGGGCCTTGTCATTGAGCACCTTGTCCAGGGTGGCCTTGGGAATCTTGGCGAAGGCATCGTTGGTCGGCGCGAACACGGTGATGTTCTGAGCGTTGTTGAGGGTGTCGACGAGGCCGGCCTTCTTGACCGCGGTCACGAGGGTGGACAGTGCGGGGTTGTTGGAGGCGGCGGTGGCGACGGGGTCCTTGGCCATGCCGTCGAAGGAGCCGGCACCGTTTGCGGGCACCGAGGAGCAGGCCGTTCCGAAGGGCTCGTCCGCCGAGGAGTTGCTGCCGGAACCGGTCATGCCGTCTTCGGAGGCGGAGGCGGACGCCTTCGGCGAGGAGTCGGACTTGGCTGAGTCGCTGCCGCTGTCGGAGCAGGCGCTCAGAGCCAGGGGCACGACGGCCACGGCGGCCAGGGTGACGGCGGTACGGCGGATACGGGTGTTCATGGTGTCTCTCCTGTTGAGTCGTGCAGCCGGAGCCGCATCGGTACGGGGATGGGGAAAGGTGGCTTGAGGGGTCATTCGACGGTCACGGCCACGGAGTGCCATCCGCTGGCGCCGTCGGGGATGGTGCGGGTGCGCTTCTCGGTCTGCACACGGCCGGTGCGGTCGGTGGCGCGCACGGTGAGGGTGTGGCTGCCTTTGGCGGCCTGCCAGGGGAAGGACCACTGGCGCCAGGTGTCGCGAGAGTCCTCGGCGGCGAGCCGGGCCTCCTGCCAGGGGCCGTCGTCGACGCGGACCTCGACCTTGTCGATGCCGCGGTGCTGGGCCCAGGCGACACCGGCGACCATCACCGTCCCGGTGCGGGGACGTGCGAAGGGCTTGGGGGTGTCGATGCGTGCCTGGGTCTTGATGGGTGCCTTGCGGGCCCAGTCGCGCTTGACCCAGTAGGGGTCGTAGGCGTCGAACGTGGTGAGCTCGAGGTCCTCGATCCACTTGCAGGCGGAGACGAAGCCGTAAAGGCCGGGTACGACCATGCGGACGGGGAAGCCGTGAGCGAAGGGCAGCGGCTCACCGTTCATGCCCAGGGCGAGGAGTGCGTCGCGGCCGTCCATGACGTCCTCGACGGGGCTGCCGATGGTCATGCCGTCCACCGAGCGGGCCACAAGCTGGTCGGCCGGGCCGCCCTTCGACGGGGGCCGTACCCCGCACTCGGACAGCAACTCGGCCAGTCGCACGCCGATCCAGCGGGCGTTGCCCACGTACGGGCCACCGACCTCGTTCGACACGCACGTGAGCGTGATGTCCCGCTCGACCAGCTCACGCCGCAACAGGTCGTCGAACGACAACACGAGTGGCCGGGAGACGCCCTTGCCGTGGATGCGCAGCCGCCAGGTGGTGGCGTCCACCTTCGGCACGACCAGCGCGGTGTCGACCCGGTAGAAGGAGCTGTTCGGCGTGGTGAAGGAGCTGACCTCGCGGATCCGCAGCTGGGCGCCCCGGGGTATCGGTTCGGCCGCGGAGGCGGGAGGGGGCAGCACGATGTTTTGGCGGGAGGCCACCGCGTCCCGGCGGTTGGAGCCGCTCAGAGACCGGCCCAGCGCCCCGGCCCCGGCCGACGCAGCAGCGGCAGCAGCCGCCATGACGACGAACCCGCGCCGGTCCCACTGAACACCGGAAGGCGTCGCACCCTTCGCGGTCGTGGCCGGGCGTCGGGAGGGGAGGCGGCCCGCGAGGATGTACAGCAGTGCGGCCCCGGCCACGGCGCCCGCCAGGGAGGGCAGAGCATCCAGCACACCCGTCGAGTCGGGCCTGCTCGTCGCCGCGAGGGCGCCGACCGCACCGAACAGCAGCACACCCGACGCCGCGGTCCGCCGGAACCACAAAGCGGCAACTCCCAGCAGCAGTGCGAAAGCAGTCAGCACCGCGAGAATTCCGAGCTGGAGAACGAGCTTGTCGTCCGTCCCGAAATTGCGGATCGCCCAGTCCTTCACGGCGGCGGGCGTCCGGTCGATCGCCGCACCGCCGACCGCGACGACGGGACCTGACTGCGGGCGCAATGCCCCGGCCAAAGCCTCGGCCGACGCAAGCGCCGCGAAACCCGCCAGCACACCGCTGAGGGCGCCCAGCGCTGACAGGCCAGGCCTTGTCCGGCGTTCCTTCTCGCTCTCGGTCACGTGGGGAATCCGGTCCCGGAGCCCGGGTGGATTGGCCGTACCCACGATCGAATGAATTGCCTTCTCCGACCAATCCGGGCCCGCTGCTGCTACGGATGAAAGGAAAGTTGTCAATTTCTGCAGCCGCCGTGCGGAACCCTGCTCCGTAACAGGGACGGCTTGGCAATGTCCAACCCGCGAAAGACCGGGAGGAGTTACGAGGTGGCGCCAGTCCGAAACACGGGGCGCACCGCCGGAGGCCGGCGGGCGGGACGATACGGCCGATGTCCTGCCGCTCGTCCGCACCGCGAAGGAGACGAGGACGCCTTCGCCATGCTCGTGCAGGCCACGTTCCTGTGCTGATCCGGCTGGCCAGGAGCCTGCCCGGGACCTGCCACTGGTTCCAGGACGTCGCACAGGACGGCCCCATCGGAGCCTGGCCGTGGCCGTCGGCGTTTCAGGGGGGCGCTTCCTTCGGCTGGTTGTTCAGGATCGCTGCCAACCGCTGCTTGAACTTGCTGCCTGCGCGGTCGGCCGGCAGGCCCCCTGGAGATGACGGAGAGGGAATGGTCGCCGTGCACACCGCGCCCCGGCCCGCTGGTCAGGGACTCTGCGTGGTCAACAACGAACGCCATTGGGCATCGTTACCGGTGTGGCGCGGCGGCCTCACATGTCCTACATGCACGCTGCGGCTTCACTTGGGCGGCAGGCTCGCCGCGAAGGTGCATCCCTCCTCCACCCAGGCGCCGAGCGCCTCGTCCTCCGCTACCGCGGAGCCGTCCACAACGACCCAGCCGCGCATCGGACGACCGGTCATGTCGAAGATCCGCGCCCCCGGTCGTGCCAGTGCCGCGTCCGTCGCCTCCGGGCCGACTCTGACCATGAGGTCGTTGCCCGTGACGCCCACGGCCATGTTGCCGCGGTACAAGAAGGCCAGCCCTCCGAACATGCGCTTCTCGCTGATCTCCGGGTCCGAGCTCAGCCGTTCCCGGATCCGCTCGGCAAGTCCTTCGTCGTATGCCACGTCTCACCCCTGTTCTACTTCCCCTTGCTCCATGAGGCGTGCTTCCAGATCCCGGAGGTCCTTGACGAGGTTGCCCCGCACCTGGCGTGCGAGCAGCGGGGCGGCGAGCCGGTAGAAGCCGCCCTCTCCGCCTCGGACACGGATGCGGGCCAGGGTGCCGTCAGGGCGGGGCTCGAAGCTGTACGTGACGTGCATCGGCATCGGGCCCGCCACCGAGACCATGTCCAGCAAGCCGGGCGGATCGTACGCGGCGACCCGCAGCACATAGTCGATGCGTCGACCCAGAAAGTGCGCCGTTCGGGTGACCTCGGCCCCAGCGCCGAAACCCCCGCCGTCCGCCTCTCTTGTCAGCTCGGCCATGCGGATTCCCTGGGTCCACTCGGCGTCGTACCGCCAGTCCATGGCGTATGCGGCCACCCGCTCGCGCGGCAGTGGGACGACCCGCTCTGCCGTCACGTCGATCGTCATGAACTCCACCTTCCTCGCTACCACCCGGCGTCACCACCCGGTGAGCAGCAGATGGTTGAGGAGGAGGGTGAGTACGGCCTGGGCGGTGAGCCAGACGCGGGGTCGGGTGAGGAACGCGCAGGCAGGCAGAAGCCACACCGCGAAGGGGAGCCAGATGCGTTCGGTCTCGGCCTTGCTCATGCCGGAGAGGTCGGCCACCAGGAGGGCCAAGAGGGCCGCGGACACGAGAATGGCGAGGGCGACATGGCCGGGCGGTTCGGTGCGATGCCGAACCAGCACGGCACCCGTCCGCCGCAACCCCGCTGCCGTCGCCAGACCCATGATCAGGACGGCGCAGGCGAGGTTCGCCCACACCCAGTAGCCGTAGGGGCGGATGCCCCCCACGCCCTGGTAGTAGCGCCTGACCAGGAGGTGGTACGCCTCCCACCAGTCGAACCCGGCGAGGGTGAAGGCCACAGGCACCACGGCCAGACCGGCGATCAGCGCCGCGAGCAGCACGGGCCGTTCTCGCAGACGATGTCGGCCCAGCAGCAGGACCGCCGCGCCGATCACCGCGAGGAGCGCGAGGCCGTACGAGAGGTAGCAGGTGAGCCCGAACAGTAGGCCGGCTGCTGCCGCCCACCACGACGACCGTCCGCTGACCGCGAGCGCCAGCAGCGCCACGGCCCACGCCCCGACCGCCGCGAAATACGCGTCAGCCGAGGCGCCCATCCACACCGCGGCCGGAGCCAGGACCAGGAAGGGCGCCGCTCGTCGCGCGAGGCTCTCACCGACCAGCGCCCGTACCGCGATCAGCACGGCCACACATGCCGTCGCGCCGACCACGACGCACCAAACCCCGGCCCACCCCCCGCCCCGCAGGCCCATCCGGTCGAGGAGCACGAACGTGAGGGGCGCTGCCGGAGGGTGCCCGGCGACGTGGGCGGGCCAGTTGTCCGGTGCTCCCACGAGGATGTGGTCGGTGAAGTCCCGAATGGTGGCCGGGATGTCGTCGAAGCGGTCGATGACCTGGAGGTATTCGTGTCGGGCGGTAAGACGGCCCGCGATGCCGCGCTGCCAGCCGTCGATCAGGGCGAGAGAGGCGATCCAGGCCGTTGCCGTCGCCCAGGCCGTCGCGAGCAGGGCGCGCCAGGGCAGCCGTGCGGCGAGGACGGGGCCGTACACGACACCGGCTGCCCCCACGACCAGGGCTGCTGGGGTGCCGGGGCCGATGTGCGGGTCCCAAGTGGCAAGCAGTGGTGGCCACTTGACGAACAGAGTGTGGCGGGAGTGCTGGATGTGCCGTCCGACCAGGACAGCCGCCGTGACGAGGAGAGCGGCGGCCAGGGCGGCGTACAGATCGCGTCGGAAGGGGCGGGTCACATCCGAACGCTAGGCCGGGAGATCTGCCAGATACGGCCGTCCGGGCCGGATGTCAGCGTGTCGACGTGGGTCGCGGGCCCGTTTGCGGGGTGTGCTGGATCTACGGTAGAGCCATGACGCGGTCACCGTCCTCGCCGGGCCTCTGGCGCACCCCCTGCGCGGCCTGTGGCCGACCCCGGCGCTCGGCGTCGTCCTGCTGGCAAGATCGCGGTGCTGTTCGTGACCGGGCTGGTGTCCTGCGCCGTCCACAACCCGAACCTCGCGCATGAATAACCAGACTCTCGACAAGGGGATCCTGGGCTTTCCCCTCCTCCCCTGGCCCACAGGCCCGGCCTGGCTGCACCGACTCAACTAGGCGTCCACGTCCTCCCCGGCATCACCCTGATCCCGTTGCTGCCGACCAAGGCGTTCGGAGACCTCTGATGCGCCTACCGCGGATCCCCGTCGGCAGTCCCTTCCAACTCGTGCTGCTCGCCGCCTCGTTCGCCCTCGCCGGTTATGCGGGCGTTCGCCTCCTCGCCGACGACTGGTTCGGCGTGACGGTGTGGTTCGTGGGAGCGGCGCTGCTGCACGACCTCGTCCTGCTGCCGCTGTACGCGATGGCCGACCGGGCCGTCATACGAGGGCTCGACGCGGCAGGCCACCGGGAGTGGGTGATGTACGTCCGTGTCCCGGCGGCGTTGTCCGGGCTGCTCCTGCTCGTGTGGTTCCCGCTGATCAGCGGAAAGGTGGAGGGGCGCTACCAGTTGGGAACCGGACTGTCTTCGGACGGCTTCCTCGCCCGATGGCTGCTGATCACCGCGGTGCTCTTCGCCGGCTCGGCGCTGCTGCTGGCGCTGCGGCTGCGCAGGGCGAGGAAGCAGCGGCCGCCGGCCGTCCAGTGACCGACGGCAGCCCACCGTGTGCGGCGGGCGTGCCGCAGCAGGGCCGGGGTGCCGAGCCGTGCCCAGAGGAACGCGCCGTCGGACTCGGGACTGTCTACGACGTCGACGACCTGCACCTCGACGCGCTCGTCGACGTCCACCGGCGCGGTCTCGGCGATCAACAGGCCGCCGGGGGAGAGGAGCCCGGCCACCCGGTCCAGCAGGGCGCGTGGATCGCCGCCGATGCCGATGCTGCCGTCCATGAGCAGGACGCTGTCCCATCGTCCCTCGCCAGGCAGGGGGTCGAAGACGGAGCGCCGCAGCGCCTCACCCCCCAGCCGTACGGCGTGGTGGACGGCGGCCTCGCTGACGTCGATGCCGAGGGCGGTCCGGCCACGGGCCGCGAGTGCCGCGACCAGGCGCCCGGGGCCGCAGCCGACATCGAGCACGGCACCCTCGCACCGGTCCAGTACGTCCAGATCGACCGGGTCGGCGTGTGCGCACCAGCGTTCGACGTCGAGCGGCAGCAGCCAGCCGTCGGCGCGACGCAGGAACAGCGGGCCACGGCCGGCGCGCAGAGCGGTGGCGTACGGGTCGGCGGCTGCCCAGGCCGGGGGCGGGATGGTCACCGGCGCGTAGCCGCCCGGAACCGGGGCGGCCGGGCCGTGAACTTCCCTTGATCCGGGTCGGTGGTCACGGCTCACACCCTACGAAGGAAGCCGCGCATATCGGGCTGCGCTCCTCACGAAACGCGGACATCGGCGCAACTGGCGCCGCCCGCTGGAGGCGGCCTGGAAGCGGGACCGATACAAGTCCGAGGGATGCAAAAGTCGTACGCGGGTGCCCGTGGTGGGGTGCTGCTCCTCGACGACTGCCGGGGCTCGGAGTCAGGGGCTCGACGCGGACTGCCTTCCGGGGGCGGACGCGATGCGCAGGCCGAAACGCGCCCAGAGCAGCCGTTGAACGAGCAGCGTGAGGATACCGGCGATGATCATGCCTGCGAGGTTCACGCCGAGCTGGTTGAGTGACGCACCTACCTCTCCCCAGTGCGCCAAGGGGATCGCAACGGCGATGTTGCCCGCCGCCGGTACGGTCGTGACGGAGATGAAGACTCCGACCAGCGCGGAGGACTTGCCCGCGGTCAACGACAGGATCCCGGCGATGCCTGCCAGGAGCGCCACGATGAAGGACCAGCGGTCGGGATGCGCGATGAACTCCGTCATCGGCCTGTTGTCCAGCATCGCCGGCGTGATCCAACCAAGGAGGCGGCTCACGCCGGCGCACGCTGCAGTCACAGCGATCGCGACCGCGAAGCCGACCGCCAGCGCGCGCACAGCGGCGCCCATCAGAGAGGGTCGGCGCCGCAATATGCCGAAGCACAAAGCGGCCACCGGGCCGAACTCCGGACCGAGCACCATCGCGCCAACGATCAGAATCGGTTGGTCCAACAGCACACCGATGCCGGCAATTTGTGTGGCCAGTGCCAGAAACGCGAGGTAGGACCAGCTCAACCGAGTATCCGCGGTGACACGGGCAGCCAACTCATCCCAGACTACGGCGTCCTGGGGATCGCCTGGGGCGGCCTCCTCGGCTTTCTCTGCCGCTGCCGAGATGGAGAGGTCGATCTGCTCGACGGTGATCGAGCCGCTGTCCCTTAGTCCGAGTTCTTGCAACTGGTCGAGCACCGCGTTGGCGGCTTCCCTGGTGAGACTGAACTCGACCACGTCGCCCTCAGGCGATGAGGCAGCGCCGAGGAACTTCACGACATTGGCGGCGCCCGGACACTCCAGGGCGATCTGGTGCACCTTTGCCGTCCGGTGGGCGGGGCTGATCACTCGTACATGCAGCACGCCCCGCATTGTGCCCGTTGCTGCCGAGCTTGCGTACTCCTTCTGACACCTGCAACGGGCGGCACCGCCGGTGTCAGAGTTCCTTGTGCGGCCAGTCCAGCAGCCGGGCACCGATCACCGCGGTCTGGAGCATGTATCGATGGGCCGGATCAGCGGGATCGGCGCCGGTGAGTTTGTGGATGCGCTCCAGTCGGTAGGTCAGGGCGCGCACGCTGAGCGAGAGGCGGCGGGCGGCCTCAGCGGCGACGCAGCCGGAGTCGAAGTAGGCGGTGAGAGTGTCGAGGAGAGGCTCGGCGCCCCCGCGAGCCGTGGTGAGCGGGCCGAGGCTGCTCACCACGAGATCCGCCATGGCTTGCCGATCGCGGGTCAGGACGGGGTAGACAAGCAGGTCGGAGGCACGAAGGACCGAGTCCTCCAGGCCCAGGCGTTCGCCCAATTCCAAGGCGTTGAGCGCCTCTTCGTACGACTGGACGACTCCGCCGGGGCCGGGCTGCGCGCGGCCGATGGCGACCCGGCCGCCTTCTGTGGTCGCGTGGGCCTGCTTGGCGAAATATGCGAGGACCTCGTCCTGGTGGCCGGGGGCGATGCACAGCAGGCGGCCGTCCTTGGTGGTGAGCAGGATGTTGCGGTCGCCGAAACGGGAGATGAGGGCACGTTCCACCTGCTGGGGAATCTTGTCGCCGTCGTCGTAGGCGGTCGGCCCTTGGGCGACGGCCACGGCGTGGGCGTGTGAGAGGCGCAGGCCGAATCGCTCGGCGCGTTCGGCGAGGCGACCCAGGTCGCTGCGGCCGTAGAGGAGGTCGTCGATGAACTCCCGGCGGGCGACCTCCTCTTGGCGCACGGCGTGGCGTTGGGCGCGTTCGTAGCCCTCGGAGAAGGCGTCTATGACCTGCTGCGTTGCCGCCAGAGCGCTGTCGGTCGTGCCGGGAGCGGTCGGCCATGCCGCGCGGGCGGCGGTCAGGTGGGCGCTGATGAGGGCGCGCAGGCCGTGGCCGGCGTCTGCGGCCTGTTCACCGAGCGTCCTGCGGGAGGCCAGTTCCTCCCGAGTGAGGCGCCGGCCGGTGGCCGAGACGTCGGCCAGGATCTGGGCATAGCCCTCCAGATAGTGCTCTGGAATCTCCCGCTCCGTCACGTCACTCCCGGGGTTCTTAACGTGCCGATGACGGTTTCTTAGCGGCTCACCGGCATGCAGACCCTAGTGAACGCTGCCGGAATCCGGCAATGCGAAGCCGGGTGAGCGCCGTGCACCATGGCTCGTGGGGAGCACTACGGGGGATTCCGGTGCCGGACACCGGCAGGTGTCCGGCACCGGAGCCCGCGATGCGCTACCGAACACGGCTGACTAGCGCCGCGGGCAAAGGAGGGGGACAAGCCATGCGGATGTTTCTGGCGGTCGCCACCGGCCTGCCGACGATCGTGCTGACGGCCGCCCTCGTCGTGGTGGTGTGCTTCTGGGTCCTGGTCGCCGTGGGCTTCACGAACACCCAGGGCTTCGACGCGGATCTGGACCTTAGCGGGTGGGGAATGGGTGGTGTCCCGGTGACGCTCGCCATCTCCTCGCTGACAGTTCTGGCCTGGTCCCTGAGTGTCGGCGGGACTCTCGTCCTGGTCGTGTTCACGTCCCCCGGACTCGCCACCGGACTGCTGCGTATGGTCGTGCCCGTCCTGGCACTGCTCGCCGCATGGCGGATGACTCGCCTGATCGTGCGGTCCCTGTACCGTCTCTTCCCCGATGAACCCGGTCCGTCCGGCCTTGACCGGACAGAGAACCGGGACCGGGGCCACATGGGCCACGCAGCCTGAGGCTCGGCGCCACCGGGCCGCGCCCCCGCGCTGCGGCGTGCAGGGAACACACGCGGTACGTCAGCGCGTGGAACGCCGGCCCATCAATTGGGCGACCAGGAGTCCGGCGAGCAGGGCCCACGCCACTGCCCCGTACTCTCCGTACCTCCAGCCCAAGGCGCCTACGGCAACAGCGGTCAGCGCACCGCCGCCCAGTGCGACCCCGTCGGTGACAAAGGCCCACTCCCGCCGGGCGCTGCCGGGGTCCCGCCGCTCCAGCACCGCGGTCTTGATGACCAGGACGGCGGCGATGGCCAGCGCTGTGGCGAGTGAAGGTTCCACGCTTATCTCCTCTCCGGTCAGCGTTGGGTGGTGGCGTCGACTTGGTAGATGTCGGGGATGCCGTCGTGGTCGTCGTCGCGGTTCTCCTCCTCGTACAGGCGCCGGTAGACGCCGTTGCGGCGCTTGACGAGCATGGCCGCCAGCGCTGCCGCGGTCAGCGAGCCGATGAGGACCGCGGCCTTCACGGGTCCGGCGGCCGCCGGGTCGGGGAAGGCGAGTTCGCCGATCAGCAGGGCGACGGTGAAGCCGATCCCGGCCAGTGCCGAGAGGGCGAAGACGTCGGCCCAGGCCAGTTCCGGGTTGAGCCGGGCGCGGGTGAAGCGGGCGGCCAGGTAGGTTCCGGCGAATATCCCGACCGTCTTGCCGAGCACGAGTCCGAGTACCACGCCGAGCGGTTCGGGCTTGGTGAACACGTCGGTCAGTGACGCGGCGGAGACGCTGACACCGGCGGCGAAGAGCGCGAAGAGGGGGACCGCGACCCCTGCCGAGACCGGGTGCAGGAGGTGGGAGGTGCGTTCGCCGGGAGAGCGGTCCTCGCCCTTGTCGCGGGTGGTGCGCAGGATGAGGCCCATGGCCACGCCGGCGACGGTGGCGTGGACGCCGCCGTTGTACATCAGCGCCCAGATCGTGAGCCCGAGCGGGGCGTACCACCACCATCCGCGGACGCGGAAGCGCTGGAGCAGGTAGAACAGGACGAGGCCCGCGAACGCGCCGCCGAGTGCCGCGAAGTTGAGGTCGCTGGTGAAGAAGACGGCGATGACGAGGATGCCGCCGAGGTCGTCGACGACGGCGAGGGTGAGCAGGAAGGCGCGCAGCGCTGCGGGCAGGTGTGTGCTGAGGACCGCGAGTACGGCCAGCGCGAAGGCGATGTCGGTGGCCATGGGCACGGCCCAGCCGTCCAGGCTGCCACCTCCCGCGGACGCGGTGATCGCGTAGAACGCGGCGGGGACGGCCATGCCCGAAAAGGCGGCGATGACCGGCAGGGCGGCGGTGGCGGGAGTGCGGAGCTCACCCACGACCAGTTCGCGCTTGAGCTCGATGCCGGCCACGAGGAAGAAGAGCGTGAGCAGGCCGTCAGCGGTCCAGTGCCCGATGGAGAGGTCCAAGCCGAGCGCCGGTATGCCGAAGTGGAAGTCGCGGATGCGCTCGTAGGCGTCGGACCATGGAGTGTTCGCCCACACCAGCGCCACCACGGCCGCCCCGAGCAGGACCAGCCCGCCGACGGTCTCCGTCCTCAGGGCCTGGGCGATGGCCGTGCGCTCGGGCAGCGGCAGGAGGCCGAGAAAGGGGGAACGTTCGCGCGGCGCGGCAGCCATGAAGGAGTCCTCCGGGGATCGTCTTTTGGGCATACGAGCCCCTGACGCCGACCAGACTTCCCGGCACACCGCGCGCCGGTCGCAAGCCCCTGCGGGCTGCGTGTTGACGCGTTCTTAACACCCTAACCGGCGTCATTCCGTTTCGCCAGGGGCCCGTTCACCTGCGGAAACACCGTTCTCGGGCATGACGAGCGGGCCCGTGGTCACCAAGGCGCGAGGTGAGCACGGGCCCGCTCAGGAGCCGGGCCGCGGGGGCGGTCAGACGGTGGTCTTCACCGACTCCTGGTCATCGTCGCCGTCGGCGATCTCGCCGGCCTTGCGGGCGCGGACGAACTCCAGGAAGGAGTTGAGCTCGCGCTTGACGACCGGGGCGAGGAGGTAGAGGCCGATGATGTTGAAGACCGACAGCATGAAGAGCGCGGAGTCGGCGAGGCTGATCAGCGAGTCGAGGGACATCAGGGCGCCCAGGACCACGAACAGGCTCCAGACGACCTTGAAGACGGTCTCGCTGGTCTTGCTCTTGCCGAACAGGTACGACCAGGCCTTGAGGCCGTAGTAGCCCCAGGTCAGGATCGTGGAGAAGGCGAACAGCAGCACCGCGACCGTGAGTACGGCCGGGAACCAGGGCAGCACGGTCTCGAAGGCGTCGGAGGTGATGACGACGCCGCCGATGCTCTCGCCCTCGCGGGCCTCGCCCCAGCTGGCCGGGTTGGCGATGACGATGGTCAGCGCGGTCATGGTGCAGATGACGACCGTGTCGATGAACGGCTCCAGCAGCGCGACCAGACCCTCGCTCGCGGGGTGGTTGGTCTTGACCGCGGAGTGGGCGATCGGTGCGGAGCCGAGACCGGCTTCGTTGGAGAACGCGGCGCGCTGGAAACCGATGATCAGGGCACCGATCACACCGCCCGCGACGCCGTCGGCCTCGAAGGCGCCCTGCACGATGGTCTGGAAGGCGTCCGGCACGTGGGTGACGTTGACCAGGATGACGACCAGGCAGGCCACCACGTAGATGCCGGCCATCGCGGGCACCAACTTGCTGGTGACCGAGGCGATGGAGCGGATGCCGCCGAGCAGCACGAGACCGACCAGCGCGGCGACGACCAGGCCGAAGAGGACGGCGCCGGCGGAGGAGGACAGGAAGCCGTCCTCGCCGCCGAAGGTCGAGGCGACCTGCGCGTAGCTCTGGTTGGTCTGGAACAGGTTGCCGCCGAACAGGCCGAAGAAGAGGACCATGATCGAGGCGAGGACGGCGAGCACCTTGCCGAACTTGGCGCCGCCGCTGCCGAAGCGCTCTGCGAGTCCCTTGGGCAGGTAGTGCATCGGACCGCCGGAGACGGTGCCGTCGGCGTGCACCTCGCGGTACTTCACGCCAAGGGTCACCTCGACGAACTTGGTGGCCATGCCGAGCAGGCCGCACAGGATCATCCAGAACGTGGCACCGGCACCGCCGATGGACACGGCGACGGCCACACCGGCGATGTTGCCGAGGCCGACGGTGCCGGAGACGGCCGCGGTCAGGGCCTGGAAGTGGTTGACCTCGCCGGTCGACCCCTTCTCGTCGTACTTCCCGCGCACCACGTCGAAGGCGAGTCTGAACTTGCGGAACTGGACGAACCCGAACCAGCCGGTGAAGACGAGACCCGCGACCACGAGCCAGGCGACGATCAAGGGAAGGTCGGCCCCTCCTACGGGGACCGTGTAGAAGACGACTTCCCCGAGCCATGTGGCTATGGGCTCGAAGAATCCGCTGACTGCTTCGTCGACGGACGTGGTGATGGAGTCGAGTGACACTATGGCTACCTCGGTGGCGCGGGGACCGGCGCAGAAACCTGCGCCGGAGGAAGTGCGGTCTTTGAGCGAACGCCGTTGTCCGATCGGCGACCTGGGATGACGTGTCCGCGGACTCGGAACGTCACGGCCCTGGCCTGTCGCCGGCGCGCACGCCGGCGCTCCGCGCAGCAGCGAGGGGGGCACGCCGCCTGCGGAGTTGCGACGTTCTACCACGGCCTTTGCCAGATCTTTAGTGACGCGGATCACTTATCCGGCGGGCATCGCAAAAGCGCCAGGTGGCGAAATCAGACCGTTATCCGAGAAGGAAAGTCCGTTCATCGGACACATACCTCTGTGTGAGGAGATCGTGACGCGGTACCACGGTCTACCGGTCGCCCCTCGTTCCGGCCGACAGGGCGCGGGAGAGGCCGATCTGCCGCATGACGGATCGCGCTCGTTCGTCCGCATGCGTGATGGTCAGCCGCGTACCGTGCGCTCTCGCGGCGCGGAGCGCCATGAAGAGTGCCGCGCATCCGTCCGGGCTGAGGTACTTCACGTCGGCGAGATCGACTTCCAGAACCTCCGGCCCGGCATCGGCCAGCCGGACCAGGCGCCGACCTGTCGCTTCGGCGCTACGACCGTCCAAAGACCCGTGCAGCAGGACCACGCGGTGAGCGTGCGTGCCCTGGGCTTCAGGCTGTGCGCGGCGGCGCGAGCGGAAGATGCGCATCGAGAACTCCGTGATGGCAGGGCCAGTCTTCGCCGACCAGGCTTCCCGGCACACCTGGCCGCAGCGTACCGAGCTGTCCGGCAGGTCGCCTTTCCTGCGTCCGGCGGTCAGATGGCGGGACGCTGCCCATAAGCTGCGCAGGCGCCGGCCATGAGGTCTTGGTTGCTCGAAGCCCAGCGCCCCATCACGCCGCGCATCCCACGGACGCGGCATCCACCTGCCCTTCCCATCGCGACGGGCATGATCCCGAACCTGCGCAGACGGGTGGCCGAGGACATATCGGGCCCAGCTCCCGCCAGCACACCGGCCGTGCCGACCAGGCGACCGGGAGCGAGAGCCCGGGCCACCTGCTTCTCGAGTGGCCGCACGAAGCCGTGCCGGGGTTCGCTGGGACGGGCAACGGAGCCGACCCGTCCCGACGCGCGTGAAGCGTGGGCCCGGGGTACGAGGATGAATCGGGATGAGCGCAAGACGATCAGTAGCTGCTCCCTGTGACCCCGGGGGGGCAGGGCCGGGCAATTCAGCCGGGAAAGCTCATCAGGGCAATCGGAGCGGAGGTGGGATGCTTCGAGCCTCCGCTGGGTTCGACTGTGATGCCCATGCCCGACGCCCCGTCGACGGCGCCCTGCATGAGGACGGTCTGGTTGCTACGGCCGGAATCCATGACACCGGCTGACCGCATGGTGCCGTCGTCGTCGAACCACAGCTGGTAGACCTTGCCACTCGGGGGAGCGGTCATGCCGGAAACGGCGAAGACGGCCTGGTCCCGGCTGGGGGAGACCACGACGATTCCGGTGGCCTCGCCGGTGAGTTCGGAGGCACGCGTCCTGGCATCCGGTGCGGTCAGCACGGCGGCGATCCGGTCCGTCTCCTGCGCGGCACGGCGCGCCTCATCGCGGGCCTCCTGCGCCTGCTGGTGCTGCCAGACGGCCGTGCCGCCCAGCGCCGCGGCGGCAGCGAGGCAGGCCGCGAGCACCCACCGCGACATCACCCGGGCCCGCAGCCCGTACCGGCCACGAGAGGCCTTGGCCGGCGCGCTCGGTGTCTCCTGCCTGACGGTGCGGATCCGCCGCAGCACCTGCTCGCGCGTCTCGGGTGTCGGCGTCCTGGCGACAGCGAGTCCCAGGCGGGCGGCGGACGCGCGCAGTTCGGCCGTCTCCTGCGCGCACGCCTCACACCCCGTGAGGTGGCGCTCGAACGCGGCGCTCTCTTCGTCGGACACGGCATGCAACGCGTAGGCCCCCGTCATCCGGTGCAGATCGGTGGTCGTCACGCGGTCACCCCCAGGCAGTCTCGCAGCCGGATGAGTCCGTCACGCAGGCGGGTCTTGACGGTGCCCAGCGGCAGCGCCAGCGCCTCCGCAACCTCTCGGTAGGTCAGCCCCCTGTAGTACGCCAGGGTGACGGCCTGGCGCTGGATCTCGGTCAGTGTGCGCAAACAGCGCCGCACCTGTTCCCGCTCCAGGCGAGCCTCGACGTGCTCGACCACGTCGTCGTATTCGGGCACCTGGTCCAGCAGTGCGGCCTTGTGATCCCGGGCGGCCGCGGCCTCCACCGATCGCACCCGGTCCACGGCCCGGCGGTGTGCCAGCGTGAGGATCCAGTTCATGGCCGTGCCACGCTCGGGCCGATAGCGCGGGGCGGTCCGCCACACCTCCACCAGCACCTCCTGGACCACCTCCTCCGACTGCGCCTGATCCCGTACAACGGCACGCACGACTCCCAGCACCCCACCGGCGACCGCGTCATAGACGCCCGAGAACGCCTCCTCGTCGCCCAGTGCCACCCGGCTGACCAGTTCCTGCAGGCCAGGCCCAGCCGATGGGCTTCTGCCGATATGCACTGCTTCCTTCACCGAGGGCCTCCGTGGTCGGGACATGTCCGGGCGTAATCCGTTCCTGTCGAGACCGTGGATTGGTTGCGGGGGAGATGAATTCGCAGGTGGCCAACCCAACCCGCACGGGGTCTGGTGTGGGCTCGACGCACTCGAGGCGGACGACCTTTCCCCGCAATACCCGCCGAGTGGTGGGCCGCATAGTCCTGACTGACAGTGGTCCCGTCCCACTGTCGTCCCACAAGCGACAGTACGTCCGCTTGGGCTCATGGCCCTTAGTCGAAGTCCGCAAGGTGCTCGGCGGCGCCTCCGCGCCACTCGACCACGAAGAGGTTGGCATCGTCGCTGGTTGTCCGCCCCGTTCCCTCTTCGGCAGACTTTCGCGGATGTGGGGGCTCTCGATCGAGTGGGTCGCTCAGTTGCCTGCGGACTGGTCCACTGCTTCGAGCAGGTCCCCAGTCTGTGTCTGAGAGCCACGCCTTGCCCATGAGATGGGCCGTCCACAAGACGAGGTCCGCCCAGGTTCGGCATCGGTGGACTTCGATCGTGTACGCATTGGCGTCGAGGGCAGGGTCACAGGCCACGTGGTGGACTTGCCAGCGGGCAGGTTCCGCGTGGGTCATGAGGTCCGGGCCCCAGCTGTTCGCTTTCGAGCTGTTCCCAAGCACGTCTGTTGACCGTTGCCTGGTCGACTTCCGTCATGTCGCCCCAGAGACTGCCCTCGCCATCAACGACGGGTTTCCTGTATCCATCGCAGATGGCGAGATGCTCGTGCGTCAAGGCGTCCCGCCAGTGGGTCTGCGGCTAATTCGCGGCGTCCTCGATGACCTCGAAGATGTCGGCGTCGGTCTCCTTCTGCCAGTCGGGCAGGTCGGGCCAGTCCGCGACATAGCCGGGCTTTGGGTCCTCGAAGTGCCGGTACATCTGGGCGGTCCAGCAGGTGGCGACGAAGCGGCTCTTCTGTTCGCGAGTGAGGCGGGAGGCGTGGCGGTCGCTGAGGTCGAGGAACTGTCGCACCTGGTCGTGGACTGCGCCGGCGGCCTGCCGTTCCCACTCCGGGTTTCCTCCCAGGGGGTGACGTAGCCGGGCTTGGGTTCGCCGGGGAAGTGCTTGCGTACCCCGGTGATCCAAGCCTCGCGGAACAGTCGTGCGCCCTCGGACTGCGACATGCCTTCCCCTCACGTCACGTCGTGCACAGTGCGTCGATTTCGGCGCCCAGTTCGACCACGCGAGCGTCGCGGCCGAGAGGGCCGAGCTCGGTTTGCAACCTCTGGAGTCTACGGGCGACGTAGCCGGAGGAAGTTTGCCGGGCGAGGCGCAGTGCCTCGCGACCGTAGGTGAGGACATAGTCCGGGTCCTGGCGCTTGGCGCCGATGGAGGCGAGGTCGGTCAGGACGGCGCCGCGGCGCCGGAAGGACTGGCCCGAGGCGAGAACGTCCTGGCCGAGAGCGGCGGTTAGGGCTCTCTCGGCGAGGTCCAGGCGCCCGAGTTGGAGGTAGCGGGCGCCGCGTTCCTCTGAGAGAGTCCCAGAAGTGTCCCAGCAGTGCCCCGCAGACGCCGGTGGTCTGCGCCAACGCGGGCCGGTTTCCTGGACGTTGACAGCAACGACAACGGTGGACACCGGAGAAGAGGTGCGGTCATGGGTACGCAGAGCGCCACGACACCGTCCGACTCGGCGCAGTTCCCGGTCCTCATGGACGGGGTCGACGAGTCCGTGGAGACGGCACTCGCCGTGGGGCTCGCGATGCCCGAGCGCTCGGTGATCGACGCGACGACCCGGGACCTGGTCGGTCACCTAAGAGCGCTGATGGGCGAAGACCTCGGCTTCGAGGAGGACCCCGTCGTGCAGGCGCTGTTCCAGGAGGGCTACCGGGTCCTTGACCTGACGCGCCGGCCGACGGCGGAGTCCACCCACTTCGGCGCCTACCAGTACATGCGCGAACTCGGACTGCTCACCCGGCGATTCGCCGACGTCTACCGCGAGACGCAAGAGAAGAAGGACGAGGCCGATGGCTAGCGAAGCCCCCACCGATCTGCCCGCGCGCCGCCCCGGAGCAACCCCTCCCGACCAGAAGCGAGCACGGCGCCTGTTCATCAGCCCGATCGGCCTCGCGCCCATCATCCGGCAGCCTGTCGAGCTGGGCGAGGTCCGTCTCGACGCCTTCGGGCCTGGCGGCGCTCTCGCAGGTCAGCGGCTGCGATCGCAGGAGCCAGCCCGGTTCGGGGCGCGGCTCATTCTCCCCAGATTCTCCCCAGCGGCCTCACGCGCTCCGGCAGCGCCTGCGATCGGAGCCGCATTCCCTCATGGAAGCGCCTCTCGCGGCGACTACTCAGAGCCAGTCCTTCCGTTTGAAGATGAGGTACAAACTGGTGCAGACCCCCGCCATCAGTAGCACTGCGAAGGGGTATCCGAATACCCAGTGCAACTCCGGCATGTGATCGAAGTTCATGCCGTAGATCGTCCCGACCAACGTGGGCGCGAACAGAATCGCCGCCCACGACGAGATCTTCTTGATCTCCTCGTTCTGCTCGAACCCCGCCTCCGCCAACGCCCGCATCTCCGCGTTCTGCTGCTGCGTGACCAGCGTCGTGTTCACCGTGAGGATCTCGGTGAGGGCCTGGCGGAAGCCGTCGACGCGCTCGCTGGTGTGGGTGACGTGGTCGGCCACGTCGCGCAGGTAGCGCTGGAGTTCCTCGTCCGTGCCGTACTTGGAAAAGCCGGCCATCAGGCCGTGCAGCATGCCGACGAGCGGGCGGGTGGCGCGCTGGAACTCGACCATTTCTCGGGAGAGTTCGTAGATACGGCGGGAGACCTCGGGGTCGCCCCGGAAGACCTCGGTCTCGATCTCGTCGATGTCGTTCTGAACGCCCACCACCACCGGCTCGTAGCCGTCGACCACCGCGTCCAGTATCGCGTAGAGCACCGCCTCCGGACCGAGTTTGAGCAGCTCCGGAGTCTCCTCCATGCGTTGGCGGACCGCCGACAGATCGGGGGCCGCGCCATGGCGGACCGTGATCACGAAGTCGGGGCCGACGAAGACATGCAGTTCGCCGAAGTCGACCTCCTCGGGTGCGTCCAGGTAGCGGGCCGCGCGCAGGACCACGAACAGCGTCTCGCCGTAGCGCTCCAGCTTGGGCCGCTGGTGCGCCTCCATCGCGTCCTCGACCGCGAGCGGATGCAGGTCGAACTCGGCGGCCAGGGAGAGCAGTTCGGCCTCCGTGGGGCGGGCCAGGCCGATCCAGGCCATGCCGGAGGGCTGGTCGCGCAGCTCGCGGTAGGTCTCGGCGAGGGTGGCGGGGGCGGACACCCGCACGCCGTCCCGGTACAGCACCGCCTGCACGACGCTCGCCACCTCGGAGGAGTCGGAGGCCGTGGTGCGTGCCGCGGGCGCCGGCTCCGGTGGCTCGGGTTGCGGCGGGGGAGTGACGGCTCGGCGCCAGGCGGACTTCACGGGATTCTTCGAGGCGGGGCGTGCGCGTCGCTCGGACATCGCGGCTGCCTCCCGGTCTGGACGACGACTGGGTGATCTCCGGTGCAGGATACGGGGCGAATGGCACGGGAGCAGTGAGGTGATCCGGGACTCCGTGAGAGTTGCGGACCGAAGGTGTCCGCAAGCCTCGCTAGCGTGCGGAGCATGACGAAGCGCAGCACCAAGAAGACGACGGCCGCGGCCGGCCCCGTGCTCGGCACCCGCGCCCTCAACCGCGCCACCCTCGACCGGCAGTTGCTGCTGCGTCGCTCGCCGCTGTCCGCCCTGGCGGCCGTGGAGCATCTGGTCGGCCTCCAGGCCCAGGAGGTCAAGCCGCCCTACTACGCGCTCGCCGCCCGCCTCGAGGGCTTCACGCCCGACGAGCTGTCCGGCCTGCTGGCCGACCGTGCCGTCGTACGGATCGTCACCATGCGCTCGACGATCCACCTGCACACCGCCGACGACAGTCTCACCCTGCGTCCGCTGGTCCAGCCGGCCAGGGACCGCGAGATCAACTACTTCCGCAAGGGCCTCGTCGACGTCGACGTGGACCGGCTCGCCGGCATCGCCCGCGACCTCGTCGAAACCGAGCCCCGCACCATGAAGCAGCTGCGCGAAGCCCTCAGCGTCGATTGGCCGGACGCCGACCCGCAGTCCCTGGCCGTCGCCGCGCGCTGCAAGCTCCCCCTCGTGCAGGTCACCCCGCGCGGACTGTGGGGCCGCAGTGGCCAGGTCTCTCTCACCACCGCCGAGCAGTGGCTGGACCGTCCCACCGAGCCGGCCGCCTCACCCGATGCCACGGTGCTGCGCTACCTGGGCGCCTTCGGACCCGCCTCCGTGAAGGACATGCAGACCTGGTGCGGCCTGACCCGGATGCGCGACGCCTTCGAACGGCTCCGCCCCCAGCTGCTCACCTTCCGCGACGAGAACGGCGTCGAGCTCTTCGACCTCCCCGACGCCCCGCGCCCCGATCCGGACACCCCGGCCCCGCCCCGCTTCCTGCCCGAGTTCGACAACCTGCTCCTCTCCCACGCCGACCGCACCCGCGTCATCCCGCCCGCGAACCGTGGCCGTACCTGGCAGGTGAACACGGTCTACTGCCCGCTCCTCGTCGACGGCTTCCTCGTGGGCGTGTGGCGCATCCTCGGCGACGAGCTCGTCATCGAGGAGTTCACCGAGCTCACCAAGGCGCAGCGCGGGGAGGTGACGGAGGAAGGGGAGCGCATGCTGAAGGTGATGCACCCGGAGGCGTCGTACGACATCCGCTTCGGGACCGTCATCCCCTAGGGCCTGCCCCTGGCAGGCAGCACGGTGCAGGCGTCAGTCCGCCCGTCCCGTCACCGCCACCGTCACGCCGAGCCCGATCATCGTGCACCCGCCGGCCCCGCCCATCAGGGACAGCCGGCGGTCGGAGCGGGCGAACCAGCCGCGGGCCGCCGACGCGGTCAGGCCCCACAGGGTGTCCGTCACCAGGCCGATGGTGATCGGAACCAGGCCCAACAGCAGCATCTGCAGCGGGACGTGCCCCGCCGAATGGTCCACGAACTGGGGGAGCACGGCGGCGAAGAACACCACCCCCTTGGGGTTGGTGACGCCGACGAGGGCGCCGTCGAGAACCGTACGGAGGTCACCCCGTGTCGGTTCCGTCGGCTCCTGCGTCCGTATCGCCGAGGCCTTCAGCTCCTTGCGGTGCCGGAACGCCTGCACGCCCAGGTGGACCAGATAGGCCGCGCCGACCAGCTTCACCGTCAGATAGATCGTCACGGACCGCTCGACCAGTGAGCCGATGCCCACCGCGACGGCGACCACCAGCAGATACGAGCCGAAGACATTGCCCAGCGCGGTCGCCACGGCGGTGCGGCGGCCGTGCGCCAGGGCGCGGCCGATGACGAACAGGACACTTGGCCCCGGAATCACGATGACCAGCAGCGACATCGCCGCGAAGGCCAGCACACGATCTGTGGACACCATGCCCATCACCCCCATCCGGAGCCCATTCAAACAGGCACCACTGACAACGGGACAGGGCCGTGGACATGGATAGGGGGCGTTGCGGGCCGCTCGTGGAGGCCCGCAACGCCCCCTGGTCTTTCACCTGAGGTGTGCTCAGGAGACCTGTTCGCCGACCTCGTCCGAGAACGTGGTCAGCCGGGTGTAGATGCCCGGGTACCCGGCTTGGGCACAGCCCTCGCCCCAGGAAGTGATGCCTGCCAGGACGCCCCCGATGAGCAGGGGACCGCCGCTGTCGCCCTGGCAGGTGTCGACGCCGCCGGAGGTGTATCCGGCGCAGACCATGTCGGACGAGATGAAGTCCGAACCGTAGGAGCTCGCGCAGCTGGAGTTGGACACGATCGGCACGGTCGCCGTGCGCAGCTGGTTGGAGGAGCTGCCGCCCGAGGAGGTGGTGCCCCAGCCGAGGATGCGGGCGGTGGCGCCGGTCGCGTACACGCCGGTGTCCGAGGAGTCGACGTACGAGGCCGGCGTGTACGGCATCGACGTGGACAGGGTCAGCACGGCCACGTCGTTGCCCTCGGTGACGTCCGAGTAGTCCGGGTGGATCCATATGTCGCTGATCCGGCTGACGGTGCCGTTCGTGCCGTTGAGGTAGGTGCGGCCGCCCACGACCCGGACGCTGCTGTTGCTCTCGCCGACCATGCAGTGGGCCGCGGTGATCACCTTGGTCGCGGAGACCAGCGTGCCGCCGCAGAACTGGTCCTGCGAGGCGTCCGTGATCTGCATGATGAAGGGATACGAGGTCGTCGTGGTCGTCGTACCGCCCACGATGCGGGAGGACGCCGCCTCAGCGGTGGGGGCGCTGAGCAGTGCGGCCGCGGCGGCGGCAGCGGTCGCCGCGACGGCGGCGGTCTTTCTGGCACGGGTGAGCCCGAACATGAGACTCCTCATTGGGGGTTGCCGGTGGGGGGTCGCGCGGGTGTGGGGGGTGTGCACGGGGGCCGCGGGACCGATCCCCGTGTGCCCGAGCGAGCGGCACGAACTCAAGGTAGGTCCCGGAAGTTTCCCTTCCCAATGAGGGAACCCCCTAAGGGAGTTGGGCAGGGAAAACCCTCGGTCCGCCCCGATAAACCACGCGGACCGACAAAGACGGGTGAACTCACCTCGTACGGCGCCGGGATCTCATGCCGTACGGCGCCCCGACCTCAGGTCTTGCGGCGCCCCGCCGCCAGTCTGACGATGTCGACCCGCGATCGGATCCCCAGCTTGCGATACACGCGGGTGAGCGTCGCTTCGACGGTTTTGACGCTGATGAAAAGGCGCGCGGCGATCTCCCGGTTGGTCGCGCCCTCCATGACGAGCGCGGCGACCTGACGCTCCATCGAGGCGAGCCCGTCCAGGCCGTCGAGCCCGTCCGGGGCGGAGGCGGGGGCGGGGGCCGCCTCCGCGGGCCGGGTGGCTGCGGCCACCTCGACCTGCCGCAGCCAGGGCAGGGCCCGGCAGCGGCGGAACAGCCGCGCCGCCTCGTCGTACGACGCCGGGCCGGCGTCGCCGGAGCGCAGCTGGGCCAGGGCGAAGGCAGCCCGGGCCTCCTCCAGGCTGTAGCCCAGCTTGCCGAGCCGGTCCTGAGCCGATGTCAACTGAGCCGTGGCGGCGTCGTGTTCGCCCCGGACCGCGCGGATCAGCGCCTCGGCCCGGTCCAGTACGGCCAGTACGCCCTCGCGGTCCAGCCGCAGCGCGATCTCGCGTGTGCCGTCGATGACGTCCTGTGCCTCCGCGATCTCACCGCTGCGCACCAGGGCCTCGGCCAGGTCGCCGTGCCACCGGCCGCGCGCCGGGTCGGTGATGCCGAGGCCCTGCTCCACCTCCCGCACCCGGCGCAGCGAACGCACCGCCGCCGCCACGTCCCCGGCCACCAACTGGGCGTGCCCCAGGGCGGCCAGGGCACGCGACACGTACATCTGGTCGCCGTCCTCCTCGGCGTGCGCCACCGCTTCCCGCGCCAGCTCCAGCGCCCGGTCCACCTCCCCGCCCGCGGCCTCCGCGAGCGAGGTCAGCACGGCGGAGGCCACCTCGCCGATCCCGGTGTCCCGGGCCATCCGCAGGCTCTCGCGGGCCAGGTCGAGGGCGCGTCCGCAGTGCCCGGAGTGCAGTTCGGTCTCGGCCACCCCGCGCAGGAAGTGCACCTCGCTCTCGACCGACCCGCGTCGCCGCACCTCCCGCAGCAGGGCGGTCACCGTGGCGCGCGCCTCGGCCAGCTGGTCGCTCATGATCAGCCAGCGGAACCGGGAGTAGCCGGCGCCGTTGTGATGGCACGCCACCCTCGGGTCCTGGGGCTCCTCGAGCGCCCGCCTGATGGTCGCGGGGGCGTCCGGGTGGCCCATGAGGGTCTCGATCTGGGCCTGGAACGCGAGCGCCATCAGCTCGGTGTACCGGTCGCCGGCCCGCGCGGCCAGCTCCGCCGAGTACGCCGCCTCGCCGCGGGCCTCGTCGAAGTCGCCCTCCACGAGCAGCGCCCGCCAGGTGAGCTGGTAGTGGACCAGGGCGAGCAGCCGCGGGTCGTCGCCGGCGTCGGCCAGGGCCTGCGGGAAGATCGCGTCGACCTCCGTCATGGCGTGGCCCGCCGTGTCGATCACGATGATCCAGGCCCGCACCCGGTCCTCGGGCACGGTCGTGCGGCTGAGCACCTCACGGGCGATGTCCCGGGCGAGGTCCAGTTCCCCGGCGGTGATCGCGTCCTCGGCGGCGGCCAGGCGCATCACTTCCGGACCCGGGGTGCCGTCCGCCGGAGTGTGCCGGGCGGCGAGCAGCCCCAACTGCGCGGCCACCGACGGCGCTCCCCGGTCCCGGGCCAGGGCGGCGGCCTCGGCGAGCCGGGCGGCGGCCTCCGGGTCGGTGCCATGGGTTGCGAGGGCCAGGTGCCGGGCCCGTTCGATCGGGTCGGACGCGGCCGTTGACAGCGCCGCGTGCGCGGCCCGGCGGTCCTGCGCGGGCGCCTCCGCGTACAGCGCGGCCGAGATCATCGGGTGCGCGAACCGTACGGCGGGACCCTCGGGTTCGGTGGCCAGCAGCCCGAGTTCGGCGGCCTGGGCGGTCTCGGCCTCGGCGTTGCCACGGCCGGCCGCGTGCAGCAGGGCCAGCGTGGGGCGGGCGCCCGCGCTCGCCACGAGCAGGGTGCGGCGGGCTTCCTCCGACAGCATCTCCAGACGGTTCAGCACCAGGGCGCGCAGCGAGGTGGGCACCGGCAGGGGCTCGCCGGGGCGGGGCGGCGTGGGGTTCTCTGCCAGGGCGCGGCCCAGTTCGAGGGCGAACAGGGCGTTGCCGCCGCTGGTGCGGTGGATGTCGCGGACCGTGGAGCGGGGCAGGCCGGTGTAACCGCGGTGGTCCAGCAGGGCGGACAGCTGGGCCCGGGAGAGCGGGCCCAGCCGGACGGCGAGGGTGTCCGGCGGAGACGCGCGCAGATGGCGGTCGTACTCCTCGCCCTCGGTCCGCACCGCGCACAGCATCCGCACGGGGGTGTCGCCGAGGCGCCGGGCGGCGAAACCGAGGAGTTCGGCACTGGCCGGGTCGAGCCACTGGAGGTCGTCGGCGACGACGAGGACGGGCCCGGTGTCGGTGAGGGCCCGCAGGGCGGACAGCACGGCCAGGCGCAGGGCGAGACCGTCGCGCTGGAGGGTGGACTCGCCGCGGCCGGTGAGCGCCGACTCCAGGGCGGTGCGCTGGGCTGCGGGCAGCCGCTCGGACACCTCGTCCAGGACCAGGCCGAGGAGGTCGGCCAGGGCGAGGAAGGGAAGATGAGATTCCGACTCCGTGGGCGAGCAGCGCAAGACGGTGCGTGCCGCGCCGCCGTATTCCCCGGCCAAAGCCCGCAGGACCGTCGACTTCCCAATTCCGGCAGGTCCGTGAAGCAGCACGCTGCCGCCCCGCCCGAGCTGCTCACGCGCCGCCGTGAACAGCTCCTCCCTGCCGATGACCTGGTCGGAGTGGCAGCCGGCAGGCTCCTTGAAGTCCCGTCGCACGGTCACCGCTCCCCTCCGTGTGTCGTGTCCGGGCCAATATTAGGCAACAGGTCTTTGAATTTCGGACCGACGACATGGTGAGGCAAATAACAGCGACGGGCATAGGGAAATTCAAAGCGCGGATGAATGAATGGAGGGTCGTCGGGGTGGACCGGCCCACGACGGGCAACCCACGGCCCGTGACAGGCAGCCCGCAGGCCTACGGAAGCAACCCCGCCCGGCGTGCCGCGACCACCGCCTCCCCGCGCGTGTGGGTGCCCAGCTTCCGCATGGCCGACCGCAGATAGCTCCTGACCGTCTCCACCCGCAGTCCGAGCCGCTCGCCGGCGACCGCGTTCGTCGAGCCGGCGGCCACGCACGCCAGCACGTCCAGTTCGCGCGGGGCCAGCCGCACGCCGCTCGGCGCACGCGCAGGGCCCTCCGCCAGCAGGCCGCAGGCGTCCAGCAGTTCCGCGCGCAGGGCGGGGTCGCCGATGCGCGGGGCCAGGGCGCGCAGCGCCGCGTGGGCATCGCGGACCCGCTCCCAGTCGGCGCCCCGGTCGACCGGCGGCGTCTCCACCGGCGCCGTCTCCACCCGCGCAGCCTCCAGCAGCCCCCGCACCTCGTCCCGCACCACCAGCGCCTGCTCGACGTCCCGGGCCGCCTCCACGGCCGCCGTCAGCGTGCGGTCGCCCAGGGGCTGGGCCGTGCGCAGGGCGCCGTACAGGACTCCGCGCACCCGGCGTCGTACGACGACCGGGACCGCCAGCACCGAACGCAGTCCCTCCACGGCGACGGCGGCGTCGTACTCATGGGTGATCTGCCGTGAGGCGGAGTAGTCCGTGACCGCGCACGGGCGGGCGAGGGCCACCGCCTTGCCGCCCAGGCCGTTGCCGGCGGTCACCGCGAGCCTGCTCAGGGACTCGGTGGCCGTGCCGTTCAGTTCGCTGATGCGCACGCGCGGACGCCCGGGTTCCACCAGGCCGCCGAAGGCGACCGGCAGCCCGGTCGAGCGGCGCAGGCGCAGCAGGGCGCCCCTTATCTCCACTGATGCGGCCGCGTCCACTGCCACCTGCTCGCCCTTTCCTGCGACTTTCCCGAGCGCACACCCCCGATCGGGGGTAGTGAGACCCACGTCACGGATTACACGATGGCAGAGAGCCGCTCGGCAAGGTCCGGTAACCAGGAGGACAGATGACGACGGGGACGGAGCTGTTCCGCAGTGCGCGGAACTTCCTGCTCGACCACCGCGAGGACTACACGACCGCCTACGAGGGCTTCACCTGGCCCCGGCCCGAGCGGTTCAACTGGGCGCTCGACTGGTTCGACGTCATCGCGGACGGAAACGACCGCACCGCGCTGCACATCGTCGAGGAGGACGGCAGCGAGGTCCGCCTGTCCTTCGCCGAGATGGCCGAGCGCTCCGACCGGGTCGCGGGCTGGCTGCGGGCGCGCGGCGTCCGTGCCGAGGACCGCGTCCTCGTGATGCTCGGCAACCAGGCCGAGCTGTGGGAGACCGCCCTCGCCGCCATGAAGCTGCGCGCGGTCGTCATCCCGGCCACCCCACTGCTGGGCCCCGCCGACCTGCGCGACCGGGTGGAGCGCGGACGCGTGCGGCATGTGCTCGTGCGGGCCGAGGACACCGGCAAGTTCGACGAGGTGCCAGGCCGCTACACGCGCATCAGTGTCGGCGGCGCACGCGAGGGCTGGCAGACGTACGAGGACGCGTACTCCGCCCCGGCCGACTTCACCCCCGACGGGCCGACGGCGGCCGACGATCCGCTGATGCTCTACTTCACCTCCGGCACCACCGCCCGCCCCAAGCTGGTCGAGCACACCCACACCTCGTATCCGATCGGGCACCTGGCCACCATGTACTGGATCGGCCTCAAGCCCGGCGACGTGCACCTGAACATCTCCTCGCCCGGCTGGGCCAAGCACGCCTGGTCCAACCTCTTCGCGCCGTGGAACGCGGAAGCGACCGTCTTCATCCACAACTACACGCGCTTCGACCCGGCCCGCCTGATGGCCGAGATGGACCGCGCCGGAGTCACCACCTTCTGCGCCCCGCCGACCGTCTGGCGCATGCTCATCCAGGCCGACCTGAGCGTCCTGCGCACCCGCCCGCGCGAGGTCGTCGCCGCCGGTGAGCCGCTCAACCCCGAGGTCATCGAACGGGTCCGCGAGGCGTGGGGTGTGACCATCCGGGACGGGTTCGGGCAGACCGAGACCGCGGTCCAGGTCTCCAACAGCCCCGGCCAGCCCCTGAAGACGGGCTCCATGGGCCGCCCCAGCCCCGGCTTCCGCGTGGAACTCCTCGACCCGGTCTCGGGCGCGCCCGGCGCCGACGAGGGCGAGATCGCGCTCGACCTGTCCGCCCGTCCCGTCGGCGTGATGACCGGCTACCACGGGGACGCGGACCGCACCTCGGAGGCGATGGCCGGCGGCTACTACCGCACCGGCGACATCGGCTCCCGGGACGCCGACGGCTACATCACCTACGTCGGCCGCTCGGACGACGTCTTCAAGGCATCGGACTACAAGATCAGTCCCTTCGAGCTGGAGAGCGCCCTGCTGGAGCACGAGGCGGTGGCCGAGGCGGCCGTCGTGCCCGCGCCGGACGAACTGCGGCTCGCGGTGCCGAAGGCGTACGTCGTCCTCGCGGAGGGCTGGGAGCCCGGCCCCGACACGGCCAAGGTGCTCTTCGAGCACTCACGGGAGGTCCTGGCGCCCTACAAGCGCATCCGCCGCCTGGAGTTCGCGCCCCTGCCCAAGACCGTCTCCGGCAAGATCCGCCGTATCGAGCTGCGCGAGGCCACGGCAGCCGGTTCCGACGCCGAGTACCGCGAGGAGGACTTCCGGTGAGTTCAGAGCTGTCCTACACCCACGGGACGAGCGACACCGTCCTGCTCGGCGACACGATCGGGGCCAACCTGGACCGGGCGGTCGCCGCGTGGCCGGACCGGGAGGCGCTGGTCGACGTGCCGTCCGGACGGCGCTGGACGTACGCCCGGTTCGCCGCCGACGTCGACGAGCTGGCGTACGCGCTGCTCGCGAGCGGTGTCGCCAAGGGCGACCGGGTCGGCATCTGGGCCGTCAACTGTCCCGAATGGGTCCTGGTCCAGTACGCCACCGCCCGCATCGGCGCGATCATGGTGAACATCAACCCCGCCTACCGCACCCATGAGGTCGAGTACGTCCTCAACCAGGCGGGCATTTCGCTGCTCTTCGCCTCCCTGAGCCACAGGACGAGCGACTACCGGGCGATGGTCGAGCAGGTGCGCGGAAAGTGCCCGCAGCTGCGGGAGACCGTCCACATCGGGGACCCGAGCTGGGAGGCGCTGATCGCGCGGGGGACGCCTGCCCCGTTCGAGGAACTGTCCTGCGACGACCCGATCAACATCCAGTACACGTCGGGCACGACGGGCTTCCCCAAGGGGGCCACCCTCTCCCACCACAACATCCTCAACAACGGCTATTTCGTGGGGGAGTTGATCGCGTACACCGAGCAGGACCGGATCTGCATCCCGGTGCCCTTCTACCACTGCTTCGGCATGGTCATGGGCAACCTGGCCGCCACGTCGCACGGCGCCTGCATGGTGATCCCGGCCGCGTCCTTCGACCCGAAGGCCACACTGGAGGCCGTCCAGCAGGAGCGCTGTACATCCCTGTACGGCGTCCCGACCATGTTCATCGCGGAGCTGAACCTCCCCGACTTCGCGTCGTACGACCTCTCCTCCCTGCGCACCGGCATCATGGCGGGCTCGCCCTGCCCGGTGGAGGTGATGAAGCGGGTCGTCGCCGAGATGCACATGGAGGAGGTCTCCATCTGCTACGGCATGACCGAGACGTCCCCGGTGTCCCTCCAGACACGACGGGACGACGACCTAGAACACCGTACGGCCACGGTGGGGCGCGTGCTGCCGCACATCGAGGTGAAGATCGTCGACCCGGCCACCGGCGTGACCCGGCCCCGCGGCACGGCGGGCGAGCTGTGCACCCGCGGCTACAGCGTGATGCTCGGCTACTGGAACGAGCCCGAGAAGACCGCCGAGGCCGTCGACGCGGGCCGCTGGATGCACACGGGCGACCTCGCGACGATGCGCGAGAACGGCTACGTCGAGATCGTCGGCCGTATCAAGGACATGATCATCCGGGGTGGCGAGAACATCTACCCGCGCGAGATCGAGGAGTTCCTCTACGCCCACCCCAAGATCGCCGACGTCCAGGTCGTCGGAGTGCCCCACGAACGGTACGGCGAGGAGGTACTGGCCTGCGTCATCCCGCGCGACTCGGCCGATCAGCTGACGCTGGAGGAGCTGCGGGCCTTCTGCGACGGGCAGCTCGCGCACTACAAGATCCCCAGCCGGTTGCGGATCCTCGAGTCGTTCCCGATGACGGTGTCCGGGAAGGTGCGGAAGGTGGAGTTGCGGGAGACGTACGCGGACAGCAGCGGCTGACCGCGTCGAGCAGGCGGTCGTGCTACCGGCCGTCCAGGGCGCACCGCATGCAGACACGGGGCCAGCGGTCGAGGCCGAGCTCCGCCTCATGGGCGCGGATCTTCCGTAGCCCCGGGGTGAGTTCGGCCTCGTCCAGCGCCCGAAAGCCCAGGCGGGCGTAGTACGGCGCGTTCCACGGGACCTCGGTGAACGTGGTCAGGGTGAGGGCGGTGAGGTCCTGCTCGGGTGCGCGGTCGGCGGCGTACGCGAGGAGGGTGCGGCCCACGCCCCGGCGGGCGACGGCCGGGTGGACCGAGACCTGCTCGATGTGCAGGGCGCCGTCGACGGGCTCGCAGATCAGATAGCCGACGGGGTGGTCGCCCGCGTCGCACGCGACCCAGGCGCGGCCCGCCCGGCGGTAGTGCTCCAGGACGTCCAGGGTGGGCGGCTCGTCGTCGGCGATCGCCGCCATGCCCAGGTTGTGGAAGGCGGCTCCTGCCGCGCGCTCGATGTCCTGGAGGACGGGGAGGTCGTCGGACGTCGCGGGGCGGATGCGCATGGGCCGAGTCTCCGTCGGCGGCGGTGTCGGGCGCGAGCGGATTACCGGGCGCCCGTCGCGTCCAGCTCGTCGGCGAGGCTGTTGACCGGCTGGGGCGTCCCCGTCAGGTCGAGGATGAAGAGGGGGACGCCCAGGCCGTCGGCGCGAACGCGGGCGTCGGGGGCGTACCCGGCCAGGGAGAAGTAGACGCAGGCCGCGGACTCGGACATGGCGGTCAGCCACAGGCACTCCACGTCACGCAGCGAGGCCGGGCTGACCGTCGGGTCGACCTGCGCGAGCAGCCCGTGGGCGGCGATGCCGACCCCCGACGTGGGCCGCTGGTCGGCACGGCGGATGTCCTGGTAGCCGAGCCACCGCAGATAGACGGCGGCCGCGGTGACCGCGTCACGGGCGGTGCGGATCGTGACCGGCTGGAAGGCGCGGCGTGCCGCGGGCGGCGTCTCCCGCCGCGCCGCCGCCGTGTCGGCTCCCGCCTCCGCCACCGGCACCCGCACCATCGTCCCGCAGGGGCACCCCAGCTCCGGACGTGGCCAATGGCTCTCCTGGCCGCACGCCCCGCAGCGCACGCCGATCCATTCGTCGTCCCAGGCCCGATGGGCGACGGCCGTCGCGGTCCCGTCCGGATCGAGCTCCGGCGTGACGGGCGCCCCGCACGCGCACGGATAGGCGGGTGCCTCGTAGAGATGCTCGCGCCGGCAGGCCGGGCAGCGCACCGACACGCTCTCGGACATGGCCCACTCCAGGACGACCTCGCATCTCGGGACAGCGCTCCCATCGTCCTCCACATGGTGCCCGGTTGTCCGCCCGTTGACGGTCTTCGCCTCTTGACGCTCCTCGGCCACCCACTTACATTGCTTCCAGATAGTAGAAAACAGTTTCCGCAATGTGGAAAATGCAAAGCGGAACGACATCGTCACGGAATTGCTCACCGCGGGGCGCGACGGGAGTGCGAATCCGACAGCCGAAGCAGGAGTACTCAATGGCACGTATGACCGCTGCCCGAGCGGCAGTCGAGATCCTCAAGCGCGAGGGCGTCAGCAACGCGTTCGGCGTGCCGGGCGCGGCGATCAACCCCTTCTATGCGGCGCTCAAGGCCTCCGGCGGGATCAACCACACCCTTGCCCGCCATGTGGAGGGCGCCTCGCACATGGCGGAGGGCTACACCCGCACGCACGCCGGCAACATCGGCGTCTGCATCGGCACGTCCGGCCCCGCCGGCACCGACATGATCACCGGCCTGTACTCCGCGATCGGCGACTCCATCCCGATCCTGTGCATCACGGGCCAGGCGCCGACCGCCGTGATCCACAAAGAGGACTTCCAGGCCGTCGACATCGCCTCGATCGCCAAGCCGGTCACGAAAATGGCGGTGACCGTCCTGGAGGCCGCCCAGGTCCCCGGCGTCTTCCAGCAGGCCTTCCACCTGATGCGCTCCGGCCGTCCCGGCCCGGTCCTCATCGACCTGCCGATCGACGTCCAGATGACGGAGATCGAGTTCGACCCGGAGACCTACGAGCCCCTCCCGGTCTACAAGCCGGCCGCGAGCCGCGCCCAGATCGAGAAGGCGATCGGGCTGCTGAACGCGTCCGAGCGGCCGCTGATCGTCGCGGGCGGCGGTGTCATCAACGCCGACGCCGCCGAACTCCTCGTCGAGTTCGCCGAGCTGACGGGCACGCCGGTCGTTCCCACCCTGATGGGCTGGGGCCTGCTGCCCGACGACCACGAGCTGAACGCCGGCATGGTGGGCCTGCAGACCTCGCACCGCTACGGCAACGCGACCTTCCTCGAGTCCGACTTCGTCCTCGGCATCGGCAACCGCTGGGCCAACCGCCACACCGGCAAACTGGACGTCTACACGGCCGGGCGCAAGTTCGTCCACGTCGACGTCGAGCCCACCCAGATCGGCAAGATCTTCGCGCCGGACTACGGCATCGCGTCGGACGCGAAGGCCGCCCTGGAGCTGTTCGTCGAGGTGGCCAAGGAGCTGAAGGCCGCCGGCAAGCTGCCGGACCGCTCCGCTTGGGCCGCGTCCGCGCAGGAGAAGAAGGCGACCCTCCAGCGCCGTACCCACTTCGACAACATCCCGATCAAGCCGCAGCGCGTCTACGAGGAGATGAACAAGGCCTTCGGCCCGGAGACCCGGTACGTCTCCACCATCGGCCTCTCGCAGATCGCGGGCGCCCAGATGCTGCACGTCTTCAAGCCGCGGCACTGGATCAACTGCGGCCAGGCGGGCCCGCTGGGCTGGACGATCCCGGCGGCGCTGGGTGTCGCGAAGGCCGACCCCGAGGCGCAGGTCGTCGCCCTGTCCGGCGACTACGACTTCCAGTTCATGATCGAGGAGCTGGCGGTCGGCGCGCAGCACAAGATCCCGTACGTCCATGTCCTGGTGAACAACTCCTACCTGGGCCTGATCCGTCAGGCGCAGCGGGCGTTCGAGATCGACTTCCAGGTCAACCTGGAGTTCGAGAACATCAACTCGCCCGAGCTGGGCGTCTACGGCGTCGACCACGTCAAGGTCGCCGAGGGCCTCGGCTGCAAGGCGATCCGCGTGACCGACCCGAGCGAACTGGGCGCCGCCCTCGAGCAGGCCAAGAAGCTCGCGCAGGAGTACCAGGTCCCGGTGGTCGTCGAGGCGATCCTGGAACGCGTCACCAACATCTCCATGTCGACCACGAACGACATCAGCAACGTCGTCGAGTTCGAGGAGATCGCGACGGAGCCGGGTCACTCGCCGACGTCGATCAGGACGCTGAAGGTCTGACGCGACCGATCAGCGAGGGGCGGTCCGGCCGAAAGGCCGGGCCGCCCCTTTCGCATGTCCCGGTGCGGTGCCCGCCGCCCCCGTGCCGGCGGGCACCACGTGACGAGAATGTGCCCGCGCGAGGGGGCGGTTGAAGCCTCCTGGCGCCTGTTCAGAGGTTCATCTGAGGATTCCGTAGCCGGCGTACGGCCGCTGGTGTACGCGGCCCCTACTCCTCGTGGTGCTCGTGATGCTCCGACAGCCCCGGCCAATCGTCGGGGCCGCCGCCCTGCCATTCGATGAGGTCGCTCTCCGCCACGTCGGTGACGTACAGGTCGGCGAGGCGCAGGATCTCGCTCACGTCGTCCACGTGCGTGGCGATGCCCAGGGTCTCGTCGCCCTCGGTGACCCGCCTGGAGCCGTCCAGGGCCGGTGGGTGCACCACGACGTGCGGATGCTCGGTCGGATGTGCTGCCATGCCTTCAGCGTCCTGCGGCCGGGCCGCTTCCGCACCCCGGAGGACGCCGAAGAGCGCCGGGCACAGGACCGTCCGTGCCCGGCGCTCTTCGGCCGGTGAGATATCCGGTTGTGGCCGTCCGACGGTGCGAGGCTGGGCGCGACAGGACGTTCGCGCCGCCGGACGGGGTCTGGAGGGGGTTCGGGACCGCGGCGGTTGCGATGGAACCGGGTGCTCCTTCCCTCAGGTCGAAGAAGGAGACCGGGACCTTTACCACCGCACTGGCTCGCACGCCGCCGCGGTCCTCGTGTTGCCCGCGCCAGGGCCGGGCGACCACCCCTCATCCGGGTCGCTCGGCGTCGATGCGGGCGATGCGTCCGTCTCATGACCTCCCGTCAGGAGACGGACGCAGCCTTGGGGTTCAGTCCTCGCGCAGGGCGCGGACCGCCTCCTCCACGCGCTTGCCGTACTCCGGGTCGGCGGCGTGGAAGTGGGCCAGGTTCTTCTCGATCACGTCGTCGCGGGAGACCTGGGACAGGCCACCGGCGATGTTCGCGATCAGGCGGGACTTCTCCTCGGCGGACATCAGGCGGTACAGCTCGCCGGCCTGGAAGAAGTGGTCGTCCTTGGTGTGCAGAGGCGCCTCGTGGGTGCCCGTGTGGCCGGTCACCGCGAGCGGGGCCGACAGCGGGCGGCCGGTCTCGACCGGGCCGTCGTAGGAGTTCGGCTCGTAGTTCTTCGCCCCGCGGCCCTGGGAGTTGGCCGCCATGAGGCCGTCGCGGCCGTAGTTCTGCGCGGTCGTCGCCTTCGGGGCGTTCACGGCCAGCAGGGTGTGGTTGACGCCCAGACGGTAGCGGTGGGCGTCCGCGTAGGCGAACAGGCGGCCCTGGAGCATCTTGTCGGGGGAGGGGCCGATGCCCGGGACGAAGTTGTTCGGGGAGAACGCGGCCTGCTCGACCTCGGCGAAGACGTTGTCCGGGTTGCGGTCGAGGACCAGCCGGCCCACGCGCTGCAGCGGGTAGTCCTTGTGCGGCCACACCTTGGTGAGGTCGAACGGGTTGAAGCGGTAGTCGGCCGCCTCGGCCGCCGGCATGAGCTGGACGTAGAGCGTCCACGACGGGTGCACGCCCCGCTCGATCGCCTGGAGCAGGTCGGTCTGGTGGGAGTTGGCGTCCTTGCCCGCGAGCTCGGCGCCCTGCTCGGCGCTCAGGCAGCGGATGCCCTGGTTGGTCTTGAAGTGGTACTTGACGAAGAAGGCCTCGCCCTCGGCGTTCGTCCACTGGTAGGTGTGCGAGCCGTAGCCGTTCATGTGGCGGTACGACGCCGGGATGCCGCGGTCGCCCATCAGCCAGGTCACCTGGTGCGTGGCCTCGGGGGCGTGCGCCCAGAAGTCCCAGACGTTGTCCGGCTCCTGGCGGCCGGTGAACGGGTCGCGCTTCTGCGAGTGGATGAAGTCGGGGAACTTGATCGGGTCCTTGATGAAGAACACCGGAGTGTTGTTCCCGACGAGGTCGTAATTGCCCTCGGCCGTATAGAACTTGAGGGCGAAACCGCGCGGGTCGCGGACCGCGTCCGCCCCGCCGAGGCTGTCGGCCACGGTCGAGAAGCGCAGGAACACCTCGGTCCGCTTGCCCACCGTGCTCAGGAAGTCGGCGTGGGTGAAGCCGGTGACGTCGTCGGTCACCTCGAAGTGGCCGTACGCGCCGGAGCCACGGGCGTGCACCACGCGCTCCGGAATGCGCTCGCGGTTGAAGCGCGCCAGCTTCTCCAGCAGGTGCTGGTCCTGGAGCAGGAGCGGGCCGCCGACGCCGGCGGAGGCTGAGTTCTGGTTGTCGGCGACCGGGGCGCCGGACTCGGTGGTGAGCACGCGCTTCGACATCGTGGACCTTCCGTGCGGGTGTCAGCGGAAAACTGTTTCCGCTTTGTGGAGCCTAGAAGTGGGGCGAACGAGCGTCAACAGTTTGTTGAACAAAATCAACGGTTTGTTGAAGGTGATTCCGGGCCGCGGCGACGCCTGGGCGCGACAGGACAGGTGTCAGCGGCGCCGCGGCCCGGAAGTGTGGGCGGGCCCGGATCAGACCTGGGCGCCGGACAGGCGCTCCACGGCCCGCAGCAGGGCCGAGTGGTCCAGCCCGCCGTCGCCCTGCGCACGCAGGGAGGCGACCAGCTGGGCGACCACGGCACCGACCGGAAGGGCGGCGCCGACGTTGCGGGCGGCGTCCGTCACGATGCCCATGTCCTTGTGGTGCAGGTCGATACGGAAGCCGGGCTTGAAGTCCCGGTTCAGGAAGTTGTCCTTCTTCCGCGTCAGCACGGTCGAGCCCGCGAGGCCGCCGTTGAGGACGTCCAGCGCCGCCTGCAGGTCCACGCCGGACTTCTCCAGGAAGACCACGGCCTCGGCGCACGCCTGGATGTTCACGGCGACGATCAGCTGGTTGGCGGCCTTCACGGTCTGACCCGAGCCGTGCGGACCGCACAGCACGATGGTCTTGCCGAGGGCGTCGAAGATCGGCTTCGCCTGGGCGAAGTCGGCCTGCTCGCCACCGACCATGATCGACAGTACGGCCTCGATGGCGCCGGCCTCACCGCCGGACACGGGGGCGTCCAGCACGCGGATGCCCTTGTCCTTGGCCGCCTTCGCCACGTCGACCGAGGTCTGCGGGGTGATCGAGGACATGTCGATCAGCAGCGCGCCGGACCTCGCGTTCTCCAGGATGCCGTCGGGGCCGTAGCAGATGGCCTCGACGTGCGGGGAGGTCGGCACCATCGTGATGACGACGTCGGCGTCCTTCACGGCCTCGGCGATCGAGCCGGCGACCGTGCCACCGGCGGCGGCCAGGCGGTCCAGCTTGTCCTGCTCCAGGGTGAAGCCGGTGACGTCGTAACCCGCCTTGATCAGGTTCTCGGACATGGGGGAGCCCATGATGCCGAGGCCGATCCAGGCGATCTTGGGAAGGGTGCTCATGATGGGGTACCTCTCTGAACTGCGGTGGTACGTCTGCGAATTGGCGCCGGTACGGCACTTCTCGGCGCCGGTCGGTGGCATTTCAGCCCGTCCGGCGTTTGAGGACGAGGCCCGTTCAGGGCCGAAGCGGGGGTCCGGGGGCGGCAGCCCTCAAGGCGTTCAGCGGGCCGCGCGGTGTTCTGCAGGCAGCCACTCGAAGGCCTCCGCGCTCGGGCGGTCGCCCGGCTTGTACTCCAGGCCCACCCAGCCCTCGTAACCGGCCTCCCTCAGCTGGTCGAGCAGCTCCTCCAGCGGGAGGGTGCCCGTGCCCGGGGCGCCGCGGCCCGGGTTGTCGGCGATCTGCACATGGCCGGTCCTCGAGGCGTACTGCTCGATCACCGACGGCAGGTCCTCGCCGTTCATGGACAGGTGGTAGAGGTCCATGAGGAACTTGGCGTTGCCGAGACCGGTCGCCTCGTTGACCCTGTCGACGACGCCGACTCCGGCCGGTGCGGTCACCAGCGGGTACAGCGGCGACTCCGGCTTGTTCAGGGTCTCGATGAGCAGGATCGCGCCGATCCGGTCGGCCGCCCGCGCCGCGAGGACCAGGTTCTCCAGCGCGAGCGCGTCCTGCTCGGCCGGGTCCACGCCCTCGACGCGGTTGCCGTACAGGGCGTTGAGCGCCCGGCAGCCGAGGGAGGCCGCGAAGTCCGCCGCCACGTCGATGTTCGCGCGGAACCTCTCCGACTCCTCGCCCGGGACCGACAGGGCGCCACGGTCGGGGCCGGGCAGCTGACCGGCGTAGAAGTTCAGGCCGGTGAGCTGCACGCCCGCGTCCTCGATCGCCTTCTTCAGGGCGTCGAGCTCGGACTGCTCGGGGGTGGGGGAGTCGATCCAGGGCCACCACAGCTCGACCGCGGAGAAGCCGGCCGCGGCGGCGGCCGCGGGGCGCTCCAGGAGCGGGAGTTCCGTGAAGAGGATCGACAGGTTGACGTTGAAGCGCTGCTCTGCGAATCCCATGTCGCCGGCGCTCCCTTCCGTTGTCGAGTTTCCGTATTACGGAAGATGTTTTCTGCTTACTGGAAGATTGCCGTCGTGTGTCGAAGCTTGTCAAGAGGGGTCGGCGGAAAGCGTCACCGCGCGTTAGGTTGACCGCGTGCGATTGAGAGTGGAGTTCACAACCGAGCCCTTCGACCTCGACGAGGCGCCCGCGCATGCGCTGGCGGCCCGCGAGGTCATCGAGGCGGCAGAGCTCGACGAGGTGGACGTCGGCCCGTTCGGGAACACGGCGGAGGGCGGTGCCGACACCGTGCTCACCGCCGTGGACGCCCTGCTGCGCAAGAGCCTGGAGGCCGGTGCCACCCGGATCTCGCTCCAGGTCAATGTGGTCGGGGAGGGTGACGCGTGACCGGCACCGGCGACGAGCCCTTCATCGCGGCCGTGAAGCCGCTGGTCGACGCCATGGGCGGCGAGATTCTCCCGCCGGACGAGGCGGGGCCCGAGGATGTCGTGCTCTCCTGGGAGGGTGCCGACGTCGTCGCCGTACGCCTGCCGCAGCTGGCCGACTCGCTGGATCACATCCTGGTCGCCATGGAGCGCAGGAAGGGCAGGCCACTGGCCGACCTGGACCGCAAGGCCAAGCAGGAGGTCGTACGGATACTCGAGGCGCGCGGCGCCTTCTCTGTGCGGCATGGGGTGGAGACCGTGGCGAGCGCGCTCGGGGTGAGTCGCTTCACCGTCTACAACTACCTGAACCGGGAGAAGAACCCCTGAGCGGCCCGAATCAGGTGAAATACCCCTGAGAGGGCTCGCCCGGTTTCGTTACCGCGAATTTTCAACAAAGTGTTGACGTCTCGTCGTCGTAGGGCGTTAGCTAACGGCACGCCCGTTCAGTACGAAGGCCCTTCGCGGCCACGGAGGCTCCCGTGACGTCGAATTCCACGCCCCCGGGCCTGGCCCGGTTCAACGCCCTGGAGGAGCACGCGGCCCACGCCGCTCTCCACGAGGCGTGCGCCTCCACGGCCTGGGCGAACCGGCTGCTGGGCGCCCGCCCCTACGCCACCGCCGACGATCTCTACGCCGCCAGTGACGCCGCCATGGCCGAGCTGAGTGCGCAGGACCTGGCCGAGGCGATGGCCGGCCACCCGCCCATCGGCCGCCCCAAGCCCGGCGACCCGACCTCGTCCCGGGAACAGCGCGGCATGGCCGGCGCCTCCGAGGAACTCAAGGCGGAGATGTTGGAACTGAACCTCGCCTACCAGGAGAAGTTCGGCCACGTCTTCCTGATCTGCGCCACCGGCCGGACCGGGGAGCAGATGCGCGACGCGGTCAAGGAACGGATCGGCAACTCGCCCGAGCAGGAGCGGGAGATCGTCCGCACCGAGCTGGGCAAGATCAACCGAATCCGGCTCGCCCGGCTCGTCGACGAAGACTGATCTTCGAGGAAGACCGAAGAGGACGCCTGACCATGAGCACCAGCACCACCGCCTCCGTGTCCACCCACATCCTGGACACCAGCGTCGGCCGCCCCGCCGAAGCCGTCGCCGTCCAGCTCGCAGCCCGCATCGGCCGCGGCGCGGACTGGCAGACGCTCGGCGGCTCCGCGACCGACGCGGACGGGCGGTGCAAGGACCTGCCGGCGCTGCCGGAGGGCACCACACACGTACGGCTCGACTTCGCCGTGGAGCCGTATTTCGAGAAGAAGCAAGCCGATGCGCAGCAGGACGCCCCCGCGAATCGGGACAGCGGTGCCGTGTTCTTCCCCGAGGTGGCGATCACCTTCGCCGTGAACCCCGGGGAGCATTACCACGTGCCGCTGCTGCTCAACCCGTTCGGCTACTCCGTTTACCGAGGGAGCTAGCAGACATGCCCACGATCCTGGGACAGAACCAGTACGGCAAGGCCGAGAACCGAGTCGTAAAGATCACGCGGGACGGCGCCACCCATCACATCAAGGACCTGAACGTATCCGTGGCGCTCTCCGGCGACATGGACGAGGTCCACTACTCCGGCTCGAACGCCCACGTCCTGCCGACCGACACCACCAAGAACACGGTGTTCGCGTTCGCCAAGGAGTACGGCATCGAGTCGGCCGAGCAGTTCGGCATCCACCTGGCCCGGCACTTCGTGACCAGCCAGGAGCCGATCAAGGTCGCCCGGATCCGGATCGAGGAGTACGCCTGGGAGCGGATCGACGCCTCCGACGCCAACTCCCAGTTCATCGGCGCGGATGAGGTCAAGCACTCCTTCGTCCGCAAGGGCCAGGAGACGCGGGTCACGCAGATCACCTATGACGGTGAGAAGTGGGAGGTCGTCTCCGGCCTCAAGGACCTCGTCGTGATGAACTCGACCAACTCCGAGTTCTGGGGCTACGTCAAGGACAAGTACACGACGCTCCAGGAGGCCTACGACCGCATCCTGGCCACCCAGGTCTCCGGCCGCTGGCGGTTCAACTGGACCGACGACGAGCAGCGCATGCCCAACTGGGAGAAGTCCTACGAGCAGACCAGGAAGCACATGCTCCAGGCCTTCGCCGAGACCTACTCGCTGTCGCTGCAGCAGACCCTGTACCAAATGGGTTCGCGGATCATCAACAACCGCAGCGAGATCGACGAGGTCCGCTTCTCCCTCCCGAACAAGCACCACTTCCTGGTGGACCTGGAGCCGTTCGGGCTGAAGAACGACAACGAGGTGTACTTCGCGGCCGACCGCCCCTACGGCCTGATCGAGGCCACCATCCTGCGGGACGGCTGCGAGCCGAAGATCCCGGTGGACCTCACCAACCTGTAAGCCAGCAACTCCATTTCGGCACCCGCGGCCGGAGGAGCGAGCCTGTGAGGCTCCCCGGCCGCGGTACTCAAATCCCCCAGGGTCCTGCCGTGCCCTCTCCGCTCAGCACACCTCGTCGAAAAGGGACGAATCATGGCAGCAGCCCAGCGCATCGTCATCGAGAACTGTTCGATCGCGACGGTGGACGCGAACGACACCGAGTACGCCACGGGCCACCTCGTCATCGCGGACAACCGCATCGAGTCGCTCGGCGCGGGCAAGGCCCCCGAGGGCCTGGAGAACGTCGTACGCCGCATCGACGCCACCGGGCACCTGGTCACTCCCGGCCTGGTCAACACCCACCACCACTTCTACCAGTGGATCACGCGGGGCCTGGCCACGGACCACAACCTCTTCAACTGGCTCGTCGCCCTCTACCCGACGTGGGCGCGCATCGACGAGCAGATGGTGCGCTCCGCCGCGCAGGGCTCGCTGGCGATGATGGCCCGCGGTGGCGTGACCACCGCCATGGACCACCACTACGTCTACCCGCAGGGCTCCGGCGACCTCTCCGGCGCCATCATCGGCGCCGCCCGCGACATGGGCGTCCGCTTCACCCTCGCCCGCGGCTCCATGGACCGCAGCGAGAAGGACGGCGGGCTGCCGCCGGACTTCGCCGTCGAGACCCTCGAAGGCGCGCTGGCCGCGACCGAGGAGACCGTCAAGCAGCACCATGACTCCTCCTTCGACGCGATGACCCAGGTCGCCGTCGCCCCCTGCTCCCCGTTCTCCATCTCCACCGAGCTGCTCAAGCAGGGCGGCGAGCTGGCCCGCCGGCTCGGCGTGCGCATGCACACCCACGGCTCGGAGACCGTGGAGGAGGAGAAGTTCTGCCACGAGCTGTTCGGCATGGGCCCGACCGACTACTTCGAGTCCACCGGCTGGCTCGGCGAGGACGTGTGGATGGCGCACTGCGTCCACATGAACGACTCCGACATCGCCGCCTTCGCCCGGACGAAGACCGGTGTCGCCCACTGCCCGTCCTCCAACGCCCGCCTCGCCGCCGGCATCGCCCGCGTCCCCGACATGCTGGCGGCCGGCGTCCCGGTCGGTCTCGGTGTCGACGGCACCGCGTCCAACGAGTCCGGCGAGCTGCACACCGAACTGCGCAACGCCCTGCTGATCAACCGCCTCGGCGCCCACCGCGAGGCCGCCCTGAACGCCCGGCAGGCCCTGCGGCTCGGCACCTACGGCGGTGCCCAGGTCCTCGGCCGCGCCGCCGAGATCGGCTCGCTGGAGCCGGGCAAGCTGGCCGACCTGGTGCTGTGGAAGCTGGACACGCTCGCCCACGCCTCCATCGCCGACCCGGTGACCGCGCTCGTCTTCGGCGCGGCGGCCCCGGTCACGGCGTCGTTTGTGAACGGCCGCCAGATCGTGGAGGACGGGCGTCTGCGCACGGCCGACGAGGACGCGATCGCCCGCTCGACCCGCGAAGAGGCACAGCGCCTGGCGAGGATCGCCGCGCAGGCCTGATCAGTTGAAGATCTCCGGTCGGGAGGGACGGCTCCCGACCGGTGGCCGTGGACCCGAGCGGGGTCCATGGCGGCCGTCTCCGGGGCGCGCGCCCATGCGTGCGCCCCGGAACGGTCACCGTTTCCCCCGGAACGGGCCCGTCCCCGGTCCCGCACGACCGCGCACCACCTCCCTGAAACCCACGTCAGAGCCGCCGTGTAACCGACCGGAGGAGAGCCGCAGTGTCCGCCAAGTCCGTTCATCCAGTCGACGAGAAACTCCCCGCCCTGAAAATGGCGACGACCGGCCTGCAGCATGTGGCCGCCATGTACGCGGGAGTTGTTGCCCCACCCCTGATCGTCGGCGCGGCCATAGGCCTCTCCGCGACCGATCTGACCTTCCTCACCGGCGCCTGCCTGTTCACCGCGGGCCTCGCCACCTTCCTCCAGACCCTCGGGATATGGAAGATCGGCGCCCGGCTGCCGTTCGTCAACGGCGTCACCTTCGCCGGCGTCGCTCCCATGACAGCGATCGTCGCCTCCACCGAGGACAAGTCAAACGCCCTGCCGATCATCTTCGGCGCGGTGATCGTCGCCGGTCTCCTCGGCTTCCTCGCCGCCCCCTTCTTCAGCAAGGCGGTGCGCTTCTTCCCGCCGGTCGTGACGGGTACGGTCATCACCCTGATCGGCATCTCGCTGCTCCCCGTCGCCTTCGGCTGGGCGCAGGGCCCCAACCCGGCCGCCGGCGACTACGGTTCGGCGACGAACCTGGGCCTGGCGGGCGGGACGCTGCTGATCGTCCTGCTTCTGCGCCGCTTCACCACGGGCTTCGTCAAGCAGATCGCGGTCCTGCTCGGCCTGGTGGCGGGCACGCTGATCGCGATCCCGTTCGGCGTCACCGACTTCGGCCCCGTCGCGGACGCGGCCGTCATCGGCTTCCCGACCCCGTTCCACTTCGGCGCACCGCAGTTCCAGCTCGCCGCGATCATCTCGCTGTGCGTGGTGATGGTGGTGTCGATGACCGAATCGACCGCCGACATGCTGGCGTTGGGTGAGATCGTCGACCGCCCGGCCGACGAGAAGACCATCGCGGCGGGCCTGCGCGCCGACACCCTCGGCTCGGCGATCAGCCCCCTCTTCAACGGCTTCATGTGCAGCGCCTTCGCCCAGAACATCGGCCTGGTCGCGATGACGAAGATCCGCAGCCGGTACGTCGTCGCCGCGGGCGGTGGCTTCCTGGTCCTGATGGGCCTGTGCCCGATGGCCGCGTCGCTCATCGCGGTCGTACCGCGCCCGGTGCTCGGCGGCGCGGGCGTGGTCCTGTTCGGCTCGGTGGCGGCCAGCGGCATCCAGACCCTGGTCCGGGCCGGTCTGGACAGGGACAACAACGTCCTGATCGTCGCCGTCTCCCTGGCCGTCGGCATCGTCCCGATCACGGCGCCGGAGTTCTACCACTCCTTCCCGGAGACGGCGCGGATCGTCCTCGACTCCGGCATCTCGACGGGCTGTGTGGCGGCGGTGGCGCTCAACCTCGTCTTCAACCACCTCGGCAGGAGCCGCGACGCGCAGGACGTCACCCACCCCATGGAGGCAGGGGAGGAGATCACCGGGGCGACCCGGGCCCCGGCCACGCCATGAGGTTGGCGAACAACTCGGCCTGCTCGACGGCGTCGTCCAGCGCATGGTGCGTATGGCGGCGCCGCGACAGCAGCTCGCGCGGCATGGTGCCCTTGGCCACCGCCCGCAGCGGCAGCCCGGCCTTGGTCGCGTACAGCGTCTTCATGTCCAGGCAGCCCGAGTGCCCGAAGGGGCTCGCTCCGGTGAAGCGGATCAAGTACCAGTACAGGAACGTCCAGTCGTACGACGCCGGATAGCCGCACATCACCGGCTGCGCGTCGCCGCCGACCTCGCGCACCCAGCGTGTGAACTGCGCGAGCGCGAGGGCGGGGTCGAGACCCTCCTTGCGCAGGCGCTCCCGATCGAGCCCGCTCACGGCCAGCGCCTCGGGGACGAACTCCTCGCTGATCGGCCGTAGTTCACGGTAGAAGGTGTCCTTCTCCGGGTCGGCGGCCGTGAATCCGCCGGCGTCCTGCACCCCGGCGACGGCGGCGCCGAGGCTCAGCATGGAGTAGGGACCCGGGATGGGGCCGTCGGCCTCGATGTCGACGGAGATGTACAGGCTGGGTTTGATGCGTCGTGCGGCCATGGAGTGGGAGCTTCCCAGGCGGCCGGGGCCTTCCGCATCCGAATTCCGCTTAGGCTTCTGCCTCGGTCAACTCATGGTTGACCAGGGGTTCAGGGGATGAGGGGGAAGCGGGCCGATGAGCAACGCGACTGAGGTGTTCCAGCCACTCCAGGCGGACGATCCGCCCGTCGTGGCCGGATACCGCCTCGCCGCCCGGCTCGGCGCCGGTGGCATGGGCCGGGTCTTTCTGTCGCACACGCAGGGCGGCCGACCGGTGGCGATCAAGGTGGTACGCCCGGAGCTGGCTGACGATCCGGGCTTCCGACGGCGATTCCGCCGGGAGGTGGAGGCGGCCCGGCGGGTCCGTGGCGCGTACACCGCCGAGCTGATCGACGCCGACGCGGACGGCGTACCGCCCTGGCTGGCCACGCTGTATGTGCCCGGGCCCTCCCTGACGGAGGCCGTCGCCCGGCGTGGCCCGCTGCCGGTGCCCGCGGTGCTGTGGCTGATGGCGGGGGTGGCCGAGGCGCTGCAGGCCATCCATGGTGCGGGAATCGTGCACCGGGACCTGAAGCCGTCGAACGTGCTGCTGGCCGCCGACGGGCCCCGGGTGATCGACTTCGGCATCTCGCTGGCCGCCGACCTCAGCTCCCACACAGCCGCGGGCTCCACCGTCGGTACGCCCCACTTCATGGCTCCCGAGCAGGCGTCCGGGGGCGAGGTCACGGCGGCGACGGATGTCTTCGCGCTGGGCCAGACGGCGGCGTTCGCGGCGCTGGGCCGGCCGCTCTACGGGGAGGGTTCGGCCCCCGGTGTGCTGTACCGGATCGTGCACGACGAACCCGACCTGTCCGCGCTGCCCGAGCAACTCCGTCCCCTGTTCGCCCGGTGCCTGGCCGCGGCCCCGGAGGAGCGCGCGACCTCGGCGGAGATCATCGAGTGGTGCCGGCAGCGGCTCGGGGCCGACGCCGAAGCGGGCGCGGGGCCGACCGTCTGGCAGGACGTCATGGGGCTGGAGGTGACGGTTCCGTCCCCGGTGCCCGATCCCACCCGGGTGCTGCACACACGGCCGTTGGTCGCCACGCAGCCACAGCCGCATCCGGCGGAGCCCGACGAGCGGCGACCACGCAGACGGCGTGCCGCGCTGATCACGACCGCGGCGGTGACGGCCGGGGCTCTGGTGCTGACAGGTTATGCGTGGCTGGTCTCGGACGCGGCGGACAGGTTCGGCGACTGGGTCGCCGGCGCAACCTCGACGTCCGGTCCCGAGGACCCCGCACGGCCGTCGGGGTCGGAGCGGGGGGCGTCGTCGTCGGCGTCCGCGCCGACGTCGGAGGGCGGCGCCGAGGCGTCGGGAACCGGTGCCCGGACACCGGAGGCGTCGAAGGTCTCCCCGACCACGTCTGCGTCACCGCAAGTCCTCACCCAAGCCCCCGTGCTGCTGACCGCCGAGACGTCACTGAGCTTCAAGAAGCCGCTCTGGCGCGAGGACCGCAAAGGCGACATCCGCCTCGACTGCAAGGACGTCGGCTGTGCGATCGAGAGCGACACCAGCGTGTTCCTCCAGATGTTCGGCAGCGCGGGGACGACCCTCGACGAGTGCCGTCTCCTGCTGGGTGGTGCCGATCGCCACCGCTGGACGCTGGCCTCGGTGGCGGCCGGCAGCGAGATCTGCGTCAAGCACTCCTCCGGGGACATCGCGCTGCTCGTGATCCAGACCAAGTCGACGGCGCTGCCGGAGCTTGCCTCGCTGAGCCTGGACATGACGGTCTGGAAGAACGCGGCCTAGCCCCCGAGGCGACGCGCGCCCGCCCCGGCAGAACTCGGGGAGTCCTGCCGGGGCGAGCGGTGTCCCTGTGGGGCCGGATCAGCGGGTGAAGGTCACCCGGTTCTCCTTGAGGGAACCGCAGTTGGAGCCGGTCACCTGCACGTACACGTTCTTGATGTGCCCGCCCCAGTCGACGCAGTGGCCCTTGCCGGTGACGTAGGTCGGTCCGGCGTACGACGTGAAGCTGCCGTTGTCCTCGTGGAACTCTTCGGTGTCGGGGACGTAGATCCACGCGGACATGTCCTGGGCGGCGCCCGGGTTCTTGCGGATGGTCACGACGCAGTTCTCGCCGTTGGAGGCGTTGTACGTCAGGTAGACGGTGCCCAGCGAGCCGACGGGCGCCGAGTTCACGGTCTTGTAGGCGCTGCCGCAGACCTTCTGCGGGGTGGTGTTGGGCGCCGCGGAGGCGGGCGCGGCCAGGGCGGCCGTGCTCCCCACCATCAGGGCCGCCACCGCGGCGCCGGACAGGACGGAACGGGTGAATCGCATATTTCCCCCTGGTAACCATTGGAGTTGGTTGCTCCTGCATGATGTGACCCGCGGGGTATACGAATGGTTGTGCTCATTTCTGTCGCGATCGCAGCGTCACCGCCGCGAGCGTCAGGGCGCCCACCGCGATCAACGCCCCTACCTGGAAAGCCAGTTGATAACCCGCTGCCGTGGCGGTCACCAGTTCCGTACCGCGCTCGCGCAGGCCGTCGGTGCGGCTCGCGGCCAGGACCGAGAGCACCGCCAGACCCAGCGAACCGCCCACCACCTGCGTGGTGTTGAAGAGCCCGGACGCCAGCCCAGCGTCCTCCTCCCGGGCCCCCGACATCGCGAGCCCGGTCAGCGCCGGCATCGCCGCGGCGAAGCCGGTGGCGAGCAGAAGCAGCGGCGGGAGTACGTCGGTGAGGTACGAGCCGTCGACCGGCGCGCGGCTCAGCAGCGCCATGCCCGCGACGATGAGGACCAGCCCCGCCAGCAGGACCCGGTACGCCCCGTATCGGCCGACGGTCCGCGCCGACAGGCCCAGCATCAGCACGCCGATCGCGATCGGAGCCGGCAGGAATGCCGTGCCGGTGAGCAACTCGCCGTAGCCCAGGACGCGTTGGAGATACAGCGCGCCGATGAACTGGAAGCCGTACATCGTCGCGATCATCAGGATCTGCACGGCGTTCGCGCCACTCAGCAGCCGGGAGCCGAACAGGTGCAGCCGCAGCAGCGGACGCGCAGCTCGCGCCTGGCGGAGCGTGAATGCCACGAACAGGGCGAGGGCCAGGGCGGCCAGGAGCAGAGTGGCGGTGAGGTCGCGCTCCCCGGCGCCGACGATGACGAACACCGTGAGCATCAGCGCGCCGGTGACCAGCGCCGCGCCCGGGTAGTCGGCGCCCTTGCCGAGTCCGGCGCCGCGGTCCGGCTCCAGCACCCGTAGCGCCGCGAGCCACGCCACGATCCCGATCGGCAGGTTGATCAGGAAGATCCAGTGCCAGTTCAGGGCCTCGGTCAGCGCCCCGCCGAGGAACGTGCCGAGCGCCCCGCCCGCCGCGCCGACCGCGCTGAACACCGCGATGGCGCGGGCCTGTTCACGTGGCTCGGGGAACAGCGCCACCAGCATGCCGAGCACCACGGCCGAGGTCATCGCCCCGCCCACGCCCTGCAGGGCGCGCGCCGCGATCAGCACACCCTGCTCGGTCGCCACCCCGCACAGCACGGAGGCTGCCGTGAACACGGCGAGCCCCGCGGTGAACATCCGCTTGCGGCCGACCAGGTCGCCGAGCCGGCCCACCAGCAGCAGCAACCCGCCGAAGGGGATCAGATAGGCGTTGACGACCCAGGCGAGGCCCGGCCCCGAGAAGCCGAGGTCGCTCTGGACGGCGGGCATGGCGACCGTGACGATGTTGCCGTCCAGGATCGTCATCAGGGTCCCCGCGCACAGGACGACGAGGGATGCCCAGCGGGAGTACGTTCGGTGTGGTGTCCGCGTCGGGGACTCGACGATGGCCGTCATGGCGGTCCTGCCTCCGGATTCTCCAATGGTGCACGACTTGTAACGGGGTACATCGTGAGTGACCATTGGAGAGCGGCATAAGGAGGCAGTTCGATGTCCCGGAGGAACACCGGTGTAACCGTCCAGGCAGTGAACGCGCACGCGTGCCCGGTGCGCGAAGTTCTTGACAGGGTCTCCGGGAAGTGGAGCGTCCAGATCCTCGTCGCCGCCGCGCACGGACCCATTCGCTTCACCGAGTTGGAACGCAGCATCGAGGGCATCAGCCGCCGGATGCTGACCCTCACCCTGCGCAATCTGGAGCGCGACGGTCTCGTCACCCGCACCGTCCATCCGACGGTGCCGCCGAAGGTGGAGTATGAACTGACGCCGGTGGCACTGGAGTTGCACGAGACCCTGCAGCGCCTGACCGACTGGGCCGAGCGGAACAGGGTCTACATCGCCGAGTCGCGTGCCACCTACGACGCCGAGCACGACAAGGAGCAGGTCTGACTACAGCCCGAACAGGCTCGGGTCCGTGGACAGTTCCTTGAAGTAGTCCTGCGGGTTCGCCACCAGCTTGCGTTCCTTCAGGTCCAGCAGCCCGCCGACACCCTTGAGTTCGGCCGCCACCGTGCCGTCGGCCTTGCTGATGGTCTGCAGGACACTGAACGTCCGGCCGTCCGACCACTCGAAGGCACAGGTGATGTCCACCTCGTCACCGGCGAGGAGCTCGCGTTTGTAGCGGATGGTCGTCTCCAGCGCGACGGGACCCACGCCCTTGCCTATCAGTCCCGTCTGGGTGATGCCCGCGGCCTGGAGCAGCGACCAGCGCGCGTGCTCGGCGTAGTTGATGTACACGCTCTGGTTGACGTGCCCCTGGGTGTCGGTCTCGTAGCCGCGGACGGTGACCCGGACGGAAAACTGCTCGCTCACTGCTTCCCCTTCTCGCTCATGGTGCCCAGTGCACCGATCTTGGCACGCACGTCATGCCCGTCGTGGGGACGCCAGCAGATAGCGCGCCCTGGTGCGCGGCTCGGTGTGCTCGCCGACCTGCCAGCCCGCCTCTTCCAGTGTGGCCGCGCAGGCCCGCAGCCGCGCGCCGTCGCTCTCGTGCACGGCGACGGCCTCCGGCTGCGGGGTCGCCCGCACCCGGTACCCGTCCGCGGAGTCCGGCCCGGCCGGAGGGTGGCCGGCCGCCTCCAGCGCGAGCGCGGCGGCCTGCACCAGATGCGTACGCTCCCAGCCGCACGGCCGGTCCACCGCCCCGTCCGGGCTGGTCATCCGGCGCAGCTCCAGCAGACCCTGCCAGGCCCCGCGCACCTCGCGCAGCCGGGCCGGGCCCGAGCGCGGGGCGTCCTCCTCACCGCCGGTCCGCGCGGCGAACACGCCTCTGGCCGCGGTGTCCTCGGTCTGTGCGGGCGGTGCCGGCTCGGCCTCCCGAATCCGATGCCCCGCCGGCGTCAGAAAGTGATCGTGCGGCGGCCGCGGGTGCCGGAAGGCGAGCCCCCGCTTCACCAGCGCCGCGAGCTGGGCCTCCGTACCCCTCAGCCGCCCGGTGACGGAATCGGCGGCGTCGATGACACGCCGCTGAGCGGCGGTCGGCGGTCGAGTCACGGCGTGCTCCTTCCCGGGTGCTGGGGCACCGGCCCGGCCTCGGGGCACGGCGTCGGCCCCACCTCCGGGCAGGACCGGCCCATCTGCTGGGAAGGTTACGACCCGGGTCTGACATTCCACCCGGCGATCACGGGCCGACCGTGCTCCGTACCCAGCCGGCACAGCGTCCCCGTCGCCAGCTGGAACAGCGCCCCGTCCGACGCCGGCAGCCCGAGCCGCCGTGCCGTGAGCACCCGCAGGAAGTGACCGTGCGCCACGAGCACCACGCACCCCTCGGTGTTGGCGAAGGCGGCGTCCACCTTGGCCAGCATCCGGTCGGCGCGCTCCCCGACCTGCTCCGGACTCTCCCCGGGACGGTCGGGCGGCCCCGGTGCGACCCCGTCCGTGAACAGGAACCACCCCGGCCGCTCGCGCTGGATCTCGACGGTCGTGATGCCCTCGTAGCCGCCGTAGTCCCACTCCCGCAGATCGGCGTCGACCCGCACGTCGTGCAGTCCGATCAGCTCGGCGGTCTCCCGCGCCCGTTGCGACGGGCTGACGAACGCCGCCCCGATCCGGTGCGAGCGGATCATCGGCACCAGCCGCCGTGCCTCCTCCCGCCCGTGCTCGGTGAGCGGTACGTCCGTCCAGCCCGTGTGCCGCCCCGACCGCGACCAAGCTGTCTCGCCGTGCCGGACGAGAAAGAGATCACTCATGTGTCCAGGCTAGGGGGCGTCTGACAATTCCCTCCTGCGCCGCGGCGTCCGGCACGCACGCTCGCCGCGGGGCCCGCCCTCCGGGCGGACGAGGGGAATCGTCAGGCACCCTCTGGAGCCCACCGCTCCAACTCCGCGAAGTCCCGCTCGCGCAGCCCCTTGCGCGCGTCGACCGGCACGAGCAGGGCGGCCGCGTCATGGTGGGCTGCGACATGCCGTACGTCCAGGTCGGTGATCATGTCGTCGACCCAGACGAAGGGCCGCCCCGCCGCCCACGCGACCACGTGCCGGGTCTTCCAGTACAGCCCGTCCGGATCCGTCCCGAACAGCTCGGGCCACTCGATGACCGGCAGATCGCCCGGCAGCCCGATCACCGGCCCGATCATCTCGTTGGCCTGGTGCTGCCAGGTGGAGGCCCACACCAGGTCGTACGGCAGCGCCAGCAGCCGCTCTCCGTGCCCCGGATGCAGGCGCACCTTCAAGCCCCGGCGCAGCCGCCGGGACCCCGGCCGCTGCCGGGCGGACCAGTTGGCGGGGCGCAGCCGGCACGTCACGTAGCCGCGATGGCGGAGGTACGGGGCGCGGAACGGGTTGAGAGGGCCGTCCACGTCGAGCAGCAGCAGAGGGCGGGTACTCATACCCGGGTTCTACCCACCCCGGACGCTCAGGTCTGCCGATACCCGCTCAGGAATCGCCCGATCCGCCCGATCGCCGCCTCCAGGTCGTCCGCGTACGGCAGGGTCAGGATCCGGAAGTGATCGGGTGTCGGCCAGTTGAAGCCCGTGCCCTGCACGACCTGGATCTTCTCCCGCAGGAGCAGGTCCAGGACGAACTTCTCGTCGTCATGGATCTTGTAGACCTTGGGGTCGAGGCGCGGGAACGCGTACAGCGAGCCCTTCGGCTTCACGCACGACACGCCGGGGATCTCGTTGAGCTTCTCCCAGGCCACGTTGCGCTGTTCGTACAGCCGCCCGCCCGGCACGGTCAGCTCGCGAATGGACTGGCGGCCACCGAGCGCGGCCTGGATGGCGTACTGGGCGGGTGCATTGGCGCACAGCCGCATGGAGGCCAGCATCGTCAGGCCCTCCAGATAGTCCTTCGCATGCTGCCTCGGGCCGGTGACGACGAGCCAGCCGGAGCGGAATCCCGCCACCCGGTACGTCTTGGACAGGCCGCAGAAGGTGAGGACCACCAGGTCGGGGGCGAGGGTCGCGACCGAGTGGTGCACGGCGTCGTCGTAGAGGATCTGGTCGTAGATCTCGTCGGCGAAGACCATCAGGCCGTGGCGCCGGGCGAGGTCGAGGATGCCCTCGAGGATCTCCTTGGGGTACACCGCACCGGTCGGGTTGTTCGGGTTGATGATGACCACGGCGCGTGTGCGGTCCGTGATCTTCGACGCCATGTCGTCCAGGTCCGGGTACCAGTCGGCCTGCTCGTCGCACAGGTAGTGCACGGCCTTGCCGCCGGCGAGGGTCGTCACCGCGGTCCAGAGGGGGAAGTCCGGGGCGGGGATGAGGATCTCGTCGCCGTCCTCGAGCAGTGCCTGTACGGCCATGGAGACCAGCTCGGACACGCCGTTGCCGAGGAAGACGTCGTCGACGCCGACCTCCAGGCCGAGCGTCTGGTAGCGCTGGGCCACGGCCCGGCGGGCGGAGAGGATGCCGCGCGAGTCGGTGTAGCCGTGCGCCTGGGGGAGCATCCGGATCATGTCCTGGAGGATCTCCTCCGGCGCCTCGAAGCCGAAGAGCGCGGGGTTGCCGGTGTTCAGGCGCAGCACGCTGTGGCCCGCCTCCTCCAGCGCGTTCGCATGCTCGATCACCGGGCCGCGGATCTCGTAACAGACCTCGCTCAGCTTGCTCGACTGCCGGAACTCCATGCGCGCTCGCCCCTCCGGTTTCGTGTGTTGCTTGGTTTTACCAAGTTCGAGCTTGGAAAGTCCAACAACATGTCTAGACTGCGTCGCATGTCACCTCGCCGAAGCTACGACCAGTACTGTTCCGCCGCCCGCGCGCTCGACGTCGTCGGCGACCGCTGGACCCTGCTGATCGTCCGGGAGCTGCTGGCCGGCCCGCGGCGCTACACCGACCTGCACGCCGACCTGCCGGGCGTCAGCACGGACGTACTCGCCTCGCGGCTGAAGGACATGGAACGGGACGGCATCAGCACGCGGCGCAAGCTGCCCCCGCCGGGAGCGGCGTACGTGTACGAACTCACCTCGCGGGGGCGGGAGTTGCTGCCCGTCCTCCAGGCGCTGGGGGAGTGGGGGCAGCCCGAACTCGGCGAGCGACGGCCCACCGACGCCGTGCGCGCGCACTGGTTCGCGCTGCCTCTGCTGCGATCCCTGGAGGGTGCAGGGCTCGTCGAAGTCCGCCTGGAGGAGGGGGACTTCCACCTGTACGTCGGCGCCGAGGACGGGCCGGTCTACGGGGACGGGCCCGCCCCCGGTGAACCCGACGCGCGGCTGGTCCTGGACCCCGGGACGTGCGAGGCCCTCGCGCGAGGGGAGTTGAGCGTGGCTGACGCCGTACGGGACGGCCGTATCGAGGTGAGCGGGGACGGAACCCTGGCCAAGGCCCTGCTCGACGTCTGACCAGCACAAGGCCCGCCGTACGGTCGTGTACGACGGGCCTTGTCGGTCGGCGTGACGAGCTGTCAGGCGCCCGGCGGCACCCGTGACGGCCGGCCCGGCCCGCGCGTCAGCGCGTACCCGGCGACACCCGCGAGCGCGGCCAGCGCGCCGCCGATCGCCGTCCACACCCAGCGGTCGGACCACCAGCCGGAGGCCCAGCCGTCCTCGGGCTCGATGCTGGACAGCACGGCCGAGGCGGACGAACTCTCCGAGTCGTCCTGGGACTTGACGGCGACCCCGGGCACCAGCGGCTCCGCCAGCGTCCCGTCGACCGCGGCCGAACCGCCGATGTCCTTGGAGTCGACCCGGACCTCGGCGCCGACCGGCAGGCCGAGGTCGGAGGTGGGCACGTCCACGACCGTCAGACGGATGTAGTACGTGCCCGGCAGCGGGTCATTGGCCCAGGGCTCCGACCAGCCGCGGACGGTGCGCAGGACGCAGGTCAGCTCGACCGTGCCCGCGTTCGCCGCCGCGGTGCGGGTCTGTGCTCCGTACTGGCAGGCCTGACGGCGGCGCAGACCGTCGTACACGTCGATCTGCCAGGTCTCGGCGGCGTGCGTGTCGGGCAGCTTCACCGTCGCCCTGACGGTGGGGCGCAGACCGGCGTCCGCAGGGAACGACCAGTACAGGTAGTCGCCCGTGGAAGCGCTCGCGGTGGCCGTCTGCCCCTGCTCGATCTCGGTCGCCGTACGGAAGGAGGTGCCCGCCAGGGTCGGCGCGCCGCCGTCGTCCGAAGCGCTGGGGGAGGGAGAGGTGTCGGCCACCGCCGGGGTGACCGCCAGCCCGAGCATGAGCAGGGCAACGCTCAACACACGTGTGATCCGCATCAGTTGGTCCTCCAGACCGCGACCCGCCAGCGTGACAGCCAGCCCCAGACGAGACCGGCGAGGAAGCCGGCGAGGATCAGCGCGCCGAGCAGCCACCAGCCGCGCCCGAGGCCGAAGGAGGCCACGTCGCTCGACTGCGACGGCCCGTCCACGACGTCGATCGTCAGCTCCAGCGGCAGCCCGGGCGTGGTCTGCACACCGGAGCCGGCCGAGAAGGAGTGGGTGACCTGGAGGCATACGGTCTCGGCGGTCGAGGTGTCCTCGTCGTCGGCCTCGGCCTTCGGATAGCGCAGGCCGGTCGACATGACATCCGTACGGCCGTTGCCCGCCGACTCGCCGCGTACGATCTCCCGCCCGCGCTCGGTCACCGCCCGCAGCAGCACTCCGTACGAGGGGTTCACCGCCCGGTCGGCCGACACGCTCACCGAGGCGCGCAGCTCCTGGCCGGGCTCGACGTCCACCCGGTACCAGCGCTGCTGCCCGAACTCCTCGCGGTCGGTGTACAGGCCGGACTTCAGCGTGGGCGCCTTCGCGCACCGGTCCGCGCCCGTCGTCGCGACCGGCGTCACCACGGGATCGGCCGCGCGGTCCACCAACTGATTGACCTTGTCGGTGAGTTCCTCGGTGTGCTCGACCGAGGTGAACGTCCCGCCGGTCGCCTCGGCGATGCAGCTGAGCTGCTGCCGCATCTTGGTGTTCGGGACCAGGCCGAGCGTGTCGATGGTCAGGCCGATGCCCTTGGCGGCGATCTCCCGGGCCACCTCGCACGGGTCGAGCGGGGCGCAGGTGTCCTCGCCGTCGCTGATCAGCACGATCCGCTTGGAACCCTCGCCGCCGTCGAGGTCGTCGGCCGCCTTGAGCAGCGCGGGACCGATGGGCGTCCAGCCGGTCGGCGTGAGGGTCGCCACCGCCGTCTTGGCCTCGGTGCGGTCCAGCGGGCCGACCGGGTAGAGCTGCGCGGTGTCCTTGCAGCCCGTCTTGCGGTCGTCGCCCGGGTAGTTGGCGCCGAGCGTGCGGATGCCGAGCTGGACCTCTTCGGGCGTCGCGTCCAGCACCTCGTTGAAGGCCTGCTTCGCCGCGGCCATCCGGGACTGGCCGTCGATGTCCCTGGCCCGCATCGAGCCGCTCACGTCGAGGACGAGATCGACCTTGGGCGCCAACGCGCTGGTCTCATCGGCAACCGCCCCGGCCGGGAACGCCATCCCGGCCGCAAGCGCGGCGAGCAGGGCGCAAACCCCGGTCGCCAGCCGTGTTCTTGTGATCATCGGCGGATCTTATTGATCAGAGGCGTCCCGCTTCAAAACGAGGTCAGAACACCTCGGTGACCAGCGGATTGGGCAGCTCCGCCCACTGGTCCCCCGGCGTCCCGGGCGACAGCCGCATCAGCGTCAGCGCCTTCGTCGGCAGCGGCTCCCGGCGCAGCGCTGCGAGGTCCGCGGTGTCCGGCAGATCGCGTACGACTGCCTCCAGCGCCCCGCGCAACGCCGCGCCCGAGCCCGCCGTACCCGCCAGCGCCCCGGCCACCAGCGAGCCGAACAGCTTGCGGCGCAGGGTCGGCACGTCGTCCGTGACGATCCGGCCGGACAGCTCGGGCAGCGGGATGCCGTGCCGGGCCAGCCGGGCCGGGCTGACGCGGATGTCGGCGAGGTCGCGGTAGACCAGCCGCACCGGGGAGCCGCTCGCGGACAGCACCACCAGCAGGTTCTGGCCGTGCGCCTCCAGCGCGACCCCCAGCTCCAGCAGCCGCAGCCCCACGGTGAGGGCGAGACGCGTGAACTCGGCCAGCCACATGGGCGATCGGGGCAGGTCGGTGGTGGCCAGCGCGGCCACCGGTACGACCCGCTCGCCGTACCCCGCGTACTCCTGCGGCGACTCACGCAACACCGCGGCCAGGTCCGGAGAGTTGGCCGTGACGGCCCCCAGCGTGCGGGTCACGTGGAGCAGCCCGTCCATGCGTGCCGCCGGCACCGCCGCGAAGTCCGACAATGTGGCCGACATGCCGATGGAGTACACCGAGATGTCCCGCACCGAGGACGTGAGGCGTGCGCTGAGCGCGGTCTTCACGTGCGGTCCGTCCGGGAGGGCGAGGGTGCGCAGGGACATCAGCGGGTGCGCGGCGATCCCGTCGTCGTAGGGGTCGTAGGGGCGCTTGAGCACATGCTCGGCCTGCCACGGATGCACCGGGATCAGCAGCCTCTCCCCGTCCCGCATCCGCTCCGGCCAACGGCCCGTGGCCAGGCACTCCGACGCCCGCACCGGCACCAGCCCCAGCGTCACCACCGGCCGGTGCTCGGGCCCGTACGCCAGCTGCTCCGCGACCGAGAAGCCGGGCCGGGAACGGCAGTTGGGGTGGAACGGATGCCCGTCGGCCACCCGCTGCTCCCACTCCCAGTCGGACACCGGCCACTCCTTCGGGCGACCGCCCTGCCCGGCCCGCGCCAGCGCCAACGAGGCAACGCTGTGGCCGAGTTCGGCGGCGAAGGACGTGCCGTGCGGTACGGAGAGGTCGGTCAGCAGCCGGGCCGGATCGTCGTACGACGTCCCGTCGAGCCGTACGGTGGTGACGTACGCGGCCGTGGCGTACGGGTCGGCACGCGGGCCGTGCAGCCGGCGCCCGTCCGAAAGGCACAGGGTGAGGCCCTCCCGGCCGGCCTCGCGGCCGGCGACCCAGGGCAGGGGCTCGTGCGCGAGGGCACGCCACAGCCGGGTCAGCACGGCCGCCCGGGCCCCGGGCAGCTCGGCGGCGTACCGCGACGCGAGTTCGGGGCGTACGTCGGCCAGATCGGCGCCGACCTCGGCCTCGGCGCTGGGGAGAGGGTGCACGGGCGGGCTCCTCGGGTACGAGTAGGACGTCGGACCAGGTGCCGACGACAGACATACTGATCGTCTTCCCACCGGAACGGACCGTAGGGACAGACCTGAACGGGCCGTGGATCGCGCCCTGAACGGACCGTGGAGAACGAGTGGAGCGAGTGCACCCCAACCCCCTGTCCACAGCTGCCGACGCCCACGCGGTCGCGCCCTTGCTGAACTGCTTGCTCCGGGAGGTGGCCGAGCCCGTACCAGGCCCGGGCGAGCGGCGTGTGCACCGGCTGCACCGCACGGGCCGCCTGCTGCGCGTGCTCGGCGAACGGCGGCCCACCGAGCCCGAGGTGCGTGCGGACGGGACCTGGCAGCGCATCGGGCACACCGAGCTCGTCAAGCTCGTCGCCGACGAGCTGCGCCGCCACACCGGCCTGTCCAACGACGAACTGCCCGCCGAGATGATCGACAGCCGGGACACGGTGGCCGTGCTGCTCACCGCACGCGCGCGTGCGAAGCCGCCGGCGGACCCCTACCTGCGCTCCGAGCAGTGCCTCCTCACCGGCCACCCGTACCACCCCGCCCCCAAGGCGCGGGGCGGCGGACCGGCCGCGGCCTGGCTGCCGTACGCCCCCGAGGCGCATGCCCGCTTCCCGCTGACGCTGCTCGGCCTGCGCGAGGACGCGGTCGTCGAAGACGGCGACACCTCCGCCCTGGACGCCTTCGGCGAGGCGCCTCCCGGGTACCGGCTGCTGCCCGCGCACCCGTGGCAGCTGGACCTGGTCGGCCGGGAGCTCGCGGACGCCTTCGCCGACGGGCGGCTGATCCGGCTCGGCACGACCGGCTCCAAGGCGTGGCCGACGGCCGCGATCCGCACGCTGTACGTCCCCGAGTGCGCACCCGAGTCCGTCTCCGCAGGCGACCTCTTCCTCAAGTTCAGCCTCGACGTCCGCATCACCAATGACATCCGTCGGCTGTGGCGCCACGACCTGCTGAATCTCCGCAGGACCGATGCGGCGGCGTCCCGTGCGTTCGCCACGAGCCCCGCGGCCTGGCTCTCCGACCGCGGCTACCGCACCGCCGACTTCGCGTACGAGGAACTGGCGGTCCTGGTGCGCGACGGCTTCCACGGCCACCTGCTGCCCGGTGCCACTCCGATCCTCGCCGCGGGCCTGGTGGAGGGCTTCGAAGGCAGCCCGCTCGGCGACACGGCCTGGTGGGAGGCGTACCTGCGCGCAGTCGTACCGCCCGCCCTCGCGGCCTTCGCCGACCACGGCGTCGTCCTGGAGGCCCACCTGCAGAACACGCTCGTCGCGGTCGACGGCGACGGCATTCCGGTACAGGCCCTGTTCCGGGACGCCGAGGGCGTGAAGCTGCTGCCGGACGTGTCCCGTGCGGCCGGCTGGGAGCGGCTGGTGTACACGCTCGTCGTGAACCACCTCTGCGAGGTCGCCGCGGCCCTCGCCGAGCGTCACCCGGGCTTCGACCCCTGGCCCGCCGTACGCCGCGAACTGGCCCGCCACGACCTTCCCGAAGTCGCCGGCCTGCTCACCGCACCCACGCTCCCCGGCAAGACGAACCTGCTGCTGCGCTGGACGGGCGCGGACGGCGCCGACGCCCGCTATCTGCCCCTCCCGAACCCGCTGGCCGGGTGAGCGCTGACTTACCCTGGCGGGTGTGCTGCGCGATGTGACTGCTGTTCGATACGTGACCCCGCTGCGGTCCGGCGGCTCCGTGCCCGGAGTCGTCGAGGCCGACGACCTCGGCACGTACGTCGTGAAGTTCACCGGTTCCGCGCAGGGGCGCAAGGCGCTGGTCGCCGAGGTGATCGTCGGTGAGCTGGCCCGCGCCCTGGGGCTGCGCTTCCCCGAGCTGGTCCTGGTCCACTTCGACCCCGCCGTCGCGGACAGCGAGCCGCACCAGGAGGTGCGGGACCTGCACGCCGCCAGCGCGGGGGTCAACCTCGGGATGGACTTTCTGCCGGGTGCCCGGGACTTCACCCCGGAGGTCGCGAAGACCTTCCCCGTCGACCCGCTGGATGCGGGCCGGATCGTCTGGCTGGACGCCCTGACCACGAACGTCGACCGTACGGTGCACAGCTCGAACCTGATGATCTGGCCCACCTTCGGCACGGTCCCGCCGCGCCTGTGGCTGATCGACCACGGAGCGGCCCTGGTCTTCCACCACCGCTGGGACGGCTCGGACCCGGGGAAGTCCTACGACTTCCGCCACCACGCCCTCGGCCACTACGCCCCCGACGTGCGCGCCGCGGACGCGGAGCTGGCGCCAAGGGTGAGCGAGGAACTGCTGCGCGGGATCGTGGCCGAGGTGCCGGACGCCTGGCTGGCGGACGAGCCCGGCTTCGGGACGCCCGACGCGCTCCGCGAGGCCTACGTCGGCCACCTCCACGCGCGCGTGCGGGCGTCCTCCGCCTGGCTCCCCACCGACTTCCCCACCCGGGAGGAACTCGCCGCCGAGCAGGCCCAACGGGCGGCGAAGTCACAGGAAGGCCGGCCGAATTGGCTGAAGCAGGTGCCCGACCTGCACGGCAAGCCGGCCGCGGAACAGGATTGGTCGGTGCACCTCGGATGAGTGGCCGTGTCGAGATCGAGTACTGCACCCAGTGCAAGTGGCTACCCCGGGCGGCCTGGCTGGCGCAGGAGCTGCTCACCACCTTCGAGGCGGAGCTGGACGAACTGGCGCTGAAGCCGGGCAAGGGCGGGATCTTCGTCGTCCGCGTCGACGGCGAAGAGGTCTGGGACCGCCGCGAGCAGGGGTTCCCCGAGCCGACGGCGGTCAAGCAGGCCGTACGCGACCGAGTGGCCCCGGGAAAGTCCCTGGGCCACTCGGACAAACCGGCTTCCTGAGGGCTCAGCCCTTCAGCTGCTCGTACGCCGGCAGCGTCAGGAAGTCCGCGTAGTTCTCGTCGAGGGAGACCTCCAGGAGCAGGTCGTGGGCCTGCTGCCAGTGGCCGGCCGCGAAGGCCTCCTCGCCGATCTCGGAGCGGATGTTCGCCAGTTCCTCGGCGGCGACCTTGCGGGCCAGCTCGGGGGTGGCGTGCTCGCCGTTCTCGAACTCGACGCCCGCGTTGATCCACTGCCAGATCTGGGAGCGGGAGATCTCGGCGGTGGCCGCGTCCTCCATGAGGTTGAAGATGGCGACCGCGCCGAGGCCGCGCAGCCACGCCTCGATGTACCGGATGCCGACCTGGACGGCGTTGACCAGGCCCGGGTACGTCGGCTTGGCGTCCAGGGAGTCGATGGCGATCAGGTCGCCCGCCCGGACGGAGACGTCCTCGCGCAGCCGGTCCTTCTGGTTGGGCTTGTCACCGAGGACCTTGTCGAAGGACTCCATGGCGATCGGGACCAGGTCGGGGTGGGCGACCCAGGAGCCGTCGAAGCCGTCGCTGGCCTCGCGGTCCTTGTCGGCGCGGACCTTCTCGAAGGCCACCTTGTTGACCTCGGCGTCCCGACGGGACGGGATGAAGGCCGCCATGCCGCCGATCGCGTGCGCACCGCGCTTGTGGCAGGTCCGGACGAGGAGTTCGGTGTACGCGCGCATGAACGGGGCCGTCATCGTGACCGCGTTGCGGTCCGGGAGGACGAACCTGGCGCCGCCGTCACGGAAGTTCTTGACGATGGAGAACAGGTAGTCCCAGCGGCCGGCGTTCAACCCGGAGGCGTGGTCGCGCAGTTCGTAGAGGATCTCCTCCATCTCGTACGCCGCCGTGATCGTCTCGATCAGGACGGTCGCGCGGACGGTGCCCTGCGGGATGCCGACGTAGTCCTGCGCGAAGACGAAGACCTCGTTCCAGAGGCGGGCCTCCAGGTGCGACTCCGTCTTCGGGAGGTAGAAGTACGGGCCCTTGCCGAGGTCGAGCAGACGCTGCGCGTTGTGGAAGAAGTACAGGCCGAAGTCGACGAGGGCGCCGGGGACCGGCTCACCGTCGATCTGGAGGTGACGCTCGTTCAGGTGCCAGCCGCGCGGGCGCATGACGACGGTGGCGAGCTCGTCGCCGGCGCGCAGGGCGTACGACTTGCCGGACTTCGGGTCGGTGAAGTCGATGTTCCGGGTGTACGCGTCGATCAGGTTGACCTGGCCGAGGACGACGTTCTCCCAGGTCGGCGCGGAGGCGTCCTCGAAGTCGGCCAGCCAGACCCGGGCACCGGAGTTGAGGGCGTTGATGGTCATCTTGCGGTCGGTGGGGCCGGTGATCTCGACCCGGCGGTCCTGCAGCGCGGGCGGGCACGGGCCCACCTTCCAGGAGTCGTCCGCGCGGATGGCGGCGGTCTCCGGGAGGAAGTCGAGTGTGGAGGTGCGGGCGATCTCGGCGCGGCGCTGCGCACGGCGGGCGAGGAGTTCGTCACGCCGGGGCGTGAACCGGCGGTGCAGCTCGGCCACGAAGGCGAGGGCCGCTTCGGTGAGGACCTCCTCCTGCCGGGGCAGGGGCTCGGCGTCGACGATGGCCAGCGGGGACGGCGCTGGTGCGGACATGAGCTGTCACTTCCTTCAGCGAACTACGGACGAGCTTTGGCACCGGGTGCCAGTCTTCCCGGATACGGCTGGGAGCGCCCGTGGAGCAGTCGGGCGCTTCTGAACAGTGGATACTAGTTTCCTCATGGTGGAAGTTCAATGGTTTGTTGACGTCGAGATTCTCTGGGTCGAGGCAAGGTGGCTCTGGGTGCCACCGCCTTCACTCAAGGTGGGTGAGATCGGCCTCCGTGTCGATGTCGTACGGCCGGGCCACGTCCCCGCACTCGACGAGCCCGATCGCGGCCTCGTGCGCCTTCAGGTAAGCGCGTGCCCCTCGATCGCCGGTCGCAGTCGCGGCGATGCCCGCCCAGTGGGCGGCGCCGAAGAGCACCGGATGCCCGCGTACACCGTCGTAGGCGGCCGAGACGAGCGATGCCTCGTCCTGGTAGCCGGCGAGCACGCGCGCGACCGCCTCCGGGCCGATGCCGGGCTGGTCGACGAGCGACACCAGCGCCGCCCGCGCGCCCGTGCCCGCGAGCGAGTCGAGCCCGGCGCGCAGGGAGGAGCCCATCCCGTCGGCCCAGTCCGGGTTCTCCACCAGGACGCAGTCACCGAGTTCCGCCTGCTCCCGTACGGCGACGGCCTGCGCGCCCAGCACCACGTGCACGCGGGTGCACCCGGCCGCGCGCAGCACTGCGACCGCGTACTCGACGAGCGGTCGGCCACGGTGCCGGAGCAGGGCCTTGGGGCGTCCGCCGAGCCGCCGTCCGCCCCCGGCGGCGAGCAGCAGGCCCGCGACCAGGGGGGCTTCTTTGTCAGTCATGCGTCCTGCATACCTGACGTCCGCGGGCGCGGCCGGTGCCGTTGGGCTGAATTTCGGTCCGTATGGTGGCGCGCCCGGCAGCGGTGGCGTTTACTGACCCGCGTCCCCGGCGCCCGACCACCGTCAGGGGTGCTCGACGGGGGATGCGTGACCACTGGCGCACAACGGCGTGCGAGGGGGAGCTTTGTTGCGGAGCTTGGGGCAGAGGTCGGTGACGGGCAGCGACGAGGACCTGAGGGTGGCGGGACTGCGGACGGCCGTGTCCCGTCTGCGCCGCGAACTCGCCGCGCACCCCGGCGAGTTCCCCGACCGGGGAATCGCCGAGGACGAACTCGCCGCGCTGGCCGCGATGACGATCGAGGGAGCCCCCGAAGTCCCGCGTCTGCGCCGGTCGTTACTGCTGATCGCGGGCGCGATCGGCTCGGTGAGCGCCTTGTCCCGGGGGCTGTCGGCCGTACGGGACGCGGTGGAGATGTTCGGGGACCCGCCGCGTCGTTGAGGTCTAGGCGGTCGGCGTCGAGCTGGCCAGGGCCTCCGACAGCTCGACGGCCACCTGCTGCAGCATCGGCACGATCTTGTCCGTCGCCGCCTCGGTCACCCGTCCTGCCGGGCCGGAGATCGAGATGGCCGCTGCGGTGGGGGAGTCGGGGACGGTGACGGCGAGGCAGCGGACGCCGACTTCCTGCTCGTTGTCGTCGATCGCGTAGCCGTTGCGCCGCACCTCCTCCAGGGCCGCGAGGAAGCCGTCCGGCGTGGTGATCGTCTTCTCCGTGGCGGCCGGCATGCCGGTGCGGGACAGCAGTGCCCGCACCTCCTCCGGCGGGAAGGAGGCGAGCAGTGCCTTGCCGACACCGGTGGAGTGCGGCAGCACGCGCCGGCCGACCTCGGTGAACATGCGCATCGAGTGCTTGGACGGCACCTGGGCGACGTACACGATCTCGTCGCCGTCGAGCAGCGCCATGTTCGCCGTCTCGCCGGTCTCCTCGACCAGCCGGGCGAGGTACGGGCGGGCCCAGGTGCCCAGTAGCCGGGACGCGGACTCGCCGAGGCGGATCAGGCGCGGGCCGAGGGCGTAGCGGCGGTTGGGCTGCTGGCGTACGTAACCGCACACCACGAGCGTCCGCATGAGGCGGTGGATGGTGGGCAGCGGCAGCCCGCTGCTCGCGGACAACTCGCTCAGGCCGACCTCGCCGCCCGCGTCCGCCATCCGTTCCAGCAGGTCGAAGGCGCGCTCGAGGGACTGGACGCCACCATTGGAGCTGGACCTGGCGGAGTCGGTGGTGCTGGCGCTGGACGACGGCACGGCGTTCCTTTCGGGACCGGTAGGAGCTCAGAAGCCTACCCGTCGGTCGGTTGACTCCCTGCTTGTACGTAGCTACGTTCTGCTTGCCGGAATTGTAATTCCGCTTTGTGGAAACGTCCAGAGAGTGGCGGGCGGGTGCACTGTGGAGAAGTGTGCCCTTGACGGCGTGGGAACGGGAGCGGAGACTCCTTCAACAGAAAGTTGAATTCCGTTACGCGGAAGTGAACGGCGGCAGAGAGGGGTCCGGGTGTCCGACGCTGAACTGGTGCTGCGCTCGACGCGCGTCATCACCCCGGAGGGGACACGGGCCGCCTCGGTCCTGGTCTCCGCCGGCAAGATCACGGCCGTACTCGGGTACGACGCCGAAGTCCCGTCCGGGGCCCGCCTGGAGGACCTCGGCGACGACGTCCTGCTGCCCGGCCTGGTCGACACGCACGTGCACGTCAACGACCCGGGCCGCACCGAGTGGGAGGGCTTCTGGACCGCCACGCGCGCCGCGGCGGCCGGCGGTATCACCACCCTCGTCGACATGCCGCTCAACTCCCTCCCGCCGACGACGACGGTCGACAACCTTCGCGTCAAGCAGAAGGTCGCCGCCGACAAGGCGCACATCGACGTCGGCTTCTGGGGCGGCGCCCTGCCCGGCAACGTCAGGGACCTGCGCCCGCTGCACGAGGCAGGCGTCTTCGGCTTCAAGGCCTTCCTGTCGCCGTCCGGCGTGGACGAGTTCCCGCACCTCGAGCGGGATCCGCTGGCCCGTTCCATGGCCGAGATCGCCGCGTTCGACGGTCTGCTCATCGTGCACGCCGAGGACCCGCACCTGCTCGCCTCCGCCCCGCAGCAGCCGGGACCCAAGTACGCCGACTTCCTGGCCTCCCGCCCCCGGGACGCGGAGGACACGGCCATCGCCCAGCTCATCCGTGAGGCGAAGGCCCTGCGCGCACGCGTGCACGTCCTGCACCTGTCCTCCAGCGACGCCCTGCCGCTGATCACGGAGGCGAAGGCGGACGGAGTCCGGATCACCGTCGAGACCTGCCCCCACTACCTGACCCTCACCGCCGAGGAAGTCCCGGACGGCGCCAGCGAGTTCAAGTGCTGCCCGCCGATCCGCGAGTCCGCCAACCAGGACCTGCTGTGGCAGGCGCTGGCCGACGGCACGATCGACTGCATCGTGACCGACCACTCCCCGTCCACGGCCGACCTGAAGACCGACGACTTCGCGACGGCCTGGGGCGGCATCTCCGGACTCCAGCTGAGCCTGGCGGCCGTATGGACCGAGGCGCGCAGGCGCGGCCACGGCCTGGAGGACGTGGTCCGCTGGATGTCCACGCGGACGGCGGAGCTCGTCGGACTCGACGACCGCAAGGGCGCCATCGAGGCGGGCCGTGACGCCGACTTCGCCGTCCTCGCGCCCGACGAGACGTTCACCGTCGACCCGGCCGCCCTCCAGCACCGCAACCGCGTGACGGCGTACGCGGGCAAGACCCTGCACGGCGTCGTGAAGTCCACCTGGCTGCGTGGCGAACGCATCGTCACGGACGGCGAGTTCACCGACCCGAAGGGGCGACTCCTCACCCGGACCAGCTGAATCCCACCCATCGACCTCGAAAGGCAGACCTGATCACCGTGACGGCGCAGCATCAATCCGGTTTGGCCAGCTTCACCGGCGACGCGAATCCCTACGGCGGCGGCGACCCCTACGCCGACCACCGCACCGCCGACTTCCCGTTCACCCAGCACGCCAACCTCGCCGACCGCGGGCTGGGCGCCGGTGTCATCGCCGCCAACGACGAGTTCTTCGCCCAGCGCGAGAACCTTCTGCTGCCCGAGCGGGCCGAGTTCGACCCCGAGCACTTCGGGCACAAGGGCAAGATCATGGACGGCTGGGAGACCCGGCGGCGGCGCGGTGCCTCCGCCGAGCATCCGTGGCCGACGGCCGAGGACCACGACTGGGCACTGGTGCGCCTCGGCGCGCCCGGGGTGATCCGCGGGATCGTCGTCGACACGGCCCACTTCCGCGGCAACTATCCGCAGGCGGTGTCCATCGAGGCCACCTCGGTGCCGGGTTCGCCGTCGCCGCAGGAGCTGCTGGCGGACGACGTGAAGTGGACGACGCTGGTGCCGCGCACGCCGGTGGGCGGGCATGCGGCGAATGGTTTCGCCATCGACGTCGAGCAGCGCTTCACCCACCTGCGCGTCAACCAGCACCCCGACGGCGGCATCGCGCGCCTGCGCGTGTACGGCGAGGTGGCGCCGGATCCGCAGTGGCTGGAGGTGCTCGGCACCCTCGACGTCGTCGCCCTGGAGAATGGCGGCCAGGTCGAGGACGCCTCCAACCTCTTCTACTCGCCCGCCACGAACACCATCCAGCCGGGCCGCTCCCGCAAGATGGACGACGGCTGGGAGACGCGCCGACGCCGCGACCAGGGCAACGACTGGATCCGCTACCGCCTCGTCGCCCAGTCCCAGATCCGCGCGATCGAGATCGACACGGCGTACCTGAAGGGCAACAGCGCCGGCTGGGCCTCGGTGTCGGTGAAGGACGGCGAGGACGGTGAGTGGACGGAGATCCTGCCGCGCACCCGCCTCCAGCCCGACACGAACCACCGTTTCGTCCTGCCGAACCCCGCCGTGGGCACGCACGCGCGCGTGGACATCTTCCCGGACGGCGGCATCTCGCGCCTGCGGCTGCACGGCTCGCTGACGGAGCAGGGCACGGCGGGCCTGGCGGCGCGGCACCAGGAGCTGGGCGGCTGACGCCGCCGGCGCACCGGAACTCCAACACCGGTGCGCCAGGGCCCGAACGCGGTCGTGGCTCCGGCCGGGGGAGGCCGGACCCACCGCAGGAGCTGGGCCGTGTCCGCGAAGTCCCGCCTGCCCCGCGACGCCTGGCACGCTCCCCCCCCGCTCTCGGCTTCGCTCGAGCGGGAGGGGTCCCCACCGCCGCACCGGGCGAAGCCCCGAGTGCGTCCAGTACAAAGGGCTCCGTCCGGCACGCCGAGAGCACGCGCCGGACGCCGCGGGCCTGCCCTCCGGGCGGACGACGGGACTTTGCGGGACACGACCTAGTAGTGCTTCGTTAGGTCTTTCCGTTGGTGCTGATCAAGAGCATGTTGGTCTGGTGGATGCGCATGAAGTGAACCGATTACGGGCGGCGTTGGCGATGTTCGTGGCGGATGTCTTCGCCTCGGTGCCGCGTAGGGATCAGCGGGCCAAGGGTGAGTGTTATCTGCGTGGCCTGATGCTCGACGGTCGGCGCAAGTCGATCCAGCCGATGGCCGAGCGTCTGCCGGACGGGAACATGCAGGCTCTGCAGCAGTTCGTGAATCAGTCGCCGTGGGATCCGCTGCCGGTCAGGCAGCGGATCGCCGAGCGGCTGTCCCAAGTTGTCAGGCCTGAGGTGTGGGTGATCGACGACGTGTCGTTCCCCAAGTGCGGCAAGGCGTCGGTCGGGGTGGCCCGCCAGTACTGCGGAGCGGTCGG
>NZ_JBVKBY010000007.1:0-528551 GCF_055656945.1 Streptomyces sp. NPDC111606
GTAAGGCTCCCAGTAGACGACTGGGTTGATAGGCCGGATCTGGAAGCACGGTAACGTGTGGAGGTGACCGGTACTAATAGGCCGAGGGCTTGTCCATAGAGGCTCGCGTCCACTGTGTTAGTTCTGAGGCAACGACCGTTGCCGGTTTCTTGAGCAGAACAGACAAAAGAAAAGTGTGCTTGTTCGCTCGAAACCATTAGGGTTTCGGTGGTTATAGCGTGAGGGAAACGCCCGGTTACATTTCGAACCCGGAAGCTAAGCCTTACAGCGCCGATGGTACTGCAGGGGGGACCCTGTGGGAGAGTAGGACGCCGCCGAACAATCTTTGGGAAGGACCCCTGGTCACCAGCGTTCAGCTGGGACCAGGGGTCCTTTCGTTTTTACAATGCTTGCAGTACCTAAGACAGGAGTCACCGATGTCCACCAACTCTCCCGACGACCGACCGGAGCGCGAACCGCGGCGACGGGACAGTGGTGACCGCGGCGACCGTGGTGATCGAGGCGGTTACCGAGGCGGCGACCGTGGCGGTGTTCGTCGCGACAACGACCGTGGTGGCTACGGGCGTCGTGACGATCGCCGTAGTGACGACCGGGGCGGGGACCGGGGTGGCTACGGGCGTCGTGACGATCGCCGTAGTGACGACCGGGGCGGGGACCGTCGTGACGACCGTCGTGATGACCGACGTGATGACCGACGTGATGACCGACGTGGCGATGACCGCGGTGGCTTGCGGCGGGACGACAACCGTGGTGGCGGCTACGCCCGGCGTGATGACCGTGGCGGTGACCGGCGTGAAGGCGATCGGGGTGCCCGTCCGCCGTTCCGTAGGGACGACCGTTCCGGTGGGCCGCGCCGTGACGACCGGGACCGTGGCTTCCGTCGCGAGGGCGACCGTCCTTCCTTCCGTCGGGACGACCGGGGGGAGCGTCGCGACGACGAGCGGGGCGGCTTCGGCGGCCGGCGTGATGACCGTCGCGGCGATGACCGCGGTGGCTTCCGGCGGGACGACAACCGTGGTGGCGGCTACGGCCGTCGCGACGACCGTGGCGGCGACCGGCGTAGCGACGACCGGCGCGATGGTGACCGCGGCGGCTTCCGGCGCGACGACCGGGACCGTGGGGTCCGTGGCGACGACCGGGACCGTGGTTTCCGGCGTGACGATCGCCGTGATGACCGTCGGGGTGACGACCGCGGTGGCGACCGACGCGATTTCCGGCGTGATGACCGCCGTGACGACCGACGTGGCGACGACCGCGGTGGGTTCCGTCGCGATGACCGCAGGGATGACCGTCGTGACGATCGTCGCGATGACCGCCGTGACGATCGTCGTGGCGATGATCGTGGTGGGTTCCGTCGCGATGACCGTCGTGACGATCGTCGTGGCGATGACCGTGGCGGCTTCCGGCGGGATGACAGCCGGGGCGACCGTGGTGGGTTCCGTGGGCGGGACGACCGTGGTGGGCGTGGGCCCCGTCGGGACGACCGCGGTGGGCGTCCCGGAGGGTTCCGTGGGCGTGACGATCGGCGGGATGACCGGCGTGACGACCGTCGTGGCGGTGGCCGGTTCCGTGATGAGCGGGATCGGGACCGTGAGCCGATCAAGCGGCTGCCGATCCCGGAGGACGTCACGGGCGACGAGATCGACAAGGACGTACGGCAGGAGCTGCAGAGCCTGCCGAAGACGCTCGCGGAGGACGTCGCCAAGAACCTGGTGATGGTCGCGCGGCTCATCGACGAGGACCCCGAGGGCGCGTACGGCTACTCCAAGGTGGCCCTTCGGCTGGCGTCGCGTGTCGCGGCCGTACGAGAGGCGGCCGGGTTCGCGGCGTACGCGAACCAGAAGTACGCCGAGGCGCTTGCCGAGTTCCGGGCGGCGCGGCGGATGACCGGTGGCGTGGAACTGTGGCCGCTGATGGCCGACTGTGAGCGTGGGCTCGGGCGGCCGGAGAAGGCGCTGGACATGGCCGGCGCGGCCGAGTCGCACAAGCTGGACAAGGCCGGGCAGGTCGAGATGCGGCTCGTCGCGGCCGGCGCTCGGCGTGACATGGGGCAGCTGGACGCGGCGATCGTGACGCTGCAGAGCCCCGAGCTGGCCTCCAACGCCGTACAGCCTTGGACCGCGCGGCTGCGGTACGCCTACGCGGACGCGCTGCTGGCCGCCGGGCGGCAGGGTGAGGCGCGTGAGTGGTTCGCCAAGGCCGTCGAGGCGGACAAGGACGGAAGCACGGATGCCTCCGACCGGCTCGCCGAGTTGGACGGTGTCGAGTTCGTCGACGCCTTCGACGAGAGCGACGGCGAGAGCGACGACCGTCGTGAGGAGCAGGCTCAGGCCGATCCCGAAGAGGGCGGCAAGGAGTGATCTGCGTGTGACGCAAGAGGGCGGGACCCCGGGCTGGGGTCCCGCCCTCTTGCGTTCACCCGTCCAGGGCGCGCAGCACCAGGCCCGACGCCGGCTTCGGGCCGAACGACGTCGACTTTCGGGGCATCGTGACGCCCTGGCGGGCGAGGTCGCGTACGACGTCCTCGCGGACCGGGTGCATCAGGACGGCCGTACCGCCGTCGCGTTCCGCCTTCTTGACGGTGGCGGCGGTGTCGTGGATGTAGGCGATGCGGGTGGGGTCGTCCTCGGGGATATGCCAGACGTGGGCGAGGAGTGCGGCGTGCAGGACGGTGGCGTCCAGGGTGCGCCAGGCTGCGGGGCGGTCGGTGGGGACCGTGCGGTCGAGGAGGGCCGGGTCCGGGTCGTCGACGAGGTGGAAGGCGCCGTCTCCGGCGAGGAGGTAGGCGTTGCCCGCGCAGGCCGCGTCGGCCAGCGCCGTCAGGGCCTCGGCAAGCGGGACTTCGAGGCGGCGGACGCGGAAGTGGCCGTCGAGGGCGGCCAGGGCGTCCGGCACCGGAAGGTCGTGCAGGAGGCGGTGGATGGCGCGGACGCGCAGGGGGTAGCGGGCCGTGTCGACGAGCAGGACGAGGCCGTAGTCCCACGGGCTGGGGGAGCCGTGCTCCGCGCGTAGACGTCGATAGGTCGCCCAGCGGTGATGGCCGTCGGCGATCAGGGCCTGGCGGAGTGTCAGGTCGGACTGGACGAGAGCCAGGTCGGCCGGGTCGGTGATCGACCACAGGCGATGGCTGAAGCCGTCCTCGGTGGTGGTCGCGAAGAGCGGCGGGCGTTCGACCGTGCGCTCGATGACGGCGGTCGTGTCGTTCGCCGTGCCGTTGCCGCGGTAGGTCAGCAGCAGCGGCTCGAGGTTCGCGGAGGTGGCGCGCATCAGAGCGGCTCTGTCGGCGACCACGTGCGGCATGACGTCCTCGTGCGGCAGGACGAGGCCCTCCGAGGGCTCCGTCACGCGCAGGGCGCCGATGACGCCGCGCTGCAGCATGCCCTCGCCGTCATGTTGTTCGTAGACGTACAGACCGGGCTCGGGGTCGGCGGTCAGCACGCCTTCGGACAGCCAGCGGCGCAGGGTCGCCGCGGCCTGGTTGTTGCGGGCGTCCGCGGTGTCGGCCTGAGGGAGGATCAGCCGCACGATGTTGTACGGGTCCGCGTCCTGGAGCTGGTGCAGGCCGTCGGGGCGGACGACGACGTCGTACGGAGGCGATGTCACGGCGGCCAGGCTGCCGACCCGGTCGGGGTCGTAGCGAAGCCCTCGGAACGGGGTGAGTTCGAGGCCTCGGCGCGCCGTTGCTTCCTGGTGACCTGCTGTGTTCATCCCGGCATCGTACGGGTGTCGGTGGCATGGGGGATGATCTGAGGAAAGCCGTCGAACGAGGAGCGATGTGGAATGAGCCAGAGCGTCAGGAGGAGGCCGGAGGGCAGTGGCCAGGCTCTGAGCGAGGCGTACGACACGGCGCTGCTCGACCTCGACGGTGTGGTGTACGCCGGGGGCAACGCGATCGTGCATGCCGTGGAGTCGCTGGCCACGGCCCGTGCGGGCGGGATGCATCTTGCGTATGTCACGAACAACGCCCTGCGGACTCCGGACGTCGTGGCGGCGCATCTGACCGCGCTGGGGATACCCACGGGGGCGGACGACGTGATCACCTCGGCGCAGGCGGTCGCGCGGCTGATCAGTGAGCAGGTGCCGGCGGGCGCCCGGGTGCTGGTGATCGGCGGGGAGGGGCTGCGGGTGGCGCTGCGCGAGCGCGGGCTGGAGCCGGTGGAGTCGGCCGACGACGATCCGGCGGCCGTCGTGCAGGGGTACGGCGGGCCGGAGCTGGCGTGGGGGCGGTTCGCGGAGGCGTGCTACGCCATCGCGCGCGGGGTGCCGTGGTTCGCGTCCAACACCGACCTGACGATTCCGAGCGCGCGCGGGATCGCGCCGGGCAACGGCGCGGCGGTGGAGGTCGTGCGCATAGCCACCGGCGCCCAGCCTCAGGTGGCGGGCAAGCCGCTGCCCCCCATGCACCGGGAGACGATCCTGCGCACCGGCGCCGAGCGGCCGCTGGTCGTCGGGGACCGCCTGGACACGGACATCGAGGGCGCGTTCAACGGGGACGTCGACTCGCTGCTCGTACTCACCGGGGTGACCGATGGCGCGCAGCTGCTGGCCGCGCCGCCGCAGCACCGGCCGACTTATGTCGACGCCGATCTGCGCGGTGTGCTCGCCGGGCAGCCGGAGGTCGCCGAGGACGGAGACGGTTTCCGGTGCGGTGGCTGGACGGCTACCGCCCGGGCCGACCGGCTGGAACTCGTCGGTGACGGTGAGGCCTTGGACGGGCTGCGGGCGCTGTGTGCGTCGGCCTGGACCGCGGCCGGGGACGGTTCGTGCGCGCTGGACGCCGGCAAGGAGCTGGCGCGGCTGGGTTTGTGACCTCGTAGGGAGCCACCGTGGTCGGTGTTGTGACGCCGCAGGGAGGGATCGTGGCCGGGGTGGTGACGCCGTACGGCGGCATCGTGACCTTGTACGGCGGGATCGTGGCTGAATGGGAGGGTAGGCTAACCTAACTGGGTGTTGGTCGAGAGTCCTCCTGAACAGCGCGCGGAGTCCCAGTCCGCGCCACCAAACCGACGGGCGATACGTGCCGTTGGGCTGCTCGTCTCTGTCCTGATTCTGGTGGTCGTCGTTCTGGCGAGCATCGCGATCGGAGCGAAACAGCTGTCCCTGGGGGAGGTCTGGCACGGCCTGTTCGAGAGTTCCGGGACCTACGGCGACGTCGTGGTCGACGACCGGATCTCGCGCACCGTCCTCGGACTGCTGGCCGGCGCCGCGCTCGGTCTCGCCGGGGCGGTGCTGCAGGCGCTCACCCGCAATCCGCTCGCCGATCCCGGGCTGCTCGGCATCAACGCGGGCGCATCCGCCGCGGTCGTCACCGCCATCACGTTCTTCGGTGTCACCAGCCTCAGTGGCTACGTCTGGTTCGCCTTCCTCGGCGCGGCGGCGGTCGGGGCGATGGTGTGGTTCCTCGGCGGCAGCCGGGGTGCCACACCGGTGCGGCTCGCGCTCGCCGGTACGGCGATCAGCGCCGCGCTCTACGGCTATCTCCAGGCCGTGATGATCATGGACAACGCGGCGCTGAACAAGATGCGCTTCTGGACGGTCGGTTCGCTGACCTCGGCGACGGACTCGACCATCAAGCAGGTGCTGCCGTTCCTCGTCGTCGGCGTGGTCCTCGCGCTCGCGCTCGCCCGGCCGCTCAACGCCATGGAGATGGGCGACGACACCGCCAAGGCTCTCGGCGCCAACCTGAACCGGACCCGGGTGCTGTCGATGCTCGCCGCGACCGTGCTGTGCGGCGCCGCGACCGCGGCCTGCGGGCCGATCGTGTTCGTCGGCCTGATGGTGCCGCATGTCGTGCGCTCCTTCACCGGCCCCGACCTGCGCTGGATCCTGCCGTATGCGGCCGTCCTGTCGCCCGTGCTGCTGCTCGGCGCCGATGTGCTCGGCCGGACCGTCACCCGGCCCGCCGAGCTCCAGGTCGGCATCGTCACCGCGATCCTCGGCGGACCGGTCTTCATCTTTCTCGTACGACGGCGGAGGACGGCCCAGCTGTGAGGACCGCAGTGAAGAGCGAAGTCAAGACCGCGGCGCCGGCGGCGAGCACCCGCGCCTCCCGCGGCAACCGTGCCGTGCGGACGCCGGGCGGGATCTCCGTCCGACTGGACGTCCGGGCGCTGACCGCCGTCGTCCTGCTGCTGCTTGCCGCGCTCGCCGCGAGCGTCCTGCTGATCGGCACCGGCGACTTCCCGATCTCGGCGGGCGACGTGCTCAGGACGCTGGTCGGCGACGGCAACGCAGGGCAGGAGTTCATCGTCAACGAGCTGCGGCTGCCGCGGGTCCTGGTCGGGCTCCTGGTCGGCGCCTCGCTCGGTCTCGGCGGGGCGCTGTTCCAGGCGCTGTCCCGCAACCCGCTGGGCAGCCCGGACATCCTCGGCCTCGGACAGGGGGCCACGGCCGGGGCGCTCGTGGTGATCGTGCTGTTCTCCGGGAACGCCGGCCAGGTCACCGTCGGCGCGCTCGTGGGCGGGCTCGCGACCGGGCTCGCCATCTATCTGCTCGCCTGGAAGCGGGGCGTGCACGGTTATCGACTGGTCCTGGTCGGTATCGGCATGTCCGCGATCATGACGGCGGTCAACGGCTATCTGCTGACCAAGGCCGACCTCGTCGACGCGGCCCGCGCGGTCGTGTGGATGACCGGCTCCCTCAGCGGCCGTGACTGGGCCCAGGTCTGGCCGCTGCTCGCGCTGTGCGTCGTCCTCGTACCGCTCGTCCTCGCCAACGCGCGCGGGCTGCGGATGATGGAGATGGGCGACGACGTCTCGTACGCCCTGGGGGTGCGTGTCGAACGCGTACGGCTGCTGCTGATGCTGTCCGCCGTGCTGCTCACCGCGGCCGCCACCGCCGCCGCAGGCCCCGTGAGTTTCGTGGCGCTCACCGCGCCGCAGCTCGCCCGGCGCCTGACCCGCTCGCCCGGGCCGAACCTGCTGCCCTCGCTGTGCATGGGCGCCGCCCTCCTCGTCAGCGCCGACTGGATCTCCCAGCGCGTCTTCGGCGCCGACCAGATGCCCGTGGGCGTGGTCACGGGCGTGCTCGGCGGCGTATACCTGCTCTGGCTGCTGGTCACCGAGCGCAAGGCGGGCCGGATATGAGGCCCGGCAGCAACGGAAACGAGAGCCTCAGCCACAAGAGCCTGAGCAACGACAGCCTCAGCAGCGGGGCGAGCAACGGGCTGAACAACCGAAGGAGCACTGTGAACCGCCTGTCCGCCGACAACGTCACCCTGGCCTACGACCAGCGGGTCATCGCCGAGCAGCTGTCCGTGGAGATACCCGACAACTCCTTCACCGTGATCGTCGGCCCGAACGCGTGCGGCAAGTCCACGCTGCTGCGGGCGCTGTCGCGGATGCTCAAGCCCAGCCAGGGCCGGGTTCTGCTGGACGGGTCGGTCATCCAGTCGATGCCGGCGAAGAAGGTCGCGCGCACGCTGGGGCTGCTGCCGCAGTCGTCGATCGCGCCGGACGGGATCACCGTCGCCGACCTGGTGGGCCGCGGCCGGTACCCGCACCAGGGGATCCTGCGCCAGTGGTCGACCGAGGACGAGCGGGTCGTACAGGAGTCGATGGAGCAGACCGGGGTCGCCGAGCTCGCGGATCGCTATGTTGACGAACTGTCCGGAGGTCAGCGCCAGCGCGTGTGGATCGCGATGGCGCTCGCCCAGCAGACACCGCTGCTGCTGCTCGACGAGCCGACGACCTACCTCGACATCCAGCACCAGATCGATGTCCTCGACCTGTGCGCCCAGCTGCACGAGGAGCAGGGGCGGACGCTGGTCGCCGTGCTGCACGACCTGAACCACGCCGCCCGGTACGCCACGCACCTCATCGCCCTGCGTGGCGGGGAGATCATCGCTGAGGGCGCGCCGAGCGACATCGTGACGGCCGAGCTGGTCGAGGACGTCTTCGGGCTGCGGTGCCAGGTCATCGACGACCCCGAGACGGGGACGCCGCTCGTGGTTCCGGCGGCGCGCAAGGCGCGGGTCGGGGACAAGGCGGGCGTCACGAAGGTGGCCGCCGCAGAAGCCTCCTGAGGCGACCCGGAGAAGCGCCCTGAGGCGACCCGGAGAAGCGCCCTGAGGCGACCCGGAGAAGCGCCCCGAGGTGGCTTGGAGAAGCGTCCTGAGGTGGCTTAAAGAAGCTTCCTGAGGACCAGCAGGTCGCGCAGACCCGCGTGCAGCTTCACCCGGCCCGAGCCCCACGCCTTGGCGAAGTTCAGGTCGCCGTCGACCATGGAGACCAGGTCGTCGCCGGTCATGCTCAGTCTGATCTGGGCCTTCTCGCGGGGCGGGCCCTGGAGCGTGTCGTGGACCTGGATGCGGCCGCCCGCCATGCGGCCGGCGAAGGTGACGTCCAGGTCGGTGATGTGGCAGCTCACCGAGCGGTCCAGGGCGGCGGCCGAGCGGACGTCCCCTTCGGCACGCTGCATGTTGTCCGAGAGCTTTTCGAGTGCGGCGCGGCACTCCTCAGTCGTGGCCATCGCGATCGACGGTACCCCAGCGGTTCGGGGTAGCGTCTGGGCATGAGCGACACAGTTCCGCAGCCGGAGGTCCCGGAGGAGACCGAGGCCGAGGCCGGGCAGGTGACCGACCCCGGGCTCGCGGTCGAATCCGAGTACGACCCCGCCGCCCCAGCCCCGCTGAACGTCCCGCGCACCGCCACCGGCCACGCCGACGTCGACGCGCAGTTGGAGCGGCTCGGCGATGCCGACCACCTCGCCACGGACGGGCACCTGGAGGTGTACGAGGATGTACACCGGGGGCTGCGCGACGCGCTCACCGCGCTCGACGCCCGCCCGGGACCTCCGGCGCCCCCGTCGATGCCTGGGATGAGGAGCTGAACCGAACGTGGCAGGAGTCGCACGCCGCCGTCTTGACGCGGAGCTGGTCCGCCGGAAGCTTGCGCGCTCGCGTGAGCACGCCAGCCAGCTGATCGCCGCCGGGCGGGTCACCGTCGGCAAGACCGTCGCGACCAAGCCGGCCACACAGGTGGAGACCGCGGCGGCGATCGTCGTCGTCGCCGACGGCAGCGATCCCGAGTACGTGTCCCGGGGAGGGCACAAGCTCGCGGGCGCTCTGGAGGTCTTCGTACCCCAGGGGCTGGCGGTCGAAGGGCGGCGGGCGCTCGATGCCGGGGCGTCCACCGGCGGGTTCACCGATGTGCTGCTGAGGGCCGGGGCCGCCCAGGTGGTCGCCGTCGACGTCGGATACGGACAACTGGCCTGGACTCTCCAAAGTGATGAACGCGTGACCGTCAAAGACCGTACGAACGTACGCGAGTTGACGCTCGAAGCGATCGATGGGGAACCAGTGGATCTTGTCGTGGGGGATCTGTCCTTCATCCCGCTCGGACTGGTGCTGCCCGCCCTGGTGCGGTGCGTGAAGCCGGACGCCGATCTGGTGATGATGGTCAAGCCACAGTTCGAGGTGGGGAAGGAGCGGCTGGGCAGCGGCGGGGTCGTCCGCAGTACCCAGCTGCGGGCCGATGCCGTGCGCGGCGTGGCCGAGAAGGCGTGGGAACTCGGGCTCGGGGTGAAGGGGGTCACGGCGAGTCCGTTGCCCGGACCCTCCGGGAATGTCGAGTACTTTCTGTGGCTGCGTACCGGGGCGCCCGCTCTGGACCCGGCCGACGTTGACCGTGCAGTTGCGGAGGGGCCGCGTTGACACAGAACCGAGCTCGTACTGTTTTTCTGCTCGCCCACACCGGGCGGCCGGCGGCCATTCGCAGCGCCGAGCTGGTGGTCAAGGGGCTGCTGCGGGAGGGCATCGGGGTGCGCGTCCTGGAGTACGAGGCCGCCGACCTGCCGCTGCCGGACGAGGTGGAGCTCGTCAAGGAGGCGACTGCGCAGTGCCTCGACGGGTGCGAGCTGCTGATAGTGCTGGGCGGCGACGGAACGCTGCTGCGGGGCGCCGAGTTCGCCCGGGCGTCCGGGGTGCCGATGCTGGGTGTGAACCTCGGGCGGGTCGGGTTCCTCGCGGAGGCCGAGCGCGATGATCTCGACAAGGTTGTCGACCGCGTCGTGACCAAGGCGTACGAGGTCGAGGAGCGGATGACCGTCGACGTCGTCGTGCATCAGAACGGCGACATCGTGCACACGGACTGGGCGCTGAACGAGGCGGCCGTGCAGAAGGCCGGCGCCGAGAAGCTGCTCGAGGTCGTGCTGGAGATCGACGGGCGGCCGGTGACGGGGTTCGGGTGCGACGGGATCGTGCTCTCCACGCCGACCGGGTCCACGGCGTATGCCTTCTCGGCGGGCGGGCCGGTGGTGTGGCCCGAGGTCGAGGCGTTGCTGATGGTGCCGATCTCGGCGCACGCGCTGTTCGCCAAGCCGTTGGTGACGTCGCCGGATTCGGTGCTGGCGGTGGAGGTTCTGCCGCACATCCCGCCGGGGGTGTTGTGGTGTGACGGGCGACGGACTGTCGAGTTGCCGCCGGGAGCGCGGGTCGAGGTGCGGCGGGGGGCTGTGCCGGTGCGGCTCGCTCGGCTGCATCACGCCTCGTTCACGGATCGGTTGGTGGCGAAGTTCGCGTTGCCGGTTTCCGGGTGGCGGGGGGCGCCGCACTAGCCCTTTCGCCGTGGTGTGAGGGGTGCGTCGGCGCTGCGGGTCCGTTGTGGCCAGTGGCGCCCACGCGAGGGAGCCGCACATCGATACAGCCCCGCGCCCCTGACGGCGTTGCACTCGCCTGGGTGACAATGTGCGGCCGATACCCATTCGTCACCTGCACCTTCACATCATCGGGCCGGGGGCCGTCGCACTTCCCCGTGCTGACCTCGTAAGGTCGTGTCCGTGTTGGAGGAGATGCGGATACGGTCGCTCGGAGTCATCGACGACGCTGTCGTCGAACTGTCGCCGGGGTTCACAGCCGTCACCGGCGAGACGGGTGCGGGCAAGACCATGGTGGTCACCAGCCTCGGGCTGTTGCTGGGTGGGCGGGCCGACCCGGCGCTTGTGCGGATCGGGGCCGACAAGGCGGTCGTGGAGGGGCGGATCACCGTCGCCGCGGGCGCGTCGGCCTTCGTACGGGCCGAGGAGGCCGGGGCCGAGCTCGATGACGGGGCTCTGCTGATCAGCCGTACCGTTTCCGCCGAGGGGCGGTCACGGGCGCATGTGGGCGGGCGCAGCGTGCCCGTGGGGCTGCTCGCCGACCTCGCCGACGATCTGGTGGCGGTGCACGGGCAGACGGACCAGCAGGGGCTGCTGAAGCTGACCCGGCAGCGGCAGGCGCTCGACCGGTACGCCGGTGATGCCGTCGCCGTGCCGCTCGCCAAGTACGGCGAGGCGTACCGGCGGTTGCGGGCGGTCTCCGTCGAGCTCGGCGAGATCACCACGCGCGCGCGTGAGCGGGCCCAGGAAGCCGACCTGCTGCGGTTCGGGCTCGACGAGATCGCCGGTGTCGAGCCGCGCGCCGGCGAGGACGTGGAGCTCGCGGAGGAGGCCGAGCGGCTCGGACACGCGGAGGCGCTGTCGTCGGCCGCCACGGCCGGGCACGCCGCGCTGGCCGGCAACCCGGAGGACCCCGAGGGCATCGACGCGGCGACGCTCGTGGCGGGCGCGCAGCGGGCCCTGGACGCCGTGCGGTCGCACGATCCGGCACTGGCCGCGCTGGCCGACCGGATCGGGGAGATCGGGATCCTGCTGGGCGATGTCGCCGGGGAGTTGGCGGGGTACGCCGACGACCTGGACGCCGATCCCCTGAGGCTCGCGGCCGTCGAGGAACGGCGGGCCGCGCTGACCGCGCTCACGCGGAAGTACGGCGAGGACGTCGCCGCCGTGCTCACCTGGGCCGAGGAGAGCAGCCGGCGGCTGACCGAACTGGACAGCGACGACGACCGCATCGACGAGCTGACCGCCGAGCGGGACGGGCTGCGGGCCGAGCTGGGCGGGCTGGCGCAGGCGTTGACCGATGCGCGGGCGGAGGCAGCAGAGCGGTTCGCCGCTGCCGTGACGGCCGAGCTGGCCTCGCTCGCGATGCCGCACGCGCGCGTGTCCTTCGACATCCGGCAGACCGAGGACCCGCAGGGCGTGGAGGTCGGTGGCCGCGCGGTCGCCTACGGGCCCTCGGGTGTGGACGAGGTCGAGCTGCTGCTCGCCCCGCACCCGGGAGCGCCGCCCCGGCCGATCGCCAAGGGCGCGTCCGGCGGTGAGCTGTCGCGTGTGATGCTCGCCGTCGAGGTCGTGTTCGCCGGGACCGATCCCGTGCCGACGTACCTCTTCGACGAGGTCGACGCCGGTGTCGGCGGCAAGGCGGCCGTGGAGATCGGCCGCAGGCTGGCCCGGCTGGCCAAGACCGCGCAGGTCGTCGTGGTGACCCACCTGCCGCAGGTCGCCGCCTTCGCCGACCGGCAGTTGCTCGTCGAGAAGACCAACGACGGGTCGGTCACCCGGTCCGGCGTGAAGGTCCTGGAGGGCGAGGAGCGGATCCGTGAGCTGTCCCGGATGCTCGCCGGTCAGGAGGACTCGGAGACGGCCCGCGCGCACGCGGAGGAGTTGCTCGAGACGGCTCGGGCGGACAGGTAGCCCGGGCGGCGGCCCGTAGGGTGACCGGATGATCAAGCAAGCCGTCTCCTTCGGTCTCTCCGCCGCCCTCACCCGCGCCGCGGTCGGCGCCCTGCGTGCCAAGGTCCCCGGCGGCCGTGACCGCTGGGAGCGGAAGAACTACGCGGGCCGGACCGTGGAGTTGTACGCCGGGCCCGCCTGCGCGCTGGCGGCTGCGGTGGCCGTCGGGCGGGTCGCGCCGGCCGCCGGGCTCGCCGTGGCCGTGGCCGGAGCCTGCGGGGCGTACGACGACGTGGTGGGGGACGGCGACCCCCGGCGTGGGTTCCGGGCGCATCTCTCCGCGCTCCGGGACGGCGAAGTGACCAGCGGGGCCGTCAAGTTGTTCGGGGTCTCCGCCGCCGGGCTCGTCGCGGGGGCGGTTCTCAAGGAGCGGCCGCTGGACAAGCTGCTCGCGGGCGTGGTGATCGCGGGTGCCGCGCACTTCGTCAACCTCGTGGACGTGCGGCCGGGGCGGGCCGCCGCCGCGGTGCTCGCGCTCGGTGCGCCGGGGCTGTTGCGCCCGGGGCCCGGTGCCGATTCGGCCGCCGGTGCCATGGGAGCTGCGGCGGCCGTACTGCCGGACGACCTCGGGGAGCGGGCGATGATCGGCGACACCGGGGCGCATGCGCTGGGCGCGGCCCTCGGGACGGCGGTCGCGGCCGGGAACGGGCGCGCCGGGCTGGTCGCGCACGCCGCTGCGGTCGTCGCCGCGGCGGTGTACGGCGACAAGGTGAGCGAGGTCGCCCGCAGGGCGGTCGGGTGACGCGCCGCAGGTCACGGAGCATGCCCCGCGCGCGCATGTTCGGCCACAACTCCCCCCCCGCCTCACTCGTGCAGGTGACTCGGCCCGGCGCGTTGCCCCGCAGCTGAGCCGTCCACGCCCTGTCGCCGTTCCCGGAACGGCCGTACGTCCTGGCATCCTTGGCGTAAACACGTCGTACGCGTAGGGATTCTCGCGGTACACCCCCTCCGCGCGATCCTTCTGTACGTTCTTCGTGACCGCCCGACCCGAAGCAGGAGCCCCGGCCACGTGACCCCCGTGAGCAGCCACTCACCGCACGGCCAGTCGTCGCTGCGCACCGTGCAGGTGCTGGGCGGCGGCAACGCCGGCAGCAGCGCGCATGTGCGATCGCTGGCCTCGGGGCTGGTCGCACGGGGCGTGCGGGTCACCGTGTGCGCCCCTGTCGAGGCCGATCACCTCTACGACTTCACGGGAGCCGGCGCCGACCATGTGCATGTGCCGCGCAGCAGCGATCCGGCTTCCGTGGCCACACTGCGGGCCGCCTGCGTGGACGCCGACCTGGTGCACGCGCACGGGCTGCACGCGTCCTTCCGCGCCGTGCTCGCGCTGAGCGGGCGGCGTACCCCACTCGTCGTCACCTGGCACGACCGGGCACACGCCGAGGGCGCCCGCGCCCACCTCCTGCGGCTGTTGGAGCGACGGGTCGTCAAGGCCGCCTCCGTCGTGCTCGGGACCACCTCGGCGCTGGTGGACCGGGCCCGGCGGACCGGTGCCCGCGACGCGCGCCTCGCCGCCGTCGCGCTGCCCGCGCCGAGCCGTGCCGTCGAGCACGACGACCCCGACCCGCTGCGCCCCAAGGTCCGGGCCGAACTCGGCGCCACCGGACGCCCGTTGCTGATCGCCGTCGGCTCGCTGGAGCGGCATCGCGGGTACGACGTGCTGCTGGACGCCTCGCGCGCGTGGCTGCGGCTCGACGCCGTGCCGTTGGTCGTGATCGCGGGGGAGGGGGCGCTGCGGGCCGATCTGCAGCGCCGGATCGAGGACGAGGGGCTGCCCGTGCGGCTCATCGGGCGGCGTGACGACGTCTCCGAGCTGCTCGCGGCGGCCGACGTGGCGCTTTTGCCGAGCAGTTGGGAGTCACGGTCGGTCCTCGCCCAGGCGGCCCTTCACGCGCGCGTGCCGCTTGTCGCCACCGACGTCGGCGGCGTGCCGGAACTCGTCGGCGACGCGGCCGAACTCGTCCCGTACGGCGACCCGGAGGCTCTCGCCGAGGCCGTCGTACGGCTGCTCGGCGATCCCGAGCGGCAGGAGTTCCTCAGGGACCGGGGCGCGCGGCAGGCGGCCACCTGGCCGACCGAGGACGAGACCGTCGCCCAAGTGCTCAGCGTGTACGACGAGTTGACGCAGCCGCAGCCCATGATCTAGACGCCGGAAGCGTCCGTGGCCCAGGTGCCGCGCTATCCCGCATGCCTGCGTGCCCGAAGCGCCAGGCTCAACGCCAGCACCGTCTGCGGGTCGTCGAGGTCCGTGCCGAGCAACTCGCCGATGCGGGCGAGGCGGTTGTAGAGCGTCTGCCGGTTGAGGTGCAGCTCGCGGGCCGTCTCCGCCTTGCGGCCCGCGTGTGCCAAGTACGTCTCCAGGGTGGGCAGCAGGGGCGGCTTGGAGCGGTTGTCGTGGTCGCGGAGCGGGCCGATCGCGCGGTCCACGAAAGCCGCCAGGTCCGGGTGGTCGCGCAGCCGCCACAGCAGCAGGTCGATGTCCAGGCGCCGGGCGTCGTACCAGGGGCGGTCGGACAGACCCTGCGCCGCAGTCGCCGTCTCCGCCGCGTGCCTGAGGCCCGCCGAGGCCGCCGCCCAGCTGCCGGCCACCCCGACGACCACGACCGGTGGCGGCGCCCCGGGGCGCTGGACCCCGGCCCGCTCCACACCCGCCCGCAGCGCCACCGCCACCCGGTCCGCGACCGCCGGCCGCTCCGACTCCGAACGCAGGCCCAGCAGCAGCGGCACCCGCCCCTCCACCGGCCGCACGCCCAACAGCACCGGCGCCCCCACCGAGGCCAGCTCCTCCCCGACCGCGCGCGCCAGCACCGCCCAGCCCCCGCCCGGCGACAGCGCGTCCCCCAGCCGCATCACGACCGGCAGCAGCGGGCTGTCACCCGGCTTGAAGCCCAGCACGCGCGCCTGTGCCGGGGCGTCCTCGGCGGCGATACGGCCCTCCGCGAGGTCGGTCAGGAAGTCGCCGCGCCCGCGCGCCGCCAGCTCCTCCTCCTGGCGCGCCTGCATCAGCACCACGGCCAGGCTGCCCGCGGCCCGCTCGGCGGCGATCCGGTGCACGGGCGCGAGCGGGCCCCGCACGGGGAGCAGTACGAGACGGGCCCGGACCGACCCCGTGCCCGGGCCGCCACCCGGCACATCCACCAGCACCGACCCGCCCGGCGGCGGCGCGTCCTTGTGCTGGCTCCGCAGTCCCTCCCACACCTGCAACGGATCCGCGCCCTCGGGGCCCGCCCCGGCGGCGTACAGCAGTTGGCCGTCCGTCGTCTCCAGGAACACCGGGTTGCCGCTGAAGTCGGCCAGGATGCCCAGCACTTGGGGCACCCCGCCGCCGCCGAGCAGCGCCTCCGTGCACCGGCGGTGCACCTCCTCGGCCCGTTGCAGCAGCGCGTAGTGGCCGTTGACGATCTCGGTGTGGATCTCCTCGGTGACCGTCACGAAGGCCACCTCGCGATGCAGCTGGACGAGCGGCAGACCGGCCGTCCGTGCCGTGTCGACCAGCGCGGCGGGCAGCCGCGTGAAGCGCGTGCCCAGCTCCACGACCAGGGCCGCGATGCCCCGCTCCGCCAGGGTGCGCACGAACGCCCGCTGGTCGGCAGGGCGCGTACCGAGGCCGTAGCCCGTGGTCAGCAGCAGTTCCCCGCCCTTCAGCAGCGAGGCGATGTTGGGCACCTCGCCGGCGTGCACCCAGCGCACGGTCCGCCCCAGCCGGTCGCCGCCCGCGAGGACCTCCGGCAGCCCACTGCGCAGCCCGGGCAGCTCCAGCGCCCGCCGCACGGTGATCCCGGCGCCGTGGGTCCCGTAGCCGCTGTCCGTACCGCCCGTACCGCTGTCCATGTGCCGGACGCTACCCGGGTGCGGGCTTCCCTGACATCTCCGGAGCCGATCTTGCGTTGCGGCGCCGGAGCGGGGTAGCCGCGTCGGCATGGACTTCAGCGTGGTTGCCGTGGCACGGGAGGACGAGAGTCCGGTCGAGGAGCCGTTGCGGGTGGCCGTGGCCGCCGATCGGCTCGGGTATCGCGAGGTGTGGGCGGGGGAGGGGCCGACCTGGGACTCCTTCGTCCTCGCCACGGCCATCGGGCGGGCCACCGAGCGGGTCGCGCTGATGGCCGGTCCCGTGGCGGTGTCGGTGCGCGAGCCGTTCGGGATCGCGCGGGGGGCCGCCTCGGTCGCCGCCGTCACCGGGCGCCCGGTCGGGGTGGCGCTGGGGACGTCCAGCAAGCGGGTGGTCGAGGGCGTGCACGGGGTGCCGCGGGTACGGCCCGCAGCGGCGATGGAGGCCTCGGCGGCGGCCCTGCGTGTCTTCCTGCACGGCAGGCCCGGCGAACCGGTCGTCCCCGGCAGCGCCTTCCCGCGACGCCTCCGGCCGCCCGGCGGCCCGCTCACCGTGGCGGCGTTCGGGGACCGCGCGATCGCCACGGCGGCGGTCCACGCCGACCGGATGCTGCTCGACATCGTCTCGCCGGAACAGGTGCGGACGCTGCGGGGGAAGCTCGAAGCGGCCGCCACGCGCGCGGGCCGTACGTCGCCGCCCACGCTGGCCGCCTGGCTGCCCGCCGCCGTCGAGCCGGACCCGGACTCCCTGGCGCAGGTCCTGCGGAGCATCGCCGGGTATCTGACGGTGCCGGGCTACAGCGACATGTTCGAGGCGGCCGGCTTCGGGGAGGCGGTCGAGCTGGCCCGCACCGGTGCCGATCCCGGCACGATGGTCCGGGCGCTGCCCGCCTCGGCGGCGGACATGGTGGGCCTGGTGGGCGACCTGGACGCCGTGCGCGCGCGTGTCGAGGCGTACGCCGAGGCCGGACTGGACGAGATCGCGCTGGTGCCGGCGACCGCGGGCGACCCGGGCGGGGAGCGGACGCTGACGGCGTTCCAGCAGGTCGGCTGAGGGCGCCCGGGCCGGCCGCGCTCAGGCCGGCCTGATGTTGTGGTTGAACCGGAAGACGTTGTCCGGGTCGTAGCGCCGCTTCAGCTCCGCCAGCCGCCGTGTGTTCTCGGGGCCCAGACCGGCCACCACGCGTTCCGCGCCCTCGTCGCCGATGAAGTTCAGATAGACCGCGCCGGTGCTCCACGGGCGGGCGTTCGCGCGGACGTCACGCACCCACCGCACGCACCGCTCGTCGTCCGCCTGGTCCTGCCACATGCCGTACGGGTGCACCGCCCAGGGCGAGTCCCGGTACGGCACCGGGTATTCGCGCGGGCCGGCGGCGATCGCGCCGCCCTGCGGGAGCAACGCGTGCTGTGTGCCGGTCGGAACGGGCATGGTCCGTGCGTCCGCGCAGTAGACGTCCACGAAGTCGTCCGGCGCGCCCGACAGATTCTCCGCCGACCAGTAGTGCCGCATCCCGGGCGGATCGTCGATCATGCACTGCACATCGGCGTACGGCATCGCGCCGACGATCTCCGCCTCGTGCGGCAGCGCCAGCAGCGGATCGGCGTACTTGCGCATGTCCTGCTCGGCACCGGCATAGGTCAGGAGCACACCGCACACGAGGGTGCCGACCAGCGGCGGCGGTACGAACTCCTCCGGCGGGGCGGTGAAGTGCAGGATGCCACCGCCCACCTGGTCGGGGCCGGACTCGATCACATCGCGAAAGGTGCGCACGGCGTCCGGTGCGAACTCCGGCCGGTACAGCAGCATCGCGATGGCGAACTCGGGGAGTTCGTGCAGTTTGAGCGTGATCGCGGTGGCGACGCCGAAGTTGCCGCCGCCCCCGTGCAGGGCCCAGAACAGGTCCGCGTTCTCGTCCGCGTTCGCATGCACCCGGCTGCCGTCGGCGGTGACCAGCTCCACACCGAGCAGATTGTCCACGGCGAGCCCGCAGCACCGGTCCAGCCAGCCCGTGCCGCCGCCGAGGACGTAGCCGCCGACGCCGGTGGTCGACGCCCGGCCGCCGGTCGTGGCGAGGCCGAACACCTGGGTGGCGCGGTCCAGGTCGCTCATCGTCGCCCCGCCCGCGACCCGTACCGCCTCGGCCGCGGGGTCGACGGTGACCGCGCGCATATGGCGCAGGTCGATCACCAGGCCGTTGTCGTTGAGCGCCATGCCGGCGACGCTGTGCCCGCCGCCGCGCACCGCGATGTTGAGGTCCAGGTCCCGGGCGAACCGCACGGAACGCGCGACGTCGTCCTCGTCCACGCACTGCGCGATCACCGCGGGCCGCCGGTCGATCATGGCGTTGAAGACGGCCCGGGCATCGTCGTAACCGAAGTCCCCCGGCGCGAACACATCACCGGCGAGATCCTCGCGCAGCGCGGTGAGGGCCGCGCCCGCCTTCGAGAGGGAAGCCATGGCCGCCCCCTTCCGTTGCCGGGGCAGTCGCTGATTCCCAGCCTAGGCGGGCGCGTAACGGCAGTCCTGTTCAGCCGCCGTACGCCCCGGACGCCGTCAGCCGCAGCGCGGTGTCGATCAGCGGGACGTGGCTGAAGGCCTGCGGGAAGTTGCCGACCTGGCGCTGCAGGTGCGGGTCCCACTCCTCGGCCAGCAGACCGAGGTCGTTGCGCAGCGACAGCAGCTTCTCGAACAGCTTGCGGGCCTCGTCGACGCGGCCGATCATCGCCAGGTCGTCCGCCATCCAGAACGAGCAGGCGAGGAAGGCGCCCTCGTCACCGGGCAGGCCGTCGACGCCCTCGTCCTCGCCCTGCGTCGGGTAGCGCAGGATGAAGCCGTCCGAGGTCGACAGCTCGCGCTGGATCGCCTCGATGGTCCCGATGACACGCTTGTCGTCCGGCGGCAGGAAGCCCATCTGCGGGATCAGCAGCAGGGAGGCGTCCAGCTCCTTCGAGCCGTACGACTGCGTGAACGTGTTGCGCTCCTTGTCGTAGCCCTTCTCGCACACGTCCCGGTGGATCTCGTCGCGCAGTTCCTTCCAGCGCTCCAGCGGGCCGTCCGCGTCGCCGGACTCGATCAGCTTGATCGTGCGGTCGACGGCGACCCAGGCCATCACCTTGGAGTGCACGAAGTGGCGGCGCGGGCCGCGCACCTCCCAGATGCCCTCGTCCGGCTCCTGCCAGTGGTCCTCCAGGTAGCGGATCAGCTTCAGCTGGAGCAGGGAGGCGTAGTCGTTGCGGGCCAGGCCCGTCATGTGCGCCAGGTGCAGGGCCTCGGTGACCTCGCCGTAGACGTCCAGCTGGAGCTGGTGCGCGGCGCCGTTGCCGACCCGGACCGGCGCGGAGTTCTCGTAGCCGGGCAGCCAGTCCAGTTCGGCCTCGCCCAGCTCGCGCTCGCCGGCGATGCCGTACATGATCTGCAGGTTCTCCGGGTCGCCCGCGACCGCCCGCAGCAGCCACTCCCGCCAGGCGCGGGCCTCCTCGCGGTAGCCGGTGCGCAGCAGCGAGGACAGCGTGATGGCCGCGTCGCGCAGCCAGGTGTAGCGGTAGTCCCAGTTGCGGACGCCGCCGATGTCCTCGGGCAGGGAGGTCGTCGGGGCGGCGACGATGCCGCCCGTGGGGGCGTACGTCAGCGCCTTCAGCGTGATCAGCGAGCGGACCACCGCCTCGCGGTACGGGCCGTGGTACGTACAGTGCTCGACCCACTCCCGCCAGAAGTCCTCGGTCGCCTCCAGGGACTGCTCCGGCTCCGGCAGCGCGGGTGGCTGCTTGTGCGAGGGCTCCCAGGAGATGGTGAACGCGATCCGCTCACCCGGGGCGACCGTGAAGTCCGAGTACGTCGTCAGCGACTTGCCGTACGTCTCGGCCTCCGTGTCGAACCACACGGAGTCCGGACCGGCGACGGCCACCGTACGGCCCTCGTGCTTGTGCACCCACGGCACGACCCGGCCGTACGAGAAACGCATCCGCAGCGCCGAGCGCATCGGCACCCGGCCCGAGACGCCCTCCACGATCCGGATCAGCTGGGGCGCCCCGTCACGCGGGGGCATGAAATCGATCACCCGGACCGTGCCGCGCGGCGTGTCCCACTCGGACTCCAGGATCAGCGAGTCGCCGCGGTAGCTGCGCCGGGCCGCGGTGGGCGGTTCGGCGTCGGACGCGTGAGCAGGACCGAGCCGCCAGAAACCGTGTTCTTCGGTGCCCAGCAGGCCGGCGAAGATGGCATGCGAGTCGAAGCGGGGCAGGCACAGCCAGTCGACTGTGCCGTCCCGGCAGACCAGTGCTGCGGTCTGCATGTCTCCGATGAGTGCGTAGTCTTCGATGCGCCCGGCCACGTGCAACTCCAGTCGAACGGCCACGTCACCCCCTTCTCTGCCAAGGGGGCTCTCGCTTAGTGCGGTCAAGGGGTGGTTGTAATGCGTCGTCGAGCGGTGAAGCAAAGCAGCCGTCTGCGCCGTGAGGCAAAACGACAGTCGCTTCTCGACAATCTCTGCTCAACGAACTGACGAGCTCTCGTTGTTCCGGTGGTTACGGGCGAGGGGTGGTGCCGTGTTGCCGGCCGGGCTCGGCAGCGAATGTCCGAGCAGGATACGACGCACGTAGATGATCTGCGTGCCGCTCCGGACAACCCGGGTCGGCCGAACGGGTGAGCAACGGGTGAGAAACCGCGATACCTGTGCAGGTTCGTGGTGACTCGTGTGCGGAGCGTGGCCGGAAGCCATCGGTCTCGGTCGCTGATACCCTGGTAGCCCGTGGACCGGTGGGCGTCAGAGACCCCCGAACCGCACTTCAAGATCGCGACCACGGGAGCCCCCTCTTGGCCATGCCGCCCGCTGCTTTTCGACACAACGCAGCCACGACGACCAAGCACATCTTCGTCACCGGGGGTGTCGCCTCCTCGCTCGGCAAGGGCCTGACGGCCTCCAGCCTCGGCATGCTGCTGAAGGCACGGGGCCTGCGGGTGGTCATGCAGAAGCTGGACCCGTACCTCAATGTCGACCCTGGCACGATGAACCCCTTCCAGCACGGCGAGGTGTTCGTCACCAACGACGGCGCCGAGACCGACCTGGACATCGGCCACTACGAGCGGTTCCTCGACCGTGACCTGGACGGATCCGCGAACGTCACCACCGGCCAGGTGTACTCGACCGTGATCGCCAAGGAGCGACGCGGCGAGTACCTCGGCGACACCGTGCAGGTCATCCCGCACATCACCAACGAGATCAAGCACCGCATCCGCCGCATGGCGACGGACGAGGTCGACGTCGTGATCACGGAGGTCGGCGGCACGGTCGGCGACATCGAGTCGCTGCCGTTCCTGGAGACTGTCCGCCAGGTCCGTCACGAGGTCGGTCGTGACAACGTCTTCGTCGTCCACATCTCGCTCCTGCCGTACATCGGCCCCTCGGGGGAGCTGAAGACGAAGCCGACCCAGCACTCGGTTGCGGCTCTGCGGAACATCGGTATCCAGCCAGACGCGATCGTCCTGCGCTGCGACCGTGAGGTGCCGACCGCGATCAAGCGCAAGATCTCGCTGATGTGCGACGTCGACGAGGCGGCCGTGGTGGCCTGCCCCGACGCCCGCTCCATCTACGACATTCCGAAGACCGTGCACGGCGAGGGCCTGGACGCCTATGTCGTCCGAAAGCTGGACCTGCCGTTCCGTGACGTGGACTGGACGACCTGGGACGATCTGCTCGACCGCGTCCACAACCCCGACCACGAGATCACCCTCGCGCTGGTCGGCAAGTACATCGACCTGCCCGACGCCTACCTGTCGGTGACCGAGGCGCTGCGCGCCGGCGGCTTCGCCAACAAGGCCCGCGTGAAGATCAAGTGGGTCACGTCCGACGACTGCAAGACCCCGGCCGGCGCCAAGCAGCAGCTCGCCGACGTGGACGGCATCTGCATCCCCGGTGGCTTCGGCGACCGCGGCGTGCTCGGCAAGGTCGGCGCCATCAAGTACGCCCGCGAGAACAAGATCCCGCTGCTCGGCCTGTGCCTGGGTCTGCAGTGCATCGTGGTCGAGGCGGCCCGCAACCTCGCCGACATCGGCGACGCCAACTCCACCGAGTTCGACCCGGCCACCTCCCACCCCGTCATCTCGACGATGGCCGAGCAGCTCGACATCGTCGCCGGTGAGGGTGACATGGGCGGCACCATGCGCCTCGGCATGTACCCGGCCAAGCTGGCCGAGGGCTCGATCGTGCGCGAGGTGTACGACGGCAAGGAGTACGTCGAGGAGCGGCACCGTCACCGCTACGAGGTGAACAACGCCTACCGGGCTGAGCTGGAGAAGAAGGCGGGCATCCTGTTCTCCGGCACGTCGCCCGACGGCAAGCTCGTCGAGTACGTGGAGTACCCGCGCGAGGTCCACCCCTACCTGGTGGCCACGCAGGCCCACCCGGAGCTGCGCTCGCGACCGACGCGCCCGCACCCGCTGTTCGCCGGGCTCGTGAAGGCCTCGGTCGAGCGCAAGAATTCGAAGTAACACACCAGTTGTACGGTGGCCGGGGTGCAAACCTTCAAAGGTGCGCACCCCGGTTTTCTTTGGCGGGTTCTTTTTGAAAGCGTGTGGAAGGGCAGGGCATGACGATCAAGGACACCCCGCAGGAGTGGGAGATCCGGGCCACGGACACCCCCTTCGTGGGCAACAAGACCTCCGTCCGCACGGACGACGTGGTCATGCCCGACGGCTCGGTCGTCCGCCGCGACTACCAGGTCCACCCGGGCTCCGTGGCCGTCCTCGCCCTGGACACCGAGGACCGTGTCCTGCTCATCAAGCAGTACCGCCACCCGGTGCGGCAGAAGCTCTGGGAGATCCCGGCCGGCCTGCTCGACATCCCCGGTGAGAACCCGCTGCACGCCGCCCAGCGCGAGCTGTACGAGGAGGCCCACGTCAAGGCCGGGGACTGGCGGGTGCTGACCGACGTCTACACCACCCCCGGCGGCTGCGACGAGGCCGTACGGATCTTCCTCGCCCGTGATCTGTCCGAGGCCGAGGGCGAGCGCTTCGAGGTGGAGGACGAGGAGGCCGACATGGAGCACGCGCGCGTGCCGGTCGACGAGCTGGTCCGGGGCGTGCTCGCGGGCGAGGTGCACAACAACTGCCTCGTCGTGGGCGTGCTGTCGCTGGTCGCCGCGCGTAACGGCGACGGGCTCGACGCGCTGCGCCCGGCGGAGGCGCCCTGGCCGGCGCGCCCCTTCGAGTCCTGAACCAACAGGACTGCGCGTCCCGAACGAAAACCGCCCCGCCATCGGTGTGAAGATCGGCTGATCCGATCGAGGGACGTCCTCGCCGTGCCCGCCACGCTCCGCCCGGAACGTAGCAGAGCGTGAACTAGGCTCTGATTACGCCCGAACCGGAGTCCCGGCGGGCTTGCGCGTGCGTGGGACGGGAGTGTGGCCCGTGACGGATCAGGTCGTGGACACAGGCGGCGTGCAGGCGTTGCCGCAGGCCCCCGCCGGGCGCCAATTCCTGGGCCGTACACGCGAGTTGAAGGAACTCCTCGCCGACATCGAGCGCGCGGGCCTCGACACCCTCTCCGGCCGCAAGGCACCACGCGCGCGCGTACTGCTCATCGCGGGCCGCCCCGGCTCGGGACGTACGGCGCTCGCCGAGGAGCTGGTACGGCAGGTGGCGGACCGTTACGGCGACGGCGTGCTGCGGGCCCGCCTGAGCGAGCCCGACGGCACCCCCGTCCCCGTCGAGCGCACCGCCCGCGAGCTGCTCACCGCCCTGGACCGGCCGGCACCGGCCGGCGCCGCCGAGGACGACCTCACGGCGGTGCTCCGCGACACCCTGGCCGACCGCCGGGTCCTGCTGCTGCTCGACGACGCGGCCCGCGCCGAGCAGGTCGACGCCCTGCTGCCGGACACCCCGGAGTGCCTGGCCGTCGCGGTCTCCGGAGGCCCGCTGACCGGGATCTCGGACGTACGGCCCTGCACGCTCGGCGGCCTCGACACCAAGTCGGCCGTGGAGCTGCTGTCCCGGCACGCCGGCTCGGTGCGCATCACGGTCGACCCGCGGGCCGCCGAGGACCTGGTGGAGGTGTGCCAGGGCCAGCCGGCCGCCCTGATGCTGGCCGGCGGCTGGCTCGCGGCCCGGCCCAAGGCGGCCGTCGCCGACCTCGCCAAGCAGCTGCACGCCGAGGGCGAGGACGGCACACCGCTCGGCAGGGTCTTCCGGCTCGCCTACGCGGGGCTGCCGACCCCGGCCGCCCGGATACTGCGGCTGCTCTCGCTGGCCCCCGGCGGCCTCGTCGACCCGCACACCGCCTCCGCGCTCGCCGGCTCCTCGGTGGACGGGGCCCGCGCCACCCTGGACGACCTGGTCGCCCTCGGCCTGCTGCAGACCGTGGACTCGCCGCTGCCGCAGTACGAGGTCCCGGCCTGTCTGCACCGGCTACTGCGGGCCCTCACCGAGACCCAGGACCGCCCCGCCGAGCTGCAGCTCGCCCGCGCCCGGATGCTGGAGCGGACCGTACGGCTGCTGCAGTCCTGCCGCGCGATCACCGAGACCGACAACCCCGAGACCCGGCAGAAGCTCCTCGGCATGCCTCGCGCCCTGCGCTTCCCCAACCCCCGGGCAGCCGCCGAGTGGCTCGGTATCCGCAGGCCCGCCCTGCTGGCCGCGGCCCGGGCCGCGGTCGCCGACGGGGAGCTGGACACGCTCGCAAGGCGCCTGATGTCCCAGCTGGTCAGGGCGATGGCCGCCCACTTCGGCGCCCAGGCGGCCGCCGGTGACCTGTACGACATCCACGGCCTGGTCCTCGACGTGGCCGAGCGCCGCCGGCTGCCCCGCGAGAAGGCCGCGGCCCTGCTGAACCTCGGCGATCTCGACGCCCGGACGGGACGAACCCGGGAGGCGCTGGTGCGGTTCCGGGCCGCGCTGGATGCCGGGTGGGAAGCAAATGACCCGTATGCGACCGGCCGCGCGATGGAATCCGTAGGCGGCGCCCATCTGGAGCTCGGGGACTACGACCGGGCCGCCGACTGGTTCGGCCGCGCGCTGGCCGAGCGGCTGGCCCGCGGCGAGCGGGCGGACGCCGCCCGGCTGCACGGCCGTATCGCCGAGGCGCACACCTACGCGGGCCGGTACGGCGACGCGCTGCGCAACTGGCGGTCGGCGGTCACCGGGCACCGCAAGAACGGCGATGTCGCCGGTCACGCCCGGGCGTTGAGCGAGCTGGCGCGGGTCCAGGAGTACGCCGGCCGCCCCGAGGAATCGCTGCGCACCTGCCAGGAGGCGGTGGAGTGGGCGCGGCGCGCCGAGGACGTACGGCTGCAGGGCGCTCTGCATCTGCGGCTCGCCGACACGCTGGAGCACCTCGGCGATCCCGCGGCGGCGCAGCTGCACCGAGGCGCCGCCGAGCGGATGCTGGGAGAGGAGCCTGAGGACTCCGATGCGGCCGCCTCTGAGCCCGGACAAGAGGGTTTCGAGTCGGAGCAGGCCGCAAACGCCTGCGAAATCCGTAGTGCATCCGCAGAAGATTGATGCAATGAAAGGCTAGACAGCGAGAACGCCTTCATTAGACTGGCTCTGCCGCACCTTCTTCGCGGTGTCTCCCGGTGTGCCCCCGCATACCCGGGTATGTCTTGTAATGCCCCACACCCTCTGAGCCAAGGACCGTGATCGACGTGAAGGTCGGCATCCCCCGCGAGGTCAAGAACAACGAGTTCCGGGTGGCCATCACCCCCGCAGGCGTGCACGAGCTGGTGCGCCACGGCCACCAGGTCGTCATCGAGCAGGGCGCCGGTGTCGGCTCGTCGATCCCGGACAGCGAGTACGTCTCCGCAGGCGCCCAGATCCTCCCGACCGCCGACGAGGTGTGGGCCGCCGCCGACCTGCTGCTGAAGGTCAAGGAGCCCATCGCCGAGGAGTACCACCGCCTCCGCAAGGACCAGACGCTCTTCACCTACCTGCACCTGGCCGCCTCCAAGGAGTGCACGGACGCGCTCATCGAGTCCGGCACCACCGCGATCGCCTACGAGACGGTCGAGCTGCCCACCCGGGCCCTGCCGCTGCTCGCCCCCATGTCCGAGGTCGCGGGCCGCCTCGCCCCGCAGGTCGGCGCCTACCACCTGATGGCCGCGAACGGCGGCCGCGGTGTCCTGCCCGGCGGTGTCCCCGGCGTGCTGGCCGGCCGGGCCGTCGTCATCGGCGGCGGGGTCTCCGGCTGGAACGCCGCGCAGATCGCCATCGGCATGGGCTTCCACGTGACCCTGCTCGACAAGGACATCAACAAGCTCAAGGAGGCGGACAAGGTCTTCGGCACGAAGATCCAGACCGTCGTCTCCAACGCCTTCGAGCTGGAGAAGGCCTGCCTCGAGGCCGACCTCGTCATCGGCGCCGTCCTCATCCCGGGCGCCAAGGCCCCGAAGCTCGTCACCAACGAGCTGGTGTCCCGGATGAAGCCCGGAAGTGTTCTTGTCGACATCGCGATCGACCAGGGCGGCTGCTTCGAGGACTCGCGTCCCACCACGCACGCCGAGCCGACCTTCCCGGTCCACAACTCGGTCTTCTACTGCGTCGCCAACATGCCCGGCGCGGTGCCCAACACCTCCACCTACGCGCTGACCAACGCCACGCTGCCGTACATCATCGAACTGGCCAACCACGGCTGGGTCGAGGCGCTGCGCCGTGACCCCGCGCTGGCCAGGGGCCTCAACACGCATGACGGCAAGGTGGTTTACCGGCAGGTCGCGGAGGCGCACGGCCTGGAGCACGTGGAGCTCGCCTCGCTGCTCGGCTGAGCCGATCGGCTAAGTCACTTTCTGGTAAAGGCGATACGTCAACACAGGTCGTCAACCGCACGCACCCGGCCGGACCTTGCCCGAAAAGGTCCGGCCGGATGTGTGTATGGTCACTTTGCGACTCTCGGTCAACTCGCCTCGAACGCAACCCTTCGACCGATTCGCACACCCGTGAAACCTGCTGTGCGACGGCCGTACGCCCTTGACAGCGGGATGTTTCATTGTCGACACATCTGCTCGGTCCGGCGGATTGTGTTGCTGCGGACCACCGACACGCCATAGAGTCGCCAACCGTCAGCATGGTGCAACGCTGACCTGTCTAGAAGTTTCCTGGTCACCAAGGAGGTAAGACGACTTGTGAATGAGTCGACATTTTCTCCCGGGGGTGGTCAACCAGGAATGCCGGTACGGGACCAGGGTCCCGCGGGATTCGAGGCTGTCGGCTCCGTTGCGGTGCGCACCTTCGCAGCCCATCAGGGTCACCGGAGCACAGGGGTGACTCAGACAGCACACCAGAGCATGGATGGCCATCACGTGAACGCCATGGCCGGCGACGGAAGTGGCGCGCCCCACAACCAACTCGCCGCCTACGACGAACTGCCCGACGGGCACTTCTACGACCCCGACGCGGAGTACGAGCCAGACCCCGAGTACGCGGCCACGCTCGCGCCCGACGCTGCCCGGCAGCGCCGCGAGCGCGTCGGCCCGACCGGGCGTCCGCTGCCGTACTTCCCGATCCCGGGTCCGCTGACCGACCACGGCCCCGCGAAGATCATCGCGATGTGCAACCAGAAGGGCGGCGTCGGCAAGACGACGTCGACCATCAACCTGGGTGCCGCGCTCGCGGAATACGGACGCCGGGTCCTGCTCGTCGACTTCGACCCTCAGGGCGCGCTCTCGGTCGGCCTCGGCGTCAATCCGATGGAGCTCGACCTCACGGTCTACAACCTGCTCATGGAGCGGGGCATGTCGGCCGACGAGGTGCTCCTGAAGACAGCGGTCCCGAACATGGACCTGCTCCCGAGCAACATCGACCTGTCGGCCGCCGAGGTCCAGCTGGTGAGCGAGGTCGCGCGCGAGTCGACACTCCAGCGCGCCCTCAAGCCGCTGCTGCCGGACTACGACTTCATCGTGATCGACTGCCAGCCCTCGCTGGGCCTGCTCACGGTGAACGCGCTGACAGCAGCCCACAAGGTGATCGTGCCCCTGGAGTGCGAGTTCTTCGCCCTGCGCGGCGTCGCACTGCTGACGGAGACCATCGAGAAGGTCCAGGAGCGGCTCAACCCGGAGCTGGAGCTCGACGGGATCCTGGCCACGATGTACGACTCGCGCACGGTCCACAGCCGCGAGGTCCTGGCCCGGGTGGTCGAGGCGTTCGACGATCACGTCTACCACACGGTCATCGGGCGCACGGTCCGCTTCCCGGAGACCACGGTCGCCGGTGAGCCGATCACCACGTACGCCTCCAACTCCGTCGGCGCCGCCGCCTATCGTCAGCTCGCCAGGGAGGTGCTCGCCCGGTGTCACGCCGAGTGAGTCTGCCGGGGGCCGACGAACTGTTCCGTACGACAGGGGGTATGGCGCTCCAGCCGTCCACTCCCCGGCGCCCGGCCAACGGCGAGGCCCGGGTGCCGGCTCCCGCGGGGGAGAGCGACAACGCCGCCGCTGAGGACGTGCCGCAGTCGGTGCCCGCGCAGGGCGGCGACGGTGACGGCGCAGAGCATGTGGCGGCAGACGCCGAGTCCGTCGACGCCGGCGAGTCGCGCAGCCGGGCCGCATCCGCGGAGCGCTCCGCTCGGCGGCAGGGGGCGCAGGAAGGTTCTGCCGGGGCGTCCGCGAATTCCGTCGGCGGCTCTGCCGCGTCCGGTGCGGCTGCCGCCGCCTCCGCCGCGCCGCGCAAGCGTGGACGGCAGGCCTCGCGTCGGCCCAGTGGTCGCGAGCGGCACGACGAGAAGATCACCGTGTACGTCTCCGCCGAGGAGCTCATGGATCTGGAGCACGCCCGTCTGGTGCTCCGCGGTGAGCACGGGCTGGCCGTCGACCGCGGGCGGATCGTCCGCGAGGCGGTGGCCGTGGTGCTCGCGGATCTGGAGAGCCGGGGAGACGCCAGCATCCTGGTACGACGGCTTCGCGGGCGGTAGCGGTAGCCTGCGGGGGCTATGACCTCGAACGACGTTCCCGCCCCCGCCGCCGGTGCCTCCGGCGGGCGGCGGCGTGCGCTGGGGCGGGGGCCGGGCGCGGCACCTGTGGCTCCGCCCGTCGAGCCGGTACTGCTGCCTCCCGAGGAGGCGGTGCCTGTTCCGCCTCAGGCGGAGAGCGAGTCCCCGCCTGAGGTTGAGACTTCGGATCCCACCGGTGGGCACGACGGCGGCGGCGATGACCACGTGCCGACCGCTGCCGAACCTGCGCCTGCGGAAGCGGCCTCCGACCCCCGAGAACCCGGCGACGGTGTCTTCAAGGTCCGCCTCTCCAACTTCGAGGGCCCCTTCGACCTCCTTCTCCAGCTGATCTCCAAGCACAAGCTCGATGTCACCGAAGTCGCGTTGTCCAAGGTGACCGACGAGTTCATGGGGCACATCAAGGCGATGGGGCCCGACTGGGATCTCGACGAGACGACCGAGTTCCTTGTCGTCGCGGCGACTTTGCTCGACCTCAAGGCGGCGCGGCTGCTGCCCGCCGCCGAGGTGGAGGACGAGGCAGATCTCGCGTTGCTGGAAGCCAGGGATCTGCTGTTCGCGCGGCTGCTGCAGTACCGGGCGTACAAGCAGATCGCCGACATCTTCAGCCGGCGGCTGGACGACGAGGCCCGGCGCTATCCGCGGACCGTCGGGCTGGAGCCGCATCACGCCGAGCTGTTGCCCGAGGTCGTCATCAGCATCGGGGCGGAAGGTTTCGCCAGGCTCGCGGTCAAGGCGATGCAGCCCAAGCCCAAGCCCCAGGTGTACGTCGATCACATCCACGCGCCGCTCGTCAGCGTGCAGGAGCAGGCCGGGATCGTCGTCGCGCGGCTGAAGGAGTTCGGCGAGGCCAGCTTCCGTTCCCTGGTCGAGGACACCGACGACACCCTCACCGTCGTGGCGCGATTCCTGGCTCTGCTGGAGCTTTATCGCGAGAAGGCCGTCGCCCTCGACCAGGAGATCGCTCTCGGTGAGCTCATCGTGCGGTGGACCGGTGGGGAGGGGGACGAGGCGCCCCTGGTGACCGACGAGTTCGACCGCCCGCCCGAGCTGCCCAAGGAGGAGAAGAAGGCGTGAGTGAGGAGACCACCGAGCTTCCGGCCGGACTGCGCGGCGTCGCGGACCTCGACCTGAAGCCCGCTCTGGAGGCGATGCTCATGGTCGTGGACGAGCCCGCGACCGAGGAGCGCCTCGCGAAGCTCCTGGAGCGGCCCCGTCGGCAGATCGCCGACGCCCTGCGGGAGCTGGCCGACGAGTACGCCGTGCAGAAGCGAGGCTTCGAGCTGCGGTTCGTGGCCGGCGGCTGGCGTTTCTACACCCGCGCCGAGTACGCGGCCGCCGTCGAACGGCTCGTGCTCGACGGCCAGACGGCCCGGCTCACGCAGGCCGCCCTGGAGACGCTCGCGGTCGTCGCGTACCGCCAGCCGGTCAGCCGTAGCAGGGTCTCGGCCGTGCGCGGAGTGAACTGTGACGGTGTGATGCGCACCCTCCTGCAGCGCGGGCTGGTCGAGGAGGCGGGCACGGAACCCGAAACAGGTGCGATCCTGTACAGGACGACGAACTACTTCCTGGAGCGGATGGGCCTGCGCGGTCTGGACGAGCTCCCGGAGCTCGCGCCCTTCCTCCCGGAGGCGGAGGCGATCGAGGCCGAGACCCAGGAAGGCGTTCCGTCGTTCGACCCGGACGCTCCCGATGACGGTCCGGGCGTCCCGGCACCCCGGGGCACCGACGACGTAGACGACCAGACGGAACTTTGATGCGAAGCAGCAGCGGCAGGAACAGCAGCGGAAACAACGGCGGGAGCCGTGGTGGCAACAGCGGCGGCCGCGGCGGAAGCAGCGGTGGCCGCGGTAACTACCGCGGCGCCGGTAACAACCGCGACGACAAGCAGGGCGGCCGGCCGAAGAAGCCGCGCCCGGAGGAGCGGCGCTACGACGTGGGCCCCGGCGCCTCCCCGGACGGCCCGAAGTCGGGGCGTGGCGCCTCGGCGCGCGGCGGCGCCAAGGGCGGCCCCAAGCAGGGCCAGGGCACCGGGCGCGGCCGTACGGCTCCGGCGAGTTCCCGCGAGTACGACGCGCGGGCCGAGGAGCGCAACCGCGAGCGCTACGCCGGCAAGAAGGACGTCAAGCTGCCCAAGACCTTCCCGGGCGCCGAGCAGGAGGGCGAGCGGCTGCAGAAGGTCCTCGCGCGCGCGGGCTACGGCTCGCGGCGGGCCTGCGAGGAGCTGATCGAGCAGGCCCGGGTCGAGGTCAACGGCGAGATCGTCCTCGAGCAGGGCAAGCGCGTCGACACGGAGAAGGACGAGGTCAAGGTCGACGGCCTGACGGTCGCGACGCAGTCGTACCAGTTCTTCTCACTGAACAAGCCCGCCGGTGTCGTCTCGACGATGGAGGACAACGAGGGCCGGCAGTGCCTCGGTGACTACGTCACCAACCGGGAGACGCGGCTCTTCCACGTCGGGCGGCTCGACACCGAGACCGAGGGCGTCATCCTGCTCACCAACCACGGCGAGCTGGCCCACCGGCTGACCCACCCCAGGTACGGCGTGAAGAAGGTCTATCTCGCGCACATCGTGGGCCCGATCCCGCGTGACCTGGGCAAGCAGCTCAAGGACGGCATCCAGCTGGAGGACGGGTACGCACGCGCGGACCACTTCCGGGTCGTCGAGCAGACCGGCAAGAACTACCTGGTCGAGGTCACCCTGCACGAGGGCCGCAAGCACATCGTGCGCCGGATGCTCGCCGAGGCGGGCTTCCCGGTCGACAAGCTCGTGCGCGTCGCCTTCGGCCCGATCACGCTCGGCGACCAGAAGTCGGGCTGGCTGCGGCGGCTGTCGAACACCGAGGTCGGCATGCTGATGAAGGAAGTCGATCTGTAGGCCGGACCTCGGTCCCACGCGCGAATCGGCCGGTTCCGGATGTGCTCCGGGGCCGGCCGATTCGTTTTCGCCGCTCCGCCGGTCTGTATGGGTGACGGAGGGAGCGGGGATGAGTACGACCACTGCGGACCGTGACGAGTTCGTCCGGCTGACCGACCCGTACCGGCGGGAGCTGCTCGCGCACTGCTACCGGATGCTGGGGTCGGTCGACGAGGCCGAGGACCTGGTGCAGGAGACCTATCTGCGGGCCTGGCGGTCCTACGACGGCTTCGAGGGCCGGGCGTCCTTGCGGACGTGGCTGCACCGGATCGCCACCAACACGTGTCTGACGGCGCTGGAGGGCCGTGCGCGCCGTCCGCTGCCCTCGGGGCTGGGCGGGCCCGCCGAGGCGCCTGAGGAGCCGCTGAGGGCCCCTGTGACGGACGTGCCGTGGCTCCAGCCGCTGCCCGATGCGTCGGGCGACCCGGCGGGCGTCGTCGCCGCGCGGGGAAGTCTGCGCCTCGCCCTGGTCGCGGCCCTTCAGCATCTGCCCGCGCGCCAGCGTGCCGTCCTCATCCTGCGGGACGTGCTGGCCTGGCGGGCGCCCGAGGTGGCCGCGCTGCTCGGCACGTCCGCGGCGGCGGTGAAGAGCAGCCTCCAGCGCGCGCGTGCCCGACTCGACGAGGTGGCTCCCGACGAGGACCTCGTCGAGGAACCGGAGGGCGCCGCCGACCGCGAGGTGCTCGACCGGTACGTGGCCGCCTTCGAGAACGCCGACCTGGAATCCCTGATCGGACTGCTCCAGGACGGCGTCGAGCTGGAGATGCCGCCCTTCCTGGAGTGGTACAGCGGCAAGGTGGACGTGCTGCGGTTCCTGCACGTGCGTGTCCACGAGAAGGGCACCCTGCGGATGTTGCGCACGCGCGCGAACGGGCAGCCGGCGGTGGCGATGTACGTCCGCGGGGAGGACGACGTCCTGCGAGCGCACTCCCTGCAGGTGCTCACGGTGCAGAAAGGGCTCCTGGCCCGGATCACGGCCTTCCTCGAGCCGGCGGACCTGCTCGACCGGTTCGGGCTGCCCAAGGAGCTGTCATGAACTCCGGGGAGCTGCTGGAGCGTTCGCTCGCCTATGCACTGGGCAGCGTCGCCGGGTCCGGGTCCGCGAGCCTGACGCGCGCGACGCCCTGCGCCGAGTGGGACCTCGGGGAGCTGCTCGGGCATCTCGACGACTCGCTGGACGCGCTGTACGAGGGCCTGACCGGCGGGCGGATCGGGCTGCTCCCGCGTGCCGACCGGGCCTGCGGCTTCCGTACGCGCGCGTGCGCGGTGCTCGGCGCCTGGTCGGCCGGACCCGCCGAGGAGCGTGTCCTGGTCGGTGAACGGCCGCTGGACGTGCGGGTGATGGCCGCCGTGGGCGCCGTCGAGATCGCCGTGCACGGGTGGGACGTCGCTCAGGCCTGCGGCCGGCCCAGGCCCATCCCGCTCCCGCTCGCGGCCGAGCTGCTGAGCATCGCCCGCTGTGTGGTCGCGGAGGAGGACCGGGGCGTGCGGTTCGGCGCGCTGGTCGAGGTGCCGCCCCGCGCGCGTGCCGACGTCCGGCTGCTGGCCTTCCTGGGCCGCCGCGATTCCTTTCCGGAGTGAGCCCGGTCTGCCTTCCGTGAGTGAACCCTCGTGATCTCACGGAAGGCATCGTCATGACCGAGACCCTGAAAGCCCCTCTCCCGCCGGCAGCCGCCGCACAGGCGCCCCCGCGCCGCGGATGGACGGTCGCCCTCGCCGGGCTCGGCGCGCTGCTGTGCTCCCTCGACGTCGTGGTCGTCGCCACCGCGCTGCCCGCGCTGCAGGCCGACTTCGGGGCGAGCCTGTCCGAGCTGGAGTGGACGATCAACGCCTACAACCTCGTCTTCGCCTGTCTCACCCTGACCGGCGCCGCGCTGGGCGACCGGTTCGGGCGGCGGCGGATGTACGTCGTGGGCCTCGCCGTCTTCACGCTCGCCTCGGCCGCGGCGGCTCTCGCCTCGGGCCCCGGCCAGCTCATCGGCGCGCGCCTGCTGCAGGGCGCCGGGGCAGCCGTACTGCTGCCGCTCACCCTGACCCTGATCAGTGAGGCGTTCCCGGCCGAGAAGCGGGGCGTCGCCATCGGCCTGTGGGGCGGGGTGACCGGACTCGGTGTGGCCGCCGGGCCGGTGCTGGGCGGGGCCGTCACCGAGGGCCTGTCCTGGCAGTGGATCTTCTGGCTGAACGTGCCCATCGGGCTGGCCATGATCCCCCTCGCCGCCCGCAAGCTGCGCGAGAGCCACGGCACCCGTCCCCAGCTCGACCTGGTCGGGCTGGTGCTCGCGGCCGTGGGCCTGACGGGCCTGGCCTGGGCGCCGGTGCGGGCGCCCGAGGCGGGCTGGGGGAGCGCCGAGGTGCTGACCGCGCTGGCCGCCGGGATCGTGTTCGTCGCGGCTTTCCTGGGCTGGGAGAAGAACGGGGCCCGCTATCCGATGCTGCCGCTGTCCCACTTCCGGCGGCGCGGCTTCTCGACCGCCAACGCCTCCGCCTTCCTCCTCTTCGCCTCGCTGCTCGGCGCCCTGTTCATGATCACGCAGCTCTTCCAGATCGGCCTCGGCTACTCCCCGCTGGAGGCGGGTGTCCGGATCCTGGTCTGGAACGCCACGCCGCTGCTGGTCGCGCCGATCGCCGGAGCGCTCGCCGACCGGTTCGGCACCCGGCCGTTCATGCTGGGCGGCCTGGTGCTGCAGGCGACGGGCCTCGCGCTGCTGGCCCGGCTGGTCGAACCCGGCGTCGGATACGGCAGCCTCGTCGTCCCGCTGATCGTCGCGGGCGTCGGCATCTCCATGGTGTTCCCGAGCGTGGCCAACGCCGTGACCTCGTCCGTCCCGCTGGGCGACGCGGGCGTCGCGGCCGGCGTCAACAACGCGCTGCGCGAGCTGGGCGGCGTCTTCGGCATCGCCATCGCCGCGGCCGTGTTCACGACGTACGGCGGCTACGGCTCGCCGGCGGCGTTCATCGACGGAGCCGGGGCGGCGCTGTGGGTGACGGCGGCCGCGGCGGCCGTGGGAGCGGGGGTGGCGGCGTTCGCGCCCTCCCGCGCGCGGGCCTAGCAATTACCGGGTCAGGGCTTGCGGCACCCACCCCACCCTCTTTATAGTCGTACTGACTATTAAGGGGGTGGGTTCGCATGGACTACGACAAGTACGCCCACGAACCTTTCGCCGTCACCGCCGACCTGGCCGTCCTCACCATCCGCGACGGCGCCCTGCACGTCCTGCTGGTCGAGCGCGGGCAGGAGCCGTACCAGGGCCACTGGGCGCTCCCCGGCGGGTTCGTGCAGCCGGACGAGTCGGCGGAGGCCGCCGCCCGGCGTGAACTCGCCGAGGAGACCGGCCTGTCGGACGTCTCCGGACTGCACCTGGAGCAACTGCGGACCTACAGCGAACCCGACCGCGACCCCCGGATGCGGGTCGTGACGGTGGCCTTCACCGCCCTGCTGCCCCACCCGCCCGAACCGCACGGCGGCAGCGACGCCGCGCAGGCGCGCTGGGTGCCGTACGACTCGGCGGGTCCGCTCGCCTTCGACCACGACCGGATCCTGGCCGACGCCCATGAACGCGTCGGCGCCAAGCTCGAGTACGCGGGCCTCGCCACCGCCTTCTGCCCACCCGAGTTCACGCTCGGCGAGCTGCAGCAGGTCTACGAGACGGTGTGGGGCACCGCCCTCGACCGGCCCAACTTCCGCCGCAAGGTGCTCGCCACGCCGGGCTTCGTCGAACCCGTGCCCGGCGCGGCCCGGCTCACCGGCGGTCGCGGCAAACCGGCCGCGCTGTACCGCGCGGGCAGCGCCGCCACCCTCCACCCGCCCCTGCTGCGGCCCACCCCGGAAGGACGCCCCGCATGACCACGACCACCGTCCGCAAGCGCGCCGCCACCGGCGCCCTGCTCGGCCTCGCCCTCGGGGACGCGCTCGGCTTCCCGACCGAGTTCAACGACGTGCCGTCGATCCTCGCCAAGTGCGGGCCATGGCGCGAGATGGACCTGCCGACGCCGGCCGTCGTCACCGACGACACACAGATGACGCTCGCGTTGGGGAAGGGCCTGCGGACGGCGATGGACCGGGGCGTGCTCGGACCCGGGGCGATGGTGGAGCCGGTGCGTGCGGAGTTCGTCGCATGGAACCGCTCTCCGGAGAACAACAGGGCCCCGGGCAATACCTGCCTCAGAGCCTGTGACCTGCTGGAGCGCACCGACACGCCCTGGCAGGACGCCAGCCAGATCGGCTCCAAGGGCTGCGGCGCCAACATGCGCGTCGCGCCGGTCGGGCTCGTCCCCGGTCTCAGCGACGAACAGCGTGCGGGCGCCGCCCAGTTGCAGTCAGCGCTGACCCACGGGCACCCGACGGCCCTCGCCGCCTCCGATCTGACCGCGCACGCCGTACGACTGCTCGCCCAGGGCGCCGAACCGACCGGACTGGTCGGGCTGCTGCGGTCGTACGCCTACGAGAACCGCACCCGCTACCACGAGCGCTGGCTCGGCGACCTGTGGACCCGCAGCCAGGACCCCACCGCCGAGCACTTCATCACGCGAGGCTGGGACGAGTGCCTGGGGATCCTGGACCGGGTCCAGGACGCCGTACGGACCGTCTCGCCAGAGACCGATCCGTGCCTGGCCACCGGCGAGGGCTGGATCGCCGAAGAGGCCATGGCCTCCGGCCTGTTGTGCTTCCTGTGGTTCGTCGACGAGCCGCTGACGGCGCTGCGCCGGGCCGCCTGCACGTCGGGCGACTCGGACTCGATCGCGTGTCTGGCGGGGGCCTTCGCGGGCGCGTATCTGGGCGCCGACGCCTGGCCGGCCCCGTGGGCGGACCGGATCGAGTACCGGGGTGATCTGCTGACCCTCGGGGCGCTCTGGGACGCTTGACGGATGATCGACGCCCTGGACATCGACCTCACGCCCGTCGTTGCCGAGCAGCCCGACCCGGTGCTGTTCGCGACCGTCTCCGGCGCGCATCTGTACGGCTTTCCGTCGCGCGACTCGGACGTGGACCTGCGGGGCGTGCACCTGCTGCCGGCCGCCGACCTCGTCGGGCTGCGGGAGCCGGACGAGACGCGGTCGCGGATGTGGGTCCGCGACGGCGTCGAGATGGACCTGGTCACGCACGACCTGCGCAAGTTCGTACGGCTGATGCTGCGCCGCAACGGCTATGTGCTGGAGCAGCTGCTCTCGCCGCTCGTCGTGCACACCACGGACGTCCACCGGGAGCTGGCCGAGCTGGCGCCCGGCGTCCTCACCGGCCACCACGCCCATCACTACCGGGGTTTCGCCGGGACGCAGTGGCGGCTCTTCGAGAAGACCGGCGAGCTCAAGCCGCTGCTCTACACCTTCCGGGTGCTGCTCACCGGCATCCATCTGATGCGCAGCGGTGAGGTGCAGCCCCATCTGCCCACGCTGGTCGGGGAGGTCGCCTCGGACGGGGAGGCCGACGCGCCCGGCTATCTGCCGGAGCTGATCGCGGCCAAGGCGGAGCAGGAGCACGGGCCCGCCGACGTCGAGCACGCGCGTGTGGCGGCCGACGTCGAGCGGCTGCACGGTGTGCTGGACGAGGCGCAGGCGGCCTCAGCGCTGCCCGACGCCCCGAGCGCCTTCGACGCCCTGCACGCCCTCGTCGTACGGACCCGGCTGGAGAGCTGAGGCGCGGCGGACGCCGATCAGGAAGTCCTCGACCCGGCGGCGGTCCGGCTCGGCCGGGAGCGGGCTGTGGGGGACGGCCTCCTCCGCCTCCCTCGCCAGGCGGGTCATCCGGGACTCGACCTCCGGCCAGGGGACCTCGCCGCGCTTGACCTCCAGCAGTGCCTCGCGCCCGTCACCCACGTCGATCGTCAGGTGGCCGCTGCGCAGCAGGTCGCGGGCGCTCGTCAGGAGGCGCAGGAGGTGCATCGCGTGCTTCCAGCGCGGGGCGCCGTGGGAGCGGACGTCCGCCTCCAGCTTCTTGCGCTGGCCCAGTGCGTAGCGCGTGAACGTCTCGAAGGCCCGGCGGGACAGGAACGCCTCGCGCAGGGCGAGCAACTCGCGGCCCGTGTCGTCGACGTGCTCCACGAGCGGGGAGTGTAGGCACTCCAGGATGTTCGGGTTGGCGCGCAGGGCGAGCTCGCAGAAGCGCTCGAGTTCCCAGCTGAACTGCTCCTCCAGCGGGCCGTCGATGTGCGTCGGCGGCTTGTCGAAGCGCCAGAAGAGCGGCGTGGGGGCGAGGAACACACCCCGGCGGTCGGTGTCGCTGCCGTCCGTCGCCAGACCGAAGGCCCGCGAGCCCATCACACAGGCGTAGATCGTGTGGTCGCGGACCAGGGTCTCGGGGTGCATGGCCCGGAGCGTACGCGGCGGATCACACCAGCCGGATCGAATTTCCCTCCACGACGATGTTCTTCGCGGGCAGCGGCTTCGTGGCCGGAGGGTTGGCCACCGCGCCGTCCGTGATGTTGAACTTGCTGCCGTGGCACGGGCAGTTGATCGTCCCGTCCGAAACGCTGCCGACCAGGCACTGCTGGTGGGTGCAGATGGCGGAGAAGGCCTTGAACTCGCCCTGCTCGGGCTGGGTCACCACGACCTTCTCGTCCTTGAAGATCGTGCCGCCGCCCACCGGGATGTCGGACGTGCCGGCCAGCTCGTCGCCGTCCTGGCCGGGGGAGACGGTGGTCGAGGTCGGCGACGAGTCGCCGTCGCCGTCGGAATCACCGCAGCCGGCGACGAGCGCCGTCGCACCCGTCACGCCGGTCGCGATGAGGATCGTGCGCCGCGTCGGACGGTAGGTCATGTCGTCACTCCGAAAGTGCGGAAGAACCAGGGGGGTGGAAGCGCGCCAAGCGGATCAACAGCATCTTTGCACTTAAACCACCAAAGAAGAAGCAAGCTATAACGGAGTGCTGGAAAACGTGCATTTCGTATGCCGGTGTCTCAGCGGGCGAGCGACGTGCCTGGGCCGCACCGGGGCTGACTAGGCTGGACAGCCGAAGAGTCGATCCGTACGTCAGCAAGGAGCAGCGTCGTGGCGGTACGAGCGGTCCGGGGGGCCGTCCAACTGGAGCGGGACGAGGCCGGCCACATGGACGAGCAGGTCGGGGCCCTGCTCACCGCGATCCTGGAGCGGAACGACCTCACCGCGGACGATCTGATCAGCATCTGGTTCACGGCCACGCCCGACCTGCACAGCGACTTCCCGGCAGCCGCCGCCCGCAAGCTCGGCAACGGCTTCGCCGACGTACCGCTGATCTGCGCCCAGGAACTGGACATCGAGGGCGCCATGCCCCGGGTCGTACGGGTCCTCGCGCACATCGAGTCCGACAAGCCCCGCGCCGGCATCGCGCACGTCTACCTCGGTGCCGCGGCCGCCCTGCGCAAGGACATCGCCCAGTGAGAACCGCACTCGTCATCGGCACCGGCCTCATCGGCACGTCCGCCGCCCTCGCGCTGGCGGGACGGGGCGTCGTCGTCCACCTCGCCGACCACGACCCCGAGCAGGCCCGCACGGCGGCCGCGCTCGGCGCCGGCACGGACGAGGCGCCCGACGGCCCCGTCGACCTCGCGATCATCGCCGCCCCGCCCGCGCACGTGGCCGGCGTGCTCGCCGACGCCATGCGCCGGGGCGCGGCCCGCGGCTACCTCGACGTGGCCAGCGTCAAGGGCGGGCCACGCCGTGAGCTGGAGGCGCTCGGGCTCGACCTGTCGTCGTACATCGGTACGCATCCCATGTCGGGGCGTGAGAAGTCCGGCCCCCTGGCCGCGAGCGCCGACCTCTTCGAGGGCCGCCCCTGGGTGCTGACGCCGACCCGCGACACCGACACCGAGGTGCTGAACCTCGCCCTGGAGCTGGTCTCGCACTGCCGGGCCGTGCCGGTGGTGATGGACGCCGACGCCCACGACCGTGCGGTGGCCCTCGTGTCCCACATGCCGCACCTGATGTCCAGCATGGTCGCCGCGCGTCTGGAGAACGCCGAGGAGACGGCCGTACGGCTGTGCGGTCAGGGCATCCGTGATGTGACGCGGATCGCGGCCTCCGATCCCGGGATGTGGATCGACATCCTCTCCGCGAACCCCGGGCCCGTCGCCGACCTGCTCACCGATGTCGCGACCGACCTGGAGGAGACGGTGCGGGCGCTGCGGGCGCTGCAGTCCTCCGACGAGGACAAGCGGCTGGAGGGCACGTCCGGCATCCAGGGCGTGCTGCGGCGGGGGAACGCGGGGCAGGTGCGCGTTCCCGGCAAGCACGGGGCGGCTCCTCGGACCTACGAGGTCGTCGCCGTGCTGATCGACGACCAGCCGGGACAACTGGCGCGGATCTTCGCCGACGCGGGGCTGGCCGGGGTCAACATCGAGGACGTACGGATCGAGCATGCGACCGGGCAGCAGGCGGGTCTGGTCCAGCTGATGGTGGAGCCGAAGGCGGCGCCGGTGTTGTCGGCGGCCCTGCGGGAGCGGGGCTGGGCGATCCGTCAGTAGGGGCCCGACCCCCACCGCCCTGCCCCGTGGCAGCCCGGTCGGCTCACGGGCGGCCGGACGAGTGACGCGCACCCAGTAACCTTGTGCGGGGCGCCCTCGCGTCCCCACACTCCCGTCACACCGCATCTGGAAGGTGTCCTCCCGTGGAAAACGGTGCCGCCAAGCCCGTGATTGTCGCCATCGACGGCCCCTCCGGCACGGGCAAGTCGAGCACGTCGAAGGCCGTTGCCGCGCAGCTCGGGCTGAGCTACCTCGACACCGGCGCCCAGTACCGGGCGATCACCTGGTGGATGGTGGCCAACGGGATCGACATAGAGGACCCGACCGCGATCGCCGCCGTGGCCGGCAAGCCGGAGATCGTCTCCGGCACCGAGCCGGGCAACCCGACGATCACCGTCGACGGCACCGACGTGTCCGGCCCGATCCGCACCCAGGAGGTCACCTCCCAGGTCAGCGCGGTCAGCGCGGTGCCCGACGTGCGGGCCCGGATCACCGAGCTGCAGCGCTCCCTGGCGACCTCCGCGGAGGTCGGCATCGTCGTCGAGGGCCGTGACATCGGTACGACCGTGCTGCCCGACGCCGACCTGAAGATCTTCCTCACCGCCTCCCCGGAGGCCCGCGCGGCCCGCCGCAGCGGTGAGCTGAAGGGCGCCGACGTGCACACGACCCGCGAGGCGCTGCTGAAGCGGGACGCGGCCGACTCCAGCCGCAAGACCTCGCCGCTCGCCAAGGCGGACGACGCGGTCGAGGTGGACACCACCGAGCTCACGCTGCAGCAGGTCATCGAGTGCGTCGTGACGCTCGTCGAGGAGAAGCGAGCCGGAAAGTGATCCCACCTTCCGAGAGAGGTGCCGACGTCGGGCGGCGCATCGGCGTCGGCCTGATGTACGGGCTGTGGCGGCCCCGGGTCCTGGGTGCCTGGAAGGTGCCCCCGACCGGGCCGGTGATCTTCGCGGTCAACCACAGCCACAACATCGACGGGCCGATGGTGATGGGCGTGTCGCCCCGGCCCGTGCACTTCCTGATCAAGAAGGAAGCCTTCGTCGGCCCGCTCGACCCCTTCCTGACCGGCATCGGCCAGCTGAAGGTGGACCGCCACTCCGCCGACCGCACGGCGATAACGCAGGCCCTCGACGTGCTGTCCAACGGCGGCGTCCTCGGCATCTTCCCCGAGGGCACCCGCGGTGAGGGCGACTTCGCCTCGCTGCGTGCCGGGCTCGCCTACTTCGCCGTGCGCGCCGGGGCGCCCGTCGTCCCGGTCGCGGTGCTGGGAAGTTCCGAGAAGCGGGGACGGTTGATGAAGGGGCTGCCGCCGCTGCGCCACCGCGTCGACGTCGTGTACGGCGACCCCTTCGAGGCGGGCGACGGCAGCGGACGGCGTACGCGCAAGGCTCTCGACGAGGCGACCGAGCGCATCCAGAAGCAGCTCACCGCGCACCTGGAAAACGCAAGGCGACTGACCGGTCGCTAGGCGACACTGAGTAGTGGATCAGCAGGGCGACAGCCGCGCGGTCCACCGATCACCACGATGAACGACGAGGTACGGACTTCATGAACGACCACATCCACTCCGAGGGCTCGCCCGACGGGCACGACCACGGAGAGCTTGGCGACGCCGAGTACGCGGAGTTCATGGAGCTCGCCGCGGAAGAGGGCTTCGACCTCGAGGACGTCGAGGGTGCCATCGAGGCGGCCGGTCACGGACCGCTGCCCGTGCTCGCCGTCGTCGGCCGGCCGAATGTCGGCAAGTCGACTCTGGTGAACCGCATCATCGGTCGTCGCGAGGCCGTCGTCGAGGACAAGCCCGGCGTCACCCGCGACCGGGTGACCTACGAGGCCGAATGGGCCGGCCGCCGCTTCAAGGTCGTCGACACCGGCGGCTGGGAGCAGGACGTCCTCGGCATCGACGCCTCCGTGGCCGCGCAGGCCGAGTACGCGATCGAGGCCGCCGACGCCGTCGTCTTCGTCGTCGACGCCAAGGTGGGCGCCACCGACACCGACGAGGCCGTCGTACGACTGCTGCGCAAGGCCGGCAAGCCCGTGGTGCTGTGCGCCAACAAGGTGGACGGCCCCAGCGGTGAGGCCGACGCGACCTACCTGTGGTCCCTGGGCCTCGGTGAGCCGCACCCCGTCTCCGCGCTGCACGGCCGTGGCACCGGCGACATGCTGGACTCCGTTCTGGAGGCCCTGCCGGACGCGCCCGAGCAGACCTTCGGCGGCGCCGGGATCGGCGGCCCCCGCCGGATCGCGCTCATCGGCCGCCCGAACGTCGGCAAGTCCTCCCTGCTGAACAAGGTGGCGGGCGAGGAGCGCGTCGTCGTCAACGAGCTGGCCGGCACCACCCGTGACCCGGTCGACGAGCTCATCGAACTGGGCGGCGTGACCTGGAAGTTCGTCGACACGGCGGGCATCCGCAAGCGCGTCCACCTCCAGCAGGGCGCCGACTACTACGCCTCGCTGCGCACCGCGGCCGCCGTCGAGAAGGCCGAGGTGGCGGTCATCCTGATCGACGCCTCCGAGTCCATCTCGGTCCAGGACCAGCGCATCGTGACGATGGCCGTCGAGGCGGGCCGCGCGATGGTCATCGCCTACAACAAGTGGGACACCCTCGACGAGGAGCGCCGCTACTACCTGGAGCGGGAGATCGAGACCGAGTTCGGCCAGGTCGCCTGGGCGCCCCGGGTGAACGTCTCGGCGTACACCGGCCGCCACATGGAGAAGCTGGTCCCGGCGATCGAGACGGCCCTCGCGGGCTGGGAGACCCGGGTTCCGACCGGCCGGCTCAACGCCTTCCTCGGCGAGCTGGTCGCCGCCCACCCGCACCCGATCCGCGGCGGCAAGCAGCCCCGCATCCTGTTCGGCACCCAGGCCGGCGTCAAGCCCCCGCGGTTCGTGCTCTTCGCCTCCGGCTTCATCGAGGCGGGCTACCGCCGCTTCATCGAACGCCGGCTGCGTGAGGAGTTCAGCTTCGAGGGGACGCCGATCCACATCTCGGTGCGGGTGCGCGAGAAGCGCGGCAAGAAGAAGTAGCGGCAAGAGGTACTTGAGCACACGTCGAAGGGGCGGCCCTCATCGGGCCGCCCCTTCGACGTGTGCTCAGCCCCTGCGTGCCGGCGGCAGCGCGGCCGGGACGTGGTGCATCCCCGCGCCCTGCGGGCCGATGTGCCCGACGCGCTGCCACTGCGGCTGCTGGCCGTTGCTGCCGTGCCGGGCGCTGTGGGCCCCCGCGCTGTAGGCGCTGTACGAACTGCTGAACGACCCAGGGCGATGACCCCCGTACGAGCCCGTGCCGCGCTGCATGTTCCCGAACGCGACGAACCCCATGTCCTCCTCCCCGCTGCGATCACCCGGCAGCGAGCGGAAGGACTTGACGTACTCGGCATAGAGCGCGTCGTAGATCGGCGTGGGCGATGAGCCGCCCTGGAGGCGGGGAACGTCGTATGCATGCACGTATGTCCAAACGACCCCGCGCTCGAAGAGATGCGGCCGTGGTGAAGGGTCGCCTGCTCATCGGAGGCGGGGGCGACGCACTACACGCACAGCCCCCTGGTGGCGGGCTCCCTCAGGTCCCCGCCAGCGGGAGGGCGGCCCCGACCAACTTTCCGTTGGCCGCCGCCTTGTCCAGCGCCCCGCGGAGCAGGTCCTCCCGAGGCTGGCGGCCGATGGAACCCACCGGCGCCGCGAACATCAGCACCTGCTGATGCTTGTTCGCGGCGGCCCGCCACCCGTCGGTCACCTGAAGAGGCTGATGCGCCTGCCACCACGCGACCGGCTGCCCCCCGGTCGGCCCAGGCTGCAGAACCGCGTGCAGCTGCCCCATGGCCAGCAGTACGGACCACCCGTGCAGCACCGGCGGCACGTCGGCCAGCTCCGTCAGCGGCATGAACCCCTGCTCGATGAGCAGCGGCAGGAAGTCGTCCCCGGCACCGAACGCTCCGGGCCGCACGATGGGGCCGGTCGGCTCGACCACCAGGGCGGGGTGCAACTCCCCGGCGATCAGCACCAGTCCGCTGGTGACCCCGAGCACGGCCTGCTCCGGCACGATCGACTCCGGCTCCAGGTCGACCCGGTCGCCGGTGATGGACTTCACGGCACCCTGCAACTGCTCCTCGGTGACCTGGACGATCTGGGAGGGCAGACAGGTGGCGTGGGCGAAGGCGAGGACGGCGGTCTCGTCCCCGATGAACAGGACGGTGCTGGTGCGCTCCTGTTCGGAGTCGCCCGGGGTGCGGCAGGAGGTGCAGTCGTAACTGCCCGGGGCGTTCTCTCCGGCGAGCAGCCGGTCGGCCTCTTCGTCGCCGATCTCGGCACGTACCTCGTCGCTGACGTCGAGCATGCGCGGCACGGGTGGCTCCCTCGGGATGTGGTGCGGCCGGGTGGCTCCCGGCCCGTGAACCGGGCGGGTCCCGGGCTCATGAAGAAGACAACGGACGATCTGTGGCGGGAGTCACGCATCAGGGCGAACGGAATCGAACCATCCATCGCGCACCGTCACCTCGGGTGCGGAATCGCGCACTCACGGTCAACTGGAGGGAAATGCAAGGCAGTTGGTTGCGTGGGGTGCGTCACAGATCGTCGGGGTCGTTGGTCGACAAATCCGGAAATCAGCGAATGAAGTGGGTGGCTTAAATTCGCCGATACCGGGGGTAACTGCGAACTGGCCTGGAGCGACGAGGAGTTGGTTGATGCCGACTGCCCGCTGTCCATAGATTCCTCGGCCGTGTGCAACGAGCACCGCTCGGGTACGTCCGCCGACCGCACCAACCAGCTTGCAGCACCATCCTCGGGCGGACGGGGCGAGCGCGACTCACACGCCCGGTGGCGTGGGAGTGGCCTACCGCCTTGAGGGACCCCGGGTCCTTGGAGAGGGAACTACATGTCCGAATGTGCCGATACCACTCACAACAACGCTCGTAAGGCGCCGAAGGCTCCGAACGGGAGCCGGACTCGTACGACGGCGGTCCTCGCCGGGGCGGCACTGCTCGCCCCGCTCGGACTGCTGGCCGCGACCGGCAACGCCGCAGCGGCGGACAGTGGAGTGTGGGACCGCATCGCCCAGTGCGAGAGCGGCGGCAACTGGCACATCAATACCGGCAACGGCTACTACGGCGGACTGCAGTTCGCCGCCTCCACCTGGCGCGCGTACGGCGGTACGGCCTACGCGGCCACGGCGGACCGGGCTAGCAAGGACCAGCAGATCGCGGTGGCCACCAAGGTCCAGCGCGCACAGGGGTGGGGCGCGTGGCCGACTTGTTCGGCCCGCGCCGGAGCGTCCGGCAGCGCACCCGCGGCTTCCGCCGCCGGCTCGGGCGCCCCCGCCGCCAAGGCGGCCCCGTCGACTCCGGCGCAGAAGTCGGAGCGTTCGGAGCGTTCGTCGGGACACACGAACCGCAACTCGTCCCGCGGTGACTACACCGTCCGTCAGGGCGACACGCTCAGCGGCATCGCCGCCCGGCACGGGACCACGTGGCGGCAGATCCACGAGGCCAACAAGTCCGTGATCGGCGCCGATCCCCACCTCATCGTGCCCGGGCAGCGCCTCGAACTCTGAGCGGCGCTCCCTGCCCACGCTTCGGTGCCCCGCCCGGTCCGCCGACCGGGTGGGGCACCGGCGTTCGTCGGACGCGCCGCGCGGGATGGCCGCAATCGGCTGCCTAGCGTGCTCATATGAAATGCACACCGCTCACGATCGTCCTGGCCGCCACGCTGTTCACAGCCGTCGCCCCGGGACCGACGCACGCAGCACAGGCAACACACGCAACGCGGCACATCCATACGGCGCCGCCCCGGCCGGCCCCCGGACCGCCCCCCAAACCCGCGGCGCTCTCCTGCGCCAAGGACCAGTGGCCCTGGGGCTGTGTCGCCAAGTGCGAGAGCGGCGGGAATTGGCACATCAACACCGGCAACGGCCACTACGGGGGGCTTCAGTTCTCGCAGAGCACCTGGGAGGGCTTCGGCGGGTCGAAGTACGCCCCGCGCGCGGATCTCGCCAGCCGCAAGGAGCAGATCGCCATCGCCCGGAAGGTGGTGGCGACTCAGGGGTGGGGAGCCTGGCCGCACTGCTCGAGACGGTACGGGCTCAAGGGCCGTATGGAGCTGCGGCGGCCCAGCGTCACGGACCGGCTGACCTCGAAGACATCGCAGCTCATCCGGAAGGGGTCGACCCGGTTCGGAGCGCTGCACGGCGCTCCCATTCGGCCGACTCGCCGCTGAACACGACCGCACCGCGACGCAGTTCGTAGACGAGTGCCGCCCGGCCGTGCAGTCCGGGCGGGATTCGTTGCTCTGCGACGACCACGCAGGCGTCGAGTTCGCTCAGGAGCTCGTACGTACGGGCGGCGACCGTGGGCGACATGCCCTGCACGGGTTCGTCAACGAGCACGACACGCGCGCGTGCCAGCAGGGCGCGGGACAGGGCCAGCATGCGCTGCTCGCCGCCCGAGAGGGTGCCTGCGCGGCGGGCGAGGAGCGATGCGAGCCGGGGGTAGGCGTCGAGGGCGATGTCGTACGACCGGCCCGCGAGTTCGAGGTTCTCGCGCACGGTGAGGGAGCCGAACACCGCCTGCCGCTCGGGGACCAGGCACAGTCCACGGCGGGCCCTCTCGTACGCGGGCATCCGGGTCACGTCGGCGCCGTCCCACACGACCGCGCCGCCGGACAGCGGCACGGTTCCGGCCAGGGCGCGCAGCGCTGTCGTACGGCCGGATCCGTTCCGGCCCAGCAGGACGGTGAGGCCGGGGCCGGGGGCGGCGAGGGTGATGCCGTGGAGGGCCTCCAGAGGGCCGTAGCGCACGCGCGCGTGGCGCAGGGAGATCGTCGTCATGCGGGTGCTTCCTGGGAGCCTGCCGCGTCGAGCACGCGGTCGGGAGGGCCGGAGGCGACGATGCGGCCCGCCGCCATGACGTGCACGGTGTCGGCGAGGTCGGCGACCAGGTCGAGGTCGTGCTCGACGACGAGCAGGGCGGTGCCGTCGGCGGCGAGTGCCTTCAGGACGCGGGCCAGTGCGGTGACCTCGGCGGTGTCGAGGCCGGCGGCGGGTTCGTCGAGGAGCAGCACGCGCGGGCCGCCCGCGAGGGCCCTGGCCAGTTCCACGCGCCTCAGGGTGCCGGTGGGGAGGTCCGCGGCCGGCAGGGCCCGCACGGGGCCGTCGAGTCCCAGGAGCCGGAGGGCCCGCTCCACGGCCGAGGGGTCCCGGAGCCGTCCCTGCTCTGCGCCTACGCGAACGTTCTCGGCCACGGTCAGGGAGGGGAAGACCGCCAGTTGCTGGAAGGTGCGGGCGATGCCGAGGCGGGTGCGGGCGTGGGCGGAAAGGCGGGTGATGTCGCGGGTGCCGAGCAGGACTTGGCCGTGGGTGGGGCGGTGGGTGCCGGCCAGGCAGTGGAACAGGGTGCTTTTTCCCGCGCCGTTGGGGCCGACGACGGCGGTGACCCGGCCTGGGTGGACGGTGAGGGTGATGTCGTCGAGGGCGGTGAAGTTGTCGTAGCGGGCCTGGAGGTGGTGCGTGACGAGTGCCGGTGCGTGGGTGGGCACGTGTCCTTCGGCCGCGTTCGGTTTCCCACCCGAACCGCCCGAGCGCCTTTCGCCGTCGGGTGCGGGTGGCCCTTGCGGAGGCTGAGCGCCGGCGGCCTCCTGGCCTGCGACGCCCGACGCGGTCAAGCCCGTCAGGGTCGGCCGAGGCCCGGCTCCTGGCTCCGCCGGCCGCAGTCGCCTCCGTACTCCCAGCCCCACCGCCGTCAGCCTCGCCCCGCGCCGCAGGCGCAGCCTCCCCGCCGCCGACCGCAGCGCTTCGTACGGTCCGCCGGGGAAGCGGCCCACCAGAACCGCGAGGATGCCGATCAGGGCGGCCGCCACACCGCCGCGTGCGCCCGCGTCGAGACCGACCAGGAGGGCCGCGGCGGCCAGGGCGCCGAGCGTGCTGTCGGCGCCCAGGACCACCACCGCGGCGAACCAGAGGAGGCCGCGGACGGGGTCGTAGGCGGCCGGGTCGAAGGCGCGCAGTCCCATGCCGAGCATCCCGCCGCCCAGGGCTGCCAGGGCGGCGCCGGAGACGAAGGCCAGGAGCTTGAGGGAGGGCACCTGGACGCCGGCCGCCGACGCCCCGGACTCGTGGTCCCGCATCGCCGCCAGGGCCCGGCCCGTGCGGCCCCGGCGCAGCAGCCAGGTCGTCAGCAGGGCGGCTGCGAGGAGGGACAGTTCCAGGACGTAGTAGGCGCGGTCGCCCTCGAAGCCCGCCGGGCGGCCGAGGGACAGACCCGAGATCGCGTAAGGCTGGGCGAAGACGAAGCGGCTCACGCCGACGCCGACCGCGAACGTCGCCAGCGCAAGGGCCAGGCCCCGGCGGCTGATCGCCGGCCAGCCGGTGAGGAGGCCGAGTGGGGCCACCAGGACGACCGCCAGCGCGAGGGCCGCGAGCTCCGGCAGCCGGGGGAGGCCCGGGAAGCGGCCTGCCGCCAGCAGGGCCGTGAACAGGGCGCCGAGGCCCGCGTACGCCGCCTGGCCGAGGGAGATCTGGCCGCCGCGGCCGGTGACGACGACCAGGGAGAGCAGCACCACGCCCAGCGCCGGCACCTGCACCGACGTATGCAGGTCCGAGCCCGCGAAGCCCAGGGGGAGCAGGAAGAGGACCATCGCCACGATCCAGGCGCCCGGAGGGGTCGGCACGCGCGCGGTGGCCGAGCGGGGGAGAGCGTCGCGGGTGCCGACGCGGGGGAGGGCCAGGGCCGCGATCAGCAGGGCGACGACGAAGAGGTTCGTGCTGACGGCCTGGAGGAGCGGCGCGCCCCAGCCCGTCGGGTGCAGCCGCGTCAGCTGGCTCTGCGCCACCCCGATGGCCAGCGCCGTCAGCACGGCGACCGGCAGGCTGCGCATCCGTGCGGCCACCGCGACCGCGACCACCTCCATGACCAGCAGCGGCAGGCCGTACGGGTCCAGGCGCACGTACGGGGCCAGCAGCACGCCCGTCAGACCCGCCGTGAACGAGCCGAACGCCCAGCCGGCCGCCGCCACCCGGTCCGCGTCGACACCGCCGAGGACCGCCAGCTGACGGTCGTCGACCACGGCACGCAGCTCCCGGCCGAAGCGCGTCCAGCGGATCACCGCACCGACCCCGGCCGCCAGCACCAGCGCCACCGCCAGCTGGCCCCAGGGCTCCGCCGACATCAGCTCCGGCGCGTCGTCCCGCGCCCCCTGACCCCACAGCAGTACCGCGCCGCCCACCAGCAGCACGAAGACGCCGATGGACGCGACCAGGGTCTGCGCCGGGTCGCTGCCCAGGACCGCCAGCGGCCGGAAGACGAACCGTTCCAGCGCCATCCCGATACCGGGCGCGAGCACCAGCAGGGTCACCGCCGCGCCCGCCCACAGCGGCCAGCCCCACTCCACCACGCACTGCCGCAGCGCATACGCGCACACCATCGCGATCGCCCCGTGCGCGAAGTTCAGCACGCCGGTCGCCCGGTACGTCACGACCAGGCCGATCCCGCTGAGCGCCGCGGCGCTGCCGACCGCCAGACCGGCCAGCGTGAGGTCGTACGTCAGGGAGGACACCGGGGCGGACCTCAGTCGTCCGCTTCGGCGGGCTCACAGATCGGGCACGGACCCAGCTCGCCGCTGCGCACCAACTTCGCGTCGACCGGTACGGCCTCCGCCTTCCCTGCGACCAGGGGGCAGTCCGCGCGGTGCCAGAGGGTGCCGCCCGGCACCATCAGCAGGTCCCCGCTGACCGCTGCCGGCGCCGCGGCCGCCTGTCCGGACTCATCGGCGTAGACCGGCTCCACGGCCACCAGAAGGCCGTACAGCTCCTCCACGCGCGCGGCGGCGAGCGCGCCCCGGCCGTGGGTCAGCAGCAGCGACCCGGCGATGATCAGCGCGGCGCCGGGAACCGTGCACGACGCGAGGTACGGCAGCTGCCGCTCGGCGAAGCGCTCGCCGGAGACGCCGTACCAACCGATGACGCACAACACCGCGCCGGCCGCGAGCGCGGCCCAGCCGGCCCACAGGACGGGGTGCACGGTCCGCAGTCGGGCTGTCCGCATCGCTGGCTCCCACGCGTCGGGTTCGGGGGCACGCACACCGGGTTTCGGCGCATGTGCCTGTCCATGTCAGCCAATGGCTTGCACTATGCCTCCTGCAAGCTGACCCTGAAAGCACCGGGCGCACACAGCCCGGATCGACACCCGGCGGTGAGCCAGATGGTTCTCGGGAGCGACCTCAGGCGGAGCAACGCGCACAGGCGGTACGGCCCACGGGCGACGGGGCGGGGGACGGCGACGGCCGCGGCCCTGCTCCTCTTTCTCGCTCCGGCCCTGGCCGCCTGCAGCGACGACGAGGGAGGCGGCGGCAACGAGACCCCGCCGACACCCACCGTCGAGCAGACCGAGCCGGGCGAACAGCAGTCGCCGGCCGCGACGGCGCCCGCCGACGCGGGGGCGGCCGAGACGGAGATCAAGCAGAACTGGCAGAAGTTCTTCGACCCGGCGACGCCCATGGAGGAAAAGCAGACCGTCCTGGAGAACGGCGACCGCATGGGGCCGGTCCTGCAGGCGTTCAGCGGTGACGAGCGCGGCGGGCAGGTCGAGGCGAAGGTCTCCAAGGTCGAGTTCACCTCGCCGACCGGCGCGAACGTGACCTACGACCTGACGCTGAAGGGCGCGACCGCCCTGCCCAACGCCTCCGGCACCGCCGTCGAACAGGACGGCACCTGGAAGGTGTCCGCGAAGACACTGTGCGCGCTGGTCCAGTTGAGCGGCAATGGGTCGCCGATCCCGGGGTGCTGAGGCGGCGATCGCCGTGGTGGTGCTGGCTCTGAGTACGGCGTGCGGCAGCCGGCTGCCGGAGAGCGACTTCGAGCACCGCGACCGGGGCGGCCCCACCACACCCGCGGGCGACCGCGCGCCGATCCGGGTCGGCATCATCACGAGCGCCACCAGCCCGGTCGGCGGCAGCGCCTTCACCGGCCCGCGCGACGGTGCCAAGGCGTACTTCGACCGTCTCAACGCACGCGGCGGCATCGACGGCCGCCGCGTCGAGGTGCGCGAGTGCGACGACGGCGGCAGCGGCGTCGGCAACAACGAGTGCGTGCACAAGCTCATCGACGAGGAGAAGGTCGTCGCCCTGGTCGCCACCACCGCCCTGGACTACGCGGGCGCCTCCCGCGTGTCACGCGCACGCGTGCCCGACATCGGCGGCCAGCCCATCGGAACCGCCTACGACACCTACCCGCACCTGTACGGCATCTACGGCAGCCTCGCGCCCCGCAACGGCACCACCGGCTGGGACGGCAAGCAGTACGGCGGCACCGAGGTCTACCGCTACTTCAAGCGTGAGCACGGCGCCCGTACGGCCGCCGTCGTCTCGTACAACCAGTCCGCGTCCGCCGCCTACGCCCGGCTCATCGAGCGCGGACTGAAGGCCGAGGGCTACAAGGTCGTCACCGAGCAGGTCGACTTCGCGCTGCCCAACTTCCGCGCGGTGGCGGCCGATCTGAAGGAGCAGGGCGCCGACCTTGTCTTCGACGCCATCGACACCCACGGCAACGCCCAGCTGTGCAAGGCGATGGACGACGTCGGCGCCGAGGTCACCGCCAAGGTCACGAACGTCCAGAACTGGACGTCCACTGTGGCCGATGAGTACAAGGACGCTCCGCGGTGCCGCAACGCCCTGTGGGCCACCGGATCGTCCCGCAACCACGAGGACACCGGCCAGGAAGCCGTACGGGAGTTCAGGGACGCCACCAAGGGGCTCAAGACGCACTCCCAGTGGCAGCTGGAGGGCTGGGCGGCGGCCATGTGGTTCACGGACGCGGCGAAGTCGTGCGCCCGCCGGGGTGTCACGCGTGCGTGCGTCGACGACTTCATGAACCGCAGTCAGGGATACACCGCCGACGGTCTGTTGCTCCCGGTCCGTTTCGAGCGGCGGGCCGAGCCGCCGCAGACCCGCCGGACGTGTCTGTCCGTGGCCCGCTGGGAGGACGGCCGGGGCTGGGTCTCCCAAGGAGACATGAACAACACGTGCTTCGACGTCCCGCAGCTGTCGTACCAGCCGTGACGGGCAACCAAAAGGCGGTATCGCCGGTCCAACCGACAGAGCCGAGAGCCGAGGGAGGAACCGCAGCGCATGACGCCCGTGTCGCAGGCAGTACCCCTGCGCGCCGACTGCATCGCGGATTCGGCGGGCGGGCTGACCTTTGACGTCACCGCGGTCGTGGCCACCGAGGCGGCCCACCTCGTGCTGCGCCACCGCGAGGGCGACGAGGAGGTCACCCTGCCCCTGACCCCGGCCACGACGGGCCGGCTGCGCGCGGCGCTCCCCAGCAGCGTGGCCCTGCCGGAGGGCCACTGGGACGCCTACGCCAGCGTGACGGAGGAGGAGTCGGACCACCGACTGGCGCCGGGTGACATGGACGTGCACCCCTCCGCCTCCCGGGTCCCGTACGAAACCCGGCAAGGCAACCTGAGCGTCGAATCCCGGGTGCCGGCAACGCTGTTAGGGGCACTCCCGAGCCCCTGAGCGAGGCAAAATCGGATCATGTTGGAGACCTCGGCAAGACTCCTGCGGCTGCTCTCCCTGCTTCAGGCCCATCGCGAGTGGTCCGGCGCCGACCTGGCCGACCGTCTCGGCGTCACCGCGCGCACGATCCGCCGGGACGTCGACCGGCTGCGTGAGCTGGGCTACCCGGTCAACGCCAGCCCCGGCACCGGCGGCGGCTACCAGCTCGGTGCGGGGGCCGAGCTGCCGCCCCTGCTGCTGGACGACGACGAGGCGGTCGCCGTGGCCGTAGGGCTGCGCACGGCCGCGGGCCAGGGCATCGAGGGCATCGGCGAGACCTCGGTGCGGGCCCTCGCCAAGCTGGAGCAGGTCCTGCCGAACCGGCTGCGCCGCCGCGTGGGTGCCCTGAACGCCTTCACCGTGCCGATGCTGCGGGGCCCCCAGCCCTCCGCCGTCGACCCGGCCGTGCTGACCGAGCTGGCCAACCTCTGCCGGGACGCCGAACGCCTGCGCTTCGAGTACCGCGACCACGACGGCGCCCCGACCCGCCGTACCGTCGAGCCGCACCGCCTGGTGTGCAGCGAACGGCGCTGGTACCTGGTCGCCTGGGACCTCGACCGCGAGGACTGGCGTACGTTCCGCGTCGACCGCATCACCCCCAAGCCGCCGCACGGCCCGCACTTCACCCCGCGCACCCCGCCCGCCGAGGACCTCGCCGCGTACGTCTCCCAGGGCGTCTCCACGCGCGCGTACGCCTCGCACGCCGTCGTCCGGCTCCTGGTGCCCCTGGAGGAGGCCGCCGCGAGCATCTCGCCCACCACAGGGCAGCTGGAGGCGGACGGTCCCGACAGCTGCCTGCTGCGCACCGGGGCCGGGAGCCTCGACGTGATGGTGATCCACGTGATGCTGCTGGGCTTCGAGTTCGAGGTCTTGGAGCCGGTCGGACTGGTCGAGGCGATCAGGACTGCTCACGGTCGGCTTGCTCGCTCTTTGGCTCGGGCTGCGGAGCCTCCAACGCGTGCGCCGGGTGGTGCAGGTCGAACGCCGGGGACTCGGAGCGGATCTTCGGCAGCGCGTTGAAGTTGTGCCGCGGAGGCGGGCAGGAGGTGGCCCACTCCAGGGAGCGGCCGTAGCCCCAGGGGTCGTCGACCTCGACCTTCTTGCCGTACTTCGTGGTCTTCCAGACGTTGTAGAGGAACGGCAGCGTCGACATGCCGAGCAGGAACGCGCCGATCGTCGAGACCGTGTTCAGCACGGTGAAGCCGTCGGCGGCGAGATAGTCGGCGTAGCGGCGCGGCATGCCCTCGGCGCCCAGCCAGTGCTGCACCAGGAACGTGGTGTGGAAACCGACGAACAGCGTCCAGAAGTGGATCTTGCCCAGCCGTTCGTCGAGCATCTTGCCGGTGAACTTGGGCCACCAGAAGTGGAACCCGGCGAAGATCGCGAACACGACGGTGCCGAAGACGACGTAGTGGAAGTGGGCCACGACGAAGTACGAGTCGGAGACGTGGAAGTCCATCGGCGGCGACGCCAGGATCACCCCGGTCAGCCCGCCGAAGAGGAACGTCACCAGGAAGCCCGTCGCCCACAGCATGGGTGTCTCGAAGGACAGCGAGCCCTTGATCATGGTCCCGGACCAGTTGAAGAACTTCACGCCCGTCGGGACGGCGATCAGGAAGCTCATGAAGGAGAAGTACGGCAGCAGCACCGCGCCGGTGACGAACATGTGGTGCGCCCACACCACGATCGACAGACCGGTGATCGCCATCGTCGCCCCGACCAGCGTCAGATATCCGAAGATCGGCTTGCGGCTGAAGACCGGGATGATCTCCGTGATGATGCCGAAGAACGGCAGCGCGATGATGTACACCTCGGGATGCCCGAAGAACCAGAACAGGTGCTGCCACAGCAGCGCCCCGCCGTTGGCCGCCTCGAACACCACCGAGCCGAACCGCCGGTCCGCCTCCAGCACCAGCAGCGCGGCCGCGAGCACCGGGAACGCCATCAGGATCAGGATCGACGTGAACAGCGTGTTCCACACGAAGATCGGCATCCGGAACATCGTCATGCCGGGGGCGCGCATCCCGATGATCGTGGTGATGAAGTTGACCGCACCGAGGATCGTGCCGAAGCCCGCCAGCGCCAGGCCCATGATCCACAGATCGGGACCGATGCCGGGGGAGCGCTCCAGGCTGTTGAGCGGCGCGTAGGCGAACCAGCCGAAGGAGGCGGGCCCGTTCGGCACGATCAGCGAGCCCATCACGATCAGACCGCCGAACAGGAACAGCCAGTACGAGAACATGTTCAGCCGTGGGAACGCCACGTCCGGGGCGCCGATCTGCAGCGGCATCAGCTCGTTGGCGAAGCCCGCGAAGGTCGGGGTCGCGAAGAGCAGCAGCATGATCGTGCCGTGCATCGTGAACAGCTGGTTGAACTGCTCGTTGCTCAGGATCTGCATCCCCGGCCGGGCCAGTTCGGCCCGCATCAGCAGGGCCATGACACCACCGGCCAGAAAGAACCCGAACGACGTGATCAGGTAGAGGTGCCCGATCTTCTTGTGGTCCGTGGTGGTCAGCCAGTCGACGACCACCCGGCCGCCCGGCTGCTTGCTCCGCATGGGCCGTGCCGTCGCCTCTGCGGTGTGCGTCCCCATCGCTCGCTCGCCCCTTCGCTCGTCGCGCCCCGGGCCCGCTGAAGCCCGCGCCGCACGCGCCGACGCGAGCTCACGCCATGATGCTCGCGTCGGCGGCGCTCCGACAGAGGGCGTACGGGGGTTCTGTGGCGGAACCATGTACTTTCTGTGCGGCACCGGCTCTCGCGGCCACCGCACCCGCCGCGGCAGCAGCTAATGTCGACGCGGCGGGAAATGGAGTCCGCGGCAGTTCCCCGGGAACTTTTCCTCCGGCCTATTGGCCATGGCTTCGCGACACGCAGGAATTACGATCGAATGCCTGCGGAAGGACTACGGAACCGCTCATCCGTGTGACGCGGAGTGTCCGAAACGCGTGTCGTGGTTCTGTGACAAAAGCGTGACCCCAGAGGTACGTGCGACCTGGATGGCAGCTACAAAGGCCATCGGTCCGCTCTGGCCCGATCCCGAGCGAAGGCCCTAGCGTGGCGGCATGGCACCCATTCCGAAACCCCCTGCCGAACCACAGGACAGCCCGGACACTTATGTCGGCCTCGACGCCGACCGGGCCGAGCGACTGGCCCGTGACCGAGGGTGGTCGACGGTGCGTTCGCTGCCGCCGGGGGCGATCATCACCATGGAGTACCGGAGCGGCCGGATGAACTTCGAGGTGAAGGACGGCCGGGTGGCGCGGGCCTGGAAGGGTTGACGAAGGGCGACGGCCCCGGTTCCTGACGCAGGAACCGGGGCCGTCGCCGTGTGCCGGGGTGGTTGTGTGTACCGAGCCCCGCTCTCCGGGCCGTCAGCCGCCCGTGAGAGGGCGGGCCGGCTGGGCCGGGCCGCGGGTGATGCGCTCCGTGTGCGGCGGGCGGCGGCTGCCGGCCGGGGTGACCGGGGTGCGCTCCCCGCGGGCCGTGTGCGGGCCGGGGGCCAGGTAGGCGGGCGGGTGGACGGTCGTCCGGGGCGAGTGGGCCGAGGAGGCCGCCTCGCGTGCCACGACCTCGTCGTCGACGGCCACGTGGCGCGGCTTGAGCAGCACCGGAGCCTCGACCGGGGCGGTCGGCACCGCCACCGTGCCGGCCCGGCGCTCGCGCCAGCGGTCGCGCAGGTCGAAGATCCAGGCCTCGGAGCGGGCGATCAGCGGCTCGAACCACGGCAGGGCGAGCAGGATCAGCAGGCCCGCGGCCCAGCCGAGCAGCACATCGCTCAGCCAGTGCGTACCGAGGTACACGGTGGACAGGCCGACGCCCAGCGAGGTCACCGCCGACAGGGCCGACAGCCAGCGGCGCGCTCTCGGGGTCGAGGCCAGATAGGCCAGGATTCCCCAGGTCACCACGGCGTTGGCGGTGTGGCCGCTGGGAAATATATCGCCGCCGAGCCACATCTCGTTGGAGCCGACGGTCGTCGCGTAGTGCGGGCCGAGGCGGCCCATGCCGAGCTTGGCGGCACCCACCGTGACGTTCAGCAGCAGCAGGGAGACGCCGAGCGCGAGCAGCGGGCGCAGCGTGTGCTGCCGCCAGGATCGCCAGCCCAGCCAGGCCGCGACCATCACGGCGGTCGGGCCGCGCTGGCCGAGCACCACGTAGTAGTCGACGAAGGCGTGGATCTCGGCCCACTGCTGGTACGGACGGAAGAACATGACCTGCCAGTCGAGCCGGACCAGCCACGAGGTGATGAGGATGGCCCACACGATGGCCACGTAGAAGGCCAGGGTCGAGGTGAACAGCACGACCCTGTGCCGCGTCATCCGCGGCACATCGATGTGGGCCGGGCGTTCCGGCTCCCGGTCCAGCCTGGCGAAGACCCGGTCCAGACGGGTCAGCTTTCGTTCGGTACACACCCAATCGACGTTACAGCGAGTGAGCGCAGTTCAACGGCGATTCCACGGCTTTGTGATGACGATGTGATGTGGGATTCCTCTCAGGTGGAGGTTTATTTCCTAGGAATCCGCAATCATCGAACGCTACATCCTTCAATTCCTTTGATCATTCTGTTGGTTCGTTTTTTACTGCTTATGAATTCGTTCACCGAATCATGGCGTGGAATTCCCCTGGAGCTCACCGCTCCAGGGTGGCGGATGTGGCGTACGCCACACGCGTTGGCGTGGAGTCTGAGAGGTCCGCCACTCGGCACCGACGAGGACTCGCGTACTCTGACGAGTCACTCGCCCTTCGTTGCGCGGGCCGGAGACCACCGCTCCTCTCCGGCCGAGTCACGGGGAGTCCCCACCCCGTGTGCCCCGCCGAGGGCGAGGGAACATCTGGGAGGTACGTACATGTCCGGGACGACCACGGCTGCCGCTGCGCTGCGCCGTCGGGCGGCCGGGGCCGGTGCCAACCGCTGGGTCGTCCTCGTCGTCCTCTGTGTCAGCCTGCTGCTCGTCGCGGTCGACGCGACCGTGCTGCACGTGGCGGTGCCGGCTGTCACCGAGGACCTCAGGCCCGGCGCGATAGAGCTGCTCTGGATCGTCGACATCTATCCGCTGGTCTGCGCCTCGCTGCTGATTCTCTTCGGCACGCTCGGTGACCGGGTGGGCCGCAGACGGGTTCTGCTGCTGGGGTACGGCCTCTTCGGCGTCGCCTCCGGCCTCGCGGCCCTCGCGCACGATCCACAGGTACTGATCCTGGCCCGCGCCCTGCTCGGGGTCGGCGGCGCGATGATCATGCCCGCGACCCTGTCCATCCTGCGCCAGGTCTTCCCCGACCGGCGCGAGCGCGCCCTCGCCATCGGCATCTGGAGCGCCGTCGCCGCCGTCGGCGCGGCGGTCGGGCCGCTGCTCGGCGGCTTCCTCCTGGAGCACTTCTGGTGGGGCTCGGTCTTCCTCGTCAACATCCCGCTGATGCTGGTCAGCCTTCCGGTGGGACGCCTGCTGCTGCCCGAGTCGAAGGGTGACGGCAAGGGCCCCTGGGACGTGGTCGGCGCGCTGCTCGCGGCGGGCGGGCTGTTCGGCATGGTGCTGGGCGTCAAGCGGCTCGGCGGCGGAGAGCCGGTGGGCAGCCTGTTCACCGTGGTGCCGCTGGTGGTCGGCGTGGTGCTGCTGGTCCTCTTCGTACGACGGCAGCGACGGCGGGCGTACCCGCTGGTCGACCTCGGGATGTTCGCGCGGCCCGCGTTCAGTACGTCGGTCGGGTGCATCGTGCTGGCGATGCTCGCCCTCGTGGGGCTCGAGCTGATCGCGGCGCAGTATCTGCAGCTGGTGCTGGGCCTGTCGCCACTGGAGACGGGGCTGCGGCTGCTGCCGCTGACGTTCGCCGCGATGGCGGCCGGGCTGGCCGGCGCGCGGATGCTGCGGCGGTTCGGGCCGCGGCGCATGGTGTGCGCCGGGTTCTGTGTGACGGCCGTAGCGGTTCTGCTGCTCACGGCGATGGGCGGCGAGGACAACCCCGGCCTGCTGCTCTTCGGGTTCGTGCTGCTGGGCTTCGGCCTGGAGACGACGCTCTTCGGGGCGTACGAGTCGATGCTGAGCGAGGCTCCACAGGAGCAGGCCGGCGGGGCGGCGGCGATCGGTGAGACGTCGTACCAGCTGGGTGCCGGCATCGGCATCGCCCTGCTCGGCAGCGTGATGAACGCGGCGTACGCCCCCGGGCTGACGGACGTGTCGGGTGTCCCGGCATCGGCCTCCACGGCCGCTTCACACTCGCTGGGTGAGGCGTACGAGGTCGCTGCCCAGCTGGGCGGGTCGGCGGGGGTCGCCCTGCGCCATGCGGCGCAGAATGCCTTTGTGCACGGGCTGCATGTGACGTTGCTGGTGAGTGCGGGGCTGTTGCTGCTGGGCGCGGTGATGGCGTTGCGGTTGCCGCGGGTCATGCAGTGCGATGCGCCGACCGTGGAGTTGCCCAAGCCGAGGGAAGTCGCGGAGTCCCGCGTCTCCGCCTGACGAGCCTTGGCCTCTCGGTGCCGCTGTAACCGGGAGTCGTACTGGACGTGCACCGCACCGCGTCGTAGCGTCAGGGCCGAGCCGTGACTAGCGGCGCTAGTTTTAGTCGTTGCCGGAGGGTGTCCCATGTCCGCGTCCTCGAAGTTGCCCCCGTTCGACCCCGCCGACCCCCTCGGCCTCGACGACCTCCTGGAGCCCGAGGATCTGGCGATTCGGAGCACCGTGCGGCAGTGGGCCGCGGATCGGGTGCTGCCGTACGTGGCCGACTGGTACGAGAAGGGTGAGCTGCCGGAGATCCGTGAGCTCGCCCGTGAGCTCGGGGAGATCGGTGCGCTCGGGATGTCCCTGAGCGGCTACGGGTGCGCCGGCGCCTCCGCCGTGCAGTACGGGCTCGCCTGTCTGGAGCTGGAGGCTGCCGACTCCGGCATTCGGTCCCTCGTCTCCGTGCAGGGGTCCCTCGCCATGTACGCCATCCACCGGTTCGGCAGCGAGGAGCAGAAGCAGCAGTGGCTGCCGCGCATGGCCGCCGGCGAGGTCATCGGGTGCTTCGGGCTGACCGAGCCGGACCACGGGTCCGACCCGGCGTCCATGCGGACCTACGCCAAGCGTGACGGGTCCGACTGGGTGCTCACCGGGCGCAAGATGTGGATCACCAACGGGTCCGTCTCCGGCGTCGCGGTCGTGTGGGCGCAGACCGACGAGGGGATCCGCGGGTTCGTCGTGCCGACCGACAGCGCCGGGTTCTCCGCTCCGGAGATCAAGCACAAGCTGTCGCTGCGCGCCTCCGTCACCAGTGAGCTGGTCATGGACGACGTACGGCTGCCCGCCGATGCCGTGCTTCCCGATGTCGTCGGGCTGAAGGGGCCGCTCAGCTGTCTCTCGCACGCCCGGTACGGGATCGTGTGGGGGGCCATGGGTGCGGCGCGGTCCTGTTTCGAGGCAGCTGTCGACTACTCGAAGTCGCGGGAGCAGTTCGGCCGGCCGATCGGGGGCTTCCAGCTCACCCAGGCCAAGCTCGCCGACATGGCGCTCGAACTGCACAAGGGGATTCTGCTCGCCCATCATCTGGGGCGGCGCATGGACGCCGGCCGCCTGCGTCCCGAACAGGTCAGCTTCGGCAAGCTCAACAACGTCCGCGAGGCCATCGACATCTGCCGTACGGCTCGGACGATCCTCGGTGCCAACGGGATCTCGCTCGAATACCCCATGATGCGGCACGCGACCAACCTCGAATCGGTGCTCACCTATGAGGGCACCGTCGAGATGCACCAGCTCGTTCTGGGCAAGGCACTCACCGGGCTCGACGCCTTCCGCTGAACCCCACCAGGGGGCAGGGCCGATGAGCGGCCCTGCCTCAGCTCTGGTTGTAGAAGCCGTCCGAACGGTGAGCCGACGCCTCCCCGCTGATGATCTCCGTGTCGGCCGGAGTCAGCAGGAACACGCGGTTGGACACGCGGTCGATGGAACCGCGCAGACCGAAGATGAGCCCCGCCGCGAAGTCGACGACACGCTTGGCGTCGGCCGGCTCCATGGCCGTGAGGTTCATGATGACCGGGACCCCGTCCCGGAACAGCTCGCCGATGGCGCGGGCGTCCCGGAAGCTGTCCGGGGTGACCGTACCGATCCGGCGGCCCTTCTCCTCGGCGACGTCCGTGGCCACCTTGACCCTCGGGTCGGTGACCCAGGCATCCCCGGGCTCGGTCCCTTCGGAGTAGTCGTCGTCGTAGTAACGCTCGTCATCGTTGTCGTCAACGAGGCCCAGCCAGGCACTCGCCTTGCGCACCGATCCCATGGACGCCTCCTCTCACAGCGGTCTGCTTACATTCCGCATCCCTATGGTCATCCATGATGCGGACGTCGCGCCAAGTGGATAGACGCCGCGCGGGGGGTTTGTGACGGTACTGGTGCACAGCGAATACGTCGAGAGCCCGTGTCCCCCAAGGGGCATGCCACGTACGGCTGCTGACTGTGAGTGAAATATGATTCTTCACGGCGAATGGGTGATGCGAGGTGCGTACGGGTGAACGAGTCGGCCATGGCGATCTGTGCCACGGTCGGTACGATGCGGCAGCTCAGCGTCGTTGCGGCGCCGTAAGAACCACGGGGGGACATCGTGTTCGGAATCGTCAGGCCCTGTCGTCATCGGCTCGGAGACCAGCTCACCGGTCAATGGATGGCGCATTTGTGCGGGTTGTGCCTCTCGCTGCGCGGGGACCACGGTCAGTTCGCGCGGATCGTGACGAACTACGACGGGCTCCTTATCTCCGTTCTGACGGAGGCTCAAGCCGAAAAGGACAGCGGATTGCGGCGTACGGCGGGACCGTGCCCGCTGCGCGGGATGCGCACCGCGTCCGTGGCACAGGGTGAGGGCGCCCGGCTCGCCGCCGCCGTCTCGCTGGTGCTGGCCTCGGCCAAGGTGCGTGACCATGTGGCCGACGGGGACGGGCTGCTGGCCCGCAGGCCGCTGGCGCTCGCCGCCCGCCGGGTGGCCACCGGGTGGGGTGCCGCGGGCGCGCGCAGCGGCTCGGCCGTCGGGTTCGACACCGCCGTACTGGTCGACGCCGTGGACCGGCAGGTCGGCATCGAGGCGCTCGCCGGGCCCGGGACGCCGATCCTCGCGGTCACCGAGCCGACCGAGACGGCGACCGCCGCCGCCTTCGCCCACACCGCGATCCTGGCCGGACGGCCGGACAACGCCGAACCGCTCGCCGAGGCCGGGCGCCTCTTCGGACGGCTGGCGCACCTCCTGGACGCCGTGGAGGACCAGGCGGCCGACGCCGCGGCGGGTGCGTGGAACCCGCTGACGGCCACGGGGACCTCGCTCGCCGAGGCGCGGCGGCTCGCCGACGACGCCGTGCACGGGGTGCGGCTGGCGCTGCGCGAGGCCGAGTTCTCCGACGCCAGGCTCGCGCACCTGCTGCTCGTGCACGAGCTGCGGCGCTCGGTGGACCGGGCGTTCGGCACGGTGCCGACCTGCGCGTCCCACGCCTCGCACGCCTCGCATCAGCCGGGGCAGCCCGGTCAGCCCGGGCCCTATGGGCAGCCGCCACAGCAGCCGGGGCAGCCGGGGCCGTACGGCGCGCCGCAGAATCCGTACGCCGGGGGCGGGAATCCGTACGCCGGTGGGTACCCCCACGCGGGCGGCAGCCCGTACGCCGGGGGCGGAGGCGTGCCCGGCGGTGGTGCCGGTGGAAGCGGTGGCGGTGGCGGTGACTTCGGCGGGTTCGGCGGTGGGCCCGCCCCTCAGCCGCCGAAGCGGCGTGGGTTCTGGGCCGGCTGCGGGATGTTCTGGCTGCTGTGCTGCACCTGCAAGCTGTGCTGCGCGAAGGAGTACGAGGGCCCGTGGTCCCGTAAGAAGCGCGAGGGCTGCTGCCGTGACTGCGACTGCGACGGGTGCGACTGCTGCTGCCCCTGCGACGGTTGCTGACAGCCCCGCGCAAGCGACGGCTACTTCCGGACATCCCTGATACGGCGACCGTGCCGTACGGGCTCAACCGCGTCATGTTGCCGCTACCTGTCTCCGTCGACCAATTCGTGCGTTCCTTTGCGCCACCTGGTAACACGTCCGACCTCGCTGTCGGCCGGGGGAGCGCAAGCTGCGCCGAGTGGCGCTGACCGGCTCTGACCGGGGCAGGAGCGGCCAACATGCACAGATGGTTCAAAAGTTGACGGCCGAAAGGCGCCCTTGTGCCGACCGGTCGTTCGACCGAATACTCCCCTCAGCGCTTGTCAGGGGCACGGCATGTTCGGAATCCGGACATCCTGGCCGTTTGACTGCGCCTCACGGGCCCCGACCCCACGCGGGCCCCCGACTTCCCTTGGAGGGAACGAAACGTGAGGATCGAGCGCACCACCCCCCGCAGTGGCATTGCGAGACGGACCCGGCTGATCGCCGTATCCACCGGCCTCGTGGCTGCAGCCGCGATCGCGATCCCCAACGCGACCGCCGCGGAGACCCCCGACACCTTCAGCGCCGCCCAGCTCAAGAGCGCCAGTGGCTCCGTGCTGAAGGCCGACATCCCGGGCACCGCCTGGGCCGTCGACAGCAAGACCAACCGCGTCACGGTGACCGTGGACTCCACGGTCTCCCAGGCGGAGATAGCGAAGATCAAGGAGCAGGCCGGCACCAACGCCGACGCGCTCACGATCAAGCGCACCGCCGGCAAGTTCAGCAAGTTCATCCAGGGCGGCGACGCCATCTATGCGAGTAGCTGGCGCTGCTCGCTCGGCTTCAACGTCCAGGACAGCAGCGGCAACCAGTACTTCCTGACCGCCGGCCACTGCACCGACGGTGCGGGCACCTGGTACTCCAACTCCGGCCGCACCACGGTCATCGGCTCGACCGCCGGCTCCAGCTTCCCGGGCAACGACTACGGCATCGTGCGGTACTCCGGTTCCGTCAGCCGGCCCGGTACCGCGAACGGCGTGGACATCACCCGCGCGGCCACGCCGAGCGTGGGCACCACCGTCATCCGTGACGGCTCCACCACCGGCACGCACAGCGGCCGGGTCACCGCCCTCAACGCGACCGTCAACTACGGCGGCGGCGACATCGTCGGCGGCCTGATCCAGACCACCGTCTGCGCCGAGCCCGGCGACTCCGGCGGTTCGCTCTACGGCAGCAACGGCACCGCGTACGGTCTGACCTCCGGCGGCAGCGGCAACTGCAGCTCCGGCGGCACGACCTTCTTCCAGCCGGTGACCGAGGCCCTCAGCGCGTACGGCGTCAGCGTCTACTGACACCTCGGTTCGGCCTGAACGGCAGCCGGCAGCATGTGAGCCCCCGCACGCAACTCTCGTGCGGGGGCTCGCCCTTGTTCCCGTGCCGGGGTTACCGTCGATGCGCAGGCAGTACTCCCCTGTAGTGCGCCCACGTCGGACCCTGGGGGTCGGTGATGGTCGAGGAGCTGGTGGCGGCGGGAGTGACGCTCGTGTCCGCCGGTGTGGTCTATGTGGCGGCGGCCGCGCGGGTCGTCAAGCAGTACGAACGGGGCGTGGTCTTCCGCCTCGGAAAGCTCCGGCCCCAAGTGCGCGGGCCCGGGTTCACGATGATCGTTCCGGCCGTCGACAAACTGCGCAAGGTGAACATGCAGATCGTGACGATGCCCGTGCCCGCGCAGGAGGGCATCACGCGGGACAACGTCACCGTGCGGGTCGACGCCGTCGTCTACTTCAAGGTGACCTCGCCGGCCGAGGCGGTCGTACGGGTGGAGGACTACCGGTTCGCGGTCTCGCAGATGGCGCAGACGTCGCTGCGGTCGATCATCGGCAAGAGCGAGCTGGACGATCTGCTGTCCAACCGCGAAAAGCTCAACCAGGGGCTGGAGTTGATGATCGACAGCCCGGCGGTGGAGTGGGGCGTGACGATCGACCGGGTGGACATCAAGGACGTGTCGCTGCCCGAGACCATGAAGCGGTCGATGGCCCGGCAGGCGGAGGCCGACCGGGAGCGGCGGGCGCGGGTGATCAACGCCGACGCGGAACTCCAGGCCTCCAAGAAGCTTGCGGAGGCGGCACATCAGATGGCCGATGCGCCGGCGGCCCTTCAGCTTCGGTTGCTGCAGACGGTGATGGCGGTGGCGGCCGAGAAGAACTCCACGCTGGTTCTTCCGATTCCGGTGGAGTTGTTGCGATTTCTGGAGAAGGGGACGCAGGTGCCGGCGGAGGCCGCCGGTGCGCAGCGGGTCGTGCAGGAGGAACTTCCGCCCCTCGAACCACGCTTGGACTCGGACCCCGGAGGGTCGATTTCGAGACAGGAGTAGACCTTACGCGCTGCGTATGGTTCCCTCGCTTGCAGTGTTTGCTGTGCGAATAGGCCCCGCGTGACTGTGCACGGTCAAGGTGGCGGGGGCGTGCAACCGTGTTCTACGCGCGTCCTGAAGTCGACCTTGTGCGCTCCCTGTGGGCCTAGGAATAGTGAGCGTTGTTCAACCGGCACGGGCGTGGCTTTTGTTGTGAGTCGCCGCCGTAGCCGTACGCCTTCCGGTTCGTGAGGTCCCCACAACCTCTCGGGCCGACCCCCCACAGGAGGACGTAAGTTGAAGCACCGACGCATACCCAAGCGGCGTGCAGCCGTGGCAGGTGCGGGCATCGCCGCACTGGTTGCCGCGGGAGTGACCTTGCAGAGTGCGAACGCGAGTGAGTCGCCTGAGGCGTCCGCGCCGAAGACCCTCTCGGTCGGCGCGGCCGGAAAGCTCGCCTCGACGCTCGCCAAGGACCTCGGCGCCGACGCCGCCGGTACCTACTACGATGCGCAGACCAAGAGCCTTGTCGTGAACGTCCTCGACGAGGTCGCCGCCGATGCCGTCGAGGCCGCCGGCGCCAAGGCCAGAGTCGTCGAGAACTCGCTCGCCGAGCTGAAGAGCGCCCGTACGACGCTCAAGCAGGACGCGACCATCCCCGGCACCGCCTGGGTGACGGACCCGGCGACCAACAAGGTCATCGTCACCGCTGACCGCACGGTCTCCAAGGCCGAGTGGACCAAGCTCGGCAAGGTCGCCGACGGGCTGGGTGCCACGGTCGAACTCAAGCGGTCGAAGGGGGAGTTCAAGCCCTTCATCGCGGGTGGTGACGCCATCACCGACGGCAGCGGCCGTTGCTCGCTCGGCTTCAACGTCGTCAAGGGCGGCGAGCCGTTCTTCCTGACCGCCGGGCACTGCACCGAGGGCATCACGAACTGGTCGGACTCCGAGGGCAACGCGCTCGGCACCAACGAGACGTCCAGCTTCCCGGACAACGACTACGGTCTGGTGAAGTACACCGGCGAGGTCGACCACCCGAGCGAGGTCAACCTCTACAACGGCTCCACACAGGCCATCAGTGGTGCCGCCGAGGCCACCGTCGGCATGGAGGTCACCCGGAGCGGGTCGACCACCCAGGTGCACGACGGCAAGGTCACCGGGCTGGACGCCACCGTGAACTACGGCAACGGTGACATCGTCAACGGGCTGATCCAGACCGACGTCTGCGCCGAGCCCGGCGACAGTGGCGGCTCGCTGTTCTCCGGCGACAAGGCGATCGGGCTCACCTCCGGGGGCAGCGGTGACTGCACCTCCGGTGGGGAGACGTTCTTCCAGCCGGTGACCGAGGCGCTGTCGGCCACGGGTACTGAGATCGGCTGACGGTTCGTCGCTTTTGTTGAGCCCCGTCCCTCTTGTGAGGGGCGGGGTTCTTCGTCGTGTGCGTGCAGAGTGGTTGGACCCTGCGTCTCTACGGCGTCTTGGTGCCGCCTGTTCGCAGTTTCGCCGCCAGGAGTGTGATCGCGGTTCCTGCTGCTGCCCATGCCGAGAGGACCAGTAGGGACGCGGTGGTGTCGTTGCCCTTGAAGTAGGCGATCGAGCGGGTTGCCCAGGTGCCCGCGCCCGGGGGGAGGGCCGGTCCGATGTCTCTCCAGAACGGTGGGAGCAGCGGGGGTGGCAGGGCACCGCCTGCGCTCGGGTTGCCCAGGATCACCACGATCAGGATGACCAGGCCGATGCCGGCCATGCCGAAGATGGCCTGGAAGGCGAGGGTGGCCGCGCCCACCGCGAAGACGATCAGGGCGCCCACGCCCCAGAGGGCGGCGAGGCTGCCCGGCAGTGCGCCCAGGATCGGGCCGATGATCAGGGCGCCGCCCAGGCCGCCGACGACCGCCACGAGGGCCATGGCGATGAGGCGGATCACCGAGCGTCTCGGGGTGGGGCGGCCGGCGCCCGAGCTGATCGTCATGATCGACGCGCAGAGGTAGCCGCCCACGCACCAGCCCACGGTCGCGTAGAAGGACGTGAGCCCGTTGGCGTCGTGCCGGTCGGCCGGGGCCACGTCGATGGTGCGCAGGGTGCGTGCCTCGGATCTCTCCAGGGTGGCGACCAGGGACTCCAGGGTGGCGGCCAGCACCCTTCCGCCTCCGGTGGCGACCAGGAGGGTGTCGGTGGTGCTGTTCGGGTCGATCAGCAGGGCGCCGTCGATCTCGCGGTTCAGGATCTGCTTCCTTGCCGCCGCCGCATCGGCCACCACGCGCGGGTCCAGGGGGTCGCCGGGCAGGTTTTCGAGCCGGTCCACCGTCTGCTGGGCGGCGACCTCGGGTGCCACGACTCCCAGCGGCACGTTCTTGGGTTTCGGGTCGTGGAGCGCGCCCACGTAGGAGGCGATGAAGAGCAGAGCGAGGCCGACGACGCCGGTCACGAGCAGCGTGGCCCGCGGGGTGACGGCGTCCTTCACCTCGGCGAGGAAGGGGCTGCGGGAGGTGCCGGCGCCGGGGGTCTGCGTCATGCCCCCACAGTCCGGGTGGCCAGGTGTTTGTGCAGGTGGGAGGCGGCCGAACGGATGTCGCACGAGTGTTCGAGAAACGGTCCGGAAATGGTCTATGGTGGGAGTGGGAGAGTTGGGAACTGATGTTCGAGCGGCTCATGAGTGCGGGAGGTGCGTGTGCCAGGGTTCACGCATCTGCACACCGTCTCCGGGTTCTCCCTGAGGTACGGGGCCTCGCACCCGGAGCGGCTGGCCGAGCGCGCCTCCGAGCGGGGCATGGACGCCCTGGCTCTCACCGACCGCGACACGCTCGGGGGCGCTGTTCGATTTGCCAAGGCCTGTGCGAAGGCGGGCGTGCGTCCGTTGTTCGGCGTGGAGCTGGCCGTGGAGGACTTCGGGCTCTCGGAGGCGGGTGAGTCCGCGGGGCGGCGGCGTCGGGCTCCGGTGCGGGGTGGCGCTTTTGTCGACGACTCGACGCCCCGTGTCACCTTTCTTGCCCGGGACGGGGCCCGTGGGTGGGGTGATCTGTGCCGGATCGTTTCGGCTGCGCATGGCGGGGAGGGGCCGCCGATGCTGCCCCGGGGGGACAACCGGGGGGACGGCCTGATCGTTCTGCTCGGGTCCGACTCCGATGTCGGCCGTGCGCTCGCCGCCGGTCGTCCCGATCGGGCGGCCAGGCTGCTCGGGCCCTGGCGGGAGGTCTACGGCGACTCCCTGCGACTGGAGGCCGTCTGGCACGGGCGCAAGGGCACCGGCCCGGGGTCGTTGCGGCTGGCTGCCCGGACCGTCGGCTTCGCCGCCGAGCAGCGGGTGCGGCCCGTGCTGAGTAATGCCGTCCGGTACGCGGATTCCGGGCTGGGGCCGGTCGCCGATGTACTGGACGCCGCGCGGCGGCTCGTGCCCATCGACTCCACCAAGGAGCTGGACTCCGGCGAGGCCTGGCTCAAGGGCGCGGGGGAGATGGCGAAGGTCGCCGAGCGGGTCGTCGAGGCCGCGGGCTTCCGGCGCGATACCGCGCACCGGCTGCTGGAGCAGACCCGGGCGACCGCTTCCGAGTGCCTCGTCGATCCGGAGGACGACCTCGGGATCGGCAGCGTCCACTTTCCCGAGCCGTATCTCGTCGGCGCCGGGCAGCGCACCGCCCAGCGGGCGCTTGCCTCGCGGGCGGTGGCGGGCATGGTGCAGCGCGGCCATGACGGGCGGCGGGCGTACTGGGAGCGGATGCACCAGGAGCTGGACATCATCGCCCACCACGGGTTCGCCTCCTACTTCCTGACGGTCGCCCAAGTTGTCGATGACGTACGGAAGATGGGCATCCGGGTGGCCGCGCGCGGCTCCGGCGCGGGGTCGCTCGTCAACCATCTGCTCGGCATCGCACACGCCGATCCCGTGGAGCACGGGCTGTTGATGGAGCGCTTCCTGTCCAAGCGGCGGCTGGTGCTGCCCGACATCGACATCGACGTGGAGTCCGCGCGCCGGCTGGAGGTCTACCGCGCGATCATCGACCGGTTCGGGACCGAGCGGGTCGCCACCGTGTCGATGCCGGAGACCTATCGGGTGCGGCATGCGATCCGGGATGTGGGTGCCGCCCTGTCCATGGACCCCGCCGACATCGACCGTATCGCCAAGTCCTTCCCGCACATCCGGGCGCGCGATGCCCGGGCGGCGCTGGAGGAACTGCCCGAGCTCAGGCAGCTGGCGGGGGAGCGGGACAGGTACGGCAGGTTGTGGGAGCTGGTGGAGGGCCTGGACGCCCTTCCGCGCGGCATCGCCATGCATCCATGCGGGGTGCTTCTGTCCGACGCTTCCCTGCTTTCCCGTACGCCCGTCATGCCGACCAGCGGCGAGGGCTTCCCCATGTCGCAGTTCGACAAGGAGGACGTCGAGGACCTCGGGCTGCTCAAGCTCGACGTGCTGGGCGTGCGGATGCAGTCGGCGATGGCGCACGCGGTCGCGGAGGTGAAGCGGGTCACGGGGGAGCGGGTCGAGCTGGACGCGCTCGACTTCGAACGGGGGGACGGCGATCCGGCGACGTATCAGCTGATCCGGTCCGCCGAGACGCTGGGCTGCTTCCAGATCGAGTCGCCGGGGCAGCGGGACCTGGTCGGGCGGCTTCAGCCGGCCACCTTCCACGATCTTGTCGTCGACATCTCGCTCTTCCGGCCCGGGCCGGTCGCCGCCGACATGGTGCGGCCGTTCATCGAGGCGCGGCACGGGCGGGCGCCGATTCGATATCCGCACCCGGATCTGGAGGAGCCGCTGCGGGAGACGTACGGGGTCGTCGTCTTCCATGAGCAGATCATCGACATCGTGCACATCATGACCGGGTGCGGGCGGGACGAGGCGGACCGGGTGCGGCGCGGGCTGTCCGATCCGGAGTCGCAGGGGCGGATCCGGGTGTGGTTCGCGCAGCACGCGGCGGCCAAGGGGTACGACGCGGAGACCATCCGGCGGACCTGGGAGATCATCGAGGCCTTCGGGTCGTACGGCTTCTGCAAGGCGCACGCCGTCGCCTTCGCCGTGCCGACCTATCAGTCGGCCTGGCTGAAGGCCCATCACCCGGCCGCTTTCTATGCGGGTCTGCTCACCCATGACCCCGGGATGTATCCGAAGCGGCTGTTGCTGGCGGACGCGCGGCGGCGTGGGGTGCCGATCCTGCCGTTGGACGTGAATGTGTCGGGGGTCGCACACAGGATCGAACTGGTGTCTGAATCTGAGGGGAGTGGGGGGACTTGGGGACTGCGGCTCGCGCTCTCCGACGTGCATGGCATCAGCGAGGCCGAGGCGGCGCGGATCGCGCAGGGGCAGCCGTATGCCTCGCTGCTCGACTTCTGGGAGCGGGGGCGGCCGAGCCGACCCCTGGCTCAACGGCTCGCGCAGGTGGGCGCGTTGGACGCCTTCGGGGCCAACCGGCGTGATCTGCAACTGCACCTGACCGAGCTGCACCGGGGCGCCCGGGGCGGCGGCGGGGGACAGCTCCCGCTGGCCGGCGGACGCAGGACGGCCTCGGCCGGGCTGCCCGACCTCAGCTCGGCGGAGCGGCTCAGCGCCGAGCTGGGTGTGCTGTCGATGGACGCCTCGCGCAATCTGATGGACGACCACCGGGCGTTTCTCGACGAGCTGGGCGTCGTCTCGGCGCGGCGGCTGCGCGATGCCCGGCACGGCGAGACGGTGCTGGTCGCGGGCGCCAAGGCGGCCACCCAGACGCCGCCGATCCGGTCCGGCAAGCGGGTCATCTTCAGCACGTTGGACGACGGGACGGGGCTGGTGGACCTCGCTTTCTTCGACGACTCGCACGACGCCTGCGCCCACACCGTCTTCCACTCCTGGCTGCTGCTGGTGCGCGGGGTGGTGCAGCGCCGCGGTCCGCGCAGTCTGAGCGTGGTGGGCTCCGCCGCCTGGAACCTCGCCGAACTGGTCGAGCTGCGCGCCGAGGGCGGCCTGGACGTGGTGGCAGCGCGGCTGGCGGAGCCCATGGCGGAGGGGGACGGAGCCGATCCGACGCACGGCCGGCGAATCCAAATGCCGACCGGATACGAAATGCACCCGTGGGCCGATCTGCGACCGGCGGGTCAAGAGCCTTCACAGGTAAGGAAGTTGTGGCACCAGAGTCCGGGGAGTGCGGGATGACCATCCTCTGCGTACGTTTCCAGCTGCCGCCGGCGGGCGAGGCGGCCCTGCCCGGGCTGCTCGGACTGCTGGAGGACTTCACGCCGGTCGTTCAGGCGCTGCCACCGGACGGAGCACTGGCCGATCTGCGGGGCGCCGAGCGGTACTTCGGGCGCGACGCGGTCGCACTGGCGTCGGTGATCCGGGTGCGCGCCCTCGCCCACCACGGGGTCGACTGTGTGATCGGCGCCGGGCCGGGCCCGATGCTGGCCCGCGTGGCGCTGCGGGACGCCCGGCCCGGGGTGACGTGCGCCGTTCCCGAGGGGCCGGACGCCGTCGCGGAGTTCCTCGCCGACAAGCCCGTCGCCGCGCTGCCCGGCGTCGGCGCCGCGATCGCCCGCACCCTGTGCGAGTACGGCCTCGACACCCTCGGCCTGGTCGCCGCCGCCCCCCTGTCCACGCTCCAGCGCCTGATCGGTGCGAAGGCCGGCCGCGAGCTGCGCGAGAAGGCGGGCGGAATCGACCGGGGCCGGGTGGTGCCGAACGCCGTGTCGCGCTCGCTGGCCGCCGAACGCCCCTTCACCCGCGACGAGCTGGACCCTGACCGGCACCGCCGCGCCCTGCTCTCGGCCGCCGAGGAACTGGGCTCCCGGCTGCGCGCCCTCGACAAGGTCTGCCGCACCCTGACCCTCACCGCCCGCTACGCCGACCGCTCCTCGACGACCCGCAGCCGTACCTTGAAGGAGCCGACGGCCCACTCGCCGGCGCTGACCAGGGCGGCGTACGACATGTACGAGGCTCTCGGTCTCCAGCGCGCCCGCGTCCGCGCCCTCGCCCTGCGCGCCGAGGGCCTCGACCCCGCCGAGCAGGCCTCCTACCAGCTCACCTTCGACCCGCTCGACGAGAAGGCCCGCCGCATCGAGGAGGTCGCGGACCGCGCGCGAGCGAAGTTCGGGCCGCATGCGGTGATGCCGGGGTCGCTGGCCGCCTGACTCCCCTTGTGCGGACGTCAGTTGGCCCAGGGCGGCGTGATGCGTGTGCCGTCGGCCAGCTCCGCCGTCAGGCCGATGGAGGTGGTGACCCAGGTGACGGCGGTCCGCTCGGCCGGGTTCTCGACGGTCAGGGTCGCGCCCGGGTTGATGATCAGGGTGTCGCCCGCCGTGATCCGGTCCGTGCGGTCGTCGAGCGTGACCAGCAGCTCGCCGTCGAGCAGATGGAGGATCTCCTCCCGGTTGACGGTGTGCGCCGGCGCCTTGGTCCCGGCCGGGATCTCGCCGCGCCAGGCGCACAGCTCCTTGCTGCCGGTGCCGGGGGTGGCGTACGAGACGAAACGGGCGCCGTGGATTTCGTGGGTGACGGCTTCGGACGCGCGGATCACGGGCATGGGTGCCTCCTCGGAGTAGATGGTCAAGCAGCTTGACTATATGTCTATGGTCAAGCTGCTTGACCAATACGTCAAGGGTGTTTCAATGCCTGCGTGCAGACCTCCGAAGCCATGGCCCTGTCCGCCACCCTGCTCGCCGTCGCCGGTGAGCTCACGCAACGCATCCATGACGGCGTGGTCGCCCGGGGCTTCGAAGGGCTGCGGCCCGCGCACGGTTTCGCGTTCGCGCGGCTCGCCCCGGACGGTGCGACGGCCACCGACCTCGCCGCCCATCTCGGTGTGACGAAGCAGGCGGCGAGTCAGCTGGTCGACGAGATCGTGCGCAAGGGGTACGCAGAACGCCGGCCGCATCCCGATGACGCGCGCGCCCGGCTGGTCGTGCTGACCGAACGGGGGTGGGCCTGCACCCGTGCGGCCGAGGAGGCGGCCGCGGATGCCGTCCGGGCGTGGGCCGGCGTGCTCGGTGAGAGCGAAGTGCAGGCATTGCTCCGGCAGTTGGTGCGCATCGCACCCCATGGCCCCATCAGGCCTACTTGGTGAGGGTTCATCAGTGGATGTAACCGGCCACCAGTTATCACTGGAAGTTTTTACTGACGCGTAACTTCACACGTCTGCTACTCGCCCGTAACTTGACGGGTGAACAGCATCCTCGTGATCCGGATCACAGGGCGTAAGGCCGTCGCAACTCCCTTGAGCCGCAAGGAGATCACACGATGCTGCCCTGGAAACGAGTGCTCAGACCCCTGGCCGCGCTGCTGCTGACCGCCGCAGTCGCCGTCGTCCCCGCCACCACGGCCCAGGCGGCCGAAGCGGCGGCGACCACGCACAGTGGCTGGAACGACTACTCCTGCAAGCCCTCCACCGCCCATCCCCGCCCCGTCGTCCTCGTGCACGGCACCTTCGCGAACTCCGTGGACAACTGGCTGGGCCTCGCGCCCTACCTGAAGAACCGCGGCTACTGCGTCTTCTCCCTCGACTACGGCCAGCTGCCCGGCGTGCCGTTCTTCCACGCCCTCGGCCCCATCGACAAGTCGGCGGAGCAACTGTCCGCCTATGTCGACAAGGTGCTCGCCGCCACCGGCGCCGCCGAGGCCGACCTCGTCGGCCACTCACAGGGCGGCATGATGCCCCGCTACTACGTCAAGTTCCTCGGCGGTGCCACCAAGGTGAACGCCCTCGTCGGCATCGCGCCCAACAACCATGGCACCACCCTCGGAGGGCTCGCCAACCTGCTGCCGTACTTCCCCGGCGCGGAGGACCTGCTCAGCACCGCCACTCCCGCCCTGGCTCAGCAGATGGCCGGATCCGCCTTCATGACCAAGCTCAACGAGGGCGGTGACACCGTCCCCGGCGTCCGCTACACGGTCATCGCCACCAAGTACGACGAGGTGGTCACGCCGTACCGGACCCAGTTCCTGAACGGCCCCGACGTGAAGAACGTCCTGATCCAGGACCGGTGCGCGGTCGACCTGTCCGAGCATGCGCTCCTCGGGCTGACCGACCGGATCGCCTTCCACGAGGTGGTCAACGCGCTCGACCCGGCCCGTGCCACGCCCACCACCTGTGCGTCCGTGATCGGCTGAGCACGCCGCCGGGGCCTGACCGGCCTGAGCCGCCGGTCAGGCCCCGGAGTTGTGGGGCGCAGGCGCCGCGGGTCAGCGGCCGTGGCGAGCGCCGGCCGCGCGGCGGCGCACCGACGCGAACAGGACCGCGGAGCCGAGCGCGAGGGTCGCCGCACCGCCCATCGCGAGATACGCCGTGCTGCTGTCCCCGCCGGTCTCGGCGAGGTTCTCGGTGGCACCGGCGGCCTTCGGCCGGTTGGCCGGCACGGACTGCTCGTCCGCGGCCGCCGCGGCCGGCTCCGCCGACGTACTGGCGTCCTGGTCACCGTGGCCGTTGTGCTCGACCGTCGACTTGTCGGCACCGTCCTCGATCTGCTCCTCGGAGGGCGCGGAGGCGCTCGGGGCGGGTGCGGCCTCGCCGGTGCTGTCGCTGCCGCCGCCCGAGGTGTCGGTGCTGCCGCCACCGTCGCCACTGCCCGAACCGCCCCCGCTCGCGCCGCCGAAGGCGACGTCCGAGCAGGAGTAGAACGCCTCCGGGCTGTCCGAGCGCTGCCAGACCGCGTAGAGCAACTGCTTGCCGGAGCGCTGCGGCAGGGTGCCGGAGAAGGTGTAGAAGCCGCCCGAGGCCGCCGGGTCGGTGGACGTCGCCACCGGGTTCGCCAGGTCCAGGTCGTCCCAGGCCAACGGCTTCGACGGGTCGTACCCCTGCTTCGTGATGTAGACCTTGAAGGTGCCCTTGTGCGGTGCGGTCACGCGGTACTTGAACGTGTACGACCCGCTGCTCACGCTCGTCGTCGGCCAGTCGGCGCGGGCCAGGTCGAGGCCCTTGAACGCCTCGCTGTTCGCGCTGCACAGCTTGCCGTCCGGGATCAGCTCCTGGTGCCGGCCGTCCGCGTTGCCGATGCGTATGCCGTTCCAGTCGTAGAGGGCCTGCGTACCGCCCGCCGCGACCGCCGCCTTGCACGCGTCGGACTTCGGGCTCTCCGGGCCCTCCGCGTAACACTGCGAGACCCGGCTGACCGGGTCGCCCATCGAGCCGTGCGCCGACGCGGGCGCGGTGGCGAGGGCGGTGAGGGCGAGCGGGGTCAGGCCCAGGGCGGCGACGGTGGCGGCCTTGCGGCGTGCGGGCATGGGGGATCTCCTCGGAACCGGAACTGATGAGTGCCGGATCAAAGAAACCGTGAAAACGCCTGTCGCAGGGGGTTCGCGGCGATCTTTAGGGTCCCCTTAAGGGAGTGCTCAGGCGGAGATCAGGTAGGTACGGTTTCTGGCATGACCGATGAGCAGATCCGGCCCGCCGTCGCCGCCGACGTGCCGGCCGTCAAAGCCGTCACCGATGCCGCCTACCACCACTACATCGAGCGGATCGGCAGGGTCCCGCAGCCCATGGAGAGGGACCACGCGGCGAACGTGGCCGAGGGGAAGGTGTACGTCACGGAGGAACCCGGCACGGGGCGCGTGGTCGGGCTCGTCGTGGTCGAGGCTTACGAGGATCACCTGTACCTCGACAACATCGCCGTCCACCCCGACGCCCAAGGGCAGGGCGTGGGCCGACGGCTGCTGCACTTCGTGGACGCACACGCGCGTGCGCTGGGTCTGCCCGAGGTCAGGCTCTACACGAACGCGCTGATGTGGGAGAACCAGAAGATCTACCCGAAGTACGGCTACGAGGTCATCGAGCGTCGCGTGGACGGGCCGTACGACCGCATCCACTACCGCAAGCGGCTCGACTGACGTGTCTCATGGGGCCGACGGGGCGTTTCAGCCGTCCGGCCACCAGGTGCGTGCGATGTCCTTGCGGACCTCGGGTCGTCCCGAGGGGCGCTCGTCGGCCTCCTCACGGATCCGGCGGGCATCCGTCGTCCTCTTCAGGGGCTTCTGCACGGTCACACGGCGCATGGCTGCCTCCTTCAGGGGCCACCGAGTTCCTCGTTCATATGGAGGTAGACCCTTGCGGGGAGACTTCCTCATCGCCGCTGGTCCTGTCAGTGGCGGCAGTCACGATTCGGACTGTCAGTGGCGGGTGTCACTCTTGGCCGCATGACCGACATGACGAACGGTGAACAGGCCATCACAGGGCAGGTCGTGGACTGGGACGCGGCCGCCGCCTCCTTCGACGACGAGCCGGACCACGGCCTGCGCGACCCCGAGGTGCGCCGCGCCTGGGCTTCCCGGCTGCGCTCCTGGCTTCCCGAGCGCGCGTCCGACGTCCTCGACCTCGGCTGCGGCACCGGCAGCCTGTCGCTCCTCGCCGCCGAACAGGGACACCGGGTCACGGGAGTGGACCGGTCCCCGGCGATGGTGGACCTCGCCCGCGCCAAGCTGGCCGGGCGTGACGCGGTGTTCCTCGCCGGTGACGCGGCGATGCCGCCGGTGGGGGAGGAGCGGTTCGACGTCGTGCTCGTACGGCACCTCCTGTGGGCGCTGCCCGACCCGGGCCGGGTCCTGCGGCACTGGCGCGGGCTGCTGCGCCCAGGAGGACGGTTCGTGCTGGTCGAGGGCGTGTGGGGGACGGTCACCCCCGCCGGCATACCGGCGGACCGGCTCACCGGGCTGCTCGCCCCGCTCGTCGGGCAGGTGCGCGTGGAGCGCCTGTCGGACGACGAGTTGCTGTGGGGGAAGGCCGTGGACGACGAGCGGTACGCCGTGGTGGCGAAGCTCTAAGCCAGCAGGGACTCCAGACCGCCCTCGACGGTGGCGAACGCCTCCAGCTCGTCCAGGGCCGCCACGGCCGCCGCTGCCGCCTCGGGATCCGTCTCCGCCAGACCGCTCTCGGCGAACTCGTCCTCGTCCAGGCGGCGTACGTCCGTGCCGTCCGCGGAGCGCCACAGGTCCAGGTCGAGGTCCTCGACGACCAGCTCGGTGCCGGACAGCGTGGCCGGGCGGGTGACGTCGCAGTACCAGCCCTTGAGGGCGCCCGAAGCGTCCCGGACCTCCTTCACGGCGTACCAGCGGTCGCGCCAGTAGTACTCCGTGAAGACGTCGCCCGGCTCGAAGCGGACGAAGCCGAAGTCGCGGATCCCGTCACCGGACCAGGGGGCCCGCACGGCGATCCGGGTGCCGTCGTCGGCGACCGGCTCGGCCGCGTAACGGATCTTCGTACGGCCGCCCTTGACGAGGACCACGTCCAGCGAGTGTCCCTGCTCAGCCGAGTTCGCGGACATGACGCACCTCCGTCGCGCAGACCTCGTAGCCGAACCACTTGTTGATCGCGAGCATCGGGCCGTTGCCGGCGTCGTTGCCCGTGAACGCCTCCGTGTACCCGGCCGCGCGGGCACGATGCAGCGAGTCGTTCTTGGCCAGCTTGGCCAGGCCGCGGCCGCGGAAGGCGCGGGCGCTGCCGGTCATGGCGGTGCCGTAGCGGGTGGCGCCGTCCGTGCGGGCGGCACTGAAGGCGGCGGGGCGGCCGTCGACGAGGACCACCGAGGTCAGCTCGTGGCTGTTCAGCGGGTGCCGCCAGGTCTCCTCCAGCCAGGCCTCGTAGTCCGTGAACTCGGCGTCGACGTCACCGGGTTCGTCCAGCGTCGTCTCCGCGTCCAGTTCGAACAGCGGGCGGGGATCGTCCGCGAAGTCGGCGGCCGTGCGCAGTTCGACGCCGGGCGGGAGAGGCTGCAGCGGCGGCAGTGTGCCGTTCGCCAGGTCGAGGCGCAGGAAGTGCGCGGAGCGGCTCGCACGATAGCCGTGCCGTTCGGCGAAGACACGGTTGCCCGGCTCGTCGAGCACCCAGGCGAACAGCGTGGTCGCGCCCACGGCGGCCAGGTGTTCCTCCGCGGCGCGGAGCAGGAGCGCGCCGGCGCCGCGGCGGGTGCGCTCCGGGTGCACGTACACGTTGACGAAGCCCTGCCCGGGCTCCGGGCTGTCGTGGGCGATGCCGACCTGGGCCGTACCGATGATCTCGCCGCTCTCCTCGGCGAGGAGAGGCCGGGCATGCGCGTCGGGGTGGGCACGGGTGGCGCCATGGACGACGGCCTCCGGCGTGACCACGAGATACGGGAGAGCGCGGTGCCAGACACCGACGAATCCCTCGACATCGGCTCGGACTTCAGGACGCAGATCGCGGACGGAGACGGTCATGTGGCCGCACGCTACGCGGGCGATGTGCCGGGGTGCCTCTCATTTTCCGGCGGGTACGGGACAATCGGCTTGTGACATTGAAGATCCACATCGACGACAGTGCCGCGCCGTACGAGCAGGTGCGGGCGCAGATCTCGGAGCAGGCGCGCGCGGGGGTGCTGCCGGTGGGGTACCGGCTGCCGACCGTGCGGGGGCTGGCGGAGTCGCTGGGCCTGGCGGCCAACACCGTCGCCAAGGCGTACCGCGCGCTGGAGAGCGACGGGGTGATCGAGACGCGCGGGCGCAACGGCACGTTCGTGGCCGCGGCGGGCTCCGCGGCGGAACGGGAGCTTGCGTCGGCTGCCCAGACGTACGTCGAGCGTGCTCGTCGGCTGGGGCTGGCGGAGGCGGATGCGCTGGCCGCGGTGCGGGATGCCCTGCGGGCGGCCTACGGAGGCTGAGCGCTCCGTCGGACGTGCCGAGCCGGTTGGGGGTGGTCTGCTGCGGCGCCGTCGTGGCCGGTCGCGCCCACGCGGCGGAGCCGCAGATCGAACACCGCCCCGCGCCCCTTCCGGGGCGCCTCCGAACCGGAGTGAACTACGCCTGACCCGCTTATTTCAGCGGCGTGCCGCGAACTCCGGCGTACGCGTCACCGTCAGGCCCGCTCGCGTCGCCGCCCGCCCGAAGACCACCGCGTCCGCCACCGCCGCCCCGCCGGGGTCGTTGTTGAAGTACGCGTACATGTCCTCGGCGTCGGACCAGGTGGTCGCGATCCGGTCGACCCAGGTCTCCAGGGAGCGCCGGCCGTAGCGGGGCCAGGGGTGGGCGCGGCCCTCGTGGAAGCGGACGTAGCCCCAGTCGGTGGTGCGCCACAGGGGCGTCACCGGGCGGGCCCGGACATCGGCCCAGCACAGGGCGGCACCGCGGGACTCCAGCACCTTGCGGGTGCCGGCCACCCACCAGGACGCGTGGCGGGGCTCGACCGCGATCCGGGTCCCGGACGGGAAGCAGGCCAGGCAGGCGTCGAGGAGGCCGGGGTCGGCGCGCAGGGTCGGCGGGAGTTGGAGGAGGACCGGTCCCAGGCGGTCACCCAGGCCCGCCGCATGGGACATCAGACGGTGGACCGGTTCCTCGGGATCCTTGAGACGCTTGATGTGGGTGAGGTAGCGACTCGCCTTCACCGCGACCACGAAGTCCCCCGGCACCCGGTCACGCCAGACCTCGAAGTTCTCCCGTGTGGGGAGCCGGTAGAAGGCGTTGTTGATCTCCACCGTGGCGAAGTGCCGCGTGTACTCCTCCAGCCACAGCCGCACGGGCACATCGGCGGGGTAGAGGTCACCCCGCCAGTCCCGGTACTGCCACCCCGACGTCCCGAGGAACAGGGTCATACGACCATGAAAGCACCGCAGGGCTAGAGGTACAGCCCCGCGTCCGCCCCGTCCCGCGGGTCCGGCAGCGACGTCGGGGACGTGCCCCGCTTCAGCGCGTACAGCTCCGCCAGTGTGGCGCCCTCGCGGCCGATGCCGTCCTCCGTGCCCAGCCAGGTGGTCGCCTCCGGGCGGGTCAGCGGACCCACCTCGATGCGGGCCAGACAGCGGCCGGGGCGGACGACGGCGGGGTGGAGGCGCTCCAGGTCCTCGTTGGTGGTGACGCCGACCAGGACGTTGCGGCCCTGGCCGAGCAGGCCGTCCGTCAGGTTCAGCAGCCGCGACAGCGCCTGGCCCGCCGTGTGCTTCGCCTCGCCGCGGATCAGCTCGTCGCAGTCCTCCAGGAGCAGCAGCCGCCAGCGGCCCTTGCCCGTCGAGTCCTCCTCGCCGATCGCGATGTCCATCAGATAGCCGACGTCACTGAAGAGCCGCTCCGGGTCCAGGACACAGTCCACCTGGCACCAGTCGCGCCAGGAGCGGGCCAGCGTCCGCAGCGCCGACGTCTTGCCCGTGCCCGGCGGGCCGTGCAGCAGGAGCAGCCGGCCCGCGATGTCCTCCGGCGTCGTCTTCATCAGGCGGTCCATCGCGTCCGCCACCGGCGCGGTGTAGTTGCCCCGCACCTCGTCCCACGTGCCCGCGGAGATCTGCCGGGTGGTGCGGTGCGGGCCGCGCCTGGGGGAGACGTACCAAAAGCCCATGGTGACGTTCTCCGGCTGCGGTTCGGGCTCGTCCGCCGCGCCGTCCGTCGCCTCGCCCAGGACGCGCTCCGCCAGTTCCTCGCTGGTCGCCGTCACCGTGACGTCGGCGCCCCGGTTCCAGCGGGAGATCAGCACGGTCCAGCCGTCGCCCTCCGCCAGCGTCGCGCTGCGGTCGTCGTCGCGGGCGGTGCGCAGCACGCGGGCGCCCGGCGGCAGGAGCGTCACCCCGGACCGTACGCGGTCGATGTTCGCCGCGTGCGAGTACGGCTGCTCGCCCGTCGCGAAGCGGCCGAGGAACAGCGCGTCGACGACGTCGGACGGCGAGTCGCTGTCGTCGACGTTGAGCCGGATCGGCAGAGCGTCGTGTGGGTTCGCAGACATGCGGCCATGATCCGTCAAGCGGGGGGCCCGTGCACCCGGTTTGCGTGCCACACCCCGCCAACGGACGATGCCTGCCACCCGTGCCGACGCATGCCGGCGCCCCGGTGCATCCCCTCCGCCCTGTTACAGGACCGTGCACTGCCGAAACCTGCCCGCGCGGCACCCGGCGCCGTTACCGTTGTCCTTGATGGGACGTCATGGGTGGAATTCGGGGGCAGGGCGGTGGCGGCTCACCGCGCTGCTCGGGGTGGGCGCGGCGGCTCTGGCACTGGTGGTGACCCTCCTCAGCACGCTGCCGGGCAACGGTGTGAACACCGACGGCACCTCACGCGACGGCGACAAGGTGCACGGCAACCCGACCGCCACGCCGGACGCCGGGAATCCGGAGGTCGGCTGGGGGTTCACGCACACCCAGTACAGCGCCGACGAGGGCGACTCCGCCGCCGTCAAGCGCGTCGAGGGACGGCTCGCGGACGCCGGGGGACTGCCGCAGATCCAGCACATCATGGGCTGGGGCTCCGACAACCCCGAGCCGGTCGAGGGGCGTTACGACTTCGAGGCGATGGACCGCCGTATCGACTTCATCCGCGCCTCCGGCAGCACCCCCGTCGTCACCCTGTGCTGCGCCCCCGACTGGATGAAGGGCGGCAAGGCCGGCGTCGACAACACGAACTGGAGCCAGGCCGCCCTGGAGACGCCGCCCGAGCCCGAGCACTTCGAGGACTTCGCCGCGCTCGCCGTGACCGTCGCCAAGCGCTATCCGGACGTACGGCACTTCATCGTGTGGAACGAGTTCAAGGGCTTCTGGAACGATGCCGAGGCCCGCTGGGACTACGAGGGCTACACCCGGCTCTACAACCTGGTGTACAAGGCGCTGAAGAAGGTCAACCCCGACATCATGGTCGGCGGGCCGTACCTCGTGATGGACAGCGTCGACCCGCGCGCGCAGGAGGCCTCGACGGAGCTGAAGGGCTCCTGGGGCGCCATGGACCAGCGCACGATCGACGCCTTCCAGTACTGGAACCGGCACAGGACCGGCGCCGACTTCGTCGTCGTGGACGGCTCCAGCTACACCCGGGACGACGAGCTGCTGCCCGACGAGTTCACCGCCACCGACAAGTTCACGGCCGTCAGCCAGTGGGTGCGGCGGCAGACCGGCGACCTGCCGCTGTGGTGGGCCGAGTACTACGTCGAGCCCGCCGACGGCAACGACGACCGCAAGGACTGGTCCGAGGCCCGCAGGGTCGCCGTACAGGCCACCGGGATGATCGCGCTGGCCAAGGGCGGCGCCTCCTCCGCCTTCTACTGGAATCCGGAGGAGGAGCGGGGCACCGAATGCGCCGGCTGCCTGTGGACGCCGACCGACACCGCGGGCGGCGGCGAGAAGCTGCCCATGTACGACCTGGTCGCCCGCTTCGCCAAGGAGTTCCGGCCGGGCACCGAGTACAAGAAGGTGTCCGTGGACAAGCCCGACGTGCGGGTCCTGGCCACGGACAAGGCGGTCCTCGTCGTGAACACCCTCGACCGGCAGACCGGCGCGAAGATCGACGGCGAGAAGGTCGAGCTGCAGGCGTACGAGGTCAAGTGGCTCAAGCGCTGAGCCACTTGACCGTCACCGTCCTCACTTGATCGTCAGGAAGCGCTGCACCAGCGAGGCCAGCAGCACCGCCAGCAGCGGCAGCGAGAACCAGAAGCTGCTCTGCAGCCAGCGCAGTTGCCGCACGCTGGGCGCCATCGCCACCCGGACGAGCTCGCGGGCCATCAGCAGCACGATCAGCGCGAGCGCCGCGAGCCCCCCGACCACCGACCACGGCGTCCAGGTCACCTGCGGCCCGATCGGACCGGGATCGGCCTTCGGGACCTCGCCGGCCGGCTGTTTGCGCAGCGCGTACATCGTCACGTCGGCGTTGGCGAAGACCTTCTTCAGCTCCTGCCGCTTGTCCAGGTTCTGGATCAGCCGCGGCTCCCAGGTCGCCGAATAGCCCACGTCCATCCGCAGATAGGTGACCTGACCCCGGTTGATCATCAGATACGAGTTCGGACCCGCGTCCTTGAGCGCCTTGACCAGCCCCGACACCAGCACCGGGTCGGTCGGCGCCAGCGTCGGCAGGTACTCCACCTTCTCCATGTCCTGCGAGCCCCACGGCATCGACGGTGTCACGACGTTGACCGGGTCGTTGCTCAGCCACAGCAGCCGCACCGTCGGATCGTCATGGGCGTACACGTACTCCATGGCGGCGACCTCGCCGGGCAGGACCCGCTCGAACGGCTCGTTGCCCCAGCGGGCCACCAGGAAGCCGCCCATGAGCACCAGGCCCGCCATGAGCGCGGCCAGCGGCGCCAGGCTCACCCGGTCCTTGTCGCGCTCCTTCGCGGTGATACCGGTGCGCGGGAACAGGGCGAGTCCGGCCAGCAGGGCCGCGCCGGGCAGGGCGAACATGAAGACGCGCAGCGCCATCTCACCGCCGTACGACTGCATGCCGAAGCCCAGGAACGGCACGAAGGTCAGGACGAGCAGCGAGCGCTCCCGGTAGTTGTGGAAGCGCCGCCGCCACCAGCCCCAGCAGGCGAAGGCCATCACACCGCCGGCCAGCAGCACGCGCGTGTAGAGGACGAGCTTGTGCGTCGAACTGCCGCCCTCGATGCGGCCCGACACCGACGACGACACATTGGAGCCGACCCCGCCGACCCCGCCGAAGAGCTCGTCGAAGTGGCCGGACCAGTACGGCTCGGCCATGAAGCCGATCCAGACCGTCACCATGACGCCGAACAGGATCGGCAGGCCGCGCAGTTCGGACTTGCCGATCAGGACGAGTGCCGTCAGCACGCCCAGCATCACGAACGGCGTGAGCTGGTGGGCCGGGACGCTCGCCGCGAAGAGGCCTATCAGGACCATCAGCAGCACGGCCCGCTGGCGCCGGTCCGTCGGCTCGACCTCGACCTCGCCGGGCCGTCGCTTCGTCCAGATCACGCGTGGCGCGCGGAACCAGACCAGCAGGATCGCCGCGAAGACCAGATACAGCAGATATGTGAAGCCCTGCGGCGAGAAGTAGTCCTGGCCCACCCAACCGCTGAGCACGAAGATCCAGATACCGGTCCACTTGGCACGCCAGCTCGCCCGCATCGAGCGCACGAGCAGGAACATCGGTACCAGGTACAGCAGTTGCACGGCCAGCGGCCACCAGCGGATGACCTCGCTGAGATCGCTGACCCCGCAGGCCTTCGCGGCGAACGCGGCCACCGCGAAGAAGCCCGGCCAGCTCCAGCGCGCGTCCAGGTCGGGCACCGCCGACCCGGTGCGGTCGATGTAGTCGAGGAAGCCGAGGTGCTGCCAGGCCGTCGCGAACCGCGGCTCGGTCTCGATCAGGGCGGGCAGGGCGTGCAGCGACACGACCGTCGCGAGCAGCGTGATCAGCAGCAGCGCCCGATGCTCGCGGCCCAGCCACAGCAGCGAGGCGAACACCACCGTCAGCAGCGCGGCCCCGACCAGGGTGGGGAGCGGCAGCACGGAGATCAGCCCGAGCCCGCCCATCTCGTCCAGGTCGGTCTCGCCGAGCCGCAGCGCGGGCACCCAGTACAGCAGCAGCGCGGCGATCAGCAGACAGCCGAGGACGACCCCGAGGCGGGTGGGCAGCAGCCGCTCACGCCAGGTGAGCGCGGGCGCCGCGGGCTGTCGTACGGCCTCTTCGTGCATGGGCGGCTCTTCCCGTACGGCAGCCTCCTCGCGCTCCTGCGGTGCGGCCTCGTCGAACGGGGCGTCCACCTCGGCGGGCCCCAGCGACGCCTCCGAGCCGGGCTCCCGCTCCTCGACGGGCAGTCCCACGTCCGGTGTGCGTGCCCAGGCCGGGCGGTGGTCCGGGCGTACCGGCGGGGTGCCCGTGGGCGGGGTACCGGGACCGGGGCGGACATCGGGCCGGCGTTCCAGGTGGTCGAGGTCGACGTGGATGCCGAGGGCGAGCGTGTCGGTGTCGAGCGCCCAGGCGGGCCCCCGCTTGCGCGCCCCCTCGGCCACCTCGCGCGCCCCCAGGTCGGCGAGATCACCGTCGGGGGCCGCGCCCGCGGGAACCTCGGCCGAGGTCGCCCGCACCGTCTTGAACAGCTTGGGTGCGGCGATCGCGACGATCACCGCGAGGGCCACGATCTCGGCGACGCCGGCGCCGGTCAGGCCCATGCGGGGGAGCAGCAGCAGCGTCAGACCGAGCACCAGGGCGCACAGCAGGCCCTGCAGCCAGGCCAGTCCGGCGGTGCGGCTCTGCGCGCGCAGGACCGCGAAGTACGTCTCCATCACGACCCGCAGCAGCGCGCCGGCCGCGAACCAGCGCAGCAGCGGCGTGGCCGCGTCCGCGTAGCCCTGGCCGAAGACGCCCAGGATCCAGGGCGCCCCGAAGAACAGGATCGCGGCGACCGGCACCATGATCCGCGCCATGCGCTTCAGCGCGGCCCGGGTGTTGGCGGCCAGCCGCCCCGGGTCGTGCGAGCCCTCGACCGTGAGGGAGGCGCCCATGTTGATGGCGAGCAGATTGACCGTGCCGCCGATGGTGGCCGTGATGTAGAAGTACGCGTTGTCCTCGGCGGAGACCTGCGCGGCCACGATCACGGGGATCAGATAGACCACGGCGAGGGAGAACAGGGAGCCGGTGTAGTCGCCGGCCAGGAACTTCCCGATCTCCCCCAGGGACGGGGGACTGGTGCGTTCCTCGGTGGCCTTCACATGGCGTGGCACCAGGCGCCGGAACACCAGCCAGCCCAGCGGCAGTACGGACACCGCGATCGCCGCGACCCACGACACGAAGACACCGGCGGTCGGGATCGCCACCGCGAAGGCCACCAGCAGACCCAGCTTCACCGCGGAGAACACGGTGTTGCCGACCGGCACCCACACCGCGCTGCGCAGCCCGGTCAGCACGCCGTCCTGCAGCGTGAGCAGGTTCCAGGCGATGACGGCCACGACGAAGAACAGCCCGTTGACCGGCCCGCTCAGGAACCGGTACGACGGCCCCCACAGGTCCAGCGTCAGCAGGAAGACCCCCGCGGCCAGGGCCACGACCACACAACTGCCCGCGTACGTCCGGAAGATCAGCCGGCCGCTTCTGCGCCCCGCGACCGGAATGAAGCGGGCCAGCGCGCCCGTCAGGGTCACCGCGGTCAGACCCGCGAGGAACTTCATCGCGGCGATCGCGGCGGACCCCTGGCCGACCGCGGACTCGGAGTAGTAGCGGGCGGCGGCCAGCCAGTAGCCGAGCCCCAGCACCGCGGAGACACCGGTGTTGATCATCAGGGCGTAGGCGTTGCGGAACAGCTGACTGCCCCCGGAGGACCCGCCCATGCCGGGCAGGCGAAGGCGGCGCCCCGACTGCTCGGGCGCCGGCGCGTCGGTCGATGCGGGCTCGGTCGTGGTCGTCGTGTCAGACACGGGAACGGATGGCCTTCCGGCGGACCTGTCGGGCTCTGCGGACGACGGCGTACCCCTGGGTGAGGGCACGGTCCCTGGCGAAGGTACGGGCGATCGCACGGCCCTCGACCATCCGCCCGAACTCCTCGATTCCGGTGGTGCGGCGCACGGTCAGACGGGTGAGCGCGTACGGCCCCTGCCGGCGCCGCGCGAGACCGTTGTTGACGGCGAGCGCCTGGGCGTACCCCGTCTCGTGCACCGCCTCGCGCACCCGGCGGCTGGAGTACCCGTACGGATAGGCGAACGAGGCCGGGACGGTGCCCAGCCGATCCGAGATGATCTCCTTGCACAGGATCAGCTCGGAGCGCAGCCTGTCGTCCGGGAGCTGGTCGAGCTGGGGGTGCGTGTGGCTGTGGCCGCCGATCTCGACGTCCGCCTCGGCGAGTTCGCGGACCTGGTCCCAGTCGAGCATGGTGTCCAGGCCGCCGCCCATGTCGTGCGGGCCCTTGAGCCAGCCCGTCGAGACGAACACCGTGGCCGCGAAGCCGTGCTTGGCGAGCACGGGCAGGGCGTGCCGGTGCACGCCCTCGTAGCCGTCGTCGAAGGTGATCAGCACCGGCCGCTCGGGCAAGGGCTTGCCCGAGCGCCAGCGGGCGGCGAGATCGGCGGTCCTGACGGGCGTGAGGCCCAGATCGCCGATCAGCGCCATCTGCTCCGCGAACGCCTCCGGCGCCACCGACAGATCGCGGGTGGCGTCGTTCGGCGAGGTGGAGACGGCGTGGTACATCAGGATCGGCACACGCGTGTCGGTCATCTGCTGCCCCCCTCGACGCCGGCTGCCCCCTTGCTGCCGGCTCCCGCTTCGGTCCCCGCCACCGAGTACGTAACGCCGCCCCGGCGGACCCGGACACTCCCCACCACGTACCCACCGGCGGCCGTGAGCACCCCGGCGACGATCGCACCGGCCCGCCCCGCACCGCCCGGCCGGGCGAGCAGGGCGTCCCGCAGCCCGCGCGCGACCCCGGCCGGCAGGACCCGGGTGGCGTACCGGCGCTCCGACTCAAGTCCCTTGTCGGCGCCGACACTTCGGGCCACCAGCGCCTTCGACAGACCCTCGGCGTAGGTACGGGTACGGAAGTACCGGAAGTGCTCGCGCGCCGAGGGCACCCGGTGGTGGATCACCGCGCGGTCGTCGATCAGCAGGACCGCCTCGGGCCGGGCCCGGGTGAGCCGGATGCACAGCTCCGTCTCCTCGCAGCCCAGCGGCAGCCGGTCGCCGTCGCGTCCGATGCCGCTGGCGAAGCCGCCCGCGAAGTCGAACGCCGTACGCCGGAAGGAGGCGTTGCCGCCGAGGACGTTGCGCACCTTCACGCGCCCGCGCGGCAGGCCCCGGTAGGTGCAGCCGACCACCCAGTCGAACTCCTCCGGGAACCAGGCCGGCCGACTCCCCGACGCCCAGATCGGCTCGGTGCGCCCGCCGACGGCCATGACGTGCGGGTCGGCGTACCCGGCCGCGAAGTGCTTCAGCCAGTCCCGCTCGGCCACCGCGTCGTCGTCGAGGAACGCGATGACCTCGCCGTACGAGGCGGCGATGCCGGTGTTGCGGCCCGCGGACAGGCCGCGGGGGCCCGCGTTGGCGAACACCCGCACATCGGTCGCTTCCTTGTACTCCTTGGTCAGCCGGTCCAGGAGCGCCTCGTTGTGGTCGACGACCAGCAGCGTCTCCAGAGCCGGATACGACTGCGCCCGCACCGAGGCGACCGCCGCGAGGATGTCCTCCCAGCGGTCCTCGGTGTACGCGCAGATCACGACGGAGATGTCGGGACCGCTCAAGACGCCTCTCCCCGGACCGAGTGAACCGGGTGAGCCGGCTGAACCGACGGCACCGAGCCGAGCGTCGGGGAGTGCGCCGCGGCGGTGCGGCGGCGCAGCGCACGCCGGTTGGAGCGCTCCTTGAGGATCACCTTGAGCACCCGCAGCCCGTCCCGCACGGCCCGCAGATTGCTCGTGCCGTGGATGCGGAGGTACTCGTGGCTCGGTATCTCCTGCACCTTCAGGCCCGCCTTGACGACCCGGATGTTCATCAGGGTCTCCACCTCGAAGCCGGTGCAGTCGAGGTCGATCTTGTCGAGGCAGTGCCGCCAGAACGCGTTGTATCCGTAGCAGAGGTCGGTGTAGCGGGCCCCGAACTTGCGGTTGACGACCGTGCACAGCGCCCAGTTGCCGAGCTTGCGGATCGGCGTCATGTCGTCCGTGCCGCCGCCGTTGGCGAAGCGGGACCCCTTGGCGAAGTCCGCGCCCGAGACCAGGGCGGAGACGTAACTGACGATCTCCTGGCCGTCGGCCGAGCCGTCCGCGTCGACCATCACGATGATGTCGCCGGTGGCCGCCTCGAACCCGGTGATCAGGGCATCCCCCTTGCCCTTGCCGCGCTGCCGCACGACCTTGACGTCAGGCCACAGCTCGCGGGCCACTTCGACGGTGTTGTCGGTGGAGTTGCCGTCGACCAGGACCACTTCGTGTATCCAGTCCGGCAGTGTCTTGAAGACGTACGGAAGGTTCTCCGCCTCGTTCATGGCCGGGATCACCACGCTGACCGGTGGAGCGATGGCCAGGTGTGTGGAGATCGGCCGGTACTTGCCGGCTGTGGACGGACCTTGGTCCGCGACCGCCGGGCGCAGAAAAGAGCTCATGAGTCTGGTCCCTCTCGTCCGGTGGACCGCCCGCCCCTGGGCGGCCCGGCATTGTGTCCGGTTCGAAAGGGGGGTTCTCTCACCTACGGCACGACCAGATCGATCTCCGTGCACGCATGGTGAGCTGGCATTTCTGGCCGACCACCGATAATCGGCAGCCGGTCGCACGGCACGACTCGGTCACCAGTGCGGACACCTTCACCGAGCACCCCCCTACCGCGCCTCGCGCCGGGACCTGTCGCGGTCTTGAGCCCTCCCCTAGCCGCTTGATGACAGTCCGATGCGAGTGAGATGTACGACGGTATTGATGATTGAGACTGTATGGCAAGAGCTGGAACGAGCTCTCACGTTTTCGTACTTTTGACCGTAACCGGCCGGGTTGCCTTGACCGTCACCGGCGTCCCGAGCGGATCCTCCCCATGCTCTTCAGCAGCCGGTCGGCCGGTTCGAACAGCTCCGGCCGGGTCTGCACGGTGTTGCGCAGCGCCCGGACCGGGGCACGGCGTGCCCGGTGTCCGAACGCGACCGGGTGACGCCGGGTCACCCACCCCTCCGACACCATCAGCTCGCGTGTCTTCAGGGAGTCCTTGTACTCCTTCTGGCCCCGGCCGAGGTCGAGGTGGGCGATGCCGTCGGCAGCGGCCGCCTCGGCCATGCGCAGATGCAGGACCAGCCCCGGGGAGTACTTCGAGAACGCCGGGTCGTACGCCGGGAACCAGCAGGCCAGCACCCGCTCGGTGCGCAGCCCGAAGTGCGCCGCGATCGGCTTACCGCCCGCGTACAGAACCGACAGGATCCCCGCGAACGGCTCGGAACGGGTGTGGAACAGCTGCTCCACCAGCCCCGTGATCCACTCGTGCGCGAACCGGTCGCTGCGCCCGGTCCTGCGGTACTGCGCGGACTTCCAGGCCATCAGCGTGCGCAGGGCCGCCGGATCGCGCTCGTCGTGCACATAGCGCACGCCGTCGTGATCCCGGCCGAGCTTGCGCTCCTTGGCAAGCGTCGACTTCGTGAACTTCGGTGACCGCTCGCGCAGTTGGCTCAGATACGCCTCGTACCCCTGGTCGATGTCCATGACCGGGGACGGGAAGGTGCCGGACGCCGTCTCCTCGAACGCCGCCTGGCCCTCCACCAGGTGGTCGAACTCCCATACGGCGAGCCCGCAGGCCTTCAGCAGCTCTCGCGCGTCCCAGGTGAACCCGGGCCGGTGCACCACCCCCTGCGCGTCCGAGACGCCGAGCCCGATGGCCCGGCCTACTCCGGCCGCCGTCCGCTGGAACGGGAAGAACGCCGCCGGGTCGCCGCCCTCCCGTACGACCGCGATCCGCACCCCGCGCCGGCAGCGGCCGACCGCGAGGGCGAACTCGGGCGACAGGAAGGGGTTGGCCAGCTCCGGCGAACCCTGAAGATGGGCCTTGGACTGCATCGATGTCCACGCCGCCCGGTCGGCGGAGCTGAGCTCGCCGGGGCGGTACACGCTGATGTCCACGTCAGTCAGTCCGCCTTCGCGTCGTACGGCCGCGCAGCCGCCGCACCAGAACCAGCAGGAGAATGAGGGCGCTGATCGCGGTCACGGCCACGATCCCGCCGCGGACCGACCACCGGTGCACGGCCAGCATGCCCTGGGCCACCAGCATGTTGACGACGACCGCGCCCGCAACCGCGGCCACGGTCCTGCCGAAGGGTTCCAGTCCGCGCAGCGCCGCGGCGATCGCCACGGCCGGTGCCGCGAGCAGGAAGAACAGCGTGAACGGGCCGCGCAGCGGTGACTGCGAGCCGACGAGCGCGAGAACCGCGCCGAATCCCCCCACAGCCGTCGCGGCGCCCGCGAGCAGCGGTGTCAGGTCCCTCCCCGGTCCTGACCGCTCCCGCTCGGCGTCCTGAGACGCACCTGTCTTGCTACGTAAGGTCTGCATTGGCGACTTTGCCCCCCGAAGCGCCGGATGCCGGGCTTCAATGTCGCTCAGCTCCGTGGGGGCCGTCAAGACGTTCCCCGGAGACGGCGGGCGTCTCCGGGGAACGGGTGGTTCTGGTCGTACGGGTGTGCTGTTACGGGACGAGCTTCAGCAGCCGGTTGGGCGAGCCGGTGCCGGGGCCGGTGACCACGTTGGTGGTGGCGCCGCCCGTGAGGGCCGAGGCGACCGTGGCCGGGGTGGCCGAGGTGTGGTTCGCCAGGTAGACCGCCGCCGCGCCCGCGACGTGCGGGGTCGCCATCGACGTACCGGAGATGGTGTTCGTCGCGGTGTCGCTGGTGTACCAGCCGGCCGTGATGGAGGAGCCGGGGGCGAAGATGTCCAGCACCGAGCCGTAGTTGGAGTAGCTCGCCCGGGCGTCCGAGCTGGTGGTGGCGCCGACGGTGATCGCCTCGGTCACGCGGGCCGGGGAGTACGAGGAGGCGTTGGCGCTGCTGTTGCCGGCCGCGACGGCGTAGGTCACGCCGCTGGCGATGGAGTTGCGCACGGCCGTGTCCAGCGTGGTGGAGGCTCCGCCGCCGAGCGACAGGTTGGCGACCGAGGGACCGGAGTGGTTGTTGGTCACCCAGTCGATGCCCGCGATGACGCCCGCGGTGGTGCCGGAGCCCGCGTTGTCGAGCACGCGCACCGCCACGATCTTCGCCTTCTTGGCGACGCCGTAGGTCGAGCCCGCGATGGTGGTGGCCACATGGGTGCCGTGGCCGTTGCCGTCGGAGGCGGTGGTGTCGCCGTCGACGGCGTCGTAGCCGTAACTGGCACGGCCGCTGATCTGCTGGTGGGTGATGCGCACGCCGGTGTCGATGACGTACGCCGTCACGCCGCTGCCCGCGCTGTCCGGGTAGGTGTAGGTGCCCGAGAGCGGAAGCGCGGACTGGTCGATGCGGTCCAGGCCCCAGGGGGCGCTGGTCTGCGTGGTGTCGGCCAGCTGGACGCGTTGGTTCTGCTCGACGGACGCCACGGCCGGGTCTGCGGCGAGTTGTCTGGCCTCGCTCGCGGAGAGGGCGGCGGTGTAGCCGTTCAGCGCCTTGGTGAACGTCTTGCTCACCGAGCCGCCGTACTCCTTCACCAGGTTCTTGCCGGCGGCCGAGGACGCCTTGAGGCCGGCGCTCTTCTTCAGCGTGACGATGTAGCTGTCCTTGATCGCCGTGGGGGAGCCGGCGGCCCAGACCTTGCCCTCGGCCGGGGCGGCCTGGGCGGGGAGGGAGGTGAGTCCGCCGACGAGGGCGGCGGTTGCCAGGCCGGTTATCGCGGCGAACCGGAGCTTGTTGCTACGCAGTTGTGCCATTACGAGGGAGTCCTCCTCAAGGCGGTGCGCAGGTGGTGCGCGCACATGTGGGGGGTGCGTGCGCGGTCGCACGCACGGCCCTGGAACGGTGCGTTCCCGTTCGGGGCCGAGGTAAAGGATCTGCGGTCCCCGAGGCGACGTACAAGGGAGTTGACGGTCTGTCAACAATCCTGTCATGCACACGAAATGCAACGCATGGCGAACCCACAGGGTGGAGGTCGTGATGACCGGGAAAGTCTTGGCATGGACACTTCCCGTCAACACGCGTAGTTGGTACGACGGTTAAGGCAGAGATCCTGCTATAGGGAGGTTCCATGAGACGTTCCCGACTTTCCGTATACGTCGCCTCACTCCTCCTCGCCGTCGGCACAGCCCTTACCGGGGCCGCGACAGCGCAGGCCGCCGACAGTGCCGCCGCAGGCGGCTTTGTGGCCCTCGGCGACTCCTACTCCTCGGGCCTCGGCGCGGGCAGCTACATCGGCTCCAGCGGCGACTGCAAGCGCAGCACGAAGGCGTACCCGTACCTCTGGGCCGCCGCGAACTCACCCTCGTCATTCGACTTCACGGCATGCTCGGGCGCTCAAACGGGTGATGTCACGGCCAGTCAGCTCGGCCCCCTCAGCTCCGCCACCGCACTCGTGTCCATCTCCATCGGCGGCAACGACGCCGGCTTCGCGGACATCATGACGACCTGTGTGCTCCAGGGCGACAGCGCCTGTGTGTCACGCATCAACACCGCGAAGGCGTTCGTCGACTCGACGCTGCCCGGCAGGCTCGACAACGTGTACACGGCCATCCGGACCAAGGCCCCGTCCGCCCATGTGGTCGTGCTCGGCTACCCCCGCTTCTACAAGCTGGGCGCGTCGGGGTGCATCGGCCTGTCCGAGACCAAGCGCAGGGCGCTCAACGGCGCCGCCGACTACATCAACGCCGCCACCGAGAAGCGCGCCCTGGACCACGGGTTCGCCTTCGGCGACGTGCGGCCCACCTTCACCGGGCACGAGCTGTGCTCCGGCAGCTCGTGGATGCACTCCGTGAACTGGCTCAACATCCCGGAGTCGTACCACCCGACGGCCGCGGGCCAGTCGGGTGGTTATCTGCCGGTTCTGAACGCCGCGGCCTGAACCTAGGCGCCGGGCGATCCGGTAGGCGTGGGCGAGACCCCGTCCGTCGGGGTCTCCGTCTCACAGGTCACCGAGAACGGCACCGAGTTGGACTTCGTCTCCACCGGGTCGCGCACCTCGACACTGATCTCGTTCTCGAACGTCCCGCTGTCGTCGTACGTCGTCACGAAGGCCCTGTCCTGCTTGGTCCGCCCCCCGCCCTCCGGGAAGGACAGGGTCTTCCAGCCCTGGTCCATGACCTCGCCGTCCTGCGACACCCAGCGATAGCTGACCTGCGCCGGCAGCCGCCCCACCGTGAACGTCGCCGTGAAGGCGGGCGCCTGGCCGTCCGGCGGCGGACAGGACCCGGAGTACTCGGTGTTGGCGCCTGCCAGCGTCACCTTCACGGACTGCGGCGCGGGGGTCGTACGACTGCTGCTCGGACTGGGCGTAGGAGTCCGGCCCCCGTCGGTCGCGCCCTCGTCGTCCGTCTCGGTCGGCGAAGTCCCCCCGCCCGTCTGGGTGGTGGTCTCCTGGTCGCCCGCGTCGCCGCCGTTGCCGTCCCCGCGGTTGAGGAGGGCGTACGTCAGCCCTGCCACGGCCAGTGCGACGGCGGCGATGCCCGCGATCAGCACGACGGCGGCGCGACGGTTGCGCTCGGGCCGGACGGGAGCGGTGTCCTGGCCGGACCCGGCAGCTGCCGTGGGCCGAGTGGGTCCGGGCGGCGGCACAGGGGCCGTGGGGGCCGTCTGCGGCGGAGTCGGGTGGGCCGCGACGGTCGGCGTGTACGGAGTTGCCTGTACGGCGCCCGCGCGCGGTGTCCCTCCCGCACCGACGATCCGCAGGTCCTGTTCGGCCCGGTCGGCCGGCAGCCGCTCGGCCGGGTCCTTGCGCAGCAGACCCTCGATGACGGGGGCGAGCGGTCCGGCCCGGCGGGGCGGAGGCAGCTCCTCGTCGACGATCGCGCGCAGCGTGCTGAGCGGCGTGGTCTGGCGGAACGGGGAGTTGCCCTCCACGGCCGCGTACAGGAGCACGCCGAGGGACCACAGGTCCGACTCCGGGCCGGGCGTGCGGCCCAGCGCCCGCTCCGGGGCGAGGAACTCGGGGGAGCCGACGACCTCGCCGGTCATCGTCAGCGCGGAACTGCCCTCGACCATGGCGATACCGAAGTCGGTCAGGACGACCCGGCCGTCGTTCGACAGCAGCACGTTCGCCGGCTTCACGTCCCGGTGCAGCACCCCGGCCTCGTGCGCGGCCCGCAGCGCGGACAGCACCTCGGCGCCGATGTGCGCGGCGCGCTGGGGGCTCAGCGGGCCCTCGGCGTCCAGCAGCTCGGCCAGCGAGATGCCGCGGACCAGCTCCATCACGATCCAGGGCCGGCCGTCCTGCGTGGCCACGTCGTACACCGTGACGACATTGCGGTTGGCGACCCGCGCCGCCGCCCACGCCTCGCGCTCCAGCCGGGCGTACATCCGCTCGACCTCCGGGCCCGGCAGCCCGTGCGGCGCGCGCACCTCCTTGACCGCGACCTCGCGGTGCAGCAACTCGTCGCGCGCCCGCCACACGGTGCCCATGCCGCCCTCGCCGAGCGGGGACAGAAGGCGGTAGCGGCCCGCGATCAGACGTTCACTGCCCGGTTCTTCGGACATGAGGCCCCCATTCCCAGCCGACTCGTATACTTCCCAGGTCGCGGCGGGACACGCCGGAGGGGTGACATCGTGTCAGCGGTCGAGTGCCCGTGAACCTCAGCCCCCAAGGCTGGAATCCCGCACCTACAGGGTGCGGGAGGATGTCAAAAAAGTAGCTCAGCCGAGCAAAGATGACGCCCCCCTGAGCACCAATGCGGCCCCAAGGGCCACGACGATCAACGCGGTCCCCAGGGGGGCCGCTCGGTGCACGAGGGCTATCACCGGGCTCGCCGCCCAGCGCGGGCGTTTGTCCAGCACCTGCGTCGCCCCGCTACCCAGCCTCACGACGGCGAACCCGGCCGCGGTGAGGGTGAGTGCGAGCCCGACGCCGTACGCGACGACGAGCAGCAGCCCGAACCACGCCTTCCCGAGCGCCGCCGCGCCGACGAGCACGACGACCGCGGAGGGGCTGGGCACGAGCCCGCCGGCGAATCCGAGCAGGATCGTGCCGCGGAGGGTGGGGGCGGTGGAGTGGGTGTGGGTGAAACCGCCGTGGGTGTGGGTGAGGAGGCCGCGGGTGCGGGGGTGACCGTGCGCGTGTCCGTGGTCGTGGTCGTGTCCGTGCTGGTGGGTGGGGTCGGCGGGGGCGTGCGCATGGGTGTGGCCGTGCGCGGGGGTGGGCGTCGGTGTCGCGGTGTGGGCGTGGGCGGAGACCAGGACCGGTTGGCGCTCGTGGGTGTGGTCGGCCTCGTGGGTGTGCTCGTGTCCGTCGGTGTGGTCGTGCGGGTGGGTGTGGTCGCCGTGCTCGTGCCCGTGGGGATGGTCATGGTCATGGTCGTGCGCGTGTTCGTGCCCGTGTGTGTGGAGGCGGCCGTGGCCGCGGAAGTGCCAGGCCCGGCGTACGAGTGTCGCGCCCGCCGCGATCACCAGGGCGCCGCTCGCGATGCCCAGCCAGGTGATGACCGAGGGGGCCGCCGCCGAGCCGGCGGTGACCAGGAGGCCGAGGGCGACCACGCCCAGGGTGTGCGTGACCGTCACCGAGGCGGCCAGCGGCAGGACGTCCTTCATGCGGGCCCGGCCGCCGCGGGCCGCCGCCACCGCAGCCATCAGGGTCTTGCCGTGGCCCGGCGCGAGCGCGTGCATCGCGCCGAGGAAGATCGCGAGGAGCAGGGCGAGGGCGGCGAAGCCGACGGTCAGCTCGTGGCGGGAGACCAGGCCGTCCAGGGCACGCGTCCAGCGGTCGGCACCGCGCGGCAGGACGGAGGACGCGGGGGCGTTCTGTTCCGCCTCGGCGAGAGCCGGTCCGCCGGGGCGCACCCGCAGGGACGCGGTCCTGGTGTCCGCCGGAGAGGAGAGCAACTCCTCCGGATACTGCGTCAGTTCGCGGGAGTTCGACTCCTTCGGCACGTCCGAGGCGGTGAGCGTCATACGGTCGCCGCGTGCCGTGATCTCCCGCCAGCCGGGGCCGGACTCCGCGCCCGCGCCGCGGAAGCCGAGGTCGAGCGGGGCGTCGCCGGCGTTCTCGGGCAGCGGCGCCGTCAGCCGGCACTCGACGCGCAGGGTGTCGAGCCCCGCCTGACCGGGCCGCACGCGCGCGTGGCTGCTGTTCAGCGCCAGTTCGACCGTACGGCCGTCCACGGTGACCTCGCTGCCCCGCACGGCGTCCTCGCACCGCTGCCGGGCCCATGCCGTCATGCCCGCCTTCTCGATGTCCGGCTCGGCCTGGGTCGCCGGGATCTCGGCGAGGTCCTCGACGTGATGGACGCGCAGTTCGCCGGGGGTGGCGACGAGGCCGTCGTAGCGGTTGACGGTGAAGTTGCCGAGGGGGTGCGCGCTCGCGGGAGGGGAGGAGAACAGCGCGAGCGCGCAGGCCGCCGTGAGGACGGCGGCGCAGGAGGCGAGCGGACGACGACGGAGGGTCACTTGGCCGCCTCGGGGTTCTTGAGGGCCGTACGGGCTTCCTCGGCGCCCAGCGGCGAGAAGCCGGGGTTCAGATTCAGCGCGGCCCGGAGGTGCTTGCGGGCGTTCTCGGCGTTGCCCGTGGCGTGCTCGATGATCCCGCGGTGGTAGAGGAACGCGGCGCTGCGGTAGCCGGTGGCCGTGGCCCTGCGGGCGTAGGGCAGGGCTTCCTCGTCCTTGCCGTTGACGTGCAGTGCCCAGGCGAGGGCGTCCGCGGTGTGCACGGTGTGGCGGCGGTTCCACTCGGCGCGGGCGGCGCGCAGGGCGGACGCCTTGTCACCGTGGTCGGCCGCCGCGAGGGCGGTGTCGAGGTCGGCGTTGACGCCGTTGGCGCGCGCGAGGGCCGTCCAGGCGTCGACGAGGGCGTACTGGTCGTCGGCCTCGGTCCGGTCGCCGGCCGCCTCGTACAGCTCGCCGAGTTCGACGAGCGGGCCCGGGAGCGGGTATCGGGACACGACCTCCTTCAGCCCCTTGATCGCGCCGGCCCTGTCACCGCTCGCGGCCTGTGCGCGGGCGCGTCCTTCGAGCGCGGGGACGTAGTTCTCGTCGGCGGCGAGGGCACGGGCGTAGTGGGTGAGGGCGGAGTCGTGGTCGCCCTGGTTCCAGGCGAGTTGGCCGAGCTGCGTGGCGACGAAGGCGATGTCGCCGGGGGCCACCGCGGAGGAGAGCGCCTGCTGCAGCACGCGCTCGGCCGTGGTCACGTCGCCGCGCAGTTCGCGCACGTACGCGTACCGCGTGAAGACCGGGACGCCGGGGCGGCGGTCGTCGGCGGTGTCCGCGGCCTCGGCGGCGTCCGGGTAGCGGCCGAGTTCGACGAGGGCGTCGATGCGGGTGCACAGGGCGCGTTCGCTGTAGGGGTTGATCTTCAGGGCCTGGTCGGCGTACTTCAGGGCGTCCTCGAAGTCGTGGCGCGCGGCGGCGAGGGCGGCCCGGCCGGCCAGGGCCTGGTCGTTGTCGGGGTCCAGCTCCAGTGAGCGCTTGAAGGCCTGCTCGGCCTGGGGGTAGCGGGAGGGGTCGCCCTTCGTGCGGGCCTGCTCGACGTAGGCGAGGCCCAGGGTCGCCCAGCTGCCGAAGTCCTTCGGCTGGTCGCGCAGGTGGGCCTGGAGGGAGGAGATGCCGGCGTCGAGGTCGCCGGTGGCGAGGAGGCCCGGCGACACCGCTGCCGCCGCCGGGGCGAGGCTCTGGCTTGCGTCGTCGTGTGCGGCGCCGAGGGCGATGGAGCCGGCGGTGAGTGCCACGGCCAGCAGGGTGGCGCAGCCGGCGAGGTGGAGCGTGCGGCTGCGGCGTGCGGCTGCGGCGGCGCGACGCAGTGCGGCTATGCGGGTCTCGCCCCCGCCAGGGGACTCCGTCCCCTGGCCCCCCGTCGGCCTGAACGGCCCCGTCCTCAAACGCCGGACGGGCTGGAAGGCCTGCCGTGCCCGCCGCACGGCGGCCACGCGCTGCTCCTCGTTCTCCGGCGCGCTGTCGTTCGTACGCGGGGCCATGCCCTCTCCTCAATTGGCTTTTCAACGACGTCCGTTGTCACGTGCGGCGGCGCGGCCCGCGCCGTGGGGGATGAATACTGCGCGGGCCGCGCCAGTTGAGGGCCGGTCGGCGAACTGCCGTTCCCGGCTTTCCGGGGAGGGCCTAGTACGCCCGGTCCCGCATACGCCGCCACCACATCAGCGCCGCGCCGATCAGCAGGATGCCCAACGCTCCGGCGCCCGCTGATCCGGCGATCAGCTTCATGTCGGTGCCGCCGGAGGCCCCGGCCGGCTGCAGCGCGTCGCCGAGCTGGCTGCGAACGTCCGTCTCACCGTCCGTGCCCTTGGCGAGCGGGCCGCGGGAACCCTCGGTCGGGAGGGCGACGTACGGGAAGGCCTTCTCGAAGTCCTTGTCGTTCTTGTCTACGGCGTCGCCCAGGTCGTTCTTGGCGCCGAGCAGTTCACCCTCGACGACCTGGAGCGAGGCGTCGATCACGTCGTCGGTGAGGCGACGGCCGTTCGGGAAGCCGGCGTTGTCGCCGTCGAGGACACCGAGCCGCTTGGGTTCGGCGGTCGGCTTGATCGAGGTGTTCAGGCGCAGCATCTCCGAAGGCGTGACGTGCGGGGGCTGGTTGAGGCCCTTCACGCCCTTGAGGAAGACGTCGACGAGGTCGTTGCGCGGCTCGTCGGGCGCCGGGATCTTGTAGATCGCCTCGATGAGCTTCGGCAGCTCCGGGTTGGTGACGTTCTTCAGGAACTGGGCGTCCTCCCAGGGCGCGGACGCATTGAACTTGTCCTTGTCCTTGATGGGGTTGACGACCTCGTTGACCAGCGGGCTGCCCAGGCGCGAGACCTGCTCGAAGTGGCCCTGCGCGTTCTTGCGCTGGGTCGTCGACCAGATGCCGACGATCGGCTGGTCCCCCGACTCGGCGATCATGTGGCTCGGGACCTGCAGGGCGATGGAGTTGACGTTGTAGCCCTTGAGCGTGTCGTTGCCGACCTCGGAGAGGTTCCCGCCGTACAGCAGGTCGAAGACGCGCAGGTCCAGGAAGAACGGGTCGTCGGCCTGCCCGGCGAACGAAGTGGCGTCGCCCGCGAGCTTGTGCACGGCCTGTTCGCGCAGCTTGGCGTAGTCCGGCATCGACGCCTTGCCGACGTTCGACGGCGCCACCGGTACGTCGTTGGCGACCTTCGTCTTCGCCACCAGGTGCTGGTCCTTGAGCTTCAGCAGCTCGACGTCGTACGTCTGTGTGATGTTGAGGTCGGGGTCGTCCAGACTCTCGACCGGACCCGTGTTGTACAGGAACGTCTTCTTGTTCTTGACGTGCGTCTTGAAGGTGAAGCGGTACAGCAGCTCGCCCTGCGCGTCACCGTTGTTGTCGATGTGGATGTCGTACTGGGCGTCCTCGGCGAACGTGAAGAAGTTCGGTCCGCCGGCGGGCTCCTCGAACGGTATCCAGTTCGCGACGATCGTCGTCGTGTCCGGCTTGTCCGGGCTGACGAACGCGTACACGTCCGTGTTGTCGTACTGCGGAGTCCCCGAGATCAGCGGGGCCTCGCGGTGGCTGGAGGCGGAGGCCGCCCCCGGTTCCAGCGCGGTCACGCCGGCGGCTGCGAGCCCCCCGGCGGCCAGCGCACCGCACACGAGGGTCGCAAGGCCCTTGCGTCCCGCACCGCTCCTGGAATTAGGTGTCATGCCGTCCGTCCTCAGTGCCAACTTGCCTGACGCACCGGGATTCGGAGCCGGGGGCGGGCCGGATTGGTCGATCTCGAAACAAATTTTTCGGCTGCTCGACCCGCTTTTTCGGTCCGTTGATCCGTAACCCCATCCGGAGGTGTGTTCGTTGCGAATACCTCGTGGGACAAGACGGCCGAGATGCGGTCTGGCTGGAGGGGGAGACGAGTTGGAGGCGGACGAGCTGCTGGTGCTCGTGGCGGGCGGGGACCAGAAGGCGTTCGAGGAGCTGTACGGGCTGGTCTCCGGGCCGGTGTTCGGGCTCGTACGGCGGGTCGTGCGCGACCCCGCCCAGTCGGAGGAGGTGGCGCAGGAGGTGCTGCTCGAACTGTGGCGTTCCGCCGCGAAGTTCGACCCGGGCCGGGGCAGTGCCCTGTCGTGGATCCTCACCGTCGCCCACCGCCGCGCCGTCGACCGGGTGCGCAGCGCCCGCGCGGCCGGCGAGCGCGAGCAGCGCGAGGCACTGCGCGCGAACCACCCCGCGTTCGACCAGGTCGCCGAGGAGGTCGAGGCCGGCCTCGAACGCGAGTGGGTGCGGCGCTGCCTGGAACGGCTCACGGCACTGCAGCGTCAGTCCGTCACCCTCGCCTACTACGACGGCTACACATACCGTGAAGTGGCCGAGCGGCTCTCCCTGCCGCTCGGCACGGTCAAGACCCGGATGCGCGACGGACTCACCCAGCTGCGCAAGTGCCTGGGAGGTGTCGCGTGAGCTTCGTCGACCGACTGCTCCGGCGCGGGGACCTGCACTCCCTCGCCGCCCCCTACGCCCTCGACGCCCTGGAACCCGGCGAGCGGTACCGCTTCGAGAAGCACCTGAGGAACTGTGCCCTCTGCGCCGCCGAGGTGCGCACTCTGTCCGAGGACGCCGTGCGCCTCGCCTGGTCGACGGCCGCCGCGCCGCCCGCCGCGATGCGCGACCGGGTGCTGGCCGCCGTACGGACGACTCCGCAGGAGTCCGCCGGGCGGGAAGCCGGCCGGGAGCCGGCACGCGCGCGTGCCGGCCAGCTGCCGCCGCATGTGTGGGGGAACCAGCCGCCGCCGCGCACCCGTGCGACCAGGACGCGCCCCTTGCTGGCGCCGTTCGCCACCCTCACGGCCGCCGCGGCCCTCGTCGTCGCGTCCCTCTTCGCCGTCCAGGCGACCAGGACGCAGGAGCAACTGGACGCCCAGCGTGCGCGGGCAAGTGAGATCGCTAACGTTCTCGCCGCCCCCGATGCCCGGGCGACCTCCGGCGAGGACGCTGAGGGGCGGACGATCGGAGTGGTCGCCTCCGTATCGAAGGGGCGCGCGATCGTCACTCTGAGCGGCTACGGCGATCTGCCGAGCGGCCGGGTGCACCAGCTCTGGCAGATGCGCCCCGATGTGCAACCACGCTCCCTCGGGCTCTTCGACGGCGACACGCCCTTGTCGGCGTCCGGTCTCGACAAGTCGGCGACGTCACTGGCTGTGACGGTGGAGCCGGACGGAGGGTCTCCGCAGCCCACCAGCCAGCCCGTTGTCCAACTCGCCCTGAAATCGGTTGGATTCGGAGAGTAATCACGGACGAGTCGTCAACACCCTTACGGGGAAGGTGAATCCTGTGACCGCGATACACGAGTGCCTCACCGGGGCGATAGGGTTAACCTGCCCGGGCCGGGTGGACTCGTACGGGTGGGGAGTGACATGGATCAGATAACAGTGCGCAGCAGGGCCAGGGTCCCTGCGATCACCTGCGGGAGCGGTGCGACCAGTTCGCGCCTCGACCGCCATCTCTCGGTGCTGGCGGGTCCCGCCGTGCCGCAGACGGAGGCGGCCGAAGCGACCTCGCTGATGCTTGAGCTGACCAGTCGTGACACCACGCACGCGCGCAGCGACCGGGGTGCGCGGGTCCGCCGTGTCTCGCTCTTCGCCCCGCTGCGCCGACTGCGTCGTTCGCTGTTCGGCGGGCGCTGACTCACACCGGCGTTCCCCGAACGACCTTGGAAAGCCCGCGCTCGGCAACCGCTCCGACCCGGTGTCGCCGCCGTCATCCCCACGGCGCGCAGCGGCGCCTCGGAGTGCTACCCCGGCGCGGGCCCAACCCCGAACTCCACCCACCCCGCTCCTCGGCCCACGTCCGCCCCACGTAACACCTCGGTCTCGTACGGACGTTGACGGGCCACCCTGCACAAGCCGACGACCGCGCCGGCGCCCCACCGGGCCGCCGACGCGGTCGTCGCGTCATTCAGCCGCCGGACGTCACCGCTCCCCGCGCGCACACCGGCGTACCGCGAGCGGTGCGAACACCGCTATGAGCACCGCACACCAGGCCAGCGACCCGGCGACCGGATGCGCGACCGGCCAGGCGGCACCGTCCGGCACCGGCGCGTTGCCGAAGAGGTCCCGCAGGGCCGTGGTGACCGCGCTGATCGGATTCCACTCGGCGAGGGTGCGCAGCCAGCCCGGCAGGCCGTCGGTCGGGATGTACGCGTTGGACAGCAGCGGCAGGATGAAGGTCGCCCCGCCCAGCTGACCGGCGGCCTCCTCGTTGCGGGTCAGCAGCCCCAGGAAGATCCCGATCCACGTCGTCGCGAACCGGAACAGCAGCAACAGCCCCACCGCGCCCGCCGCTTCGAGCGCGGACCCCTCGATCCGCCAGCCCACCGCGAGCCCGACCAGCAGGAACGGCACCGTCCCGGCGGCCGTCACCAGCAGATCCGCGGCCGCCTGGCCCAACGGCACGGCGGCCCGGTTCACCGGCAGCGTCCGCAGGCGGTCCATCACGCCGCGGTGGGTGTCCTGGGCGGCCTGGAACATGCCGGTCATGAGCCCGTTGGCCGCGGTCGCCACCAGCAGGCCCGGCACCAGGAAGGACCGGTACTCGGCGCCAGGCATGGCCAGCGCGCTGCCGAGGACGTAGCCGAAGAACAGCAGCATGGTGATCGGCATGGTCTGGGTCAGGATCAGCAGACCCGGGTTGTTGCGGAGCCGCCGCAGCTGCCGGCCCAGCATCGCGCCGCCGTCGTACGCCAGGGTGCTCATGCCGCACGCTCCTCTTCCTGGGCTTCCTGGGCTTCCTGGGGTTCCTGGGTGAGTTGCAGGAACACGTCGTCGAGCGTCGGCGGTTTGAGGCTCGCGTCCAGCAATGGCACGCCCGCCGCGTCGAGTTCGCGCACCAGACGGGGGAGCGTGAGGGTGGCGTCCCGGGTGACCGCGGCGACGGACCGCCGTTCGTGATCGAACGACGGCTCGGCTCCCGTGAGTTGGTCCAGCACGGCCGCCGCCTTCACCATGACGTCCGCGTCGGTGACGACGACCTCGACATGTGCCCCGATGGCCGACTTGAACTGCGCCGGCGAGCCCGAGTGTGCGACCCGCCCCCGGTCCACCAGGGCGATGTCGTCGGCGAGTTGGTCGGCCTCCTCCAGATACTGCGTGGTCAGCAGCACGGTCGTGCCCTCGGCGGTCAGCTCCCGCACCGCGTCCCAGATCCGGTTGCGGCTGGCGGGGTCGAGACCGGTCGTGGGCTCGTCCAGGAACAGCACGTCGGGGCGGCGCACGAGGCTCGCCGCCAGATCGAGGCGGCGCCGCATCCCGCCCGAGTACGTGGACGCCGGGCGGTCGGCCGCCTCGGCGAGCCCGAAGCGGTCCAGGAGCTCGCCGGCCCGCTCGGCCGGCCCGCGCACCCGGTGCAGCCGGGCGAACAGCCGGAGGTTCTGGCGGCCGGTGAGCTCGCCGTCGACCGACGCGTACTGGCCGGTGACGCCGATGCTGCGGCGGACGGCCGCCGGATCGCGCAGCAAATCGTGCCCGGCGACCCGGGCCGACCCGGCGTCCGGGCGCAGCAGCGTGGTGAGGAGCCGTACGGCCGTCGTCTTGCCCGCGCCGTTCGGGCCGAGGAGGCCGCAGACGGTGCCCTGTGCGACGGCCAGATCGAGTCCGCGCAGGGCGTGGACCTCACCGAATCGCTTCTCCATGCCTTCACTAAGTACAGCGTACGTAGAAGTCATGGGTCGACCATAGCGCACTACGTACGCTGTACGTAACTAGGATGGTGGCCGAGGTGATGATCGATGGCGGGCAAGGCGGCCGAACCACAGGTGATCTGGGCGCGTCCGGAGCGGACCGGGCGTGGCCCCAGGCCCGCGTTCACGCGGGCGGACATCGCGGCTGCGGCGGTGCGGATCGCCGACACCGGTGGGCTGGATGCCGTGTCCATGCGGCATGTCGCGGCCGAGCTGGGCTGCGGCACGATGTCGCTGTACAACTACGTCCCCCGTAAGGAGGACCTGTACGAGCTGATGATCGACGCGATCGGTGCCGAGCACGACATCCGGGAGCCCTCGGGCGACTGGCGTGCCGACATGATCCGCAACGCGCAGGAGACCCGGGCCATCATGCACCGCCATACCTGGGTGCCGCGTCTGATGTCGGGGGTGTACGGCTTCAGCCCCAACACCCTGCGCTACCTGGAGCACTGCCTGGCCTGTCTCGAACCGCTCGACGTCGCGTACAGCGTGAAGATGGAACTGGTCGCGCTGCTCAACGGCGTCGTGACGACGTACACCGCGAACGAGATCGCCACCGCCGAGCGCACCCGTGCCATGCCCTGGTCCGAGGAGGAGGAGAACGCGGTCCGCATCGCCTACCTCGGCAGCCAGGTCGCCACCGGCAGGTATCCGCGCCTCGCCGCGGCCTTCATGGCGGACAGCGGGCCGATCGATCTGGAGGCGGTGTTCACAAGGGCGCTCGAACGGGTGCTGGACGCCTTCGACCCCGACCCGCGTTAGATCAGCGCGAGTTGCCCCTCCGGCCCCTCCTCGTGCCCGTCCAGCACCGACGCCGGCCTGCGGGCCGGCCCAGGGACCGGCAGGACCCGGGCCTTGTGGAGGTCGGTTGCCGTGATGGCGGAGACCAACTCCTCGTGGAACGGCGGGAGTTCTGCCAGCAAGGCCAGGACCGTGATCAGTTCCAGCAGCTCCGACGTCCACCCCTGCGGCCAGGTCGCCGGGCGGATCGCCGCCAGTGTGCCCGGCTCGGGCTCCATGACCCGGGCGGTGAACCACTGCTCCAGAACCCTCGCGCCGGCCAGCTCGAAGTCCCAGGCCTCCGGTGGCACGGGGGAGATGCGGCCCTCGTCGAGGTGCAGCGTCTCCTCGTCACGGTCGTAGTGCAGGGTCAGGGGGCGGGCCGGGAGCGGGGCGCGGACGTAGGGGCGACGGCCGCCGGGAAGCTTCGGGCGGTCGCCGTCGCGGCGCATCAGCCACAGCATGCGGTGGCCCGACTCGACGCCGCGTGCCCAGAGTCCGGGGTCCCGCGTGAGCGGGACGGTGAAGTCGGGGCGGGCGGCGGCGAGGATCCAGGCGAGCACGTCCGACGGCGCCGGGGAGTGGCCCAGCCGGGAGGCGAGGTGGCGCAGCAGGCCCGGCGCCAGGTTGGCTTCCACGCCTCCGGGACGGCGGTACAGCGGGCGGACGCGGCCCGGGCGCAGCAGCGGCAGCAGTGAGGTCGCCAGCAGCGGGGAGTCGGCGGTCTCCAGCACGAAGACCTGCCGCTCGTCCGCCACCCGCCACAGTTCGGGGCGGGCCGCGTCGATCAGACGGTGGTCGGGGATCAGCCACTGCTCGTCGAACGCGGCGTGCAGCACCCGTACCGGCTCCGGGCAGGGGCCCGAGGCGCGGATCAGCTTCTCCGTGCCGGTGGAGTGGCCGGGCAGCTGTCCGACCGCCGAGTGCAGGGTGCGGGAGCGCGTCGGCTCCAGCAGGGCGTCCCGGTCCGGGCCCTCGGCCTTCACGAAGGCGTCCCAGCGGGCCTTCAGGGACGCCGCGTCGGGGCCCGTCGGCCACCCCCGGCCGAGCCGCGGCGGTGCGACGGACCACGGCATGAGGTCCGCCAGCAGCGGAGCGTCGTCGTGCGTCACGCTGGGCATCGTACGACCTGGCTACGACACATGGGTCAGGTGGCGTCCAGGGTCACCGTGAAGGAGAAGCGGTCGCCGCGGTAGTGGATGACCGCGGCGTCGAGGACACGCCCCTGCGCGTCGTACGTCACGCCCGTGTAGTGCAGGATCGGGCTCAGCAGCGGGACTTGCAGCAGTCGCGCCGTCTCCGGGTCGGCCAGCCGGGCCTCCACCGTGTCCGTGATGCGGCTGATGTCCGCCCCGACGACGTCCCGCAGCACCTTGGTCATCGGCCAGCGCACGAGGTCGTCCAGGTCGATGCGCGCGGCCAGTTCGGGGCGGACGTAGTTGCGGGCGTGGTTGGTCGGCTCGCCCGACTTCTCCTCACTGCGCAGACGGTGGTACGTCGCCACCTCGTCGACATCCGGGAAGAACTCGGCGACTTCGGCGGGCACGGGTGCCGGGCCGTGGTCCAGCAGCTCCGTGACCATGCCGGACTGCTGGGCCACGATCGCGTCCACCGAGCCGAGCAGCCGCACGGGGGCACCCGGGAGGGCGTCCGGCTCGATGAAGGTGCCGCGTCTGCGGTGGCGCGTGATCAGGCCCTCGTCCTCCAGCTCCTTCAGCGCCTGCCGCATGGTCAGCACGCTCACGCCGTAGTGCTCCGCCAACTGCTCCTCGGTGGGCAGGCGCAGCGGGTCCTGCGGCCGGCGGCCCAGTATCGAGGCGCGCAGTGACTGCGACACCTGGTACCAGAGCGGCAGTTTGCGGTTCAGGACGATGGAGTCCGGGGCGAAGGAGGTCACGGGGCCATCCGTACCGGTCGGGGATCTTTACTGCAAGGGGCGGAAGTGCCGCTCCATGCCGTGCCACACGTCGTCGTAGCGCTCCTGCAGGTGCTCGGCGCCGGCCGCGTGCGGGGTCAGGGTGACCGGCCAGCGCGTCTCGAACATGAAGGCCAGACCGTCGTCGATCTTCTGCGGCTTGAGCTCGGCCGCGCTCGCCCGGTCGAACGTCTCCCGGTCCGGGCCGTGCGCCGACATCATGTTGTGCAGCGACCCGCCGCCGGGCACAAAGCCCTCCGCCTTCGCGTCGTAGGCGCCCTCGATGAGGCCCATGTACTCGCTCATCACGTTCCGGTGGAAGTACGGCGGCCGGAAGGTGTCCTCGCCGACCAGCCAGCGCGGGGCGAACACGACGAAGTCGACGCCCGCGAGGCCCGGTGTGTCCGACGGGGACGTCAGCACCGTGAAGATCGACGGGTCGGGGTGGTCGTAGGAGATGGTGCCGATCACATTGAAACGGCGCAGGTCATAGATGTACGGCACATGGTTGCCGTGCCAGGCGACCACGTCGAGCGGGGAGTGGTCGTACGTGGCCGTCCAGAGGTTGCCGCAGAACTTGTTCACCACCTCCACCGGGCCCTCGACGTCCTCGTACGCGGCCACCGGCGCCTTGAAGTCCCGTGCGTTCGCGAGGCCGTTGGCGCCGATCGGGCCGAGGTCGGGGAGGTGGAAGGGCGCCCCGTAGTTCTCGCACACATAGCCGCGGGCGGAGGCGTCCAGCAGCTCCACACGGAAGCGCACCCCACGCGGAATCAGTGCCACATGTCCCGGCTCCACATGCAGCAGCCCGAACTCCGTGCGCAGCAGCAGCCCGCCCTGCTCCGGCACGATCAGCAGCTCGCCGTCGGCGTCGCTGAAGACGCGATCCATCGAGGAGGTGGCGTGATACAGGTGCACGGCCATGCCGGTGCGCTGGGTGGCGTCGCCGTTGCCGCCCAGGGTCCACAGGCCGGCCAGGAAGTCGGTTCCGGGGGCGGGCTCGGGCAGCGGGTTCCAGCGCAGCCGGTTCGGGTCCGGCTCCGACTGGGTGAAGGGCGCCGTGCGGATCGCGGCGTTGTCGGTGCGTGTGAACGCCGGGTGGGCCGCTGACGGGCGGATGCGGTACAGCCACGAGCGGCGGTTGTGGGCTCTCGGCTCGGTGAACGCCGAACCGCTCAGCTGCTCCGCGTACAGCCCCAGCGGGGCCCGCTGGGGTGAGTTCCGGCCCTCGGGAAGGGCGCCGGACACCGCCTCCGAACTGTGCTCGTTGCCGAAACCGGAGAGGTAGGTCAGCCCTTCCGCGGTCTTCCGCGCTCCCTCACGCTCGAACACGCTCGCGCGGGAGGTACCCCCATCGCTCATGATCGCTCCCTTGGATCTGATTCCTATGCTTCACCGTAGGATTGCGATTTCATCGGCGCAAGTGATCTGCCGGACCTCCTCTGTGAGGACGACGAGAATGGGGCGGGAACCCGACTCCAGGGGGATCCGGCTTTCGGACCGGTGTTCTAGTCTCCCGGGCATGTCGTGGACGCGGAGCCTGCTCGCCGCGCTCGCGGTCTGTGTCCTGCTGCTGACCGGATCCGCGGGCTGCGGTTCCGGTGACGCGCGGCAAATGGATGCGGACGGAGTCTCGCCCTCGCCGGTGGGCAAGGTCCTCGACGACACCGACGACCAGGGACGGCACTTTCGAGAGGTAGGCAAGGGCGACGCCCCCGAGGTCGGCATCGAGGTGCAGCCGGACCCGGACGGCGGCGACCGGGGCTGGGACGTACGGCTGACGGTCCGCAACTTCCGCTTCTCGCCCGCCGGTGCCCCGGCGCGGGCGGTCGCCGGCCGCGGGCTCGCGTACCTCTACGTCGACGACCGTCTCGTCGCCAGGCTGCGCGGCCCCGACCACCGTCTCGCGGCGGAACTCGTCCCGCGCGGCACCCACCAGGTCACCGTCCGGCTGTACGCGGACGACGGCACGGTGTGGGCCGTGGACGACGGCCCCGTCGAGAGCACGGCCGACATCACGGCATCGGAGGCGGAGACGGCCCTGGCACCGGTGCCGACGTCGACAGCGTCCGCCGCGGCACTGAGCGCGCCGGGTACCCGCTTCCGTACAGGGGGTCGAGGTTCACCGGACCGAGGCGGAAAGGCATCATGAAGACCGTGCCCCACCCAGACACGCTTCGCCGGGCGCCTGTGCAGCGGCGCAGCGCCGAACGGCTCACCAGGATCCTGGACGCCTGCGCCGACCTCCTCGACGAGGTCGGCTACGACGACCTGAGCACTCGGGCCGTCGCCCAGCGTGCCGGTGTCCCCATCGGCTCGGTCTACCGGTTCTTCGGCAACAAGCGCCAGATGGCCGACGCCCTGGCCCAGCGCAACCTGGAGCGCTACACCGCTCGTGTCACCGAGCGCCTCAAGGAGGCCGACGACGGGGGCTGGCGTGCGGCGATGGACGCCGTGCTCGACGAGTACATCGCCATGAAGCGCACCGCGCCCGGCTTCTCCCTCGTCGACTTCGGCAACCAGATCCCCGTCGGCACCCGCGGCGAGCCCAACCACCGCGTCGCCGACGCCCTCACCGACCTGCTCTCCGGCTACCTCGGCCGCGAACCCGACGAGGACCTCCGCCGCACCTTCCTCATCGCCGTCGAAACCGCCGACACCCTGGTCCACCTCTCGTTCCGAGTGGCCCCGGAGGGCGACGAACGGATCATCGAGGAGGCGCGGGAGATGCTGCGGGCGTATCTGGCGCGGGTCCTGGACTGACGGCCTCGCTCAGGCGCCGCACCGGCAGCCCTGTCGGGAGCAGGGCCGACGGTCCGGCGGGCTGACGCGGCCACCGGACCGAGACGCCCGGCCGTCCGGCGGGCCGACGGCTCGCGAATTTCCGACCTCATCCCCGGAGGGGACTCCCCTCCGTGCATACCGGTCGGTATGCTCTGCCTCACCCGCGCGCCACCGCCGTCGCCACCCCGGGAGGACCCGTGTCCCGCACCGCACTGCGCATCTGCCCCCTGTGCGAGGCCACCTGCGGCCTGACGCTCACCATCGAGGGGACCGCGGTCACCGGTGCCCGCGGTGACCGCGACGACGTGTTCAGCCAGGGGTTCATCTGCCCCAAGGGCGCCTCCTTCGGGGCCGTCGACGGTGACCCCGACCGGCTGCGCACCCCGCTGGTGCGCAAGGACGGCGAGCTGCGCGAGGCCACCTGGGAGGAGGCCTTCGACGCGGTCGCCGCCGGTGTCCGGGCGGTCGTCGAGCGGTACGGGCCGAACTCGGTGGGCGTCGTGCTCGGCAACCCCAACGTGCACACCGTGGCCGGCGCGCTCTACCCGCCGGTCCTGCTCGCCGGCCTGCGCACCCGCAGCATCTTCACCGCCTCAACGGTCGACCAGATGCCCAAGCACGTCTCCAGCGGCCTGCTCTACGGCGACGCCCTCGCGATCCCGGTGCCGGATCTGGACCACACCGACCATCTGCTCCTCATCGGCGCCAACCCCCTCGAGTCCAACGGCAGCCTGTGCACCGCCCCCGACTTCCCGGGCAAGCTGAAGGCACTCAAGGCCCGCGGCGGCACCCTCACCGTCATCGACCCGCGCCGCACCCGCACCGCCAAGCTCGCCGACCGGCACATCGCGATCCGGCCCGGCACCGACGCGCTGCTCCTCGCGGCGATGGCGTCCGTCCTCTTCGAGGAAGGGCTCGTGGCTCCCGGTGAGTCGGCACCGCACCTCCAGGGGCTCGACGAACTCCCCGACGCCGTACGGGATTTCACCCCCGAAGCCGTGGCGGACGCCTGCGACGTGGACGCCGGCACCATCCGCGTCCTCGCCCGCGAGCTGGCCGTGGCTCCCACCGCCGCCGTCTACGGCCGCATCGGCAGCTGCACCGTCCCGCACGGCACCCTGGCCAGCTGGCTCGTCGACGTCCTCAACATCCTCACCGGCAACCTCGACCGCCCCGGCGGCGCCCTCTTCCCGCAGGCGGCCACCGACAAGACGCCCCGCCCCGCAGGACCCGGACACGGCTTCTCGCTCGGGCGCTGGCAGTCGCGGGTGAGCGGGCACCCCGAGGCCAAGGGGGAGCTGCCGCTGTCCGCGCTCGCCGAGGAGATCGACACGGCCACCGAGGAGGGCGAGCCGGTCCGGGCGCTCATCGCGGTCGCCGCCAACCCGGTCCTGTCGTCCCCCGACGGCGACCGCCTCGACAAGGCCCTCGACTCGCTCGACTTCATGGTCAGCGTCGACCCGTACCTCAACGAGACCTCGCGCCACGCCCACGTCGTGCTCCCGCCGCCCCCGCCCTCGCAGAGCCCGCACCACGACTTCGCCTTCAACACCCTCGCCGTCCGCAACCAGGTCCGCTACACCCGCCCCGCCGTCCCGCTGGAGCCGGGCCGGATGGCCGAGGCGGAGATCCTGGCCCGGCTGATCCTGGCCGCGACGGGCATGCACGGCGCCGACCCGGCCGCCGTCGACACGCTGGTCATCGACCAGACCCTCGGCAAGGCGGTCAAGGAGCCGCACTCCCCGGTCCACGGCCGCGATCCGAAGGAACTCGCCGCGCAACTCACCGGCGTGAACGGCCCCGAGCGGCGCCTCGACATGATGCTGCGCCTCGGCCCGTACGGCGACGGCTTCGGCGTACGACCGGACGGCCTCACCCTGGAGAAGCTGCTCGCGCATCCGCACGGCATCGACCTCGGCCCGCTGCAGTCCCGGCTGCCGCAGCCCCTGAAGACCGTCAGCGGCAAGGTGGAGCTGCTGCCGCGGCCCATCGCCGACGACCTGCCCCGCCTGCGGGCGGCCCTGCGCGAGCGCACCGACGGGCTCGTCCTGGTCGGCCGCCGCCATCTGCGCTCCAACAACAGCTGGATGCACAACGTGCCCGCGCTCACCGGCGGCACCAACCGCTGCACGCTGCACATCCACCCCGAGGACGCCGAGCGGCTGGGGCTGCGGGACGGGGCGCCCGTCCGCGTGAAGGGCGCCGGCGGAGAGGTGGTCACGGAGGCCGAGGTCACCGACGCGGTCCGCCCCGGGGTCGTCAGCCTGCCGCACGGCTGGGGCCACAACCGCCCCGGCACCCGGCTGAACCATGCGCTGAAGGACCCCGGCGTCAACGTCAACCAGCTCCTCGACGGCAGCCTGCTCGACCCGCTCTCGGGCAACGCGGTCCTCAACGGGATACCCGTGCTGCTTGTCCCGGGGGACGACCCCCGGACCCCCAGCAGAAAGGCAGTCGGCGGGGTGACGGCGCGGACATCGGCGCAGCAGACCTGAGCAAAACAGGCCACCGTGGCAGCGCTGTGAGCAGTGCAAAGCTGTGACCAGCAGTTTTGCGCTTATTGCTCGCATGTCAACGTCTTGTTAACGCCGCTTGACGGGACCTAACGTCAACGCACCGCCGGCCCTGGTGGGTCGTTCAAGGGCGAACGTTAGGTATCCACTCATGCTGACCATCCTTGGCTTCGCCATGATCGCGACCTTCCTGGTCCTGATCATGATGAAGAAGATGTCGCCGATCGCGGCGCTCGTGTTGATTCCGGCACTGTTCTGCGTCTTCGTCGGGAAGGGCGCCAAGCTCGGTGACTACGTCCTCGACGGCGTCACCGACCTCGCCCCCACCGCGGCGATGCTCATGTTCGCGATCGTCTACTTCGGTGTGATGATCGATGTCGGCCTCTTCGACCCGATCGTTCGGGGAATCCTGAAGTTCTGCAAGGCCGACCCGATGCGGATCGTGGTCGGCACGGCGATCCTCGCCGCGATCGTCTCGCTCGACGGCGACGGCTCGACCACCTTCATGATCACCGTCTCGGCGATGTACCCGCTGTACAAGCGCCTGAAGATGAGCCTGGTCGTGATGACCGGTGTCGCCGCGATGGCCAACGGCGTGATGAACACGCTGCCGTGGGGCGGCCCGACCGCCCGCGCCGCCACCGCGCTCAAGCTCGACGCCAGTGACATCTTCGTCCCGATGATCCCGGCCCTCGCCGTCGGCCTGGTGGCCGTCTTCGTCCTCGCGTACTTCCTCGGCCTGCGCGAGCGCAAGCGCCTGGGTGTGCTCACGCTGGACCAGGTCCTGGTCGAGGAGAAGGCCGAGGAGACCGAGACGGTTCTCGTCGGCGCCGGGTCCGGTTCCGGTGCTTCCGGCACGGGCAAGGCCACCGGCGGCGCCGGCTCCGGCACGGACGCCGAGAGCGACGACGAGGACGGCGACGCGGAGCGCTTCCAGGTCCTCGACCCGAACCGGACCACGCTGCGTCCCAAGCTGTACTGGTTCAACGCGCTGCTCACGGGCGCCCTGCTGACCGCCATGATCATGGAGTGGCTGCCGATCCCGGTGCTGTTCCTGCTCGGCGCCGCGCTCGCCCTGACGGTCAACTTCCCGCACATCCCGGACCAGAAGGCCCGCCTCGCCGCCCACGCCGACAACGTCCTCAACGTCTCCGGCATGGTCTTCGCCGCCGCCGTCTTCACCGGCGTCCTCCAGGGCACCGGCATGGTGGACCACATGGCCAAGTGGATGGTGGACGTCATCCCCGAGGGCATGGGCCCGCACATGGCCCTGGTCACCGGCGTCCTGAGCCTCCCGCTCACCTACTTCATGTCGAACGACGGCTTCTACTTCGGCGTCCTGCCGGTGCTCGCCGAGGCCGGCGCGGCGCACGGCGTCACCCCGCTGGAGATGGCCCGCGCCTCCCTGGTCGGCCAGCCGCTGCACATGTCGAGCCCGCTCGTCCCGGCCGTGTACGTCCTGGTCGGTATGGCCAAGGTGGAGTTCGGCGACCACACCAAGTTCGTGGTGAAGTGGGCGGCGCTCACCTGCCTCATCATCCTCGCGGCGGGAATCCTCTTCGGAATCATCTGATCCCGCGCGCAAGCACCCTTCCGGGGCTCCCTGGCTCCGGTAATCCCGGCCTCTGGAGGAACACGATCATGGCGCCCGGTGGGAACCGCGGCTGGCTGCTCCGCCTCGTCATCGCCTTCAGCTTCGCGCAGGGGGCGGTGTCGATGGCCCGGCCCGCCGTCTCCTACCGGGCCCTCGCGCTGGGCGCCGACGAGCGGGCGATCGGCGTGATCGCGGGTGTGTACGCCCTGCTGCCGCTCTTCGTCGCCGTCCCCCTGGGCCGCCGCACCGACCACGGCCGGTGTGCGCCGCTGCTGCCCGTCGGCGTCGTCCTGATTTCCGGCGGCTGCGCCATGAGCGGCCTCGCGGACTCCCTGTGGGCGATGGCGATCTGGAGCGGGGTCATGGGCCTCGGCCACCTCTGCTTCGTCATCGGCGCCCAGTCGCTCGTGGCCCGCCAGTCCGCCCCGCACGAACAGGACCGCAACTTCGGCCACTTCACGATCGGCGCCTCGCTCGGCCAGCTGATCGGCCCGGTCGCCGCGGGCGCGCTGATCGGCGGCCGGGACATGGCGGGGACCAGCGCCCTCGCCCTGCTGGTGGCGGGCGCGGGCGGCGCTGTCGCGCTGACCTCGCTGTGGCGCATAGAGAGCCGTACGACGGCCGGGTCCGGCAAGGACCGGGGCGAACGCGTCCCCGTCCGGCGCATCCTGCGCGCCCGGGGTGTGCCCGCCGGCATCTTCATCAGCCTCGCCGTGCTGTCCGCGACCGACATCCTCACGGCCTACCTCCCGGTGGTCGGCGAGCACCGGGGCATCGCTCCGTCCGTGATCGGCCTCCTGCTCAGCCTGCGCGCGGCGGCCACCATCGCCTGCCGCCTGGTCCTGACGCCCCTGCTGCGGCTCCTCGGCCGGACCCTGCTGCTGACCGTGACCTGTCTGCTGGCGGCCTTGCTCTGCGCCGGGATCGCGCTGCCGGTGCCGGTGTGGGCGCTGGCCCTGATCCTGGCCCTGCTCGGCTTCTGCCTCGGCGTCGGACAGCCGCTGTCCATGACGACGGTCGTCCAGGCGTCCCCCGACGGTGCCCGCTCCACGGCCCTCGCCCTGCGGCTGACCGGCAACCGCCTCGGACAGGTCGCCGCGCCCGCGTCGGCGGGCCTGATCGCGGGCCTCGCGGGCGTGGCGGCGCCGTTCGTGATGCTGGGAGCGCTGTTGCTGCTGTCGGCGGGGGTCGCGCTGCGGGCGCGCACAAGGCCGGTGGGGGAGTCGGAGGACGCCGGCGAGCGGGGCGGCGCCAGACCGGCATTGGGGCGAAAGAGTGGTATCTGACGGGTCGTAGGGCGATGCTCCCCCGATTCGTCGCGCGCATGTGAAAGAGAGTCAGGCAAAGGGCTATTTGTACGAAAATCGTCTGACTCGGAGGACTCGCATGCCCACCACGCCTCTTCCACGCCGCGCCGGACTGCGTATCGCCGCCGTCACGGCGCTCACTGCCGCGCTCACGCCGCTCACGGGGCTGCCGACGGCGGGCGCCCAGGAGAATGCCACCATCAAGATCCACACGGCACCGTGGGACGGGGTCGCGCGCACGCCGTACGGAGACGCGATCGACGAGCCGCGGGTCTGCCGGTTCTACCTCGACGCGCTCAACTTCGAAGAGGTGACGAGCGCCACCTACCGCATCGCGGCCGAACCCCCGGTCGGCGGAGCTGCCGGGCTCACCGGGACCATCAACCTGGCGAACGGCGCCGGTCACTCCGCGGACCTGACGCTGCCCGACGGGCAGTACCGGCTCTACTGGACGTACCCGGGCGCCACGGCCCCCGAGCGGGAGAAGAGCTTCACGGTCGACTGCCGGTCCTCGATGTCGACGCCCTCGCCCGGCCCGCAGGGCGGTCCGCCGGCCGGTGGCGGCGGGATCGCTCGCGACGAGGCGTTCACCACGGTCGCCGGTGCCGGCGTCGTCGGCCTGGCCGCGGTGGGCGGGGTGATGTGGTTCCGGCTCCGTCGTCGTACGCATGGCGCGTAGGAGGCGACGCAGGCCCTGGTACCGGAGGCGCGCCTACCGTCTGACGAGGACGGCCGTACTGGCCGCCGCGCTGGTGGTGGTCGGCGTCCGGTGCGACCACGAGCGGCCCGGAGTGGATACGGCCGCTCCGGGCTCCCCCGAGGCCTCCGAGGTCCGATCCGCCGGCACCGGTTCCGGTGCCGGCGGGGCGGGCGCCGACTCCCGCCCCGGCGCCACGGACGCGGGCGCCGCCGCCCGCGAGGCGTCGCCCCGGCAACCCGCTCCCTCCGAAACGCGGACCCCGCCCGAAAGCGCGGCCAACAGCCCCTCCCCACCACCCCCGAGCCCCGCGGACAAGGAGGAGGCGGCCAAGCGCCCGGCCGCGCCCCGCCCCCTGCCCCGCTCCCGTGCGACCCGCCTCGTCATCCCCTTCATCGGCGTCGACGCCACCCTCATCGACCTGCGCCTCGACAGCGAGCGGCGACTGCCCGCACCCCCCGAGGACGAGCCCGAGGTGGCCGGCTGGTACGCCGACGGGCCGTCACCCGGTGAGCAGGGCACCGCCATCGCAGTGGGCCATCTCGACACCAACACCGGCCCCGCCGTCTTCGGCGGGCTCGGCGAACTGAAGCGCGGCAAACGCATCGAGGTCCGGCGTGCCGACGGCCGCGCCGCCGTCTACAAGGTGGACGCCATCAAGTCGTACGAGAAGGACAAGTTCCCCAACCGGGAGGTGTACGGCGTCCGGAGCCGTCCCGAGCTGCGGCTGATCACCTGCGGCGGCAACTACGACCGCCGGACCGGCTATTCGGGCAATGTCGTCGTCTTCGCCCATCTCATCGCGACCCGTGAGCTACGCGCGGCGGCCGACAAGCGCTGAATGTGGCCGTCCGCTTTCTCATCTGCCGGACCACCACGCCCGATTCCGCCCAGTCCCTTCCCCCAGCCGCACACATTCCGTTAGCTTCCGTGACTCATACGCCCCGTACGACCCGCACGAGGCGTTCGACCGCGGAGCAAATGAGCCCCCGGGGGCAGCCGTCATGACACGCGCCATATCCCTGCACCAGGTGAGCAAGTCGTACACGCGAGGCGTCCGGGTCGTGGACCGGCTCTCGCTGGACATCGAGCCCGGCGAATTCCTCGTCCTCCTCGGGCCCTCCGGCTGCGGCAAGTCCACCGTGCTGAGGATGATCGCCGGGCTGGAGGAGATCGACGAGGGCGAGCTGCAGCTGGACGGCGAGTGGTCCAACGACCTGCTGCCCGCCGACCGGCACATGGCGATGGTCTTCCAGAACTTCGCCCTCTATCCGAGCATGACGAGCCGCGACAACATCGGCTTCCCGCTGCGCATCGAGTCGCCCGGCGAGGATCCCCGCGCACGTGTGGACGCCACCGCGCGCATGCTGGGCATCGAGGACCTCCTCGACCGCTTCCCCGCCCAGCTCTCCGGCGGCGAACGCCAGCGCGTCGCCATGGGCCGGGCCATCGCCCGCCACCCCGCCGCCTTCCTGATGGACGAGCCGCTGTCCAATCTCGACGCCAAGCTGCGCAACCACCTGCGCGCCGAAATCTCCGCTCTCACCCGGAAGCTGGGCGTCACCACGGTGTACGTCACCCACGACCAGGCCGAGGCGATGTCGCTCGGCGACCGGGTGGCCGTCCTGCGCGGCGGCGTCCTCCAGCAGGTCGGCACCCCGCGTTCGGTGTACGCCCTGCCCCGCAACGTCTTCGTCGCCGCCTTCATCGGCACCCCGCGCATCAACCTCCTGCGCGGCCTCGTACGCGCCCCGCTGGACGGCGCGATGACCATCAGCCTCGGCAAGCAGTACCTCCGGCTGCCCGAACCCCTGTCCCTGGACCACCAGTTGCTCCGCGTCCAGCAGGGCCGCGAGGTGATCGTGGGCCTGCGCTCGGAGGCGGTGCGGATCGCCTCGCCCGCCACCGCCCGCCCCGGCGAGGTGCACATCACCGGCCTCGTCGAGCACGTGGAGTTCCAGGGGCACGAGGTCCTCGTCCACTTCAACACCGGCTCCCAGCCGGCCGTCGTACCGGACCTGGAGGCGCCGCGCGCAGTCCCGCCGGTCCGGCGGCGCCGCCGTGATGCCGGCACGGTGCTGGAGCGGCTCCGCAGCAAGGCGGGCGCGTTGCGCGCCGGTCCGGTGGTGACGCTGGAGCATCCGGCCGACGCCGCTGCCGACCTGGCGCCGCCCGAGGGCCGGCTGCCCGGCGATCTCATCGTGCGCACCACGCCCGACATCGACCTCCGGCACGGCATGCAGGTCCCGCTCCTCGTCGACATCGCCCACCTGTTCGTCTTCGACCAGCACGGCGACCGCATCTGCCCGGCCCCGGCGCGACTGCCGGATTTGGATGAATAAGACACTCCGGGCATAGGTAGCCATGGGTGCATGAACGTGCAACTCACCCGAACCAGGACCGCCTTGGTGGTGTCCGGTCTGCTGCTGGCCGTCGGCGCGCCCACCGCGTACGCCACTCTCGACGACGGAACCGCCTCGGCGCCGTCGCGGGGTGAGCCGTACGTGCAGACGCAGCTCTTCTTCGGCACTGCGCGCCCCGACGGCGGCCCGGCCGTCACCGACCGGCAGTTCATGGCGTTCGTCGACGAGGAGGTCACGCCGGACTTCCCGGACGGCCTGACCGTGCAGAGCGGGCGCGGGCAGTGGCGGGACGCGAGCGGGGCGATCGAGAAGGAGCGGTCGTACGAGCTGATCCTGCTGTACCCGGTGGGGCGGGCGGCCGCGAGCGACGGGAAGATCGAGGAGATCCGCCGGGCCTACGCGAAGCAGTTCGGTCAGGAGGCCGTGGCTAGGGTGGACGACCGGGCCGGAGTGGACTTCTGAAACCGGGGGAGCCTGGCGCCCGAAAACTATCGCCGCTAGTTTATGAGTCGCACGACGACACGGCCCAGCCCGGGAGGACGCACCATGAAGGCGCACGACGGCATGTACATCGACGGCGAGTGGCGCCCCGCCACCGGCCCGGACACCATCGACGTCGTGAACCCGGCCGACGAGCAGGTCATCGGCCAGGTCCCGGCCGGTACGGCCGCCGACGTCGACACCGCTGTACGGGCCGCCCGTGCCGCCCTCCCGGCCTGGGCCGCCACCCCGCCCGCGGAACGGGCCGCCCGGCTGACCGCCCTCCGGGACGCACTGGAGGCCCGCAAGGACGAGATCGCCGAGACGGTCACCGCCGAGCTCGGCTCGCCGCTGAAGCTCTCGCAGACCGTGCACGCGGGCCTGCCGATCGCGGTCGCGGGCAGCTACGCCGAACTCGCGGCGACGTATGCCTTCGAGGAGAAGGTCGGCAACTCCACCGTCCACCACGAGCCCATCGGCGTGGTCGGCGCGATCACGCCCTGGAACTACCCGCTCCACCAGATCGTCGCCAAGGTCGCCCCGGCGCTGGCCGCCGGCTGCACGGTCGTGCTGAAGCCCGCCGAGGACACGCCGCTGGTCGCCCAGCTCTTCGCCGAGGCGGTGCACGAGGCCGGCGTCCCCGCGGGCGTCTTCAACCTGGTCACCGGCCTCGGCCCGGTCGCGGGCCAGGCGCTCGCCGAGCACCCGGGCGTCGACCTGGTCTCCTTCACCGGCTCCACGGCCGTCGGCCGGCAGATCGCCGCGGTCGCCGGCGTGGCGATCAAGAAGGTCGCCCTGGAGCTCGGCGGCAAGTCGGCCAACGTCATCCTGCCGAGCGCCGACCTGGCCAAGGCGGTCAACGTCGGCGTCGCCAACGTCATGTCCAACTCCGGGCAGACGTGCAGCGCCTGGACGCGGATGCTGGTGCACCGGGACCAGTACGACGAGGCCGTCGAGCTGGCCACGGCCGCCGCCGCGAAGTACGGCGAGCGGATCGGCCCGGTGGTGAACGCCAAGCAGCAGGAGCGGGTGCGCGGTTACATCGCCAAGGGCGTGGCGGAAGGCGCGCGGCTGGTGGCCGGCGGCCCCGAATCGCCACGCGAACAGGGCTACTTCGTCTCCCCGACCGTCTTCGCCGACGTGACCCCGCAGATGACGATCGCCCAGGAGGAGATCTTCGGCCCGGTCCTGTCCGTCCTGCGCTACGAGGACGAGGAGGACGCCCTGCGCATCGCCAACGGCACCGTCTACGGCCTCGCCGGCGCGGTCTGGGCGGGGGACGAGGCGGAGGCGGTGGCCTTCGCCCGCCGTATGGACACCGGACAGGTCGACATCAACGGCGGCCGTTTCAACCCGCTCGCCCCCTTCGGCGGCTACAAGCAGTCCGGCGTCGGCCGCGAGCTCGGCTCGCACGGTCTCGCCGAGTACCTCCAGACCAAGTCCCTGCAGTTCTGAGGAGCGTTCACGTGGTACGCGCAGCCGTCCTGCCCGAAGTGGGCGCCCCGTTGAAGATCACGGACATCGAGCTTCCCGACCCCGGCCCCGGCCAGGTCCGCGTCCGTCTCGCCGCCGCCGGGGTGTGCCACTCCGACCTGTCCCTGTCCAACGGCACCATGCGGGTGCCGGTCCCCGCCGTCCTCGGCCACGAGGGCGCCGGCACGGTCGTCGCCGTCGGCGAGGGCGTCACCCATGTCGCGCCCGGCGCCGAGGTCGTCCTCAACTGGGCCCCGTCCTGCGGCAGCTGTCACGCCTGCTCGCTCGGCGAGGTCTGGCTGTGCGCCAACGCCCTCAACGGCGCCGCCGACGTGTACGCCCGCACCGCCGACGGGACCGACCTGCACCCCGGTCTGAATGTCGCCGCGTTCGCCGAGGAGACGGTCGTGCCCGCGGGCTGCGTCCTGCCGCTCCCGGCCGGCATCCCCCTCACCGACGCCGCCCTCCTCGGCTGCGCGGTCCTCACCGGCTACGGCGCCGTCCACCACTCGGCGCGGGTCCAGCCCGGCGAGACGGTCGCGGTGTACGGCGTCGGGGGAGTGGGGCTCGCGGCACTGCAGGCGGCCCGTATCGCGGGTGCCGGACGCATCGTCGCGGTCGACGTCTCCCCGGCGAAGGAGGAACTGGCGCGCGCGGCCGGAGCCACCGACTACGTGGTCGCCTCCGAGAACACCGCCCGCGAGATCCGAGGGCTGACGGACAAGCAGGGCGTGGACGTGGCCGTCGAGTGCGTGGGCCGCGCGACCACGATCCGCACGGCCTGGGACTCCACCCGCCGCGGCGGCCGCACCACGGTCGTCGGCATCGGCGGCAAGGACCAGCAGGTCACCTTCAACGCCCTGGAGATCTTCCACTGGGGCCGGACCCTCTCCGGCTGCGTCTACGGCAACTCCGACCCGGCGCGGGACGTGCCGGTCCTTGCCGAGCACGTACGCGCGGGCCGCCTGGACCTGGGCGCGCTCGTGACGGAACGGATCGGCCTGGAGGGCATCCCGGCGGCCTTCGAGAACATGCTCGCGGGGAAGGGCGGCAGGGCGCTGGTGGTGTTCTAGCCCTGCTTTCCGCGCGCCCCGGCCTCCGTGCGAGGTCGGGGCCGCAGGCATGCCCGGGCCCGCTCTGTGTGCCATGTGCAGGTAAAAACTCCTGCTGTACGACCGTTGACGTACATACCGTCCGGTCAGTACGTTCCCCGGAACCTGAGCCATCCCCCGTTCCGTCCCCAGCACCCATCGGAGTGTGCACGCATGGACACGGCACCTTCCGCCCAGCCGCTCACCCCTACCGCGCCCGCCGCCGGCAACCGCCGCCGCGTCGCCACCGCCGCCGCTCTCGCGTCAGCCGTGGAGTGGTACGACTACTTCGTCTTCGGCATCGCCGCCGCTCTCGTTCTCGGAGACCTGTACTTCCCGGCCGGCAGCCCCACCGCCGGGGTGCTCGCGTCCTTCGCGACCTTCGCCGTCGGCTTCCTGGCCCGGCCCATCGGCGGCATCGTCGCGGGCCAGCTGGGCGACAAGCGCGGCCGCAAGCCGATGCTGGTCCTCGCGCTCACCCTCATGGGCATCGCCACCACCGGCATCGGCCTGCTCCCGACCTACGACACGATCGGCGTCGCCGCCCCGATCCTGCTGGTCCTCTTCCGCGTGCTGCAGGGCATCGCCGTCGGCGCCCAGTGGGGCGGCGCGATGCTGATGGCCACCGAGTACGCCCCCGAGGGCAAGCGCGGCATCTACGGCAGCTTCGTCCAGCTCGGCGTCCCCATCGGCGTGGTGACCGCCAACACCGTGTTCCTGCTGGCCGGCGCGTTCACCAGCGACTCCGAGTTCGCGGCCTGGGCCTGGCGTGTGCCGTTCCTCGTCGGCCTGCTCGTCCTCGTGCTCGCCTGGTACATCCACACGCGCGTCGAGGAGACCCCCGAATTCCGGGACGCGGAGAAGAAGCTGGCCGAGAAGGAGAAGGGCGAGCAGTCATCTCCGCTGCGGACGATCCTGCGCGACCACCTCGGTACGGTGCTCCTCGCCGGAGGCTCCTTCGCCGTGAACACGGCGACCTTCTACATCATCATCACCGGCGTGCTCGACTACACGACCCGCGAACTCGGTATGAAGAAGAGCGCCGTCCTCACCGTCTCGCTCTGCATCAGCCTCACCCAGCTGGTGCTGATCCCGGCCGCCGCCGCGCTCTCCGACAAGTTCGGCCGCATCCGTATCTACGCGATCGGCGCGGTCGGCATCGCGCTGTGGGCCGTACCGCTGTTCCTGCTGATCGACACCGGCTCACTCCTGTGGCTGGCCGTCGCCACGTTCGTCGCCAGCTGCTTCCTCAGCATCATGTACGGCCCCCAGGCGGCCCTGTTCGCCGAGCTGTTCACGCCCGAGATGCGCTACACGGGCGCTTCCCTCGGCTACCAGATCGCGGCCGTGCTCGGCGGGGGTCTCGCCCCGTTCGTCATGGTGCTGCTGCTGGAGACCACGGGCACGTCGATGGCGGTCTCGGCCTACATCATCGGCCTGTCGGTGATCGCCCTGCTGTCCATCAAGGTCCTTGCGGACAGGGCGCGTTCACGCTGACTCACGGGTCTGCTCGGGTTGTGGCGCACCGGCCACGACCCGGGCGCCCCGAGCGCGGGAGCGCGACACGGCGACCCCGGCCAGACACAGCGCCCCGCCCGCCAGGGTGAGCAGCCCCGGCACCTCGCCCAGCGTCAGCCAGGACATCAGCACGACGAGCGCGGGCACCGCGTACGTGGTCGCGCCCATACGGCTGGCGGTCGTACGGGCCAGGGCGTACGCCCAGGTCGTGAAGGCCAGCGCCAGCGAGAAGACGCCCAGGTAGACCATGTTGAGCGTGGCCGACAGCGAGGCGTCGGCCAGATCGCCGATCAGCTGCCCGGCGAACGGCAGGCAGAGCACCGCCCCGACCAGGCACCCGAACGTCGTCACCTGGAGCGCGCTCGCATGGCCGAGCGCCGGCTTCTGCGCCACGGCACCGCCCGCGTAGCCGATCGCGGCGAGCAGGCACAGCACCACGCCGAGCAGCGAGGAGCCACCCCCACCCGACATCGACAGTCCCACGGTCACCGCGCCCGCGAACGACACCGCCATTCCGGCCAGCAGCCGCGGCGGCATCGGATCGCCGAGCACCCGGGCGGCCAGCAGGGCCATCAGGATGGGCCCGATGTTCACCACGAGAGCCGCCGTACCGGCGTCCACCTGCTGTTCGCCCCAGTTCAGCACGACGCTGTAGAAGCCGAACCACAGCAGGCCCGATATCGCGATGCCGGGCCAGGCCGCCCGCGGCGGCAGACCCTCCCGCCGGACCAGGCAGATGCCCCCCAACACCAGCGCGCCGACAAGCAGCCGCCCCAACGCGAGCGCGCCGGGCGAGTACTCGGCCCCCGCGCTCCGAATGGACACGAAGGCCGAGGCCCACAGCACGACGGTCACAGTGGCCGCACCGGCAGCGAGAAGTTCGGGACGGCGGGCGGGGTGGGCGGAGGAGGTGCTCATCATGCTCCCGAGGCTAGGAGGAAAGGCAGGGCAAGGTCTCGCGGATTTCGGACGTGGCGATGGGTGCGGGGACGGTGCCCGGCCAACCGGCGTCCACTCGGCCACCCAAGGGGCGCGGGGAACTGCGCGACCAGCCCCCACGCACCCGCACCCGGCACACGACGCAGCACCCCCTCCACGCACCCGCACCCGACGCAGCACACCCCCCACAGCCACCCGCCTCACCGCAACGCCCCCGCATCCATTCCGAGCAGCTCCCCCAACGCCCGCTCACCCGACGGAGTCACCTTCACGGCCCGCTCCGACCCGATCCGCACACACCACCCCTCCTCCAGCGCGTGCCGGCACAGTGCCGCGCCCGCGACCCCGGCCAGATGAGGGCGGCGTTCGGTCCAGTCGAGACAGGCCCGGGCCAGCGGCCGGCGTCCGGCACGGTCGAGCGAAATGCCGACGGCGTCGAACCAGCCCAGCCCCGCGTCGGTCAGCGCGAACCCGGTGTCCTGCCGCAGCAGCCCGCGCGAGGTCAGCGCGTCGGTGACGGCGATACCGAGCCGTCCGGCGAGATGGTCGTAGCAGGTGCGGCCGCGGGCCATGGCCGAGCCGGCGCTGGACTCCCGCAGGTTCCGGGGCCGACGGTCCGTCCCCGGGCCGACCTGCGCGGCGAGGTCCTCCACCAGCTGGGCAACCCGCGCGTCGGCCAGCCGTACGTACCGATGCCGTCCCTGTCGCTCCTCGGCGAGCAGCCCGCCCGCGACGAGCTTGCCCAGATGCTCGCTCAGCGTCGACGCGGCGACCCCGGCGTGCCGGGCCAGCTCACCGGCGGTCCACGCCCGCCCGTCGAGCAGCGCCAGCAGACAGGCCGCCCGGGTCTCGTCGGCGATGAGTCCGGCGAGGCGGGCCAGCTGCGCTGCCTGGGGGTCCCTGGTGGTCATGGGTCCCAGCATGCGACACGGACACTTCGGCGTTCGCCGAAGTGTCGGGAGGCGTGCCTACGTGGCCCGCCCGACCTGCTCGTACTGCCGCGCGAGACCGTCCAGCAGCGCCGTCAGGCCCGTCTCGAAGGCGCGCTCGTCGATCTTCTCCTGCAGCTCGGAGAGGAGGTGGGCCTGCCCGAGGTGGGGGTAGTCGGCGGGGTCGTACGCGCTCGCGTCGTCCACGAAGCCCCCGGCGAACGAGCCGAGCGCCGAGCCCATGATGAAGTACCGCATCAGCGCACCGATGGACGTGGCCTGCGCCGGGGGCCAGCCCGCCTCGACCATCGCGCCGTAGACGGCGTCGGCGAGCCGCAGCGCGGCCGGGCGGCGGCCGGGGCCGCGGGCGAGGACCGGGACGATGTTCGGGTGGTCGCGCAGGGCGGCCCGGTAGGAGACGGCCCAGTCGTGCAGCGCGGTGCGCCACTCCCGGCCGTCCTCGAACATCGACAGATCGACCTGCGCGCTGACCGAGTCGGCGACCGCCTCCAGGATCTCGTCCTTCGTACGGAAGTGGTTGTAGAGGGAGGGCCCGCTCACGCCCAGCTCGGCGGCGAGCCGACGCGTGGAGACGGCCGCGAGGCCCTCCGCGTCCACGAGTTCGCGAGCCGTCGCGACGATCCGGTCGTAGCTGAGGAGGGGCTTGCGCGGTCGGGCCATGGCGCACATAGTAGGGCTGCCGGACAGAAACTAGCAGTGCTAATTTAAATGTACGGCTTTCAATGTACGGCCGTCGAAGTCCGTTCTCTGTGGGGTGACTCGGCATGAATCTGGAGCTCAGCGACGAGCAGACCGCCGTCCGGCAACTCGCCCGCGACTTCGTGGACCGCGAAGTCGCCCCGCACGTCGTCGCGTGGGACCGGGCCGAGGAGGTGGACCGCGGAGTCGTCAAGAAGCTCGGCGAGGTCGGCTTCCTGGGCCTGACCATCGACGAGGAGTACGGCGGCTCGGGCGGCGACCACCTGGCGTACTGCCTGGTCACGGAGGAGCTGGGCCGGGGCGACTCCTCGGTGCGCGGGATCGTGTCGGTCTCCCTCGGCCTGGTCGCCAAGACCATCGCCGCATGGGGGAGCGAGGAGCACAAGCGCCGCTGGCTGCCCGGGCTCACCTCCGGTGAGCAGGTCGGCTGCTTCGGCCTCACCGAGCCGGACACCGGCTCCGACGCCGGCAACCTCGCCACGCGGGCGGTAGGCGACGGCGGCGACTACGTCCTCAACGGCACCAAGATGTTCATCACGAACGGCACTTGGGCCGATGTCGTCCTGCTCTTCGCGCGCTCCACCGACGCGCCCGGCCACAAGGGCGTCTCCGCCTTCCTGGTCCCCACCGACACTCCCGGCCTGACCCGCCGCACCATCCACGGCAAGCTCGGCCTGCGCGGTCAGGCCACTGCCGAGCTGGTCCTCGAGGACGTACGGGTGCCCGCGTCGGCCATGCTGGGGGAGGAGGGCAAGGGCTTCTCGGTCGCGATGTCGGCGTTGGCCAAGGGGCGGATGTCGGTCGCCGCCGGGTGTGTGGGCATAGCCCAGGCCGCCCTGGACGCGGCCGTCCGCTACGCCGGCGAACGTGAGCAGTTCGGCAAGTCCATCGCCCGGCACCAGCTGGTCCAGGAGCTGATCAGCGACATCGCCGTCGACGTGGACGCGGCTCGGCTGCTGACCTGGCGGGTCGCCGACCTGATCGACCGCGGGCTGCCCTTCGCCGTCGAGTCCTCCAAGGCCAAGCTGTTCGCCTCGGAGGCCGCGGTCCGTGCCGCCAACAACGCGCTTCAGGTCTTCGGCGGCTACGGCTACATCGACGAGTACCCGGCGGGCAAGCTGCTGCGCGATGCCCGCGTGATGACCCTGTACGAGGGCACGAGTCAGATCCAGAAGCTGGTCATCGGGCGGGCGCTGACCGGGGTTTCGGCGTTCTGAGTACGTGGCTGAGTAGTTCAGCGGATGTGGCACGGGGCACGTTCGCCGACCCTTGGCCCATGAGTGACACACCGGTCAAGCAGCAGAGTACGGCCGCCTTCTACGGTCAGTCCGTCGCGTCCTTCGCGGTCGCCATGGCCGCCACCGGCATCGGCATCTACCAGCTGAGCGCCGACGCCTGGGTGCGCGGCTTCCTCGCGATCGCCGTTCTCTACCTGGTGACCTCGGCGTTCACGCTCGCCAAGGTCATCCGGGACCGTCAGGAGGCCGGGCAGATCGTCAGCCGGGTCGACCAGGCCCGGCTGGAGAAGCTGCTCGCCGATCACGACCCCTTCGAGAAGATCTGAGCCCGGGCGCGCGGGACCGGCCGGGGTCCGGCCCGGTCCGGCTCGTTCAGGCCCCTCCCGGCCGCCTCACTAAGCGCTCGCTCAGTATCGGCGGTATGGTGGTGGCTCTGTCAGCGAGAGGGGCGAGTGAGCGATGAGTACGGCGGAGGACACGGCCGACGGCGAGACGTCGGCGTGGGGTGAGGTCACGCCCGACGCGGCCCGGCGGCTGCTGATCGCCGCCGTGGAGGCCTTCGCCGAGCGCGGCTACCACGCCACCACGACCCGTGACATCGCGGGCCGCGCCGGTATGAGCCCGGCCGCGCTCTACATCCACTACAAGACCAAGGAAGAGCTGCTCCACCGCATCAGCAGGATCGGCCACGAAAAGGCCCTCGAGATCCTGCAGACGGCGGCCCGCCGGGACGGCACGCCGAACGAGCGGCTCGCCGACGCGGTGAGCTCCTTCGTCCGCTGGCACGCCGGGGGACGCACGACCGCGCGGGTCGTGCAGTACGAGCTCGACTCGCTCGGCCCGGACGCCCGCGACGAGATCCTCGCGCTGCGCCGGCAGTGCGACGCCGAGGTCCGCGCGATCATCGAGGACGGTGTGGCCGCCGGTGCCTTCGACGTGCTGGACGTGAAGGGCACGACCCTCGCCGTCCTCTCGCTGTGCATCGACGTGGCCCGCTGGTTCAACGTCGACGGCCCGTGGACGCCCGACGAGGTCGGCGCGCTGTACGCCGACCTCGTGCTGCGGATGGTGGGCGCGAAGTAGCCCGCGCGCAGCGGTGGGCGGGGCTCAGAAGTAGTAGCGGGAGACGGACTCGGCGACGCACACCGGCTTGTCCCCGTCCTCGCGCTCCACGGTGAAGGCGACGGTCACCTGGACGCCGCCGGTGACGTCGTCGACGCCGGTGATGGTGGCGGTGGCGCGCAGTCGGGAGCCGACCGGTACCGGGGCGGGGAAGCGGACCTTGTTCGTCCCGTAGTTGACGCCCATCTTCACGCCCTCGACCGCGATGAGCCGGGGTCCGAAGAGCGGGAGCAGGGACAGGGTGAGGTACCCGTGGGCGATGGTGGTCCCGAAGGGTCCCGCGGCGGCCTTCTCGGGATCCACATGGATCCACTGGTGGTCGCCGGTCGCCTCCGCGAACAGGTCGATCCGCTTCTGGTCGACCTCGACCCAGTCGGTGTACCCCAGCTGCTCACCCACTGCCGCCTTCAGGTCGTCGGCGCCCGTGAAGATCCTCGGCTCTGCCATGTCCCGGCCTCTCGCGTCGCGTGTCTCAAGCCATCTCTAAGCGACTGCTTAGCATGCTAGGCCGCGCAGCCCCTGTCAACGGACCGGGGCCGTGCCGCGGTAGGTAGGTTTGAGGGGTGCCCCAGATCCCCGAGAAGATCCACGAGCTCACGGTCGGCCAGCTCGCCGCCCGTAGCGGCGCCGCCGTCTCCGCCCTGCACTTCTACGAGTCCAAGGGCCTGATCAGCAGCCGCCGCACCTCCGGCAACCAGCGCCGCTACACCCGTGACACCCTCCGCCGGGTCGCCTTCGTCCGCGCCGCCCAACGCGTCGGCATCCCCCTGGCGACGATCCGCGACGCTCTCGCCGAACTCCCCGAGGAGCGCACCCCCACTCACGAGGACTGGGCACGCCTGTCGGAGGCCTGGCGCTCGGAACTGGACGAACGCATCAAGCAACTGAACCGCCTCCGGGACCACTTGACCGACTGCATCGGCTGCGGCTGCCTCTCCCTGGACACCTGCATCCTCTCCAACCCGGACGACGCCTTCGGCGAACGCCGGGCGGGTTCGCGCCTGATGGTGGAACAGGGGGGAGGCCGGGGGAACGGGAGGAGTGGCGGGGGTTCCGGAAGGTAGGGGCAGGCAGGGCCAGGGGTCGGCACCCCGCTGGCGCGGGTGAGCGACCCGGCCCGGGCTCAGCCCAGCGCCGGGCGCCCACGAACCGGCGGCCCGAGTCACTCGTACTCGGTCCCGCCCTTCCGCGTCAGATACGCCGGACTGACCGCCTTCGCGATGGCCCGCCCGCCGGTCACCGCGCTGTACCGCTCGGCAGCGGGACGTATCACCACGCCCTCCCGCAGATGCAGCTCCCGCCCGGATACGGTCTCCCGGCCACTGGCGACCTCCAGCACCCGTTCGATGTCGAACGGACCCTCGAACAGGCGCGGCACCAAGGGCAGTTCACCCTTCAGCACCTCCGCCGCGTCCAGCCACTGCACCCGGCCGTCGATCTCCGCGGACACGTCGAACACGGCGTACCCCAAGGTCTCCCGGCGCCCGTCGGCCCCGTACGTCAGGTCCTGCACCCCCGCGCCGTACACCTCACCGAAGACACCCACCCGCCGCGCGCCCAACCGCTCGGCCACGCGAGCCGCGACCTCGGCGACGCCGTGCGCCTGCACCGCCCGCCAGTACAGGTTCCGTGGGTCCTCCTTCAGCGCCAGCGACTTCGAGCCGAAGCCCTTGGAGGACACGTACACCCGCTCCTCGTCGGCCACATACGTCAGCAGGCACGCCGTCCCGTGCAGTTTCTCGGTCAGCACGACCGGCTCACCCGGTTCGAAGATGCCCGGATACCGCTGGATGTTCTCGATGTCGACCCACGGCAGCAGATCCGGCGCCGACTCCACGTCGCCGGACATCGTGGGCGGGATGGGCGGCACCCACTTGGTGATCCCGAGCCGCTCGGCGAAGTCGGCACCCTCGGCGGCCGCCCGCGCCAGATCGACGTCGGCAAGCGCGTGGGGTCGGCACACGATCCCCTGCGACAGCTCACCGCGCAGCCGCACCGCCTTGACCCGGTCGGCCCTGCTCCCCGCGAGCCGCCCGGTCAGCCCCAGCTCCTCGATCAGCCCGGCCGGCAGCACGGACTGCTCGGGGATGTACACGGCGGCATCACCCGTGCGGTACGCGCCCTTGGCGACGACGGCACGGTACAGACCCACCTGGGCCAGCTCCAGCGCGTCGGCGTTGGGATGTTCGTGGACGGTCAGCACTTCGGCGGTGACGCGCAGCGTCGACATTGAGGGCTCCTCGGTGTTCCTCAGGTGTGTTTCATCGCCCTCAACTGTCCGGACGGGAAAGGGATGGAGCGACCGGATTACCGCCTGCTATCGTCGCGATCTTCGGCCGGCGGCCAGCTGCCGTGTACGGAGTCCTGACGGGTCCACCGCCATGTCCACTGCCTCGTCCTCTCCCTCCCTCGACGCCGCCCTGGCGGAGATCGACACGGTCTTCAACGGCTTCGCCAGTCCCACGGAGGCCGGCTGTGAGCGGTGCTTCCGTCCGGAGGAGACGGCATATCTGCGCACGCCGTACACCCGCGTCCCCGCGGATCTGGTCGGCAGGTTCTTCTTCAAGGCCCCCGGTCACTTCGAGGACCACGCGGCCGTGGTGCGCCGTCTCCTGCCGCAGGCCGCGCATGCGATGGCCGAGGGCACGCTGGACGGCATCGGCTGGGGACACCCCGGGCTGAGCCGGGTCGACTGGCGCGGATGGCCCGCCCACCAGGCCGCCGCCGTCGAGGCGTTCGTGCACGCCTGGTGGCAGCACGTCCTCACGGCGCCCGAGCCGCCGTACCCCGTGGCCGATGTGTTCGAGACCTGCGCCATGATCCTCGGAACCGTGACGCCCCTGCTCGACCGTTGGGACAGCCGTCCCGTCGCCGACGAACATCTCGCGAACTGCTCGGCGAGGTGGCTGCACGAGCTGGACTTCGACGCCGCACCGTTCGGTTGGTGGGACCTCGACGACGAGGTCGCCGTCGTCGCCGAACTCCAGTCCTGGCTCGCCGACCATGCTCCGGCCCGGCTCCGCGCCCAGGGCGAGACCGACCTCGCGACCCGCGCCGCACTCCTCGCCCTGCCCTACGACGAGCGCTGGGCCCACCCGTACTGGACCAGCCCCTCGGCCACCAACTGAGCGTTGGAAGCCGCCCGTTCCCCGTCCGGCAGGACCAGCGTGTCCTCGAGGCCGATGCGCGTCCCCAGCCCCAGCCGCCCCGCCAGCCGCAGCACCGGCCAGGCACCCCCGTCCTCCCCGTGCAGCAACACCGGGCGCTCGAACGCCGGGCCCAGGTCGGCAAGCAGTGCACGCGCAGTGTCCTCGGCCGTCTCGGCGGACGTGTCCGTCACCTCCGCCAGCACCCGCAGCACCCTCGGCCCCAGCGGCGAAGCCGCGAACCGGGCCGCCCCGTTCGTGCCGGACCAGATGCCGGCCTCGACGCCCACGCCTCGCTCGATCAGCGCCGCGGCGATCTCCTCGGCGCCCTGCTCATGCCAGTTGACCGAGGCGTGGTCCGGCAGCACCGTCCAGCCGCGTACGCGTGCCAGTCGGGCCTCGGGGTCCGGTTCCGCCCACGCCCCTGTGGTCACCCCGACCGGCACCGACACCCGGGCCCGTATCGCCTCCAGCGTCGGCGCGAGCACACGCGGCGACAGACTGTCCTGTCCGCAGGGGGTCTTGGGGTGCACATGGATGTCCGTGGCCCCGGCCGCAACGGCATGGGCAGCAGCATCGGCCAACGCCTCCGGCGAGAGCGGCACCATCGCACCGTCGCCGGCCCCTCGGGACCCGTTCAGACACACCTGGATCATGTCTCGATGGTGTCAGTCACCACCGGCAATAGGGGGTGCGGCATCCCCGGCGCACCCCCGTCGTACTAGGCGGACACCAGCAACCGCCGCTCGCGCCGCGACGCCGCCAGCGCTTCGGGCGTCAGAACCGGACGCGGCACCACGATTCCGCAGTCCGTGCAGACCGGGCCCGACGACGGTTCATGGGCCAGGTCGTACTGCCAGATCAGTCGCTCCCCGCCGCACACCGGGCACTCGCAACCCGGATCGCGCTCCAGCGCGGAGATCAGTCGGCGCAGCACCTCGGCCAGCGGTTCATCGGGGTGGACCCGGGGGTTGTCGCACCAGGCGACTCCGAAACCGCCCCAGGTCAGCCGGTGCCAGTCGTCCACACTGCCCGGCCTGCGCAGTCCGTCGTGCTTTTCCTTGCGGCGTCGCTCGGCGAACTCGACCTCGTAGGCCAGCCAGACCGAACGCGCTTCCTCCAGCTCGTCCAACGCGGCCACGAGCCGCGCCGGATCGGGGGACCGGTCCTCCGGACCGAACCCTGCCCGGGAGCACAAGTGGTCCCAGGTCGCCCTGTGCCCGTAAGGAGCGAAACGCTCAAGGCACTTACGCAGCGAGTAGCGCCGAAGCGCCAGATCGCACCGCGGGTCGCGCACCTGTCTCGCCAGACTCCGGAAACCGGCCATCGCCCTGCACCTCCGTCACACCTGCACCTGTACTTCGGTCACTTCGGCGTCGTCGCACGGACTTCGTGCGACGTTGACGAATAGACGTATCGACAAGCGATTCGGCTCCATTCCCGCTCCATCCGATTTCGGATGATCTCCATGGCGCTCCCTCTCGTTGCCTCCATCGCGTTCCCTGGCGACTCCCAAACATGACGCATGTTCATCTTCAATCCCGGGGATACCGCCGGTAACATCCCGGCTCACCCTCGTCGGTAGGAGCGGCCATGCCACGGCGTACCCCACGCAACGCCTTAGTCGAACTGAGAACTCCCGGCAGATTCCACGGGTTCCTGAAGACCGCATCCATATGCGCCCTGATCGCCGGTCTTTTGTCGCCAATTTCCCCGGCGGTCGCCGCGCCCGAGGCGACGGCGGCCGCCGACCACTGCGGGAACCAGTGCTCCGACATCCTGCCGCCGGGCCAGAACGGCAACGCGACCCTCGCCCAGATCCTGCTCAACCAGGCCTTCGGCACGATGCCCGAACACGCCTCCGACCAGCTGGGTCCCTATGCCGGCCTGGCCAAGGGCCACTCCGGCCTCACCAACGCGACGATCAACAACTTCTTCAACGATGCCTCGTTCGGCGTCCCGTCCGATCAAGTCGCCTCCACCGTGAATCCCGCCGGGCGCGGCGACGTGACGATCGTCCGTGACAAGAAGACGGGTGTGCCGCACATCACCGGTACCACCAGATACGGCACGGAGTTCGGCGCCGGCTATGCGGCCGCCCAGGACAGGCTGTGGCTGATGGACGTCTTCCGGCACGTCGGACGCGGGCAGCTGACCTCCTTCGCGGGCGGCGCACCCTCCAACCAGGGTCTGGAGCAGCAGTTCTGGCGCCACGCGCCGTACACCGAGGCCGATCTCCAGGCGCAGATCGACAACGCCGTCGCCTCGAACGGCGAACGCGGGCAGCTGGCCCTCGCCGACGCCAAGGCCTATCTCGACGGCATCAACGCCTACATCGACGCCTCCGACAGCGGCCGCTACTTCCCCGGCGAGTACGTCCTGACCGGTCACAAGGACTCCGTCACCAACGCCGGCACGATCGAGCACTTCAAGCTCACCGACATGGTCGCGCTGGGCTCGGTCATCGGTGCCCTGTTCGGCTCCGGGGGCGGCGGCGAGGTCAACAACGCGATCTCTCTGCTGGCCGCCCAGGAGAAGCACGGCGTGGCCGACGGCACCAAGCTCTGGGAGTCGTTCCGCGAGCGCAACGACCCCGAGGCCGTCGTCACCGTCCATGACAAGAGCTTCCCGTACGCCACCAAGCCCGAGAACCCACAGGGCGGGGCTCTGCCCGACGCCGGCTCGGTCGCCGAGGAACAGCTCGTGTACGACCGCACCGGCAGCGCGGCCGGCTCCGCCCCGACCGGCGCCTCCACCAAGGCCGCCGAGACCGCCACGACCTCGGCGAAGCGGGGCATGTCCAACGCCCTGGTGGTGAGCGGCGAGCACACCGCGAGCGGCCACCCGGTCGCCGTCTTCGGCCCGCAGACCGGCTACTTCGCACCCCAGCTCCTCCTGCTCCAGGAGATCCAGGGCCCCGGCATCAGCGCCCGCGGCGCCTCCTTCGCGGGCCTGAGCATGTACGTCGAGCTCGGCCGCGGCCAGGACTACGCGTGGAGCGCCACGACCTCCGGGCAGGACATCATCGACACCTACGCCGTCGAGCTCTGCCAGGACGACCACCACTACCTGTACCGCGGCACCTGCACGGCGATGGAGAAGATCGAGCAGAAGAACGCCTGGAAGCCGACGACCGCCGACAGCACCCCCGCGGGCTCGTACACGATGCGGGTCTGGCGGACGAAGTACGGCCCCGTCACGCACCGCGCCACCGTCGGCGGCAAGAAGGTCGCCTACACCACACTCCGCTCGTCCTACCTGCACGAGGCCGACTCGATCATCGGTTTCCAGATGCTGAACGACCCCGACTACGTCAAGGGCCCGGAGGACTTCCAGAAGGCGGTGCAGCACATCAACTACACCTTCAACTGGTTCTACGCCGACTCCGAGCACACCGCCTACTACAACAGCGGCGACAACCCGGTGCGGGCGACCGGCGTCGACGCGGAGTTCCCGGTGTGGGCGCAGCCGGCGTACGAGTGGCGGAACTGGGACCCGGCGAAGAACACGGCGCAGTACACCCCGCCCTCGGCCCACCCCAACTCCATCGACCAGGACTACTACATCTCCTGGAACAACAAGCAGGCCAAGGACTACACGACCGCGCCCTGGGGCGACGGCTCGGTGCACCGCGGCAACCTGCTGGAGGACCGGGTGCGGGGGCTCGTCGACGCGGGCGGCGTGACCCGGGCCTCGCTGGTGAAGGCGATGGCCGACGCGGGCCTTGCCGACCTGCGGGCCGAGGACGTACTCCCGGACCTGCTCAAGGTCGTCACCAGTTCCCCGGTGACCGACTCGACGGCCGCGGCCGCGGTGAGCAAGCTGCAGACGTGGCTGGCGGCGGGCGGCAAGCGCACCGAAACGTCGGCCGGCTCGAAGAAGTACGCCGACGCCGACGCGATCCGCACCCTGGACGCGTGGTGGCCGCTGCTGGTGAAGGCCCAGTTCGAACCGGGCCTCGGCAGCGAGCTGTATGCCGCGATGACGGACAACCTGCCCATCGACGAGTCCCCGTCGGCCGCCCACGGCCCGACCGGCGCGCACGCCGGAAGCGCCTTCCAGTACGGCTGGTGGTCCTACGTCGACAAGGACATCCGCGCCGTGCTCGGTGAGCCGGTGCAGGGCCCGCTCGACCGCACGTACTGCGGGGCCGGCAGCCTCAGCGCCTGCCGGGACCTGCTGATCGGCACCCTGAAGGAGGCGGCCGGCAAGACCGCGGCCCAGGTCTACCCCGGTGACGACCAGTGCTCGGCGGGCGACCAGTGGTGTGCCGACTCGATCGTCCAGCGCACCCTGGGCGGCATCAAGCACGGCAGGATCAGCTGGCAGAACCGGCCGACGTACCAGCAGGTGGTGGAGTTCACGTCACACCGGTGACGGGAAGCCGGCGGCGGGTCACTCGATGCGGCCCGCCGCCAGCACCACCTGCGCCAGCTCCCGGTGCACGATGTCGCTGTGCGCCCCCGCCGGCGGCCCCCCGCGCCTGACGACCGCCGCCGCGTCGATGTTCACGCACCCCGAGGCGGGCAGCTTCGTCCTCAGCGCGGCGGCCAGCTTGAACGACCGTGTCCCCGGCACCGCCTGCACCCCGCCGTGTCCCATGGCACCCCACTTGGCGCCCAGCACCCGGCCGACGTCGAGAGCCGCGACCCCGCGCTCGTCCCGCGCCATGCGGGAGGCCAGCGGATACATCGTCGACAGGGCCGAGTCGTGCCGCGAGTGGCAGCACACCAGCGGTCCGTCGATACGGTTGTGCTGGCCCTCCAACACCCCGCCCGCGCGCGCGTCGTGCGGCAGCCGGGACGCGAACGCGTAGTGCGAGAAGGCGCCTTGGAGCAGCGTCACCGACTTCACCGTGCGCACGCCCTTCGGCAGCCCACGCAGCGCGAACGACACCAGCCGTGCTCCGAAGCTGTGCCCGACCAGATGCACCCGCACCTGCGGTGCCCGCGCGGCCAGCTGCCCCACCACCCGGCCGAGCCCACGCTCACCGACCGTCCCGGCGCGCCGCTTCATGGCGTAGTACGTGCCCTGCCGCAGCAGCTCGTGCGCGCCCTCCCAGGGGTTCGGCAGTGAGAACGAGGCCGCATCGTCCGGTGCCTCGAGATGCGTCAGCGCCTGCGCGAACTCCTCGCACACCGCGGCCACGGACCCCGCGAGCATGTCCGGCGAGTCCTGCGGCACGCCCTCCGCCAGCGTGTCCGCCGCGAACAGCACCTGCGGCCCCGGCGGAACGACGTCCACCAGCATCCGCACCAGCCGCCCGAACTCCTCCAACTCGGCCTCCTCGCGGGGCTGCTGGTCCAACAGCCGCGCGATCTGGTCGATCACCGTCGCCCGGCCGGGAAAGGTCTCCAGCAGCGCGTGCCGGGTGTCCTTGTCCAGCACCGGCCGCCGCGGAAGCTCGGCCGCCACCGCCCGCGGGAAGTCCGGGATCGGCTCGTCCGAGAACCTCATCGACGGCCAGACCACGCCCACGTAGCCGATCCTCGCCGCCGGGGCGAGCTGCGGGATCGGCGCGAAGAAGCGGTCGTAGAGCCGGGTCGCCACCGAGCGGTCGTTGTTCCAGCCGTGCGCGAAGACGATCAGATCACGGACGTGGTGCTGTGCCACCCCGGCCAGCAGCCGGTCCCGCTTCCGGGAGTCCGGATCGCCGTCCGCGTCGAAGGTCAGCTCCCAGTAAGGAGTCACGCTCACTGCCGGTTCCGCCATGACGGGCCCCCTCGTCCCCCGAAGTGGTGCGATACGGGCGCATCGTCCTGCTACCGGGCGGGATTGGCCATACGTCGTCACCCATCCGTGTAACCCCGCTGCGGGGCGCTCACTTGTACAGGAGGTACTCCCGCCGCACCCGCCGGAACGCCGCCAGCTCCCCCTGCCAGCCCGCCACCACCTCGTCGGCGCTCGCGCCCGCGTCGATCATCGTGCGGACCTGTGTGGAGCCGGTGAGCTTGTCGATCCAGTTGTCCGCACGCCAACTGAAGCCGCTCCAGGTCCTCTTGGCGGTCACCAGCAGGGCGATGCCGGTGCGGACGGGGTCGTATGCGGCGCGGTCGTGGACGTGGATCTGTACGCCGCCGATGGTCTTGCCCTGGAACTTGGAGAACGTCGGCGCGAAGTAGGCCTCTCGCAAGCGCACCCCGGGGAGGCGGAGTTCGTTCGCGGCGGCCGCCCAGCGTCCGTCGATGCCTTCCGCGCCCAGCAGTTCGAAGGGGCGCGTGGTGCCGCGTCCCTCCGAGAGGTTCGTGCCCTCGAAGAGACATGTGCCCGAGTAGACGAGGGCGGTGTCCGGCGTCGGCATGTTCGGGCTCGGCGGCACCCACGGCAGGTCCCAGGCGTCGTAGAACTCGGACCGCTTCCAGCCCGTCATCCGTACGGTCTCCAGCGGTACCGGGGTGGTGAGGAACTCCCCGTTGAACAGCCGCGCCAGCTCGGCGACCGTCATGCCGTGCGCCTGGGAGATGGGCCGGCGGCCGACGAAGGTGGCGAACTCCATGTGCAGGACGGGGCCTTGGGCCGCCCGCCCGGTCACCGGGTTCGGCCGGTCCAGCACGACGAAGCGCTTGCCGGCCAGCTGGGCCGCCTCCATGCAGTCGTAGAGCGTCCAGATATAGGTGTAGAAGCGGGCTCCCGCGTCCTGGATGTCGAAGACCACCGTGTCCACGCCGGACGCGGTGAAAATGTCGGCGAGGGGCCGGCCGCTCTTCAGATACGTGTCGTAGACCGGGAGGCCGGTCGCCGGGTCGTCGTAGCGGCCTTCGGAGCCGCCTGCCTGGGCGGTGCCGCGAAAGCCGTGTTCGGGGCCGAAGACGGCCGTCAGGTTCACCCTTTCGTCGGCGTGCATGACGTCTACGATGTGGCGGACGTCGCGGGTGACGCCGGTGGGATTGGTGACGATTCCGGCCTTCTGGCCTTCGAGGACCGAGTAACCGTCGGCTGCGAGCCGCTCGAATCCGGTTCGCAGGGGTCTGTGGCGATCGGCCGCGGCCGCTGCCGAAGGTAGGGATGCTGCTGCCGTTGTCGCTGCGAGGAGAGCTCGTCTGGATAGGCGCATGAGGGGCACGGTATTGCGCCCGCAGGTTGCGGGGAAGGTGCCGGGGCCCGGGGCGCGGCAGTCGTCCTTCCCAGCGACATACCGACCGGTTAGTCTGGCAGTACAGCAGAGCCGCAGTCGAAGGAGACCGATGGTGGAAGCCGTTCAGGGTGCCGGAGTCGTCGTGACCGGGGCTGGGGGTGGCATCGGGGCCGCGCTGGCCCGGCGCTTTGCCGCCGCGGGGGCTCGCGTCGTCGTCAATGATCTGGACGCCGGGAAGGCCGAGGCGGTCGCCGACGAGATCGGCGGCATCGCGGTCGCCGGTGACGCGTCCGCCGTCGTCGCCGACGCCCGGGACGCGCTCGGTGGTGCGGTCGACGTCTACTGCGCCAACGCCGGCGTCGCGTTCGGTGGCGACGACCCTGGACAGCCGCTCGACGAAAAGGCCTGGTCGACGTCCTGGGACGTCAATGTCATGGCACATGTGCGGGCTGCCAACGAACTCCTCCCGGCCTGGCTGGAGCGCGGCAGCGGACGCTTCGTCTCCACCGTCTCCGCCGCCGGACTGCTCACCATGATCGGCGCCGCGCCCTACGCCGTCACCAAGCACGGCGCCTACGCCTTCGCCGAGTACCTGTCGCTGACGTACCGCCACCGCGGCGTCAAGGTGCACGCCATCTGCCCGCAGGGGGTGCGCACCGACATGCTGGACGCCACCGGCAGTGCGGGGGACCTGGTCCTCAAGCCCACCGCCATCGCCCCGGAGGACGTGGCGGACGCCCTGTTCAAGGGCATGGAGGAGGACCGCTTCCTGATCCTGCCGCACCCCGAGGTCGCCGGGTACCACCAGGCGCGGGCCGCCGAGCCGGACCGCTGGCTGACCAACATGAACCACCTCCAACAGAAGTGGGAGGAGACCCGGTGACCGACTCCCTCTACGCGGCCAAGCCCTGGGTGGCCCTGCTCTCCGACGTCCAGCGCGCCCCGATAGCACCGGCCGACTCGCTCGTGCACGCCCTGCGCCGGGCCGTCGCCGAGACTCCGGAGCGTGCCTTCCTCGCCTATTTCGACGGCCGCCTGACCTACCGCGAGGTCGACGAGCTCAGCGACTCCGTCGCCGGGCACCTCGCCGCCCGTGGCCTGGAGCGCGGCGACCGGGTGGCGATCCTGCTGCAGAACTCCCCGCACTTCGTGCTCGCCCTGCTCGGCGCCTGGAAGGCGGGGGCGGTCGTCGTGCCGGTCAACCCCATGTACAAGTCGGGGGAGGTCGGCCACGTCCTGCGGGACGGCGAAGTGGCCGCGCTGATCTGCTCCGACCGGGCCTGGGAGTCGTATCTGCGTGAGACGGCGGCGGACTCGCCGGTGCGGATCGTACTCACCGGCTGTGAGCTGGACTTCCAGACGCGGGGCGACGCGCGCGTGCTGACCTTCGAGCGACTGCCGGAGGCCGAGGACGCCGACGACCTGACGGCCGTCGCCCGCGCCGGCCACAAGGCGCCGCAGGGGCGTGACCTCGGCCCGTCCGACATCGCGCTGATCAGCTACACCTCGGGTACGAGCGGCACCCCCAAGGGCGCCACCAACACGCACGGCAACGTCATGTACAACGCCGAGCGGCAGCGCACGGGGCTCGGCCTGCCGGACGCGCCCGTGTACTACGCGCTGGCGCCGCTGTTCCACATCACCGGGATGGTCTGCCAGCTCGGCGCGAGCCTGAACAGCGCGGGCACGCTGGTGCTGACGTACCGCTTCGACGCGGGCGTCGTGCTGGACGCGTTCGCCGAGCACCGGCCGCACTACACGGTCGGCCCGTCGACGGCCTTCATGGCGCTGGCCGCCCACCCGGCCGTCACCCCGGAACACTTCTCCTCCTTCGTGAACATCTCTTCGGGCGGCGCCCCCGTGCCGCCCGCCCTGGTGGAGAAGTTCCGGGCCGGCTTCGGGCCGTACATCCGCAACGGCTACGGCCTCACCGAGTGCACCGCCCCCTGCGCCTCCGTCCCGCCCGGCCTGGAGGCCCCCGTCGACCCGGCCTCGGGGACGCTGGCCGTGGGGCTGCCGGGCCCGGAGACGGTCGTACGGATCGTCGACGAGCAGGGCGGGGAGGTGCCGTTCGGCGAGCAGGGGGAGATCGTGGTGCGCGGACCGCAGGTCGTCCCCGGCTACTGGCGGCGCCCCGACGCCACCGCCGAGACCTTCCCCGACGGCGAACTGCGCACCGGCGACATCGGCTTCATGGACGCCGAGGGCTGGCTGTACGTCGTCGACCGTAAGAAGGACATGATCAACGCGTCGGGCTTCAAGGTGTGGCCGCGCGAGGTCGAGGACGTGCTCTACACGCACCCGGCGGTGCGCGAGGCGGCCGTCGTGGGGGTGCCCGACGGCTACCGCGGGGAGACCGTCAAGGCGTACATCAGCCTCCGTCCGGGTGCGGAAACGGACCCCGACACACTCGCCGCCTACTGCAAGGAGAGACTGGCCGCCTACAAATATCCGCGGCAGGTGGAGATCCTGCCCGACTTGCCCAAGACGGCAAGTGGGAAGATCCTCCGTCGGGAACTTCGTTCCCGCGCGAACGACGGCTAGACGCAAGCAGGAAAATCTCGGAAGGGCAGGTGGCGGCACAGTGGCCAGGACGACGGACGGTGACGGTACGCCCGTCCCGCAGCGGCTGCTCGCCGCCGCCACCCGGCTCTTCGCGGAGCGGGGTTACGACCGCACCTCGGTGCAGGAGATCGTCGAGGCGGCCGGCGTCACCAAGGGGGCGCTTTACCACTACTTCGGCTCCAAGGACGACCTCCTGCACGAGGTGTACGCGCGCGTGCTGCGGGTGCAGCAGGAGCGGTTGGACGCCTTCGCGGGGGCCGACGAGCCCATCGAGAAGCGGCTGCGCGGGGCGGCGGCGGACGTCGTGGTGACGACCATCGAGAACCTCGACGACGCGATGATCTTCTTCCGGTCGATGCACCATCTCAGCCCGGAGAAGAACAAGCAGGTGCGCGCCGAGCGGCGGCGCTACCACGAGCGCTTCCGTGCGCTCGTCGAGGAGGGCCAGGAGACGGGCGTCTTCTCCACGGCGACCCCGGCGGACCTCGTCGTGGACTACCACTTCGGCTCCGTCCACCACCTGTCGACGTGGTACCGCCCCGACGGCCCGATGAGCCCCCAGGAGGTCGCGGACCACCTGGCGGACCTGCTGCTGCGGGCACTTCGGCCCTGAACGGGCCTCGCACGACAACGCCGGAGGGGCTGGATTCCAGCCCCTCCGGCGTTTTGCGGCCCGCTACGGAGTCACAGGTACTTCTTCAACTCCCGCCGCGCCAGCGACCGCTGATGCACCTCGTCCGGCCCGTCGGCGATCATCAGGGTCCGCGCGCCGGCGTATAGCTCCGCGAGCGGGAAGTCCTGGCTGACGCCGCCCGCACCGTGCAACTGGATCGCCCGGTCGAGGATGTCGACGACCGCACGCGGCGTGGCGATCTTGATGGACTGGATCTCCGTGTGGGCACCCTTGTTGCCGACGGTGTCCATCAGCCAGGCCGTCTTGAGCACGAGAAGCCGCAGCTGCTCGACCGTCACCCGCGCGTCGGCGATCCAGTTGTGGACCACGCCCTGCTGGGCCAGCGCCTTGCCGAAGGTGTTGCGGGACACCGCCCGGCGGCACATCAGCTCGATCGCCCGCTCGGCCATGCCGATCAGCCGCATGCAGTGGTGGATACGGCCCGGACCGAGCCGCGCCTGGGCGATGGCGAAGCCGCCGCCCTCCTCGCCGATGAGGTTCGTCACCGGCACGCGCGCGTGGTCGAAGATCACCTCGGCGTGGCCGCCGTGGGAGTGGTCCTCGTAGCCGAAGACCCGCATGGCGCGCTTGATCGTGACGCCCGGGGTGTCGCGGGGGACCAGGATCATGGACTGCTGACGCCGGATGTCCTCGCCCTGCGGGTCCGTCTTGCCCATCACGATGAGGATCTTGCAGTCCGGGTTCATCGCCCCGGAGATGTACCACTTGCGGCCGGTGATGACGTACTCGTCGCCGTCCCGCTCCATGTGTGTGGTGATGTTCGTGGCGTCCGAGGAGGCCACATCCGGCTCGGTCATCGCGAACGCCGAGCGGATCTCACCGGCCAGCAGCGGCTCGAGCCACTGCTTCTTCTGCTGCTCGTCGCCGAACTGGGACAGCACCTCCATGTTGCCGGTGTCGGGCGCCGCGCAGTTCGTGGCCGTCGGTGCCAGGTGCGGGGAGCGGCCGGTGATCTCGGCGAGCGGGGCGTACTGGAGGTTGGTCAGCCCGGCCCCGTACGCCTGGTCCGGCAGGAAGAGGTTCCACAGGCCCTGCCTGCGCGCCTCGGCCTTGAGCTCCTCCACCACGGCCGGCGTGTCCCACGGGGACGCCAGCTCGGCCCGCTGCTCCTCGGCCACCGCCTCGGCGGGATGGACGTACTCGTCCATGAAGGCGAGCAGCTTGGCGCGCAGTTCCTCGGTGCGCGCGTCGAACGCGAAGTCCATGTCCGTCAGCCCTCCTGGATTCCGTCTTGAAGAGTGCTCAGGCCGTGCTCGATGAAGACCGGGACGAGGTCGCCGATGCGGTCGAAGCCGCGGCCGACCGTCTGGCCCAGCGTGTAGCGGTAGTGGATGCCCTCCAGGATCACGGCGAGCTTGAACCAGGCGAACGCCGTGTACCAGGAGACCGCGGAGACGTCGCGCCCCGAGCGCGCGGCGTACCGCTCGATCAGTTCGGCCGGATCCGGGTGCCCCGGGGCCTGGGCGGTCGTGGACACGGGGGAGTCGGGCATCTCCAGCGGCATGCTGTACATCACCAGCAGGCCCAGGTCGGTGAGCGGGTCGCCGAGCGTCGACATCTCCCAGTCGAGGATCGCCTTGATCTTGTCGTCGTCGCCGATGAGGACGTTGTCCAGCCGGTAGTCGCCGTGGACCACCGTCGCCGCGGGAGAGGTCGGCAGCCGGCGGCCGAGCGTCGCGTGCAGCTCGTCGATGCCGGCCAGCTCGCGGTTGCGGGAGGCGTCCAACTGCTTGCCCCAGCGGCGCAGTTGCCGGTCCAGGAAGCCCTCGGGCCGGCCGAAGTCCTCAAGACCCACCGACGCCGGCTCCACCGCGTGCAGCTCGACGAGGGTGTCCACCAGCGACAGCACCGCGCCCCGGGTGCGCTCCGCGCCGAGCGGGGCGAGCTGGTCGGCGGTGCGGTACGGGGTGCCCTCGACGAACTCCATGACGTAGAACGGCGATCCGAGCACCTCCTCGTCCTCGCACAGCAGCACCGGCCGCGGCACCGGCACGTCCGTCGGGTGCAGCGCGCTGATGACCCGGTGCTCGCGCTTCATGTCGTGCGCGGTGGCGAGGACGTGGCCGAGCGGGGGCCGTCGTACGACCCACTGCGAGGTGCCGTCGGAGACCATGTACGTGAGGTTGGACCGTCCGCCCTCGATCAGCCGGCCGGTCAGCGGACCGCTCGCCAGACCGGGCCGCTCGCGCTCGAGCAGGCCGCGCAGCCGTTCGAGGTCGAGTCCGGGCGGATGGTCGGGGCTCATACGGGGCTCCTCAAGGCAGGTTAACGAGACCTGACTCATGATGCCGACCAGTCGGTATGTCGTCCAGTGGGGGAGCCGAACGTGATCGGGGCCACGATAGGCCGACAGCTCCCCGCGCGGTGCGTCGGGGAGCTGTCGGGCGTGCGTTCTCGGCCAGTACGGGGCAGGTCGGACGAAGCCGCCCGGGGGCACCCGTGGGCTCAGTGGTCGTCCCAGTGGCCTGCGTGGGCGGCGTGCCGGTGGCCGTCGTGCAGGTAGTCGACGTGGTCGCCGTGCAGGACGCTCTCGTGCCCGCAGTCGCCGCCATGCTGATGGGTGTGGCCCTCGTGCGCGACGTGCCCGTCCGTCTCGCACTCGTCCCAGTGGCCGCCGTGCTCGCGGTGCAGGTGACCGTCGTGCGCGTAGTCGGTGTGGTCGCCGTGCGGCACCGCGGTGTGCCCGCAGTCCGGACCGTGGGCGTGCGTGTGGGAGGGGTGTTCCACGTGCATGGTGGTCATGGTGCTCACCTTCGAAGGTGCGGGTGGTGACGTCGGACAGGCTGCCACGCGAACGGCGCATATCGGGTTATTCGGGCTTGCGTGGCGCCCTCCCACCCCGGAGGGTCGAAGCCATGAAGGGCATCAGCTACACACGCTACGGCGGGGCCGACGAGCTCGCATACGGTGATGTGCGCGACCCGCGCGTCGGCCCCGACTCCGTGCTGGTGAAGGTGCGGGCGGCAGCGGTCAACCCGGTCGACTGGAAGTGCCGCGAGGGCTACATGGACCGGATGCTCGAGCCGGTCTTCCCGGTCGTCCCCGGCTGGGACGTCTCCGGTGTCGTCGTCCAGCCCGGTGTGTCCGTCACGGAGTTCGGCGTCGGTGACGAGGTCATCGGCTACGTACGCGAGGACGTCCTCGCGCGCGGCACCTTCGCCGAGTACGTCGCCGCGCCCGTCCGCACCCTCGCGCGCAAGCCCCGCAACCTCACCTGGGAGGAGGCGGCCGGTCTGCCGCTGGCGGGGCTGACGGCGTTCCAGGTGCTGACCAAGGTCCTCCAGGTCAAGCGCGGCGAAACGGTCCTCGTGCACGCCGCGGCCGGCGGCGTGGGCTCGATCGCCGTCCAGCTCGCCCGCCATCTGGGTGCCCGGGTGATCGGTACGGCGAGCGCGCACAACCACGACTTCGTACGCGGTCTCGGCGGTGAGCCGGTCGAGTACGGCGACGGCCTGACCGAGCGGGTGCGAGGGCTGGCGCCCGAGGGGGTGGACGCGGCGTTCGACACGGTCGGCGGTGACGCGCTGAAGGCCTCGGCCAACCTGCTGGCCCCCGAGGGCCGCCTGGTGTCGATCGCCGACCCGGACGTCTTCGACTACGGAGGCCGCTACTACTTCGTACGCCCCGACGCGGCGGACCTGCTGCGGCTGTCCGAGCTGGCGGAGGAGGGGGTGGTGTCCGTGCACGTCTCGGAGACGTTCCCGCTGGAGCGGACGGCGGACGCGCACCGGCTCAACCAGGAGGGCCGTACCCGGGGCAAGATCGTGGTCACGGTGGACTGGGAGACGGAGGAGGAGCCGGTGGCGCCGGAGGGGCTGTGGCAGGCGGTGGAGTGATCGGCTCGTGGCCGAGAGCGGATCTCAGAGGACCAGGGCGGCGCCGCAGACGGCCAGGGCCACGGTGAACAGGACCGTGGCCGTGGCATGCCGGGGCGCGAGGGCCGCCGGTTCGGCGGACGAGGCGAGCACGCCGATACGGCGGTGGGCGAGCGCCAGAAAGCCCAGCCACAGCGCGAAGCACAGGGCGCAGACGACGAGCCCGACCACGGAAACTCCGCCGTGCAGTGCGGTCTTCACGGCGAGTACGGCGGCCACGGTGCCGGACAGGGTCGTACGGCGCCACGCGAGACGCGTCCGCTCGGGCTGCAGCCCCGGATCCCTGAGGGGCTCCGCGATCGCCCCGGGGTTCACCCTTCCCACCCCACGAGCACGACGACGACCATCGCGATGGCCACGACCGCGACCACCAGGCTCAGCACCGCCGGGAACCGCGACAGCGGCAGGTCCTCGCCCCGCCGCATCGCCTGCTCGCAGCGCACCCAGTGGTTGACGGCGCGCAACGAACACAGCACGCCGGCCGCGAGCAGCGCGAGCGCCAGCCCGACGCGCCAGCCCCAGCGCAGATCCGGCAGAAACTGGTCCACCGCGAAGCCGCCGCCGACGAGCGCGAGCGCGGTACGCAGCCAGGCCAGAAAGGTGCGCTCGTTGGCCAGCGAGAACCGGTAGTCGGGTGTCCCGCCCTCCTGCCGAACCTCCTGCGGCGCAAACCACAGCCGGACGTTACGTACGAACTCGATCACATGCACGACCCTAACCGGGCGGCGGTCAGGGGGCGCTGTCGGTGCCACCCGCTACGGTTCGGCGCATGGATGTTCCCACGTCACTGGCCGGGTACGCGATGCCCGGACACGGCATCGCCCCCGCCGAGCGGCTGCTCGGGATGCCCGGGTTCTGGCCGGCGTTCCACCTCCCCGTCCGGGACGACTTCGCGCAGGACCCCGAACCCTTCGGTGCCGACTCGGCGGACGTCGACGAGGCGATCTCGGCGCTCCACGGGGCGGAGGAGACCTGGCCGGCGTTCCGCATCCCCATGACGGGCGGGCACATGCTGTGGATCGTCCACCGGAACTTCCCGGACGACGCGGGCACCGACTATCTGATCACCCACCCCGACTGGGACCGGCACGCCTGCCTGGCCTCGCTCGACGGGCACTACAGCGGGCCGGGACTGTCCTGGCCCGAGCTGGTCGCCGTGGCCGGGTCCGCCCCGGCCGGTGCGGCGGGTGTCGTGGATCCCGGACTGCGGCTGCTTCTGCTGCTGCCGGCCTTCGGCGACGCGGACGTGCCCGTGGCGGAGGCGGTGGCTCGGACATCCGATGCGCTCAGGGCGGTGGGCGTGGCCGAGGACGCGGCGCCCGACGTGGCGGAGCAGCTCCTGGACCACCCGTTCTGGGACGGGCCCAGCTGGGCGGTGCGGGGCCGCAGCCCGCTCAGCGGAACCACGGCCGAGCCGAGCAGCCCACTGGCGCTCTGTGACGGGCGGTACAGCCCACGCACCGTGCCGGCCGGCCTGGGCATCACCGCCGATCAGGAGCGGGCTCTCGCCGACGCGCTCGCGGGCCGTCCCCGGGCGGATCAGCCGGCCGCAGCCCGGTGAGCCCTGAGCCGCTCGTACGCCGCGAGCCCGTCCGGCACCCACGCCCACTCCGCCAGCCGCCGCTCGACCTCGGCCTCCGGCAGGAAGCCGTGCCAGGCGACCTCCTCCACCTGCGGGTTCACCGGCAGCTCGCAGTGCACCTCGTACACCGCTGACCACCAGGTCTGCCCGGCGCCGTCGTCGTAGAGGAACTTGAAGAGGTAGGTGGGGCGGGGGAGGCCGCGCACGCCGAGTTCCTCCTCGGCCTCGCGCAGGGCGGCGTCGTCGTAGGACTCGCCCGCGCCGACCACGCCGCCGACGAACATGTCGTACCGCGAGGGGAAGACCAGCTTCGTGGGCGTGCGGCGATGTACGAAGAGGCGGCCCTCGGAGTCCCGGGTCTCGATGAAGACGCAGCGGTGGCGCAGCCCCTTGGCGTAGGCCTCGCCGCGCCGGGACCGTCCGACGACCCGGTCGTGCTCGTCGACGATGTCGAGGATCTCGTCAGCAGCGCTCATGGGGGCCATCCAACCAGGGTGGCCGCTCGCACGGTCAGCGCGCCGGAACCGCCGCCACAGCAACCTGCCGCGGCTGCTTCACGCCGCTCGGCATCGCCGAATGCGTGCCGAGCATGATGATGCCCACCACGATCGCGGCGAGCCCCGCCGCCTCCCACGCCAGCGCGCCCGAGTCGGCGCGCAGCCGGTCGCCGAGGAAGCCGACGCCGCAGAGGATGCCGGCCAGCGGCTGGGCCGCGGTCAGGGCCGGCAGGGACATGCGCAGGGACGCCGTCTCGAAGGCGCTCTGCACGAGGATCAGCCCGGTGAGGCCGAGCGCCACGACGGCGTACGGCTGCCAGCTGGTCAGGATCTCCGCCATGCCGCCCTCGGCGAACCGCTGCCCGGTCACGCGTGTGAGGGCGTCCTGCACGCCGTACAGCAGACCGGCCGCCGTGGCCAGCAGCGCAGGGCCCGCGCTGAGCCGCGAGCGCTTGGCGTACGCGGTGAGCAGCAGGGCCGCCCCCACCATGACGCCGATGATCAGCCACTGCCTGAAGTCACCACTGGGCGCCGTCCCGCCGTGTGGCTGTCCGGCGATGATGAAGGCCGTCACACCGCCCGCGAGCAGTGCGAGTCCCGTCCAGCCCTGGCGGCCCAACGGCTGCTTGGTCTGGCGGCGGGAGAGCGCGAGCGCGAAGAGCAGGTTGGTCGCCAGCAGCGGTTCCACGAGGGAGATCTCGCCCTGGCCCAGCGCCATCGCGCCGAGCGCCATGCCGACCACCATCAGCCCGATGCCGCCCAGCCAGCGGGGCACCTTCATCAGATCGAGGAGGATCCGGGGGGAGAGGAAGTCCTTCAGCGGCGCCTTCTGGGCCGCGTTCTGCTGCAGTACGAAGCCGAAGCCCAGGCAGCATGCGGCGCTCACGGCGAGTATCAGGATCTGAAGCGACACGCTGCGTACCTCGATCATCCTGCCGGGTGGGGGACGGGGTGCGTAGGGGCCGACTGTAGCGGCACCAGGCCCGGCATGCGCGTCCTGCCATCGTGCGATGCCTGCCCGGGCTACGCCATGACGTACGCCACACACTCTGAACAATTCCGACATTTAACGCAAGATGCATGGACGGTGAACGTATCAACTGTCCCGCCAGTCACAGCAGTTGACGCGTGTAACGCCTCGGCGGCTCTTGACGCGAACCATTGGCTGCGGGTTTGCTGTGCGTGATCGCTCGATGACAGGCCACATTCTTCCCCCGGACAGAACCCAGAACGGTGTCCCCACCCCCGCCACCTCTCGGCCGCGGCCGCAAGCGCGCATCCCACACCTTCGACGCGGCCCTGGACGACGCAGAGCTCGCCGCCGCCCGCAGCGCGCTGGCCCAGGGCAGATGGCAGACGGCCCGCTCGCTGCTCGCCCGGACCAACGACGACTGGGACCGCAGAGGGCACCGCGTCACCGTGCTCGCCCAGGAGCCGTACTGCGCCCCCTGGACCCGCGACTGGCTGCTCGCCGAGCCCGACTCCGCCGACGCCGCCGTCCTGCTCGCCCTCGCTCAGGTCCAGCGCGCCCTGCGCGGCAAGGAGAAGCCGGTCCGCGCCCGCGAGTCCTGCCACGCCGCCGCCACGCTCGCGCCCGCCGACCCCACCCCCTGGCTCGGCCTGCTCATGCTGGAGAGCGCGCTGGGCGCCGAGGAGACGGTGCGGCGCCTGTTCGCCGAGGTCGGCGCCCGGTACGCCGACCACCACCACGCCCACCACCTGATGGTCGCCCGGCTCGCCGAACGCCACACCGGCGCCGGTCCCGACCCGCTGCACGAGGTCTACGACTTCGCCAACGCGGCCGCCGAGCGGGCCCCCGCGGACTCCCCGCTCGCCATCCTCCCGGTCATCGCCCACGCCGAGCGCTACCGCGTCCTCGCGGGATCCGGGCGCGAGCAGCCCGACGCCGCCACCTCCGGGCACTGGGCCGGCCGCCGGGCCCGGCAGGTGATGCGGGCCGCCTTCGACTGGTGGCTGGAGTGGGAGCAGGAGGGCCACCCGCGCCGTCTGGTCGATCTGAACTACCTCGCCCACGCCAAGGTCTGCGAGGGCCGCGGCGCCGAGGCCGCCGCCCTGTTCCACCGCATCGGCGAGCACGCCACCCCGTCGCCGTGGTCGTACCCGGACCGCGAGCCGTATCCCGCCTTCCGTGCCGCACGCGACACCGCGCTCGGCACGGCGTAACGCCCCCAACCGCAGTCGACCCAAGGACGGTCCCCGATGACCACGGGCAGTTCCAGCACGAGCAGAGCCACCGCCGGCAGCGGCGGGATCAGTACGTTCAAGGGACAGGACCGGGCCCTGCGCGCCGACCGGCTGGGCACGACGGGCCTGCTGCTGTCCGTGCTCGCCGCGACGGCACCCCTCATGGTGGTCGCGGGTGTCATGCCCACGACCTTCGGGGTGATGGGTGTCGTCGGGCAGCCGCTGCTCTTCGTGATCCTCGGCCTAGTCCTCGCGCTCTTCAGCATCGGATACGCCGAGATGAGCCGGCACGTCCACAACGCCGGCGCCTTCTACGCCTACATCTCCCGCGGCCTCGGCGGCACCGCGGGCGCCGGCGCCGCGATGGTCGCGCTCGTCGCCTACAACGCCCTCCAGGTCGGCATCTACGGCATCTTCGGCTTCGAGGTCTCCGGGCTCTTCGCGACCTACCTCGACACGGAGGTCGCCTGGTGGATACCGGCGCTGGCGGCGGTCCTCCTGGTGGGCGGGCTCGGCTGGCTGAAGATCGACCTCAACGCGCGCGTGCTCGGCGTCCTGCTGATCATCGAGGTCGTCCTCGTGGTCATCTTCGACGTCGCCGCGATCGCCGACCCCGCCAAGGAGGGCCTGTCGCTGCACGCCTTCAACCCGGACACCCTCACCGGAGCCGGCATCGGCACCGCACTGTGCTTCTGCGTCGCCGCCTTCCTCGGCTTCGAGCAGGCGCCCGTCTACGCCGAGGAGACCAGCCGCCCGCACGTCCTCGTGCCCCGCGTGATGTTCCTGGCCATCGGCGGCATCGCCGTCTTCTACACGATCAGCTGCTGGGCGTACACCGTCGCCGCGGGGCCCTCCGCCATCGTCGGCACCGCACAGGAGCAGAGCGCCGGGCTGCTGTTCTTCCTCACCGAGGACCTCCTCGGCGCCGGCTTCACCGACGTCCTGCACGTGCTGTTCGTGACCGGCATGTTCGCGGCGATGCTCAGCTTCCACAACGTCGTCGCCCGCTACGCCTTCGCCATGGGCCGCGAGGGCCTGCTGCCGTCCGCCTTCGGCCGCACCAGCGGCGCGAGCGGCGCCCCCGGCACGGGTTCGCTGCTGCAGACCGCGATCTCCCTCGTGGTCGTCGCCGTCTTCGCGCTCACCGACGACAAGCCGACCGGCGACCCGACCGCCCCGGTGCTGCACCTGTTCACCTGGATGGGCAACCTCGGCGCGCTGGGCGTGGCCGCGCTGATGGCCGCCGCGTCGGTCTCCGTCATCGCCTTCTTCGTGCGCCGCGGGGCCGTCGCCGCCCAGTTCTGGCGGCTGGCCGCGTCCGGGCTCTCGGTCGTCGGGCTGCTGTTCATCGTCGTCTACACCGTCAAGGACTTCGATGTCCTGATCGGCGCGGGCCCGGACTCGGCCCTGAACTGGGCGTTGCCCGCCGTCATCGTCCTCGCGCTGGTCGTGGGCGTGCTCCAGGGCCTGCTCCTGCGCTCCCGTGCGCCCGAGCGGCACGCCCGCATCGGGCTCGGCAACGAGGCGTTCCAGCTGGACAAGGCGGCGGCGGAGAAGCCGTAGCGGCAGGCGGTGCCCCGGTGCCGCGTAAGAAGTGATTACGGAACCCTGACGAGCACCCGCGATCCCTGGTCCGACCGGGGTCGCGGGTGTTCGAATGAGTACGTGAACCCCGAACAGCCCGCGCACGAGGGCGCAGAACAGGACGAGGAACAGGACGGGCACACGGGCAAGCCGATCGGCCGCCGCGTCCTGCTCGGCACCCTCGGTCTGGGTGCCCTCGGCGTGGTCACCGCGCCCGTCCTGCAGCGCGGGATGGAGTCCTTCCTCGCGAGCGCCTCCGACAAGGACCCCACCGGCCTGACCGACCTGCTGCCCAACGGCGGCGGCTTCCGCTACTACTCGGTGACCTCCTCCGTCCCTCGCAAGAACGCCACCACCTACCGCCTCACCGTCGACGGCCTGGTCGACCGCCCCAGGACCTACACGCTGGCCGACCTGCGCGCCCTGCCGCAGACCCGGCTGGTGCGCGACGTCCAGTGCGTCACCGGCTGGCGCGTTCCCGACACTCCCTTCGAGGGCGTGCGCCTGTCCCGGCTCCTCGACGCCGCGGGAGTGCGCAAGGGGGCCGGTGCGGTGCGCTTCACCTGCTTCGACGGCGCCTACAGCGAGAGCCTCACCCTCGACCAGGCCCGCCGCGCCGACGTCATGGTGGCCCTGCGCATGCAGGACAAGGACCTGAACCACGCCCACGGCGGCCCGGTCCGCCTCTATGTGGCGCCCATGTACTTCTACAAGTCCGCCAAGTGGCTCTCCGGCATCACCGTTACCGAGGACGTGAAACCGGGCTACTGGGAGGAACGGGGCTACGACGTCGACGCCTGGGTCGGCCGCTCGAACGGACGCGACGATGAGCCTACGACTTGACGCCCCCGGCCGGTCCACGGGCGTGCGGCGCTTCGGCCCGGCAACACGCTGGGTGCACCGCACGACGGCCGCGCTGATGGGCGTGTGCGTGGTGACGGCGGCCTGCCTGTACATCCCGCAGCTCGCCGAACTCGTCGGCCGCCGCGAGCTGGTCGTCCGTATCCACGAGTGGGCCGGCCTCGCCCTGCCCGTGCCGGTCCTGGCCGGCCTCGCCTCCCGCTACTTCCGTGCCGACCTCGGTTTCCTCAACCGCTTCGGCCCGCACGACCGCGTCTGGCTGCGCGCCGCCCTGCACCGCGACAAACGGCCCGCGTCCCGTCCGGCGGGCAAGTTCAACGCCGGGCAGAAGATCTACGCCGCGTGGATCGCCGGCGCGACGCTGGTGATGGTCGGCACCGGCCTCATCATGTGGTTCACCCACCTCACCCCCCTGGAGTGGCGCACCAGCGCGACCTTCGTCCACGACTGGCTGGCCCTCACCATCGGCATCGTCCTCGCCGGCCACATCGGCATGGCCCTGGGCGACCCGGAGGCCCGCCGCGGCATGCGGACGGGCTCGGTCAGCCGGGAGTGGGCGGAGCGGGAGCATTCACGCTGGCGGCCATGACGGGCTGTACGGCGACGGGCCGAAGGGCTCCGTGAGGGCTCCGAGGGCCGAGGTCGCCGGGCCGGGGCGCGCCGCCGATCCGCCAAGGGCCGGCACTTCCGCGCCGGGCGATGACACCGATCCGCCGAGGTCCGGCACCTCCACGCCGAGCGAGGACAGCCATCCGCCGGGATCCGACGCCGACGCCCCGGCCGACGCCCCCGGTTCATCGGTCGGCCCCGTGCCCGGGTCCTCCACCGTGTCCGGGCCGGTGACCGTGAAGGCGGCCGGCAGCCGGACCTCGGTGCCCGCGTGCCGGACGGCGATCTCGGCCGGGCCCGGCTCCAGGGCCGGTACGGCAACGGACAGCACCAGACGGTCACCCGACTCGGACTTCAGGGCAGGCACACCCGGAACCGCAGACCCGCCGATGCTCACGCTCGCGTCCCGCAGCAACTCGGCATGGTCGAAGTAGGTGCCGGTCAGCTCGATGCCGATCGTGTCGCCGGGCCGTGCCTCGCCGTCGCCGCCCGTGTCGACGCCCGCGATCCGGTAGCCGCATGCCGGCGTGCCGCCCGTTCCGGCCGCGAGCCGGACGGTGCCGCCCGGGTGCCGCCGGTGGAAGTCGAGCAGCCCGCCCAGCACGGCGTACGCGGCGCGCCCCTTGCAGGTGTCGACGCGCCCGGCGAGTTCGGCATGGGCCCCGGCCGCCGCGTCCCAGTCACCGCCCCGGCCCTGTACGGCCAGACAGGCCGCGGACAGCCCGCGCAGCAGCTGCCACTCCGCCTGCGCCGACCCCTGCGGGATCTTCCCGAGGGCGGACTCGCAGCGCTCCGGCGCGCGGAGCAGGTCGTACACGCTCGCCGGATCCGGTGTGCCGTCGGAGTCGGGCGAAGTCGGGCCGGGCGGGAGCCATGGCGGGGCCTGGAGGATCACGGTGCCCCTGCCGCTCGGGGACGGGGCGCTCGGCGAAGGGCTGGGATTCGCGCTCACCATCGCGCCCGGCAACCCGCTGGGGACAGCGGTCGGCCCGGACGCGTTCTTGCCCGCCCGGCCGTTGGGCGACTGCTGTGCCACCGGAGCGGAGCGATCCGCCGGTTCCGTCGGCCCGCCGCCGCCCTCGGACGGCCCGGCGGTCACGATGGTGCCCCCGCCGCCCCTGCCGTCCGTAGTGCCGCCCCCGTCACTCGTGAAGGCGGCGGCGGCCACCGCCACCGCCCCGACCACGAGCAGCCCCGAGATACGCATCCCGAGGGAAACCGCCATGACACCCCCCGATGTTCACGCCTCCGACGGCAGCGGCAGCCTCCGGAGGTCACCTCATCATCGGGCCGAAAACGCTCTCGGGGAAGTCGCTTCATGTGATCGTCAGGGCGAGTTCAGGTCCCCGCGAGCCGTGATCCCGGGAAAACGGAAGCCGGGCGGGACCGTCGGACGCTCAGTCCGCTCGGTCCCCGAAGTCCAACAGCACCTTGCACGAGCTGCTCCGGTCCGCCGCGAGCGTGAATGCGGCCTCGGCCTCCCGTACCGGCACCACCGCACTGACCAGCCCGTCGAACGACGCCTCGGCCGCGAGCAGTTCCAGCGCCCCGTCGAACTCCGTGTCGAAGCGGAACGCGCCCCGAAGCTCGATCTCCCGGCTCACGACGAGGTTCCCCGCGAACGGACTGCGCCCCGCCGGCAGCATCCCCAGCTGCACCACGACGCCGCCGCGCCGCGCCAGCCGCAGACAGGTGTCCAGCCCCGCGGCAACCCCCGAGGCCTCGATCGCCACGTCCACCTCGGAGGGCCACCCGGCAGCGTCCGGATCATCCGCCCGTACGAGGGTGTCGGCGCCGGCGATCCGCGCGTACTCAAGTGCCGTCGGCAGCAGGTCCGTCACGGTGACCCGCCCCGCCCCGGCCGCCTTCGCCGCCGCGACCACCAGACAGCCGATGGGCCCGGCACCGGTCACGAGGACATGCCTCCCGGCCAGGTCACCGGCCCGCCGCACCGCGTGCAGCGCGACGGACAGCGGCTCGGCGAGCGCCGCCCGCCGCAGGCCGAGGCCGGCCGGGAGCGGCCTCAACTGGCCGGCGGGTACGACAACCTGTGCGGCGAACCCGCCCTGGACGTGCGGAAAGCGCGCCGCGCTGCCCAGGTAGCGGGTGTCCCGGCAGACGTTGCGCCGCCCGTCCACGCACTCGGGGCAGACCTCGCAGGGCGTGGCCGGGTGCACCGCGACGGCCGTACCGACAGCCGGGCCCGAGGCGCCCGGGGAGCCGTACGACACAACCGTCCCGACCACCTCGTGCCCGAGCACCATCGGTTCCCTCAGCCGGAAGTCCCCGACCCCGCCGTGGAGCCAGTAGTGCAGGTCGGAGCCGCAGACCCCGCCGTAGCGCACGGCCACCAGCGCCTGCCCGGGACCGGGGACCGGCACCGGCAGCTCCTCGACCCGCAGATCGCCCTGACCGTGGATCACACAACCGAGCATCCTCGAGGCCTCCTTCACAGCACGCTCGTCATGCCGCCGTCGACGTACAGCACCTGTCCGCCGACGAAGTCCGCGGCCGGTGAGGCGAGGAACAGCACCCCGCCCACCAGGTCCTCGGTACGGCCCCAGCGTCCGGCCGGGGTCCGGCGCCGTACCCACGCGCTGAACTCCTCGTCCGCGACGAGGGGTCCGGTCAGCTCGGTCTCGATGTAGCCGGGACCGAGGCCGTTGACCTGCACGCCGTAGGGGCCCCAGTCCGCGCACATGCCCTTGGTGAGCATCTTCAGCGCGCCCTTGGTGGCGGCGTAGGGCGCGATGCCGGGGCGGACCACCTCGCTCTGCAGCGAGCAGATGTTGATGATCTTCCCGTGGCCGCGTTCCGTCATCCGCCGGGCGGCCTCCCGGCCCACCAGGAACGCGCTGGTGAGGTTGGTGTCCAGGATGCGGTGCCAGTCCGTGTCCGTGAACTCCAGCAGGGGTGCGCGCAGTTGCATGCCCGCGTTGTTGACCAGGATGTCGAGCGGGCCGACCCGCTCCTCGACGTCCGCGATCCCGGCGGCCACCGACGCACCGTCGGTCACGTCGAACGCGGCCGTGTGGATCCGGTCGCCGGGCAGGCCGGCGGCCAGTTCGGCGGCGGCCCCGCCGAGGCGTTCGCCGTCGCGGCCGTTGAGGACCACCGTGCAGCCGGCCTCCGCAAGGCCGCGGGCGAGCGCGAGGCCGATGCCCCGGCTGGAGCCCGTGACCAGGGCGGTGCGGCCCCTGATGTCGAAGAGCGGGTGGCTCATGCCCGTACCCCTAGATGATCAGTGAGAGCAGCAGGACCAGACCGCCGGCGACCACCGAGATGATCGTCTCCATGACGGACCAGGTCTTGATGGTCTGGCCGACGTTCAGGCCGAAGTACTCCTTCACCATCCAGAACCCGGCGTCGTTGACGTGGCTGAAGAACAGCGAGCCGGCGCCGATGGCGAGGACGAGCAGGGCGGTGTGGGTCGTCGACATGTCGGCCGCGAGCGGGGCGACCAGACCGGCCGCCGAGACCGTGGCCACCGTCGCCGAGCCCGTCGCCAGCCGTATCGCCACCGCGATCAGCCAGGCCAGCAACAGCGCGGGGATCGACCAGTCCTTGGAGATGTCCAGGACCATCTGGCCCACGCCGGTGTCGATCAGCGTCTGCTTGAAGCCGCCGCCGGCGCCCACGATCAGCAGGATGCCCGCGATGGGCGCGAGGCTCTTCTCGACGAGCGGCGACACCCGCTCCTTGGCGAACCCGGCGGGCTTGAGCAGCGTGAAGATGCCCACGAGTACGGAGGCGAGGAGCGCGATCATCGGGGAGCCGACGACGTCGAACACGCGCTGGACGGTGTTCTCGGGGTTGTCGATCACGATGTCGACCAGCGCCTTGGAGAGCATCAGGACGACGGGCAGGAGGATGGTGGCCAGCGTGGCGCCGAAGCCGGGCCGCTTCTCCAGGTCCTCGGAGACCCGCTGGGGGATCATCCGGTCGGGCGCCGGGACGTCGACCCACCGGGCCGCGTACCGCGAGAAGACCGGGCCGGCGATGATCACGGTCGGGATGGCGACGAGGACGCCGAGCGCCAGCGTCACACCCAGGTTGGCGCCGACCGCGTCGATCGCGACCAGCGGCCCGGGGTGCGGCGGGACCAGGCCGTGCATCACGGAGAGACCGGCGAGGGCCGGGATGCCGATGCGCATCAGCGAGTAGTTGCCGCGCTTGGCGACCATCAGCACGACCGGGATCAGCAGGACGACGCCGACCTCGAAGAACAGCGGCAGACCGATCACCGAGGCGATCAGCACCATCGCCCACGGCATCGAACGGCCCTTTGCCCGGGCGAGGATGGTGTCGACGATCTGGTCGGCGCCGCCGGAGTCGGCGAGCATCTTGCCGAGGATCGCGCCGAGGGCGATCAGCACGCCCACGCCGGCCACGGTGGTGCCGAGCCCGGCGGAGAAGCTGATGATGACCTTGTCGAGCGGCGCCCCGGCGATCGCGCCGAGCGCCAGTGACCCGAGGGTCAGCGACAGGAAGGCGTGGAGCTTGAACTGGGTGATGAGCAGGACGATGACGGCGATGCCCGCCAGGACGGCGATGCCCAGCTGAGCGTGGCCGGCCGAGGTGATGGGCTCGACGGTGTCCGCTGCCAGCATCTCGACGCTGAGTCTGGTCACGGGGTTCCCTTACAGGTACGGGGGATTGGGGAAGGGGGCGAGAAGGGTCAAGCGGTCGGCTCGGGAAGCGCCGTCAGGGCCGACACGGCCCGTCCGGTGATCTCCTCGGGGCTGCCCGACACGTCCACGACGACTCCCGCCTCGTCCTCCTGGAGCGGCTGGAGCGTGGCGAACTGGGAGTCGAGCAGTGCCGTGGGCATGAAGTGCCCCTGCCGGTGCGACATCCGGTCTTCGATGAGGGCGCGGTCGCCCGCCAGGTGCACGAACACCAGGTCCGGTGCGGCGGCCCGCAGCCGGTCCCGGTACGACCGCTTCAGCGCCGAGCAGCTGACCACCCCGCCGAGCCCCGCCCGTTCGTGCGCCCAGGTGCCGATGGCGTCGAGCCACGGCCACCTGTCGTCGTCGCCGAGCGGGGTGCCGGCCGACATCTTGGCGATGTTGGCCGGCGGGTGGAAGTCGTCGCCCTCGGCATAGGGGACGCCGAGCCGGGCCGCGAGCAGGGGACCGATGGTGGTCTTCCCGGTGCCCGCAACGCCCATGACCACGACGACATGGGGGGTACTCATCGCTGCCTCACTGTCTGCTGTCCTCGTCGACACGTGATGTCGACGCAACTGAAACTCATTAGGTACGACGAATTCAAGAGTGTGTGACATATAAGTCTGACTTTTTGATCGCGTGACTTGCCCCGTACGCTGAGTGCATGAGCACAACGGGCCGGGGGCTGCACGGCCGAGTACTGGAAACCCTCGGCCCCGCGATCACCGCGGGCGAGTACCCGCCGGGCAGCGTTCTGCGCACGGACGAACTGGCGCAGCGCTTCGACGTGTCCCGCTCGGTGATGCGCGAGGCGGTCCGCGTCCTGGAGTCCATGTACCTGGTGGAGTCCCGCCGCCGCGTGGGCGTGACGGTCCGTCCGAAGTCCGAGTGGAACGTCTACGACCCCCAGGTCATCCGCTGGCGCCTGGCCGGCGCCGACCGCCCCCAGCAGCTGCGCTCACTCACGGTCCTGCGCTCGGCCATCGAACCGGTGGCGGCAGGACTGGCCGCCAAGTACGCCACGGCCGACCAGTGCGCCGAACTCACCGAGTGCGCCCTCGGCATGGTCGCCCACTCACGCGGCCACCAGCTGGAGGGCTACCTCATCCACGACGTCGCCTTCCACCGAGTCATCCTCAACGCCTCCGGCAACGAGATGTTCGCCCGCCTCGGCGACGTGGTGGCCGAGGTCCTCGCCGGCCGCACCCACCACGAGGTCATGTTCGAGGACCCCGACCCCTCCGCGGTCACCCTGCACGTCCAGGTCGCCGAGGCGGTCCGCGGCGGCGACGCGGTCCGGGCGGAACACCTGACCCGCGAGATCACCATGGGCGCCCTCCAGGAACTCGACATCCTGGCCCCGTAGGTGCCCTAGCTCAGGAACTCCCCGTCCACGTACACCCACGCCCCGTCGACCCGCTCGAACCGGCTCCGCTCATGCAGCGACCCACCCCGGTACGAGGCCCGGAAGGTCACCGTCCCCGTGGCGTGGAACGCCGACCCGTCCGCCGTCTCCAGGATCTCCAGCCCGGTCCACCGCATCCCCGGATCGAGATCCAGCCGCGCGGGCCGCGTCCGCGGATGCCAGGTCCGCAGCAGATACGCCGCATCCCGCTGGACGAACGCGCTGTACCGCGACCGCATCAGCGCCTCGGCGGTCGGCGCGGCCGCCGCACCGGAGTGGAAGCGGCCGCAGCAGTCGTCGTATGCCCTGGGCAGCCCGCAGGGGCAGGAACGCGAGGTCATGCCCGCCATTGTGCTAGCCCGCCGCCCGCGTCTCGGCCCCGGGCAACGGCGGCAGCGCGGTCCCGTACACCCACGCCTCGAACAACTCCTCCACCGGCTCGGTCGCGAACCGGGCCACGTACGAGGTGAAGGCCTGGGTCGTCACCGTGCCGTTGCGGTGCAGCCGGCCCCACCCGCGCAGCATGCGGAAGAAGGCGATGTCCCCGAGCGCGCAGCGCACGGCGTGCAGGGTCAGCCCGCCGCGTTCGTACAGCCGGTCGTCGAACATCGACTTGCGCCCCGGATCCGCCAGCCGCAGATCCTGCGGCATCGACGACAGCAACCGGTGCGCGGCGGCGGCGAGTTGCTGCGCCGTACGCCCGCCCGACCGCTCCGACCAGAGCCACTCCGCGTACTTCGCGAACCCCTCGTTCAGCCAGATGTGCCGCCAGTCGGCGATGGACACGCTGTTGCCGAACCACTGGTGCGCCAGCTCGTGCGCCACCAGCCGCTCCGAACCCCGCGCCCCGTCCACGTGGTTGGCGCCGAACATCGACAACCCCTGCGCCTCGACGGGCACATCGAGTTCCTCCTCGGTCACCACGACCGCGTACTCGTCGAAGGGGTACGGCCCGAACAGATCCTGGAACAGCTCCATCATCTGCGGCTGGCGCGCGAAGTCCCGCGAGAACTCCGGCAGCAGATGCGCCGGGATGTGCCCGTGCTGCGGAATGCCGCCCAGGCCCGGGTCGCCCAGCAGCACCGTCTGGTACTTGCCGATCGACAGCCCGACCAGATAGCTGGACGTCGGCGCCGACTGCTCGTACACCCAGGTGGTCGTGCTCGCCTTCGTCGTACGGGTCAGCAGCCGCCCGCCCGCGACCACCGCGTACGCCGACGGCGTGGTGATCGAGATCTGGTACGACGCCTTGTCGGCGGGCCGGTCGTTGCACGGGTACCAGGACGGCGCCCCGATCGGCTGGCTCGCCACCAGCGCACCGTCCTCCAGCTCCTCCCAACCGAGCCCGCCCCAGGGGCTGTTCACCGGCTTGGGGTTGCCCGCCCAGTGCACCTCGACCGTGAAGGCCGCCCCGGCACGGATCGGCTTGGCGGGGCGGATCCGCAGCCGCCCCCCGCGGTGGGTGTAGTGCGGCTGCCGTCCGTCGACCCGGACCCGGCCGATCTTGAAGTCGGCAAGGTTCAGCATGAACTCGGTCAGCGGCGCCCGTCCCGCAATGGCGTTGATCCGCGCCGCCCCGGAGAGCCGGTTCGGGCCCGGGCGGTAGTCCAGCGCGAACTCGTACCGGTGCACCCGGTACCGGGGATCGCCGTGCTCCGGGAAGTACGGGTCCGCGCCTGCCGTCTGCTGAACTGCCACTGCTGTCTGTGCTCCCTGCGCCGTACTGCTGCCACTCCGTGCCGGCCCACTGGGCTGCGACACTCTTCGCCTCCGGGACGCCTCAGCCGGTGTCGGGAGGGCGATCGTGCTCAGCCCTTCGGGCCTCCGCGCGTTCTCCCTCCCGACACCGGCGCGCCCTGCGGCGGCGGCCCCGAGTGGGCCGCGCTCAGGGACGACGCCATGCTTCGATCGGATTACCGAGCCAACGGGTGTCGTCGGGGACGGACTCCGCCGCCATGACGAGCGACGCGGGACCCAGTGTCGTACGGGCCCCGATCGCGCTGCCCGGAAGGACGATCCCGCCAGGACCCAGCGTCGCGCCCTCACGGAGGACCACAGTATCCGTCCGCAAGATCCGGTCGTGGAAGAGGTGTGTCTGGAGCACACAGCCCCGATTCACGGTGGCGGCGTCCTCAAGGGTCACCAGATCGGTCTCCGGGAGCCAGTAGCTGTCCACCCACACGCCCTTGCCGACGTGCGCGCCGAGCCCGCGCAGCCACGCCGTCATCACCGGCGTCCCCGGCACCGAACCCGCCAGCCACGGCACGGCGAGCACCTCGACGAACGTGTCCGCCAGCTCGTTGCGCCACACGAACCCGGACCACAGCGGATGCTCCCCGCTGCGGTGCCGGCCCACCAGCACCCACTTCGCGACGATGGACACGAGCCCCGCCAGGGCACCGGCCCCGAGCAGCACCAGCCCCGACAGCAGCGGCGCCCAGACCCCCAGCACGCACAGCGCCGCGATGGTCAGCACCGCCAGACCGGCCGAGCAGAACACCGGCACGATCCGGCACAGCTCCACCAGCGCGCGTGCCCACAGCAGCCGGGCCGGGGGATCGTACGTAAGGCTCTGGTCGCCGTCGGCCGTGCTGCGCGGCAGCTTCACCGGCGGCAGCCCCAGATACGACGTGCCCTTCTTCGCCTTCTTCGGCGTCGCCGACAGCACGCCGACCAGGCCGCCCTCCGGCACGGTCCGCCCGGGCGCCGTCATCCCCGAGTTCCCGAGGAAGGCCCGCCGCCCGATCTCCGCCCGCCCGATCCGCATCCAGCCGCCACCGAGCTCGTACGGCGCGGTCAACGTGTCGTCGGCCAGGAACGCGCCCTCACCGACCGTGGTCAGACTGGGCAGCGCCAGCACGGTCGACACCTCCGCGCCCCGCCCGATCCGCATGCCCAGCAGCCGCAGCCACACCGGCGTGACCAGCCCGGCATACAGCGGGAACAGGGTCTCGCGCGAGCGGTCCATCAGCTGCGTGACGGTCCACGCCTGCCAGCCGATCCGGCTGTGCGTGGGATGCGTTCCCTCACGCAGACCGAGACTCAGCAGCCGCACGCCGATCAGGATCAGCACGGCGTACGCCAGCCCGAAGGCGAGCGTCGCCGGTACGAGGGCCAGCGCGGCGCCCGTCAGCGGCGCGTCCGGCGTGAAGAACTCCCGGCCCACGAGGAACGCCGCCACGCCCGCCAGCACGGGCAGCGCGCTCAGCGCGACGCCGGTGATGCCGTACATGACACGCCAGTACGTCCCGCGCCGCGGCCGTTCCTTCGGCCAGTTGCGCTTGGCCTTGCCCAGCTTGACCGCCGGCGCGCCGGCCCACCGCTGACCGGTGGGAATCTGCCCGGTGACCGCCGAACCGGGCGCCACCTCGGCACGCTTGCCGACCCGGGCGCCGGGGAAGAGCATGCTGCGCGTGCCGACGACGGCATGCGCGCCCACCTTGACCGTGCCGATCTCCAGCCGGTCCCCGTCCAGCCAGTAGCCGGACAGATCCACCTCGGACTCGACGGCCGCGCCGCGCCCCAGCTTGAGCAGCCCGGTGACCGGCGGCAGCGAGTGCAGGTCGACGTCCGGCCCGACCTTGGCGCCCAGCGCCCGGGCATACCGCTCCAGCCAGGCCCCGGTCAGCGAGGTCGCCCCGCTGAACTCGGCCAGCCGCTCGGCCGCCCACAACCGCAGATGCAGGCTGCCCCCGCGCGCGTACCGTCCGGGCTTCACGCCCCTGAGCAGCAGCCGCGCACCCGCGGCGGCCAGCGCGAGCCGCCCCGGCGGGCTGTACAGCAGGACCGCTCCGACGGCGACGAGCCACCAGGAGGCCGTGGGCAGCCACCCGTAGGCGGGCAGCAGATTCCCGAGCGCGGCCAGCGCGACGGTCCAGCGCAGGCCGAGCAGCGTGAACAGCGGAACGAGAAGAAGGAGCTGGATCACCTGCGCGCGCCGGGGCACCGGCGCCACGAATCGTTCCGCCCCGTCGTCGTGCGCGGACTTCTCCAGGTGCCGGGCCAGCTTTCGCAGGACCGGCTGCTGGTAGATGTCCAGCACGGCTGCGCTCGGATAACGGGTCCGCAGCCGAGTCGTCAGCTGCGCGGCGGCCAGACTGCCGCCGCCGATCGCGAAGAAGTCGTCGGAGGCGCGGGACACGGGGATGCCGAGCACCTCGGCCCACTGCTCGGCGAGCCAGGCCTCGGTGCCGTAGAGCTGCTCCGCCGGACCGCCGGTTTCCAGGCCCTCCAGCGGCCAGGGCAGCGCGCCTCGGTCCACCTTGCCCGAGGTACGGGTCGGCAGCTCCTCGACGGGCGCCAGCAACGGCACGAGCGCGGCGGGCAGCGCGGCGCGCAGCTTCTCGACGGCGACGGCGTGATCCCAGCCGTCCTGTGTGACGACGTACCCGACGAGCAGCTGATTGCCACTGCGAGCGGTCCGCACGGCGGCGGCCGCCCCGGCCACGCCCGGCAGCGCCTGCAACGCGGCATCCACCTCACCGAGCTCGATCCGCCGCCCGCCGAGCTTGATCTGCTCGTCGGCCCGCCCGAGGAAGACCAGCCCCTCCGGCTCCGCCTTGACGAGGTCACCGCTGCGATACGCCCGCTCCCAGCCCAGCGACTCCAGCGGCGCGTACTTCTCGGCGTCCTTCTCGGCATCGAGATACCGGGCCAGCCCGACCCCGCCGATCACCAGCTGCCCGCCGGCACCCATCGGCACGGGCTCCCCGGCCTCGTCGACGACGGCCAGCTCCCAGCCGTTCAGCGGCAGCCCGATCCGGATCGGCTCCGCACCGCTCATCAGCGACGCACAGGCGACGACGGTCGCCTCGGTCGGGCCGTACGTGTTCCAGACCTCGCGCCCCTCGGTCACCAGCCGCTGCGTCAGCTCGGGCGGGCAGGCCTCACCACCGAAGATCAGCAGGCGTACGTCGTTGAGGGTCTCGGGCTCCCAGAGCGCGGCGAGCGTGGGCACGGTCGACACGACCGTGATCTCCTGCTCGACCAGCCAGGGCCCTAGATCGGCGCCGCTCCGGACCTGCGCACGAGGCACCGGCACCAGACAGGCGCCGTACCGCCACGCCAGCCACATCTCCTCGCAGGACGCGTCGAACGCGACCGACAGCCCCGCCATGACCCGGTCACCGGGCCCGATCGGCTCCTCGGTGAGGAACAGCGCGGCCTCGGCGTCCACGAACGCGGCGGCACTGCGGTGCGAGACGGCGACGCCCTTGGGCTTCCCGGTGGAGCCGGAGGTGAAGATGATCCACGCGTCGTGCCCGACGCCGGGACGGGCGGCGGGGGACTCGGACGTGCCGTGCACGGTGATCTCGTGCCCGGCGCCGACGACGGCCCGTACGTCCGCCTCCCCGAACACCAGCTCGGCCCGCTCGTCCGGGTCCTCGGCGTCGACGGGGACGTACGCGGCACCGGCCGCGAGTACGGCGAGGATCGCCACGTAGAGGTCATTGGTGCCGGACGGCACCCGCACGCCCACCCGGTCGCCGAGCCCGACCCCGGCCGCACCGAGCCCGCGCCGCAGCCGCTCCACCTCGACGGCCAGCGCACGGTAGGTCAGGCTGGTCGTGCCGTCGTCCAGCGCCGGCTCGTCGGGGTAGGACCGCACGGACGCCTCGAAGATGTCGACGAGCGTGCGCGGGGAGGCCGCCGGGCCTCCGGAGAAACGTGCCGTGTCACCGAACCGCTGGTGGATCTCTGCGCCGAGCTCTTCGTCGAGCAGGCCGAGAGCATTGCTCTCCTGTATGGCTGCCATCCGGTCCTCGCGTCTCGATCCCGGAAGCCTCCGGGGCGCTGGCGGGCCCGCAGGTCTGCCTGGGGTTGTCCGGCGCCAGCTCCGTAACAAGCCGGAAATTTTAGTACGAAGCTAGGTTCGGGCACTTCGATACGCCACTTGGAGCAGCCGTTCGGGGCGGCGCGGGCGCGGGAAAGCGGGCGCTGACCTGGTGATCTTCGACGGAACGAGACTTCCCCCACACGCAACGAGTGCGGGCCGTGACCTCATGGTCACGGCCCGCACTCATTCGCGTGTCCGAGGGGGGACTTGAACCCCCACGCCCGATAAAGGGCACTAGCACCTCAAGCTAGCGCGTCTGCCATTCCGCCACCCGGACAAGGTGTCTGTCGCGCGGGGCTTCCCTCGCGGCGACAGAGAAAACATTACCAGGCTTCGAGGAGTGCCCGATCACCCCCCGTCGCGGCGTGAACGGTGTGTGACGGGCCGCGGCCGGTCTTGGGCGGGGACCGTGGGAGGGGGAGGATGAGGGGGAACCACCAGCAGCGACAGCGCGGGAGGAAGCAGCGTGAGCGAGACGGACACGGCCAGGGGCGTCACCGGCGAGGACGAGGTCGTGGACCTCTGCCGCGAGCTGATCCAGATCGACACCAGCAACTACGGCGACCACTCGGGTCCCGGTGAGCGCAAGGCGGCCGAGTACGTCGCCGAGAAGCTCGCCGAGGTGGGCCTCGAGCCGAAGATCTTCGAGTCGCACCCGGGACGCGCCTCCACCGTGGCGCGGATCGCGGGGGAGGACCCCTCCCGGCCCGCGCTGCTCATCCACGGCCACACCGACGTCGTGCCGGCCAACGCGGACGACTGGACGCACCACCCCTTCTCCGGCGAGATCGCGGACGGGTGCGTGTGGGGGCGCGGGGCCGTCGACATGAAGGACATGGACGCGATGACGCTGGCGGTCGTACGCGACCGGCTGCGCAGTGGCCGCAGGCCGCCGCGGGACATCGTGCTCGCGTTCCTCGCCGACGAGGAGGCCGGCGGCAAGTTCGGCGCCCGGTTCCTCGTCGACAAGCACCCGGACCTCTTCGAGGGCGTCACCGAGGCGATCAGTGAGGTGGGCGGGTTCTCGTTCACCGTGAGCGAGGAGCGGCGGCTCTATCTGATCCAGACGGCCGAGAAGGGCATGCACTGGATGAAGCTGGCCGTGGCCGGCACGGCGGGGCACGGATCGATGATCCACCGGGACAACGCGATCACCGAGCTGTCGGAGGCGGTCGCGCGGCTGGGCCGGCACAAGTTCCCGGTGCGGGTCACCAAGACCACCCGGGCCTTCCTCGACGAACTCGGCGACGCACTCGGCACCGAGCTCGACCCCGAGAACATGGAGGGCACCCTCGCCAAGCTCGGCGGCATCGCCAAGCTGATCGGCGCGACCCTGAGCAACACGGCCAACCCGACGCAGCTCGGCGCCGGCTACAAGGTCAACGTCATCCCGGGCGAGGCCACCGCGCACGTCGACGGCCGCTTCCTGCCCGGGTTCGAGGAGGAGTTCCTCGCCGACCTCGACAAGATCCTCGGGCCGAACGTGCGGCGCGAGGACGTGCACGCCGACAAGGCCGTCGAGACCGGCTTCGACGGGCCGCTCGTGGCGGCGATGCAGTCCGCGCTGGTGGCCGAGGACCCCGCCGCGAAGGCGATCCCCTACATGCTCTCCGGCGGAACCGACGCCAAGTCCTTCGACGACCTGGGCATCCGCGGCTTCGGCTTCGCACCGCTGAAGCTGCCGCCGGAGCTGGACTTCGCCGGCATGTTCCACGGCGTCGACGAGCGGGTGCCGGTGGACGGCCTGCAATTCGGGGTCCGAGTACTCGACAGGTTCATCGATGCGTCCTGAATTGGGCCACTGAAACGACACTTCAGTATTCGGCCAGACGTACTGGGCGTGCCCGGGGAGAGTGAACACGCTCATAGGGTCGTAGCCCTATTAGTTCCTCCTCGTTACAGGTGATGCGATCAGCTACTTGTGATCGCATTGCCAACAAGGAGGAATAATGATCAAGAAGGTCGTCGCCGCTGCGGCTGCCACTGGTGGGCTGGTTCTCGCGGGCGCGGGCCTCGCCGTCGCCGACTCCGGTGCCCAGGGTGCTGCCGTGCACTCCCCGGGTGTCCTGTCGGGCAACGTCGTTCAGGCGCCGATTCACGTCCCCGTGAACGTCTGCGGCAACACGATCTCGGTGATCGGGCTGCTGAACCCCGCCTTCGGCAACACCTGCATCAACAAGTGACGTTGTGCCTCGCCCCGTGAAAGGGGCTGAGCCCGTCGGCCCCGGAGCGCGAGCCATGCGCTCCGGGGCCGACCGGCCTTTTCTACAGCGTCGGTGGATTTCCGGCGTCGTATTTTCGGAACAAGGTCGAAGGCAGGTAACAAGCGAATGCGACAGGTCACCCGCAAGGGCCTGATGACCGTGGCGGCCGCGACCGGCATCGTCGCCGCCGCGGGCGGCGCCGCCCACGCGACCGGGTCGGGTGCGTACGGCTCCAGCGCGAACTCGCCCGGCGTGCTGTCGGGCAACACGGTGCAGGCGCCGGTGCACGTGCCGGTCAACGTCTGCGGCAACACGGTCGACGTCGTCGGGGTGCTCAACCCGGCGAGCGGCAACAGCTGTGGCAACCAGGGCGGCGGTTCGTCCGGTGGCCACGGCGGCTCAGGGGCGTCGGCCGGCGGGCACGCCACCGACTCGCCAGGCGTCGGCTCCGGCAACCATGTCCAGGCGCCGATCCATGTGCCGGTCAACGTGTGCGGCAACACCGTCGACGTCATCGGCATCGGCAACTCCGCCGAGGACAACGACTGCTCCAACAACGGCGGCGGGAGTCACACCCCGCCGGGCGGCGGTCACGAGAACCCGCCCGGGTCGCCGGAACAGCCGGGCAACCCCGGCAACCCCGGCAACCCCGAGCAGCCGGGCAACCCTGGGAACCCCGGAAACCCGGAGAACCCCGGCAACCCCGAGCAGCCGGGTAACCCGGGCAACCCCGTTGAGCCGGGCAACCCCGGTTCACCGGGCACGCCGCCCGGCACGGGCGGCCTGACTCCGGGCGGCTCCTCGCAGGGCAACCACCCGGGCGCCCACTTCGTCACCCAGCCCCAGGGCGACGCCGAGCTCGCCCAGACCGGTGTCGACCTGCCGATGGGCCTCGCCCTGCCGGTCGGTGCGGGGGCGCTGCTCGCGGGCGCGGTGCTATACCGCAAGGCACGGCCCTCGGCATAGGACGTAGGCGTCCGGCACGCAACGGAGCGGGCCCCGCCTCGGCGGGGCCCGCTCCGTGTGTTTCCTCTTCTGCTGTCCTGTCCGTCTGCGGCCCGTGTCTCGCTGTGTGGCCTCTCAGCTCACCATGTGGCCCGCACCTGTCGGATGATCCGGCGCCGCAGCCGCACCCTGCGGCTGCCGTCGCGCAGCAGGCTCAGGCGGTCCAACTCCCAGTGTCCGTACTCGGCATGGTCCGTCAGCAGGCGTGTGGCGTCCTTGCGGGAGACCCCGCGCGGCACGTACACGTCGACAAATTCGTATTCCGGCATCGCATCTATTGTGCGGGCTGGGGCCCGGTACGGATAGCGTCTGCACTATGTCTGATGCTGTGCAGCCCACCGCTGCCGAGGTACGCGCCGCCGCCGAGGCGGTCAAGACCGCGCTCGACCGTCACCTGGCCGCGGTCGAACGTCGGTCGGGTGAGGACGACCCGGCCGTCTATGAGGCGTTCAACGAGCTGGCCGCAGCCGCCGAGGTCTACGACGAGCTGCTCTACGACCGCTACGACGAGGTCACGCCCTTCGAGATCCCCGGTACGGAGGACGCCCTGCCGCCGTACACGGGACCCGAGGAACCGAACGCTGTGAGCGTGCTGATCCGCCGCGACTACGTCGTCGTGGAGCCGCAGCGACTGCGGGCGCATGCCGAGCGGATCGAGGCGGCGGACTACGACGACGGTACGGACGCGGATGCCTCCGGCACGGTGCACGGGGCGCTCGGCATCCTGTTCGGCGAGTTCGAGCCGGACGAGATCGCCTCCCGGCACAAGGAGTTCGGCCTGGAGGAGGGCGACTCCACGCTCTGGGTGACCGCGTCGGACGAGCAGCCCGAACCCGGGGAATGGCTGGAGGCGCCCTTCGAGGGCGTCGATCCGCAGCGGGTGGTCTGCCGCTTCGACGTCAGCACGGTGTTCGACGAGGACCTGGACGACGTCGACGAGGCGGAGGACGGTGACGAGGATGCCGACGAGGGCGACGGTGACGACGACCTCGAGGACGAGCTCGACAGGGATCTGGACGAGGAAGACGATCTGGAGCCGCTGGACGCGGATCGCTGACGCGGATCGCTGAGGGATCGCTGAGGCGACTACCGACGCGGGGCACGGTCGTTTCGAGACGGCGGCGGTCACGGATGAACACACCGTGACCGCCGCCGCCTTCGTGTGCGCGGCCCCCGCGCCTCCGGGGCGACCGAGACCGGTCAGCCCGCCGCCGGCACCTGTGTGCTGAGCAGGACGGGGAGGCGGGTCGTGCGCGGCTTCGCCGGGACCTCGGCGACGGCTCGGGGCAGGGCCTGCTCCACGCCGTGGACCACGGAGAGGTGGCGGTCGGCGCGGCTGAAGGCCGTGTAGACCCAGGGGCGGCTCAGGGCCTGGGCCGCGTCGCCGGGGAGCACCACGACCACCGCGGGCCAGCGGGCACCCGCAGCCTGGTGTGCGGTCAGGGCCCAGCCGTGCCGTACGCACTGCTCCACAAGTTCCTTCGGCACGACGACGGCCTCGCCCTCGCAGGACAGGTGCAGCCCCTCCGCGTCGGCCTTCACCACCTGACCCGGCACCGTACGGCCCGGCGCGGGGGAGTAGGCCACGCGGTCACCGGGGTCGAAGCCGCCGAAGCGGCCGGGGCCGGGGTTGAGCCGCTCCTTGAGGGCGGTGTTGAGCGCGCGCGTGCCGGCCGCGCCGCCGTGGCCCGGCGTGATCACACGGGTCTCCTCGGCGGGCACGCCGAGCGCGCGCGGCACCGAGTCCGCGACGAGCTGCACGGTGCGGTGCACGGCCTCGCCCGCGTCCCGCACCGGCACGATCACGACCTCCTTGCCGGGCGCCTCGACCTGGTTGAGCTCACCGATGCCGATTCCGGACACCAATTCGCCCAGCGGGCCGGGATCCGGCTGCCGCGAGGCGATCTGCGGACAGCTCCGTGCCGCCAGCAGGTCGGCGAACACCCGCCCGGGCCCCGCCGACCACAGCACCGCGGGATCCCCGGCCAGCACCAGCCGGGCCCCGTCCGGCAACGACTCCGTGAGCAGAGCGGCCGTCTCGACATCCACCTGCGGTGCGTCCAGTACGACGAGCAGATCGAGGTCGAACGCACCGTCCGCGTCCCGGCCCGGCCCTTCGGCACCGGAGAGCAGACCGGCCACGGTGGCGACGCCGGGTGCGCCGGTTTCGCTCAGCCGTGCGGCGAAGCGGCTCCGCCCGATCGGGCTGTGGGTGGCCGCCCAGGCCCGCAGCCCGAGAGCCCGCGCCGCGTGCAGCAGCGTCGCCGGTTCGGACAGGGACGCCTCCCCGCCGGTGTGGAGGACCAGGCCGTGGGTCGCCACCGCGCGGACCAGGTCGGCGGCGGTGCCCGCGTCGGCCGCGGCTCGCTCCCAGTCCTCGGCCGAACCGTCCTGCTTCGGCGCCGAGTTGATCAGGCGGGCGAGTCCGTCGGCGAGGCTCTCCTCCGCGAGGGCGTACCGCTCCAGACCGACGAGGACACGGACCGGCCGCTCCTCGTCCCCCTCCTCGGCCTCGTCGTCCTGCCGGGCCGGGGCGCCGGGCGCGTCCAGGGCGTCCTGGAAGGCCAGGGCCTCGCCCTCGGCCAGGGTGTTCTGCACGGCCGCATCGGCGTCGGGCACACCCCGCTGGTTCAGCGCGGCGGTGAGCGTCGCCAGTTCCAGGGCCGTGTGCCCGGCCAGCGCGGCCTGTTCCAGCAGCCAGACGGTGACCGCCCGGCCGCGCCGCTCGTCGTCGGGTCCGCACTCCGCGCCGAGCAGCGCCCGTGCGAACCCGTCGGCCTGCTCCGGTCGTACACCGCCGATCCGCAGCAACTGCCAGGGATCCGCGCGCAGTTGGTCACCCGCGCCCTCGCCGAGGGTCGCGGCGGCCTGCGGGGCGAGAGCCTCCGGCGCACCACTGTCGGCCAGTACTTGCCGCACGGACTCGACAGCCTCCTGCGCCGGAGCCGCGGCCGCGTCGGCCGCCACGGGCCGCGGCGGGCGCACCGGTTCCGGGGCGGGACGGCGCGGGGGCTCCGGCTCGCTGAAGACCGTGGCCGACGGCTTCGCGCCGCTCTCCACGGCCCGTACGGCGGCCAGCAGATCGGCGGCCTTCCCGCTGAGCTTGGCCCCGCTCTCCACGGGCTCCTGCCGCTCGGCCTTGCGCCGCTCGATCCGCTCTCGCTCGATGCGCTGAGCGGCAATCTCGGCCTCGGCCTCCGACAACTGCGCCCCGTCGCCGCCGTCGCCCTCCTTGGCTGCGGCGTCCTGGTCGGCGGCCTCCTCATCGCCGCCTTCCCCGTCGCCGCCGTCCGCCTCGAGGGCAGGGCCTTCGCCTTCCGAGGCCTGGCGCTTTCCCGAGGCCGATTCGGCCCCGGCGTCGGAGCCCTGGTCCACCGCGTCGCCCCTGTCGGTCCCCGCCTCCCCGGCAGGCCGCTCCCCGGCACCCCCGGCGCTCGTCGGCCCCGGCTCGGTGTTCCCCGTGGTCTCGGGCGGCTCCGTGCTCACAGCGTGCTCCAGTCGTGATCGGGATAGCGGTGCACGGGCGCCGACACATCGTCGAGCGCCCGGCAGATCTCGTCAGGAAGACTAAGGGCCTCCACTGACAATGCCGCCGTGAGCTGCTGCGCGTTGCGCGGACCAATGATGGGCGCGGCCACGCCGGGGCGGTCGCGGACCCAGGCGAGGGCGACCTGCAGCGGGGTCACGGCCAGCCCGTCGGCGGCCGTCTGCACGGCGTCCACGATGCGGCTCGCGGTGTCGTCGAGGTACGGCGCGACGAAGGGCGCCAGATGCTCCGAGGCGCCCCGTGAGTCGGGCGGCGTGGCGTTGCGGTACTTGCCGGTCAGGACGCCCCGGCCGAGCGGGGAGGAGGGGAGCATGCCGATGCCCAGGTCCAGCGCGGCCGGCAACACCTCGCGCTCCACGCCCCGCTGGAGCAGGGAGTACTCCAGTTGTGTGCTCGCCAGCCGGGTGCGTATGCCCGGCGCCGCGAGCTGCCAGGTCCCCGCCTTGGCGAGCTGCCAGCCGCAGAAGTTGGAGACACCGGCATAGCGGGCGCGCCCGCTGCTGACGGCCAGGTCGAGGGCCTGGAGGGTCTCCTCCAGCGGCGTGTACGGATCGAAGGCGTGGATGTGCCAGACGTCGACGTACTCCGTGCCGAGCCGGGCCAGTGAGGCGTCCAGCGCGGAGAGCAGATGGCCGCGCGAGCCGTCGAAGCGGCGATCCGGGTCGGGAACGCTGCCCGCCTTCGTCGAGATGACCAGGTCCCGGCGCGGGACGAGCCCCTCCATGAGCCGGCCGAGCAGGTACTCGGCCTCCCCGTCGCCGTACACGTCGGCCGTGTCGACGAGGGTGCCGCCCGCCTCCCAGAAGGTTTTCAAGAGGTCGGCCGCGTCGTGCTCGTCGGTGTCCCTGCCCCACGTGAGGGTGCCGAGCCCGATCCGGGACACGCGCAGGCCGGTGCGGCCGAGATGCCTCTGCTCCATGAACGCCGAGATTACTGGCCAGAACCTGCCATGTGGGGGCCTGTGGATAACCAGTTTTCCGGACGGTGACCGGGGAAACCGACGGCCGTGCCGCCGCCTCCGGGGCGACGCCCGCCACACTGGCCTCCCCGCGGGGCGTCCCCCGCGCTATGGTCGGGCCCACAAGGGACGTTACTGATCGGTAAGGGGATCGGCCATGCAGCTCGGGATCAACCTCGGCTACTGGGGTGCCGGAATGGACGCGGACAACCTCGCCGTCGCGCAGGAGGCCGACCGGCTGGGGTACGCCGTGTGCTGGGCCGCCGAGGCGTACGGCTCGGACGCGGCCACCGTACTGAGTTGGGTCGCCGCCCAGACCGAGCGCATCGACGTCGGCTCCGCCATCTTCCAGATCCCGGCCCGCCAGCCGGCGATGACGGCGATGACGGCCGCGACCCTGGACTCGCTCTCCGGCGGCCGCTTCCGGCTCGGCCTCGGCGTCTCCGGGCCGCAGGTCTCCGAGGGCTGGTACGGCGTCAAGTTCGACAAGCCGCTGGCGCGCACGCGTGAGTACGTCGAGATCGTCCGCAAGGCCATGACGCGCGAACGCCTCTCGTACGAGGGGCAGCACTGGACGCTGCCGCTGCCCGGCGGTCCCGGCAAGCCGATCAAGCTGACCGTGCACCCCCAGCGCGAGCACATCCCGCTGTACATCGCCGCCATCGGCCCGAAGAACCTCGAGCAGACCGGTGAGATCGCCGACGGCGCCCTGCTGATCTTCCCCTCCGCCGAGCACCTGGAGGACACGACGATCAAGTACCTGCGCGCCGGGCGCGAGAAGGCCGGCAAGACCCTCGACGGGTTCGACGTCTGCCCGACCCTGCCGCTCGCCGTGGGCGACGACAAGGACGTGGCCACGCTGGCCGACACCTTCCGCCCCTACACCGCGCTGTACGTCGGCGGCATGGGCAGCCCCAAGCAGAACTTCTACAACCAGCTCGCCCAGCGCATGGGGTACGAGAAGGAAGCCGCCGAGATCCAGACCAAGTACCTCTCCGGCGACAAGCAGGGCGCCGCGGCCGCCGTACCGCACGACCTGATCGACAGGACCACGCTGCTCGGCTCCGTCGACCGCATCGCGGACCGGATGAAGGCCTACGCGGCGGCCGGGGTCACGACCCTGTCGCTGGCTCCCGCGGGCTTCACGCTCGACGAGCGGCTCGCCTCGCTCCGCGCCGGCACCGAGGCCCTGGAGCGCGCCGGGCTCGCGTGACGCCCGGCGTCACCGGCAGACCGTAGGACCTGCCAAGTTTCAGCGGCCGTGGTGGGGGCTCGGGGGTCTTCCCCGCCACGGCCGTCATGCAGAACAACGCGCGCGTGTCCACGCGGTTACGCCCGCGTCGTGACCCCGATCGTCATTCTTTTGGCGGAGTTGTCCGACACAGCTGTTGCAGCACCTCTCTTACCGCATTTGACTCGTTCTCTGCGGAATCCTGCGGCGTCCTGCAGAGAGGTGCCCCACGATGCTTTCGGCCAAGAGTCTGTTCCAGGAGATCATCGACAACGACGAATCCTTCCGCCTGTTCTGCTCCATCGCGGCCAGCGGCGAGTCCCAGGGCGGCTGGGAGAACGCGCGTATCGCCGCGCTCGTCCCGGAGAGCCAGCGCCCGCTCGCGCCCAAGATCACCCGGCACGGGGCGGACGAGGACAAGCACGGGCGGATCTTCAACGCCCTGATGAAGAAGCGCGGCCTCGAACCCGGCCCCGTCCCGCCCGAGACCGACTACACGATGCTGCTGGAGCAGCACGGCATCGGTCTCGCCCACGAGAAGCTCAAGTCCGAGCAACCGCTCACGGTCGAGGACATCATCGTCTACCTGTCCCACAGCCGGGTCACCGAGCAGCGGGCCGCCGACCAGATGGTGATGCTCAAGAAGTACTTCGCCGACCACCCGGACGTCGGCAAGGCCGTGCGGATGATCTCCAACGACGAGGACAACCACCTCGCGTACACCCATGAGGAACTGCTCCGCTTCGCGGCAGCGGGACGCGGCAGGCTGATCCAGCGGACGCTGCGCGAGTGCGCGCTCGCCGAGATCCGGGTCTACCGGGACGTCAGCCTCGCGGTCATGGACCACATGGGACGCATCCTGGGCTGGTCCCGCCCCAAGGCGGCCGTGCTCGCCGCGGGCATCCACGCCATGTACGTCTGGGAGCGGCTCGCGGGCTGGCGGCGCATGGTGTCCCTGAGGATGCCGGAACGACGCGACGCCCTCGGCGGACCCGCCACGTCCGCGCCCGAGTTCGCCTGACCGCATCCGGTCCCTACAGCCAGCCCCGGCGTTTGAACAGCCGGTACAGCAGCACCTCCAGGGCGGCCATGCCCACGATCAGCGCCGGATACGACCACCGCCAGGTCAGCTCCGGCATGTGCTCGAAGTTCATGCCGTAGATCCCCGCGATCATCGTGGGGACCGCGGCCATGGCCGCCCACGCGGAGATCTTCCGCACGTCGTCGTTCTGCCGGACGCTCGTCTGCGCGAGGTGCGCCGAGAGGATGTCCGAGACGAGTCGGTCGAGGCCCTCGACCGACTCGTTCACGCGCGTGAGGTGGTCGCTGACATCGCGGAAGAAGGGCTGCGCCTTGTCGTGCACGAAGGGCACCCGCGAGCCCAGCAGACCCGTACCGACGAGCCGGGACAAGGGCTGCGCCAGCGGGCCGGTGGCCCTGCGGAACTCCACGATCTGCCGTTTGAAGTTGTAGATGCGGGACGCCGTGTGCCGTGTGCCCCCGCCGGTCGGCGAGAACACCTCCGCCTCCAGCTCCGCCAGGTCCGTGCCCAACTCGTCCGCCACGTCCACGTAGTGGTCGACCACGGCGTCGGCGATCGTGTACAGCACCGCCGTGGGACCGTGCCGGAGCATCTCCGGTTCGTGCTCCAGACGGCGCCGCACCGCCCCCAGCGGCGCCTCCTGGCCGTGCCGGACGGTCACCACGAACGAGTCGCCGATGAAGACCATCACCTCGCCGGAGGTGACCACGTCGCTGTCCGGCTCGTAATCGACCGGCTTGAGGACCATGAACAGCGAGTCGTCGTACACCTCCAGCTTGGGACGCTGGTGCGCGTTGAGCGCGTCCTCCACGGCCAGCGGATGCAGTCCGAACTCCTCGGTGACCTTGTCGAACTCCTTCGCCGTGGGTTCGTACAGGCCGATCCAGACGAACGCGTCGTCCTGGAGGCGGCACAGATCCAGGGCGTCGGAGAAGTCCCCCGGCCCCGGTGTCCGGCGCCCGTCCCGGTAGATGGCGCAGTCGACGATCACGGAGCGTATTCTCCCGCCCTCCGGCCACGAACGCACCCCGTCGTGCGCCTACCCTGGGCGGCATGCCCACGCTGATCCTGGTCCGGCACGGACGTTCCACCGCCAACACCGAGGGACTGCTCGCCGGCTGGACGCCCGGTGTCGCCCTCGACGAGCGCGGGGCCGAGCAGGCCGCCGCACTGCCCGGACGGCTCGCCGAGCTGCCGCTGTCCGAGGTCGTCACGAGCCCGCTCCAGCGCTGTCAGGAGACGATGCGGCCGCTCCTCGAAGCCCGGCCCGGACTCACCGCGCACACCGACGAGCGGATCGGGGAGTGCCACTACGGCGACTGGTCCGGCCGCAAGCTCGCCGAACTCAAGGACGAGCCGCTGATGGAGGTCGTCCAGGCGCACCCGTCGGCGGCCGCGTTCCCGGGCGGTGAGTCGATGCGGGCGATGCAGACCCGGGCCGCCGAGGCCGTACGCGAGTGGAACGCGCGCGTGGAGCGCGATCACGGTGCCGACGCCGTGTACCTGATGTGCTCGCACGGCGACATCATCAAGTCCCTCGTCGCGGACGCACTGGGTCTTCATCTCGACCTCTTCCAGAGGATTTCCGTTGAACCGTGTTCCATCACCGCGATCCGCTACACACGCCTGAGGCCGTTTCTCGTACGCCTCGGCGACACCGGTGATTTCGCGTCCCTCGCCCCGCGCGAGGAGCCGCCGGCCGGTGACGCGACGGTCGGGGGCGGCGCGGGCGCACCGTGATCGTCCGGCGCAGTAGGGTGAAGCGGTCGAAGCAGCGCCGTACTCACGACTGCACCGACCCACGATTCGCCGTACTCACGATTCCAATGGAGACAGGACGTGTCCCGTCAGGTGTTCCTCTACGACCCCCCGGACCGCTTCGTGGCCGGTACGGTCGGACTGCCCGGGCGCCGTACGTTCTTCCTCCAGGCCACCGCAGGCTCCCGGGTGACCAGCGTGGCCCTGGAGAAGACCCAGGTCGCCGCCCTCGCCGAGCGCATGGACGAGCTGCTCGACGAGGTCGTACGGCGTAGTGGCGGCAGCGCCTCCGTCCCCGCCATGGCGCCTTCCGAGATCGCCGACACCGAGCCGCTGGGCACCCCCATCGAGGAGGAGTTCCGCGTCGGCACCATGGCCCTTGCCTGGGACGGCGAGGAGCAGCGGATGATCGTCGAGGCGCAGGCCCTCGTGGAGCTCGACGCCGACTCCGAGGAGGACCTCGCCGAGGCCGAGGAGCGGCTGCTTCAGGACGAGGAGAACGGGCCCCCGATGCTCCGGGTCCGGCTCACCGGCACGCAGGCGCGAGCCTTCGCCAAGCGTGCCCTGGACGTCGTCAACGCGGGGCGGCCGCCGTGTCCGCTGTGCAGCCTCCCGCTCGACCCGGAAGGACACGTATGTCCGCGCCAGAACGGATACCGCCGCGGAGCGTGACCTCGGTGGAGCTGCTCACCGAGGGTGAGCTGACCGTGCGCGGCCGGATCCGCGAGGCGTCCAACGCGGCGCTGTTCTGCACGGTCGCCCGCGACGGGCACGAGGCGTCCTGCATCTACAAGCCGGTCGTCGGCGAGCAGCCGCTGTGGGACTTCCCCGACGGGACGCTCGCGCAGCGGGAGGTCGCCGCGTACGAGATCGCCGAGGCGACCGGCTGGGGGCTCGTGCCGCCCACCGTGCTGCGGGACGGGCCGTACGGCGAGGGCATGGTCCAGCTGTGGATCGAGGTCACGCCCGGGGCCGAGCTGCTGGCCCTGGTCGACGGCGAGGAGCCCGAGCCCGGCTGGAAGGCCATCGGCTTCGCCGAGGTCGGGGACGGGAAGACCGCGCTGCTGGTGCACGCCGACGACGAGCGGCTGCGGCGCCTGGCCGTCCTGGACGCCGTGATCAACAACGCCGACCGCAAGGGCGGCCACCTGCTGCCCACCGAGGACGGCCGGCTGTACGGCATCGACCACGGCGTCACGTTCAACGTCGACAACAAGCTGCGGACCCTGCTGTGGGGCTGGGCGGGGGAGCCGCTGACCGGGGAGGCCGTCGAGGTGCTCGGCTCCCTGCGCAAGGGGCTGGAGGCGGGCGGTGAGCTTGCCGTACGCCTGGCCGGGCTGATCACGACCGCCGAGGTGGAAGCCACGCGCGCTCGTGTCGAGGCGCTGCTGACGTCCGGGAAGCATCCGGAGCCGAGCGGGGAGTGGCCGGCCATTCCCTGGCCGCCCGTGTAGGAGCACACTCTCCGGTATCGCGTGCAGCACAGTGGCCGGCATCGCGCAAGAACGCCTTACCGGCCATCCGGCCTGGTCCGGTTCGTGTACGGAACATCCGTCCGGTTAGGCTCATGACATGTATGCCTGGCCCGCTTCTGAGGTCCCCGCCCTGCCCGGTCAGGGCCGCGACCTGAGGATCCACGACACCGCGACCGGGGGCCTGGTCAGCCCCGACCCCGGTCCCGTCGCCCGTATCTACGTCTGCGGCATCACGCCGTACGACGCCACCCACCTGGGGCACGCGGCGACCTACAACGCGTTCGACCTCGTGCAGCGCGTGTGGCTCGACACCAAGCGGCAGGTTCACTACGTCCAGAACGTCACCGACATCGACGATCCGCTCCTGGAGCGGGCCGAGCGTGACGACATCGACTGGGCCGCCCTCGCCGAGAAGGAGACGGCCCTCTTCCGCGAGGACATGACCGCCCTGCGCATGCTGCCCCCGCAGCACTACATCGGCGCGGTCGAGGCGATACCCGGCATCGTGCCGCTCGTGGAGCGACTGCGGGACGCGGGTGCCGCGTACGAACTCGACGGCGACGTCTACTTCTCCGTCGAGTCCGACCCGAACTTCGGCAAGGTGTCCAACCTCGACGCCGCCGCCATGCGGCTGCTGTCCGCCGAGCGCGGCGGCGACCCGGAGCGGCCCGGCAAGAAGAACCCGCTCGACCCGATGCTGTGGATGGCCGCCCGCCCGGGCGAGCCCAGCTGGGACGGCGGTTCGCTCGGACGCGGGCGGCCCGGCTGGCACATCGAGTGCGTCGCCATCGCCCTCGACCACCTCGGCATGGGCTTCGACGTCCAGGGCGGCGGCTCCGACCTCGCCTTCCCGCACCATGAGATGGGCGCCTCGCACGCCCAGGTGCTCACCGGCGAGTTCCCCATGGCCAAGGCCTACGTCCACGCCGGCATGGTGGCGCTGCACGGCGAGAAGATGTCCAAGTCCAAGGGCAATCTCGTCTTCGTCTCCCAGCTGCGCCGCGACGGCGTCGACCCCGCCGCCATCCGGCTCGCCCTCCTCGCCCACCACTACCGGGCCGACTGGGAGTACACCGACCGGGTGCTGGAGGACGCCGTGGCCCGCCTCGACCGCTGGCGTGCCGCCGTGTCCCGGCCCGACGGGCCGCCCGCCGAGGCGCTCGTCGAGGAGATCCGCGAGGCCCTGGCGAACGACCTGGACGCCCCGGCCGCGCTCGCCGCGGTCGACCGCTGGGCCGCCGCACAGGAGGGGAGCGGCGGCACGGACCCGGGCGCCCCCGGCGTCGTGTCGCGGGCTGTGGACGCGCTGTTGGGCGTGGCTCTCTAGACACCCCGGACAACCCCGGACACGACAGGGGCGCTTCCACCCCACGGGTGGAAGCGCCCCGACGCGTTTGCTCAGGTGCCCGTCAGACGTTCAGGTGTCCGTCAGAGCCGCTGGATCCGGACGCTGCGCAGCACAGTCGGCGACTGGGTGTCCCAGATGCCGATCACCTGGTGGCCGAACGCGAAGGCCTGCTGGATCTGCTGGTGGATCTGCGGGTTCGGGTTGTTCAGGACCCGGAACTGGTTGTTGATGCGCAGGAAGATCTGATGCGGCTGCCCCTGCAGCGGGTGGACGATGTCGATGAAGCCGTTCGCCACACCGGAGGCGAGCGCCTGCGCCTGGACCTGCTGGACGACCTGCTGCACCGCCGCCAGTGCGACCTGCTGCAGCTGCTGCTGCATCTGCTGCTCGGCCTGCTGTGCCTGCTGGTCCTGCTGCTGGCCGGCGAACTGCTGCTGGCCCAGCTGCTGCTGAGGCTGCTGTTGGCCGAACTGCTGGCCGAGCTGCTGGAGCAGCTGCTGGTAGGGCTGCTGCTGGCCGAGCTGCTGGAGCTGCTCCAGCGAACCGCTCATGCCCATGCCGGACGGCTGTTGCTGGCCGTAGCCCTGCTGCTGTCCGTACGGCTGCTGCTGGTACGGCGACGTGCTCGGGAACTGCTGGCCCTGCTGTTGTCCCATGTGACTCATCTGCGGGGTGGTGCTCATTCGGGTGTCACCTTCCCTTGATGTGATGGGCTGCGTCAGCCGGTGATCACCAGGCCGACGATCTCGTCGTCCGAGAACCACACTCGGACATCGGGCCGTCCCCCCGCGAAGGCGGTGTGGACCGCCTGGCGGATCTCCGGGGACGGATGGTTGAGGTTCCGCCACTCACCGGCCACGAACAGCCTTAGCCGGGGCGGAAGTTCACGCGGATACGGCAGCAGCTCGTCCCAATACCGCTCGGCCCGGCCGGAGCCGACCGCCTGCGGTACCAGATGAGTGACGGCCGCCTTGATGTCGGGCCGGTTGCCGATCCGCTGGGAGGCGGGCCGGCCCGGCGCGTCCTGCTGCGGGGAACCCGTCGCCCGCAGTACGGCACATGCGCGCTCGGGGGACATCGGCGGCTGGCCCGCCACCTTGAGCATGCCCTGCAGCGCGGCCAGCGCGCCGACCACCACCGGGGAGGCGGAGGACGTCCCCGAGAACGTGTCGGTGTACCAGGCGATCTCCTCGGGCCCGCCCTGCAGATCGCCCGGCCTGTCCCAGGAACCGCCGGTCGTCGTCACCTCGCGCCCCCAGCCCTGCGCGTCCACCCGGGCGCCGTAGTTGGAGAACGCCAGCCGTGAGCGGTCGGGGCCGTGGTCGCGGCCGTGCGTGCCGGGCGGTGGTGCGCCCGCGCCGACCAGCACGGACCCGGAGCCCGGGTTGGAGGGGTTGAAGGGGTTGCGCCACGACTCGGGGAATCCGTCCGGGCGGCGCTCGTAGACGGCGTCGTCGAGCGACTCGGCGCCGTTGCCCGCGGCGGCGACCACGAGGACGCCCTTGGCGGTGGCGTGGCGGACGGCGGCGAAGTCGTCCGGCCACCATTCGAGAGCCACGTAGCCGCGCTGGTCGTCGCGTTCGGCGTACTCGAACCGGGGCCCCGGGCGGTGCAGTTCGATCAGCACGATGTCGCCGGGGCTCAGCCGGTCGGCCGCCGCCTGGATCGCTGCCGCCGTGCCGACGCCCTGGAAGGACGCGGCCGCGGTCACCGTGTCCGGCACGATGCCGCTCACGCCGTACTCGTTGCGGTCGCCGCCGATCACACCGATCACGGCGGTGCCGTGGTTGCGCCAGGCGAGGTCGGTCAGCGGGGTGCCGACGACGACGCCGGCCAGTTTGGCGGCCAGGTCCTCGTGGCCGAGCTGCCAGGAGCCCTCCACGTCGATCACGGTCACGCCCTGACCGGTGCCGCCGGGCCGCTGCCAGGCCCAGTGCGCGTCGACGCCCTCGGGCGCGGGCCGCAGATAGCCCTGCCGGCCGCTGTAGTCGGGCGTGACCGGCGTGCCCTCCTTCAGACGCCTGCCGTCCTCCCCGATCCGCCCGAGGGAGGCCGGCACCGCGCCCGGCTTCACATACGCCGTGTCGATCCCCGGCAGCGCGGCGATACGGGCGCGCAGCTCCTCGGCGCGGCTCTCCCCGCCGCGCACCCGGTAGAACAACGCGAGGTCGGGCACGTCCTGCGCGCCGGTGGCCTGCTGAAGCCGGTCCTCGCTGCCGAACAGGGGCTCCAGCGCGAGCTGTTCGTCAGTGAGGAACATGTTGAGAGCCGAGACGTCGGCGCCCGCCACCGACCGGACGCCCTCGGCCCGGGCACGCAGCCGGGCCTCCGGTCGGGCGACGACGATCAGTTCCTGCTCGGCTCCTCGATAGGTGAATCCCGCTCCGTCGGGCCCCGGCCCGGACGCTCCCGGGCCCTGCGCCGGCTGTGCCTGGTCGCTCATCGTCTGCCGCTCCCTTCGGTCCTGCGGGCTGCAAGTGCGGGTGGTGCGGCGCGCCTTCGGTGGACAACCAAGCACTCGCGGGCCGTTCCGTCCAGACCGCTTTCGCCAACTCGGTTTGGAATCAAGTTGAATTGGGCAACGTGTGCAATCCGGCTTGAAACAGATGTCACGCGGGAATCGGGTCAGATGTGTCCAGTCGCTGTCGAGAGGCTGTCTACGGCTGCGGGGGCGGTCGGCGTGTGGTGGGGTGGAGGAGTCAGTTGACCGTTGGACCAGCCGACGGCCGGTCCTGTCCGCGGAAGGACGCACCGTGGCCCCCGAGCACCGCTCCTTCGCACCTCGTCCCACCCGCCGCGCACTCCTCACGGCCGGCGCCGCCACCGCCGGTGCCGTACTCGTAGGGTCCGCAGGCACCCCTGCCACGGCGGCCGGAAAGACCCGGCCCGCCGTGATCCACCTCCCGAACGGCTTCCGCCCGGAAGGCATCACCATCGGCGGCGGTCCGTACGCCTACCTCGGCTCCCTCGGCGACGGCTCGATCTACCGAGCCGACCTGCGCACCGGCGAGGGGTCCGTCATCTCGGCCGGGCCGGGTACGCCGTCGGTGGGCCTCAAACTCGATCACCGGGGACGCCTGTTCGTCGCCGGACGCGGCCAGGGCGCCCGCGTCGTCGACGCCCGCAGCGGCAAGATCCTCGCCTCGTACGTCCTCACCACGGCGACCCCGACCTTCGCCAACGACGTGTTCCTGACCTCGCGCACGGCCTGGTTCACGGACTCCTACCAGCCCGCGCTGCACGTCCTGCCGCTCGGCCGGCGCGGCGAACTGCCGGACGCGGACGAGGTCGTGACGCTCACCCTGAGCGGGGCCTGGAGCCAGGTCCCCGGCGAGGTCGTCAACGCCAACGGCATCACCGGCACCCCCGACGGCTCCGCGCTGCTGGTGGTGCAGTCAGGGGTGGGCGGCCTGCACCGCGTGAACCCGCGCACCGGCGTCACCGAGCTGGTCGACCTCGGCGACGCGGCCCCGCTCACCAACGGCGACGGGCTGCTGCTGACCGGGCGGACGCTGTACGTCGTCCAGAACCGGCAGAACGCCATCGACGTGTTCAGGCTCGCCGCCGACGGCCGCAGCGGTGCCTTCCAGCGCCGCATCACCGACCCGCTGTTCGACGTACCGACCACGGTGGCCGCGTACAAGGGCCGCCTCTACCTGCCCAACGCGCGCTTCACCACGACGCCGGCACCGGAGACGACGTACGACGTGATCTCCGTGCCGGCCTGACGAGTTCCGTCCCCTTGAGGCGAGCGAGGGCGGTGCGCTCGGCGCACCGCCCTCGTCCTCACTCCTCCGACGACTCGTCGTCGTCCGTGCCGCTCGGCCTCGGCGGCTTGGGCGGCTTCGTCCGGCCGCCCGGGTTGTCCTTCAGGAAGGGTCCGGCGTCCCCGCCGTCCGCCGTGGCGTGCCCGCCCGCCGACGGGTCCCGTCTGCGCAGATACCGCTCGAACTCGCGGGCGATCGCCTCGCCCGACGCCTCCGGCAGCTCCGCCGTGTCCCGGGCCTCCTCCAGCGACTGCACGTACTCCGCGACCTCGCTGTCCTCGGCGGCCAGCTGGTCCACGCCGACCTGCCAGGCGCGCGCGTCCTCGGGCAGCTCGCCCAGCGGGATGCGTACGTCGATCAGGTCCTCGAGCCGGTTGAGCAGGGCCAGCGTCGCCTTCGGGTTGGGCGGCTGCGAGACGTAGTGCGGTACGGCGGCCCACAGCGACACCGCGGGTACGCCGGCGTGCGTGCACGCCTCCTGGAGGACGCCGACGATGCCCGTCGGGCCCTCGTACTTGGTCTCCTCCAGATCCATGCGGCGGGCCAGATCCGAGTCGGACGTGGTCCCGCTGATCGGGACCGGACGCGTGTGCGGGGTGTCGCCGAGCAGAGCGCCCAGGATGACCACCAGCTCCACGCCCAGCTCGTGCGCGAAGCCGAGGAGCTCGTTGCAGAACGAGCGCCAGCGCATGGATGGCTCGATACCTCGGACGAGTACGAGGTCACGCGGCTTCTCGCCGCTGATGCGGACCACCGACAGCCTTGTCGTGGGCCACGTGATCTTGCGCACTCCGTCGTCCATCCACACCGTGGGGCGGTTCACCTGGAAGTCGTAGTAGTCCTCGGCGTCCAGCGCCGCGAACACTTCGCCCTTCCACTCCCTGTCCAGATGCGCGACCGCGGTGGAGGCGGCGTCGCCGGCATCGTTCCAGCCCTCGAACGCGGCCACCATGACCGGGTCGATCAGCTCGGGAACCCCCTCGAGCTCGATCACCCAGCGCCTCCTTCCGACGTGCCCTCGCCTGACCACCCAACCTTACGGCGTGCGGCGGGGGCGCCCGCAGCCCCCTTGCATGGGGGAGTGAACGGATCACTGCCCCGTTCACCACCCCGGAACACCCCGCAGTCATCCGAGCTGTCTCCGGCCGACGGGCGCGGTTGACCGGCCCCGTCACCCACTCGTGTGGCAGCGGCCACAACCGGCTCCCGGCATGGCCGACCTGCGGAACTCTTCGTCGGGTGAGCGGAGTTGCCCCCAGGGCGCGCGTGCGGCGCGCCGGGATCGTCTACCTGACCCTGCTCGCCGCGGGCACGCTGGGGGCACTGCTGGTCGCCCCGCGTGTCGAGGACCCGGCGGCGGTGGTCGCGGCGCTGCTGCCGACGGGGGCCGGCGCCTATCTGGCGTGGAGCGCCTACCGGGCGGACCGCGCCGAAGCGGCGTCCGCGGCGACGGAGCCCGGCGTGGTCGCCGACCGGCTCGCCGTCGCCGTACGACGGCAGTGGGAGGCGGAGGCGCGGGCGCGGCGGCTGGCGGACCCGTATCCGCTGCCGGTGTCCTGGCGGGGTGCCGACGTCGATCCGGTCGGGGTGACGGAGGGGCCGGCGGGCCGGGACGGGGAGATCGGCGCGGTCTTCGCGGACCGTGTGCCCGGTCGGCGGCTGCTGGTGCTGGGGGCACCCGGGTCGGGGAAGACGCTGTTGCTGGTACGGCTGCTGCTGGCGCTGATCGGGGAACGGGCGGCGGGCGATCCGGTCCCCGTGCTCTTCCCGCTGGCCTCCTGGGATCCGACGGGCGTGGATCTGCGGGCCTGGATGGAACGCAAGCTGGTCCAGGACCACGCCGAGCTGGGGGCGGCGGCGCCGGGGGAGTACGGGGGGACGACCCTGGCCGGGATGTTGCTGGAACGGCGTCTGGTGCTGCCGGTGCTGGACGGGTTCGACGAACTGCCCGCCGCGACGAGCGGGTTGGCGCTGCACCTGATTGCCGAGGCGTTGCCGTACGGCTGCGGGCTGGTGCTGTCGAGCCGTCCGGCTGAGTACGGGGCGGCGCTGCGGCCCCGTACGGGTGTTCCGGCGCGGCTGACGGGGATGGCGGGGATTCACCTCGAACCGCTGGGCGCCGATGACGTGGCCGACTATCTCCTGGGCGGCGCGGGCGGCCATGGTGCGCCGACGGCGGCGCGGTGGGGGCCCGTGGTGGCGGTGCTGGGGACGGACGCGCCGGTGGCGCGGGCGCTCGGCAGTCCGCTGATGGTGTCGCTGGCCAGGACCGTGTACAACCCCCGGCCGGGGGAGACCGAGGGTGAACTGCCGGATCCCGCCGAGCTGTTGCGGTGCCGCACGCGCAGGGCGGTGGAGCGCCATCTGCTCGACGCCTTCGTCGACGCCGCGTACCGGCCGGATCCTCGGCGGCCGTGTCGGTGGACGGCGGCACAGGCTCGTGTGGCGCTGCGTCACCTGGCACGTCACATGGAGCGTGGTTTCGACGGTGTGGTGGAGCTGTCCTGGTGGAAGCTGCGCCGTGCCGTGCCGGTCGCGCTGCCGCAGGTGCCGGCCGGGGTCGTGCTGGGCACCCTGGGGTGGCTGGCCGAAGGCACGTCCATGGAACTGGTCCAGCGCTTCTCGCCCAATCCGCTGTTCCCGCCCGACTGGACGGAGCGGGGCGGGTTCGGAGTGGTCGCCGCGGCCGTGTGCGGTGGGCTGGTGTGCGGTCTCGTGGCGACGGTGTCGGTCGCCCTGCTGGGCATGGCCGCGGCAGGCCCGGAGCTGACCGCCGAGCTCGTGTTCAACCGGCTTGCCGACGGCGGAACGCTGACCTTGGCAGGCGTGATCATCTCCGGGTTCGCGTCCGGGGGCCGGCCGGGAATCCGGCGGCCGTCGCACTGGGACGGACGGGCACTGCTGACCGGATGTGCGGCCGCCGCCTGCTTCGTGCCGGCGTTCGGCAACGGCTGCGGCACGGTGCACGCGCTGCTCTACGGGGTGATCGCCGCTGCCATGGGCCGGACCGGCGCGCCTGCGGAACCCGCTTCGCCGGTCGCCCGAGTCCGCCGGCACTGGAGCTTGAAGGGTGTTCTGATGGCTCTGCTGTGCGGGATGCTGCTCGGCGTCGGCATCCTGCTGGAGGGCCTGCTCGCAGACGTGCTCGCCGCAGGCGCGAGGAGAGAGTTCATCACCTCCGCCGATCCGCTGGAGGCGCTGTGGGCCGCCGAGCAGGCGGGAGCCGTGTTCGTCGTGTCCTGCCTGCTCGTGCGCGGTCTACGAGCCGTGCCGGTGGACCTCGGCGCCGCGCCCGACGGCCGGGCCCTGCTCGCCAACGACCGGCGGGCCCTCGGCACCTGCGTCCTCACCGCGGCGGTGCTCGGAACGGTGGTGATCGGCGTCCAGGGCTGTGTCGCCAAGTTCTCCGGTTCGACGCGCGTGTGGGGCGGGGACGCCACCGGGGACTACCTGTGGCCGTATGCGGCCGGCCTGCTCCCCGCGCTGCTGACAGGACTCGCCATCGGCATCCGCCAGTCGACGTGGATCCGGTACGCGCTCGCCCGCTGCTACCTGGCCCTGCGCGCCGGCGTGCCCTTCGACCTCATGGCCTTCCTGGCCGACGCCCACGAGCATCACGGCGTCCTGCGCCGCACCGGCGCCGTCTACCAGTTCCGCCACATCGAGCTGCAGCACCGCCTGGCCGACCCGGACCTCGGCTCCTGACCCCCACCCCGACTCACAGCGTGGACCGCAGCCACTGCTCCACGCTCGCGATGTGCACCGTCGCCCACGACCGGGCCGCCTCCGCGTCGCGGTCCCGCAGCGCCTCCAGGATCGCCCGGTGTTCGTGCAGGGTCCGGCTCACCGCGTCCTCCTGGGTGAGGCCGCGCCAGATGCGCGCTCGCGTGGTGGGTCCGGACAGGCCGTCCAGCAGCGAGCACAGGACCGAGTTCCCCGAGCTCTGCACGATGCCCCGGTGGAACTCCAGGTCGCAGGCGACCAGCTCCTCCACCGACGGGTCGTTGCCGAGCTTGTCCAACTGGTTCGTCAGCGCGTCGAGTTGCTGTTCGCTGATCCGCGACGCGGCCATCGCCGTGGCCGCCGGCTCCAGGATGCGGCGCACGGCGAGGAACTCCAGCACCGTGTCGTCGCGGTGGAAGTCGACGACGAAGCTCAGTGCCTCCAGCAGCAGTTGTGGATCCAGGCTCGTGACGTACGTGCCGTCGCCCTGCCGTACGTCCAGGATCCGGATCAGCGACAGGGCCCGCACGGCCTCCCGCAGGGAGTTGCGGGACAGCCCGAGTTCGGCGGCCAGTTCGCTCTCCTTGGGGAGCCGGTCGCCGGGCCGGAGCGCGCCGGAGACGATCATGCCCTTGATCTTTTCGATCGCCTCGTCGGTGACTGCCATGGCCGGCCTCCCTGTCGTTCAGGATGTCGCGCAAGACATCCGATGTCTGACGCCATTATGCGGGGTCGATCGAGTGGGCGACCTATACTCCGGACCCATGGCCGACGCAGCGACCTCACCGGACCCCGACCTGGTCAGCGCCCTGCGGGCGTTGTCGAATCCGGTGCGCTTGCAGTTGCTGCTGTGGCTGCGTGAGCCCGAGCGGCACTTCCCCGTGGACCGGGCCATCGCGGACCCCGGCGAGGTCGGCGTGTGCGTGAGCCACATCCAGGCCAAGGCGGGGCTCGCGCAGTCGACCGTGTCGGCATATCTGGCGGAGCTGCAGCGGGCGGGGCTGGTGCGGGCGACGCGGGTGGGGAAGTGGACCCACTACCGGCGCGACGAGGACCGCATCGCGGGACTGGTCGCCCAACTCGGGGAGACCCTGTAGCCGTTGGCGCTTCCCGTGTCGGGCGTGTCTCCGTTGCGCTTCATATCGAGAATCTGCGATATTCCGATCCATGATGAACCTGGGAACGTTCGGCATCTACACCTTCGACTTCGAGCACCAGCCGGCCACACAGGTACGCGACTCGGCCCAGGAGCTGGAGGAACAGGGGTGGCGGGCGCTGTGGGTCCCCGAAGCCGGCGGCCGGGAGGCTCTCACCCACGCCGGCTATCTGCTCGCCGGCACCGAGCGGTTGCACGTCGTCAACGGCATCGCCCAGATCTGGTCGCGCGGGGCCCGGGCGACGTACGGCGCGAGCGCCCTGCTCGCCGACGCCTACCCGGGCCGGCATGTGCTCGGCCTGGGCTTCGGCGGGCTCAAGAGGCCGGGCGTCAAACCGCTGGCGGCGATGGCCGGCTACCTCGACGAGCTGGACGCCCTCGCAAAGGAGTCACCCGTCCCCGCCCCGCAGAACCCGGTACGGCGCGTCCTGGCCGCGTACGGCCCCAAGATGCTCGCGCTGGCCCGGGACCGCTCCCTCGGCGCGCACTCCTACCACGTCAACATCGCCCACACCGCAGCCGCGAGGGAGATCCTCGGCCCGGACGCCTTCCTCGGCGTCGAGCACCCGGTGCTCCTCGAGCCGGACCCCGCCCGGGCGCGCGCGACTGCACGCGAGCATCTGCGGCCGTATCTCAACACCCCGTACAACCTCGCCAAGTTCCGCAGGCTCGGCTACTCGGACGAGGAGATCGAGCACGGCGGCAGCGACCGCCTCGTGGACGACCTGGTGTTCTGGGGAGACGTGGACACGGTGGCCGACAAGCTCCGGGCCCATGTCGCGGCGGGGGCCGATCATGTCGCTGTCCAGGTGATCGGCATCGAGCCGGGCGGATCCGCGACGGCACACTGGAGGCGTCTCGGCGAGGCGCTGCTTCCCTGAGAGACGAAACCTGGGAGACGGAACCTCGGAGACGGAACCTGGGAGGCGAAAACCGGGAGACGGAACCTGACAGACGAAAGGGGCGGCTCCGTCGGCATGGAGCCGCCCCTTCCGGTAGTGGCCGGCCCCGGTGCGGAAGGGGCCGCCCTCGTGCGGTCCGGCCTGGTCAGGGGAGTTGGCCGAACCTGGCGCCGTGGGAGGCTCATCCGGCGAAACCCTCCCTCGGCGCGTGCGAGGTCACTTCTTGTCGAGCAGGTCCTGCACCTTCGCCCGGACGTCGTCCGTCGCCAGACCCCGGATCGTCAGCGTCGTACGGCGGCGCAGCACGTCGTCCTGCGTCTCGGCCCACTCGTTGTCCCGGGCGTAGACGACCTGGGCCCAGATCTCCGGGGCGTCCGGGTGGACGCGCTCGCCCAGCTCCGGGTTCTCGTTGGCGATGCGGGCGATGTCGAAGGCCAGCGAGCCGTAGTGCGTGGCCAGGTGCTTGGCGGTGTCGGCCGCCATGCGCGGACCCGGCGCCGGGCGGTCGGTGAGCAGACGGTGGGCGACCGCGCGCGGGTTGGCGATACCCGGCAGGGGCAGCTTCTTCGGCAGCGAGGCGATCGGCTCGAAGTCGTCGCCCAGCGGGTGCCCCGGCAGCGCCTCCAGCTTCTTCATGATCGTGCGGCCGATGTGCCGGAAGGTGGTCCACTTGCCGCCCGCGACGGACAGCATGCCGCCCGTGCCCTCGGTCACGACCGTCTCGCGCTTGGCCTTCGCCGTGTCACCGGGGCCGCCCGGCAGTACGCGCAGACCCGCGAAGGAGTACGTGATGAGGTCGCGGTCCAGCTGCTGGTCGCGGATGGAGAACGCGGCCTCGTCCAGGATCTGGGCTATGTCCTTCTCGGTGACCGCAACGTCCGCCGGGTCGCCCTCGAACTCCTCGTCCGTGGTGCCCAGCAGGAGCATGTCCTCCCAGGGCAGGGCGAAGGTGATGCGGTACTTGTCGATCGGGGTCGCGAGCGCCGCCTTCCAGGGCGCGGTCCGCTTCAGGACCAGATGCGCGCCCTTCGACAGGCGGATCGACGGCGCCGCATCGGGGTCCTCCATCTTGCGCAGGTGGTCGACCCACGGGCCGGTCGCGTTCAGCACGAGGCGGGCGTTGACGCCGAACTCGTCACCGGTCGTGCGGTCCTTCAGGTCCGCGCCGGTCACCCGGCCCTTGGTGAAGCGCAGGCCGGTGACCTCGGCGTGGTTGAGCACGACCGCGCCCGCCTCGACGGCCCCGCGGACCGTCATCAGCGCCATGCGCGCGTCGTTCATCTGGTCGTCGCCGTACACGGCCACGGCCTTGAGGTTGTCGGTGCGCAGCTCGGGCACGTCCTGCGCCGCCTTGGCGGGGGAGAGGAGGTGGCCGACGCCGTCACCGAACGCGGAGAGCGCGGAGTAGGCGAAGACGCCCGCCCCGAGCTTCGCGGCGCCGTGCGGCCCGCCCTTGTACACGGGGAGGTAGAACGTGAGCGGGTTCGCCAGGTGGGGGGCCACCTGGCGGGAGACCGCACGGCGCTCGAAGTGGTTCTCCGCCACCAGCTTCACCGCGCCGGTCTGCAGGTAGCGCAGACCGCCGTGGAGCAGCTTGGAGGAGGCGGAGGAGGTGGCGCCGGCGAAGTCGCCGGCGTCGACCAGAGCCACCCTGAGGCCGGACTGCGCGGCGTGCCAGGCGGTGGAGATGCCCAGGATGCCGCCGCCGATCACGAGAAGGTCGTACGACGCCTTGGAGAGCTGCTCCCGGGTCTCGGCTCGGCTCGGGTTGAAGCCGGAGGCCGGGCGCGTACCGAGGGCAGGCACGGACTGCAGGGTGGTCTGACTGGTCATTTCGGGTTCTTACTCCTCATCAGAGTTCGAGAGCTGAGGGCTGTGGTCAGCTCTCGTCGTCCTCGATCCAGCCCATGGTCCGCTCGACGGCCTTGAGCCAGTTCTTGTACTCACGGTCGCGGGTCTCCGCGTCCATGCGGGGGGTCCATTCGGCGGCCCGGCGCCAGTTGGCGCGCAGTTCGTCCGTGCTGGACCAGAAGCCGACGGCGAGACCGGCGGCGTAGGCGGCGCCGAGGCAGGTGGTCTCGGCGACCATCGGGCGCACCACGGGGGCGTCCAGGAAGTCCGAGAGGGTCTGCATCAGCAGGTTGTTGGAGGTCATGCCGCCGTCGACCTTGAGGGCCACCAGCTCGTCGCCGGAGTCCTTGACCATGGCGTCGGCGATCTCCCGGGTCTGCCAGGCGGTGGCCTCCAGGACGGCGCGCGCGAGGTGCGCCTTGGTGACGTACCGGGTCAGACCGGCGATCACACCGCGGGCGTCGGAACGCCAGTGCGGGGCGAACAGACCGGAGAAGGCCGGCACGAAGTAGGCGCCGCCGTTGTCCTCGACCGAGAGCGCGAGCGTCTCGATCTCGGCAGCGGTGGAGATCAGACCCATCTGGTCGCGCATCCACTGCACCAGCGAGCCGGTGACGGCGATCGAGCCCTCGAGGGCGTAGACCGTCGCCTGGTCACCGATCTTGTAGCCGACGGTGGTCAGCAGGCCCGCGTACGAGTTGATGATCTTGTCACCGGTGTTCATCACCATGAAGGTGCCGGTGCCGTACGTCGACTTGACCTCGCCCTCGGAGAAGCAGGTCTGGCCGAACAGGGCCGCCTGCTGGTCACCGAGCGCGGAGGCGACCGGGATGCCGCCGAGCAGGTCGCCCAGCTTGCCGCCGGTGATCTCGCCGTAGACCTCCGCGGAGGAGCGGATCTCGGGCAGGATCTGCAGCGGCACGCCGATGGACTCGGCGATCTTGTCGTCCCACTCCATGGTGTGCAGGTTCATCAGCATGGTGCGGGACGCGTTCGTGACGTCGGTGACGTGCTTGCCGCCGTTGACACCGCCGGTCAGGTTCCAGATGACCCAGGTGTCCATGGTGCCGAAGAGGATGTCGCCGGCCTCGGCGCGCTCCTGGAGGCCCTCGACGTTGTCCAGCAGCCAGCGGGCCTTCGGACCGGCGAAGTAGGAGGCGAGGGGCAGGCCGGTCTCGCGGCGGAAGCGGTCCTGGCCGACGTTGCGCCCGAGCTCCTTGCAGAGCCCGTCGGTGCGGGTGTCCTGCCAGACGATGGCGTTGTGGACGGGCTCACCGGTGTTCTTGTCCCACAGCACGGTGGTCTCGCGCTGGTTGGTGATGCCGATGGCCTTGATGTCGTCGCGGGTGATGCCGGCCTTCTGGATGGCTCCGGCGACGACCTCCTGGACGTTGGTCCAGATCTCGTTGGCGTTGTGCTCGACCCAGCCCGGCTTCGGGAAGATCTGCTCGTGCTCCTTCTGGTCGACGGAGACGATACGGCCGTCCCGGTCGAAGACGATGCAGCGGCTGGAGGTGGTGCCCTGGTCGATGGCGGCGATGAAGGGGCCGGCGGTGTGGGCGTCGGTCACTGTTAGCTCCTGGAAGTTCCGTGGTTATGGGGCTTTACGTACGGCGCGCGCTGAGAGTTTCGGTGCATCTCACCCGGATGGGTGAAGCTCACTGTTCCTAAGCGAAAGCGACGTTGTAGATGCCTGCCGCGATGGCGCCGCCGATGAGCGGACCGACCACCGGGATCCAGGCGTAGCCCCAGTCGGAGCCACCCTTGTTGGGCAGCGGCAGAAGGGCGTGCACGATGCGCGGACCGAGGTCACGGGCCGGGTTGATCGCGTAGCCGGTCGGGCCGCCGAGGGACAGACCGATCGAGACGACGACGAGTGCGACGATCAGCGCACCCAGCGGGCCGAGGCCATCGCCGTTGTTGTTGAGGCCCTGCGTGAGGATGGCGAGCACGAGCACCACGGTGCCGATGATCTCCGTCAGCAGGTTCTGCACCACGTTCCGGATCTCGGGACCGGTGGAGAAGACGCCCAGGACCGGGCCGGCGCCCTTCTCCTGAGCCTCGACGGCCTTGGTGGCCGTGGCCTGCGCGCCCGGACCGCCGACGATCTCCTTGTCGGTGAGGTGGGCGTGGAACTGGCCGTAGTAGGCGACCCAGACCAGAGCCGCACCGATCGCGGCGCCGAGGAACTGTCCGGCGATGTACGTCGGAACGTCGCTCCAGGAGTTGTCCTTGATCGCGAGCGCGACGGTCACGGCCGGGTTCAGGTGGGCGCCGGACAGTGGCGCCGAGGTGTAGACCGCCGTGAGTACTGCGAAGCCCCACCCGAAGGTGATGGCGAGCCAGCCGGCGTTGCGGGCCTTGGAGGCCTTCAGCGTCACGGCGGCGCAGACGCCGCCGCCGAGCAGGATGAGTATGGCGGTACCGATGGTCTCGCCGATGAAGATGTCGGAGCTGGACACCCGCGACTCCTTTGTCCTTCGTCCAGGGGAAGCCGAACCTCCGGGTCCCTCCGGTGGTTCGCGTCGCCCTCGGTTGAGAGCGGCGCCGGCCCTTGGCGTTGTCACACTCTAGCGCGTATTGCCGGTAGGTGTTCGACAATGCCGACCGATGGACGGGAGCTTGCCCCGGCGTCACACATGCGTCAAGGGTCACGTCGTCGAATGTGCGATCGTTGTTGCTTGTGTTGATTTGTCGACACCGTTGACGGCAGTGCCGGGGAACGGCAAAGCACCGGAACGTCCTACGACGTCCCGGCGCCCATTTCTCGCCCTGCAGGGCTTCTCAGAACCGCCCGGCGCCCAGGTCCCGCGACACCGCGCGGGCGCAGTCCCGCACCGCCGCCACCAGCTCCGGGCGCAGCTCGCCGTCCCGGCACAGCCGCTCCACGGCGCCGGTGATGCCGACCGAGCCGACCGGCATCCGGCGCCGGTCGTGGATGCAGGCGGCGACGGACGCGACGCCCTCCCAGGTCTCCTCGACGTCGGCCGCGTAGCCACGCGCGCGTGTCATGTCGAGGATGTGCTCGAAGGCGTCCAGTTCGCAGACGGTGTGGTCGGTGAAGGCCTTGCGATCGGCCTCGATCGCCTCGCTGTGCGCCACCGGGTCGTACGCCGACAGGACCTTGCCCAGGGCGGTGGAGTGCAGCGGCTGCATGGCGCCGATCTCCAGCACTTGCCGGCTGTCGTCCGGGCGGAAGACGTGGTGGACGATCAGTACCCCCTGCTGGTGCAGCACGCCCAGGTAGACGCTCTCCCCGCTGGAGCGGGCGAGGTCGTCCGTCCACACCAGGGCGCGGGCCCGCAGCTCGTGCACGTCCAGATAGGTGGTGCCCAGGCGCAGCAGCTCGGCGCCCAGCTGGTAGCGCCCGGAGGCGTCGTCCTGCTCGACGAAGCCCTCCTGCTGGAGGGTGCGCAGAATCCCGTGGGCGGTGCCCTTGGCGAGGCCCAGCGACGAGGCGATGTCGGACAGGCCGAGCCGCCGCTCACCGCCTGCGAGGAGCCGCAGCATCGCGGCCGCCCGTTCGAGCGACTGGATGTTCCGTGCCATCGCCGTACTGCCTCCGTCCCCTTCGAGCGTCGACCGTGCGACGTCGCTGCCGCCGTTCGGCAATGTCGAACACTACCGGTCGATGCCGACCTCCCGCTAATGGTCGGCCGTTATCGGTCCATTGGTGTTGCCTCGTCCGTGGCCGAAGATCGACCCTGCCGCCCTCCTCGTCCCGCCTCGTGGACCGCCTGACCGTTCGGCGGCGGTCCCGGCTACCCTGGCGGCGTGCGCCCACTGCGGACCGATCCGTAAAGGGCGCAAAGCCGACAGCCGTCGCACTCCAGGGAGCCCTTACATGGCCTCGTTGCCACCGACCCCTTCCGCCGACAGCCGGACCCGTGTGTCCGCGCTCCGCGAGGCGCTCGCCACCCGAGTGGTGGTCGCCGACGGAGCGATGGGCACCATGTTGCAGGCCCAGGAGCCCACACTCGAGGACTTCGAGAACCTCGAGGGCTGCAACGAGATCCTCAACCTGACCCGGCCCGACATCGTCCGCTCCGTGCACGAGGAGTACTTCGGCGCGGGCGTGGACTGCGTCGAGACGAACACGTTCGGCGCCAACCACTCGGCCATGGCCGAGTACGACATCGCCGACCGGGTGTACGAGCTGTCCGAGGCGGGCGCCCGTATCGCCCGCGAGACGGCCGACGCGTTCGGCGCCCGTGACGGCCGCCAGCGGTGGGTGCTCGGCTCGATCGGACCCGGCACGAAGCTGCCGACCCTCGGCCACATCGGCTACGGCACGCTGCGCGACGGCTTCCAGGCGAACGCCGAGGGCCTGCTCGCCGGCGGCGCCGACGCCCTGATCGTGGAGACCACGCAGGACCTCCTGCAGACGAAGTCGTCGATCCTGGGCGCCCGCCGCGCCATGGAGGCGACGGGCACCGAGGTGCCGCTGCTGGTCTCCATGGCCTTCGAGACCACCGGCACCATGCTGCTCGGCTCCGAGATCGGCGCCGCGCTGACCGCGCTGGAGCCCCTCGGCATCGACATGATCGGCCTGAACTGTTCGACGGGCCCGGCCGAGATGAGCGAACACCTGCGCTACCTCGCCCGGCACTCCCGCACCCCGCTGCTGTGCATGCCGAACGCCGGCCTGCCGATCCTCACCAAGGACGGCGCCCACTTCCCGCTCGACCCGGAGGGCCTGGCCGACGCCCAGGACACCTTCGTACGGGACTACGGCCTGAACCTCATCGGCGGCTGCTGCGGCACCACCCCCGAGCACCTCAGGCAGCTCGTGGAGCGGGTCCGGGAGGCCACGCCCGTGGAGCGCAGGCCGCAGCCCGAGCCCGGCGCCGCCTCCCTCTACCAGACGGTCCCCTTCCGCCAGGACACCTCGTACCTGGCCATCGGCGAGCGCACCAACGCCAACGGCTCGAAGAAGTTCCGCGAGGCCATGCTGGCCGCGCGCTGGGACGACTGTGTGGAGATGGCCCGCGACCAGATCCGCGAGGGCGCCCACATGCTCGACCTGTGCGTCGACTACGTCGGCCGGGACGGCGTCGCCGACATGGAGGAGCTGGCCGGCCGCTTCGCCACCGCCTCCACGCTGCCGATCGTCCTGGACTCGACCGAGGTCGACGTCATCCAGGCCGGTCTGGAGAAGCTCGGCGGACGCGCGGTCATCAACTCCGTCAACTACGAGGACGGCGACGGTCCCGAGTCCCGCTTCGCGAAGGTCACGCAGCTCGCCCGCGAGCACGGCGCCGCGTTGATCGCGCTGACCATCGACGAGGAGGGCCAGGCCCGCACCCCTCAGAAGAAGGTCGAGATCGCCGAACGGCTGATCGAGGACCTGACGACGAACTGGGGCATCCTCGAGTCCGACATCCTCATCGACACCCTGACCTTCACCATCTGCACGGGTCAGGAGGAGTCCCGCAAGGACGGCATCGCCACCATCGAGGCGATCCGCGAGCTCAAGCGGCTCCACCCGGACGTCCAGACCACCCTCGGCCTGTCGAACATCTCCTTCGGCCTGAACCCGGCCGCCCGCATCCTGCTCAACTCCGTCTTCCTCGACGAGTGCGTCAGGGCGGGCCTGGACTCGGCAATCGTGCACGCGTCGAAGATCCTGCCGATCGCCCGCTTCTCCGAGGAAGAGGTCCAGACCGCCCTCGACCTCATCCACGACCGCCGCGCCGAGGGCTACGACCCGCTGCAGAAGCTCATGGCCCTGTTCGAGGGCGCCACCGCCAAGTCCCTGAAGGCCGGCAAGGCCGAGGAACTCGCCGCCCTCCCCCTGGAGGAGCGCCTCAAGCGCCGCATCATCGACGGCGAGAAGAACGGTCTGGAAACCGACCTCGACGACGCCCTCCAGACCCGCTCCGCCCTCGACATCGTCAACGAGACGCTCCTGGACGGCATGAAGGTCGTCGGTGAACTGTTCGGCTCCGGCCAGATGCAGCTGCCGTTCGTCCTGCAGTCCGCCGAGGTGATGAAGTCCGCCGTCGCCTTCCTCGAGCCCCACATGGAGAAGACGGACGCCGACGGCAAGGGCACCATCGTGCTGGCCACGGTCCGCGGCGACGTCCACGACATCGGCAAGAACCTGGTGGACATCATCCTGTCCAACAACGGATACAACGTGGTCAACCTGGGCATCAAGCAGCCCGTCTCCGCGATCCTCGAGGCCGCGGAGGAGCACCGGGCCGACGTCATCGGCATGTCCGGGCTGCTGGTGAAGTCCACAGTGATCATGAAGGAGAACCTGGAGGAGCTCAACCAGCGCGGTCTCGCAGCCGATTACCCGGTCATCCTCGGCGGCGCCGCCCTCACGCGCGCGTACGTCGAGCAGGACCTGCACGAGATCTACGAGGGCGAAGTCCGCTACGCCCGCGACGCGTTCGAGGGTCTGCGCCTGATGGACGCCCTGATCGGCGTCAAGCGGGGCGTGCCCGGCGTGCAACTGCCCGAGCTCAAGCAGCGCCGGGTCAAGAGCGCCGCCGCGACGGCCGTACTGGACGAGCGCCCCGAGGAAGGGCACGTCCGCTCCGACGTGGCCGTCGACAACCCGCTCCCCGAGCCGCCGTTCTGGGGCACCCGCGTCATCAAGGGCATCCAGCTCAAGGAGTACGCGTCCTGGCTCGACGAGGGCGCCCTCTTCAAGGGCCAGTGGGGCCTGAAGGAGACCCGGTCCGGCGAGGGACCGTCGTACCAGGAACTCGTCGAGACCGAGGGCCGCCCGCGGCTTCGCGGTCTGCTCGACAGGCTCCAGACGGACAACCTCCTCGAAGCAGCCGTGGTGTACGGCTACTTCCCGTGCGTCTCCAAGGACGACGACCTGATCCTCTTGGACGAGCACGGCAACGAACGCACCCGCTTCACCTTCCCGCGCCAGCGCCGCGGCCGCCGGCTGTGCCTCGCGGACTTCTTCCGTCCGCAGGAGTCGGGCGAGACGGACGTCGTGGGCCTCCAGGTCGTCACCGTGGGCTCGCGGATCGGCGAGGAGACGGCCCGGATGTTCGAGGCGAACGCCTACCGGGACTACCTCGAACTGCACGGCCTGTCCGTGCAGTTGGCGGAGGCGCTCGCCGAGTACTGGCACGCGCGCGTGCGTTCCGAGCTGGGCTTCGCAGGTGAGGACCCGGCCGGCATCGAGGACATGTTCGCGCTGAAGTACCGGGGCGCCCGCTTCTCCCTCGGATACGGCGCCTGCCCCAACCTCGAGGACCGGGCCAAGATCGCCGACCTGCTCCAGCCGGAGCGCATCGGCGTCCACCTGTCCGAGGAGTTCCAGCTGCACCCCGAGCAGTCCACGGACGCGATCGTCATCCACCACCCCGAGGCGAAGTACTTCAACGCACGCTGAGGAGACCCCCGGCCCGATTCCGGGCGGGTAACTTGTGTGCCCCGAGGCACACCGGTCAAACCAGGCGCTTCGTTCGTGCAGGTCGTACACTGGACGGTCCACCGCAGGCCGGTTCCCTCCGTGGGAACCGGCCTGATCGTCCCTTCAAGGAGGTACGTGGATGACCAGCACGGTCCCCGCACCAGTAACCCGTACGGCCGACGGCTCGGCCCTGCAGGCTGTCCTCCTCGACATGGACGGCACCCTGGTGGACACCGAGGGCTTCTGGTGGGACGTCGAGGTCGAGGTCTTCGCGAGCCTGGGCCACACCCTCGACGACACCTGGCGCCATGTCGTGGTCGGCGGCCCGATGAGCCGTAGCGCCGGGTTCCTGATCGAGGCCACCGGTGCCGACATCCCCCTCGCCGAGCTCACGCTGCTGCTGAATCAGGGCTTCGAGGACCGTATCGACCGCGCCCTGCCGCTGATGCCGGGCGCGGCCCGACTGCTGGCCGAACTGGCCGCGTACGAGATCCCCACGGCCCTGGTCTCGGCCTCGCACCGGCGCATCATCGACCGTGTGCTCACTTCGCTCGGCCCCCAGTACTTCGCGCTGACCGTCGCCGGTGACGAGGTGGAGCGCACCAAGCCGCACCCGGACCCGTACCTGTTCGCCGCGGCCGGACTGGGCGCCGATCCCGCCCGGTGCGCCGTAGTCGAGGACACCGCGACCGGCGTCGCCGCGGCGGAGGCCGCCGGCTGTCATGTGGTGGCCGTGCCGTCGGTTGCGCCGATCACCCCGGCCGCCCGGCGCACCGTCGTGACCTCGCTGGAAGAGGTCGATCTGGCATTTCTGCGCGGCCTGATCACCGTCTGACGACGACTGACAACGTCCGACAACGGAAATAGGGCCGGTGTTCACCCAGCGTGCAACGCCGATAGCGCGGGAATTCCGCAAGGGAATTCGAGTGGCGGCGGATGGCTGAATTCCGGTGCGTGCCAGGACCGTTCCGATTGTGACGTTCACCACTGCCTATGGGGTCGACAGGTGACTCGCCGTGTGCAGTACCCCCTGCATCGAGGGCTTGGGACGCACCTTTGTGTCCCGATTGATGGACCGGTGCACGAATCCTTCCGGTCCAAGGTTTCCGGTGCGTTCGCGACCGGCTCCACAGCGTGATGGGGCCTCAACTCCGGTCGCGGCGAACCCTCCTGCGGGCGCGGACTAACCTCGTCGCGAGAACATCGAACTCACCCCGTGATCCGCCGCGACACCCCTGCATGCCGGGTACACGGAGTCGACAGCTGGAGAAACCCGAGCATGAACCGCAAGACTTTGGTGCTGCCGGCCGTCATCGGCCTGCTTGTGCCGGTTCTCGCCGCCTGTGGTGGAACCGACAGCGGCAGCGACAGCGGCGACGCGATCGTCGTCGGCACCACGGACGCGTTCACTGCCTCGAAGGATGCTCCCGCACCGCTCGATCCGGCCTACGCCTACGACGTCGGCACCTGGAACATCCTGCGCCAGACCGTGCAGACCCTGATGATCCAGCCGCGCGGCGAGGGCGAACCGGTGCCCGAGGCCGCCCAGACCTGCGGCTTCACCGACAGTGGCAACGAACGCTACGCGTGCACCCTGCGCAAGGACCTGAAGTTCGCGAACGGTGACCCCGTGACCGCGGACGACGTGAAGTACTCCATCGACCGCGCCCGCGCCCTCAAGGCCGACAGCGGCGTCTTCGCCCTGCTGTCCACCATCGACACCGTCGAGACCCAGGGCGACCGCGAGGTCATCTTCCACCTCAAGACCGCCGACGCCACCTTCCCGTTCAAGCTGTCCACCCCGGTCGCGGGCATCGTCGACCCGGACATCTACGCCAAGGACAAGCTGCGCGACGGCTTCGCGCTCGACGGCTCCGGCCCGTACACCCTCGAGGCCGAGGTCAAGAACGACGAGCTGGTCTCCGCCGTGTTCACCAAGAACCCCGACTACAAGGGGAGTCTGACGGTGAACAACGACAAGGTCGAACTGCGCAACTTCGCGGACGCCGACGAGATGGGCGTCGCCCTCGACAAGGGCGACCTCGACCTGATGACCCGCACCATGTCGCCCGAGCAGATCCAGAAGCTGTCTGCCGACTCCGACGACACCGTCGACCTCGTCGACATGTCCGGCCTGGAAATCCGCTACCTGGCCTTCAACACCAACGACGCGTCGGTGCGGACGAAGGCCGTCCGCCAGGCCATGGCACAGGTCATCGACCGCGGCGAACTCGTCTCCAAGGTCTACGGCTCCCAGGCCGAACCGCTGTACTCGCTGGTGCCCGCCAGCATCACGGGCCATTCCAACGCGTTCTTCAACAAGTACGGCGACCCGAGCACCGCCAAGGCCAAGTCCATGCTGGAAAAGGCCGGCGTCACCACCCCGGTGAAGCTCACGCTGCACTACACCACCGACCACTACGGCTCGGCCACGAAGAAGGAGTTCGAGCTGCTGAAGAAGCAGCTGAACGACAGCGGCCTGTTCGACGTCGACATCAAGGGCGCCCCCTGGGCGACGTTCCGCCCCGCCGAGCAGAAGGGCGAGTACGAGGTCTACGGCATGGGCTGGTTCCCGGACTTCCCGGATGCCGACAACTACCTCGCGCCGTTCCTCGACAAGGACAACTTCCTCGGCTCGCCGTACGCCAACAGCACGATCCGCAACACCCTCATCCCGGAGTCCCGCCGCGTCGCCGACCGGCTGTCGGCGTCCGGCAGCCTGACGGACATTCAGGACATCGTCGCCGACGACGTGCCCGTGCTACCGCTATGGCAGGGCAAGCAGTTCGTCGCCGCCGGTGACGACGTCACGGGCACGGCGTACGTGCTCAACTCCTCCTCGACCCTTCAGCTGTGGGAGCTCGGCCGTGGCGTGAGCGGCTGACCTCACCCGTGCCCGGCGGCCACGACCAAGGCGCCTGCACGGCCCGGGATCCAGGACGGGTGCCCGGGGTACCTCACAACCGACGACAAGGCACTCGTAAGTGAACATGCGCAACCAGTGGCCGGTCCTGCCCGTCGTGGCAGGGCTGGCCTCCGGCCTGCTGACCGGCTGTGGAACGGAGACCGGGGACGCCGGGGGGACCGGTACCTCGGTGGTCATGGGGATGTCGGACGACGTCCTGGCCACCGACCCCGCCTCCGGCTACGACCCCGGCTCCTGGCTGTTGTTCAACAACGTCTTCCAGTCGCTGCTCAGCTTCCCCAAGGGCGCCACCGAACCGCAGCCCGAGGCCGCCGAGCAGTGCGCCTTCTCCGACACGGAGACGACGGTCTACAGGTGCACGCTCAAGGACGGCCTGAAGTTCAGCAACGGTGACGCGCTCACCGCGGAGGACGTCAAGTTCTCCTTCGACCGCATGCTGAAGATCAACGACCCCGACGGCCCCGCGGTCATGTTCCCCACGCTCGACAAGGTCGAGACGCCGAACGACAAGACGGTCGTCTTCCAGCTCAACACCCCCGACGCCACCTTCCCGAGCAAGATAGCCTCGGGCGCCGGCTCCATCGTCGACCAGGAACAGTACGACGCGAGGGGCCTGCGCAAGGACGACCAGGCGGTCGGCTCGGGCCCGTACAAGCTCGACAAGTTCGACGACGACGAGGCCGTCTTCTCCGTCAACGAGAACTACAAGGGCACCGCCGAGGTCCAGAACGACGGCGTGACCATGAAGTTCTTCCACGGCGACCAGGACGCCCTGAAGAAGGCCCTGAGCGCCAACGAGGTCGACATCGCCTACCGCGGCCTCACCGCGGGCGGCATCGCCGACGTCGAGAAGTCCGGCGGCGACTCCGGTGTGGAGGTCGTCGAGGGCAGCAGCGCCGAGGTACAGCACCTGGTCTTCAACATGGACGACCCGGTCGCCGGTAAGCTCGGCGTCCGCAAGGCCATGGCCTACCTCATCGACCGTGACGCCCTCATCAAGGACGTCTACCAGGGCACGGCCACGCCGCTGTACTCGATCATCCCGGCCGGTATCAGCGGCCACAACACGGCCTTCTTCGACACCTACGGCGCCCGCCCCTCCAAGGCGAAGGCCGCCGCGGCCCTGCAGGACGAGGGCATCGACGGCAAGGTCAAGCTCACCCTCTGGTCCACCCCGTCGCGCTACGGCCCGGCCACCGACCAGGAGTTGGAGACGATCGCGCAGCAGCTCAACGACAGCGGCCTGTTCGACGCCGATGTGCAGTCCGTCGCGTTCGACCAGTACGAGAAGGACATCGCCGACGGCAAGTACGGCGTGTACGTGAAGGGCTGGATCCCGGACTACCCGGACGCCGACAGCTTCACGGCCCCCTTCTTCGGCAAGGGCAACGTGCTGAGCAACAATTACAGCAACGACGCCATCACCCGCACGCTCATCCCGCGCACCGCCGCCGAGAGCGACCGAGCCGCGACGGACGACGAGTTCAACCAGCTCCAGGACATCGTGGCTCAGGAACTCCCCGTCCTTCCGGTCTGGCAGGCCAAGCAGTACGCGGTCGTCCGCGACAACGTCTACGGCCTCGAGTACTGCCTCGATGCCTCCACCGTGTTCCGCTTCTGGGAGCTGAGCAAGGGCTGACGTACGTCGTACGCGACGTACCTGTTCAAGCAGTGACCACGAAGAGGGCGCCCCTTCTCAGGAAGGAGCGCCCTCTTCGTCGTCGTGCAGGCTCTACTGGGCGCCGGGACGCACCAACCCGCTCTCGTACGCGTACACCGCGGCCTGCACCCGGTCCCGCAGGCCCAGCTTGGTCAGGACGTGACCCACATGCGTCTTGACGGTGGTCTCGCTGACGAAGAGGTCGGCGGCGATCTCGGCGTTGGACAGGCCCCGCGCCACCAGCTTCAGCACCTCCACCTCGCGCTCGGTCAGCGTGTGCAGGGTGTCCGGAACCGGCTCTTCGCCCGACGGCAGATGCGTGGCGTACTTGTCGAGCAGCCGGCGCGTGATGCTCGGCGCGAGCATCGCCTCGCCGCCGGCGACCACCCGGATCGCCTGCACCAGCTCGTTGGCCGGGGCGTCCTTCAGCAGGAAGCCGCTGGCTCCGGCCTTGAGCGCCTCCACCACGTACTCGTCGAGATCGAACGTGGTCAGCACCAGCACCTTTGCCGGGCCGTCCCGCCCGGGACCGGTGATCTGCCGCGTCGCCTCGACCCCGTCCATCCGAGGCATGCGGATGTCCATCAGAACCACGTCGGGCTGCAGGGCCCGCACCTGGTCGAGAGCTTGCAGGCCGTCACCGGCCTCGCCCACGACCGCGATGTCCTGCTCCGCCTCCAGAATCATCCGGAAGCCGGTACGCAGCAGGGGCTGGTCGTCGACCAGTAGGACGCGGATGGCCACGTGAGTCTCCTTCGCCTAGTCCGGCCCCATTCTGCCCTGCGCACCACCGCCGGACTCGCCCGCCCTGACCGGCAGCGGATACGGCGGGGGAGTGCCGCCGAATTCCGGGCAGTGGGCCTGGTGGTCGCACCAGCCGCACAGCTTCGTCTGCCGGGGACGCCAGTCGCCCGTCTCGGTCGCCTCCCGGATCGCCTCCCACAGCGCCAGCAGCTTGCGCTCAACCCGCTCCAGGTCGGCGAGCACCGGGTCGTACGTCAGCACGTCACCGCTGCCGAGATAGACGAGCTGGAGCCGGCGGGGGATCACGTTCTTCAGGCGCCACACGACCAGGGCGTAGAACTTCATCTGGAACAGCGCACCCTCGGCGTACTCGGGCCGGGGCGCCTTGCCCGTCTTGTAGTCGACGATCCGCACCTCGCCCGTCGGCGCCACGTCGACGCGGTCGATGATGCCGCGCAGGCGCAGCCCCGAGTCCAGCTCGGCCTCGATGAAGAGCTCCCGCTCGGCGGGCTCCAGCCGGGTCGGATCCTCGAGACCGAACCACCGCTCCACGAGCCGCTCCGCCTCACCGAGCCAGGTCGCCAGCCGCTCGCCCTCGGGATCGTCCGCGAACAGCTCCACGACCTCCGGCCTGCTCTCCCGCAGCCGGTCCCACTGGCCCGGGATGAGGGACTTGGCGCGCGGCGCGGTCCGCTCGGCCGCCGGGGCGTCGAAGAGCCGCTCCAGCACCGCGTGCACCAGCGTCCCCTTCGTCGCCGCCGCGCTCGGCTTCTCGGGCAGCCGGTCGATCACCCGGAACCGGTAGAGCAGCGGGCACTGCATGAAGTCACTGGCACGGGAAGGGGACAGCGAGGCCGGCGCTATCGCCGGGCGCACGGCGGTGCCGCCCGCTGCCGCCGCGCTCTCACCCGCGTCGACCACCGTCGCCGTACTGTCCGCCCCCACCGGGTACTCGTCCGTCACCGGCTCCGACACCGGCGCGGCGTCACTGCCGCGGCCCGCCGCGGCACCCTCCGTGCTCGTCTCCATGACCACAGACCTTACGGCCCACCACTGACAGTGACCCAGCCCCGGCCGTTACGGCCGGGGCGGACGGGGAAACAGAGGGGGTGCCGGGGCGAAACGCGGCGAGACGGCCGCATACCATCGACCCGAGACCCATCCGCCCGGCAGGCGCGGAAGACGCTTCGAACGAGGGGACACCGTGGACGAGAGCGGCGGGAGCGGGCAGCCGCGGTCCGGCACCGACGAGTCGACCGAGCGCCGAGCAGACCGTGAGGCCCCGGCCACCGAACCCACACGCCCCGACCCGACCTCGTCCGACGAGCAGCCCGAGGACGACGCGAGCGGCACGGGCGGCAGCGGCGACACCGCTCCCGGCCCCGCGACACCGAGCTCCTCCCAGTCCCGCGACGAGGCGACCCCCGCCCCCGGCGACACCACCGACCCGCGTACCCCTGACCGTCGCGACGCCGACAGCCCGTTCACGCAGGCCTCCCACAGCGACCGGCACCCGCACCCCGACACCCACCCCGACCGCCCCCTCGCCCACTCCGGCACCACCAAGGGCCGTCCGCCGCAGCGCCCCAAGGACCCCCGCGGCGGGCTCCTCATGGGCCGGCCCTTCGGCGTGCCCGTTTACGTGGCCCCGAGCTGGTTCCTGGTCGCCGCGCTCATCACCTGGGTGTTCGGTGGACAGCTCGACCGTGTGCTGCCCGAACTCGGAGCCGCCCGCTACCTCGTCTCCCTCTTCTTCGCGGTCGCCTTCTACGCCTCCGTCCTCGTCCACGAGCTCGCCCACACCGTCGCCGCGCTCCGCTTCAAGCTGCCCGTGCGCCGTATCCAGCTCCAGTTCTTCGGCGGGGTCTCCGAGATCGAGAAGGAGGCCGAGACACCGGGACGCGAGTTCGTGCTGGCCTTCGTCGGCCCGCTGCTCTCCCTCGTCCTCTCCGGCGTCTTCTACGGCGCCCTGCAGGCCGTCGAACCCGGCACCGTCCCCGGCGTCCTGCTGGCCGGCCTGATGATCTCCAACCTCATCGTGGCCGCCTTCAACCTGCTGCCCGGCCTGCCCCTCGACGGTGGCCGCATGCTCCGCGCGGTCGTCTGGAAGATCACCGGCAGGCCGATGACCGGCACCGTCGCCGCCGCCTGGGTCGGCCGTGCCCTCGCCGTCTCCGTCCTCGTCGGGCTCCCGTGGCTCACCCAGTCCGGCGCGCTCGGCTCCGACGCCGTCGACAACGTCGGCATGGACACCGTCATGGACGCCCTGCTGGCCGCCATCCTCGCCGCGATCATCTGGACCGGCGCCGGCAACAGCCTGCGCATGGCCCGGCTGCGCGAGCACCTCCCCGACCTGCGCGCCCGCACCCTCACCCGCCGCGCCGTCCCCGTCGAGACGGACACCCCCCTGTCCGAGGCCCTGCGCCGCGCCAACGACGCCGGCGCCCGCGCCCTGGTCGTCGTCGACGCCGACGGCAACCCCCTCTCCCTCGTCCGCGAGGCCGCCATCGTCGGCGTACCCGAACACCGCCGCCCCTGGGTCGCCGTCAGCGGCCTGGCCCAGGATCTGACCGACGGGATGCGCATCTCCGCCGAACTGGCCGGAGAGGACCTCCTCGACGCCCTCCGCGCGAGCCCCGCCACCGAGTACCTGGTCGTCGAGGAGACCGGCGAAATCTACGGCGTCCTGTCGGCGGCGGATGTCGAGCGCGCCTTCGTAAAGGCGATGGCCCGCCCGAACTGAGCACCGCTCTTTGCAGCGGTGCCCGCCGATTCCCGATGGTCGGCGGCCCCCCGAAACGCCGGTAGGCTGTTCACATGTCCGAACCGACCGGTGCCGCCCGCAGGCGCGGGCCCTTCAAGGTCGGGGACCAGGTTCAGCTGACCGACCCCAAGGGCCGCCACTACACGTTCACGCTCGAGGCCGGGAAGAACTTCCACACCCACAAGGGTTCCTTCCCGCACGACGAACTGATCGGTGCTCCCGAGGGCAGCGTTGTCCGCACGACCGGAAACGTCGCCTACCTCGCGCTGCGCCCCCTGCTCCCCGACTACGTCCTGTCCATGCCCCGCGGCGCCGCCGTGGTCTACCCCAAGGACGCGGGGCAGATCCTCGCCTTCGCCGACATCTTCCCCGGCGCACGCGTCGTGGAAGCCGGCGTCGGCTCGGGGTCGCTCAGCAGCTTCCTGCTGCGGGCCATCGGCGACCAGGGCATGCTGCACAGCTACGAGCGCCGCGAGGACTTCGCCGAGATCGCCCAGGCCAACGTGGAGCGCTACTTCGGCGGCCCGCACCCGGCCTGGCAGCTCACCATCGGCGACCTCCAGGACAACCTGTCGGACACCGACGTCGACCGCGTCATCCTCGACATGCTCGCCCCGTGGGAGTGCCTGGAGGCCGTCTCCAAGGCGCTCGTGCCCGGCGGCATCCTGTGCTGCTACGTCGCGACCACCACGCAGCTCGCCCGGACCGTCGAGTCCATCCGCGAGATCGGCTGCTTCAACGAGCCGACCTCCTGGGAGACGATGATCCGCAACTGGCACGTCGAGGGCCTCGCCGTCCGTCCGGACCACCGGATGATCGGCCACACCGGCTTCCTCCTCACCGCCCGCCGCCTCGCCGACGGCGTCGAGCCGCCCATGCGCCGCCGCCGCCCCGCCAAGGGCGCCTACGGCGAGGACTACGAAGGCCCCAACGCCGACGGAGGCAACCGCCGCTGAGGCGGCCCTGTGCCCCGATCAACGCAGAAGCGCTGTGGTCGAGTTCCCGGAACGCCGCCGGAACTCGACCACGGCGCCTTTCTGTTGCCGCACAAGCCCACAAACCCACAAGCCAACAAATCCACGAGACGACAACCTGCTCGTCCGAACGCCGCACGACACCCGCACGCCCCCCACGCACCCCCAACCACCACACCGGCACCGGAACTCCACACCCCGCCGTTCCCCCGGACTGTGACGTGTGGCACCATGCTGGCCACCCCCACCGGCACAGCCCTCACAGGAGACACTCCTAGTGCAGCAACCCGCCGTCCCGGAACTGGCACACACTCACGCCCGCCCGATCCACTGGCTCGCCACCGCCACGGCGGTCGCCGGTGTCGTCGCCTTCTCCTCGGTCCTGCAGCCCAACTCGGCGACAGCGGCCCAGACAGCCGGCCCGGATGCGAAGAAAGCCCCCGCGGCCGTCGCGCCCCCCGATCCCGCGAGCGTCGAGTTCCCCCTCGAATGCGGCCCGGTGAAGGCGGTCGTGGTCAAGAAGGCCAGCGGGGACCTGGACGGCGACGGCAACCCCGAAACCGTGGCCGTCGTGCACTGCGACGCCCCCATGGGCACCCCGCCCGACGGCGTCTACGTGCTCACCCGCGGCACCGAGGCGGCCACGCCCCGCATCGTCGCGACCCTCGTGAACCCGAAGGACAGCATCACCGTCAGTGACCTCGCCGTCCGAGACGGAGCCGTCGCCGCCGAACTGCTCAGCTACTCGTCCGACGACGTGCCGCGGTGCTGCCCCGACGTGAAGGACAGCGCGAAGTGGCAGTGGAGGAACGGCTCGTTCGTCCGCTCGACACCCGCCGGTGCCCACAGCGTCTGACCCATGCCACCGGCACGTGTGAGAAATCAGACAGTCGTAACACCCCGTACCCGCAAGGTCACTCGGCGTCCGGACCGAACACCTCGACCTTGTCCGAAACGCGGCGCACGTGGATGCAGTCGCCCGGACACTCCTTCGCCGAGTCCACCACGTCCGTGAGAAGCGGCAGCGGGACGGGCGTTGTGGCCCCCTTGGCCTGCAACAGCTCGTCGTCCGTGCCCTTCACATAGGCCAGACCGTCGATGTCCAGCTCGAACACCTCAGGCGCATACTGGGCACAGATGCCGTCACCGGTACAGAGATCCTGGTCGATCCAGACCTCCAGCGCCTGACCCTCGACCCCGGCCGCCTGTTCCACGCTCATCTCTCCTACCGTTTCGTTCGCCGAGCCGGACGGGAATCCGGCCAGCTCTGACGGGTGTTGAACGCTTCGAGCCTACCTGCGGCGGCTTTCCAATCATGTTCGGTGGGTATTCCCCTGGCGTGAGGGAGAGCGCAAGGGTGAAGATCGGACACACCCCGACAGTCTTTGTGATCTAGGGGTTTCAATCGACACCCACCCAGGTAGGGTCTGGAAGCGTCCAGCTCCCCTTGGAGGAGGTGAGGACCGTGGCAGCCCACGACGACGACATGAACCGCGGCATCCGCCCGGGACGGGGGTCCGACGACCCGGCCGGGCAGATTGCCTACCTTGAGCAGGAGATCGCCGTCCTGCGACGCAAGCTCGCCGACTCTCCGCGGCACACGAGGATTCTCGAAGAGCGGATCGTCGAGCTGCAGACCAATCTGGCCGGCGTGTCCGCACAGAACGAGCGACTCGCCAACACGCTCCGTGAGGCCCGCGACCAGATCGTGGCCCTCAAGGAGGAAGTCGACCGGCTCGCACAGCCACCGGCCGGCTTCGGTGTCTTCCTGACGGCGAACGAGGACGGCACGGCCGACATCTTCACCGGAGGCCGCAAACTCCGCGTGAACGTCAGCCCGAGCGTCGAACTCGACGACCTCAGGCGCGGCCAGGAGCTCATGCTCAACGAAGCGCTCAACGTGGTCGAAGCCATGGAGTTCGAGCGCGTCGGGGACATCGTCACCCTCAAGGAGATCCTCGAGGACGGCGAGCGCGCCCTGGTGCTCGGGCACACCGACGAGGAACGGGTGGTACGGCTCGCCGAGCCGCTGCTGGACGTCACCATCCGTCCCGGTGACGCCCTGCTGCTCGAACCCCGCTCCGGCTATGTCTACGAGATCGTTCCCAAGAGCGAGGTCGAGGAACTAGTCCTCGAAGAAGTACCGGACATCGGCTACGAACAGATCGGCGGTCTGGGCAACCAGATCGAAATGATCCGCGACGCCGTCGAGCTCCCGTACCTCTACCCGGACCTCTTCAAGGAGCACGAACTGCGGCCGCCCAAGGGCGTCCTCCTGTACGGGCCCCCCGGATGCGGCAAGACGCTCATCGCCAAGGCTGTCGCCAACTCGCTGGCCAAGAAGGTCGCCGAGGTCACCGGCCAGGCCCAGGGCAAGAGCTTCTTCCTCAACATCAAGGGTCCCGAGCTGCTCAACAAGTACGTCGGTGAGACAGAGCGGCAGATCCGCCTCGTCTTCCAGCGTGCACGTGAAAAGGCCAGTGAGGGCACACCCGTCATCGTCTTCTTCGACGAGATGGAATCCCTCTTCCGCACCCGCGGCTCCGGTGTCAGCTCGGACGTGGAGAACACCATCGTCCCCCAGCTGCTCGCCGAGATCGACGGTGTCGAAGGCCTGGAGAACGTGGTCGTGATCGGCGCCTCCAACCGCGAGGACATGATCGACCCCGCCATCCTGCGCCCCGGCCGCCTGGACGTGAAGATCAAGATCGAGCGCCCGGACGCCGAGGCCGCCAAGGACATCTTCGGCAAGTACCTCACCCAGCGCCTCCCGCTGCACCCCGAGGACGTCGGTGAGCACAGCGGCGACAAGGCCATGACGGTCCAGAGTATGATCCAGACCGCCGTCGAACAGATGTACGCCGAATCCGAGGAGAACCGCTTCCTGGAAGTCACCTACGCCAACGGCGACAAGGAAGTCCTCTACTTCAAGGACTTCAATTCCGGTGCCATGATCGAAAACATCGTGGGCCGCGCCAAGAAGATGGCGATCAAGGACTTCCTGGAGCACAACCAGAAGGGCCTCCGCGTCTCCCACCTCCTCCAGGCCTGCGTGGACGAGTTCAAGGAGAACGAGGACCTGCCCAACACCACCAACCCCGACGACTGGGCCCGGATCTCCGGAAAGAAGGGCGAGCGGATCGTCTACATCCGCACCCTCATCACCGGAAAGCAGGGCGCAGACACCGGACGCTCCATCGACACGGTGGCAAACACCGGTCAGTACCTGTAAAAGACAGGGCGGCTGCGGGTGCCCCCACCGGGTACCCGCAGCCGACTGTTTTTCCGGCCACTGCCGGAACAAAGGCGAGCAACGCAATGACGCAAATGATCTCCCCACCAGCGCAAAGGCGTTCTAGGCTCTTCGGTACCGCCGAGTCGCGCAGTGCGGGGACGGGCACCGCACACGCACCGGAGCGCCAGCGGTACTTGAGCGGCGCCCCCGACCGAGGGCGCCGCCGGGCAAGGAGGGCCGCATGACCGTACGGCGAGTAATGGGCATCGAGACGGAGTACGGGATCTCCGTCCCCGGCCACCCCAACGCCAATGCCATGCTCACCTCATCCCAGATCGTCAACGCCTACGCGGCGGCGATGCACCGGGCCCGCCGGGCTCGCTGGGACTTCGAGGAGGAGAACCCGCTGCGGGACGCGCGAGGCTTCGACCTCGCCCGCGAGGCCGCCGACTCCAGCCAGCTCACCGACGAGGACATCGGCCTCGCCAACGTCATCCTCACCAACGGGGCACGGCTCTACGTCGACCACGCACACCCCGAATACAGCGCCCCGGAGGTCACCAACCCGCGCGACGCCGTCCTCTGGGACAAGGCCGGCGAGCGGATCATGGCCGAGGCCGCCGAGCGGGCCGCCCAGCTGCCCGGCGCCCAGCCCATCCACCTCTACAAGAACAACACCGACAACAAGGGTGCCTCCTACGGCACGCACGAGAACTACCTGATGAAGCGGGAAACCCCCTTCTCCGACATCGTGCGCCACCTGACGCCCTTCTTCGTCTCCCGCCAGGTCTTCGCCGGCGCCGGCCGCGTCGGCATCGGCCAGGACGGCCACGAACACGGCTTCCAGCTCAGCCAGCGAGCCGACTACTTCGAGGTCGAGGTGGGCCTCGAGACGACCCTCAAGCGCCCGATCATCAACACGCGCGACGAGCCGCACGCGGACGCGGAGAAATACCGTCGACTGCACGTGATCATCGGCGACGCGAACCTGTCGGAGATCTCGACGTACCTGAAGCTGGGCACCACCGCCCTGGTCCTGTCGATGATCGAGGACGGCTTCATCGCCGTCGACCTGGCCGTGGACCAGCCCGTACGCACACTGCACCAGGTGTCGCACGACCCGTCCCTGAAGCGCCTGATCACGCTCCGTAGCGGGCGCACTCTGACCGCGGTACAGCTCCAGATGGAGTATTACGAGCTCTCCCGCAAATACGTCGAGGAACGCTTCGGCGCCGACGCGGACGAGCAGACCAAGGACGTCCTGACCCGCTGGGAGGACACCCTCAACCGCCTGGAGCGGGACCCGATGAGCCTGGCCGGCGAGCTGGACTGGGTCGCCAAGCGGGAGCTCATGGAGGGCTACCGGCGCCGCGACGACCTCGACTGGGACGCCGCACGGCTCCACCTCGTCGACCTCCAGTACGCCGACGTACGCCCCGAGAAGGGCCTCTACAACCGCCTCGCGGCCCGCGGCCGCATGAAGCGCCTCCTGGACGAGAACGAGGTCGAGAGGGCCCGTACGAAGCCGCCGGAGGACACACGCGCGTACTTCCGCGGGCGCTGCCTGGAGCAGTACGCCGACGACGTCGCCGCGGCCTCCTGGGACTCGGTGATCTTCGACCTGCCCGGCCGGGACTCCCTCCAGCGGGTCCCAACCCTCGAACCGCTTCGCGGAACGCGAAATCACGTCAAGGAGCTCCTGGACCGCTGTCGCACGGCGGAAGACCTGGTCAGGGTCCTCTCGGGCAACTGAGGGGTACTCGAGCGGTGCCAGCCGGACGTCGGCCGAGCAGGGTGGAAATCCCGGCGTCCGGGAATCATCGAGATGGCCCCCGTACGTTGGAGAAACTGCGGGGCCGATGTCAGACCCGGCTTGTAGGGTCTGATCATCACCGATCGGCAGGAAAGCCGACCTGTCGACCATGTCGGGCGAACTGAGCGGGGTGAGGGATATGGCAACCAAGGACACCGGCGGCGGACAGCAGAAGGCCACGCGTTCCACCGAGGAAGTCGAGGAGCAGACCGCGGAGACGCAGGCCTCCGAGGACCTCAAGGAGCGGCAGGAGAAGCTGAGCGACGACGTCGACTCGGTCCTGGACGAGATTGACGATGTCCTCGAGGAGAATGCGGAGGACTTTGTGCGGTCCTTCGTCCAAAAGGGCGGGCAGTAGACCGCCCTTTCCTTCGATCCGAAGGTAAACGGGGTGGAGTGGTGGACGGCGAGTCGGAGATGAAGCGCTGCGTGCGGTGCGGCGGGTCCAAGCCGCGCGCAGCGCTTCGCGTGACCGGCCGGGCGCTGCTCGGACGAGCTCCGCGCGATCTGTTTCACGGGGCTTGCCGTTCATGTGGATCACCGCCACAAGACGGGTAGGGTCCGTGGCGTACTGTGCTTCAACTGCTTTTCCGGCCTCGGCCTGTTGAGGGAACGGTCCCGAAGCGATGAACCGAGCTGCCGATTACCTGGAAGGAATCGCGTGGAAGCCAACACTCGTAGCACCGGGCGTCTACCAGCTGCCTTCCTGACGCCTGGGTCGTCCTCCTTCATGGACTTTCTCTCCGAGCACCAGCCCGAGATGCTGCCCGGTAACCGCCAACTGCCGCCCACGCAGGGCGTGATCGAGGCGCCGCACGGCACGACCATCGTGGCCGTGACGTTCCCGGGGGGCGTCGTGCTGGCGGGTGACCGGCGGGCGACCATGGGGAATGTGATCGCCCAGCGCGACATCGAGAAGGTGTTCCCGGCCGACGAGTACTCGGCCGTAGGTATCGCCGGCACCGCCGGCCTGGCCGTGGAGATGGTGAAGCTCTTCCAGCTGGAGCTGGAGCACTTCGAGAAGGTCGAGGGCGCGCAGCTGTCGCTGGAGGGCAAGGCGAACCGGCTGTCGACCATGATTCGGTCCAACCTGGGCATGGCCATGCAGGGGCTGGCCGTCGTGCCGCTCTTCGCCGGGTACGACGTCGACCGGGAAAGGGGGCGGATCTTCTCCTACGACGTGACCGGTGGTCGTTCCGAGGAGCATGGTTACGCCGCCACCGGCTCCGGTTCGATCTTCGCGCGTGGCGCCATGAAGAAGCTCTTCCGTGATGACCTGAGCGAGGCCGAGGCCACGACGCTCGTGGTGCAGGCCCTGTACGACGCGGCTGACGACGACTCGGCGACCGGTGGTCCCGATGTCGCCCGCCGGATCTACCCGATTGTCACCGTGATCACCGATGACGGTTTCCGTCGACTGGGCGATGACGAGTCCTCCGAGATCGCCCGTTCCATCCTGGCGCGGCGTCTGGAGCAGCCCGACGGCCCGCGGGCCGCGCTGCTGTAGCGGCAGTTCGGTCTTATCAAGGTGATCCTGTGACTTCGACAGAAAGGGACGGATAACCGGTGTCGACGCCGTTCTATGTCTCACCCCAGCAGGCCATGGCCGACCGGGCGGAGTACGCCCGCAAGGGCATCGCCCGTGGCCGCAGCCTGGTCGTGCTGCAGTATGCCGACGGCATCGTGTTCGTCGGCGAGAACCCGTCCCGTGCGCTGCACAAGTTCAGCGAGATCTACGACCGGATCGGTTTCGCGGCCGCCGGCAAGTACAACGAGTACGAGAACCTGCGGATCGGCGGCGTGCGCTACGCCGATCTGCGTGGTTACACCTATGACCGTGATGACGTGACCGCGCGTGGCCTGGCCAACGTCTACGCCCAGACGCTGGGCACGATCTTCTCCTCCGCGGCGGAGAAGCCGTACGAGGTGGAGCTGGTCGTCGCCGAGGTCGGTGAGACGCCTGAGGGTGACCAGATCTACCGGCTGCCGCACGACGGCTCGATCGTGGACGAGCACGGCTCGGTCGCGGTCGGCGGCAATGCCGAGTTGATCAGCAATTACCTGGATCAGCGTCATCAGGACGGCGTGAGTCTCGCCGAGGCGCTGAAGCTCGCGGTCCAGGCTTTGTCGCGTGAGTCGAACGGCACGCAGCGGGAGATTCCCGCCGAGCGGCTCGAGGTCGCGGTGCTGGACCGTACGCGTCCGCAGTCGCGCAAGTTCAAGCGCATCGTGGGCCGTCAGCTGGCCCGGCTGCTGGCGGCCGAGGGTGCGGCCACCGAGGCCGAGAGCGCCGACAACGGGGAGGACTCCGACTCGGAGGACTCCGGCAGTTCCGAGGAGTAGCCCGACCACCCGACCCGCTGAGGAGCAGTCCCGACCTCGCTTTCGCCCGTATCGTGCCCCGACCGCCCGCTCGGCCGGGGCACAGGCGTTCATGCGGGCCTTCAGGAGGCGCTGGGCGGCGCTGTGGAGCCCCGTACGACCAGCTCGACCGGGATGTCACCCTCCTCGGGCTCACGGCCTTCCAGGACCGCCAGGAGGGCCTGCATGCCGCGTTCCCCGAAGAGCTCGGCGTCCAGACGGACGGTGGTCAGCTCGGGGTCGATGGCGGTGGCGAGGGCGAGGTCGTCGAGGCCGGTCACGGAGATGTCGTCGGGGATGCGCAGGCCGAGACGGCGTACGGCCTTGTAGGCGCCGGCGGCGAGTTTGTCGTCGTCGCAGACGATGGCCGTGGGGCGGGGGCCCTTGGCCGAGAGGGCGGTCTCGGCGGCGGTGCGGGCGCCCTCGATGGAGATGGGCGCGCGGACGGTGAGCAGTGAGGTGCCGGGCACCTCGCCGATGCGTGCGGCGAGCTCACCCGCCCGTACGTCGAAGGTCCAGGAGGGCACGTCGGCCGCGAGGTGCAGGAAGCGCCGGTGGCCGAGGTGGAGCAGGTGATCGGCGACCTGACGGACGCCGTCCGTGATGTCGAGGTTCACCGTCGCGGCCCCGAGACTGCCGTCCGGGTCGCTGTCCAGCATGACCAGGGGGAGCTGGTCGCCGCGGATGGCGGTGAGGGCGTCGGCGGCCATGGAGGAGGCGATGACGCCGTCGAGGGCGGCCTGGGCGGAGGCGAAGGGGTCGCGGGCGGGGCCGATGCCTTCGGGGGAGGGGTACAGGACGACGCCGAAGCCGTGGTGGGCGGCGACGCGGGCGGCGCCGGTGTAGACGCCCGCGAAGAACTCGGTGGTGAGGGCGGGGACGACGAGCAGGACGGTGCGGGTGTGGCCGAGCCGCAGGTTGCGGGCGGCGAGGTTGGGCCGGTAGCCGAGTTCGCGGGCGGCCTCGCGGACCCGTTCGGCGGTGGCCTCGGAGACCCGGCCGCGCCACTTCTCGCCGAGGACGAGGGAGACCGCGGCCTGTGAGACGCCCGCCGCCTGGGCGACGTCCCGGCTGGTGGGGCGGGTGCTGCCGTGTGCCACCGTCCGCCTGCTCCCTTGCTCCTGGTCGTTCGCCGCCGGGCGTTGAAGCCCTGCGGCTCACTCCGCTGTCTGGACTCGTGAACAGCGCACATGGTACGTATGACGAAGGACGTTATACGTAAAACTTACCCGGAGGGGCGGCGCTGCCGATGACCGGCGCATACCTGGAGGTCCTCAGGGCGAGGCATGCCGCCCGGCTGCTCGTCGGCACGCTCATAGGCCGGCTGCCGAACGCCGTGGCCGCGCTCGCCATCGTGCTGTTCGTGCGCGCGGAGGGCGGCTCGTACAGCATGGCCGGTGGTCTGGCGGCCGTGTACGGGGTGGCCAATGCCGTGGGACAGCCGCTGCTGGGGCGGCTGGTGGACCTGTACGGGCAGCCGCGGGTGCAGCTGCCCGCCGCCGTCGCGTCGGCCCTCGCGATGGGCGTGTTCGCCTTCGTGGGCCTCGGCCCGCTGCCGCTCGCCTATGCGGCCGTGGCCGCCTCCGGACTGTTCACGCCGCCCCTGGAGGGCGGTCTGCGGGCGCTGTGGTCGTCCGTCCTCCACAAGGAGGGCCAGGTGCACACGGCGTACGCGATGGACGCGGTGGCGCAGGAAGTCATGTTCACCATCGGTCCGTTGCTGCTCACGCTGTGCGCCTCGCTGTGGTCGGCGCAGGCGGCGCTGCTGATCCTGAACGTGATCGGGGTGCTGGGCGCCCTGTCGGTGGTCGTGTCGCAGCCCTCGCGCGCGTGGCGGTCGGCGCCGCGTGAGGCGCACTGGCTGGGCGCGCTGCGCTCGGCCGGGCTGCTGGCGCTCCTCGCCGCCTTCCTGTTCGTCGGCGTGGCGATGGGGTCCATCGCGGTCGCCGCCGTGTCGTACGCGGACGACCACGGCGGTGATGTCGTGTACGGCTGGCTGATGGCGGGTCTGGGACTCGGCGCGCTCATCGGCGGCATGGTGTACGGGGCGCGGCAGTGGGGCGGCGAGCCCGCGCGGCGACTGCGCTGGCTGGTCGCGCTTCTGGCGGTGTGTTACCTGCCGCTGACACTGATGCCGGGTGTGGTCGAGATGACCCTGCTGGCCGTGCTCGCGGGGGTGTTCCTCGCGCCGTGCATCGCCTGTGCGTTCGTACTCGTGGACCGGCACGCCCCGCGCGGGACGGTCACCGAGGCGTTCTCCTGGCTTGTGACGACGTTCACCGTGGGCGCGTCGGTCGGAACGGGCCTGGCGGGGCCGGTCGTCGAGGCGGGCGGGGCGCTGTGGGGGTTCGCCGTGCCGGGGGCCGCGGGAGCCGTGTCGTTGCTGGTCCTCCTGGCCACGGGGCGGGTCCTCGCAGCTCCCGCCAGGGGTGCGGTCGTTGCGGCTTCATCGGAAAATGATCCAAACCGTGCTGTCGAACCCCGTTTCAGCTCAGGGGATCGGGCGTAATGTTCAGTCATGGACCGCCGCATTTTCGGGCTGGAGAACGAGTACGGCGTCACGTGCACGTTCAGGGGACAGCGCCGCCTGTCGCCTGACGAGGTGGCGCGGTACCTCTTCCGCCGTGTCGTGTCATGGGGCCGTAGCAGCAATGTCTTTCTGCGAAACGGCGCCCGCCTCTATCTCGACGTGGGATCGCATCCGGAATACGCGACACCCGAATGTGACAACGTGACCGAACTGGTCACCCACGACAAAGCAGGCGAGCGCATTCTCGAAGGACTCCTGGTGGACGCGGAACGACGCCTGCACGAGGAGGGAATCGCGGGCGACGTCTACCTCTTCAAGAACAACACCGACTCGGCGGGCAACTCCTATGGGTGCCACGAGAACTATCTCGTCGCACGGCATGGGGAGTTCTCCCGGCTCGCGGACATTCTGATCCCGTTCCTGGTCACCAGGCAGCTTCTGTGCGGTGCCGGCAAGGTGCTGCAGACCCCGCGGGGCGCGGTGTACTGCGTCAGTCAGCGGGCCGAGCACATCTGGGAGGGCGTCTCCTCGGCGACGACCCGCTCCCGGCCCATCATCAACACCCGCGACGAGCCGCACGCGGACGCCGAGCGCTACCGGCGCCTGCATGTCATCGTGGGCGACTCGAACATGTCCGAGACGACCATGCTGCTCAAGGTCGGCGCGACCGACCTGGTGCTGCGGATGATCGAGGCGGGCACGGTGATGCGCGACCTGACCCTGGAGAACCCGATCCGGGCGATCCGCGAGGTCAGCCACGACATCACCGGGCGGCGCAAGGTGCGCCTGGCCAGTGGCCGGGAGGCATCTGCGCTGGAGGTGCAGCGCGAGTACTACGAGAAGGCCGTGGACTTCTGCGAGCGCCGCGGCATCCGGACAGGGACGGTGGAGCAGGTCCTGGAGCTGTGGGGCCGCACGCTGGACTCGATCGAGGCCGAGGACCTCGACCGGATCGGTACCGAGATCGACTGGGTCATGAAGTACAAGCTCATCGAGCGGTACCGGGCCAAGCACAACATGACCATGTCGCATCCGCGGGTCGCGCAGATAGACCTCGCCTACCACGACATCCACCGCCGTCGTGGCCTGTACTACCTGCTGGAGAAGAAGGGTCAAGCAGCCCGTATCTGCAACGACTTGAAGATCTTCGAGGGCAAGTCCGTGCCGCCGCAGACCACGCGGGCCCGGCTGCGCGGCGACTTCATCCGCAGGGCCCAGGAACAGCGCCGTGACTTCACGGTCGACTGGGTCCACCTCAAGCTCAACGACCAGGCGCAGCGCACGGTGTTGTGCAAGGACCCGTTCCGTTCGGTGGACGACCGGGTGGAGAAACTGATCGCCGGTATGTGAGAGGGCCGCGGCCGCCTCGGTCGCGCCCGTACAGAACGCCCGGTGCCCGGAGGTGGTGATACCTCCGGGCACCGGGCGTCGGCGTGTCGGGTGACGACCGGTGCCGAGCGCATGTTCGTCGTAGAGTGGCGGCCATTGCCCGCCACCCCCGAGCCCAGTGGGACTGATGAACTACAACACGAAACGCCGCGTCGCGGCGCTGCTGGCCGTTCCCGCCCTGTTGTTCACCGCCGCGTGCGGATCGGACAGCGACAGCAGTGACGGGGGAGCGTCGGCAGGGGTTGCCCAGGTCGATGGCAAGATCGGGGAGAAGCCCAAGATCTCCGTGCCGAAGGAGGGCGACCCGTCCGGGAAGACCGTGGTCGAGACGGTCTCGGAGGGCAGCGGAACCGCAGCCAAGGCGTCCGACTTCGTCCGCCTGGACTGGACCGTCGAGAAGTGGGGCGAGGACCAGGAGCTGGGCGGCACCTGGGCGGCCACGTCCGGTGAGAGCGCGCCGCGCAGGCAGTCCGTCGAACAGATCGGCAAGCCGAGCCAGCAGCTGCCGGAGAAGGTCCTCGCCGCGGTCAAGGGGCAGAAGCCGGGCAGCCGGGTCCTTGTGCAGGGCACCGCGGGTGATCTGATCGGTGAATCGCTGAACCCATCCTCCGGCATCAACCAGAAGGACGTACTGATCTGGGTGGTCGACGTGGCCGGTGTCGGCACCGTCGACGCCAAGGGCGAGGCCAAGGGTGAGCAGGCCGCCACCGAGGCGGGCCTGCCGGAGGTGAAGGCCCCGTCGCAGAAGGCGGCGACCATCACCATCCCCAAGAACACCAAGGCCCCCAAGGACCTCAAGGAACAGGTGCTGATCAAGGGCGATGGCAAGAAGGTCGAGGCCGGTCAGGGGCTCGTGGCCCAGTACACCGGGGTCAAGTGGGAGGACGGCAAGAAGTTCGACTCCTCCTGGGACCACGGCGGCGCGACCGCCTTCCAGATCGGCACCGGCTCCGTCGTGCCAGGCTGGGACAAGGGCCTCGTCGGCAAGAACGTGGGCGACCGCGTGCTGCTGGTGATCCCGCCCTCCCTCGGTTACGGCTCCAGCCCCAACAGCGAGCTGTCCAAGAACACACTGGTCTTCGTGGTGGATATCCTCGACGTCGTCTGACCGAGGTGTCCGTGGGGTCGCTTGGCGACCCAGGTCACGCAACAAGGAGTGATGAAGTGAGCATCGACAAGCCCGAGATCGACTTCCCGGGCGGCGAGCCCCCGGCGGACCTCGAGATCAAGGACATCTGGGAGGGCGACGGCCCCGTCGCGCAGGCGGGTCAGACCGTCACCGTGCACTACGTGGGTGTCGCGTTCAGCACGGGCGAGGAGTTCGACGCCAGCTGGAACCGCGGTACGCCATTCCGCTTCCCGCTGGGTGGCGGCCGCGTCATCAAGGGCTGGGACCAGGGCGTGCAGGGCATGAAGGTCGGCGGCCGTCGCCAGCTGACCATCCCGGCCCGCCTCGCCTACGGCAACCAGAGCCCGACCCCGGCGATCCAGCCCGGCGAGACCCTGATCTTCGTCGTCGACCTGCTCGGCGTCTGATCGTCGCGTCCGGCCGGCGTCCGGCTCGTCGCGTCTGATCGGCGCGCGACCGGACCCGACTACCTGGGGCCCATGCCTGTCCGGGCATGGGCCCTCGGCTTTTGCCGGGCCACCGCGGGGCGGTACGGTCATCGGTCGTAAGCACCATAGGGAAGGCGAAGGGCGTCGATGGCCATTGCCAAGGCCGAGCGGCTCATGAATTTGGCGCTGTGTCTGCTCGGGACGCGGCGGCCGCTGAGCAAGCGCGAGCTGCGTGAGTCCATCGAGGCGTACCTGGAAGCCGGCTCCGACGACTCCTTCAACCGGATGTTCGAGCGCGACAAGGACGACCTGCGCGAGCTCGGCCTGGTCATCGAGACCGTCGAGAACCTCGACGGCGAGGTCGGCTATCTCGCCCGCCGGGACAGCAACCGGCTGCCGCCCATCACCCTCGACGCCGAGGAGGCCGCCGCCCTCGGCCTGGCCGCCAAGGTGTGGCAGCAGGTCCGGCTCGCGGGCGCGGCCAGCGGCGCACTGCAGAAACTGCGCGCGGCAGGGCTGCCGGAGGACGTCGATCCGTACGAGGCGCACGGCGCCCTGGAGCCCCGTATTCCGGTGCATGAGGCCGCGTTCGAGCCGCTGATGCTGGCGTGCCGCGACCGGCGCCCGGTCGTGTTCGACTACCGCAAGGCCACCGCCGCCCGCCCCGAGCCCCGGCACGTCGAGCCGTGGGCGCTCGAGTGCTGGCGCGGCCACTGGTATCTCGCGGGCTGGGACCGGGACCGGGGCGCCGAGCGCGTCTTCCGGCTGTCCCGCATCACGGGCAAGGTGCGCTCGCGCGGCTCGCGGTTCACCGCGCCGGTCCCCGACGTCGTCACCGTCCGGGAGACCGTCATGAGCTGGGCGGGGGAGACGGCCGACCGCTCCGCGCGGATCCGGCTGCGCACGGATGCCGGTTACCCCCTTCGGGCGAAGGCCACCTCGGTCAGGGAACTCGGGGACGGCTGGGACGAGTTGGAGATTCCGTACGGCCACGGGCTGGATGCCTGGCTGGTGGAGTTCGGGCCGGATGTGGTGGTCCTGGAGCCCGCGGAGCTGCGGGCCGACGTGGTGGACCGGCTGCGTGCCGTGGCCAAGGGCTGAGGGGGAGCGGAGCGACACAGTGGCAGGCAAACCGGTCAGGCCCGTCAACGCCATCGACCAGACCCGGCGGATGCTCTCCCTGGTGACCTATCTCAGGGAGCGGCCAGGCGCCCGCATCGAGGACGTCGCGCGCGCCTTCGGCATCTCCGAGGACGAGCTGGTCTCCGACCTCGACGTGCTGCCCATGTGCGGCACCAGCTTCCGCGGCGGTGACCTGCTCGACATCGACACCGACGGCGAGCGCATCTGGTGGCACAACCCCGATGACGTCGCCGAGCCGCTGCGGCTCGCCGCCGACGAGGCGACCGCGCTGCTGGTGGCGGCTCGCGCGGTGTCCACGCTGCCCGGACTGCGCGAGAGCGACCGGCAGGCGCTCCTGCGGGCGACCGCCAAGGTGGAGGCCGCGGCCGGGGAGGCGGCCGGCGCCAGCTCCCGGCTGTCGGTGACCTTCGAGGCCGAGGGCGGTGTCTTCGCCGACGTCGACCGTGCCATCTCCGAGCGGCGCCGCCTGTGGATCCGCTACTACTCACCGGCCCGCGACGAGGTCACCGAGCGCGAGATCGACCCGATCCGCCTGGTCAGCGTCGGCCACACCTACGTCGAGGCCTGGTGCCGCCGCTCCGAGGCGCGCCGCACCTTCCGGCTCGACCGGGTCGCCGAGATCAGGATCCTGGACGAGCCGTCCGTGCCGCCCGAGATCGAGCTGAGGGACCTGTCCGAGGGGCTCGTGCAGCCTGCCGCGGAGGACCCGGAGGTCGTGGTCGAGGTCGGTCCGGGCGGGCGCTGGGTCGCCGAGTACTACCCGCACGACAGCGCCGATGAGCTTGCCGACGGCGGGCTGCGTATCACTCTGCGCACCCCCGAACCCACGTCGCTGCGGCGTCTCGCACTGCGGCTCGGGCGCGACGGCCGGATCGTCTCACCGGCGGCACTGGCCGACAGCGCCCGGCAGGCGGCCCGCGAGGCGCTGGCGGCGTACGACGGGGTCGAGGTGCGGGGCGAGCACGGGGCGCACCGGACTCACGACGGACAGTAGGACAGCGCCCCCGAAGGCGAGCGACCACGAAGAAGGGGAGCAAGGGCTTTGAGCGAGTCGGCGACGTCCGGTGCGGTGGGAATGACGGTGGCATCCGCGTTCTCCGGGATGAGAAGCGTGACCCCGGTGAGGTTCAGGGCGGGCTGCCCGGACTGCCGGGGCCGCTTCGAGCTCGCCGCGAGCGCACTGCGCCTCGTCATCGGCGCGAGCAGCCGTACGACGTTCTACTCGTTCGCCTGCCCCGAGTGCGGCTCGTCCGTCCGCAAGCCTGCCGGGGAGCGGATCGTCGAGCTGCTGACCGGCGGCGGGGTCAGCACCCTGCGGCTGCACTCCACGCTGTAGGACGGTCTAGGCTCGGCGTCATGTTCTGGCCGATGTTCGCGGTAGCTGTGGGTTTCCTGGGTCTCGCCGTTCTCGGCGTGCTCGCCGTGCGGGTCTTCCTGGAGGCGCAGCGCCTCGGCCGGCAGGTGACGGACTCCGCGCGGCGCATCAGCAGGGCGGCGGAGGACCTGGAGCGGGCGAGCATGAGCGCGGCTCGGGCTGTGGACACGCTCTAGCCCTGCCAAGGATTGGGTGTGAGTCCCTCCCCGCATGCGTTTTGGGCCACTTCGCCCTGTCAACTTGACGTCCCGGACAGGTACGCTGCTGGTCGCGGCCCGGAGAACGAGGCCCGGGTCCGCGGACAGGGAGTACGCACGGGGATTGCCTCACGTTTACCCCTGAGCGTTACGATCGCTGTCAACGCGATCGTTCGGACACATGTCCGACCGATCGGACAGCACCCCACCCCAGTAGCCTCGGTGAGAAGGTAAAGACTTATGTTCGGAAGGCTCGGAGCCCCCGAGATCATTCTCATCCTCGTCGTCATCATCCTGCTGTTCGGCGCGAAGAAGCTTCCGGACATGGCGCGCTCGCTCGGCAAGTCCGCTCGCATCCTGAAGAGCGAGGCGAAGGCGATGAAGGACGACGGCAGCAAGTCCGCCGCCCCGGCCGACCCGCCGAACAACAGCAGCGACGACCAGCAGCCCCCGGCTCAGCGCGTCATCCAGGCCTCTCCCGGCGACGTGACCAGCTCGCGCCCGGTCAACGAGCCCACGGACACGACCAAGCGCTGACGCAGGGCCGGTGACCTCCGGCCCGCCGCACGAGATGGGAACGTGGGTTGCTGAAGTCTGCCCGCAATGAGGAGAAGGATCCCGAGGGGCGGATGCCCCTCGCGGAGCACCTTCGTGAGCTTCGCAACCGGCTCGCGAAAGCGCTGCTCGCGATCGTCGTCATCACGGTTGTCGCTGCCTTCTTCTATCAGGACATCATCAACTTCTTCACCAAGCCGGTCCTCGAGTCGGTCGGCTGCCCGAAGTCGTTCGAGGAACTGGCCAAGACGTCACGCGAACAGAACCCGTGTGCGCAGATCACGATCAACGGTCTGCTCGCGCCGTTCACGCTGGCCCTGAAGGTGTCCCTGATGGCCGGCATCGTGCTGGCCGCACCGGTCTGGTTGTACCAGCTGTGGGCCTTCGTCGCCCCCGGCCTGCACAAGCACGAGCGCAAGTACGCCTACGGGTTCGTCGCCACGGGCTTCCCGCTCTTCCTCGCCGGCGCCTACTTCGCCTACAAGGTGCTGCCCAAGACCGCCACCGTCCTGATCGAGTTCACGCCGTTCGGCGTCGACAACCTGCTGCCGCTGGACGACCTGCTCGACCTCGTCACGCGCATGGTGATCGTCTTCGGTCTCTCCTTCGAGCTGCCCCTGCTGCTGGTGATGCTCAACTTCACCGGCGCCATCACCGGCAAGCGCATGCTCGGCTGGTGGCGCGGCATGATCATGGGCATCACGGTCTTCGCGGCGATCGCGACCCCGAGCACCGACCCGCTGACGATGATGGCCCTCGCCGGACCGATCTGGATCCTGTACTTCGGCGCGGTCCTCGTCTCCCTGCTCAACGACCGCCGCAGGAGCCGCCGCGAGGCCATGGCGCCCGCCGACGACGAGGCGTCCGACCTCGATCTGACCCCCGAGAGCATCGGCGAGGTCGAGACGGTGTCCGCGAGCCGGGCGCTGCCCGAGCAGGCCACCACCGAGCGGGTCAACGGCTACGACGACGTGACCTGACCGAGGCGGAATCCACAAACAGTGCGGCCGGGCGCCTACAGGGCGTGCCCGGCCGCTTCCGCTTCGCAGCCGTGAGCTGCACGGATCGCGGGTTTGTCCGGGGCCGATCCGGATAATGATCGTCCTGTTGTCAGTGGCGCCCGGTACGCTCGAAAGCACGATGACAGAGGACCTCTCACCGGCCGAGCGGTACGCGGCAGCGCGTAGGCGTGCTGCCGAGCAGGCCACGGCGCTCGCCTCATTCCGCGAGATGTACGACTTCGGCCTCGACCCCTTCCAGATCGAGGCGTGCCAGGCGCTCGAAGCGGGGAAGGGCGTGCTGGTGGCCGCCCCCACCGGGTCGGGCAAGACGATCGTGGGCGAGTTCGCCGTCCACCTCGCCCTGTTGCAGGGCAGAAAATGCTTCTACACCACGCCCATCAAGGCGCTGTCGAACCAGAAGTACGCCGACCTGTGCCGCCGTTACGGCGACGGCATGGTCGGTCTGCTCACCGGCGACAACAGCATCAACTCCGATGCCCCGGTGGTCGTGATGACCACCGAGGTACTGCGGAACATGCTGTACGCCGGGTCGCAGACCCTCCTCGGCCTCGGCCATGTGGTCATGGACGAGGTGCACTACCTCTCCGACCGCTTCCGCGGGGCCGTATGGGAGGAAGTGATCATTCACCTCCCCGAGTCGGTCACGCTGGTCTCGCTGTCGGCGACCGTGTCCAACGCCGAGGAGTTCGGCGACTGGCTCGACACCGTCCGCGGCGACACCGAGGTGATCGTGTCCGAGCACCGGCCCGTGCCGCTGTTCCAACACGTGCTCGCCGGGCGGCGGATGTACGACCTGTTCGAGGAGGGCGAGGGCCACAAGAAGGCCGTCAACCCCGACCTCACGCGGCTGGCCCGCATGGAGGCGACCAGACCCTCGTACCAGGACCGCAGACGCGGGCGCGCCATGCGCGAGGCCGACCGGGAGCGGGAGCGCCGGCAGCGGTCCCGGGTGTGGACGCCGGGACGCCCCGAGGTCATCGAACGCCTCGACGCCGAGGGCCTGCTGCCCGCCATCACCTTCATCTTCAGCCGCGCCGCCTGCGAGGCCGCCGTCCAGCAGTGCCTGCACGCGGGACTGCGGCTGAACGACGAGGAGGCGCGGGACAGAGTGCGCGCCCTCGTCGAGGAGCGCACCGCCGCCATCCCGAACGAGGACCTGCACGTCCTCGGCTACTACGAATGGCTGGAAGGCCTGGAGCGCGGCATAGCCGCTCACCACGCGGGCATGCTGCCGACCTTCAAGGAGGTCGTCGAGGAACTGTTCGTCCGCGGACTGGTGAAGGCCGTGTTCGCCACGGAGACCCTCGCGCTGGGCATCAACATGCCTGCCCGGTCGGTGGTGTTGGAGAAGCTCGTCAAGTGGAACGGCGAGCAGCACGCCGACATCACGCCCGGTGAGTACACGCAGCTGACCGGCCGTGCCGGCCGGCGCGGCATCGACGTCGAGGGCCACGCCGTCGTGCTGTGGCAGCGCGGCATGAGCCCCGACCACCTGGCGGGGCTGGCGGGCACCCGCACCTATCCGCTGCGCTCCAGCTTCAAGCCGTCGTACAACATGGCGGTCAACCTCGTCGAGCAGTTCGGCCGGCACCGCTCGCGCGAGCTGCTGGAGACGTCGTTCGCGCAGTTCCAGGCCGACAAGTCGGTCGTCGGGATCTCCCGGCAGGTGCAGCGCAACGAGGAGGGGCTGGAGGGCTACAAGGAGTCCATGACCTGCCACCTCGGGGACTTCGAGGAGTACGCGCGTCTGCGCCGCGAACTGAAGGACCGCGAGAACGAGTTGGCCAAGCAGGGGGTGGCGGAGCGCCGCGCGGAGGCCGCGGTCGCGCTGGAGAAGCTCAAGCCGGGCGACGTCATCCATGTGCCGACGGGCAAGTACGCCGGCCTCGCACTGGTGCTGGACCCCGGGCTGCCGGCCGGGCGGTCCAACGGCCACCGCGGCTTCGAGCACCACGACGGCCCGCGCCCGCTGGTCCTGACCGCCGAACGGCAGGTCAAGCGGCTCGCCTCGATGGACTTCCCGGTGCCCGTCCAGGCGTTGGAGCGGATGCGGATCCCGAAGTCCTTCAACCCGCGTTCCCCGCAGTCCCGTCGGGACCTCGCTTCCGCGCTGCGCACCAAGGCCGGGCACATTTCGCCCGAGCGGCAGCGCAAGCGGCGCTCCCAGGCGGCCGACGACCGCGAGATCGAGCGGCTGCGCAAGGCCCTGCGCGCGCACCCCTGCCACGGTTGCAACGACCGTGAGGACCACGCCCGTTGGGCCGAGCGCTACCACCGGCTGCTGCGGGACACCTCGCAGCTGGAGCGCCGTATCGAAGGCCGTACGAACACGATCGCGCGGACCTTCGACCGTATCGTCGCGCTGCTGACCGAACTGGACTATCTGCGCGGTGACGAGGTCACCGAGCACGGCAAGCGGCTCGCGCGGCTGTACGGCGAACTCGACCTGCTGGCCAGCGAATGCGTCCGCGAGCGGGTGTGGGAGGGCCTCAGCCCGGCCGAACTGGCCGCCTGCGTCTCGGCGTTGGTGTTCGAGTCGAGGGCCGCGGACGACGCCATGGCCCCGAAGCTGCCGTCGGGCAAGGCCAAGGCCGCCCTCGGTGAGATGGTCCGGATCTGGGGGCGGCTGGACGCCCTCGAGGAGGAGTTCCGGATCACCCAGTCCGAGGGCGTCGGGCAGCGTGAGCCCGACCTCGGCTTCGCCTGGGCCGCGTACATGTGGGCCAGCGGCAAGGGGCTGGACGAGGTGCTGCGTGAGGCTGAGATGCCGGCGGGGGACTTTGTGCGGTGGTGCAAGCAGGTGATCGATGTGCTGGGGCAGATCGCGGCGGCGTCTCCTGCGGAGGGCTCAACCGTGGCCAAGAATGCGCGTAAGGCTGTGGACGGGCTGCTGCGGGGGGTTGTTGCCTACTCGTCGGTGGGGTGACGCGCTCGCCGAGCGGGCGCGGGTGCGTTTCTGGTCGCGCCCACGGGGCGCGGGGCCGCACATCGATGCGGACCCGCGCCCCTGAGCGGCATGTACGCGTCGTCTCTCAAGAGGTGCTGGTAAGGACGACCAGTTGCCGGGTCGCTCGCGTCATCGCCACATAGCGGTCCACCGCTCCCTCGATCCCTTCGCCGAAGTCCTCCGGGTCCACCAGGACGACCAGGTCGAACTCCAGACCCTTCGACAGCTCCGGGGTCAGTGAGCGGACGCGGTCCGTCGAGTGGAATGCCGGCGCGCCGATGACGCAGGCGGTGCCCTCGGCGTGGGCGGCGAGCCAGGTGTCGAGGATCGCGTCCAGGTCCGAAGCCGAGCCGTGTACGACCGGGGCGCCGCCACTGCGGATGGACGTCGGCACATTGGCGTCCGGGAGCGCCGCCCGGATGACCGGCTCGGCCTCCGCCATGATCTCTTCCGGTGTCCGGTAGTTGAGGCTCAGGGAAGCCAGGTCGATCCGGTCGAGACCGATCCGCTTGAGCCGTTCCTGCCACGACTCCGTGAACCCGTGCCTGGCCTGGGCGCGATCGCCGACGATGGTGAAGCTCCGGGACGGGCAACGCAGCAGCAGCATCTGCCATTCCGCGTCGGTGAGTTCCTGGGCCTCGTCCACGACGACGTGTGCGAACGGGCCGGCGAGCAGGTCCGGGTCGGCCGTGGCGATCTCGGACTCGTCGACGAGGCTGACCTGGGCGTCCTCACCGCGCAGCATCCTCACCAGGCCCATGCCGTCGTCGCCGTCGTCGCCGGAGTTGGCCACGGCCTCGATCAGGTTGTCGACGACCTGGGTCATGCGCTCGCGCTGGGCGGCGATGACGGCCGTGTGCCGGCGCTTGCTCCGTGCCGCCTCCGGGTCGCCGAGGCGCTGCCGGGCCGCGTCCAGGAGCGGCAGGTCGGACACCGTCCAGGCCTGGGCGTCCGCGCGCTGCAGCTTCTGCACCTCGTCGCGGCTCAGCCAGGGAGCGCACAGCCGCAGGTAGGCGGGGACCGACCACAGGTCGGAGACGAGGTCGGCCGCTTCGAGCAGGGGCCAGGCGCGGTTGAAGGCCGCCAGCAGTTCCCTGTTCCGCCTCAGCGACCTGCGGACCAGGTCGGCCGAGACGGCCGCGTCGTCACCGGAGGCGTCGCCCTCGTGCTTGTCCGCCAGGATCGTGAGCAGTTCCTCCCAGACCTGCTCGCGCGCCTCGTTGTGCGGAGTACCGGGCTCCGCCGCCTCGAACGCCACGGCCCAGTCGTTGGCGCTCAGCCAGATGTCGGACCAGTGGGTCGTGACCGTCATGCCCTTCGTGGGCGGCTCCTCGTAGAACCGCACGCCCTTCTCGAGCGCCTTCACCAGGTCCGCGGACGACTTCAGGCGGGCCACCTCCGGGTCGGTCTCGACGGTTGCCGCGGCTCCCTCGGCGACGAGGTCACGCAGGATGCAGGTCTGCACGCCCTCCTCGCCGAGGCTGGGAAGGACGTCGGAGACGTAGTCCAGGTAAGGCCGGTGCGGACCGACGAACAGCACGCCGCCCCGGCGGTGACCGAGTCGGGGGTCGGAGTACAGGAGGTAGGCGGAGCGGTGCAGGGCGACGACGGTCTTCCCCGTGCCCGGGCCGCCGTCGACGACGAGGGCGCCGCGCGAGCCCGCGCGGATGATGGCGTCCTGGTCGGCCTGGATGGTGCCGAGCACGTCCCGCATCCGTGGCGACCGGTCGCTGCCGAGGCTGGCGATGAAGGCGGACTGGTCGTCGAGCGAGGCATGGTGCCCCGCGAACCCGTCCGGGGTGAACACCTCGTCCCAGTAGTCGCTGATCCGGCCGCGGGTCCAGCGGTACCTGCGGCGGCTCGCCAGGCCCATCGGGTCGGCGTGGGTGGCTCCGAAGAACGGCTCGGCCGCCGGGGAGCGCCAGTCGAGCAGCAGCCGCCGGCCCGTGCTGTCGGTCAGGCCGAGCCGCCCCACGTACACGGGCTCGGAGTCGTCGGCGCCGACCATGTGACCGAGGCACAGGTCCAGGCCGAAGCGGTGCAGGGTGCGCAGGCGGGCGGTGAGCCGGTGGATCTCCGTGTCCCGGTCCATGGCATCCCGGCCCATGCCGCCGGGTGCCCTGCGCGCGGCGTCGAGGCGGTCGGTCAGCTCGGCGATCGTCTCCTCGAGGCACCGTGCGATGGCCGCGAAGTGCTGCTCGTCGGCTGCGATCAGCTTCGGGTCGGCCTTGGGGGAGAGACGGTCGGGAAGGTCGAACGCGCTGGTGGTCAGGTGTGTCATGGCAGTTGCTCCGAATGTGCGGTCGATGGCGACCATCGCGCGGCGAAAGGCGGCGCCTGGGAAGAACACGCGTGGTTCACGCGGACACGGGCGGCCAGGGTCAGCCAACCATGTCGAGCAGCAGCTTCGCGGCCACGTCCGCCCCGTCGGTGGGGATCGTCGCCGCCACGGCGGCCGCGCCGGCGCGGGTCTCGGCGGTCAGGGCCGTTTCGAGTACGGCCGACAGGGACTCGAAGGTCGGCGTCGGACCGTCGTGTGCCGTGCCGATGCCCAGGTCGGCCACGCGGCCCGCCCAGTAGGGCTGGTCGGCCAGCTGGGGCACCACGACCTGAGGCGCGCCGACCCGGGCGGCCGTGGACGTCGTACCCGCGCCGCCGTGGTGCATGACGGCGGCAACGCGGCGGAAGAGCGCCTGGTGGTTGGCCTCGCCCACGGCGAAGCAGTCGTCCTGGTCGTCGATCAGGGCCAGATCGGCCCAGCCGCGGGAGACGAGGATACGGCGGCCCTGCGCGCGAACCGCCTCGATGGCCACCTGGGCGGCGTCCGCCGCGGCATGCATGGGCATGCTGCCGAAGCCCACGTACACCGGCGCGGTGCCGGCGTCCAGGAACGCCTCCAGGTCGGCCGGGAGCGGACGGACGTCGGGCAGGACCCAGGCGCCGGTCTGGACGACGTCGAGGCCCGGCATCTCGTGCAACGGGTCCAGGACCGCATCCGTCGCCACCCAGGGGCTGTCGCCGAAGACGTGGTCGCGGACGTCGTCCACCGGCGGCAGGCCGTTCGACGCCCGGTTCGTGTTGAGCGCCTCCCGGAACAACTCGTTGATGCTCTGGGCGTCCAGGTCCCACAGCACCCGGTTGTCGGTCACCTCCGGGGGGAACGGACGGCCCCGGTACGCCAGCGGCCGACGGTTCGGCGACGGCAGGGTGAGCTGCTGGAAGGTCACGGGCACGGAGCGGATGCCCAGCTTCTCGGCCACCGACCGCGCACCTGCCGCGGCCGGCATCATGCCGGTCGCCACCAGCAGATCGCAGCCCTCGGCCGCCGCGGTGACCGCCTCGAACTGGGCGGCGATCACCTGGGCCGCGCGCTCGGGCATCGACGGCGGCGGCACCGCTTGCGTCAGCTCACGGGCCGACGGTCCGACCGGGACCATCGCCACGCCGACCTCGGCCAACCGCCGCGCGAAGTCCTCGTCCGGCGGCGCGCACACCCGCACCTCGGCGCCGAGTTCCCGCAGGGGCACCGTGAGTGCCGCGAGCGGTTCGACATCTCCGCGCGACCCATAGGTCGACAACAACACACGCACTACGTGACTCCCCGTTTCCGCAGGTCTTGGCCTTAGGCGGGAGATTCTGCGGCACGAGGGGGGCCTTGCCGCAAGCCCCCCGATGCGTTATAAGTTGATAGTGGCAAGGAGAGCGTTACGTCCTTGCCCTTCGTGTTTTCAGGGGTCGTTCGTGTGCTCCGTCGCGGTCGCCCCTGAGATACGCCCGCCAGCCGCCGTACGATGTGATGTCCTCGGCGCCCGCGAGAGCCGCGGGCTCGCACAGGAACCCCGGGACGTGGCTGCCGTCCGCCAGTTCCACGCGCCCCAGGGCCATCGGCCGGGGCAGGTCGGCGAGGAGCCGGCCGAGCCCCTCCGCCGGGAGCCGCCACACCTCCGCCTCGATCGCCGCCCCGCCCTCGTCGGGGCCGGCGCCCTGACCGACATGGACCAGGCCCGGCTTGGGCGGGGACGTGGGCAGCGCGTGCAACCGGTAGACGGGGGCCGTGGCGATCGTACGGTCGAAACGGCCGCCCAGGGCGAGAAGCTGCGAGTTCAGGGGCTGGCCGGTGAGGTGCGCCCCGACCACCGCGAGGCGGACCTCGGGCCGGAGCAGGCCGGCGATCCGGGCCAGCCGGTCGTCCGTGAAAGCGGCGCCGAGCAGCATCACGCCGAAGGGCAGGCCGTTCACCTCACCGGCCGGGACGGCGACCGCCGCCAGGTCGAACAGGTTCGTGGAGTTGGTGAAGCGGCCCAGCCGGGCGTTGGCGCCGAGCGGGTCGGCGGCCACCTCGGCGAGGGTCGGGTGGCCTGGTGCGGTGGGGATCAACAGGGCGTCGGCGTCGGCGAGTTCGGCCTCGGCGCGGGTGCGCAGGGCGGCGAGCCGGTCCTGGTCGGCGAAGAGCCGGTGGGCCGGGATGTCGCGGGCGCGGGTGATGATGCCGGCGACGGTGGGATCGAGGGCCGTGTCACCCTCAGCCATCGCCTTGTCGACAAAGCTCCCCACGGCCGTGTAGCGCTCGGCGACGAAGGCGCCCTCGTACAGCATCGCGGCGGCCTCGGTGAAGGGGGTGAGGTCGAGGGGGCGGATGTCGGCGCCCGCGGTTGCGAGCTGCCGTACGGCTGCCTCGTAGGCCTCGGCCCAGCCCTCGTCCAGTTCACCGAGCTGATGCGTCGGCGGGACCGCGATGCGCCAGGGCCCCGGCGCCCGCCCGGGGAGCGCGGGCAGGGCGCGGGCGGGCGGGGACGCCATGAACGACAGTGCCTGCTCGGCTTCCGGAAGGGTGCGCGCGAACACCGTCACGCAGTCGATCGACGCGCAGGCCGGGACGACGCCCGTCGTCGGCACCAGGCCCCGGGTGGGCTTGAGGCCGACGATGCCGTTGAAGGCGGCCGGGACCCGGCCCGAGCCGGCCGTGTCCGTGCCGAGCGCGAAGTCGACGATCCCGAGTGCCACCGCGACGGCCGAGCCGGAGCTGGAGCCGCCGCTGATCCTGGCCGGGTCATGGGCGCACCGGACGGCACCGTGGGGGGAGCGGGTGCCGACCAGGCCCGTCGCGAACTGGTCGAGGTTGGTGGTGCCGAGCACGATCGCACCGGCCGCGCGCAGCCGGGCGACGACCGGCGCGTCGGCCTCGGGGGAGTAGGCGTACGAAGGGCAGCCCGCCGTCGTCGGGAGGCCGGCGACGTCGATGTTGCCCTTGGCGGCGAACAGGCGCCCCGCGAGCGGGAGTCTCTCCCCACCGGTCACCCGCTCGTCGATCCGCCGGGCCTCGGCCTCCACTTCCTCCTGCGGGCGCAGGTCGATCCAGATCTCGGGGCGGTCCGTGGCCTCGATGCGGGCGTAGGCCGCGCGGACGCGGAAGAGAGTGGTGGACATGCGGTGCTCCTCGGCTTTCGACTCACCTGTCTGCGAGCTCGGTTGACGGGTCGCTTCCTCGGGCGGGCGCGAGGACGACCAGAGCCGTTCCCGCCTCCACCTGGTCCCCGGGTCCGGCCAGGATCTCGGCGACCACGCCGGCGACCGGCGCGTGCACCCTGGACTCCATCTTCATCGCCTCCAGGGCGAGCAGCGGCTGTCCGGCCGTCACCTCGTCACCCGGCCGGACGTTCACCTGCCAGACGGACGCCGCGAACTCGGCCTCGACGAGCCGGCCGCCGACCGGGACGGTCACCTCGGCCTGGGGTGCGGCGGGCGCGACGGCCGCATCGGCCCGCGCGAACTCGCCGGCCGCCTCCCACGCGTCCCGCTCCGCCGCGAAGGCCGTTTGCTGCCGGGCCCTGAACTCGGCGATCGACTCGGCGTGCTCGTCCAGGAAGGCCCGGTACTCGGCGAGCGAGAACGTGCCCTCCTCGACGCGCGGCACGAACCGCCCGGACGTGAGATCCGCCCGCAGCTCCAGAAGTTCCTCGGCGCCCACCGGGTACCACCTGATCCGGTCGAAGAACCGCAGCAGCCAGGGCGACCCCGGCTCGAACGCCCCGCGCTGCTGCCACCCCGACCACACCTGGGTCGTACGGCCCACGAACTGATAGCCGCCGGGCCCCTCCATGCCGTAGACGCACAGGTAGGCCCCGCCGATGCCGACCGAGTTCTCCGCCGTCCAGGTGCGTGCCGGGTTGTACTTGGTGGTCACCAGACGGTGGCGGGGGTCCAGCGGGGTCGCCACGGGGGCGCCCAGGTACACGTCGCCCAGCCCCAGGACCAGGTACTCCGCGTCGAAGACCGTGCGGTACACGTCCTCGACCGACGCCAGGCCGTTGACGCGGCGGATGAACTCGATGTTCCACGGGCACCAGGGCGCGTCGTCGCGCACCCCCGCCATGTAGCGGGCGATCGCCTCGCGGGTGGCCGGGTCGTCCCAGGAGAGGGGGAGATGGACGGTGCGGGAGGGGACCACGAGCTCGTCCGTGGGCGGCAGGGCGGCGACCATCTCCCTTACCCCGGCGAGGAGTTCATGCTGCGGCAGCCGGTTCGGATCCGTACGGATCTGGAGCGAGCGGATGCCCGGGGTCAGGTCGGCGATGCCGTCCCGGCCCGCCCCGGCCACCGTCTCCATCAGCGCGTGGACGCGCATGCGCAGGGACAGGTCCAGCTGCATCGGCCCGAACTCGACCAGCAGATTGTCGTCACCGCTGCGGCGGTACGTCACGTCGCCGTCGCGGGCGAGGATGCCGCCGTCCACGAGGGCCGGGCGGGGCGCGCCGGCCACGTCCACCGGCAGGAAGCGCACGGTGTCGCCCGGGCGCAGCTGGCCCAGCTTCCAGCGCTGGGTGCTGATCACGGTCGCCGGGCACACGAACCCGCCCAGCGACGGGCCGTCCGGGCCGAGCAGCACCGGCATGTCGCCGGTGTAGTCGACGGCTCCGACGGAGTACGGCGTGTCATGGATGTTGGACGGATGCAGGCCCGCCTCACCGCCGTCGGTGCGCGCCCAGCGAGGCCTTGGGCCGACGAGCCGGATGCCGGTCCGCGCGGAGTTGAAGTGCACCTTCCAGTCGGCGGCGTAGAAGTCGCGGATGTCGTCCTCGGTGAAGAACTCCGGCGCGGCGTGCGGCCCTTCGACGGCGGCCACCTGCCATACGGAGCCGAACGACGGGCGGTCCGGCACGGGAACCGGGGACCCCTCGGTGACCGCCCCGCCGTGCAGTACGTCGCCCGTCCGCAGCGTGCGTCCGCCGTGGCCGCCGAAGCGCCCGAGCGTGAAGGTGCTCGCGCTGCCCAGGAAAGCCGGGACGTCGAGACCGCCCGCGACGAGGACGTACGTCCGCAGACCGTGCTCGGCCGGCGCCCCGACCTCCAGTACGGCTCCGGCCGGCACCGTCACCGGCTCCCACTGCTCCGACGCCGTACCGTCGACGGTGACCGTGGCCGGGGCGCCCGTCACGCACACGGTGGTGGAATGCGTGAACCTCAACGCCGGTCCCTGGAGCGTGCATTCGAGCCCCGGGGTGCCCTCGGGGTTGCCCAGCGCCCGGTTGCCTAGCCGGAAGGACAGGTCGTCCATCGGGCCACTGGGCGGAACGCCGACCTGCCAGTAGCCGGTGCGGCCCGGCCAGTCCTGCACGGTGGTGAGGGTGCCGCCGGCGACGACCTCGATGCGGGGCGTCGGGTCGGCGACGGTGGCGAGGGTCGCCGTCGAGTGGGTGGCCTCGCGGAAACGGCGGTCGGCGAGTGCCGCGCGCACCAGACCGAGGTTCGTCTCGATGCCGTCGACCCGGGTGCGGGCCAGCGCCTCGTCCAGCCGGCGCAGCGCGTGCGCGCGGTCGGGGCCGTACGCGATGATCTTCGCGAGCATCGGGTCGTACGACGTCGTCACCTCGGTGCCCGTCTCGACCCAGCCGTCGACCCGCACCCCGCTCGGGAACTCCACCCGCGTCAGCAGGCCCGCGCCGGGCCGGTGCTCGCGCGCCGGGTCCTCGGCGTAGAGGCGGGCCTCGACGGCGTGGCCGCGCGGGGTGCCCGGGTTGCGGACGACGTCCCGCTCGCCGCGTGCCAGGCGCAGCATCCAGGCGACCAGGTCGACGCCGTAGATCTCCTCGGTGACCGGGTGCTCCACCTGGAGGCGGGTGTTGACCTCGAGGAAGTACGCCTCCTCGCGGGCGGCGTCGTACACGAACTCGACGGTTCCGGCGGAGCGGTAGCCGACAGAGGCGCACAAGGCATGGGCGCGGGAGGCCAGTTGATCGCGCAGGAGGGCCGGGAGGCTTGGTGCCGGGGCCTCCTCCACCACCTTCTGGTTGCGGCGCTGCAGCGTGCAGTCCCGGTCGCCGAAGGTCACCACCGCGCCCGCGCCGTCGCCGAAGACCTGGACCTCGATGTGGCGGGCTTGCTCGACGAGCCGTTCCAGGAAGACACCGGCCGAGGAGAAGGAGGCGGCGGCGACACGCTGGACGCGCTCCCAGGAATCGGTCAGTTCATCGGCGGAGCGACATGCCGACATGCCGATTCCGCCACCGCCTCCGGTTGCCTTGAGCATGACGGGATAGCCGATGACCTGGGCCTCCTGGAGTGCCTCGGCGAGCGACCCGAGCAGGCCCGTCCCCGGTGCCGGCGGTACGCCCGCCGCCTCGGCCGCCGCCCGCGCCGTGTGCTTGGCTCCGAACAGCTCCAGCTGCTCGGGCGTCGGGCCGACGAACACGATCCCGGCGTCCTCGCAGCGCCGGGCGAACGCCGCGTCCTCCGACAGGAAGCCGTACCCGGGGTGGATCGCCCCGGCCCCGCTGTCCTTGGCCGCCTTCAGGATCAGGTCGGCGTCGAGGTACGACTCCTTCGCGGGCGCGGGGCCGAGCCGTACGGCCCGGTCGGCGAGCCGGACGTGGGGCGCGGACCGGTCGGCGTCGGAGTACACCGCCACTGTCCTGAGGCCCAGTTCGTGTGCCGTGCGGATGATCCGGACCGCTATTTCGCCCCGGTTGGCGACCAGCAGCGTGTCGAAGCTCATGCGCTGCCCGCCTCGGTGACCGTCATCTGCACGGACGTCGGCTCGAATCCGTTGCAGGGGTTGTTGATCTGAGGGCAGTTGGAGACCAGCACCAGGACGTCGCGCTCGGCGCGCAGGGTCAGGGACAGGCCGGGTGCCGAGATGCCGTCGACAATGCCGAGGGTGCCGTCCTTCTCGACCGGCACGTTCATGTACCAGTTGATGTTGGAGACGAGGTCGCGCTTGCCGAGGCCGTGCCTGGCCCCCTCGGCGAGGAAGTTGTCCACACAGGCGTGCTGCCCCCAGGTGTGGTGGCCGTACCGGAGCGTGTTCGACTCCTTGGAGCAGGCGCCGCCGACCGTGTCGTGGCGGCCCACGTCGTCCGCGACGACCGTCATCAGCGGGGTGTGCTCGTTCGACATCAGCACACTGCCCGTGGTCAGGAAGATGCTCCCCTGGGCGTGGATGGTGTCGGGGGCGCTGTAGCGGACCGATGTGTCGTGGGCGTCGTGGACGAGGAAGTCGACGGCCTGGTTGCCGTGCAGGTCGGTGACGGTGAGCGTCTCGCCGGCGCGGACGACGTGCGACCAGGCGGCGCGGGCGGCAACGACGGCCTTCATGCGAGCCCCCTCGCGGCGAGGAACCCGGCGGTGTTGAGGAAGGCGCGGCGGCCCTCGGGCGTGGCGTCCCACAGGGGGTCGCCGGGCGCGGTCGCCCCGGCCCGCCAGGCGAGGACCTCCAGCGCGGTGCTGACGTACTCGGCGCGGGGATCGACCGGATGCGGCACGTTGGCGATCAGCACGGTCACGTCCTGCTCGGCACGCAGGGTCACGCTCGCGCCGGGTCCGGCCGAGCCGGTGAAGTCCAGGGTGCCGTCCTCGCGGACCTCCACGCCCTGGAAGAAGGACAGCGAGGGCGGCAGATCCCGGGGCTCCAGGCCGTTCTTCGCGGCGGCCAGCTTGAACAGTTCGCGGCCGGCGGGGGAGGGGGACTGCGGGGTGCCGTCGCCGTACCGCGAGGTGTTGCGTACCAGCGTGGAGGTGCCGCACAGGGCGTCGTGCCGGCCGGAGGTGTCGGCGATGACGGAGGCGAGGATGCGGCCCTGGTCGGAGAGCAGCAGGCGGCCCTCGCCGAGGTAGGCGTTCCACTGCACCTTCACCGTGTCGGCGACGTTCAGCCGCTCCCAGGGGCGGTCGGCCACGAACAGCAGCAGATGCGCGCAGCCGTCACCGCGCATGTCGGTCAGCCGCAGCTCGGTGCCGCGGGCGAGCACCCGGTGCGTGTAGTTGCCGCCCGCCACCGTCTCGGCCCACACCAGGTGGCCCGCCTCGCAGGGCGGGTCCGGCCAGTCGGTGGCCGGGACGACGGGCATCGCCTCGGCGCGGGCCCCTTCCTGGGCACGGGCATGGTCACGGGCTCCGTACGTGGTCGCTATCGCCATTCGCGGGACCTCCGGCTCGGGAGTGGGCCTGCGGGTTCATTTCTGTCGCGCGACAGAAATTAGGAGTCGGGCGGGTCGCCGGCGTTGCCCGGGTGTTGCCGGTCGGTTACCGAGCCCTCACGGAGACCCGCCCCGGGCGCCCGCGCCGCGCCGGAAGATCTCCTGGCCGGGGCCGTGTGCGAGGATCGAACGCATGGGAACAGTGGGTGGACCGGCGGGTCGCCGGGTCGGCAGGCCGCGGGCCGCGCAGCGGCCGGACAGCGGCCTCTCGCCCCGCGAGGAACTGCTGGCCGCCGCCGCGGAGTTGTTCACCACCCGGGGCTACGCCGCCACCACCACCCGTGCCGTCGCCGAGCGGGCGGGCATGCGGCAGGCGTCGATGTACCACTACGTCTCCGGCAAGGAGGAGCTCCTCGCCGAGCTCCTGGAATCCACGGTCACGCCCTCGCTCACGTACGCCCGTGAGCTCCTCGCCGACGATTCGGTCCCGGCCGAGGACCGGCTGTGGGAGCTGTGCCGCACGGACGTGGAGCTGCTGTGCGGCGGACCGCACAACCTCGGCGGGCTCTACCTGCTGCCCGAGGTGCGCGCCGAACGGTTCGCCGGCTTCCACGCCGTGCGCGCGGAACTCAAGGACGCCTACCGTCAGTTGCTCGACGCCACGGCCGCGGGCGGCGCACTCGCCAAGAGTGAGCTGGAGCTGCGTACGGATCTGCTGTTCGGTCTGATCGAGGGCGTCATCCTCGTGCACCGGTCCGATCCGGAGCGCCCGGTATCGGTGTTCGCCGAGGCCACGGCCGACGCGGCGCTGCGTATCGCCGGGATCTGAACCAGCCGCCGACCGGCGACCGGAACCCGACCTTCACCCGTCACGGTGAGTACTCTTCGCACACGCGTACGCAGTGACGCACCGTGTACGAATGTAATCCGAGCGTATAAATGGAGCCGAGCGTACTACCGCCGCGCGCCCCGTTTCAGGCGCTTGCTGAATATGACACAGCGATGATCCGGTCGGACTAAGCTCGCCCGCAGCGCACCGAGTTGAGGTGTAATCGTGCGCTTGTTCCCAAACATGCAGAAGATTCCGACATACCCATGACGTACCCCACTGCAAGCTCCCCCTACACCCACCCGATTCGTTTCAGAGGGCCCACATGGTGAGCGTTCAATCCCCGCCCAGACGCCGTGAACTGCCTTATGCGCGCGCACTGTTGCTCCCGGCGATACTGATGGCCGCGGCGACCGGAGCAGCCGTCGCCGTGGTGGCTGAACCGGCACGGACGGCCGTCGGTGTGAGCGGTGCCGTTGCCATGCTGCTGGTGCTGGCAGCCGTGGCCGAAGCGGTGCGCCGCGGTCGCACCCTGCGGGACGTGCGGGCCGAGCACGACCGTCACACTGCGTACCTGGAACGGCGTATCGCCTCCCACGACGAGGAGATGAAGCGCCTCGCCACGGAGATCACGCCCGCCGCGATCTACCGGCTGCGCTGCGACCATTCACCCCATGAGGTGATTCGCGACCTCGCCCTGATCGACCCCTCCTACGCCCAACTCCCACCCGCACAGGTGGAGTTGGTGAAGTCGATGCTCAACATCGTCGACCGCGAGGAAGCCCTGCGCGACTCCGCCCAGCGGTCCTTCGTCAACATCGCCCGCCGCGTCCAGTCGATCGTCCACCAGCAGTCCGAGGAACTCCGGGAGATGGAGGAGGACCACGGCCGCAACCCCGAGGTCTTCGACGACCTCCTGCGCATCGACCACGGCACCATGCTGATCGGCCGGCTCGCCGACTCCATCTCCGTGCTCGGCGGCGGCCGCCCCGGCCGGCAGTGGCCCAACCCCGTCCAGCTCTACAGCGTGCTGCGCGGCGCCATGTCCCGGATCCTGGAGTACCGCCGCATCAAGCTGGACTCCATCGTCGCGGTCAACGTGCGCGGTATCTCCGTCGAGCCGGTCATCCACGCCGCGGCCGAACTCCTCGACAACGCCACCCGGTACTCGCCGCCGCAGACCGAGGTGCACGTCACCGCCACCGAGGTGCAGACCGGCATCGCGATCGAGATCGAGGACGCGGGCGTCAGCCTCAGCGAGGAGGCCCGCGCCCGGGTCGAGAACATGCTGGAGCGCGCCAAGGAGGGCAGCGACCTCCAGGAGCTCGGCGAGTCCCCGCGGCTGGGTCTCGCCGTCGTGGGCCGTCTGTGCACGGCGTTCAACATGCAGGTCTCCCTGCGCACTTCCGCGTACGGCGGTGTCCGCGCGGTCCTCATCATCCCGCGCGAGATGCTGACCACCGACCCGGCACCCGGCTACGCCCACGGCATCGGCGCCGCCGCCGCGCCCGATCTCAGCCCCGGCGCCGTCGAAGGCCCCAAGCGCAGCGCCAAGAAGCGGCGGCCCACCAGCCCGAAGATCCCGGCCACGGTCGCCATGGAGGACGACGTCCCCGTGGTCACCGAGTGGACCGCCAACGGGCTGCCGCAGCGCCGCAGCCGGGTCAAGACCCCGCTCAGCAAGCGGATCGCCGAGCAGGCGGCCATCGAACAGGCCGAACGGGAGGGCAGGCCGACGATCTGGTCGACGGCCAAGCCGGAACCCGAGCCCGAGCCCGAGCCGGCGGTGGACGAGCCCGCGCCCGGTGCGTGGGTCGAGGCCTTCTGGAACGGACTCAAGGACAAGCCCGACCCCTACACACTCCAGCCGCGAACCCAGCCGGGCCGACCGGCCCGTGCCGAGGCCGACGACGAGGGGGACCTCAAGTGATCCAGCAGCGCGCCAACTTCGACTGGATGCTCAAGGAGCTCCACGACGGCGTACCGGGCATCGAGATGATCGTGGTGCTCTCCGCGGACGGACTGCGCATCGCCCGCTACGGCGGCGACCCCGACACCGCCGACCGCGTCGCCGCGGCCTGTGCCGGCCTGCAGAGCCTGGCGACCGCCGTCGCCACGGAGATCCCCAACAGCGACGGCAAGATGAAGATGGTCCTCATCGAGATCAACGGCGGCTACTTCTATCTCATGGCCGCCGGCGCCAACGCGTATCTCGCCGTGCTCTCCGACACGTTCGCCGAACCCGGACTGATGAGCAACCGCATGTCGGACCTCGTCAGCCGCATCGGGGCCCATCTCACCAGTCCGTCGAGGCGCAACGGGCAGACCGTATGACTCCTCCGAAACGCCAGCGGCGATTTCCCAAGGAGCCGTTGCCCCCGCCGCCACCGCCACTCCGGCCGGGTGTGAAGAAGAACCCGGAACGGCTCTTCGTGGTGGCGGGGAAGGACGGTGCCGAGCGCGCCGAGCTCGACCTGGTCACCTTAATCGTGGCGAGCGCCGTCCCATCGCCCTCCTCCGCGCCCGAGCAAACGGCGCTGCTCCGGCTCTGCACGACCCCTCTGTCCGTGGCCGAACTTTCGGCCTACCTGAATCTGCCGTTCAGCGCGATGACGGTCCTGCTCACCGACATGCTGACGGCCGACCTGGTGACGGCGCGCGCCCCCCTCGTGCGCAAGTCCGTCGCCGACCGGTCCCTTCTCGAAGCGGTGATGCATGGACTTCAAAGGCTCTGACACCATCCCCGGTCCACGGACCGAGGACCAGCTGCCGCACACGGCCGAGGCCGCGGTCAAGATCGTGATCGTGGGCGGCTTCGGGGTCGGCAAGACGACGATGGTCGGCTCTGTCAGCGAGATCAGGCCGCTGACGACCGAGGAGACCATGACGCAGGCCGGCATCGGTGTCGACGACAACTTCGGCTCGGACACCAAGACGGCCACGACGGTCGCGATGGACTTCGGCCGCATCAGCATCACCGACCAGCTCGTGCTGTATCTCTTCGGCACCCCTGGCCAGGAGCGCTTCTGGTTCCTGTGGAACGGGCTGTTCGAGGGCGCGCTGGGCGCGGTCGTGCTGATCGACACCCGTCGGCTGGAAGTCAGTTTCGACGTGATAGGGCGTCTCGAGGAGCGCGGCGTGCCGTTCGTCGTCGCCGTCAACTCCTTCCCCGACGGGCCCCGTTATCCCGTCGACGACCTGCGTGCGGCCCTCGACCTGGACCCGGAGATCCCCATCGTCGAGTGCGACGTACGCCGCCGGGCCTCCAGCCGTGACGTCCTGATGACCCTGATGCGCTTCCTGCACTCGCTCGCCATGTCGGGCGCGCTCAGGTAGACCCGTCCGCCGGATCGATCCCACCCCCGTGCATCCGGCGACCCCTGCGACCCCCTGCATCCGCATCCGCCCTGACTCCCCTGACACCGGATCCACTTCGGAGCGACCCCTGTGATGCCTGAATCCCATTCCACGACCGGTACGCACGACTCCCTGTCCACTCCGCCGCCCGGCTGCCCCGCCCACGGACTCGGACTGGGCCCCGGCGGACTGCACCGGCTCCACGAGGCGGCGGACCTGAGCGAGCTGTACGAGCAACTGCGCGAGCAGCACGGCGAGGTGGCGCCCGTACTCCTCCACGACGACGTGCCGATGTGGGTGGTCCTCGGCCACACCGAGAACCTGCACATGGTGCGCACGCCCTCGCAGTTCTGCCGCGACAGCCGCATCTGGAGCCCGCTCCTGGACGGCCAGGTCAAGCCCGACCACCCGCTGATGCCGCACATCGCCTGGCAGCCGATCTGCTCCCACGCAGAAGGCGACGAACACCTGCGGCTGCGCAGCGCGGTCACCGGCGCCATGTCCACCATCGACCACCGCGGTATGCGCCGGCACATCAACCGCTCCACGCAGCGACTCGTCAACCGGTTCTGCGAGGAGGGCCGCGCCGACCTGGTCAGCCAGTTCGCCGAGCACCTCCCGATGGCCGTGATGTGCGAGATCCTCGGCATGCCCGACGAGTACAACGACCGAATCGTCGAGGCCGCCCGCGACATGCTCAAGGGCACCGAGACCGCGATCGCCAGCAACGCGTACATCATGGACGCGCTGATGCGGCTCACGGCCAAGCGCCGGGCCCAGCCGGAGGAGGACTTCGCGACCCACCTCATCAACCACCCGGCGCGGCTCACCGACGACGAGATCGGCCAGCACCTGAGGGTCGTGCTCATCGCGGCCTACGAGGCCACCACCAACCTCCTCGCCAACGTGCTGCGCGTGGTCCTCACCGACCCGCGCTTCCGCGCCCAGCTCAGCGGCGGTCAGATGACGGTTCCCCAGGCGGTCGAGCAGTCCCTGTGGGACGAGCCGCCGTTCAGCACCGTCTTCGCCTACTTCGCCAAGCAGGACACCGAGCTCGGCGGCCAGCGCATCCGGCAGGGCGACGGGCTCCTCTTCGCCCCCGCCCCGGGCAACGTCGACCCGCGGGTACGCCCCGACCTGTCCGCCAACATGATGGGCAACCGTTCCCACCTCGCCTTCGGTGGCGGACCGCACGAGTGCCCCGGCGCGGACATCGGCCGTGCGATCGCCGAAGTCGGCGTCGACGCGCTCCTGATGCGTCTGCCCGACGTCGAACTCGACTGCGACGAGGGCGATTTGGAGTGGCGGCAGTCGATCGCCTCGGCCCACCTGGTGGAAATGCCGGCCCGCTTCGCGCCGAAGCCGCCGCAGGACATCAAGCAGCGGCCCGGTCGCGCCCCGGTCGCACCCCAGCGCCCGACCTGGCACGTGGGCACCCCGCAGGCGCAGCCGGCAGCCCAGACGGTCGCACCGCAACAGCCCGTTCCGACCCCGGAACCGGTCCGCCCGCAGGGCGCCTGGCGGCGCTTCCTGATCTGGTGGCGGGGCTACTGAGCCGACCCAGTACGCGGCTCCTCAGCCGCCCAACCGCCGTACGAGACCCAGGCCTCAAGGGACCTCGTGCTGCGGAACCGGTGTTCCGTCCCCGTGACCGGATCGGTGAACTCCAGGGCTCGCGCCAGCAGTTGGAGCGGGCGCCGGAAGTCGTCGGCCGGGACGGGGGCGGTCACCTCGGGGTAGAGCGGGTCGCCGAGGATCGGTACGCCCAGGGCGTTCATATGGACCCGCAGCTGATGCGTCTGCCCGGTGGCGGGCGCCAGCCGGTAGCGGGCCAATCCGTCGGCCCGGTGCTCGACGAGCTCGACCCCGGTGACGGCGTTCGGCTCGCCCTCGACCTCCCGGGCGGCGAGCACCCCGCGCTCCTTGAGGATGCGGCTGCGCACGGTCCGGGGCAGGGCGAGCGCGGGATCGTACGGTGCCACTGCCTCGTACTCCTTGCGCACCAGCTTGTCCCGGAACAGCGTCTGATACGCACCGCGCTCCTCGGGCCGCACCGTGAACAGGACCAGTCCGGCGGTGAGCCGGTCGAGCCGGTGCGCGGCGCCCAGCGCCGGGATGCCCAGCTCCCGGCGCAGTCGCGCCAGCGCGGTCTGGGTGACATGGCCGCCGCGCGGGGTGGTGGCGAGGAAGTGCGGCTTGTCGGCGACGACGATGTGCTCGTCGCGATGGACGACGTCCACCGCGAACGGCACCGGCACCTCCGCGGGCAGCTCCCGGTGGAACCACACGAACATCCCCGGCACATACGCCGCGTCCGGCGCCACCGCCGCCCCGTCCGCCCCGACGACCCGCCCCGCCTCGAACATCCCCGCGACGACGCCGGGCCCGGCCCCCGCGAGCCGCTCCACCAGATGCTCTCGCACGGTCGCCCAGGCCCCGTCGAAGGGCAGGCGGACCCGCACGGCGTCGATCCCGTCGCGCTGCGGCAGGGGAGAGGGCGGGGGCGGGGGACGGCGTCTCATCACGATCAAGCGTACGGCGCCGGAAAACCCGTTGGACCCGTCCGCACGGATTGGCAGGATCCCGCACATGCCCTTCCTGACCAGCCCCGTCCTGCCCGCCGGAACCCTGGCCCGCATCCCGCAGCCCACGCTCCCCACCGCTGACGGCCTGTTCCTGCGTCCATGGCGGGCCGAGGACGCGCCCGCCGTGCACGCCGCCTTCCAGGACCCGGTGATGCACCAGTGGCACGCGCGTGCCGCCGACTCCGTGGCCGAGGTCAGCGGCTGGATCGAGGAGTGGCTGACCGCCTGGACCGAGGAGCGGGCACCGCAATGGGCCGTCGTCGACGCGGGGAGCGACCGGCTGCTCGGGCGCGTGGCCCTGCGTGAGGTCCATCTCGACGACGGCACGGCCGAGGTCGCGTACTGGACCACCGCCGAGGCCCGGGGCCGGGGCGTCGCGGCACGCGCCACAACCACCCTGGCCCGCTGGGCGCTCGACGACATCGGCTTCCACCGCCTCGAACTGCTGCACGCGATCCGCAACGAGGCGTCCTGCCGTGTCGCCGGCAAGGCCGGCTTCCTGCTGGAGGGCACCAAGCGCAGCTCCGCCCTGCACAGCGACGGCTGGCACGACATGCATCTGCACGCGCGCGTTCAGGGCGACTGACCGGACGCTCCGCCGCGCGGGCCGCCGCGTCCGGCTATCCGGCCGCTTCCCCAACCGCCGCCTCCGGTACGGCCGTCGAGACCGCGCTGCGCCGGCGGTACGCCCGGAATCCCACTCCGGCGACCACTGTCACGCCCAGGAACAGCACGGTGAAGTACTGGAAGTACCAGTGCCCGCCCGCCGGGTCGTACACCGCCGCCCGCGGCCAGGCGAGGTTGACGGTCATGACGAGGCCGTACAGGAGCGCGAGGGCGTTGACCGGGACGCCCCAGCGGCCCAGGGAGAACAGGGGGTTGCCCGTCTCGTCGGTGCCGTCGGTGGTGAACCGGCCGCGCAGGCGGGCCACCAGCAGCGGGCCGGTGACCATCGCGTACGCCAGGTACAGCAGGACGATGCAGGTCGTGCCGATGGCCAGGAACGCCTCCGGCGAGGCGAAGTTGAGCAGCAGCAGGGCCGCGGCGAGGGCACCGACCACCACGGCGGGTGCGCCGGGCATGCCGGTGCGCGGATTGACCCGGGCGAGGCGGCGGGAGAAGGGGAGTTGGCCGTCGCGGGCCATCGAGAACAGCATCCGGCAGGCTGCCGTCTGGATGGCGAGGGTCGCCACGGTGATGGCCACGACCACGTCGGCCAGCAGGGCCCTGCCCACGCCGTCGCCCAGGCTGCTCGTCAGGACGTAGCTCAGGCCGTCGACCGCCAGCCGGCCGTCGGTGAGGCTGGGCGCGGCGAGCAGTCCGCCGAGGACGAGCAGGCCACCGAGCAGGCCGGCGGCGCCGAGCGCGGTGAGGATCGTGCGGGGCGCGGTGCGGCGCGGGTGGTGTGTCTCCTCGCTCATCTCACCCGCGCTGTCGAAGCCGATCAGCACGTACGCCGCCGTGAACGAGCCGACCAGCAGCGCGCCCAGCAGACCCGACTCGGCGGCGCCCGCGGTGTGGAAGGTGATGCCGGGGGTGCGCTCGGAGTGGGTCAGCAGCAGCGCGACGATCAGTACGGCGCCGATGATCTCGGCGGTCACACCGACCCGGTTGATCACCGACATCACGCGGTTGTCGAGGAGGTTCACCAGCGTGGTGAGCGTCAGCAGGACCACGCCGAGCAGGGCCGCGTTGGCCGCGCCGTCCGCCGACGTCGGTGCGGGGTCGGTGCCGATCAGCTGGAAGCCGGACCAGAGTGCGGGCAGCACCATCTGCAGGGCCAGCGCCGCCGCCGCGACCACCACGATCTGCCCGATCACCATGACCCAGCCGGCGAACCAGCCGAAGGTGACGTTCGACAGCCGTGACGACCACTGGTAGATCGCGCCCGAGATCGGATAACGCGCGGCCAGTTCCGCGAAGCAGGCGGCCACCAGCAGCTGCCCGGCGAGCACCACCGGCCAGGCCCAGAAGAAGACGGGGCCGCCGAACGCGTACCCGAACGCGAAGAACTGGAAGAGGGTCGTCAGCACGGAGATGAAGGAGAAGCCCGCCGCGAAGGAGGCGTACCGGCCGAGACTGCGGTGCAGTTCCTGCCGGTAGCCGAACGCGGCGAGGGAGCCTGTGTCGGGGTCGTGTTGCGGTGGGTCGGGGCGGATGTGGGCGGGGACGGTGCTCGTCATGGCGGCAACCTGCTTTCGCACAGCGGCGCGAGAGTTCCTGTCGGGCGACAGAAATTAGGGACGCGCTGTTTCGTCCGCATGACGTGGGCATGTCCGGGGCGGGCCCAAGTCCTCACGCCGCCGAGGGCCTTGCGATCGTCCGGGGAGGGCGCTCGCGATCCTCCGGGCAGGGCGCTCGCGCTCCTCCGGGCACGGCGAAGGGGCGGCACCTTCGAAGGTGCCGCCCCTTGGAGGTGCGCAGGCCTACGCGGCCGGTGCCGACCCCTCCTGCTCCGCCTCGATCCGCGCGTTCCAGTCCCGCTTGGAGGCCTGCCAGCCGTCCTCGTTGTGACCGAGGCGCCAGTAGCCGGAGATCGACAGGTCCTCGCGGGGCAGGCCGCCCTCGACCCGCAACAGCTGACGCAGTTCCTTCACGAAGTGCGCCTCGCCGTGCACGAACGCGTGCACCCGGCCCTCGGGGAAGTCCAGCGTGCGCACGGCCTCGACCAGGGCCTCGCCGACGGGGCGCGAGCCGCGGTGCAGCCAGATGACCTCGATGTCGGAGTCGATCTTCTGCTCCTCCTCGGGCCCGGCGATCTCCACGAAGGCGTACGCCTTGGCGCCGCCGGGCAGCGATTCGAGGGAACGGGCGATCGCGGGCAGCGCGCTCTCGTCCCCGACGAGCAGATGCCAGTCGGCCTCGGGATCGGGGGCGTAGGCGCCGCCTGGGCCCATGAAGCGCACGGTCTCGCCCGGCTGGGCGCGCATCGCCCACGGGCCGGCCAGGCCCTCGTCGCCGTGCAGCACGAAGTCCAGCGTCAGCTCACGGTGTTCGGGGTCCCACGCGCGCACCGTGTACGTCCGCGTCACCGGCCAGTGCTCGCGCGGCAGCTCCTCGCGGATGCGCTCCAGGTCGAAGGGCTCGGGGTAGCTCACGCCCGTGGGGGAGAACAGCATCTTCACGTAATGGTCGGTGCACGTGTCCGCCGCGAATTCGGCGAGCCCGTCGCCACCCAGCACCACACGCTGCATGTGCGGGGTCAGCCGTTCCGTGCGGATGACCTGCGCGCTGTGGGGCTTCCGCGGCTTGCGGGCAGGGCGTAGTGCCATCACTGGCCTCCCTCGTTCCAAGCTTAGGTTTACCTAAGTTAGCATCTCCTCCTGGCGAATGCCGCTATGAACGTTCATGAAATGGTGCATGTCGCGCACGCAGGGACCGACTTCCCCACGTCACGAGCCCCATGCGCACGTTCGGGACGCTCTGCGCGCCCCCGGTGTTCTCACGCCCCCAGGGTCACCAGCAACCGCTGCAGCGACCCGCCCAGGCCCCACCGCACCGCCAGCTCGTCCAGCCCCGCCGGATCCCGGGGCGTGCGCGGCAGCGCCGTGTCGACGTCGGGCAGCGGGACGTCGGCCGCGACCCGCACGACCGTCGGGGCGACGGCGACGTACGGCCGCGACTCGTCCAGCCGCTTGCGCTGCGAGGGCGTGAGCTTCGCGGTCCGGTCGTCGACCGCCGCCATGATCCCGGCCAGGTCGCCGAACTCGGCGAGCAGCTTCGCGGCCGTCTTCTCGCCGATCCCGGGTACGCCCGGCAGGCCGTCGCTCGGGTCGCCGCGCAGCAGCGCCAGATCGGCGTACCCGCGGCCGTCCACGCCGTACTTCTCGCGCAGCCACGCCTCGTCGGTGAGCTGGAGGGTGCCCACACCCTTGAGCGGGTACAGCACCCGGATTCCGCGCGCGTCGTCCACCAGCTGGTACAGGTCGCGGTCGCCGGTGACGATGTCGACCGGGCCCTTCGCCCGCGCGGTGAACGTGCCGATCACGTCGTCCGCCTCGTACCCCTCGACCCCCACGCGCGCGATGCCGAGGGCGTCCAGGACCTCCTCGATGACCGGCACCTGCGGCGACAGGGTGTCGGGCACCTCCTCCTCGTCCGGCCCCGCCTCGCGCTCCTCGGCCACGCGGTGCGCCTTGTAGGAGGGGATCAGATCGACCCGCCACTGGGGCCGCCAGTCGGCGTCCATGCAGGCGACCAGGGCGTCCGGACGGTGGTCCTTGACCAGGCGGTCGATGAAGTCGAGGAGCCCGCGCACGGCGTTCACCGGCGTGCCGTCCGGGGCCTTCACCGAGTCCGGGACGCCGAAGTAGGCGCGGAAGTAGAGCGAGGCGGTGTCGAGGAGCATCAGTCGTCCGGTCACGCCACGCATCATGCCGTACCGCACTGACAGTGGCCCCGACCGACAGCGGCTGTGGCCTGGACCACTTGCGCGTTTGTGTCCGGGGAAGCAGGGCAGGCGCGCTCCCGGAGTGACGTCGCTTGCGTATTCAACTGTTGCGCCCGTCACTCCCTTCCTTTGCCGTCGAGACAAGAGGTACACGTGTCATCCAGGCTTGAAGCCGAACAGCTCTACAAGGTGTTCGGGAGACGACCGGACGAGGCCGTGGCGCGGCTCCGCCAGGGAGCCGACCGGGAGGAACTGCGCGCGGACGGCACCACCGCCGCCGTCATCGACGCCTCCTTCACCGTGGAGCCGGGCCAGATCTTCGTCGTCATGGGCCTGTCCGGGTCCGGCAAGTCCACGCTGCTGCGCATGCTCAACGGGCTGCTGGAGCCGACCGCGGGGCACGTGCGCTTCGACGGCCAGGACCTGACCTCGATCAGCGACCGCGAGCTGCGCGAGGTCCGCGCGAAGAAGATCAGCATGGTCTTCCAGCACTTCGCGCTCTTCCCGCACCGCAGTGTGCTGGAGAACGCCGCCTACGGCCTGGCCGTGCAGGGCGTGCCCCGCGCCGAGCGCGAGAAGCGCGCCGGCGAGGCGCTGGCCCTGTGCGGTCTGGCCGGGTGGGAGAAGTCCTGGCCCGACGAGCTGTCCGGCGGCATGCAGCAGCGCGTGGGCCTCGCCCGCGCGCTCGCCACCGACGCCGACCTGCTCCTCATGGACGAGTCCTTCAGCGCGCTCGACCCGCTGATCCGCCGCGACATGCAGGACCAACTGCTGGAGCTGCAGCGCTCCCTGAAGAAGACGATCGTCTTCATCACCCACGACCTCAACGAGGCCATGCGCCTGGGCGACCGCATCGCCGTCATGCGCGACGGCCGCATCGTGCAGACCGGCACGGCCGAGGACATCCTCCTGCGCCCGGAGAACGACTACGTCGCCTCCTTCATCCAGGACGTCGACCGCTCCCGGGTGCTCACCGCGAGCGCCCTCATGGACACCACGGTCACCGCCGACGCCCCCCTGTGCGCCTGCGAGACCGCGACCGGCGAGACGACCTTCGCGGAGCTGTGCGCCATCAGCGCCCGGCTGTCGCACCGTGTCTCGGTCGTGGACGCGGACAACAAGGTCATAGGCGTCGTGCCGCAGCAGCGGCTGGTCGGCTTCCTCGGCGACGAGAGTGCCGATCCCACGCCCTGCGACACCCCGGACGGGAAGGTGGCCGCTCGTGCCTAGGCTGAATCTCGGTGACTGGGTCGACTCCGGCGTGGACTGGCTCGTCACCCACATGTCCTGGCTCTTCGACGCGATCAAAGCGGTCGTCGAGGGCATGTACAACGCCGTCAACGCCGTCCTGACCGCCCCCGAACCCCTGCTCCTCGCGGGCATCCTCGCCGTGCTGGCCTGGTGGCTGCGCGGCCTCGTCCCGGGCGTCCTGGCCTTCGCCGGCTTCGCACTGGTCGACTCGCTCGAACTGTGGGACCGGGCCATGTCGACGCTGGCCCTGGTGCTGGTCGCGACCGTGATCGCCCTGGTCGTCTCGATCCCGCTGGGCATCTGGGCGGCCCGCTCCAAGGCGGTCAGCGCCGCCGTACGGCCCGTCCTGGACCTGCTCCAGACGATGCCGTCGATGGTGCTGCTGATCCCGGCCATCCTCTTCTTCGGCCTGGGCACCGCCGCCGGCGTCATCGCCACCCTGATCTTCGCGCTCGCGCCCGGCGTCCGCATGACCGAGCTCGGCATCCGCCAGGTGGACGCGGAACTGGTCGAGGCCGCCGAGGCGTTCGGCACCGCGCCGCGCGACACCCTGCTGCGGGTACAGCTGCCGCTCGCCCTGCCGACCATCATGGCCGGCATCAACCAGGTGATCATGCTGAGCCTGTCGATGGTCGTCATCGCCGGCATGGTCGGCACCGGCGGCCTCGGCGGCGCGGTCAACGAGGCCATCGGCCAGCTCGACATCGGCTTCGGCTTCGAGGCGGGCGTCGGCATCGTCGTCCTCGCCATCTACCTGGACCGCATCACCGGCGCGCTCGGCGCCCAGATCTCCCCGCTCGGCCGCCGTGCCGCCGCCAAGGCCCGCGCCGCGGGCGGCGTCAAGGTCTGGAACCACCGGCCCCGCCCGGTCGTCGCCGTCGCCGGCGTCGCCGTCCTGGCCCTCGTCGCGGGTGGCCTGGGCGTCTTCGGCCCCTCCGCGGGCACCGCGGAGGCCTCTGCCACGAACGTCGGCAAGGGCAAGGAGATCAAGCTCGGCTACATCCCCTGGGACGAGGGCATCGCCTCCACGTTCCTGTGGAAGGAGATGCTGGAGCGCCGCGGCTTCGAGGCCACCACCAGCCAGTACTCCGCGGGCCCCCTCTACACGGGCCTCGCCACCGGTCAGATCGACTTCGAGACGGACTCCTGGCTGCCCACCACGCACGCCGAGTACTGGAAGAAGTACGGCAAGCAGCTCGAGGACCTCGGCTCCTGGTACGGCCCCACCTCCCTCGAGCTCAGCGTCCCGTCGTACGTCAAGGGCGTCGACTCCATGGAGGACCTCAAGAACAACGCCTCCAAGTTCAAGGGCAAGATCATCGGCATCGAGCCGAGCGCCGGAATGATGGGCATGCTCAAGGACAAGGTCCTCAAGGAGTACGGCCTGGAGGACTCCTACGAGGTCGTCGACGGCTCGACGCCCGCGATGCTGGCCGAGCTCAAGCGCGCGTACGCCAAGAAGGAGCCGATCGCCGTCACGCTCTGGTCGCCGCACTGGGCGTACAGCGACTACGACCTGACGAAGCTCAAGGACCCCAAGGGTGCCTGGGGCAAGGGCGACGGCGTGCACACGCTCGCCCGCAAGGGCTTCGCCCATGACAACCCCGAGGTCGCCGAGTGGCTGAAGAACTTCTCCATGACGGAGAAGCAGCTCACCGGCCTGGAGTCGCAGATCACCAAGGCCGGCAAGGGCAAGGAGCAGGACGCCGTCCGCTCCTGGCTGAAGCAGAACCCGGGCCTGGTGGACAAGTGGGCTCCGGTCGCCGGGTCGCAGAAGAGCCAGGCGGCCGGGTGACCTGACAGCCCCGGACCGCCGCCCGAGGGGTGGGTCCCGCCGTACGTCTTCCCCTGCGTACGACGGACCCACCCCTCGCGGCATGCGGGCCCGCAGAGGCACCTGGCATGCCTACGAAAAGGATCCGGCCAACCACGCAGCGCTACCCCGCCACCCGAGCCCGGCCTTGCCAACTCCGCGCCGCCGGCACCGACTTCAAGGCCGGTCCGCCACCCCCGCATCACCCCGCTGACCAGGCACTCCACCCATAGGAGACGAGGGAACACAGGGGGGCGCCGACGCATTGAACAGAACAGCAGCTCTCGCGTGCTGAGCGGGAGTCAGGGGCGGGACAGGGGTACCCGGTGCATCGGGGGAGCCGATCCGCTGGCGCGAACCGGTGGGTCGTACTCCCCCCGATGTGTCGTCGATGTGACAGGCGCATGAAACGGTTTGCCGAACATGCGTAGGGTGCAGAGAACCCAACAGAAGGTGTGCGCCGGGCGGCGGGTGCGAGGACCCTGGACCGACGAGCGAAGGAGGGAGCCGGAGCGATGGGCGACCACAAAGAACAGCCCCTTCGAGTGGGCGCGGCCGTGCGTCGGCGCCGTCGCGCGCTCGAGCTCACCCTCGCCGTCGTGGCCGAGCGCAGCGGCCTGTCGGTGCCTTTCCTGAGCCAGGTCGAGAACGACCGGGCACGCCCCAGCAGAAGCTCCCTCGAGAAGGTCGCCGACGCGTTGCGTACGACCGCCGTCGAACTCCTCGCCGCGGCCGACCCGGCATGCAGTGTCGACGTGGTACGGGCCGATGTGAGCGAGTGGGGGCCCGACCCCCGGGTGCGTTCCCTGGTGCGGGGTCACCACCAGATGCACGCCTCGGAGTTCACCGGCGACCATGACGCGGGCCGTGAATTCCAGTACCGCAACGACCAGTTGATGTACGTCGCCGACGGCGCCGTCGAGATCGAGGCGGAGGGCCGCGCGTACCGCCTCGGCCGCGGCGACACCCTGTACCTCACCGGCGGGGTGCGCCACCGCTGGCGGGCGACCGTGCCGGACACGCGCGTGGTCGTCGTCGCGGTGGCCGAACACATCGAGGCGGTCCGGGACCGGCCGGGGCGCTGATGCGCGTCGTCTCCCTGGTGCCGTCGCTCACCGAGGCCGTCGCCACCTCGGCCGCCCCCGGCGTCCTCGTCGGCGCCACGGACTGGTGCAGCCACCCCGCCGGCCTGGACGTCACCCGCGTCGGCGGCACCAAGAACCCCGGGGTCGACCGCATCGTCGCCCTTGCCCCCGACCTCGTGATCGCCAACGAGGAGGAGAACCGCGCGCCCGACCTCGCCGCCCTGCGCGCGGCCGGCATCGAGGTCCTGGTGACCGAGGTGCGGGACGTGCCGCAGGCCTTCGGCGAGCTGGCACGGGTCCTGGCGGCATGTGGAGTGGGGACACGCCCACGATGGCTGGACGAGGCCGAGCAGTCCTGGACGTCACTTCCGCCCCCGGACCGCCGTACGACGGCCGTCGTCCCGATCTGGCGGCGCCCCTGGATGGTGCTGGGCCGCGACACCTTCGCGGGCGACGTCCTGGCCCGCCTGGGCGTGGACCACCTGTACGCGGCGCACGAGGGCCGCTACCCGCGCATCCCCCTGGACGACCTGCGCGCAGCGGCCCCCGACGTCGTCGTCCTCCCCGACGAGCCGTACCTCTTCACGGCCGACGACGGCCCGGAGGCCTTTCCCGGCCTGCCCTGCGCACTCGTCAGCGGACGGCACCTGACGTGGTACGGCCCGTCACTGGCCGACGCACCACGAGTGCTGTCCGGGGCCCTGCGAGCAGCACGCCGCTGAGCAGACCGCGCGCGGTGCACACGAAGGCCACGGCCCAGGCGCCGACGAGTACGAAGTACAGCCCGACGGCGAGCCCCTCGTACACGACGAGCCCGGTGTGCCTGCCCAGTGCCTCGGCGCCGGTCACGCAGGTGCCGACCGGGAAGGTGAACGCCCACCAGGTCATCGCGAAGCCCATGCCGTGCCGCCGGGCGCGTACGACATGGGCGGTGGCGAGCCCGAACCACAGCAGGGCGAAGCCCATGACGGGGACGCCGTACAGGACGGCGAGAATGCCGAAACCCTCGCTGTACGGCTCCGGGACCACGCCCGGGGCGATGTCCGCGAAGATGCCGACGGCGGTGGTGGACTGCCCGAGGGGACCCAGCACCAGGAACAGCGTCGGAGTGAGGACGAGGGGCAGGGGACCGCCCGTGATCAGCCGCGCGAAGACGATCGGCAGCATCAGCAGGGTGGCGAGCAGACTGAGCCCGAACATCGCGAAGCAGGCCAGCAGCAGCGTCTCGCGGGCCTGCCCGGCCGGCAGATGCGGCACGAGCAGCGGCCCGAGTGCGGCGGACACCATGGGCGCGACGAGCGGCAGCAGCCACACGGGCGTGGCCTGCGAGGGCTCGATGCGATGGCGTACGGCCATCAGATACGGCACGGCGATCGCGGCCGCCAGCCCGATGACCGTACCGGCGCCGAACAGCACGGCGTCGAGCGCGACGGCTGCCCCGGTCCCGATCCAGTCCCGCCCGACGGTGATCGCACCGCCGCCGACGGCCAGCAGGGCCATGGCGAGGCAGCCGTAGAAGGGTGCCGTGGCCGGGTCGAGGAGGTGGGCGCGGGCCTGGTCACGGTGGTGGGTCCAGTGCAGGGCGCGGGCCGCGAGCAGGGTGGCGAGGAGGATCAGGGAGAGCGCCCAGACGGCTGTGCAGACGGTACGCAGACCGGGGACCTGGACCGGCAGTCCGGCTCCGGCGGTGGCGACGGCGGCGGTGCCCATGACGGCGGCGTACCAATGGGGTCCGAGATGACGGACAGCGGTGACCATGTGCTCAGCGTCGCGCGCTGTGTGGTCCACGACCAGGGAGTTTGGCTCTATGAGCACATAAACTGGGCTTATGACAGAGGCGGCGGAGGGGCAGTTTCGCGCGGGAACCCTGGCGCATCGCGTTCCGGATCTCGGTGCGCTGGAGTTGCTGCTGGCGGTGGCGCGGCTCGGAAGTCTCGGTGGGGCGGCGCGTGAGCTGGGGATCACCCAGCCGGCGGCGAGCAGCCGGATCCGGTCGATGGAACGCCAGCTGGGGGTGGCGCTGGTGGACCGGTCGCCGAGAGGGTCCCGGCTCACGGACGCCGGGGCGCTGGTGACGGACTGGGCGCGGCGCATCGTGGAGGCCGCGGAGGCGTTCGACGTGGGGGCGCAGGCGTTGCGGGACCGGCGGGACTCGCGGCTGCGGGTGGCCGCCAGCATGACGATCGCGGAGTACCTGCTGCCGGGATGGCTCCTCGCCCTGCGCGCGCAGCTCCCCGACACCGCGGTGTCCCTGCTCGCCGGGAACTCGGCGGCCGTCGCGGAGCGGCTGCTGGCCGACGAGGCGGACCTGGGGTTCGTGGAGGGGCTCACCGTCCCCTCCGGGCTGGACTCCGTCGTCATCGCCCACGACAACCTGATCGTGGTGACGGCGCCGGGTCATGCCTGGGCCCGGCGGCGACGCCCGCTGGAGGCGTCCGAGCTTGCGGTGACTCCGCTGATCCTCCGCGAGAAGGGTTCCGGCACGCGGCAGGTCCTCGACGTGGCGCTGGGCGGGTTGGCCCGGCCGCTGATCGAGCTGTCCTCGACGACTGCGGTCAAGGCTGCGGCGGTGAGCGGGGCGGGGCCTGCGGTGTTGAGCGAGCTCGCGGTGGGTGAGGAGCTCTCGATGCGGCGGCTGGTGAGTGTGCCGGTGGCGGGTGTGTCCCTGGCGCGGGACCTGCGAGCGGTGTGGCCGACGGGGCATCGGCCGGCGGGGCCGGCGAGGGAGTTGCTGTCGCTGACTCGGGGGTAGTTCTTCGCCCCCGGCGCCTCGTACCTGGGGGCTGCCGCCCCCAGACCTCCGCTTCGGCCTGAACGGTCTCGTCCTCGAACGCCGGACGGGCTGGACCGGCTGAACCGGCGCGGAAGTTCAACCGTCCCCGCGTCACGCACCACCCGCAGCCGCCGCCACCAACCCCCCCATCACCCGCACGTCCACCCCCATCTCCGGATGCCACTGCACCCCCAACACCCACCCGGCCGCCGACGGCAGTTCCACCGCCTCCACCGTTCCGTCCTCCGCATACGCCGACGCGACGAGCCCCGCGCCCAGCCGATCCACGGCCTGGTGGTGATACGCCGGCACCGACGTCTCCTCCGGCACAACGCCGCCGTACAGAGTCCCCGGCACCGGCTTGACGGTATGGCTGCCGAAGACGCCCACGACCTCCGCATGCCCGTCGAGGTGCTGAACCAGCGTGCCCCCGAGAGCGACGTTGAGGAGCTGCATCCCCCGGCAGATCCCCAGCAGCGGAACCCCCTCCGCGAGCGCAGCGTCGATGAGGGCCAGCTCCCAGGCGTCCCGCTCCCGCGCCGGCGGCCCGGTGCGGGGATGCGGCTCGGCCCCGTACCGCACCGGCTCGACGTCCGGCCCGCCCGCGATGACCAGTCCGTCAAGGCGGGCCACAGCGGCCGCGGCGTGGGCCGGGTCGTCCGGTGGCAGCATCGCGGCCAGTCCGCCCGCCCGCTGCACCAGCCGCGGATAGCCGGCCGGCAGGAGCGCCGCCTCCAGCTCCCACACGCCCCAGCGCGCACCGGACTCCAGATAGGTGCTGACCCCGATCAACGGCCTGCCCACGATGCTCGTACTCCTTCACAGCGAATTCACAGCGAAGCGTTCAGTCCCGTGCCAACTCTGCCTCGGCCGCCGCCAGCGCCGCGAACTCCTCCTCCGGCGCCTTCGCCACCAGCCGCTTACGGCTGTAGAGACCGAAGTACCCGACGGCCACCACGTACACCGCCAGCGCGATCAGGGCCGCCGTCACGTCCACCAGGAACGTCGCCACCAGCGCCGCGCAGGCCAGGACCAGGGCGACCGACGACGTCAGCACCCCGCCCGGTGTGCGGTACGGCCGTGCCAGCTCCGGCTCCCTGCGGCGCAGCACGATGTGTGACAGGGACATCAGCGCGTAGGAGATGGTCGCGCCGAACACCGCGATGTTCAGCATCCGCGCGCCGTCACCCGACACCGCCGCCAGCAGGAAGCCGATCGTGCCGGGCACCAGCAGGCCCAGGTACGGCGCCTTGCGGCGGCTGGTCAGGGAGAGGAAGCGGGGGAGGTAGCCCGCGCGGGACAGGGCGAACAGCTGGCGCGAGCCCGCGTAGATGAGAGAGAAGAACGACGCCACCAGGCCCGCCAGGCCCGCGTAGTTCACGATGCGGCTCAGCGTCGTCGCCTCGCCGTCCGGCTGGAGCGCCTCGACCAGCGGGTTGCCCGCCTCCTGGATCGCCGCGGAGCCACGTGCGCCGGCCGCCGCGAAGAAGGTCACCACGGCCAGCACCACCAGGATGGCCATCGACCAGCGGATCGCCTTCGGCAGCGTACGGGCCGGCTCCTTGGTCTCCTCGGCGGCCAGCGGCACCCCCTCGACGCCCAGGAAGAACCACATCCCGAAGGGGAACGCCGCCCAGATGCCGAGCAGCCCGAAAGGTAGCCAGGAGCTGGACCCCGCGGCCGAGGCGTCGACCGGGATGTCGTCGAGCGAGCCGAAGGAGAAGTGGGGCAGCGCCGCCAGCGCGAACACGATCAGGGCGAGCACCGCGATCCCGGTGACGACGAAGCTGAAGCGCAGCGCCTCGCCGACGCCCCAGAGATGGATGCCGAGGAAGATCGCGAAGCAGACCAGGTACATCGGCCAGCCGGACTCCAGGCCGAACAGGCCCAGCGATTCGACGTAGTCGCCGATGAAGATGACGATGGCGGCGGGCGCGAGGACGTACTCGATGAGGATGGCCGTGCCGGTCAGGAAGCCGCCCCACGGGCCCAGGGCACGGCGGGCGAAGCCGTAGCCGCCGCCCGCCGTCGGCAGGATCGAGGACAGTTCGGCGAGGGCGAAGACCATGCACGCGTACATCGCGCCCATGAGCACCATGGCGATCGCCAGGCCGCCGAAGCCGCCTTCCGCCAGGCCGAAGTTCCAGCCGGAGTAGTCGCCGGAGACGACGTACGCGACGCCGAGACCGGTCAGCAGCACCCAGCCGGCGCTGCCGCGGCGCAGTGCTCTGCGCTTGAGATAGTCGTCCGCCTCAGCGGCGGCGGGTGTGCTTGTGGATTCGAGGGACATGGCCAACTCCCCACGTGCGGTGGACACCGGTGCAGTTCCGGGCACGGTGGGGTCGACCGGGCTCCGGCTCAATGGAATGGATGCATACCTTTGCGGTGTCGGCCGCTCAAAGGCAATACCCTTGCGTTAATCGCCTGTAAATCCACTCGTCGGCGGGCGTGGCCGCGCTCAGCCCAGGAAGCCGCGCAGCAGCGCCGCCGTCCCCCCGCAGTGCTCGCGCATGATCTCCCGCGCGCATTCGGCGTTCCCCTCGATCACGGCCTCCACCAGGGCGGTGTGCTGGCGCTGGGAGTGCTCCAGATTGCGGACGAGAAGCGGAATGCAGTCGAGCAGATCGTTGACCGTCGCGCGTACGGCCGCGTACTGGGCGGTGAGGGTGGGGGAGCCGGACAGCTCGGCGAGCGTGAGGTGCAGCAGCGTGTCCAGGCGGCGGTACTCGGCGAGCGGGGCGTCGTGCGTGCGGGTCAGGGCCGCGCGGAGCCGGTCGGCCTGCTCGTCGTCCAGCCCGTGCGCCGCGCAGAGGCCGGCCGCGCCCACCTCCAGGACCTCGCGGAAGCGCAGCGTGTCCTCGACGTCGACGTCCTTCAGGCGGCGGCGCAGCTCCTCCTCGCCCGGTGTCACCGGCCGCGGCAGCACGAACGTTCCGCCGTAGCGCCCGCGCCGCGACTCCACCAGCCCCTGGTCCTGGAGCACCTTCAGCACCTCGCGCAGCGTCACCCGGCTGATCCCCAGCCGGTCCGCCAGCTCGCGCTCCGCGGGCAGCCGTTCGCCGCCCGGCACCAGGCCGAGCCGGACCACCTGGAGGATCTGCTCCAGGGCCTCCTCGAAGCCGTTGCCGGCCCGCACCGGCCGCAGGACCGACGTCAGCCGGTCGTCGGCCCCGGGCGCCCCGTGCTCCGTGTCCGCCTGCGACATGTGGCCGTACCCCCTTCCCAAGCAATGGTCATCAGCAATACCTTATGGCTCCCGGCTGACCGAAGTAGCCGAATGGAGGCTCTCCCGTGGCAGACCGCACACCCCCGCTGAGCGTCGAGGAGCTGCACGCCCTCGTCGCGAGCGGTGAGATCGACACTGTCGTCCTGGCCTTCCCCGATATGCAAGGGCGGCTCCAGGGCAAGCGGTTCGCCGCCCGCTTCTTCCTCGACGAGGTCCTCCACCACGGCACCGAGGGCTGCAACTACCTCCTCGCCGTCGACACCGAGATGAACACCGTCGACGGCTACGAGATGTCGTCCTGGGACCGCGGCTACGGCGACTTCGCCATGCACCCCGACCTGGCCACGCTCCGCCGCGTCCCCTGGAACGCCGGCACGGCCATGCTCGTCGCCGACCTCGCCTGGAGCGACGGCTCGCCGGTGGTCGCCGCGCCCCGCCAGATCCTGCGCCGCCAGCTGGAGCGCCTCGCCGAGCACGGGTACACCGCCAAGGTGGGTACCGAGCTGGAGTTCATCGTCTTCAAGGACACCTACGAGCAGGCCTGGGACGCGGGCTACAGAGGGCTCACGCCGGCGAACCAGTACAACATCGACTACTCGGTGCTGGGGACGGGCCGGATCGAGCCCCTGCTGCGTCGCATCCGCAACGAAATGGCGGGCGCCGGCCTTGTCGTCGAGTCCGCCAAGGGCGAGTGCAACCCCGGCCAGCACGAGATCGCGTTCAAGTACGACGACGCCTTGGTCACCTGTGACCAGCACGCGATCTACAAGACCGGCACCAAGGAGATCGCCGCCCAGGAGGGCGTCTCGATCACCTTCATGGCCAAGTACAACGAGCGCGAGGGCAACTCCTGCCACATCCACCTCTCCCTCGCGGACACGGCCGGCAACAACGCCATGCCCGGGGACGGCGAGGGCGGCATGTCGGACGTCATGCGCCACTTCCTCGCCGGGCAGCTCGCCGCGCTGCGGGACTTCTCCCTGCTGTACGCGCCCCACATCAACTCCTACAAGCGGTTCCAGCCCGGCTCCTTCGCCCCGACCGCGGTCGCCTGGGGCTACGACAACCGCACCTGCTCCCTGCGCGTCGTCGGCCACGGCCGCTCGATGCGCTTCGAGAACCGGCTGCCCGGCGGGGACGTCAACCCGCACCTCGCCGTGGCCGGCCTGGTCGCGGCCGGCCTGTACGGCATAGAGCAGAAGCTGGAGCTGCCCGAGCCCTGTCCCGGCAACGCCTACTCCGCCGACTTCGAGCACGTCCCCACGACCCTGCGCGAGGCCGCCGAGCTCTGGGAGACCAGCCCGATCGCCAAGGCCGCCTTCGGCGACGAAGTCGTCGCGCACTACCGCAACATGGCGCGCGTCGAGCTGGACGCCTTCGACGCCGCGGTCACCGACTGGGAGCTGCGCCGCTCCTTCGAACGCATGTGAGGCCCTCCTTGTCCGACCAGCTTCAGGTACTCAATCCGGCCACCGAAGAGGTCATCGCGACCATCCCGGCCGCCACCGCGGCCGACGTGGACGCCGCCGTCGTACGGGCCACGAAGGCACAGTCCGCATGGGCCGCCCTCGCGCCCGGCGAACGCGCCCGGCTGCTGCGCCGGTTCGCCGTCACGGTCGACGAACACCTCGAAGAGCTGGCCCGGCTGGAGGTCCGCGAGGCCGGGCACACCGTCGGCAACGCCCGCTGGGAAGCGGGCAACGTCCGCGATCTGCTCGACTACGCCGCCGGGGGAGTGGAGCGGCTGACCGGACAGCAGATCCCGGTTCCCGGCGGGCTGAACGTGACGATCCTCGAACCGCTCGGCGTCGTGGGCGTCATCGCGCCCTGGAACTTCCCGATGCCGATCGCGGCCTGGGGCACCGCCCCGGCGCTGGCGGCCGGCAACGCGGTCATCCTCAAGCCCGCCGAGACGACCCCCCTGACCGCACTGCGCCTGGCCGAACTCGCCCTGGAGGCAGGCCTTCCCGAGGGCCTCTTCCAGGTCCTGCCCGGCCACGGGCCCGTCGCGGGCAACGCCCTCGTCGAGCACCCGGGCGTCGCGAAGATCGTCTTCACCGGGTCGACGGCCGTGGGCAAACAGGTGCTGGCAAAGGGCTCGGCCCTGCTCAAGCGCGTCACTCTCGAACTCGGCGGCAAGAGCCCCAACATCGTCTTCGCCGACGCCGACCTCGAAGCCGCCGCGGCCGCCGCCCCCATGTCCTTCCTCGACAACTCCGGCCAGGACTGCTGCGCCCGCACCCGCATCCTCGTCCAGCGCTCCGCCTACGACCGCTTCCTGGAACTGCTGGGCCCCGCGATCGAGGCGGTGACCGTCGGCGACCCGGCCGACGAGAAGACCGACATGGGCCCGCTGATCTCCAGGGTCCAGCTGGAGCGGGTGCGTGCGTACGTCGACGAGGGCGCCGACGGCATCCGAGGCAAGGCCCCCGAGGGCCCGGGCTTCTGGTTCCCGCCCACCGTCCTCACCGGCGTCGACCCGCACGCGCGCGTGGCCGTCGAGGAGGTCTTCGGTCCCGTGGCCGTCGTCCTCCCCTTCGAGGACGAGGCGGAGGCGGTGACCCTCGCCAACGCCACCGACTACGGCCTGTCCGGCTCCATCTGGACCCGCGACGTCGGCCGCGCCCTGCGCGTCTCCCAGGCGGTCCGGGCCGGCAACCTGTCCGTCAACTCCCACTCCAGCGTCCGCTACTGGACCCCCTTCGGCGGCTTCAAACAGTCCGGCATCGGCCGCGAGCTGGGCCCGGACGCCCTGACCGCCTTCACCGAGACCAAGAACGTCTTCATCAGCACGGAGGGCCACGCACAGTGACTCAGGCACAGCCTCAGGCTCAGGAGAACATCTGCCGTCGGCTGGTCGGCCGCACGGCCGTCATCACCGGCGCCGGCAGCGGCATCGGCCTCGCCACCGCCCGCCGGCTCGCCTCCGAGGGCGCCCACGTCGTCTGCGGTGACGTCGACGAGCAGCGCGGCAAGGCGGCCGCGGAGGAGGTCGGCGGAACCTTCGTGAAGGTCGACGTCACCGACCCCGAGCAGGTCGAGGCGCTGTTCAGGACGGCGTACGACACCTACGGCAGCGTCGACATCGCCTTCAACAACGCCGGTATCTCGCCGCCCGACGACGACTCCATCCTGGAGACCGGCCTGGACGCCTGGAAGCGCGTCCAGGAGGTCAACCTCACCTCCGTCTACCTGTGCTGCAAGGCCGCCATCCCCTACATGCGGCAGCAGGGCAAGGGCTCCATCATCAACACGGCGTCCTTCGTGGCGAGGATGGGTGCCGCCACCTCCCAGATCTCGTACACGGCCTCCAAGGGCGGCGTCCTCGCCATGTCCCGCGAGCTGGGCGTCCAGTTCGCCCGCGACGGCATCCGGGTCAACGCCCTGTGCCCGGGACCGGTCAACACCCCGCTCCTGCAGGAGCTGTTCGCCAAGGACCCCGAGCGCGCCGCGCGCCGGCTCGTCCACATCCCGGTCGGCCGTTTCGCCGACGCCGAGGAGATCGCCGCCGCCGTGGCCTTCCTGGCCAGCGACGACTCCTCGTTCGTGAACGCCACCGACTTCCTGGTCGACGGCGGAATCTCCGGGGCGTACGTCACACCGCTGTAGGCACCCGACGGACAACCCCGGCGGTGCGCCCGGGCGGCGGTCCAAAGCCGTCGCCCGCACCGCCGCCGGGGCGGTCCGGCTCACAGGAAGGTGTGCCCCTCACCCCGATACGTCGGCACGGTCCCCGTCACCGTGTCGCCCTCGACGAGATGCAGCGTGTCGAACCGCTCGCACAGCTCACCGGCCTTGGCGTGCCGGAACCACACCTTGTCGCCGAGCAGGAGATCGTCGGCGGGGGAGCCGAGCAGCGGCGTCTGCACCTCGCCGGGCCCCTCCTGAGGGTCGTACCGCAGGCCCTCCGGCAGATACGGCACCGGCAGCCGGTCGCTCCCCGCCGCACCCGAGGCCGGGTAGCCGCCGCCGAGGACGGTCACCACCCCGACCCCCGGCCGGCGCACGACGGGCTGGGCGAACAGCGCGGCCGGTCGCCCGCTGAAGGACGTGTAGTTGTCGAACAGCCGCGGTACGTAAAGCCCCGACCCGGCCCCGATCTCCGTGACGCAGTCCTCGGCGGCCGTGAACTGCACACTGCCGGTCCCGCCGCCGTTGACGAACTCCAGCCCCGGGGCCACGGCCCGGACGGCCCGCACCACCTCGGCGCGCCGCTCGGCGAGTTCCCGGCGGGCGGCGGCCTGCATCAGCCGTACGCCACGCGACCGCAGCGGCCGCCCCGCCAGGGCGTCCCCGACCCCGGCGACGTGCCCCTCGTACGCCATGATCCCGACCACGTCGAAGCCCGGCCGCCGGGCGACGGCACGGGCCATGTCGGCGACCTGGGCGGGGGAGTGCAGCGGCGAACGCCGGGCGCCGACGCGCACCCGGCCGCCGAACAGCTTCAGCGAGGTGTCCAACTCCAGACAGACCCGCACCACTTCCTGCCCGCCGTCCCGGGCCTCGTCGATGAGCCGCAGCTGAGCCGGGTCGTCGATCATCACGGTGACGGCGGAGGCGAGCTTGGGATCACCCGTCAGCTCGGCGAACCCGGCGCGGTCGGCGGACGGATAGGCCAGCAGGACATCGTCGAACCCGGAGCGGGCCAGCCACAGGGACTCGGCGAGGGTGAAGGACATCACACCCGCGAAGCCGTCCCTCGCGAGGACGCGTTCGAGCAGGGCCCGGCAGCGTACGGACTTGCTGGCGACCCTGATCGGCTTCCCGCCGGCCCGGCGGAGCAAATCGTCGGCGTTGGCGTCGAAGGCGTCCAGGTCCACGATCGCGAGAGGGGCGTCGAGATGGGCGGTGGCCCGGTCGTAACGGGCCCGGTCGGCGGCGCGCGCAGTCATGAACGAAGCCTGCCATGCAGGATTACCGCAGGGTAGGGGGATGTTCCGGGCAGATGCACACGGGGTCCCGGACTGGTTCCCGTTCGCCCAGGATCAACCCGTAGAGTGACGCGCACGCATGTGGGGAACACCCCCGGCCGCACGGCACGCCGGGATGACGCTCCATCTGTGCGGGTATGCGTGCCTGGTCGGACGAGTCCGCGCCGGGCCAGGCACAGGGAAAAAGGCACGACGGTCCCGCGTACCAGGACGGGCCCGGACACGAGGAAACGGGGGGTGCATGAGCACGGAAGCACGGCGTGCCCCCATCCCTCCGCCCCCCTCGACACCGCCGCCGCCCGCCACCCCGCCCCGCCCGTCGACCCCGCCGAGACCCGCGGAGCCACCGACGTCCGCAGACACACAGGGTGAGCAGCAGGACGGCGGCCCCGCCGCCTCCGGCGCGCAGCCCCTCCAGACCCCGAGCACCGTTGCGACGGCCCCGCCGCCCCGGGCCTCGGCACGCTTCCCGGACACCCCGCCGACGGCCGGACGCCGGGAAAGCGGCGGAACGCCGCACCGCGAGAGCGCGCCCGGCGACACCCCGCCCCGCGCGCCCGAGCGTCCCGCCCCGCCCCGCGCGCCCGAGCGTCCCGCCCCGCCCCGCCGCACGGCGGCCCCCGCGGAAACGGCGGCGGAGACCACCTTCAGACTCCGCCCGATCCGAACGACCCCGCCCGCATCGCCGGAGCAGGGCAACCGTCCGTACGCCGAACGCCCCCAGCCGACCGAGCCTCCGCAGGCGGGCTCCGGCCGGGCACAGGGTTCTGCGGGCACGTCCCCGCACTCGGCCACCGCCGCCACGCAGGGCCCCGGGCCCATGCCCCCGCACGCGGCTCCCAGCCCCGCGCAGAGTTCCGTCGGCATGCCCCCCAAGCCCGCCACCCGTCCCGGATCCACCCCCGGCGAGCCCCCTCGCCGCGCCGCTTCCGTCCCGCTGCCCCCGCAGCGTCCCGCACACCGGCCCTCGGCAGGAGACGGGTCGGAGGCACGTGGATACGCGGCCTCGGCCCCCGCCGGGTCCTCGCCCGGCACCCAGCACTCCACGCACACCGGCCCCGTCACGAACGGTCACGGGTCCGCCGCGTTCCCGCCGGACCCCTCCCTCTCCTGGAGTGCCCCGATGGCGCCGGGCGGGACCCCGGGGACCGGGCGGCCGGTCGTGTCGTTCGGGCAGCCCGAGGGGTACGACGAGCAGGCGCGACCGCGGCCCCTGGGGCTGCGGATCCGGCCGCGGGTCGCCGTGGCGGCCGCCTGTGTCGTGCTGGGACTGGGTCTCATCGGCGGGGCGGTGACCGGGAGTTGGCTGATCGGCGACTCCGGGGACGGCGGCACAAAGGACACCTTCGCCGCGGCCGGAAGCCTCTGGCACAGCGTTCCCGTCGACCAGCTGTTCCCGCCCACCGTGATCGGGCGGGGCGCCGGTCCCGGTGGCGCCGACCGGACCTGGACGCGGATCGCGGTGGCTCCCGACACGGGCTGCGCGAAAGCCTTCGACCCGCTCCTGCGCAAGGCCCTGTCCACCGTCGGCTGCGAGCGCCTCCTGCGCGCCACCTACATCGACGCCACCCAGAGCTACGTCACGACGGTCGGCCTGCTCTTCACCACGGCCGACGCCACCGCCATGCGCTCGCTCGACACCCGCTTCACCAAAGAGGGCCTCGACCGCCGTACGGACCTGATGCCCCGCTCCTACGCCGCGAAGGGCACCCCGGCCGCCGGATTCGGCGACGAACAGCGTGCCTCCTGGACCGTCTCCGTCCTCACCGACGCCCCCGTCGTCGTCTACGCCGTCTCCGGCTGGGCCGACGACCGCACCGTCGACGAGCCCGAGCCCGCCAGGCAGGCCATGGAGTCCGGCGACACCACGGCCGTCGCCCAGGCCGGCCTCGGCCACGAGGCACAGGGTCTCGCCGACCGCGTCGAACGCTCCCTGCGCAAGAACGTCGGCACGTCCACGGAGCAGCCGTCATGAACACCGGCGACAACGCCGGTACGAGCACCGGTACGAGGACCGACATGAGCACCGGCATGAACAGTGCGGCGGCCGGGGCCGTGACCAGGACTGTGAAGACCTTCCTGACCCGCCGGACCGGCTCCCTCGCCGTCCTCCTCGGCGCCTGCCTCGCCGTCCTGCCTCCGACCGCCGCGCACGCCGACTCCATACGAGCCCAGCAGTGGGCCCTGGACGCCATGCACACCGAGGAGGCCTGGCAGACCACCAAGGGCAAGGGCATCACTGTCGCCGTCCTCGACACCGGCGTCGAGGCCGACCACCCCGACCTGGCCGGCAACGTCCTCGAGGGCAAGGACATGGTCGGCTTCGGAGCCGAGCGCGGCGACCGCGCCTGGGCCCGGCACGGCACCGCGATGGCCGGCATCATCGCCGGGCACGGACACGGGGCGGGCAACGGCGACGGCGTCATGGGCATCGCGCCCGAGGCCGCCATCCTCCCCGTCCGCGTCATCCTGGAGGACGGCGACCCCGCCCGCGCCAAGGCCCGCAGCAGCCGCGGCAACGCCCTCGCCGAAGGCATCCGCTGGGCCGCCGACCACGGCGCCGACGTCATCAACCTCTCCCTCGGAGACGACTCCAAGTCCGCCCACCCCGAGGCCGGCGAGGACGAGGCCGTCCAGTACGCCCTGAAGAAGGGCTCCGTCGTCGTCGCCTCGGCGGGCAACGGCGGCGAGAAGGGCGACCACATCTCCTACCCGGCCGCCTACCCGGGCGTCATCGCCGCCACCGCCGTCGACAAGTTCGGCACCCGCGCCTCCTTCTCCACCCGCCGCTGGTACGCCACCGTCAGCGCCCCCGGCGTCAACGTCGTCATCGCGGACCCCGACCACAAGTACTACGAGGGCTGGGGCACGAGCGCCGCGGCCGCCTTCGTCTCCGGAGCCGTGGCCCTGGTCAAGGCCGCCCACCCCGGCCTGACCCCGGCCCAGATCAAGAAGCTCCTCGAGGACACGGCACGCAACGCCCCCGCCGACGGCCGCGACGACTCCCGCGGCTACGGCTTCATAGACCCGGCCGCCGCCATCAAGGAGGCCTCCCGCATGGAGCGGAAGAAGCTTCAGCCGGCGGCGTACGGCGAGGAGTACTTCGGCTCGGGTCCCGACGCCTCCGAGTCGGGGGACGACGCGTCGAGCTGGACGGCCCCGCTGGCGGGCGGCGCCGGCGGCCTGCTGCTGGTCTCGGCGGTCGTGGTGTGGCGCGGCCGACGCGGACGCCGCGACTTCTAGCCGAAACACCGACACCGCCGCCCCGGCCGCCGCCTCGACCAGCGAAATCCCCTTCGCCTTCGTCGAGTTGCCGTCGGACAGCACCGCCACCAGATACGCGCGGCCGTCCACCGTCACCCGCCCGATGCTGTTGACGTCCCACAGCCCGGTGGCGGTGCGCGGCAGCCAGCCGTTCTTCAACGCCCACGCGGAGCCGTCCGCCACGGCCGACACCCCCCACTGCTGGTCGACGGCGATGTCCCCCATCAGCTCCCGCAGATATGCCCGCGAAGCCTCGTTCAGCTCCGAGTCCTCCCCGAACACCTGCTGCAACAGCCGGAGTTGATCGTCGGCGATGGTCTGCGTCAGCCCCCACAGCATCCCGTCACCGCCCTCGGTCCCGGTGAGCCCGAGCCGCTCGTTCGCGGCGTCCAGCCCCTGTGCCTCCCCGATCGCCCGCCACAGCTCCGATGCGGAGGCGTTGTCGCTCTTCTCGATCATCGCGGTCGCGTACGACTTCTCAGCCGCCGTCAGCTGCCGCCCCGCGTCCTGCGCCTGGAGCAGCAGCGCCGCCAGAATGTCGACCTTGACGATGCTTGCCGTGTCGAAGGCACCGTCCCCGTACGAAGCGCTCTCACCGGACGTCATGTCCAGCACCGCCACCGACACCTGGACGCCTTCGGGGACGTCCACCGCCTCCATGGCCGTCGCCAGCAGCCCGTCGAAGTCCACCGTCGGCTGCGCCGCAGGTTTCACCGAAGCCTCCTCGCTCGCCGACGGCGTCGCGGCCGACGATACGGCGCTCGTGCCGGAGTGTGCCCGCGCCTGCACGTACACGGTCCCGGTGGCTGTGGCACCCACAACGGCGATCGTGGCGAGGGCGCCGTACAGCAGCGAGCGGCGGCCGCGGCGGGCTCTGGAGGACTCCATCCCGCGATCGTCGAGGCGGCGACTGTGCGGGCCGTTAGACGGACGTTAGATGTGTGTCAGGGAAGACTGAGAATCCGGTGAGGGCGTCACAGCGAGGTTTCCGGGGCCGCACAAGCGCAGCAGCATCCCCCCGATAGGGTCGGTGACCGTGGCGAACAAGAACATTCCCGACTCCGGCTTCTCCGACGACGACGGCACCGCCGACCCCCGGCTGAGCGCCGCCCTCGCCGACTGGGCCGCGGACCGCGCCGCAGAGGGCCCGGTCCTGGAGGCCCTGAAGGACGCGCGGCTGCTCGTCCCCGTCGTGGCCGTGCTCGGCGAGGTCGAGGAGGACGAGAACGGGCTGCGCCGCGAGAAGACCAGTGACATGGCCGTGCCGACGCTGAAGGCCGGCGAGCGCACCGCCCTGCCCGCCTTCACCTCCACCGAGTCGCTCGCCCGCTGGGACCCGGCGGCCCGGCCCGTCGCCGTACCCCTGCGCCAGGCCCTGCAGGCCGCGGCGCACGAGAAGGCGGACACGATCGTGCTGGACATGGCCGGCCCGGTGCCGTTCGAACTGTCGGGGCGCTCGCTGCTGGCGCTCGCCGAGGGCCGTACGACGACCGACCCGCTCACCGACCCGGCCGTCCTGGCGGCCGTGCGTGCCGCCGTCGCCGCCGAGCCCGCCGTCCTGCGTGCCCACCTCGGCCCGGGGCAGGCCGACGGCACCCTGGCCCTCGTACTGGATCCGTCCGTACCCCCGGCCCAGGCCGCGCGGGCGGTGGCGGAGCGCCTCGCCGGCGACGCAACACTGAGGGCCCGCCTGGTGCACGGCCTCGACCTGGCACTGCTGCCGGCCGAGGCGACGCCACCGGGCGAGCCCTTGTTCGTACGCGGATGAGGCGGACGGACCCGCCGCCGGGCTAGCCGTAGATCGGGCCGGTGTACTTCTCGCCCGGGCCCTGGCCCGGCTCGTCCGGGACGATCGACGCCTCGCGGAAGGCCAGCTGCAGCGACTTCAGACCGTCGCGCAGCGGCGCCGCGTGGAACGAGCTGATCTCGGTCGCGCTCGCGTCCAGCAGACCGGCGAGGGCGTGCACCAGCTTGCGTGCCTCGTCCAGGTCCTTGTAGCTGTCGCCCTCCTCGGTCAGACCGAGCTTCACGGCGGCGGCGCTCATCAGGTTGACGGCGACCGTCACGATCACCTCGACCGCCGGGACCTCGGCGATGTCGCGGGTCATCTCGTTGAAGTCGGGCTGCTCGGCGGAGCCGGAGGGGGAGGTCTCACTCATGCCTGACACGATAGGTGCCGTGGCGGCCAGGCCCCCAGTTGGCCTCGGTTAGCCCTTCCCTTCCGGAGCTGCTAACCTTGTGTGACGACCGGCTGGACGACCCATGAGCAGTAAGGGTGTCCGGCCCACAAGTGGAGGCTCCGATCTCCCACCTGATCGTCCCCAGGGACGGCGGGTCACCCCGGTCAGGCGGCCACCATCGTTCCGTACGGACGATGGAGTCGCCCGAATGTGCGCCCCGCGGCCATCGCGGCGGTGCTCCGGTAGTGCTTAGGAGCCCCGCCTGTGATCGTCCGGGGCATTTTTTGTGCTTCGGCGCGGTTAGGTCTGTCTAACAGAGACATACGCGGCTGTCCGCCAGACCGCCGTGTGGTGCTAACCGAGGAGGATCCATCAGCGCCGAGCCCCGCATCAACGACCGGATTCGCGTTCCCGAGGTGCGACTTGTCGGTCCCAGTGGCGAGCAGGTGGGCATTGTCCCGCTGGCCAAGGCACTGGAGCTTGCGCAGGAGTACGACCTGGACCTGGTCGAGGTCGCGGCGAACGCCCGTCCGCCCGTGTGCAAGCTCATGGACTACGGGAAGTTCAAGTACGAGTCGGCCATGAAGGCCCGTGAGGCGCGCAAGAACCAGGCGCACACGGTCATCAAGGAGATGAAGCTCCGGCCGAAGATCGACCCGCACGACTATGACACCAAGAAGGGTCACGTCGTCCGGTTCCTCAAGCAGGGCGACAAGGTCAAGATCACGATCATGTTCCGTGGTCGCGAGCAGTCCCGGCCCGAGCTGGGCTACCGACTGCTGCAGCGGCTCGCGACGGACGTCGAGGACCTCGGGTTCGTGGAGTCGAACCCGAAGCAGGACGGCCGCAACATGATCATGGTTCTCGGTCCGCACAAGAAGAAGACCGAGGCGATGGCCGAGGCCCGCCAGGCTCAGGAAGCCCGCAAGGCAGACGCGAAGGCCAACCCCGGCAAGTCGCAGAACGCTGCGGAGTCCGAGGACGCCGCGGAGTCCGAGGACGCCGTGGATACCGAGGCACCTGCCGAGGCTTCCGCCGAGGCGTGATCCCGGGGGACGCGAGTCCCCAGGACGTAACCGATACAACAGCGACGTTCCACCGTGCCCGGTTTCACGACCGGGCACCGGAACGCCACCGACGAGGAGAGAACGGCGCTATGCCGAAGAACAAGTCGCACAGCGGTGCCAGCAAGCGCTTCAAGATCACCGGCTCCGGCAAGGTGCTCCGTGAGCGTGCCGGCAAGCGCCACCTGCTCGAGCACAAGTCGTCCCGCGTGACGCGCCGCCTGACCGGCAACGCCGAGATGGCCCCGGGCGACGCCGCGAAGATCAAGAAGCTTCTCGGCAAGTGACATCGCGGCGCGGAACGACTTCGCGCCTGATCTCTGACCGGGACCCAATCGATACCGGGTCGTGTGAGTCCAACCGCGGCCCCGCTACAAGGAGTTAAAAAGTGGCACGCGTCAAGCGGGCAGTGAACGCCCACAAGAAGCGCCGGGCGATCCTCGAGCAGGCCTCCGGCTACCGCGGTCAGCGTTCGCGCCTGTACCGCAAGGCCAAGGAGCAGGTCACCCACTCGCTGGTCTACAACTACAACGACCGCAAGAAGCGCAAGGGTGACTTCCGCCAGCTGTGGATCCAGCGCATCAACGCCGCTGCCCGCGCCAACGGCATCACGTACAACCGCTTCATCCAGGGTCTGAAGGCCGCCAACGTCGAGGTCGACCGCAAGATCCTCGCCGAGCTGGCCGTCAACGACGCGAACGCGTTCGCCGCGCTCGTCGAGGTCGCCCAGAAGGCGCTGCCGTCGGACGTCAACGCCCCCAAGGCGGCCTGACGACGACGCTCGGCCCAGCCGAAGTGACTGAGGGACCCGCAGGCCGAGAAGGTCTGCGGGTTCCGCTGTGTCCGCGAACCTCAGAACTCCAAGGTGAACCCATGCCCCCCGCCACCCCTGAGCTGATCTCCCCCCGCTCCCCCCGGGTCCTGGCCGCCCGGCGGCTGGCCAAGCGGAACTTCCGGGGCAAGGAGCGGCTGTTCCTCGCGGAGGGGCCGCAGGCCGTGCGGGAGGCGGCCGGGCACCACGGCACGCTGATCGAGCTGTTCGCCACGCTCGACGCCGCCGAGCGGTACGCCGACATCGTGGGGGAGGCCCGGGACGCGGGCGCCCGTGTCCACCTCGCCTCCGAGCAGGTCATCGCGGACGTCTCGACCACCGTCACGCCTCAGGGGCTCGTCGGTGTCTGCCGGTTCATCGACACCCCCTTCGAGGAGATCCTCGCCGCCCGGCCCAAGCTCGTCGCCGTGCTCGCGAACGTACGGGACCCCGGGAACGCCGGGACCGTGCTGCGGTGCGCCGACGCCGCCGGCGCCGAGGCGGTCGTCCTCACCGACGCGTCCGTCGATCTCTACAACCCCAAGGCCGTACGAGCCTCCGTCGGATCGCTGTTCCACCTTCCCGTCGCCGTCGGCGTGCCCGTCGAGCGGGCCGTGGCCGGGCTCAAGGACGCAGGCGTGCGGATCCTCGCCGCCGACGGGGCCGGTACGGACGATCTCGACGACGAGCTCGACAAGGGCAGCATGGGCGGGCCGACCGCCTGGGTGTTCGGGAACGAGGCCTGGGGGCTTCCGGAGGAGACGCGGGCGCTGGCCGACGCCGTCGTGCGCGTCCCGATCCACGGGAAGGCCGAGAGTCTGAACCTCGCGACCGCCGCAGCCGTATGTCTCTACGCATCGGCCCGTGCACAGCGCGCCTCCGCAGGGTGCCGCACCGTCACCGAAGGCTAGTAGGGTGACCAGTTCGGGGGCCCCTCAGCCGTCGTGAGAGGTGGGGTACGGGGATGAGTGTCGGCACGAGCAGCGCACCGGGGGCACGTGAGGTGCGGCGGCCGTCCGCGTCCCGGCCCGGTGATCTCGCCGAGCTCGGTATCGATCCCGACGACCTGCCCGACGGCCTTGTCGTCGCCGACGAGCACGGGCACGTCATCTGCTTCAACGCCGCCGCCGAGCGCATCACGGCCGTCCGCGCCGCCGACGCCCTCGGGCAGCGGCTGGAGAAGGCGCTGCCGTTAGAGGACCTGGAGGGGCGGCGCTGGTGGCAGCTGACGGATCCGTACGGCGGGCTCGCCATTCGCCGTCGGCAGCCCGAGCGCAATCTCCTCCTGCCCGGCGGTCGGGAGGTGCTCGTCTCGGTGCGGTACGTGCGTGGCGAGCCGACCGGGCCCGTCCGCCGCATCGTCGTCTCCCTGCGTGACACCGAGGCCCGCCGCCGCACCGAGCGCAGTCACGCGGAGCTGATCGCCACCGTCGCGCACGAACTGCGCTCGCCGCTCACCTCCGTCAAGGGCTTCACGGCCACGCTCCTGGCCAAGTGGGCACGGTTCACCGACGACCAGAAGCGGCTGATGCTGGAGACCGTCGACGCCGACGCCGACCGGGTCACCCGGCTCATCGCCGAGCTGCTCGACATCTCCCGCATCGACTCCGGCCGCCTCGAGGTGCGCCGCCAGCCCGTCGACATAGGCGCGGCCGTCGGGCGGCACATCCAGGCGTACGTCGCCGCCGGCCAGCCCGCCGACCGGTTCCTGCTGCGCGTCGAGCAGCCGCTGCCCGCCCTGTGGGCCGACCCCGACAAGATCGACCAGGTGCTCAGCAACCTCATCGAAAATGCCGTGCGGCACGGCGACGGAACGGTCACCATTGACATCACGGCCACGGCGTCCCCCCGCGAGGGCGAGGACACCGGCACGTCGGTCACGGTGAGCGACGAGGGGCCCGGCATCCCGGAGGAGTCCATGAACCGCGTCTTCACCCGCTTCTGGCGGGGTAGCAAGCGCGGCGGCACGGGCCTCGGGCTCTACATCGTCAAGGGCATCGTCGAAGCTCACGGTGGCGCCATTGAGGTCGGCCGCGCCCCCGGCGGTGGCGCGCAGTTCCGATTTACGTTGCCCGTGGCGGCACCGGCGTATCTCACCTGAGATCCCGCCCCGGCCCCACGGGCGCATTCGCATTCCTCAACCCCGTTAGACTCGGCCTTTGGCACCTTTGTGTCCCAAAAACCGTGACGATCTGTCCACGAGTCGGTACGGGGACCTTCAGCCAGCCAATCGGAAGCACGGGAAGAGATGTCGGCACCGAATAAGTCGTACGACCCTGTCGAGGTCGAGGCGTTGAAACCGGAAGAGATCGAGCGCATGCGGGACGAGGCGCTCGCCGCCTTCGCCGCCGCGGACTCCCTCGACGCGCTCCAGGAGGCCAAGGTCGCCCACACCGGCGGCACGTCCCCGCTGGCGCTCGCCAACCGCGAGATCGGCGCCCTGCCCCCGCAGGCGAAGGCCGAGGCCGGCAAGCGCGTCGGCCAGGCCCGCGGCGCCGTGAACAAGGCGCTCGCCGGCCGTCAGGCCGAGCTGGAGGCAGAGCGGGACCAGCGCGTGCTGGTCGAGGAGGCAGTGGACGTCACGCTGCCCCACGACCGCGTACCGGCCGGCGCCCGCCACCCGCTCACCACGCTCTCGGAGCGCATCGAGGACGTCTTCGTGGCCATGGGCTACGAGGTCGCCGAGGGCCCCCAGGTAGAGGCCGAGTGGTTCAACTTCGACGCCCTCAACATCGGCCCGGACCATCCGGCGCGCGGCGAGGCCGACACGTTCTTCGTGCAGGGCCCCGACGGCGGCACCGAGTCCGGCGTCGTGCTGCGCACGCACACCTCGCCCGTCCAGATCCGCTCGCTGCTGGACCGTGAGCTGCCGGTGTACGTGATCTGCCCCGGCGTGGTCTACCGCACCGACGAGCTGGACGCCACGCACACCCCGGTCTTCCGCCAGGTCGAGCTGCTGGCCGTGGACGAGGGCCTGACCATGGCCGACCTCAAGGGCACCATGGACCACATGGTCCAGGCCCTGTTCGGCGAGGGCATGAAGACCCGGCTCAGGCCGAACTTCTTCCCGTTCACCGAGCCGTCCGCCGAGATGGACATGGTCTGCTACGTCTGCCGCGGCGAGTCCGTCGGCAACCCCGACCGGCCCTGCCGTACCTGCTCCTCCGAGGGCTGGATCGAGCTCGGCGGCTGCGGCATGGTCAACCCGCGGGTGCTGAAGGCCTGCGGCGTCGACCCGGAGAAGTACAGCGGCTTCGCCTTCGGGTTCGGCATCGAGCGGATGCTGATGTTCCGCCACAACGTCGAAGACATGCGAGACATGGTCGAGGGTGACGTCCGGTTCACCCGGCCGTTCGGGATGGAGATCTGATGCGGGTCCCGCTTTCTTGGCTGCGGGAGTACGTCGACCTGCCGGCGACGGAAACCGGCCGCGACGTCCAGGAGAAGCTCGTCTCGGCCGGCCTGGAGGTCGAGACCGTCGAGCATCTCGGCGCCGACCTCAAGGGCCCGCTCGTCGTCGGCCAGGTGCTGACCATCGAGGAACTGACGGAGTTCAAGAAGCCGATCCGCTTCTGCACCGTCGACGTCGGCCAGGCCAACGGCACCGGTGAGCCGCAGGAGATCGTCTGCGGTGCACGGAACTTCCAGGTCGGCGACAAGGTCGTGGTCGTCCTCCCCGGCGCCACACTGCCGGGTGGCTTCTCCATCTCCGCGCGCAAGACCTACGGCAAGACGTCCCACGGCATGATCTGCTCCAGCGACGAACTGGGCATGGGCGACGACGGCACCAAGGGCATCATCGTGCTGCCGCCGGAGACCGAGGTCGGCAAGGACGCCATCGAGCTGCTGGAACTGGTCGACGAGGTCCTGGACATCGCCGTCACCGCCAACCGCGGCGACTGCCTGTCCATCCGCGGCGTCGCCCGCGAGGCCGCCATCGGCTACGGCCTCCCGCTGCGTGACCCGGCCCTCATCGACGTGCCCGGCCCGAACGCCTACGGCTACCCGGTGCAGGTCTCCGACCCGATCGGCTGCGACCGCTTCACCGCCCGCACGGTGACCGGCCTGAGCCCCGAGGCGCGCTCCCCGATCTGGCTGCAGCGCCGCCTGCAGAAGGTCGGCATGCGCCCGATCTCGCTCGCCGTCGACATCACCAACTACGTGATGATGGAGCTCGGCCAGCCGCTGCACGCCTACGACCGCAACCTGGTCCAGGGCACCATCGGTGTGCGCCGGGCGCAGGAGGGCGAGAAGCTCGTCACCCTCGACGGCACCGAGCGCAAGCTGCACGCCGAGGACCTGGTCATCACCGACGAGCGCGGCCCGATCGGCCTCGCGGGCGTCATGGGCGGCGCCAACACCGAGATCGCCGACCACGACGATCTGGAGAACGCGTCGACCGAGGTCGTCATCGAGGCCGCCCACTTCGACCAGGTGTCGATCGCGCGCACGGCCCGCCGCCACAAGCTGTCCTCCGAGGCGTCCCGCCGCTTCGAGCGTGGCGTCGACCCGGCTGCCGCGGCGGCCGCCGCCCAGCGCACCGTCGACCTGCTGGTGCTGCTCGCGGGCGGCACCGCCGAGGGCGGTGTCACCGAGGTCGTCACGCCGTCCGCGCCGCACACCATCACCGTCCCGGCCAACCACCCGGACAAGGTCGCGGGCGTCGAGTACGGCCGCGAGACGGTCGTACGCCGGCTCCAGCAGATCGGCTGCGACGTTTACGGGCAGGACGAGCTGATCGTCACCGTGCCGTCCTGGCGACCCGACCTGCTGGAGTCGAACGACCTGGCCGAAGAGGTCATCCGCCTGGAGGGCTACGAGAACCTGCCCTCCACGCTGCCCAAGCCTCCGTCCGGCCGTGGCCTGACCCACCGTCAGCGGCTGCACCGCCGGGTCGGCCGCGTGCTGGCCGGCGCGGGCTACGTCGAGGCGCCGAACTACCCCTTCGTCAGCGAGCAGGTCTTCGACCAGCTCGGCCTGGCGGCCGACGATCCGGCCCGCCGCGTCGTGAAGCTGGTCAACCCGCTCAACGACGAGGAGCCCGCGCTGCGCACGTCGCTGCTGCCGGGTCTGCTCGGTGCGCTGCGCCGCAACGACGGCCGCGGTTCGCACGATCTGGCCCTGTTCGAGACGGGCCTGGTCTTCCAGCCGCGTGAGGAGCAGCGCGTCGCCGGGCACCTGCCGGTCGACCGCCGCCCGACCGACGAGGAGATCGCCGCGCTGAACGCCGTGCTGCCCGAGCAGCCCCGGCACGTGGCAGTCGTCCTCGCCGGTGCGCGCGAGCGGGCCGGCTGGTGGGGCAAGGGCCGTCCGGCCGACTGGGCCGACGCGGTGGAGGCGGCGCGTGCCGTCGCCCTCGAAGCGGGCGCCGAACTGACCGTGCGGGCCGGGCAGTACGGGCCGTGGCACCCGGGCCGGTGCGCCGAGCTGGCGATCACCGTCGACGGTGCGCAGCGGGTTGTCGGTCACGCCGGTGAGCTGCACCCGAGGGTGCTCAAGGCCCTACACCTTCCCGCGCGAACCTGCGCGATGGAGCTGGACCTGGACGCGCTGGAGCAGGTCGGGGACGGTACGCCGCAGGCGCCGGGCATCTCCACGTTCCCGGTCGCCACGCAGGATGTCGCCCTCGTCGTCGACAAGCCGGTGCCGGCCGCGGAGGTCGAGGCCGCGCTGCGTGAGGGGGCGGGCGTACTTCTCGAGGGGATCCGGCTGTTCGACGTGTACGTCAATGACGAGCAGCTCGGTGACGGGAAGAAGTCGCTGGCGTACGCGTTGCGCTTCCGCGCGGGGGACCGGACGCTGACCGTCGATGAGGCGTCGGCTGCCCGGGACGCCGCGGTGGCCCTCGCGGGCGAGCGGACGGGTGCGGTGCTCCGGAGTTAGTTCGCCCAAGGGGCGGGGGCTGCGGTGGTTCGGCGGCTGCGGCACAGTTGTGCCTGGTCGCGCAGTTCCCCGCGCCCCTGTCGGGGCGCGTTGCGGTCACCTCACTCAAAAGGGTGACTTCTCTGGGTGATCTGGTACTTCCGGGTCCTCTGTCGACAGAATCGGACCGGCCTTTCGGGGTCGGTCCGTCTGCGTTGTCAGGGCCTATTGGGGGGCCATCGGCATGTTCCGCATCAAGGGTCGGATTCCCCGCAAGGTGCTTGCGTGGGGGCTGCCCACCGCCTGGGGCGCGATGGCCATCACGTACAAGCTGACCTGCCCGCTCGCCCAGCAGGACAGCCTCGGTGCCCGGGTCGTCACCAGTGCCGTCTTCTTCGCCGTGGGTACGGGGCTGATCGTGCACGTCCGCCAGGCCCTGCTGCGTGAGCTCCGACAGGTGCGCAAGGTCGCCGGTGCCGCGCAGAGCGCGCTGCTGCGGCCGCTGCCCGCGCGCATCGACGGGCTGGACGTGGCCGCCGCCCAGCTCTCCGCGGATCGCAGCGCCTGTGTCGGCGGTGACCTGTACGAGGTGATCGCCACCGAACACGGCGTACGGGCGGTGATGGGCGACGTCCGAGGCCATGGCATCACCGCCATCGGCACCGTGGCGGCGGTCCTCGGCAGCTTCCGCGAGGCCGTCCACGACGAACCCGACCTGGGCCGGGTGCTGCACAGACTGGACCGGGCCCTGGCCCGCCATGTGCGCGAGAGGTGCCGGGATCCGGACAGTCCGGCCGCCGAGGAGTTCGTCACCGTACTGCTGCTGGAGATCGGGCAGGACGGCGAGATCACCGTTCTCAACTGCGGTCATCCCTGGCCCTACTTGCTGAGCGGCGGGACCGTCGAACCCCTCGCCCGAGCCGACCCCCTGCCACCCCTGGGCCTGTTCCCGCTTCCGCCCGAACCGACGCCCCTGACCTGCGGTTCACTCCTGCCCGGCGACTCGCTCGTCCTGTACACGGACGGTGTCGAGGACGCGAGGGACGCGAGAGGCCGGTTCTTCTCGCTCCAGGCGGCGCTCATCGACGTCGTGCGCAATCACACCATCACCCCGCAATCGGTCCTGCGCACACTCTTTGCAGCCCTCCTTCGCCACACGAGAGGAAGGCACGCAGACGACATAGCGCTACTGGTCCTACGGAACGACAGAACCCGCGTGCAGTGCAGCGCCCCGATAGGGGCGCGGGGAACTGCGCGACCAGCCACAACCAACCCGCAGCCGACCAACCATCTTCAGTGCAACGGCCCTTAGCCGCCCGGCGTAGCCAGCGCGGCGCCGGGGTCGCCATCCGCCCAGCCACGGAGTGTCGGGCAGGCAGCTGGGCGGACGGCGCGGATGCGGGCCGCCGCACTGTACGAGGGGGAGCCGGCGGCCCGGCCGGCCTCTTGCGAGGCATTTCAGTCAACCGGTCGGAAACTCTCCGCAACAGCGCGCGCACACTACGGATTCGCGTACTCCGTTCACACCCCGTGTGAAGCGGTTCGCACTACTCTGACGACACCGAGCCACCCGGGGGGCATTCATGCAGCCCAACACTTTGCTCGACGCGATCCTGGACGAGGCGGGGGTCTCGCACGCGGGGCTGGCCGCACACGTGAACCAGGCGGGGCGGGCGCGCGGGCTTGCGCTGAGATACGAACACACCGCCGTCGCGCGGTGGTTGAAGGGACAGCGGCCACGCGGCCAGGTGCCCGACCTGATCTGCGAGGTGCTCGCCGCCCGGCTGCACCGTACCGTCACGCTCGACGACATCGGCCTCGGCGTGCCCGGCGAGCAGTCCGCCACGCACACCACCTCGCTGTCCGGCTTCGTCGAGCGGGCCACCGCCCTGTGGCGCTCCGACGAGCAGCAGCGGCCCCACATACTGGGCGCCCCGGCGGTCACCGGCACGCCCGCCGTCATGCCCGTGTGGGAGTGGGAGAACCCGCCCGAGGACGTGGACGTCTCGCGCGGCGGCCGGCACCGGGTCACCCCCGCCGACCTGGAGATGCTGCGCTCCGCCCGTACGCACTACGAGCAGATGTACCGCAAGGCGGGCGGCATGGCGACCCGCACCCGGATCGTCGGCTTCCTCAACGCCGAGGCCGCCCCGCTGCTGCGCGGCAGCTACACCGACGCGACGGGGCGTCAGCTGCACCGGGCGACGGGCGGGTTGGTGGCCATCGCGGGCATCTGCGCCTACGACTCCGACGCGCACGGGCTCGCCCAGCGGTACTTCCATCAGGCGCTGCGGCTCGCAAAGGCCAGCGGGGACCGGGGACTCGGCGCATATGTGATCGCGCTGCTGGTCAACCAGGCGCTGTTCATGCGGGAGTTCCGGCAGGCCGTCGCCTTCGCGGAGGCCGCCCTGCGGGCCGCCGGCAAGCACATCACCCCGGCGCTCGCCTCCGACCTGTACGCGATGCAGGCGAAGGCGTACGCCCACCTCGGTGACGGCACGAGCGCCCTGTCCTGCATACGGCGTGCCGAGCAGGCCGCAGATCGCATCCGGCGCGGATACGAACCCGACGAGACCGGCTATGTCCAGCCGGGGCTGGTCAACGTCCAGGTGGCGGAGGCGCTGCTCAGTCTCGGGGAGCTGGCGGCCGCGGGGGAGCATGCCGCGGCCGCCGTCGACAATCCCGCGCACGACCGGGGCCGGGTGCACCGGCTGGCCATGCTCAGCACGATCGAGCTGCGCCAGGGCAACGCCGACAAGGCGGTGGCCATCGCCGTGCAGATGGCCGAGCAGGCCCGGGGAATGGAGTCCCAGCGCCTGCGCGACAGACTCCGGGCGGTGCGCGAACACCTGGTGCGCAACGGTTGTGCGGGCACTGCCGAGGCGGCCGAACTCATCGACGGAGCACTGCGCGTACCGCTGTAGCCCGGCCACGACGGGGCACCCGAGCACCGACACTTCATAGTCCCTGCTGCGATATTGCCACTTACTCGACGGAAGGTGGCAGAACCGTGCAGTGGACGAAACAGAGCGAACAAACTGTGTATGAAAACCGCTGGTTCACCGTCAACCTGGCAGACGTGGAACTGCCGGACGGTCGGCACCTGGACCACTTCCTGATACGGATGCGGCCGGTCGCCGTGGCCACGGTGGTCAACGAGGCGGGCGAAGTCCTCCTCCTGTGGCGCCATCGCTTCATCACCGACAGCTGGGGGTGGGAACTCGCGGCAGGCGTCGTCGAGGACGGCGAGGACATCGTCCGCGCGGCCGCCAGGGAGCTCGAGGAGGAGACCGGCTGGCGGCCGGGACCCCTGCACCACCTCATGAGCGTGGAGCCCTCCAACGGGCTCACCGACGCCCGGCACCACATCTATTGGGCCGACCATGGCGAGTATGTCGGGCATCCCGTGGACGACTTCGAGTCGGACCGCCGGGAATGGGTTCCTCTCAAGCTCGTCCCCGACATGATCGCCCGGGGGGAGGTCCCGGCCGCCAACATGGCGGCCGCGTTACTGATGCTGCACCATCTCAGGCTCGGCCAGGACGTCCTGCCCTGATCGACGTCCCGCGGCCTGGAGCTAGTGCCCCACCGCCTGCCAGATCGTCACGACGAGGGCACCCACGGCGGTGAGGGCGGCGACCGCGGGCAGCGGCCAGCGCGCGTGCTCCAGTGTGTGGATCCGGGTGTTCAGCTCGTCGAGTTCCTTGGCGGTCTCCTCGGTGCGGTGCGTGAGCAGAGCCAGCCCGCCCTCCACACGGGCGTAGGCGACGTCGAGGCGACGTCGTAACTCTGCGAGTTCCCCTTGTACGACGGGATGCTCGGGATCGACGGTCACTTGTCCGCTCCTTTCCGTAGTCATCTCACATCCCTTGCATGCGCAGGGAAAGTGAACTCGCCTGGTGGGCACGTGGGGAGAGTGTGCGAGGGGCATATGCGAGCCCGGAGCGCACACGGTGTGTGAATGACGCGGGCCCGGCACCTTCTCGGTGCCGGGCCCGTGCGCTTGGCCGGAATCTGACCGTCCGTAATCAGCCGTAGGTGTAGAAGCCGGAGCCCGACTTACGGCCCAGCCGACCGGCGTCCACCATGCGCTGCAGCAGCGGGGGAGCGGCGTACAGCGGCTCCTTGAACTCGTCGTACATGCTGTCCGCCACCGAGGCGACCGTGTCCAGGCCGATGAGGTCGGACAGCTTCAGCGGGCCCATGGGGTGGGCGCAGCCGAGCTCCATGCCGTTGTCGATGTCCTCGCGGCTGGCGATGCCCGACTCGAACATCCGGATCGCGGAGAGGAGGTAGGGGATCAGCAGCGCGTTCACGACGAAGCCGGACCGGTCCTGGGCGCGGATGGCGTGCTTGCCCAGCAGCTTCTCGGCGAACGACTGGGCGCGGGCGATCGTGCCCTCGGAGGTGGTGAGCGCCGGGATCAGCTCGACGAGCTGCTGCACCGGGGCCGGGTTGAAGAAGTGGATGCCGATGACCTGGTCGGCGCGCGAGGTGGCGACCGCCAGCTTCACCAGCGGGATCGAGGAGGTGTTGGAGGCCAGGATCGCGTCCGGCCGGGTCACGACCTGGTCGAGCACCTGGAAGATCTCCGTCTTCACCTGCTCGCTCTCGACCACGGCCTCGATCACCAGGTCACGGTCGGCGAACTCGCCGAGGTCGGTGGTGAAGGACAGCCGCGCCTGCGTGGCGTCCCGCTCCTCCTCGGTGATCTTGCCGCGCTCGGCGGCCTTGGCCAGGGAACTGAACAGCCGGGTACGGCCGAACTCCAGGGCCTCGCCGGTGGTCTCGGCGACCCTCACGTCCAGGCCGGCGCGGGCGCACACCTCGGCGATGCCCGCTCCCATCTGGCCGCAGCCCACCACGCCGACGCGTGCAATATCTCCGGAGATGCCGGTCACATCGTCCCCTTCGCTGATCCACGACTGCGGCAGGTCCGCCGTTGTTCGACGCCTGCTCCAAACCTGCACGTTACCTTCGGCGCAGCTTGATCGATCGTTCGGGTGCCTCATGAAAGGCTGACGCGGGGCCGGTCCTCAGGTGCGGACCGGTCGCGGGGTGGGCCCTTGACCACGGCACACGGAGGTACGAAGAGATGCTGCACCGGAAGTCACGGATGTCACGACGGGCTTTCTCGGTGACCGCCCTGGCGGCACTCGTGGCGTCAGGAAGCGCGATGGCGGCAGGGTCCGCCACGGCGGGCGGAAAGGACCGGTCCCGGCGACAGGCGACTCGGGAGATGCGCGGCGTGTGGGTGGCGACCGTGGCGAACCGGGACTGGCCCTCCAAGCAGGGTCTGAGCGCCGACAGGCAGCGCGCCGAGCTGATCACCCACCTGGACACCGCGGTGGAGCGCCGGCTGAACACGGTGATCCTCCAGGTGCGGCCCACGGCCGACGCCCTGTGGCCGTCGCCGTACGAGCCCTGGTCGCAGGTCCTCGCCGGCACCCAGGGCGAGGACCCCGGCTGGGATCCGCTGGGCACGGCCGTCGAGGAGGCGCACGCCCGCGGTCTTCAGCTGCACGCCTGGTTCAACCCGTATCGCATCGCCAACCACACGGACCTCGGCAGGCTGGCCGAGTCGCACCCCGCCCGCGCGCACGAGGACTGGGTGGTGACGTACGGCGGCAAGCTCTACTACAACCCGGGCCTGCCCGACGTCCGTGACTTCGTGCAGCGGGCCATGCTCGACGCGGTGGAGAGGTACCCCATCGACGGGGTCCACTTCGACGACTACTTCTACCCCTATCCGGTGGCCGGCCAGAGCTTCGACGACGACGAGGCCTACGACCGCTACGGCGGCGGCTTCACGGTCCGGGCCGACTGGCGGCGGGACAACATCGACAAGCTGGTCCTGGAGATGGCGGACGCCATCAGGCGGATCCGGCCCACCACCCAGTTCGGCATCAGCCCGTTCGGTGTGTGGCGCAACGCCGTCACCGACCCGCTCGGCTCCGACACCCGGGGCGGTGTGGAGACGTACGACGACCTGTACGCGGACACCCGCAAGTGGGTCCGGGAGGGCTGGATCGACTACATCTGCCCGCAGCTGTACTGGAACATCGGCTTCGTGGCCGCCGACTACGCCAAGCTCGTGCCCTGGTGGGCCGAGGTGGCGCGGGGCAGCCGGACGAAGCTGTACGTGGGAGAGGCGCTCTACAAGGCCGGTGATCCGGCGCAGCCCGCGGCCTGGCAGGACCCGGCCGAGCTGTCCCGGCATCTGACGCTGGCCAAGGGGCACGCGGAGGTGGCCGGGCATGTGTACTTCGCCGCGAAGGAGGTGGCGGCGGACCGGATCGGGGCCATGGAAAGGGTCGTCGCCGACCACTACGGGCAGCCGGCGATTTCCCCGCGCTGATCTGATCGCCGGGCTACTTCATCGTGTTCCTGTGACGGATCTCGGTGTCGGGGCCGGGGGAGCACAGACCCTCGTGCCCGTCCTCGAAACGGACGCGGTACGGGGGATTGCCCTCGTGGCCCAGGATCTCGACGATCTCGCCGACCTTGTCGTGTTGCCCGACCACCCTGCCGTGCTGGACAAGCTGGTCGCCCACGGTTGCACGCATCTGTTGGGCCTCCTCACCAGGTGCGGGAGCAGCGGTCCGTGGCCTTGAGTCTACGGCGTGGAGCGGTGGTTGGAGGTGGGTCGTACGGCCCGCTCAGCCACGCGCCCGCTGGGTCACGGCGATGCAGACCAGCACCGCCGCGGCCGTCAGCGGGGCGGCCACTGTCAGGTGCTCGCCCAGCAGCAGCACCGACCACACCAGTGTGAGCAGGGGCTGGGCCAACTGCAACTGGCTGGCCTTCGGGATGCCGACGGCCGCCATGCCGCGGTACCAGACGACCATGCCCAGGAACTGCGAGCCCGCCGCGACCCACAGCAGCCCGGTCACGCCGTGCCAGCTCAGGTGCACGGGTTCGTACGACAGCGCGACCGTGGCGACCGGGACCGTCAGCGGCAGGCACAGCACCAGCGCCCAGCCGATCACCTGCCAGCCCGGCATGACCCGGGCCAGCCGGCCGCCCTCGGTGTAGCCGGCCGCGCACACCAGCAGCGCCGCGAAGAGGTACAGGTCGGCCGTGGTCAGGGCGCCTCCGCTCTGCTGCACGGTGAAGGCGACCACCGCGGCCGCGCCCGCCAGCGCCGCCGTCCAGAAGGTGCGCGAGGGACGGGTGCCGACGCGCAGGGCGGAGAACAGGGCCGTGGTCAGCGGGAGCAGACCGACCACGACGGCGGCGTGCGCGGTGGTGGAGGTCTGCAGGGCCAGCGTGGTGAGCAGGGGGAAGCCGAGGACCACTCCGGCGGCGACCACCGCCAGTCCCGCCCAGTGCCGGCGGGCGGGCAGCGGCACGCGCAGCGCCAGCAGACAGACCCCCGCGATCAGCGCGGCCAGCAAGCTGCGCACGGCGACCAGCGACCAGGGGCCGAAGCTCTCCAGGCCCCAGGCGGTGGCGGGGAAGGTGAGGGAGAAGGCCGCGACCCCCAGGGCGGCCTGGAGGGTGCCTCCGACGGCCGTCGCGGCCGGGGCGACCGGCATGGCCTTGCCACCGGTCACTGCTATCGAGCTCGGGGCGGTAGCGCTATTCTTGATCCTCATGCAAGAGCGTAGCAGTGTCGGTGAACTGGCGGATCAGCTGCGGCGGGAACTGAACCGCTACTCTCCAGGTGGAAAGCTGCCGTCGAGCCGGGCTCTCGTCGAGCGCTATCGGGTGAGCCCGGTGACCGTCTCCCGGGCCCTCGCGCAGCTGGCCGCCGAGGGGCTCGTGGTGACCCGGCCCGGCGCCGGAGCCTTCCGTGCCGAGGCGCACGCCCCGACCGCCGCGGCGGGGGACACCTCCTGGCAGGAGGTGACGCTCAGCGCGGACGCCGCCGCGGAACTCGTACCGCGCTCGGTGGACGCCTCCGGGGTACTGGCCTCGCTCACCGCGCCGCCGCCCGGTGTGATCGAGTTCAACGGCGGCTATCTGCACCAGTCGTTGCAGCCGGAGCGGGCCATGGCCGCCGCGCTGTCCCGGGCGGGCCGACGGCCCGGGGCGTGGGGGAGGCCGCCCATGGAGGGGCTGCCGGAGCTGCGGGAGTGGTTCGCGCGCAGCATCGGCGGGCCGGGCGGCGCCGTCACCGCCGCCGAGGTGCTGATCACCTCCGGCGGCCAGTCGGCCCTGACGACCGCGCTCCGGGCGCTCGCGCCGCCGGGTGCACCGGTGCTGGTGGAGTCGCCCACCTACCCGGGCATGCTGGCGATCGCCCGCGCGGCCGGACTGCGCCCGGTTCCCGTCCCGGTCGACGCCGACGGCGTACGGCCCTCCCTGCTCGCCGACGCCTTCCGGGCGACCGGCGCCCGCGTCTTCGTCTGCCAGCCGCTGTTCCAGAACCCGACCGGCGCGCTGCTCGCCCCCGACCGGCGCGGCGAGGTGCTCCGCGTCGCACGCGAGGCCGGTGCCTTCGTCGTGGAGGACGACTTCGTGCGACGGCTCGTGCACGAGGACGCGGGGCCGCTGCCGCGTCCGCTGGCCGCCGAGGACCCCGACGGCGTCGTCGTCCACGTCTGCTCGCTGACCAAGGCCACCTCGCCCAGCTTCCGGGTGAGCGCGCTCGCCGCCCGCGGCCCGGTGCTGGAGCGGCTGCGCGCCATCCAGGTCGTGGACACCTTCTTCGTACCGCGACCGTTGCAGGAGGCGGCACTGGAACTGGTCGGCTCGCCCGCCTGGCCGCGCCATCTGCGGGCGATCTCCGCCGAGTTGAAGACCCGCCGCGACACGATGACGGCCGCCCTGCGCCTCGACCTCCCCGAACTCGCCCTCCCGCACATCCCGTCCGGCGGCTACCACCTCTGGCTCCGTCTGCCCGACGGCACGGGGGGCTCCTCCCAGGCTTTCGGCTCCGGGGGAGAGTCCGCCCTGACCTCCGCCGCCCTGCGCTCGGGCGTCGCGATCACCCCGGGCCGCCCGTACTTCAGCGCGGAGCCTTCGGCCGGGCACCTGCGGTTGAGCTTCGCGGCGGTGGCGGGAGCGGGGGAGATCACGGAGGGGGTGCGGCGGCTCCGTATGGCTTGGGACGAGGTGTTCTAGTGGCGGGGCGGCGGTGCGAGGCCGCACACGAACCGGTCGCAGCCGTCCCTGGGCAACGCCCCGCCCACCGGGGAAAACCGCTCGACGCCGGCGTCCCGGCCTGCGAATCTCGCCGCATGACCGACACCCCGCCCCTCGCCGAGGGCTACGAGATCTCCATCGACGCCGACCGCATAGACGCCGAGCGCGTGCACCGGTGGCTGTCCACCGACGCCTACTGGGCGATGGGGAGGGAGCGGGAGAAGCTGGACCGGGCGATCGAGGGTTCGCTGAACTTCGGGGTCTATGCAACGGTTTCGGGGGAGCAGGTGGCGTATGCCCGGGTCGTCACCGACCGGGCGACCTTCGCGTGGCTCTGCGACGTGTACGTCGACCGTTCGGTGCGCGGCAAGGGGGTCGGGACGGCGCTCGTCGGGGCCGTACGCGAGCAGGTGCGGTCGTACGGGGTGAAGCGGATGCTGCTCGCCACGCACGACGCGCACGGGGTCTACGAGAAGCACGGGTTCGCGCCGCTGGAGAAGCCGGACCAGTGGATGGCGCTCTACTTCTAGCTTGGCGCTCTACTTCTGGCTTCGGGCGTGCGTCCTCCCGGGGTCAGGGCGTCGTGCTTGAACTTTCCAACTGATCGCTTTCCGGGGACATGTCCGTCTGATCCTGACCTCGCAGTAAAGCCTTGCCAACCCTCGGTGACTGCTGCCCAACCTCTCTTGACCTGCGCACTTTCGCGACACACCATCGCCGCATGTCGCTTCGGGTCACGTTCGTCGCCGCCGCGCGCAGCTCCCCGCTGCTCGCCGAGCGCTTCCAGGACGACCGGCCGCTGGACCAGGCCGGCTGGGACGAGGTGCAGCTCGCCGCGCGCGACCTGCTGCCACTGGCGGCGGCCGAGCTGCGCTACTGCTCGCCGACCCCGCGCAGCCGCGTCACCGGCGACGCCCTGGGCTACGCACCGCTGGTGCAACTCGCCCTGCGCGACTGCGACATGGGCCGCTGGCGTGGGCTCACGCTGGGCGAGGCGATGGCCCGCGAGCCGGACGCGGTGGATGCCTGGCTGGCGGACCCGCGGGGCACACCGCACGGCGGCGAGTCGCTGCTCGCGTTCATCGCCCGGGTCGGCCACTGGCTCGACACCCGGCCCGTGGAGGATGGCGGTCGTATCGTCGCCGTGGCCGAGCCGTCCGTGATCCGTGCCGCTCTGGTGTACGCGCTGAAGGCGCCGCCGTCGACGTACTGGAACATCGACGTACGTCCCCTGTCGACGACCACCGTCACCGGCCGGGCCGGGCGTTGGTACCTCCGCCTCGAGGGAGCGCCGGTTCAGTCCTCGCGGGTGTAGTCGGTGGTGAGGACCAGGTCCTTGGCGGGGCCGCGCACCCGCCACACCGACCGCCAGCGGTCCTCGGCGAGGACGGTGAACTCGCCCCGGTAGAGGTCGGCCGAGCAGGGGTGGTCCGCGATGTGCCGCCCGGACGTCAGATCGAGGTCGTGGAAGGGGCGGCCGTCGGCGAACCGCACGTCCGCCGTGCCCCGTGCGGTGCCCGGCAGAAAGCGCAGCGTCCGCTCGGCGGTCCTCGGGACGCCCTGCCAGGCGAAGGTGCCGGACTCGTGATGCAGGAGCCCGCCACCCTCCAGCGGGCCGAAAACCGTCGTACCGGAGAACGCCCCCTCGTCCCCGTTCGCCAGATCCCGTACGGAACGGACGACTCGCCAGCTCCCGGCGAGATACGCCAGCACATCCGGAACCGGCCAGAACTCGCCCATCCCGCCCTCACTTCCGACACTTTCGATACCGCGCGACCCGTTGACGCCCCGGATCCCCCTCCCTATCTTGCCGTTCGAAGTGTTGATCAGCGTCTGATATTTCGAACATCGAGCCGCGGAGTATCCATGCCACGCACCCCGAGCCGCTGGAGATTCGGCGTCGCTGCCACCGCCTTCCTGGCGGCAGCCGCCCTGGTCCCGGCGCCTGCCCACGCCGAGGACGTCACCGACTACGCCATCACCGTCGACCCGACCGCCCAGGGCGCGAAGATCGACGACACGATGTACGGCGTCTTCTTCGAGGACATCAACCGGGCCGCGGACGGCGGTCTGTACGCCGAGCTCGTGCAGAACCGGTCCTTCGAGTACTCCACCGCCGACAACGGCTCCTACACCCCGCTCACCTCCTGGACGGTCGCCGGCACCGCCGAGGTCGTGAACGACTCCGGCCGGCTCAGCGAGCGCAACCGCAACTACCTGTCCCTGGGCGCCGGTTCGTCCGTCACGAACACCGGCTACAACACCGGCATCCGGGTCGAGCAGGGCAAGAGGTACGACTTCTCGGTGTGGGCGCGCGCCGAGAGCGGCAGCACCGTGAGTGTGGGCCTCGAGGACGCCGTCGGCGCGCTGGCGACCGCCCGCCAGGTGGCGGTGAAGGGCGGCTGGGCGCAGTACCGGGCCACGTTCACCGCGACCCGCACCAGCAACCGCGGCCGTCTCGCCGTCGCCGCCGCGGACTCTGCGGCCCTCGACATGGTGTCGCTGTTCCCGCGCGACACCTACAGGAACCAGGCGAACGGCCTGCGCAAGGACCTCGCGGAGAAGATCGCCGCGCTGCACCCGGGATTCGTGCGCTTCCCCGGCGGCTGTCTGGTCAACACCGGCTCCATGGAGGACTACAGCGAGGCCTCCGGCTGGCAGCGCAAGCGCTCCTACCAGTGGAAGGACACCGTCGGCCCGGTCGAGCAGCGTGCGACCAACGCCAACTTCTGGGGCTACAACCAGAGTTACGGCCTCGGCTACTACGAGTACTTCCGCTTCTCCGAGGACATCGGCGCCATGCCGCTGCCCGTCGTCCCGGCCCTCGTGACCGGCTGCGGCCAGAACAAGGCCGTCGACGACGAGGCGCTGCTGAAGCGGCACATCCAGGACGCCCTCGACCTCATCGAGTTCGCCAAGGGCCCGGCGACCTCGAAGTGGGGCAAGGTGCGCGCCGAGATGGGCCACCCCAAGCCGTTCCGCCTCACGCACATCGAGGTCGGCAACGAGGAGAACCTTCCGAACGAGTTCTTCGCGCGGTTCCAGCAGTTCCGTGCCGCGATCGAGGCCGAGTACCCGGACATCACCGTCGTCTCCAACTCCGGCCCGGACGACAGCGGCACGACCTTCGACACCGCCTGGAAGCTGAACCGCGAGGCGAACGTCGGGATGGTCGACGAGCACTACTACAACAGCCCCAACTGGTTCCTGCAGAACAACGACCGCTACGACTCCTACGACCGCAGCGGCCCGAAGGTCTTCCTCGGTGAGTACGCCTCCCAGGGCAACGCCTGGAAGAACAGCCTCTCCGAAGCCGCGTTCATGACCGGCCTGGAGCGCAACGCGGACGTCGTCAAGCTCGCCTCGTACGCCCCGCTGCTCGCCAACGAGGACTACGTCCAGTGGCGGCCGGACCTGGTCTGGTTCAACAACCGCGCCTCCTGGAACTCGACGAACTACGAGGTCCAGAAGCTGTTCATGACCAACGTCGGCGACCGGGTCGTCCCCTCGAGGGCGACCACCACGCCGGACGTCAGCGGCCCGATCGCCGGTGCCGTCGGCCTGTCGACGTGGGCGACCAGTGCCGCGTACGACGACGTGAAGGTCACGGCGGCGGACGGCTCGACGCTGCTGAGCGACGACTTCTCCGGCGACGCCTCGAAGTGGACGCACTCGGGCGCCGGCAGCTGGAGTGTCCAGGACGGTCAGTACGTGCAGACCGACGTGGCCGCCGAGAACACCATGGTGTCGGCCGGCGACCCGGCCTGGCACGACTACGACCTGCATGTGAAGGCCACCAAGAAGTCCGGCAAGGAGGGCTTCCTCGTCGCCTTCGGCGTCAAGGACACCGGCAACTACTACTGGTGGAACCTGGGCGGCTGGAACAACACCCAGTCCGCGATCGAGCAGGCCGTGGACGGCGGCAAGGGCACGCTGATGACGAAGGCCGGGTCGATCGAGACGGGCCGTGCCTACGACATCGACATCAAGGTGCGCGGCCGCCAGGTCACCCTCCATCTCGACGGCAAGGAGTGGGGCAGCTTCACCGACGACAAGCCGGCCGAGCCGTTCCGCCAGGTCGTCACCAAGGACGCCCGCACCGGCGACCTGATCGTCAAGGTCGTCAACGCCCGGTCGGCCCCCGCTCGCACGGCGATCGACCTGGGCGGCGCCGAGGTCGCCGCCCAGGCCCGGGTCACCACCCTGGCCGCCGACCAGGACGCGGTGAACACCGAGACGGACGCCCCGGTCACGCCCGTGACGTCCACGTTCGCGGGGGTCGCCGACGAGTTCACGTACACCTTCCCGGCGAACTCCGTGACGTTCCTGAGGATCAAGCAGAGGTGACCGAGTGCGTCAGCTGCCGGCGGTCCATCCCGGGACCGTCGGCAGTACCTGCTCGGCGACCCGCAGCAGCACGGCGTCGTCCGGCACCATGCCGTCCGAACGCCACAGGGTCACGTCGTAGGAGCCGCCGCTGTCCTTCGCGTCCTGGGCCACCATGACGGAACGCAGCGGGACGCCGGTGCCGCTCTCGGCGTCGCCTCCGTCGAGGCGGAAGTTGATCCTGATGGTGCGGTTCGAGTACAGGACCGCCGGACGGCCCAGCACCGTGCGCTGCGTCTCGTCCCATCCCAGTACGTCATAGGAAGCGGTCACGGGGAGGTCGTCGTAGGTGGCCGACAGCGTCACGGTGTAGGTGTCGAACTCGACCTCCGCGGTGGGCATCGGGATGTCCTTGCCGCCTTCGAGTCCGGCGGCGCCGTCGTTGCCGAAGGCGGTCTTCGCGGTCTCGGTCGGTGTGCCCAGCAACTCGGCGAGATCGGGACGCAGCAGTGCCTCGCACAGCTGCTTCCCCGTCACCCGCCCGGTCGACTTGCCGGGTTCCTCGTCGGAGCACGTGGCAGCCGGGGGGCCACTGTTCCCGGATGTCGCCTCGGACACCCACAGACCGGCGGCGATCGCCGCGAACAGCGCCACGGCCGCGACGGCCTGCCCCCACGCGTTGTGTCCGTTCTCCGGCGTGCCGATCTTTTCGGCCATGTGCCCCCACCTGCCGTGATCCCCTGATGTTCGCCGGGGGACACTAGCTCATGGGCATGTCCTGGACAAAGCCGGTTTTCCCGGCGTGCTCCGGGGGCGGGGCGCGGTGAAGGGTGATTGCATAAACCTGCGGCAAAACGTATAGTCATGCCATCTAGGAGGAGGAGTCCATGGCGGTACGTGCGGCAGTGGCCGGAGCGAGTGGGTACGCGGGCGGGGAACTGCTGCGTCTGCTCCTGGCGCACCCCGAGGTCGAGATAGGGACCCTGACCGGGCACTCGAACGCGGGTCAGCGGCTCGGTGCGCTGCAACCGCACCTGCTGCCCCTCGCCGACCGCGTCCTCCAGGAGACCACCCCCGAGGTCCTCGCCGGGCATGACGTCGTCTTCCTGGCGCTGCCGCACGGCCAGTCCGCCGCCGTCGCCGAGCAGCTCGGCCCGGATGTGCTGGTCGTCGACATGGGCGCCGACTTCCGGCTGAAGGACGCGGGCGACTGGGAGTCGTTCTACGGCTCCCCGCACGCCGGCACCTGGCCGTACGGCCTCCCCGAGCTGCCGGGCGGCCGCGCCGCGCTGGAGGGGGCCAAGCGCATCGCGGTACCCGGCTGCTACCCGACCGCCGCCTCGCTCGCCCTCTTCCCGGCCTACGCCGCCGGCCTCGCCGAGCCCGAGGCCGTGATCGTCGCCGCCTCCGGCACGTCCGGCGCGGGCAAGGCGCCCAAGCCCCACCTGCTGGGCAGCGAGGTCATGGGCTCCATGTCGCCGTACGGCGTTGGCGGCGGGCACCGGCACACGCCCGAGATGATCCAGAACCTCAGCGCGGCGGCGGGGGAGCGGGTCTCCGTCTCCTTCACACCGACCCTCGCCCCGATGCCCCGCGGCATCCTCGCCACGTGCACGGCGAAGGCGACGGACGGGGTGACCGGCGAGTCCGTCCGCGCCGCCTACGACAAGGCCCTCGCCGACGAGCCCTTCGTCCACCTCCTCCCCGAGGGGCAGTGGCCCGCCACGGCGTCCGTCTACGGTTCGAACGCCGTTCAGGTGCAGGTCGCATTCGACGCCGCCGCGAACCGCATCATCGCGATCAGCGCCATCGACAACCTGACCAAGGGCACGGCCGGTGGTGCCGTCCAGAGCATGAACATCGCCCTCGGGTTTCACGAGAACACCGGGCTTTCCACGATCGGAGTCGCACCGTGAGCGTCACGGCCGCAAAGGGATTCACGGCGGCGGGCATCGCCGCCGGGATCAAGGAGAACGGCAACCCGGACCTGGCCCTCGTGGTCAACACCGGGCCCCGCCGTGCCGCCGCCGGTGTCTTCACCTCCAACCGTGTGAAGGCAGCGCCGGTGCTGTGGTCCGAGCAGGTACTGAAGAGCGGCGCGGTGTCCGCCGTCGTCCTCAACTCCGGTGGCGCCAACGCCTGTACGGGCCCCAAGGGCTTCCAGGACACCCACGCCACCGCCGAGAAGGTCGCCGAGGTGCTCGGCCGGGGCGCCATCGAGGTCGCCGTCTGCTCGACGGGTCTGATCGGCGTCCTGCTGCCCATGGACAAGCTGCTCCCCGGCGTCGAGACCGCCGCCGACCAGCTCTCCGAGCACGGCGGCGAGAAGGCGGCCATCGCCATCAAGACCACCGACACCGTCCACAAGACGTCCGTCGTGACCAAGGACGGCTGGACCGTCGGCGGGATGGCCAAGGGCGCCGGCATGCTCGCCCCGGGCCTGGCCACCATGCTCGTCGTCCTGACCACCGACGCCGTCCTCGACAGCGACGTACTGGACAGGGCGCTCCGGGCGGCGACGCGCACGACCTTCGACCGTGTCGACTCCGACGGCTGCATGTCCACCAACGACACGGTGCTGCTGCTCGCCTCCGGGGCGGCCGACGTCACCCCGGAGTACGAGGAGTTCGCCGAGGCCGTACGGACCGTCTGTGACGACCTCGGTCAGCAGCTGATCCGGGACGCCGAGGGCGCCAGCAAGGACATCAAGGTCGAGGTCGTCAACGCCGCGACCGAGGACGACGCCGTCGAGGTGGGCCGCTCCATCGCCCGCAACAACCTGCTCAAGTGCGCCCTCCACGGCGAGGACCCCAACTGGGGCCGCGTCCTGTCCGCGATCGGCACGACGGCCGCGGCCTTCGAGCCCGACCAGCTGAACGTCGCCATCAACGGCGTCTGGGTGTGCAAGAACGGCGGCGTCGGCGAGGACCGCGAGAAGGTCGACATGCGCTACCGCGAGGTGCACATCGTCGCCGACCTCGCCGCCGGGTCCGAGACCGCCACCATCTGGACCAACGACCTCACCGCCGACTACGTCCACGAGAACAGCGCCTACTCCTCATGAGCAATCCACCCGCGCGCAAGCACACCGCGCTCCCCAAGGCCCAGATCCTCATCGAGGCGCTGCCCTGGCTGGTCCGGCACAACGGCAAGACCGTCGTCATCAAGTTCGGCGGCAACGCCATGGTCGACGAGGACCTGAAGGCCGCCTTCGCCCAGGACGTCGTCTTCCTGCACCACGCCGGCCTCAAGCCGGTCGTCGTGCACGGCGGCGGCCCGCAGATCAGCGCCGCCCTCGACAAGCACGGCATCGTCAGCGAGTTCAAGGCGGGGCTCCGGGTGACCACCGAGGACGCCATGGACGTCGTACGGATGGTGCTGGCCGGACAGGTCCAGCGGGAACTGGTCGGGCTGCTCAACCAGCACGGCCCGCTGGCCGTCGGCCTGACCGGCGAGGACGCGCACACCATCACCGCCACCCGGCACCAGCCCGAGATCGACGGCGAGCTCGTCGACATCGGACGGGTCGGCGAGATCACCGACATCGATACGGGCGCGATCGAGGCCCTGCTGGCCGACGGCCGGATCCCGGTCGTCTCGTCGATCGCCCGAAGCCAGGACGACGGACATGTCTACAACGTCAATGCTGATACGGCGGCTGCGGCACTCGCTGCTGCGCTGGGCGCCGAAACCCTCATGGTCCTCACCGACGTCGAGGGCCTCTACGAGGACTGGCCCCACTCCGACGAGGTGATCAGCCGCCTCACCGCTTCCCAACTGGAGAAGCTGCTGCCGGAGTTGTCCTCCGGCATGGTGCCGAAGATGGAGGGCTGCCTGCACGCGGTCCGGGGCGGCGTGACCACCGCCCGCGTCATCGACGGCCGGGTCCAGCACTCGATCCTGCTGGAGATCTTCACCGACGAGGGCATCGGCACGATGGTCGTGCCGGACGCCGAAGAGGGGGATGCCGAATGACCGGCAATCAGGAGCTCACCCAGCGCTGGCAGGGCTCGCTCATGAACAACTACGGCACCCCGCGGCTGCCCCTCGTCCGCGGTGCGGGCCTCAAGGTCTGGGACACCGAGGGCCGGCAGTACCTCGACTTCGTCGGCGGCATCGCCACCAACGCGCTCGGCCACGCCCACCCCGCGATCGCGGAGGCGGTGAGCAAGCAGGTCGCCTCCCTCGGCCACATCTCCAACCTCTTCATGGCCGAGCCGACCGTCGCCCTCGCCGAGCGGCTGCTCCAGCTCTTCGGCCGGGACGGCAAGGTCTTCTTCTGCAACTCCGGCGCCGAGGCCAACGAGGCCGCGTTCAAGATCGGCCGGCTGACCGGGCGGACCCACATGGTCGCCACCGACGGCGGCTTCCACGGCCGGACCATGGGCGCCCTCGCGCTCACCGGCCAGCCCGCCAAGCAGGAGCCCTTCCTGCCGCTGCCCGGCGATGTCACGCACGTGCCGTACGGGGACGCGCAGGCATTGGCCGCCGCGGTCACCGAGGAGACCGCGCTTGTGATCATCGAGCCGGTCCAGGGCGAGAACGGGGTCGTCGTGCCGCCCGCCGGCTACCTCAGGGCGGCCCGGGCCATCACGGCCGCGACCGGCTCGCTGCTGGTGCTGGACGAGGTCCAGACCGGCGTCGGGCGGTCGGGGCACTGGTTCGCGTACCAGGCCCACGAGGGTGTGCTGCCCGACGTGGTCACCCTGGCCAAGCAGCTCGGCGGCGGGCTGCCGCTGGGCGCGACGGTCGCCTTCGGGCGGGCCGCGGAGCTGCTGCAGCCCGGCCAGCACGGGACGACCTTCGGCGGGAACCCGGTCGCGTGTGCCGCGGGTCTTGCCGTGCTGGACACCATCGCGAACGAAGGGTTGCTGGAGAACGTCAAGCGGCAGAGCGAGAAGTTGCGGGACGGGATCGAGGCGCTTGGCCACCCGTTGATCGGTTATGTCCGGGGCGCGGGACTGCTCCTGGGTATCGTGCTCACCGAGCCGCACGCCGCCAAGGTGCAGCAGGTGGCTCAGGACGCCGGTTTCCTGGTGAACGCGCCCGCCCCCGATGTCGTACGGCTCATGCCGCCGCTGAACCTCGGGGACGATGAAGTGGAGGCGCTTCTTCAGGCCCTTCCCGGCATCCTGGACCAAGCCAACGGGGACGGATCCGGAGAATGAGACGACGATGAGTCAGGCGCAGGACCACGGGCACAACGAGGCGAACGGGGCCGTCGGGCCTGCCGTGCCGCAGACCCGCACCGCACGCCACCGCCGGATCGTGGACATCCTCAACCGGCAGCCCGTGCGCTCGCAGAGTCAGCTGGCGAAGCTGCTGTCGGACGACGGGCTGAGCGTCACTCAGGCGACGCTCTCCCGGGATCTGGACGAGCTCAACGCGGTGAAGATCCGCAACAACGACGGTGACCTGATCTACGCGGTGCCGAGCGAGGGGGGCTTTCGCACCCCTCGGGCACCGCTCGGGGAGTCGGCGAAGGAGGAGCGGATGCGGCGGTTGTCGCAGGAGCTGCTCATCTCCGCGGAGGCCTCTGCGAATCTCGTGGTCCTGCGTACCCCTCCGGGGGCTGCGCAGTTCCTGGCATCGGCCATCGATCAGGCCGAGTTGCAGGACATCCTGGGGACGATCGCCGGTGACGATACGTTGATGCTGATCAGCCGGAACCCCACGGGGGGTCAGGCCCTGGCCGATCACTTGCTGAGGTTGGCTCAGAACGGCCACTGAGCGGGGGCGGTGGGTCCCCCGCGCCCCCTGGCATCTCGACTCACCCGAGTCGAGATGCGAGGCCTCCCGTGCATCTCACCTCGTCGCCCGCCGTGATCAGCAGGGCCTCCACGTCGGGCAGCGACTCCAGCCAGCGCAGGCCCTGCCGCGAACCCATCGCGAACGCCGCCGTCGCCCAGCAGTCCGCCCAGGTCAGGCTCGGTGCCACCACCGTCACCGCCACCAGGTCCGTCACCGCTGAGCGGCCCGTGCGGGGGTCGACGATGTGGTCGCCCCGTTCTGCCGTGCCGGAGGTGGCGACCGCCAGTTCGGACGTGCCGGCGGCCGAGATGACTGCTGCCAGGCCGCCGGGGCGGAGCGGGTCGGAGACGCCCACCCGCCAGGGGCGCTGAGGGCCCGGCACGCCCAGCAGCTGGACGTCGCCGCCGCCGTTGAGGCTGACGCCCGTCACGCCGGGGACCCCGGCGAGGTGGCGGGCCGCGCGTTCGGCGGACCAGCCCTTGACGATGCCGGTCGGGTCGAGGCGGCCCTCGTACCTCGTGCTGAACCAGCCCTCGCTGAGCCGTTCCGCCTCGGCGCCCAGCTCCAGCACCGCGGCGACCTCCGGATCACACTCCTCGACGGTCAGCTCACCGCGCGCCAGCCGGGAGATCTGGCTGTCGTCGCGGTAGGTGCTGAACACCTCGTCGACCCGGTGCAGTCCGGCGACCGCCTCTCCCAGCGCCGCCTGCACGGCATCGGGGTCCCCGCCGCGGACGTCGAAGGAGAAGACCGTCCCCATGACCTCCTCCGCATGACGCACCGCGGCGGGAGCTTGTGTCGGTTCCACCACCGTGTCAGCCACCGGCCTGGTCCAGAGCGGACTGCAGGGATTCCTTGTAGCCGGCACTGGTGTAGGTGGCTCCGGAGACGGCGTCGATGTCGGCGGTTCCGGTGGCGACGGCGGCTTGGTTGAGTTTGGGTACGGCGTTGGCGGTGACCTGGTCGCTTTGGCCGCCCTTGGGTGCCTGGACCGCTTCGGCCTTGGTGATCTTCCCGCCGGCGACCGTGACACGGACCTGGACCGCGCCGTACTGGGTCTGGGAGACGCTGCCGGTGACCGTGCGGGCCTGAGCGGCGCCGCCACCCGAACCCTCGGAGCCGGCGCCCTGCGACGAGCCGGAGCTCGCCTGCGCCTTGTCCAGGGCCGACTGGAGGGATTCCTTGTAGCCGGCACTGGTGTAGGTGGCACCGGAGACGGCGTCGATGTCGGCGGTTCCGGTGGCGACGGCGGCTTGGTTGAGTTTGGGTACGGCGTTGGCGGTGACCTGGTCGCTTTGGCCGCCCTTGGGTGCCTGGACCGCCTCGGCCTTGGTGATCTTCCCGCCGGCGACCGTGACACGGACCTGGACCGCGCCGTACTGGGTCTGGACGGCGTCGCCGGTGACGGTGGCGGCCTGGGCGGAGCCGCCCGAACCCTGGGAGCCGGCGCTCGCGTTCGCCTTGTCGATCGCCGACTGGACGGACTTCTTGTAGCCGGCGCTGGTGTACGTCGCCCCGGACACGGCGTCGACGTTCGCGCTCTGCGCGGTGACCACCGCCTGGTTGAGCTTGGGTACGGCGTTCGCGGTGATCTGGTCGCTTTGGCCGCCCTTGGGTGCCTGGACCGCCTCGGCCTTGGTGATCTTTCCGTTGGCCACGGTCAGCCGCACCTGCACGGCCCCGTACTGGGTCTGCGCCGCGTCACCGGTGACCGTGCCGGACGCCGCCTGGGCGCCGCCCTGGGCCGAGGCCGCCGGCGGTGCGCCGACGCCCGCCGCCTGCGCGGAGCCCGGGTCGGTCGCGGGCTTCAGCGACAGCAGCAGCACGATCCCGGACACGGTGGCGGCGCCGGCCAGCACAACGCGGCGGATCGGGTGACTCTTCCTCATGGCTTCTACAGCTCCTGAAGTCTTGAAGTCTCGAAGTCCCGTCGCTCACATCTCGAACGACTCGTGATGGATGCGGCGGGCGGGCACACCCGCGCCGCGTAGTGCTTCGTAGACGGACTGCGCGAAGCCGGCCGGCCCGCACATGAACACGTCGTGCTGGTCGATGTCGGGCAGCTTCTGCTGCAACCGCTCGGCCGAGATGTCGGGCCGCTCCCCGTCCGGGCTGTTGACCGCGTACATCAGCCGGGCACCCCGCTCGTCGGCGATCTTGGAGAGCTCGTCCCACAGCGCCAGGTCCTGGGTGCTGTTGGCCCGGTAGAGCAGGGTGATGTCGCCGGACGCGCCCGGCAGCGTCTCGAACAGGGCCCGCATCGGGGTGATGCCGACCCCGCCGGCGACCAGCAGCACCTTGCCGCGGCTGCGTCGCTGGGCGGTCAGCGCGCCGTACGGCCCCTCGGCCCACACCTTGGTGCCGGGCTTCAGGTCACGCAGCCGCGACGTGTGGTCGCCGATCGCCTTGACCGTGATCCGCAGCATGTCGGGGCGGGGCGCCGCCGACAGCGAGTACGGGTGGGAGCTGAACCGCATCCCGGGCGCCTTGAACCGCCACCGGAAGAACTGCCCGGCCTCCGCCCCGATCCGGTGCAGCTTGCGCCCGCCGATCAGCACGGACACGATGCCCGGCGTCTCCTCGATGACCGCCTCGATGTACATCCGGTGCCGCACGTTGAGGCGGATCGGCGTGAGGATCCGGTACCAGACCACCAGCGCGGTGACCACGCCGTACAGCCCGTACCAGAAGGTCTTCGCGGTCGGCTCGACGGCGAACTCGTTGCCGGTGGAGATCTGGTGCCAGAACGTCAGGAACACCGCCGCGTACGTCAGCAGGTGCACGTGGTACCAGGTGTCGTACGGGATGCGGCGGCGGATGCCCCCGATCGAGATGAACGCGATGAAGAACAGCAGCCCCGTGCCGATCGCCGCCTTGCCCATGTCCGGCAGCGTGTTGACCGAGTCGATCGTCTGCTGGACGACGTCGCCGAGCGTCTTGCCGGCCTGGAGCGCGTATCCCCACATGATGAGGAAGACGTGCGCGATGACCAGACAGATGGTGTAGCGCCCGCTCATCGCGTGCCAGCGCGCGACCCGGTCCGAGCCCACGCGTCGCTCCAGCGCGGGCACCCGGGCCATCTGGAGCACCACGAGCGCCATCAGGTAGCCGGCGAGCAGGCCGGTGATCCGGCCCGCGGCGATGATCTTGGCCGTGTTGTCCGCGAGGGACGGCGTGTTGTCCCACCACAACCACAGCACCGCCGCCGCGCCCGCCCATAGGGCGATCACCAGAGGGACGGCCGGGGAGCGGCGCGGGCGGATGCGGCGCATCGTCTGGCGGCGAGCGGCACGGCCGCCTGCGAGCGTGGTGGTCACGGTTCCTCCGGGGACGGGAGCAAGGGGGTGGTGATGGGCGTGGTCCCTTGGCCCAGAGGTACGTGCGGGGAGGTCGGTGTGTTCAGTGGTGCTTTCTCAGTAACGGGTGATCGCCGTGGCCCCGCTCGCCGTCCCGATCGCGATGTGCGGCTTCCGTCCCGGATCGGCCCACTTGAGGATCCGCTTCATGGCCGCCTCGGACACCGACACACAACCGGCCGTCGCCGTGCGCCCCTTCACATGGAGGAAGATGCCGGCGCCGCGGCCCTTCACGGGGCGCTCGTAGTTGAAGGCGATGACGAGCGCGTGGGCGTACAGCGCGCCGTAGGAGACCAGGTGCTCGGACTCGGCGGCACGGCAGTCGCGGGCCAGCGGTTCGCTCCAGCGGTTGTAGGCGCGGGAGTCGTTGTCCTGGCACCACCAGGAGTCCTGGTGCACCCGCCGGTACTTGTACGCCGTGCCGCGCGGCGCCGCCTTGATGCCGAAGGCGTACGGCAGCCCGTACAGCCCCGTCGGTGTCGTGTTCGTGCCCTGCTTGCGGCCGGTCCCCTCGACGAGCCCCTTCGCCCCGAAACGGGCCGGCGCCGAACCGGCCTGCACCCACGTCCCGCCGACCCGGTCCCACCAGGTGAGCGTGCCCGACGTCGAGCCCTTCCTCGGCGCCACGGCGGTGATCAGCTGGGTGCCGCCACCGGTGTCGGCCATGCGTGCGGGCAGCGGTTTCGGCGTTCCGGCGCCGGGGGCGGCGCCGAGCACGAGGAGGGACGCGGACGCGAGGGCTACGGCACCGGGGCGCATGGCTCAGACGCTAGAGGGCGGGAGCGGCAACGGCAGCCCGGGTAGGCCATCCAGGCTGGTCGCGATGTACTCCTTCTTGCTGAAGTACGCGCTCAGCGAGTCGTCGTCCTCCCGCGCGAACCGCTTGCCGTGCAGGTCGCGGTCCTCGTCGTACGTCATCAGGGGCACCGCGTACCCGCAAGAGTCGCGAATGACGTCGGCCCGGACCACGATGATGGCGCGCAGCCCGTGCAGGGACGGGTCGATGTCGGGAAAGTGCCCGAGCAGCTCCTTGAACCGCGGGTCGTCGCGGAAGACGGCGTCACCGCGGCCGTGGACACGGACGATGTTCGGCGGGCCCTGGAAGGCGCACCACATCAGGGTGATCCGCCCGTTCTCCCGCAGATGCGCGACGGTCTCGGCGTTGGAGCCGGCGAAGTCGAGGTAGGCGACGGTCAGTTCGTCGAGGATCGCGAAGGAACCCTTGAGCCCCTTGGGGGAGAGGTTGACCGTGCCGTCGCCGGACAGCGGAGCGGTCGCGGTGAAGAAGAGGGGCTGCTCCTCGATGAAGGTCCGCAGCCTGCCGTCTATGCGTTCGTAAGTTTTTCCCACGTCAACCGAGTATGGACGCGGGTCGTTCGCCTGTCTAAGGAATTGCGGGGTCCATTTGAAGTCACCATGGCCGCCCCGGCCGGCGTGCCAACGGGGCGGCCATGGCTGCCTGTCACGTCAGCGGGTGAGTGTGCAGGCGGCGAATGCCTCCAGCCCCTCGGGCTTTGCGGCCGTGCGGCCGATGGCGGTCTCGATGCGGTTGAGGGCGGCGACGCGCTTGTCCTCGAGGGGGCCGAGGATGGCGTTCTGGACGAAGTTGGGGCCGCCCTGGCCGACGGTGTCGACGAGGCGCTGGTTGGCTTCCTGGATCTGGGTCTGGAGCTGGGCGAGGTTGCGGTCGACCTCGGCCTGCGCCGATGCCGGGACCGCGGGCAGCTCGCCGGTCACGTCCGGGCAGCTGATCGTGCCGACGCCGGCGGCCCCTGCCTCGCCCGCGGCACCGCCGCCCTCCTCGCCCGCAGCACCGCCGGCCTCCTCCGTGGCGGCACCGCCCGGGGTGGCCCCGGCCTCGTCGCCGGCGCCGGCCTCCGCGCCCGCCCCGGCGTCCTCGCCTGCGCCCGCTTCCGCACCGGCGCCGGCCTCCTCGCCCGCGCCCGCACCGCCCTCGGCGTTGAGCGTGCAGGCGGCGAATGCCTCCAGCCCCTCGGGTTTCGCGGCCGTGCGGCCGATGGCGGTCTCGATGCGGTTGAGGGCGGCGACGCGCTTGTCCTCGAGGGGGCCGAGGATGGCGTTCTGGACGAAGTTGGGGCCGCCCTGGCCGACGGTGTCGACGAGGCGCTGGTTGGCTTCCTGGATCTGGGTCTGGAGCTGGGCGAGGTTGCGGTCGACCTCGGCCTGCGCGGACGCCGGGACCGCGGGCAGCTCACCGGTCACGTCCGGGCACGAGATGGTGCCGGGGCCGGCCAGCGTCCGGGCGTTCGTGCCGGCGCTCTTCGAGGACGATGTCGTCTCCCCGGCCAGGGCGAAACCGGCGATCACCGTGCCGGACAGCGCCACCGCGGCGGCGCCGCCGACGAACGCGACGCGACGCTTGTTGTACTTCGGAAGAGCCCTGGACATGCGGATGCCTCACTCGGGTTCGGGGGTGTCTTCTTCTTTACAAACGCGGCGCCTGCGTTCGGCGAGAGGTACGGGTAAGCGGTTTCCCGCGTTCAACGGGCGGCCAAAATTCCCGCCCACGCCGACCGGGATTGACGAATCATGCAGGGCTCTGCATACTCATGCAACAGCCTGTCGTCGAGCATTCCCGCTCAGCGTCCGTCGCGGGCATAGCCTGACGTCGACCCGGCGCAACGCCGACCAACCCTCCCTAGGAGCAACGCAAGTGAGCAGCAACAGCGGTGACGTCCGGCTCTGGGGCGGCCGTTTCGCCGACGGTCCCGCCGAGGCACTGGCCAAGCTGTCCGCATCCGTCCACTTCGACTGGCGGCTGGCGCCGTACGACATCGCCGGTTCGCGTGCCCACGCGCGCGTGCTGCACAAGGCGGGGCTGCTCACGCAGGACGAGCTGACGCGGATGATCGCCGGGCTGGACCAGCTCGAGGCGGACGTGGCCGACGGCTCCTTCGTGGGCACGATCGCCGACGAGGACGTCCACACCGCCCTGGAGCGCGGCCTGCTGGAGCGCCTCGGCCCGGACCTGGGCGGCAAGCTGCGCGCCGGCCGGTCGAGGAACGACCAGGTGGCGACGCTGTTCCGGATGTATCTGCGCGACCACGCCCGCATCGTCGGCGGCCTGATCGCCGATCTCCAGGACGCTCTGGTCGGCCTCGCCGAGGCCCACCCCGACGTGGCGATGCCCGGCCGCACCCACCTGCAGCACGCCCAGCCGGTGCTCTTCGCCCACCACGTGCTGGCCCACGTCCAGTCCCTGTCCCGGGACGCCGAGCGGCTGCGCCAGTGGGACGAGCGGACGGCGGTCTCGCCGTACGGCTCGGGCGCCCTGGCGGGCTCGTCCCTCGGCCTGGACCCGGAGGCGGTGGCGAAGGACCTCGGCTTCGAGCACGGGTCCTCCGCCAACTCGATCGACGGCACGGCCTCCCGTGACTTCGTCGCCGAGTTCGCCTTCATCACCGCGATGATCGGCGTGAACCTCTCCCGGATCGCCGAGGAGATCATCATCTGGAACACGAAGGAGTTCTCCTTCGTGACCCTGCACGACGCGTTCTCCACGGGCTCGTCGATCATGCCGCAGAAGAAGAACCCGGACATCGCGGAGCTGGCGCGCGGCAAGAGCGGCCGCCTGATCGGCAACCTGACGGGTCTGCTGGCCACGCTCAAGGCCCTGCCCCTCGCCTACAACCGCGACCTCCAGGAGGACAAGGAGCCCGTCTTCGACTCCTGCGACCAGCTGGAGGTCCTGCTCCCCGCCTTCACCGGCATGATGGCCACCCTCACCGTCAACCGCGAGCGCATGGAGGAACTGGCTCCGGCCGGCTTCTCCCTCGCCACGGACATCGCCGAGTGGCTGGTCAAGCAGGGCGTCCCGTTCCGCGTCGCCCACGAGGTCGCCGGCGAGTGCGTCAAGGTCGCCGAGGCCGAGGGCAAGGAACTCGACGGCCTGACGGACGACCAGTTCGCGAAGATCTCCGCCCACCTCACACCGGACGTGCGCTCGGTGCTGAACGTGCCGGGCGCCCTGGCTTCCAGGAACGGCCGTGGGGGCACCGCCCCGAGCGCGGTGGCGATCCAGCTGGCCGAGGTGAAGCAGGACGTGGCGGCCCAGCACGAGTGGGCGACGGCCAAAGACAAGCGGTAGAGGACACCCTGAAGGGGCGGGGCCGTATCGATTTGCGGCTCCGCCGTGCGGGCGCGACAGGCCACGACGACTCCGCACCCGCCCAGGAGCCGCACCACCCGAGCTCCTGGGCGCCCCGTTCAGCAAGTGCAGCGTCATCGCGGGTTACGTTGTTCGGAAGCCGTACCGGACCCGACCGAACGGAGCCCGCGATGCCCTTCGCCCGACTGGCCACAGCAACAACCCCCACCTGCCACATCGGACTGGGCCTCGCCGCCGTCGGCCGCCCCGGCTACATCAACCTCGGCAGAGAGACCGACCTTGGGGAGAACCGCAGTGCCGAGGCGCTGCGCACCCGCACCCACGAACTTCTCGACGCCGCCTACGCCCAGGGCGTCCGCTACTTCGACGCGGCCCGCTCCTACGGCCGTTCCGAGGAGTTCCTGGCCGACTGGCTGAACGCCCGTCCCGCATTCGACGACATCGTCGTGGGCAGCAAATGGGGCTACACGTACACCGCCGACTGGACCACCGACGCCGAGCAGCACGAGGTCAAGGACCACGGCCTCGAGACGTACGAACGGCAGCGCGCCGAGACCGACGCCCTCCTCGGCAACCGGCTCGACCTCTACCAGATCCATTCGGTGACCCCGGACAGCCCTGCCCTCACCGACAAGGACCTGCACGCCAGGCTGGCCGAAGCCGCCGCCCAGGGCCTCACCGTCGGCTTCTCCACCAGCGGCCCCGCCCAGGCCGAGGCGATCCGCGCCGCCCTCGCCGTGACGGTCGACGGCGAGCCGCTCTTCCGTACCGTCCAGTCGACGTACAACGCCCTGGAGACCTCGGCCGAACCCGCCCTCGCCGAGGCCCATGACGCCGGGCTCACAGTGATCGTCAAGGAGGGCATGGCCAACGGGCGGCTCGCGGACCCGTATGCGCCCGACGCGCTGAAGGCCGTGGCCGAGGAGACGTCCCTCGGGTGTGACGCCGTCGCCCTGGCGCTGATCCTGCGCCGACCCTGGGCCGGCGTGGTCCTCTCCGGAGCCGCGACGACCGTACAGCTCGCGTCCAATCTGCACGCCGCCGTCGTGGATCTCGACGACGGTCAGCTGGAGAAGCTGGCCGCGCTGGTGGAGGAGCCGGGCGCGTACTGGGAGCGGCGCGGGCAGCTGCCCTGGCACTGAGACCCTCTGCGAGCAGGCGGCCATGAGCTTCGCATGCCTTGAATGAGACAATGATGTCTCACATGGGTTATGGTTGTCTCATGGCCGTCGATCGTGACCACGTACTCCGCAGTGCTGCCGCACTGCTGACCCGCAAATCCACCGCGACCATGGACGAGGTCGCCAAGGCCGCCGGGATCAGCCGCGCCACACTGCACCGGCAGTTCGCCGGGCGCGACGCGCTCGTCCGGGCGCTGGAGTCGCTCGGCATCGCGGAGTGCGAGGCCGCGGTGGACTCGGCGCGGCTGGACGAGGGGCCGGCCGGTGACGCCGTACGACGTCTCGTCCGCGGGATCGAGCCCGCAGCCGGGCTCCTCGCCTTCCTCTACACCGAGAACCAGCTGTTCGAGGGCGAGGAGGTGAACGAGGGCTGGTCGCGGATCGACGGCCGTATCGCCGCGCTGTTCCGGCGCGGACAGGACAACGGCGAGTTCCGGATCGACCTCACACCCACGTGGCTCACCGAGGCTCTGTTCGGCCTGCTCGCCTCCGGCGCCTGGGTCGTGCAGAGCGGCAAGGTCGCGCCCAACGACTTCCACCACATGATCGTCGAGCTGTTGCTCGGCGGCGCGCTCAGAAGAGAGGAATCATGACCAGCACCCTGCAGTCGGCGACCAAGACCGAGGCGGTGACCAAGCGCCCCGGCCGTTGGCTCGCGCTGTCCGTCCTCGTCCTCGCCGTGCTGCTGGTGGCCGTGGACGCGACCGTCCTCGGCCTCGCGACCCCCTACATCAGCGAGGACCTGAAGCCTTCCGGCACCCAGCTGCTGTGGATAGGCGACGTCTACTCCTTCGTCATCGCAGGCCTGCTGGTGTCGATGGGCAGCCTCGGCGACCGAATAGGCCGCAAGCGGATCCTGCTCGTCGGCGCAACGGCGTTCGGCGCGGTGTCCGTGCTCAACGCCTATGCGACGACGCCGGAGATGATGATCGTCGCCCGGGCCCTGCTCGGTGTCGCCGGCGCCACGCTGATGCCGGCCACGCTCGCCCTGATCCGCAACCTCTTCCACGACCCGCGCGAACGCAGCCTCGCCATCGGCATCTGGGGCGCGACCGCCTCCGCCGGTACGGCCGTCGGCCCGATCGTCGGTGGCTTCCTGCTCGAACACTTCTGGTGGGGCTCGGTCTTCCTGATCAACCTGCCCGTGATGGCCGTCCTCGTGGTCGTCGGCATCAAGCTGCTGCCCGAGTCGCGCAACCCGAACCCCGGTCCGTGGGACATGATCAGCGTCGTCCTGTCCCTCGTCGGCATGATCGGTGTCGTGTACGCCGTCAAGGAGGCGGCCGCGGTCGGCTTCACCTGGGTGATGGTCGCCGCGGGCCTGCTGGGCGCCGCCGCGCTGTACGGCTTCGTGCGCCGCCAGCTCACCCTGCCCGCCCCGCTGCTGGACATGCGACTGTTCCGTCACCGCGGCTTCAGCGGCGCGGTGCTGGCCGACCTGCTGACCATCCTCGGCCTGTCCGGCCTGGTGTTCTTCCTCTCCCAGTTCCTGCAACTCGTACAGGGCAGGGGCCCGTTCGAGGCGGGCCTCGCCGAGCTGCCCGCCGCGATCGGCGCGGTCGTCGCCGGCCTGATCGCCGGTCGCGTGGCCCGCCGCTACTCGGTACGGGCCGTCGTCTCCGGCGGCCTCGCGGCCATCGGCCTCGCCCTGGCCGCACTCACGGTCATCGACCGTTCGACCGGCTACCCGCTGCTGGGCGCCGCCCTGCTGGTGGTCGGCGTCGGCGCGGGCTTCTCCTTCACGGTGACGTCGGACGTGATCCTCTCCAGCGTTCCGAAGGAGCAGGCGGGCGCGGCGTCGGCGGTGTCGGAGACGGCGTACGAGTTGGGTGCCGCTCTGGGTATCGCGGTGCTGGGCTCGATCGTGACGGGCGTCTACCGCGACTTCACGGGTCCGGCGGGCACTCCGACGGAGGCGCACGAGTCACTGGGTGGTGCGGTGGAAGCGGCGGCGGGAATGCCGGCGCAGACGTCCGAGGTGATGCTGGACGCCGCCCGGAGTTCCTTCGTCGACGGTCTCGCCCTCGCGGCGGGAGCCGGAGCGGCCGTACTGCTCGCTGCGGCGGTGGCAGCGTGGTTCCTGCTCCGCGGCCAGCGGCTGGACAACGCCGCCTGAGGCCTTGAGCGACCGACCTTCCCCGCGCCCTTCAGGGCGCGGGGCTGTGTCTGAATCACGGCTCCACCGCACGGGCGCGCATCCGAAGGCAGTCCGCGGCCTCCTCGGTGTTCGGGCCGCCGTACCTCGGATGTGCCTGGCGTCGTCGTCCCTTCAGGGGCGCGGGGAACTGCGCGACCAGCCACATCGGACCCGCACTCCGAGAACGACCCGCGGCCTCCTCGGTGTCCGGGCCGCCGTACCACGGATGTGCCTGGCGTCGTCGTCCCTTCAGGGGCGCGGGGAACTGCGCGACCAGCCACATCGGACCCGCACCCCGAGAACGACCCGCGGCCCCCTCGACCCCCGGCCCGCCGAACCAGCGGAGCTACGCCGCTTCCTTGGCCTTGCTCGCGTACATGTCCACGTACTCCTGCCCGGACAGCCGCATGACCTCCGCCATCACGGAGTCGGTCACCGCGCGCAGCACGTACCGGTCCCGGTCCATCCCCTCGTACCGCGAGAACTCCATCGCCTCGCCGAAGCGGACCGTGACCTTGCGCGGCCGGGGCATCCCCGCCCCACCCGGCTGGATCTTGTCCGTGCCGATCATCGCGAACGGGACGACCGGCGCGCCGGTCATCAGCGTCAGGCGCGCGATGCCGGTGCGCCCCCGGTACAGCCGTCCGTCGGGAGAGCGCGTGCCCTCGGGGTAGATCCCGAAGACATTGCCCTCCTCCAGGATCCGGCGCCCGGTCATCAGCGCGGCCACGCCGCCACGGCCGCCGTCACGGTCGACGGGGATCATGCCGACGCCGGTGAAGAACCAGGCCATCAGCCTGCCCTTGAGCCCCTTGCCGGTGACGTACTCGTCCTTGCCGATGAACAGGACCTGACGGTCGCAGACCAGCGGCAGGATCATCGAGTCGATGAACGTGAGGTGGTTGCCGGCCAGGATGACCGGACCGTCGCCCGGGATGTGCTCCGCGCCCTCCACCTGTGGGCGGAACATCAGGCGCATGATCGGTCCGAGCACTGCCTTGATGAGCGCGAAGCGGGACAACGGGCCCTCCGGTGTCAAGGGATTCGGTATAAGTCTGTGCAGGTGAGGACGATACTCGCGGTTCCCCGGGTCCCGCACATCGGGTGGGCCGACTTCACCTACGCCTTACGCACTGTTGACGCACGTTTACCTGCGGTGGCACGCCGAGAACGGCACGTAACGCGTTCGCCATGATGTGACGGACATCGCCCCGAGGGCCTACCGGACGCGTTCCCCGGACAGCCGTAGGCATTCCGACGGGCCGTCACCTCACCGTTCCGGTACGACATTCAGCATCACCCGCGAGTTCCGCCGCAGGTCTCCCATCCGTCATGGACACGCACCTACGATCGGCCCGCACTGAAATGGGCGGACGGTCAGGAGGGCCCTCATGGGAACCCAGGAGAACGAGCAGACGGGCGTCACCGGACGGCGGATGCTTCTCGGCGCGGCTGTGCTCGGCGCGGGCGGAGCGGTCCTCGGGCTGTCCGGTACGGCGAGAGCGGCCGAGGCACGGCATGGCGGCTCGGGCGGCGGCCTGAAGAGCCTGCCCAAGCCGACGATCATCGGCCACCGTGGTGCCAGCGGCTACCGGCCCGAGCACACCCTCGGCTCCTACCAGCTGGCCCTCGACATGGGCGCCGACATCATCGAGGCGGGCGACCTGGTGCCCACCAAGGACGGCCACCTCGTCTGCCGGCACGAGCCGGAGATCGGCGGCACGACCGACGTCGCGAACCATCCCGAGTTCGCCGACCGCAAGAAGACGAAGTCCCTCGACGGTGTCGCCACCACCGGCTGGTTCACCGAGGACTTCACGCTCGCCGAGCTGAAGACCCTGCGCGCGATCGAGCGCATCCCGGCCAACCGCCCGCACAACACCCTCTACAACGGCCGCTGGGAGATCCCCACCTTCGAAGAGGTCCTGAGGTGGCAGGACGAGCAGAGCCGCAAGCGCGGCAAGCAGGTCTGGATCTACCCCGAGCTCAAGCACCCCACCTACTTCCGCAAGCAGGGCCTCGCCCTGGAGGAGCGGGTCGCCAAGGTGCTGCACAAGTACGGCAAGGACCGGCGGAACTCGCCCGTCATCCTCCAGTCCTTCGAGCCGACCAGCATCCAGCGGCTGAACAAGCTCGTCGACAACCCGCTGGTCGTCCTGCTCTCCGGTGCGGCCACCCGCCCCTGGGACTTCGTCGAGACGGGTGACCCGCGCACGGTCGCCGACCTGGTCAAGCCGGCCGGCCTCAGGGAGATCGCCTCCTACGCCCAGGGCATCGGCCCCACCCTGGACCTGGTCATCCCGAAGGACGCGAACGGCAACCTCACCCAGCCCACCACGCTGGTCGCCGACGCGCACAAGGTCGGGCTGATCCTGCACCCCTACACGATGCGCAACGAGAACCCCTTCCTGCCGACGAGCTTCCGCAAGGGCACCGACGCGGACGCCTACGGTGACGTCTTCGGCGCCTACCGGACGTACTTCGCGACGGGCATCGACGGCGTCTTCACCGACAACCCCGACACGGGCCTGCTGGCCCGCGAGGACTTCGTCAACGGCTGAGACCCGCGCCCCGGTTGGGGTGACTGTCGGCCGCCCGGGCAACCCTGCGCCCGGGCGGCCGCGTCGTGCCGCATATGACGGACGACCTGGTTGCCGCCCTGCGCCCGCTGCTCCTCGCGGAGGCCTTTGCCGAGGCACCTGCCTCCGGAGCGGAGCCGGGCGACCTGGAACAGGCGGTCTGGCTCCGCCTCCTGGAACGCCTCGACTCCGACGGTCCGCCCGTTGACCCGCCGGGCTGGCTGCGCAGGGCGGTCCGCGCCGAGGCCCGCCGAAGCCGCCGTACGACAAGCCATGAACGGCCGTACGAGCACGAGCCCGCCGCCGACACCGACCGCCACGACCCCGAGCACCTCGCCCTCGCGGCCGCCCGCCACCGCGCCCTGCGCGACGCGGTGCGCCGCCTCCCCGGCCGGTGCCCCCGTCTCGTCGAGGCCCTGCTCTCCCCGAACGACCTGACATACCGGGAAATCGCGGGGGAGTTGGGTATCTCACAGGGCAGTCTCGGCCCGGAACGTTCCAGATGCCTGGGATGTCTGCGTCGAATGCTCACGCCGGAGGTTGCGGCCCGCGGAGCGCGGGGATAGGAGTGAGGGACGACAGGCGATCAGGTGAGCGGGAGGCGTGCGCACATGGGCATGAGCGTGACCATCTCGGCGGCGACCGAGCAGGACGCGGAGCAGATCTTCAGGCTGCAGTACCTGTGCTTCCAGAGCGAGGCGGCGCTGTACGGCAACTACCGCATCGACCCGCTCGTCCAGACACTGGACTCGGTCCGTGCGGAGGTCGCCGCGGACTGCGTCTTTGTGGCACGTCTCGGCGAGGAGGTGGTCGGCTCCGTCCGCGGCAGCGTCACCGAGGACGGCGCGGCGGCCATCGGCAAGCTCTGCGTCCACCCGCGCCTCCAGGGCCACGGCATCGGTGCCCGCCTCCTGCGCGCCGCGGAAGCCGACCTGACCGAACAGCGCGGCGCCAAGAGGTTCCGCCTGGAGGCCGGCCACCGCAGCGAGGGCAACCTGCGCCTGTACCGCAAGGTGGGCTACGAGGCGGTGGGCACGTCGAAGGGGGCGGACGGGGTCCCGATGGTCGTCCTGGAGAAGCAGGCGGGCGCGTACGCAACGACAGCGTGACCGGTCACGACGGGCAGTCGGCCGCCTGACACCTCAGGCGGCATCCCCGTGAGGCGCCCGCTTCCGCAGCCAATACAGCGCGGACAGCGGCAAGAGCACGGGAATGAACAAGTACCCCATGCCGAAGTCGGACCACACGGTCGCGTCGGGAAACGCCGACGGCTCGACGAGGGTCCACGTGCCTACGACCAGCACGCCCACCAGTTCGGCCGCGCAGCAGATCCGCGCTGCCTTGCGGGCCGTCTCGCCGCCGCGTACGAGCGTGTACGTGATGAAGCCGTACACCACGCCCGCCACTGCCGACAACGAATAGGCGAGCGGCGCCCGGTCGAACTCGGTCGCGATCTGGTACGCCGACCGCGACACGGCGCCGACCACCATCACGCCGTACAGCCACACCAGCACGATCCCGGGCCCGCTGATCAGCCGTGCCCTGCCGGGCTTCTCCTGCGTCACGGCCACCTCAGCCTCCCCAGATGTCATAGAGCCGCACCTCGAGCACGGCCAGCACCACGCCGCCCGCGGCGACCGTCACCGACCCCCACTTGCTCCGCTCGGCCAGCGACATGAACCCGGCGGCCGGGATGCACGCGAACGAGCCCAGCAGATAGGCCACGAAGATCGTCGTGCCCTGCTCCGGCTCCTCGCCCCGCGCCAGCAGCACGATCCCGATCACCAGCTGCACCAGGGCCAGCAGCGTCACCACGGCCATGCCGATGAAGTGCCAGTCCTTCGTCGGCTGATCACGGTACGCCGCCCAACCGCACCACGCGGCGAGCAGCAGCGCGGCGACCCCGGTCACCAGCGTCAGGGCATCAAACATGTGGCGAGCCTATTACGGGCCAAAAGGCCTGATGCGCCCGGCCCCGGTGCCTGACCCGGGCGGTCGGCCGGCGGCGGTCAGCAGGCCGGTTCGTCGGCGACGAGCCCACCGCTCACGCACCTCGACGATCGCGTACTGATCGACGCCCGAGGCCGTCTCCGGCGAGCTCCGGCGGCCCCGTAGGGTCTAGACCATGACGATCCACGCACGCGCTCTCCTGTTCGACAACGACGGCACCCTGGTCTCCTCCCTCGACTCAGTGGACCGCTGCTGGACCAGGTGGGCCGGTGAGTACGGGATCACGGCCGAGGAGTTCGGGCGGGTGGAGCTGCACGGCCGGCCGGCCGTGGAGATAGCCGCCGACCTGCTGCCCGCCGACGTCGTGCCGGAGGCCCTCGCGCGGATCGAGGCGCTGGAGGTGGAGGACGTGCCCAACGGCGGCGTCCACCTGCTGCCCGGCACCAAGGACTTCCTCGACTCGCTGCCCGCCGACCGCTGGGCGGTCGTCACCTCCGCCACCCGGCGCCTCGCCGAGGCCCGCCTCGACGCCGTCGGCATCCTGCCCAAGACCCTGATCGCCGCCGACGACATCACGCGCGGCAAGCCCGACCCCGAGCCCTACCTCCTCGCCGCCCGGCAGCTGGGCGTCGACCCCGCGCACTGCGTGGTCTTCGAGGACGCCCCCGCCGGTCTGGCGGCCGGTCGCGCCGCCGGAATGACCACCGTGGCGTTCACCACAACCCACCAGGCCCACGAGCTCGACGCCGACTACGTGGTGAAGGACCTGTCGGCCCTGTCCGCCCTGGTCACCGACACCGGAGTCGAGATCTCCGTACGCGGCTGAGAGCTGTCCGCCGCTGTCCAGTATGCGGACAGCGGCGGTCGGTAAGGACCGTACGTCTGGTTTACTGATCGCATGACCACGACGAGCTGCCGCACCCTTGCGACCGAGGCGACCCTTGCGCCCGGTGCTCGTTGTATGTGTCGAATGTGCGCCTTCTAGAGGGCCCCTGCACCATCTGAGCCTCGCGCCCCGAAGCGAGAGCCCGCTCATGTCCGCCCGTACGCCCCACGTACGTGACTGAGCCGCGCCCCACGCACACGTCTGCCCCCGGTTCCACCGCGTTCGCGGGAAACCGTGCTGCGTTCCGGCCGCCTTCGACCACGAATGCCCCGTGTTCGGTGCCCACGATGCGCCGTGCACTCGACAGTGACGGAAACCCAGTGATCACCACATCGGGCCTGACCAAGGTCTATCGCTCGCGCGGCCGTGAGGTCACCGCCCTGGACGGCGTCGACCTGCACGTCCGCGAAGGCGAGGTCTACGGCGTCATCGGCCAGTCCGGCGCCGGCAAGTCCTCCCTCATCCGCTGCATCAACCTGCTGGAGCGCCCCACCGCCGGCACGGTGTCCGTCGCCGGGCAGGACCTGACGGCCCTGGCGGGACGCGGTCCCCGGGCCGGCCGGGAACTGCGCCGGGCGCGCAGCCGTATCGGCATGGTCTTCCAGCACTTCAACCTGCTGTCCTCGCGGACGGTCCAGGACAACGTCGAGCTGCCGCTCGAAATCCTCGGCGCGTCCGGCAAGGACCGCTCCCGCAAGGCACTCGAACTGCTCGACCTGGTGGGTCTCGCGGACAAGGCCAAGGCCTATCCCGCCCAGCTCTCCGGCGGCCAGAAGCAGCGCGTCGGCATCGCCCGCGCCCTGGCCGGCGACCCCAAGGTGCTGCTCTCCGACGAGGCCACCAGCGCCCTCGACCCGGAGACCACCCGCTCCATCCTCCAGCTGCTGCGCGACCTGAACCGGCAGCTGGGCCTGACCGTCCTGCTCATCACCCACGAGATGGACGTCGTGAAGTCGATCTGCGACTCGGCCGCACTCATGGAGAACGGCCGTGTCGTGGAGTCCGGCACGGTCAGCGAGCTGCTCGCGACCCCCGGCTCCGAACTGGCCTCCGCGCTCTTCCCCGTGGGCGGCGAGGCATCCGCCGACGACCGCACCGTCGTCGACGTGACCTTCCAGGGTGAGGCCGCCACCCAGCCGGTCATCTCGCAGCTCTCGCGCACGTACAACATCGACATCTCGATCCTCGGCGCCGCCATCGACACCGTCGGCGGGCTCCAGGTCGGCCGGATGCGCATCGAACTTCCCGGCCGCTACGAGGACAACGTCGTGCCGATCGGCTTCCTGCGCGAACAGGGCCTGCAGATCGACGTCGTCGGCCAAGAGGCCCGGCAGCCCGTCTCCGCGCTGGTGAAGGAAGGTGCCAAGTGACCTGGTCGGAGATGCAGCCCCTGCTGGAGCAGGCGTGTTGGGACACCCTCTACATGGTCGGCTGGTCCACCCTCATCGCGGTCGTCGGCGGCCTCCCGCTCGGCATCCTGCTCGTCCTCACCGACAAGGGCGGCCTGCTGCAGAACGTCGTCGCCAACAAGGTCATCGGGCAGATCGTGAACGTCGCCCGCTCGATGCCGTTCATCATCCTGATGGTCGCGCTGATGGGCTTCACCCGCTCGATCACCGGCACGACCATCGGCCGCGAGGCCGCCATCGTGCCGCTCGCGATCGGGGCGATCCCCTTCTTCGCCCGCCTCGTCGAGACGGCTGTCCGCGAAGTGGACGGCGGGCTCGTCGAGGCCGTGCAGTCGATGGGCGGCAACACCTGGACCGTCGTCCGCAAGGTCCTCGTACCCGAGTCCCTGCCCTCGCTCATCGCCAGCACGACGACCACGATCGTCGCCCTCATCGGCTACTCGGCCATGGCCGGCACGGTCGGCGCCGGCGGCCTCGGCGACATCGCCATCCGCTACGGCTACCAGCGCTTCGAGACCGAACTGATGTGGCTGACCGTCGGGATCCTCGCCGTCGTCATCTCCCTCATCCAGTTCGCCGGCGACTACACCGCCCGCTCCCTGCACCGCCGGGGCGGCCACTCCGGCGCGGCGCCCAAACTCCGCCTGCTCAAGGCCTCCACGGCCACGAGCAAGACCGTCTGAACCCCCCGGACGGGCACCCAGAACTCCCCGAACACCCAAGTCGGGGTCGCACCACCCATAAGGAAAGGCACTTTTCGTGCGTAACACCGCCAAGATCACCACTGCTGTCCTCGCCGCCGGAGCCCTCACCCTCGGGCTCTCCGCCTGCGGCTCGGACAAGGACTCCGGTTCCGACGCGAGCGCCCCGCTGAAGGTCGCCGCCACGCCGACCCCGCAGGGCGAGATCCTCACCTACATCAAGGAAAACCTCGCCGAGAAGGCGGGCCTCGAGCTCGAGGTCCGGGAGTTCACCGACTACGTGACGCCGAACACGGCCGTCCAGCAGGGTGAGGTTGACGCCAACTACTTCCAGCACCAGCCGTACCTGGACGACTTCAACAAGAAGAACGGCACCGACATCGTCGCCGTGCCGAACGCCACCGTGCACCTGGAGCCGCTCGGGGTGTACTCCCAGGGCGTCAAGAAGCTCACGGACCTCAAGAAGGGCGCCACGGTCGCCCTGCCGAACGACACCACCAACGAGGCCCGCGCGCTCAAGCTCCTGGAAGCAAACGGCGTCATCAAGCTGAAGGCCGGCGTCGGCTACGACGCGACCCCCAAGGACGTCGCCTCCAACCCCAGGAACCTGAACTTCAAGGAGTTGGAGGCGGCCCAGCTGCCGCGCTCCCTCGGCGACGTCGACGCCGCCGTCATCAACGGCAACTACGCGCTGGAGGCCGACCTCAGCCCGGCCGAGGACGCCATCGCCGCCGAGTCGCCCAAGGACAACCCGTACGGCAACTTCCTCGCGGTGAAGAAGGGCAACGAGGACGACCCGCGCGTGCAGAAGCTCGCGAAGCTGCTCACCTCGCCCGAGGTGAAGAAGTTCATCGAGGACAAGTACGACGGCGCGGTCGTCGCGGCCTTCTGATGAGCATCGTGAAGCGCCGACGTCCTGTACTGCTCACGGCCGCGCTCGCGGGGTCCCTCACCGTCGGCCTCACCGCCTGCGGCTCGGGCTCCGGCGGCGGTGCCGACGACACCCTGGTCGTCGGCGCCACCGCCGTCCCGGCCGGCGAGGTCCTGACCTACGTCAAGGACGATCTCGCCGCGAAGGCCGGGCTGAAGCTGGAGATCAGGGAGTTCACGGACTACGTCCTGCCGAACACCGCCCTCCAGGAAGGCTCGCTGGACGCGAACCTCTACCAGAACGAGCCCTACCTGGACGAGTTCAACAAGTCCAAGGGGACCGACCTGGTCCCGGTGGTCAAGGCCTATCTGCCGCCCATGGGCGTCTACTCGAACAAGGTCACCGACGTCACGAAGCTCGCCGACGGAGCCACCGTCGCCGTGCCGAACGACACCACCAACGAGGGCCGCGCCCTGAAGCTGCTCGCCTCCAAGGGCGTCATCACGCTCAAGGAGGGCGCGGGCACGGACGCGTCCCCGGCGGACATCGCCGCCAACCCCCGGCACCTGAAGTTCCAGGAGCTGGAACCCGCCCAGCTGCCCCGCTCGCTCGACGACGTGGCCGTGGCGGTGATCAACAACAACTACGCGCAGGACGCCGGCCTCAGCCCCACCGAGGACGCCATCCTCCTGGAGTCGGCGAAGGGCAACCCCTACGCCAACCTGCTGGCCGTGAAGAAGGGCAACGAGCACGACCCCCGGGTCGAGAAGCTCGCGAAGCTCCTCGCCTCGTCCGAGGTGAAGAAGTTCATCGAGGACAAGTACAAGGGCTCGGTCCTGCCGGTCACTTCGGGCTGACGGGGCGTAAACGGCGTATCGCCACGCACGGGGTCCACTCCTTCACTTGGTGGGGGTGCCCCCACGCCTTTAGGGCAGTGGGGGAGGACCCCGTGGTGCAGTTCAGTGCTTTCATGCTGCATGCTGGGCAGTTCAGCAGGCCCTGAAGGTTTTTCCGAAGGTTACGGAGTGGCGCATGACTAGCACCTTCCCCAACATCTCCATCAGCACGGAGCGGTTGGTGCTGCGTCCCTTCGAAGACCTGGACATCCAGTCGTTGGCCGAGATGATGAACGACGAACTGGTCACCGCCTGGACCTCCGTGCCGCAGCCCTACACCGAGGCCGACGCCCGCGCCTGGATCGCCGAACTCGCCCCCGCCGAACGCACCGAGGGACACGGCATCGTCTTCGCCGTCTCCGAGTTCCTCACCCAGCGTCTCGTCGGCGTCGTCCGCCTGCAGAACACCGACTGGCGGGTCCGCTCCAGCGAGATCTCCTACGTCGTCGCCCCCTGGGCGCGCGGCGAGGGCTACGCCTGCGAAGCGGCCCTGGCCACCGCGCAGTGGCTCTTCCACGACCAGAAGTTCGAACGGCTGGAACTGCGCACCCCCGCGGACAACACCGCCTCCCAGCAGGTGGCGCAGAAGATCGGCTGTATCAGCGAGGGCGTACTGCGCGGCGCCTGGATAGCGCGCGCCAGGACCGACAGCGGCGAATGGATCGACGTCCGCACGGACCTCATCGTCTGGAGCCTGCTGCCCGAGGACCTGGAAGGCGTCGGCGATCAGCCGGCCGACGGCTTCACCTCGTTCGGTGACTGGAACTGACGGGTAGCGAACACACGGGCACCCGGAGTGCCCGCGACGCGACCAGGTACCCTCACGGAGCCTGCCCCTCGGGCTGCCCGACGACTACCTGCGCAAACCCTGGAGAGAGACGACGATGGCCGACCGGGTCACGGTGATCGGCTGGGACGGCTCGCCGCTGACCGCCGCGGCACGCTCGGCCCTCGGTGCCGCCACGCTGGTGGCCGGTGCCGCCCACCACCTGGCGCTGCCCGAGGTGCCGCCCGCCGCAGAGCGCATCCGCCTCGGCAGCGTCGCCCTCGCCGCCCGCCGGATCGCCGGCCACCGCGGCACCGCGGTCGTGCTCGCCGACGGCGACCCCGGCTTCTTCGGAGTCGTACGGACCCTGCGCGCGCCCGAGTTCGGCCTGGAGGTCGAGGTCGTCCCCGCCGTCTCCTCCGTCGCCGCCGCCTTCGCCCGGGCCGGCATGCCCTGGGACGACGCACAGGTGGTCGTCGCACACCCCCGCACCCTGCGCCGCGCGGTCAATGTGTGCCGCGCCCACACCAAGGTCGCCGTCCTCACCTCACCCGGCGCGGGCCCCGCCGAACTCGGCCTCCTCCTCGAAGGCGTCCACCGCACCTTCGTCATCTGCGAGGAACTGGGCACCGACCGCGAACAGGTCACCGTCGTCACCTCCGACAAGGCCGCCGACCACACCTGGCGCGACCCGAACGTCGTGATCGTCATCGGCGGCAAGGTGGCCGCCGTGGAGGGCGGCGGGTGGATCGCCGGCCGCGACCCCTCCGCCGCGCCGCGCGGCTGGACGCTGCCCGCCGAGGCCTACGGCGGTCTCATGGGCGAAGGCGAGCTGGAGCCGCTCCGCTCGGCCCAACTCGTCCGGCTCGGCCCCCGCGTCGGCGACCTCGTGTGGGACATCGGCTGCGGCAGCGGCGCCTTCGCCACCGAGGCGGCGCGGGCCGGCGCCGCCGTCATCGCCGTCGACCGCGACCCGCACGCCTGCGAGCGCACCGAGGCCAACGCCCGCGGGTTCGGGGTCCAGCTCCAGATCGTCCACGGCAGGGCCCCACATGTGCTGGAGAACCTCCCCGAGCCGGACGTCGTCCGCATCGGAGGCGGGGGAGCGGCCGTCGTCTCCGCCGTCGCCGACCGGCACCCGCAGCGCATCGTCACGCACGCCGCCACCCGCGACGAAGCCGAACTCATCGGCCGCGACCTCACCCAGCACGGCTACGACGTGGAGTGCGCCCTCCTGCAGTCCGTGCAACTCGACACGCGTGCCTGGACGGAGCGGGAGCGGACGGTCGCGTTCCTGCTCACCGGAGATCTGGGGCGGCGCGAAGCGCCTCGTTGAGGAGCGGCGGTCGGGCGACGGGCGGGCACTGACCGACCGCACAGTGTAATCGCGTAGCCCTCCCCGTGATCCGGTTGTCGTACCGCGCGCGGTAGGCTGGCCGATCGTTGTACCGCACTCGGTCGCCCGGCGCTTCGTCGGTCAATGTCCGGAAAAACGCTCCCCATTTGGGGTGGGTGTGGTACGGCGAAACCGGAGGACGCGCAACGTGGCGCAGTCCACAGCGGCCTGTCGCGGATCAACCTGTCGCGACGGTCGATCGGCCACGACAATGCCACTCAATGGCTTTGTCGCCTTTTTTGGGCGGGTCGCTCGTGCCGCTGGGCACGCACGCTCGTTCTTCACTACGGGGGCGGTCGGTGCGCCGTCCCCGGTGAGCTGGTCGTGGAAGCACTAACCGATGGGCGAGGGGTACGCATGACCGACACCGGCCAGGTCCCGGGCGAGGGACTGCCGGAGAGCGCAGGCATGGTGGAGCAGCCGGGCGCCCCCGCGGCGCACGGTACGTACACCTACCTCTCCGAGACCACTGCCGAGGACGAAGACCTACTGCTGCCCGGCTCCCAGGGCGCCTGGGGCACAGAGGTCACCCCGCCCGCGCCGGAGCCGGTCCTCGAGGCCATGCACGAGCCGGGCGCGCACGAGATGTCCGGCCGCGACAGCGGTTCGGTCGACGTCAGTGCCGTCCGACTGCCGGCCCCGTCGGCGCCGATTCCGCCGATCACCCCCCGCCGCCCGCTGCACCTCGGTCCGCCCATCCCCGACGCCTCCGCCAGCCCGGTTCGCTCGCTGGCCGACCGCGGCGCCGTCGGCATCCCTGCCCGCCAGGCCGGCCCCGAGTACCTGGACGTCCCGCAGCACCGTGAGGCGTCGGCCCCACAGCCGGCGGCCGCCTGGGGCACGTCCGCCGAGGCCGCCATGCAGGTGGGCACCGAGGCAGCGGCTGCCGAAACGGTTGTTCCGACCGGACAGCAGGTGGCCACGGAGGGCAGCCTCGAGGCGGGTGCCGTCCAAGAGGCCGAGATCGGCGCGCCTGCTCCACTGGAAGCGGCGTACGACGCCCAGGAGCCGTCGGGTGACGATCCCGCGTCGGCTGCCGGTGCGGTGCATGGCCAGGACGCCGATCAGGCGCCGGTGACCGGGTTCGCTCCTGGGGCCGAGGAGAGCGCGGCGGCGCCCGCTCCCGAGGCCGACCAGGTTGCGGGCGGGTACGCGGACGATGGTGAGGCTGTGGTGGACGGGGCCGCTTCCGGTGCCGCCGAGGTCGCAGCTCCTGCGGCTGCGGTGGATACCCCTGCCACGGATGTCCCGGTGAGCGAGGTCGACCCGGGTGCCGGACAGGCGCCGGGGGACCTGCCTGCCGATGCGGCCGTCGACGGCCCTCCGCAGATGGCCCCCGCGACCGCTGGTGACGCCGGGCACGGTCCCGAGATGCACGCGGCTGAGGCTGGGCCGCTTCCTGAGCAGACGGGCCCCGAAGCCGTGCAGCTTCCTGAGCAGGCGGTCCCCGAGGCTGGTCTGCTTCCCGAGCGGACGATCCCTGAAGCTGCGCCGCTTCCCGAGCAGACGGGCCCCGAAGCCGTGCAGCTTCCTGAGCAGGCGGCTCCTGAAGCTGCGCCGCTTCCCGAGCAGGCGGTCCCTGAGGCTGCCCCGCTTCCCGAGGCGCCGGCTCCCGAAGGCACCCCGATCCCCGACGCCCCTGCCGCTGAAGCCGTCCAGGTCCCTGACGCCCCCGCTACGGAAGCCGCCCCGCTTCTCGACGCTCCCGCGCCCGAGGCCCCCGTGCAGATCGCCGAGCCCGCAGTACCCGATGCGGCCCAGTTCCCGGAAGCCGCCCAGTTCCCGGACGCTCTCCAGGCTCACCAGGTCTCCGCCCCCGCCGACCCTGAGCCGACCCCTGAGGCCGTCCCGGCCCCGGTCGCTCTCGATGCGGCGCATGGAGCCGAGCTCGCCGAGGCCGAGAACCTCGCGCCGATCATGCAGCCCACGGACGCCGTCACCGCGCCCGCCGACGACGCCTTGGCCGCCGTAGTCTCCGAACCGGCTCCGGAACTCGCGGACGCCGGGCAGACGTACCCGCAGCAGTCGGCGCAGGAGCCGCAGCACGCCGCTCTGGTGGACGCCGAAGCGGAAGCACAGGCCGTGACCGGGAGCGCGCCCGCCGTCGACGCGGAAGCCCCGGCGGCGGACCTGGCGGCCGTCGTTCCCCCGGTGGCACAGTTCCCGGACGCCCAGCAGGCCCCGGATCTCACCGCCGAGCGCGCACCGGCCCTCCAGCCACTCGCCGCAGTCGCCGCCACGGCCGCCGCGCCGCAGCCTGCCGTGGCCCAGCCCGTCCCGGCCGAGGCGTCGGAGCACTTCGTCGCCGAGCCCGCCGGCCCGCAGCTCCGGTCACCGGCCGCACAGGCCCCCGAGGAGCCCGCGGAGTCCGGTGAGGCCGACGCCCCGGCCTTCGTCCAGAGCGGTATCGCCCAGGAGCCCGCGCCGGACCAGCCGCTGGGCCAGTTCGTCCCGGTCGAGGGATCGGTGCCCACCACCCCGCACCTCGCCCCGACCCCGCCGCAGCCGCTCGTCCTCCCCACGGAGGAGGCACCGGCCGCCGTCGCCGAGGTTCCGGCACCCCGCGACGGCGACCCCGAACTCGTACAGCACGCGGAGGACCTGGACACCCGGGCCGCCGACCAGGAAGACCCCGGAGAAGAGAGCACGGCGTCCGTGGAAGAAGCACCCCAGTCCACCGGCCCGGCCGCGCCCGCCTACGACGACGCCGAACGCGCGGCCGTCCTCAAGGTCATGCGCGAGCGCCGCGACATCCGCAACGGCTTCCGCAGCGACCCCATCCCGCACGAGGTGCTGCTCCGCGTCCTGGAGGCCGCCCACACGGCGCCCTCCGTCGGGCACTCGCAGCCCTGGGACTTCGTCGTCATCCGCTCGGCCGACACCCGGCGGACCATGCACGAGCTGGCCATGCGCCAGCGCGAGGCGTACGCCAAGTCGCTGCCCAAGGGCCGGGCGAAGCAGTTCAAGGAACTGAAGATCGAGGCCATCCTCGACACCCCGGTGAACATCGTCGTCACCGCCGACCCGACCCGCGGCGGCCGCCACACCCTCGGCCGGCACACCCAGCCGCAGATGGCGCCGTACTCCGCCGCGCTCGCGGTCGAGAACCTCTGGCTCGCCGCCCGCGCCGAGGGCCTCGGCGTCGGCTGGGTCAGCTTCTTCGACGAGCGCGAGATGGTCCGCGCCCTCGGCCTGCCCGAGCACCTGGAGGTCATCGCCTACCTGTGCGTCGGATACGTCGACGAGTTCCCGGACGAGCCCGAGCTGCTGCAGGCCGGCTGGTCCAAGCGCCGCCCGCTGTCCTGGGTCGTGCACGAGGAGACGTACGGCCGTCGCGCCCTGCCCGGCGAGGAGCCGCACGACCTGCTCGCCGAAACCGTCGCCCAGATCCGCCCGCTGGACGCCAAGGCGCTCGGCGAGGCCTGGGAACGGCAGAAGCGCATGACCAAGCCGGCCGGCGCACTCGGCATGCTGGAGATCATCTCCGCGCAGCTGTCCGGGCTGTCCCGCCAGTGCCCGCCGCCGATCCCGGAGCCCGCGGCCGTCGCGATCTTCGCCGGCGACCACGGTGTGCACGCCCAGGGCGTCACCCCCTGGCCGCAGGAGGTGACGGCCCAGATGGTCGCCAACTTCCTCGGCGGCGGCGCGGTCTGCAACGCCTTCGCCGGCCAGGTGGGCGCGGAGGTGTGCATCGTCGACGTGGGCGTCGCCGCAGACCTGCCCGCCACCCCCGGCCTGCTGCCCCGCAAGGTCCGCGCGGGCACGTCCGACATGACGACCGGCCCCGCGATGTCCCGCGAGGAGGCCAAGCAGGCCATCGAGGTGGGCATCGAGACGGCCCGCGACCTGGTGGCGGCCGGCAACAAGGCGCTGCTGACGGGCGAGATGGGCATCGCCAACACGACCGCCTCGGCCGCCCTGATCTCCGTCTTCACCGGAGCCGACCCGGCCGAGGTCACCGGCCGCGGCACCGGCATCAACGACGAGACCCTCGCCCGCAAGACCGAGGTCGTCCGCCGCGCCCTGGAACTCCACCAGCCCGACCCGGCGGACCCCATCGGCGTCCTGGCGGCGATCGGCGGCTTCGAACACGCCGCGCTGGTCGGCCTCCTGCTGGGCGGCGCCTCCCTGCGTACGCCGGTGATCCTGGACGGGGTCAGCGCCGGCGCCGCCGCCCTGGTCGCCCGCGCCATCGCCCCCGAGGTCCTCGCGGCCTGCATCGCCGGCCACCGCAGCGCGGAGCCCGGCCACGTGGCCGCCCTCAACAAACTGGGCCTGCGCCCCCTGGTCGACCTCGACCTGCGCCTGGGCGAGGGCACCGGCGCCCTGCTGGCCCTCCCGCTGGTCCAGAGCACGGCGAGGGCGATGCACGAGGTGGCGACGTTCGACTCGGCCGGGGTGACCGAGAAGTAGACGTCCCGGAAGGGGATCCGGCCAGGGTGGCCGCGGGGTCCGCGTCGGTCCGCCGTGGGTCTGTGGGCAGCCGTTGCGGGTCTGTGGGCACTCGCTCCGCAGGGCGGAACGGGTGGGCACAGACCCGCGCACCCGCACCCGGCACCGAAGCTCAGCCACCGGACACCTGACCGGCCGACCCCACCCACCCCGTAAAATCCGCACGTCAGGGCCACCGCACCGCCGTAAAGAGGAGCCGCACCCTCATGGCCGAACACCCCGCCTACCCCGTAGGCCTCCGCCTCACCGGCCGCAAAGTGGTCGTCCTCGGCGGCGGCCAGGTGGCCCAGCGCCGCCTTCCGGCCCTCATCGCGGCGGGCGCGGACATCCACCTCGTGTCCCCGGACGCGACCCCCTCCGTCGAAGCCATGGCCGACGCGGGCGAGATCACCTGGCAGCAGCGTCCCTACGAGGACGGCGACCTCGCCGACGCCTGGTACGCCCTCATCGCCACCAGCGACGACGACGCCAACACCCGCGCCTCCGCCGAAGCGGAGCGCCACCGCGTCTGGTGCGTCCGCTCCGACGACGCCGACGCCGCCACCGCCTGGACCCCGGCCACGGGAACCAGCGAGGGCGTCACGGTCGCGGTCCTCACCACCGACGCGCGCGGCCGCGACCCGCGGCACACCGCCGCGATCCGCGACGCGGTCGTCGAGGGCCTGCGCGACGGCACCCTCGTCGCCCCGCACCACCGCACCCGTACGGCCGGAGTCGCCCTCGTCGGCGGCGGACCCGGCGACCCGGACCTGATCACCGTGCGCGGCCGCCGCCTGCTCGCCGAGGCCGACGTGGTCATCACCGACCACCTGGGCCCGCGCGACCTGCTCGCGGAGCTGCCGTCGAGCGTCGAGGTGATCGACGCGGCGAAGCTGCCGTACGGCAGGTTCATGGCCCAGGAGGCCATCAACAACGCGCTGATCGAGCACGCCAAGCAGGGCAAGTCGGTCGTACGCCTCAAGGGCGGCGACCCCTTCGTCTACGGCCGTGGCATGGAGGAGGTCCAGGCGCTGGCCGAGGCCGGCGTCCCCTGCACGGTCGTGCCCGGCATCTCCAGCTCGATCTCGGTGCCGGGTGCCGCCGGCATCCCGGTCACCCACCGGGGCGTCGCCCACGAGTTCACCGTGGTCAGCGGCCACATCGCCCCCGACGACGAGCGCTCCCTGGTCGACTGGCCGTCCCTCGCCAAGCTGACCGGCACGCTGGTGATCCTGATGGGCGTCGCCACGATCGGGAAGGTCGCCGAGACCCTCATCGCCCACGGCAAGTCCCCGGACACGCCCGTCGCCCTGGTCCAGGAGGGCACGACGGCCGCCCAGCGCCGGGTGAACGCGACCCTCGCGACCGCCGCCGACACGGTGCTCGCCCACGAGGTCAAGCCGCCGGCGGTCATCGTCATCGGCGACGTCGTGAACGTGGGACCGAGCGGACCGACCCCTTCCGCGTAACCGCGGGTAACCCAACCCGTACCGAACCGTTGGCACCACACCCAGGACAAGGCAGTATCACCCTGTGGCCGATCTCATCACCGTCGATGACCCCGCCGACCCCCGCCTGAGCGACTACACGGGCCTGACCGACGTCGAACTGCGCCGCAAGCGCGAGCCGGCCGAGGGCCTGTTCATCGCCGAGGGCGAGAAGGTCATCAGACGGGCCAAGGAAGCCGGCTACGAGATGCGGTCGATGCTGCTCTCGGCCAAGTGGGTCGACGTCATGCGCGACGTCATCGACGAACTCCCGGCCCCGGTGTACGCGGTCAGCCCCGACCTCGCCGAGCAGGTCACCGGCTACCACGTGCACCGCGGCGCGCTCGCCTCCATGCAGCGCAAACCGCTCCCGACGGCCACCGAACTCCTCCAGTCCGCCCGCCGCGTGGTGGTCATGGAGTCGGTCAACGACCACACCAACATCGGCGCCATCTTCCGCTCCGCGGCAGCCCTCGGCATGGACGCGGTGCTGCTCTCCCCGGACAGCGCCGACCCGCTGTACCGCCGTAGCGTCAAGGTCTCCATGGGCGCGGTCTTCTCGGTGCCGTACGCACGTCTCGACACCTGGCCCAAGGGCCTCGAAACGGTCCGCGAGGCGGGCTTCACCCTCCTCGCCCTCACGCCCGACGAGAAGGCCAAGACCCTCGACGAGGCCGCCCCGCACCGGATGGACCGGGTCGCCCTGATGCTCGGCGCCGAGGGCGACGGCCTCTCCACCCAGGCCCTGGTCGCCGCCGACGAATGGGTCCGCATCCCGATGTCCCACGGCGTTGACTCCCTCAACGTCGGCGCGGCGGCCGCGGTCGCCTTCTACGCGGTGGCCTCGGGCCGCCCGCAGATCTAGGCCGTACGGCGATGGCGCAGCGGGAGGCGATCGTCGCGGTCCTTCTCCGGGCCGACCGCGTCCTCGCCATCCGCCGCGGCCCGGCCGTCGCACGCCCCGGCTACTGGCAACCCCTCAGCGGCAAGATCGAGCCGGGGGAGACCCAGCGCGAGGCCGTCGTCCGAGAGGTCCGCGAGGAGGTCGGCCTCAGCGTCGTACCCCAGGCCAAGGTCTGGGAGTCCGAGACGGACGACGGCCGCTTCCGTCTCCACTGGTGGACGGCGAACGCCGAGACCGGCGACGTCGTCCCCGACCCCGGCGAGGTCGCCGAGGCCCGCTGGGTCACACCGGAGGAGTTCCTGTCCCTGGACCCGGTCTTCGACGGCGACCGGGAGTTCTTCGAACGGATCCTGCCGGCCCTGTGAGACCCCTTCCGCCTGGGCCCGCCGCCTAGTCGCGGATCGCGAACGTCGACTCGTACCGCTGGGACATCAGGTCGTCCCCGTCCATCGGCGTGTAGCCGGGTTCCACCTGCTCCTGCTGCTGCTCGTGCTGCGGCCGTACGACGTCCCCGTCACCGCCGAGCCCGCGGTCCGGGCCCTGGCAACCCTGCGCCGCCGCGATGCCGAGCGCCACGAGCAGGGTCACCACGACGAACACGAACAGCCGCTGCCGCAGCAACTGCGGGTTGGCGGGCCGCCGACCGGTACCCGTCCGCGGCGCCGGACGGCCTGCGCCGTTGCGCGGTGCGGGCCGGCCGCTGCCGCCCGAGCGTGGGGCGTTGCGCGAGGCGGGGATCGGCCGGGGTCCGGGCCGGGACGAGGCCGTACCGCCGGGCAGGGCGCTGCCGCCCCGCGACGGCACACCGTCGCGCGCGGGACCCGGACCTCGGGAAGCGCCGTTGCCGCGCGGGACGGCGGCGCCGCGCGGCGGGGGAGTGCCCTGTGGGCGGCGCTGGAGACGCTGCTGTTCCGGGTACGTGCCGGCGAGCCGCCCGGTCGGCCGGTCCGCCTCTCCGGAACGCGGCGCGGGCGGCCGTACGTCCGCGAGCCCCTGTGCCTCCCGGGCCGCGATCTCCTTCAGACGCAGCGACAACTGCAGCGTGCTGGGCCGCTCCTCCGGTGCCTTCGCCAGACAGGCCCGCACCAACGGAGCGAGCGCGTCCGGTACGCCGTGCAGCTGGGGCTCCTCGTGGACGACGCGGTACAGCATCACCTCGGAGCTGCCGTGTCCGAAGGGTGAGTCACCCATGGACGCGTAGGCGAGGGTGGCGCCGAGGGAGAAGACGTCCGTGGCCGGCGTGACGGCGGCGCCGCGCACCTGCTCCGGGGCGAGGAAGCCGGGGGAGCCCACCGCGGTGCCGACGTGCGTGAGGGTCGAGGCCCCCGTCGCCCACGCGATGCCGAAGTCGATGATCCGCGGCCCCTTGGGGGACAGCAGGATGTTGGAGGGCTTGAGATCCCGGTGGACGACACCGGCCTCGTGGACGGCGACCAGGCCCTCGGACAGGGCGGCCCCGACGGCGGCGACGTCCGCCGCGCCGAGCGCCCCCTCGTCGACGACCTTGTCGTGCAGGGAGGGCCCGGGCACGTACTGCGTGGCGAACCACGGCCGATCCGCCTCGAGGTCCGCGGCCACGAGCCGGGCCGTACAGCCACCGCGAATCCGCCGTGCCGCCGACACCTCACGCGCGAACCGCGAGCGGAACTCCTGATCCTCCGCCAGATCGGGCCGGATCACCTTGAGCGCGACCCGCTGCCCCTTCTTGTCGGAGCCCAGGTAGACGACGCCCATTCCGCCCGCGCCGAGCCGTCTGTGAAGCCTGAACGAGCCGACGACGCGCGGGTCCTCGCGCCTCAGGCGCATCATCGCCATGTTCATCCCCGCTGCCCGGTCCGTCTGACGAGCCACAGCTTACGTTTCCACGGGCCGCCGTGCGCAGAGGCCGCGCCCTCTCGGGGCGATGGATTGTCAGTGGTGGATGGGAGACTTGAAGGGTGGTCAGGGGGCTGGCGAGCATGGCGACTTCGCCCTGCAATGTCCCCCAACCACCCATCGCAGAAGGGGGATTGGGCCCGTGAAGGGTGATCGCGTGGAGATAGTCGTGGATGCGGGGGACACGACCCCCACGTACGAGGTGGTGGCGAGCAGGGCGGGCCGCCGGGTGGAGACGGCGGTGCGGCGAGGTGTAGTGGAAGTGAGCGAAGTCACCCGAAGCGGGACTGTCGTGCGTACGGCGCGCTTCATGGCGAACCGGGTTCTCGCGCTGGTCGAGCAGCCTGTGCCGCGCGAGGACAGCTCGGAGAAACCGGTGTAGACCGGGCGTCCCCTCGGGGAAGACCCCGAGACCTAGGACTTCGTCTCCACCCAGGGGAGTACTTCCCAGGTCATGGCTCATCCTCCGGGAGGCCCGCCAATCGGTACGAGGGCATGACGCCCGGCGTGGCCCGGCCGCCTAGATTTGAGGTCAAGCGGCGGGTGCAGCACTCGTCCCCCGAGGTCAGACACCCGCCGCTGCCAACGACAACTGACACAGGTCAGGAGAGGGACCATGGCCCAGACGGCACCGCGGACACTGATCCGCCCGCAGCAGCGCCCGCTGTTGCGCCCCCGTCGCCAGGGCCGTCGCCACCCCTTGGTGGCGACGCTCATGGCCCTTCCCCTGGCGGTCCTGCTCCTGGTCGTCTTCGACGGCTGGGAGACAGTGGCCACTCAGGCGTCGTCCGTGGGCGTGATGCTGGGGCGCTGAGCGGCGACCCCAGGCCCGGAAGAGCGGTCCGGGCGGGGACATCCACCCATGAAACCCCGTGGGGACGGGGGTGCGGCGGACGGCAAAAATGCCGGCGCAGCTGGGGAGCTGCGCCGGCATTGCTTTTTCCTGCGCCGGCAACGTCCGGTCGTAGGCGACCGTGTGCTTCACGGCCGGAGGATCTTCACCTCACCTGTCGACGCCGGTCCGGGCCTGCCGGCCCGTCCGGGGTTCGAGGGCGATGCTGGTGCCATCCCAGCCCTCACCCACCCGCTGGGGGCTGTGCGCCTATCGGCGGTGTCTCTCGTCGCTGGTCCTGGCATTCCAGCCTGTCCGGTGTTCGGGACGATGCTGGTGCCATCCGTTCGAGGCTGTGCGCCTGTCGCCGATGCCTCTCGGCGCCGGTCCCGGCATTCCAGCCCGTCCGGCGTTTGAGGACGAGGCCGTTCAGGCCGACAGCGGGGGTCTGGGGGCGGCAGCCCCCAGGAGCCGGGGTCGAAGGGGCAGAGCCCCTTCAAGGACGGGAAGGGTAGGGGCGGCGGGGGCGAGACACTTCCCGGGACGCGCCCGGCACCCGGTCCAGGCCGACGAGCACCCCCCAACCAACCCGCGCCGCCACCGACGTACTCTCGGCCCAGCCTCCCCCGCACACAAGGGACCCCAGTGACCCCGAACCCCCTCCTACCCGCCCTCACCGCACACGCCGAAGCCACGGCACACACACGCCCCCACCCCTGTCCCTGCGGAGCAACCGTCACGCTCGCCGACCGCCCCGACGCCACCGTCGTCCGCCACGCCGACACCGTCGCCAAGGCCCACGCCCCGGACATCACCCCCACCGAACTCACCCCCCGCCTCACCACAGCCGCCAACCTCCCCGGCATACTCCTGGCCCCCCTCACCCTCATACCCGCCGACCTGCACGGCCGACTGGTCACCTTCTGGCCCTACGGCACCCCCGTCGACCCCGGCGACCCCGACGCGGCCCCCTGGGAGGCGGCAGCCACCCTCCTCGCCCGTCTCCACCGAACCCCGACCGAGGCCTCCGCCCCGCTGCCTCCCATGCGCGGCCCAGCCAAAGCCGCCCACGCCGTGGACCGGCTCCGCAAAGCCGAGGGCAGCACCCTCACCGCCGGCACCGTCGCCGTCCTCCGCGCCTGGGACACCCTCCCCGCCTGGGCCCGCGCGAAGGCCCCGCAGCCCGACACCGGCACCCTCTGCCACGGCGACCTTCACCTCGGCCAACTCGTCCGCCACCCGGCCCCGGACGGCCCTTGGCTGCTCATAGACGTCGACGACCTCGGCGTGGGCGTGCCGGCCTGGGACCTCGGCCGGCCGGCCGCCTGGTACGCCTGCGGGCTGCTGTCGCCCGAAGAGTGGGAGCGATTCCTGTCCGCGTACCGCGCCGCAGGCGGAACGGCCGTCCCCGCGGAGGGGGACCCCTGGCCCGCCCTGGACATCCCGGCCCGCGCCCTCACCGTGCAGACCGCCGCAAGGGCGATCACCAAGGCCCTGGCCGAGGGCCGCGCCCTGGACGAGGTCGAGCAGTCCCTCGTGGACGCCTGTGCCCGAATGGCTTCCGTCCCCCATGAGTTGACCCGGGATTACGCAAAGTAGGGTGCAACCGACCGCAGCCGGACAGAGTCTGTTCTGGCGATACGCGAAGCAGGATCGACCGGCGAGGAGTTGAGCCGACCATGCAGTGTCCGAAGTGCCGAGCCCCGATGCACACGTACAACCGCAACGGCGTCCAGATCGAGCAGTGCAGCGGTTGCCGCGGCATCTTTCTCGACTACGGCGAGCTGGAGTCGCTGACGCGCCTGGAGTCCCAGTGGTCCCAGCCGGCCCCGCCGCCTCCGGCCGCCCCGCAGGCCTACCCGGCCCCCGCCCCTCAGGCCCCGGCCTGGGGCGCCCCGCACGGTGGTCACCACGGCGGCCACGGCGGTCACTACGGCCACAAGCGTCACAAGAGCTTCGGCCACATGCTGTTCTCCAGCTGAGCCGCACCAGCACGAAGAAGCCCCCGGTCATCGACCGGGGGCTTCGGTGTGTGGACGATACTGGGATTGAACCAGTGACCTCTTCCGTGTCAGGGAAGCGCTCTCCCGCTGAGCTAATCGTCCTCGGGACCGTGATCGACCAAACATGCCTGAAGATCACGAACTTACTGCGTGCGCGATACTGGGATTGAACCAGTGACCTCTTCCGTGTCAGGGAAGCGCTCTCCCGCTGAGCTAATCGCGCGGGGGATCCGAAGATCCAGTGGACGATACTGGGATTGAACCAGTGACCTCTTCCGTGTCAGGGAAGCGCTCTCCCGCTGAGCTAATCGTCCTTGGAGGTGGAGACGGGATTTGAACCCGTGTAGACGGCTTTGCAGGCCGTTGCCTCGCCTCTCGGCCACTCCACCAGGAGTGTAGGGGGTCGGGAAGATCCCCTATTCCTTCGAGCGGACGACGAGGCTCGAACTCGCGACCTCAACCTTGGCAAGGTTGCGCTCTACCAACTGAGCTACGTCCGCTTGTCGTTTCGTTCCGCTCCCGCGGCCCGGCGACGAGTTGAACTCTAGCGGATTCCGGGGCCAGCACAAAAACGCGTTTGTGCAGCGTGCTGCGCTGCGCCTGCTCAGGGACCTGCCGACGGGTCCCGAAGGACATGGCCAGGTCACGCGCAGGACACCCGCCATAGACTCGACTGCGTGCCCGACCTCCCTCCCCTCGCCCGCTTCGGCGATCGCGTGGCCACCGGCCTCCTCGATGTGACCAACGACCCAGCGGCCCTGGACTCCAGTGGTTTCTGGGCCGTCTGCGCCGACTTCGAGGGTGGTCTGACCTGCGCCCGCTTCCGGGACGTACGAGAGGAACCCGTGCCCGCGCCGGTGCCGGGGAAGTGGCTCGGTCCGGCTGCCGGTGACTGGACGTCCTCGCTCGACCGCTCCGCGTACACGGCGGGCGTACGGCGCATCCGCGAGCACATAGCGGCCGGCGAGGTCTATCAGGCGAATCTGTGCCGTGTCCTGAGCGCGCCGATCGGGCCAGACGCCGATGTGGACGACCTGACGGCCCTGCTGGCCCGCGGCAACCCGGCGCCGTACGCAGGAACGATCCGGCTGCCGGGGCACGGGGTTGAGATAGCCACCGCGTCTCCCGAGCTCTTCGTGCGCCGCGACGGGCGTGTTGTCGAGTCCGGGCCGATCAAGGGCACCGGGCGGACCGAGGCGGACCTGCTGGAGAAGGACTACGCCGAGAACGTGATGATCGTGGACCTGGTGCGCAACGACATCGGTCGCGTGTGCGCCACCGGGACGGTGACCGTGCCCGATCTGTGCGCCGTCGAGAAGCACCCGGGGCTTGTCCATCTGGTGTCCACCGTCCGCGGTGAGCTGGGCGCCGGGGTCGGCTGGTCCGAGCTGCTCGGCGCCGCTTTCCCGCCCGGCTCGGTCACCGGTGCGCCCAAGTCGAGCGCGCTGCGGATCATCGACGCGTTGGAGACGGCGCCCCGGGGCCCGTACTGCGGTGGCATCGGGTGGGTCGACGCCGACCGCGGGACCGGCGAGCTGGCCGTCGGGATCCGTACCTTCTGGATCGACCGGGCCGAATGCGTGCTGCGGTTCGGTACCGGCGCGGGGATCACCTGGGGGTCGGACCCCGAGGGGGAGTGGCGGGAGACCGAGCTGAAGGCGTCCCGGCTGCTCGCGGTAGCGTCGGGGGCGTACGAGGTGAGTGGAGAGGGACTGCAATCGTGAGGATCTGGCTGGACGGCGGGCTGCAGGACATGGAGTCCGCCCGTGTCTCCGTCTTCGATCACGGGCTGACCGTGGGCGACGGCATTTTCGAGACGGTGAAGGCGGTGGACGGCCGTCCGTTCGCGCTGACCCGGCACCTCGACCGGCTGACGCGCTCGGCGCGCGGTCTCGGTCTGCCCGACCCCGACCACGACGAGGTGCGCCGTGCCTGCGCCGCCGTCCTGGAGGCCAACCCGATGCCGCTCGGCCGGCTCCGCATCACCTACACCGGCGGTCACGGCCCCCTCGGCTCCGACCGCGGCGAGCACGGACCGACCCTCGTCGTCGCCGTCGGGGAGACCACCCGGCGCCCCGACTCCACGGCGGTCATCACCGTGCCCTGGACCCGCAACGAGCGCGGCGCGCTGACCGGCCTGAAGACGACCTCGTACGCCGAGAACGTCGTCGCCTTGGCCCGCGCCCACCAACACGGCGCCTCCGAGGCCCTGTTCGCCAACACGGTCGGGCAGCTCTGCGAGGGCACCGGGTCGAATGTCTTCGTCGTCCTGGACGGCGAGATCCACACCCCGCCGATCGCCTCGGGCTGCCTCGCGGGCATCACGCGCGTGTTGGCGGTCGAGTGGACCGGCGCGAAGGAGACGGACCTGCCGCTGGACGTCCTCGAGCGGGCCGACGAGGTCTTCCTCACCTCCACCCTGAGGGACGTGCAGGCCGTGCACCGCGTCGACGACCGTGAACTGCCGGGCGCATCCGGGCCGGTGACCGCCAAGGCGATGCGGATCTTCGCGGAGCGGTCGGGCGACGACCTGGATCCGTAGGGGCAAGGGGCACGTGGAGAAAATGGGCTGCCGTGAGCCGGTGCGGTGGGTAGAACACCCCTGATGACCACGACCCTGCGGCCGACCGAGCCGCTTCAGCACAACGAGGACGGGACCCGTTCGCGCCGCTTTCAGGTGTGTGTGAACGGCCGCCCCGTGGGCGCACTTCACCTCGGCACGCATCCCGTCTTCGGCGGCACGGTCGCCCTGATATCGGAGCTGCGCGTCGAGGAACCGGACCGGCGCCGCGGCCGGGGCACGGTGGCCGCCCTCGCCGCGGAGGAGGTGGCGCGCGGCTGGGGCTGCCGGCGCATCGAGGTGACGGTCCCCGGTGCCGCCGGACCGGCGCTGCGCCTCGCCACGGCGCTCGGCTACGTCGTACGCAATCGCGGCATGGAGAAGGCGCTCGGCGACACTGCGCCCGATCTGCCCCGGGGCAGCCGGGCGCGACCCATGACGGAGGCCGAGTACGGGCCCTGGGCGGACAAGAGCTTCGAGGAATACTTCCGCAGCTGGGTCGAGCGCGGGGTCCCGGAGGCCGCGGCCCGGGCCAAGGCCGAGCGGGACCACGCCGAACTGCTGCCGGGCGGTGTGCGCACGCCGGGTGCGGTCCTGAGCGTCCTCGAGCACGAGGGAACTCCGGTGGGCACGCTGTGGGTGGTGGCGCAGGATGACCGCGCGTACGTCTACGACGTGGAGACCGACCCGGCCCATCGGGGCAGGGGACACGGGCGCACGCTGATGCTGCTGGCCGAGGCCCAGGCGATCGCCGCGGGGCACCGGGTCATCGGCCTCAACGTCTTCGCGGACAACGCCCCCGCCGAGCGGCTCTACGAGTCACTCGGCTACGAGACGACGCGGTACGCCCTGTTCAAGACGCTGCTGTAGCCGTCGGCCGGGCCGAAGGCCCCGGACACGTCAGGCGCTCGGCCCGGCCAGCAGCCGGTCCGCGATCTCCTCGATACGCTCGCGCAGCCCTTCCTGGCTCTTGCCGCCGTCGAGGCGCTCGCCGTCGATCACATACGTCGGAGTGCCGGTCACGCCGATCGCCTTGCCCTCGGCCTGGTCGGCGTCGACGATCAGGATGTGCCGGCCGTCGACCAGCGCGGTGTCGAACTCCTCGGTGTCCAGGCCGAGTTCCCCGGCCACCTCGACCAGGAAGGGTTCACCCTTACGGCCCAGCTCCTCGACCCGGCCCAGCACGGCCTCCACGTACGGCCACCCCTGCCCCTGCTCGAAAGCCTCCTCGGCGGCCTGCGCGCCGGCGAACGCGTGCTTGTGCTTCTCCAGCGGGAAGTGCCGCAGCCGCAGCTCCAGCCGGTCGCCGTAGCGGGCGCGCAGGGCACGGAGATCGTCCAGGGAGCTGCGGCAGTCGGGGCACTGCAGCTCGCACCAGACGTCGAGGACGGGGGCGGTGGGGCGGGCGGGGGAGGAGTCGCTCATGGCTCCAGTCTCCCAGCAGCGGCGCGGGCGACCCAATCCGACCGGGTTCTTCACGGGACGAGGGCCCTGACGCGGACCCGGGCCGTTCCACCGCGACCGGGACCTGCGGAGGAGATGACCCGGAGATGTCCCTGATGTCGGGCCCAGGCATGGCCGGGCGGGGTTGCCACGGTGCAGGATGGAAGGGACGAAGTGCCCTGACCGACTCAGCCTGCCCTGGAGGACCGGATGATTGCCGAGACCGTCTGTTCCGCCGTCGCCGCGGCCGGCCTGGGCATCGCGGCGGTCACGGCGTACCGCAAGCGTTTCCTCGCTGCCACGCGCATCGCCGCGTACTCGCTGGTGCCCCTGGGGCTGGTGATGACCGGTGTCGTCGAATGGCTGGCGGACACCGCCTTCAGCCCCACCGCCTGGGCGGGCTTCGGGGTCCTCGGCGTCGCCTGGGTGCTGTTCGCGAGCAGCCGTGCGGTGGAGCGCCGCCGTGGCGGCACCCGCAAGGAGCGCAAGGAAGCCAAGGCCGGCGCACCGCGCGAGGCGGTGGCCCCGGCGGCCTCGGCACCCTCGCTGGGTGCGGGATCCCGTCAGTCGACCCGGCCCGCGACCTCACCCCGGGCGGAGGCCTCGGAAGATTTCAGCGACATCGAGGCGATCCTCAAGAAGCACGGCATCTGACGCCCGCACGCAGGGCTGAAACGACACAGTGGGTCGCCGCCCGGCCGTAAGTGATCATCACTCGAACCGGACATCGAGGAATTCGGCGAACTCCCGCTCATCCCGGGCGTGTTGATCGCGCGACGAGGGACAACTACGTCATCATCGCCGCGAGATGCTGGACACGACACAAAGCGAGGCCGCGCCACCTCAGGACGAGCCCCGCGGGTGCCTCTTCGCCCTTTCCCAGCCACCGCTGATGATCTTCCTTGCGGTGATCGGGTGTCTGCTGCTCATGGCTGCGCTGCACGATCTGCTGCTGCTCTGAGCCGTACCCGCGGCCCCCGGCGCCACCCGCCGGGGCCCGCGTCGACACCGGCATCTCGGCGACCGCTCAGCCCGCCGCTTCCTTGCGGCGAGCCCGGTAGGCGGCCACATGCAGACGGTTTCCGCAGGTGCGGCTGTCGCAGTAGCGCCGCGAACGGTTGCGGGAGAGGTCCACGAAGGCGTGCCGGCAGTCCGGCGCCTCACAGCGCCGCAGCCGCTCCTGCTCGCCCGCCACCACGAAGAACGCCAGCGCCATGCCGCAGTCGGCCGCCAGGTGGTCGGCGATGGAGGCGCCGGGGGCGAAGTAGTGCACATGCCAGTCGTAGCCGTCGTGGTCCGTGAGCCGGGGGGTGGTTCCGGCGGCGGCGATCAGCTCGTTGATCAGCCCGGCGGCGGTCCGCGCGTCGGGCTCCGCGAAGATCTCGGCGAACCGCCCGCGCACCTTGCGCACCGCGGACAGATCGAACTCCGAGAGGACACCGACATCACTGATTTCGTTCCTTCGTACGAAATCGGCGAGCGCCGCGACGTCCGGCAGTGCGTCCGGAGTCTCGTCGCCCTCCGGTGCGGTGTTCACCAGATCCACCACGGCATCGAGCGCACACCGGGTGTCGTGGGTGATCAGCACATTTCGCTCCCTGGCCTGAGGTCGGGCGGGGCGCCCGCCGATGCTGGCCGATGGTAGTGGCTCGCAGCGCCCACAGACCGGCCACGACCGTACGTGGCTTCGAATACAACGCCGTAGGGGCGCCGACCGTTCCCATCCGGGCCGACCCGGACGGGAACCGTCGGCGTGTACTCACAGTGACCGACACGGCCGCCCTCCCCGAGCGCGCCTACGCCGCCCCCGCGGAGCGGAGGCGGCGCTGACGTGTGCCCTATGCGGTTGTCTTGGCCCGAGCCGTCTCCCCGAGTCGACGGCGCCGGGCGGCTTGCGGGGGCCTCGGCCTAGCTTTCCGCCAGGATGTGCGAGAGCTCCTGATCGAGATCGAAATGCCGATGCTCCGTACCGGGGGGCACCGCGGCATCAGTTCGCTTCAGGAAGGACTCCAGGGCCCGTGCAGGGGCCTCGAGCAGGGCCTCGCCCTCCGGAGAGCTCAGGGCGATGCAGACGACGCCCTGACCATGACTGCGCGACGGCCAGACGCGGACGTCGCCGGTGCCGGTGGGCCGATGCAGCCCCTCCGCAAGGAGGTCACGGGCGAACACCCACTCGACGGTCTCTTCGGCTCCGGTGTGGAAGGTGGCGTGCACGGCGTAGGGGTCGGCCGTGTCGTACCGCAGGCCTGCGGGGACAGGCAGGGAGGACTCGCTCGACACAACGAGGCGCAGGTGCAGCTCGCAGCTGACCGTGGTGTTCATAAGCGCCAGGGCCTTTCGCTCAGTGTGCGCTCGGGGATTCGCACGTCGGCGAAATCGACATGCCACCTACGGTGCCGTTGTAAACCCCTCTGAGTGTTTTGCGTGTGTTTACGTAACTCTTCCGGCCGAGAACCCGTTCGCGAGGTACGACCATTCCGGTGACTGGTTTCCGTCCGGTAGGGTTTGGCCGTATGAATACGGGGAGTAACGAGCCGGGCGAAGTTGCCATGGCTACCGACGAGACCGAAGTGGACGGTGTGAAGGGCGACAGCGAGCAGGGGCTCGGCTCACGAGCGCCGGAGTTCGTCAAGGCGCGTAGAGCGCTGCATCTGAGCTGGCAGGTGGGCGTCTTCGTCATCGGCCTGGCGATAGTCGTCACAGGCATCATCCTGCTGCCTTTGCCCGGTCCGGGCTGGGTGGTCATCTTCGGGGGCATGGCGGTCTGGGCGACCGAGTTCGTCTGGGCCCAGCTAGTGCTGCGCTGGACCAAGCGCAAGGTCACCGAGGCGGCCCAGCGGGCCCTCGACCCGAAGGTGCGCCGTCGCAACATCATCCTGACGACGATCGGCTTGGTGATCGTGGGTGTGCTGCTCGGGATCTACCTGTGGAAGTTCGGCATAGTGATGCCCTGGAAGATCAAGGATCAGTGATCCGCGAGGGGGTGCGGACGACGGCCGGTGCGGGTTCGCACTGGTCACTCGCACCCCCTGACATGGGGTAATGTTCTTCCTGCATCCGGGCGATTAGCTCAGTGGGAGAGCGCTTCGTTCACACCGAAGAGGTCACTGGTTCGAACCCAGTATCGCCCACCCGGATCCGGCGGCCCGCCTGCGACTGCGCAGGCGGGCCGCCGTCGTTGCCGGCCGACGCGCGCCATGCGCGGCTCGGCAGGGCGTCCCCCGCGTGATCGGCAGGGGCGTCCCCCCGCGTGAGGCGACATCCCGTCAACTCGACCGTGGCCATGCGACCTTCGGCCGGCCGAGACGGACGTACGGTGGCCGACTCGTCGTTCGATGTCTCGATCTCACGCCTCTGACCTGCGTCGACGCGCGACCGATCCGGCCAACTCGCCTCCATGTGCCGCCGTCCCGCCCCGCATGCCGCCAAGAAATTCCTGTCCGAATCATTGACGCACCCCGAGGCCCTCCGTAACTTGTGCCAGCAAGCGCTTACTTGAAACGATTCATGCAGGCGGCAGCGACGCTGCGGGGAGGCTCGACGGTGAGAACCAGCAGGAATGTTGAGAGGCGTACGATCCTGAAGGCGGCCGGCGCCACGGCGGCCACACTTGGGCTGGCCGCGACGACGGGCTGCGGTGGGGACGGAGGGGCCTCCGCCGACGGGACGGTGACGATCCGTTACGCGTGGTGGGGTGCCGAGGACCGCGCCGAGCGCATCAACAAGACCATTGAGCTGTTCCACAAGAAGTACCCGAAGATCAAGGTCAAGACGGACTTTCAGCCGTACACCGACTTCTGGAAGAAGTTCAACACCCAGGCCTCCGGGGGGAATCCGCCGGACGTGTTCCAGAATGCCATCGGCTTCCTGCGCAAATACGACGCTAAGAATGTGCTGCTCGATCTCAATGAGCAGGTCGAGGCCGGCAATCTGTCGATGGCAGGCTTCCGCGCGGGACTGGAGAAGTTCGGCGAGATCGACGGAAAGCTCCTGGGGGTTCCCGTCGGGTCCAACTCGATGGCCCTGGTCATCGACAAGCCCGTCTACACCAAGGCGGGCGTGAAGCCGGAACAGGGCTGGACCTGGGACGACTTCGACGCGGCGATGAAGAAGATCCGCGACAGGGCGGGACGCGCCGGCGACAGCGGCATGTACGGCGTCATGTACCTCTACGACCTCTACCTCCGCCAGAACGGCAAGGCGTTCTTCACCGAGGACGGACTCGGCTTCACCGAGGCGGATCTGACGGACTGGTGGACCAAGGCCGAGAAGGGCGTGCAGGAGGGCGTCTACGCCGACGCCAAGAAGGTCGCCCAGATCAAGCCCAAGTCGGCCGTCTCCGCCGAGCTCGCCGGCGGCGAGTTCACCTGGGACAACTTCACGGTCCGCTACACGTCCGAGGGCAAGAGCGAGTACGGCCTCGCTCCCATCCCGACCACGGACGGCAAGAAGACCGGCCAGTACCTGGGCTCCTTGATGCTCAGTGCTTCCAGGCGCACCGAGCACCCGAAGGAGGTCGCCCAGTTCATCGACTTCATGGTCCACGACCCCGAGGTCGCCAAGATCATGGGCTACGACCGCGGTGTGCCCGCCACGCAGGCCCAGTTCGACGCGTTCCAGCCGACGGACGAGGTCAACAAGGGGATCGCCGCCTACGAGACCTCCCTCGTCGAGGCGGGCGTCCTGGAGCCCATCACCCCGCACCCGAACGGCGCGGACATCTGCGAGGCGGCGTTCCTGCGCATCGCCGAAGAGCTCGCGCTGGGCAAGCGGTCGGTGGACGAGGCCGTCAAGCAGTTCTTCACCGAGTCGAAGACGGCTCTCGTCGGCTGATGGGAACCGCCGTGACACACGCCCCTGCGGTGGAGGGCCCGGCCAAGGGCTCCGAGCCGCGGCACGGGCCGGTGCAGCCCCGGCGTCCCGCCGCCCTCAAGCGGCGGGTCCGCCGGGAGAACCTGGCCGGCTATCTCTTCATGTCCCCCTGGATCGCCGGGTTCCTGCTGCTCACGGCAGGCCCGATGATCGCCTCGCTCTACTTCGCCTTCACCGACTACAACCTGTTCGACGCGCCGAAGTGGATCGGCCTCGACAACTTCTCCGAGATGTTCGGCGACCCACGCTGGCGGCACTCGGTGCAGGTGACGCTCTGGTACGTCGTCGTCGGCACGCCGCTCAAGCTGCTCGCGGCCCTCGGCGTGGCGCTCCTGTTGGCCCAGAAGCGGCGCGGGCAGGCCTTCTACCGGGCCGCCTTCTACGCCCCGTCGCTGATCGGCGCGAGCGTCTCCGTCGCGATCGTCTGGAAGGCGATCTTCTCCGACGGCGCGATCGTCGACCGGACGCAGAAGATCTTCGGGATCGACGTCGGTGGCTGGACGGGCGATCCGGACCTGATCATCTACAGCCTGGTGGCGCTCACCGTCTGGCAGTTCGGCGCCCCCATGGTCATCTTCCTCGCCGGCCTCAAGCAGGTTCCGCGCGAGCTGTACGAGGCGGCCGAGGTCGACGGGGCGGGCAAGCTGCGGCGGTTCTGGAACATCACCCTGCCGATGATCTCCCCGGTCCTCTTCTTCAACGTCCTGCTGGAGACCATCCACTCCTTCCAGATCTTCAGCTCGGCCTACATCGTCGGCGGCGGCGCCGGAGGCAACGCCTGCGGTCCGGCCGACGGCTCGATGGTCTACACCTGCTATCTGTACGTCCAGGGCTTCGAGAACAGCAGGATGGGCCTGGCCTCCGCCATGGCCTGGATGCTGCTCGTCGCGGTCGCCCTGGTGACGGCGGTGCTGTTCTGGTCCCAGAAGCGCTGGGTGCACTACGAGGAGGGCGCCTGATGAGCGCACCGGCAACCGACATCAAGCCGGCGCCCTCCGCGCGGGCCGGTGCGCTGCGCCGCCGACTGCCCGGTTCCGTCGCCTGGCACATCGGGTCCCTGCTGGTCCTCGCGGTGATCCTCTATCCGGTGATCTGGGTCGTAGGCGGCTCCTTCAAGGAGAGCGAGGACATCGTCGGAAGCCTGGACCTCTTCCCGGGCGACCCGAGCTTCTCCAACTACACCAGCCTCGCCGACGGCATCGCCGACATCTCGATCTCCACCTTCTTCCTCAACTCGCTCTTCCTCGCGGTCGGGTCGGTGATCGGGATCGTGGTGTCCTGCTCGCTGACGGCGTACGCCTTCGCGAGGATCCGGTTCGCGGGCCGGAATCTGCTGTTCACTCTGATGATCGGCACGCTCCTGCTGCCGTACCACGTCCTGCTGATCCCGCAGTACGTGCTGTTCCGCAACATGGAGATGATCAACACCTACACCCCGCTGCTGCTGGGGAAGTACCTGGCCACGGAGGCGTTCTTCGTCTTCCTCATGGTGCAGTTCATGCGGAACCTGCCCAAGGAACTCGACGAGGCCGCCCGCCTCGACGGCTGCGGGCACTTCCGGATCTACTGGTCGATCATGCTGCCGCTGTGCCGGCCTGCTCTGATCACCAGCGCGATCTTCACCTTCATCAACGCCTGGAACGACTTCATGGGTCCGCTGATCTACCTCAACGAGCCCGACAAGTACACCGTCTCCCTCGGCCTGAAGATGTTCGTCGACCAGGAGGGCATCGCGAATTACGGCGGCATGATCGCCATGTCGCTCGTCGCCCTGCTGCCGGTCCTGGCGTTCTTCCTGGCCTTCCAGCGGTATCTGATCGACGGCATGGCGACGTCCGGACTGAAGGGCTGAGGGGGCGGTCACGATGGCCCAAGCTCGGGTGAAGGCTCGTACGTCACGCGGGGAGTCCGTCTTCGCCGAGAAGTTCGCCCTGTTTGCCGAGTGCCTGCTGACCGGTGTCTGGATCGCGGTCGCCTCGCTCGGCGTGGTCACCTATCCGGCCGCCCTCGCCGCCGGCTCCCGGCATCTGCATCGCCGTATCGCCCACGAGGGCGGTGGCCTGCGGGAGTTCGTCGCCGACTTCCGGGTGGCCGTACGGCGTGGGTGGGTCGTCGGGCTCGCCGGGTGGGCTGTGGCGGGCGCGGTCCGGCTGGACGTCCAGGCCGCGCGGGCCGGGATTCCCGGTGGGCCGCTCGTCGGGGCTGTCGGGGTGTTCGCGCTGATCGGTGCCGTCGTGGCCGTGCTGCGTGCCGCGGCGGCGTGGACGCCGGACGCCGGCTGGCGGGCGCCGCTCGCGGGCGCCGTGCGCCGTACCGTGCTCGACCCCGCCGGGTCCTTCCTGATCATCGGCGGACTGGCCGTCGTGGCCGCCTCCGCCTGGTTCGCCGCGCCGCTGGCGGTCCCTGTCCTGGGGGCCGTCGTGGCGGCGGCCGTCGCCGTGGAGGAGCGGTACCGGCACCGCTGAACCGACGGTGTCTCGCACCAGGTCGGCGCTCCGGGCGCCGCACCTCTCTCTGTCATGCCCCTGACCATCTGTACCTGGAAAGGAAAGGCCATGTCCCCCATCCCCCGCAGGTCCCTCCTCAAGGCGGCCGCCGTCGCCGGTGCCGCCGCCCAGTTCAGCTGGGCGCCAGGGGCGAAGGACGCGCAGGCCGCGCCCAGAGCCGCCGGCGCCGATGCCGATCCCGTGACCCTGGACTGGCTGGAGGACGGCGGTCCGGGCGCCGCCCCCGGCTCCACCGTGGGTGTGCCCTGGCCGAAGGGCGTGCACCAGGAGGACCAGACGTTCGCGCTGACGGACGCGGACGGCAAGGCCGTGCCCGTGCAGTCGTGGCCGATCGCCTACTGGCCGGACGGCTCCCTCAAGTGGACGGCCCACGCGGTCGGTTCGGGCGACGGCAAGCTCACGTTGAGCCCCGGTGAGGCCGCCGTGCCCGCCAAGAAGGTCACCGTCGACAGGAGTGGCGGCACCATCGACGTCTCGACCGGCGTCATCACAGCGAGGATCGGCAAGTCCGGCGCCACGCTGATCAAGTCGGTCACGCGCGGCTCCACCGAGATCGCCAGGAACGGCCGCCTCGTGCTGATCCGCCAGCCCGAGATCGAGGACGAGGACCAGGGCTCGGTGAAGACCGAGCGGTTCGAGGGCGCCATCTCCGAGGTCACCGTCGAGCAGGAGGGCCCCGTCCGCGCGGTCGTCCGCATCGACGGCAAGCACCGCAAGGGCGGCCGGAGTTGGCTCCCGTTCTCCCTCCGCCTCTACTTCTACGCCGGCGCCGACTCCTTCCGCATGGTGCACACCATCACCTACGACGGCACCCAGGAGCCCGGCAAGGCGAGCGGCGACTTCATCCGCGGCCTCGGCGTGCGCTTCACGGTCCCGATGCGGGACGAGTCGTACGACCGTCACATCCGCATCGGCGGCGAGGGCACCGGCATGCTCCGTGAGGCCGTCAAGGGCATCACCGGGCTGCGCCGCGATCCGGGGGCGGCCGTACAGGCGGCGCAGTTCGCGGGCGAGAAGCTGCCCGACCCGTCGACCTGGGACCAGCGTGTGACGACCCGCCTGCAGTACATCCCCGAGTGGGGCGACTACACCCTCTCCCAGCTCTCCGCCGACGGCTTCACCCTTCGCAAGCGCACGAAGAAGGGCTACGGCTGGATCGGCGCGGGCGGTGGCAGGCGTGCCTCCGGCTTCGGATACGTCGGCGGCGTCAGCGGCGGGTTCTCCTTCGGGCTGCGGGACTTCTGGGAGAAGTTCCCCGCACAGCTCGACATCCGCGACGCGCACACCGACGCGGCCGAGGTCACCCTGTGGCTCTGGTCGCCCGAGGCACAGCCCATGGACCTGCGCTTCTACCACGACGGCATGGGTCAGGACACCTACCCCGAGCAGCTCGAAGGCCTCAACATCACCTACGAGGACTACGAGCCCGAGTTCGGCACCCCCTACGGCATCGCCCGCACCTCGGAACTCCTGTTCTGGGCCAACGAGTCGACGCCCTCAGCCGAGGTCCTGGCCCAACAGGTGGAGGCCGTACGGGTGTTGCCGCAGCTCGCCGCCCCGCCCGCGCAGCTCATCAAGGCCAAGGTCTTCGGGCCGGGCCTGTACTCCGAGCCGGACCGTTCCACGCCCGCCAAGGCAAAGATCGAGGACCACCTCGACTTCCTCTTCACCTACTACAAGGACCAGGTGGAGATGCGCCGTTGGTACGGCTTCTGGGACTACGGCGACATCATGCACACCTACGACACCGTCAGACACCAGTGGCGGTACGACATCGGTGGCTACGCCTGGGACAACTCCGAACTCTCGCCCGACCTGTGGCTGTGGTTCGCGTATCTCAGGAGCGGGCGCGCGGACATCTTCCGGTTCGCCGAGGCCATGACCCGGCACACCGGTGAGGTCGACGTCTACCACCTCGGCGAATGGGCGGGCCTCGGCACCCGGCACGGCGTGCAGCACTACGCCGACAGCGCCAAGCAGCAGCGCATCGCCAACACCACGTACCGCCGCTACTACTACTTCCTCACCGGGGACGAACGCGTCGGCGACCTCATGCACGCCAACGTCGACTCCGACGAGACCTTCCTCGTGCTCGACCCGATCCGCAAGATCCGCACCGAGCCGTACACCCCCGACCGGCACGCGCTGTCGATCGGCTTCGGCACCGACTGGAGCGGGCTGGTGTCGGCCTGGCTGACGGAGTGGGAACGCAAGGGCCCCAAGTGGGAGAAGGCCAAGGCGCGGGTCCTGTCCACCATGGAGACGATCGCCGCGCAGCCCAACGGCTTCGTGCAGGGCAGCGGTCTCTACGACCTCGACACGGGCAGGTTCGCCGTCGCCGACAAGCCCGTCGTCGGTGTCTCCCACCTCTCCGCGGTCTTCGGGCTCAACGAACTGTGCGCCGAGCTCATCGACCTCGTCGACATGCCGACGTTCGACGAGGCGTACTTCGACTACTGCCGCTACTTCAACGCGACGAAGACCGAGCAGGCGGCACGCTACGGCTCCCACTTCGGCTCCCTGCTGTTGTTCCAGGGGCACTCGCGGCTGGACGCGTACGCGGCCGTGCGGACGGGGGATGCGAAGCTGGCCGCCCGTGCGTGGGAGAAGTTCTACGGCTCAGACGGGTACAAGGAGTCGGCGCCGTGGAAGACGGAGGAGCTGAGCGGGCCGGCTGCCTTGGTTCCGGGGAGTGAGGCCGCTTGGGTCTCGACGAACGACACGGCGTTGTACGGGCTTGCGGCCATCGAGAACCTGGCGCTGCTCGGGGACAGGATGCCGTAACGGTTCGTGGGGAACTGCGCGACCCGCTGTGGCTGGTCGCGCAGTTCCCCGCGCCCCTGGGTGGGCTTCAGTGCATGTTGCCCACGAAGTCCCGCATCCTTCGAGCGTCCCTGAGGCGTTGCTCGTACGTCGCTCCTATGGCCAGGAGCAGGAGGCCGGCCAGGGCCGGCGGTACCCAGCGGGGGAGGGCGTCGGTCACCTGGGCGATGTACGGGGCGAGTTCGTGCAGGGCGTCCAGGGCCAGCACCGCGCCGCCGAGGAGGAGCGGTGCCTGGAGGTGGTGGCGGGCGCCGAGCAGGGTGACGGCCAGAGCCGCCAGGCCGAGGAGCAGGGGGCGCGTCCACTGCAGGTCGCCCCAGGCCGCGAGGAGGCTCGGCACGAGGGTGGCGGCGAGTCCGGGGCCGTACGCCGTCCAGGACGAAGTCTGCGGATCGCGGCGCCTGCGCAGGGCGCCGACCAGCAGGGCAGGGACGGTGACCGGCAGCGTGTACGCCTCGGGCGTCCCGACGTCCCAGGCCGCCAGGCGCACCCACGTGGCCAGCACGAACAGCGCGGCGGAGACGTAGCCCACGGACCGGCGTTCCGGGCGGATCGCCGTACCGGCGGTGATCACACCGCACAGCGCCAGCACCAGGGCCAGCATCGGCAGGTCGGCCGGGGCTGCCGCCAGCGCGACGGCGAGCAGCGCGGCGAGCGCACCCGTCACCTCGACCGGCACCGTGGCCCGGGCGTCACCGAGCCGTGCCGCGAGCAGAGCCGCCGCCACCGGGACCGCCAGGACCAGCAGGGCCACGTACTGCGCCTGCCAGCCGGCCGAGGCCCCCGCCGCACAGGCCAGCCCGGCGGCGTACGCGAGCCCGGCCGGGGCCGTGACCGCAGTGAGGTGCGTCTTCCAGGAGGCCGCCGCGAAGAGCGCCGTCAGCACGGCGAGCACGGTGAGGGTCGCGGCCTCGGTGGTCAGCGCGAGGAAGGCGAGGGGGAGGGAGGTGAGGAGGGCGAGGACCGTGGCGGTCGTGCGAGGGGCGGGGACGCCGATGGGAGTGGCCATAGCGGCTGCGGGCTCTGCCGCGGCGGTTGTGGCGGGTTCCTCCGGCGAGGTCGCCGACGGCTCCTGCGCCATCTCCGGCTGTTCGGACGGTCGTATCCACGCGGCCGCCGCGAGGGCGCCGGCCGTGGTGATCGCGAGGGCCACCAGGCCCACGGCGTAGGGGACTTCGAGCACGGCGGGCAGGACCAGCGCCGTCGCCCATGCCAGGACCAGCACGCCGGTCAGGGATCGGGTCCGCCACGCGGTGTCGCGTGCCGCGAGGAGCAGTACGGCGGCGACCATGGCCAGGACGACCGGCACCGTCTCCGTGTGCGGGGGCCAAGGAGCGTCGACCGCCATCGCCTGCCGCGCATCGCCGGGCGCCCCGGACCACACCTGCTCCACCCAGGCCACCGGACCCACGAGCGCGATCGCCACCAGCGGCAGCGTCCACAGGAGGGCGAGTCCCTGTACGGCGGCGGAGGCCCGCGTGAGCCCGTCGCGCAGCGCCTGCGGCAGCCGGTCCGCCCGGACCGCCGCGAGCAGGGCGATCCCGCACGCCAGATACACCGGAACCGTCCAAGCCTCCGGCAGCACGGGGCGGGCGGTGCCGCCGAGCGCGGCGACCGTGAGGAGGCCGGCGGCGACGGAGAGGCCGAGCGCCTGCTTCGCGGCGGCCTCCTGCCATGCCGCCGCGACCGCGATGCCCGCGGCCAAGAGGAGGAGCGCCGCCGCACGGGCGGCGGCGCTCGGGCCGGTGGCCGTCAAGGACAGCCAGCCGGCGGCCCACACGCCCCAGGCGCCCATGCCGTACGCACCGATCACCGCGGTGATCCGCACGGACCCGGCAGGCACCCGGAGCGCCACACCCGCGTCGAACCCGGCCGTCACCAGCACGGCGGCCGTGATCCCGAACAGGCTCGCGTCGGCCGCCACCGCCCACAGGGTGAGCGGGAGTTGGGCGGCGAGCAGAGCGGCGGGCAGGGGCAGACGCAGCTCGGAGGTGCGCGGCAGCAGGCCGTACCCCGTCCACAGGGCCGCCAGCACGGCCGAGGCGGCCGCGAGGTAGCCGGTGGCGTCCACGCCGGCCAGCCCGACCTCGTGCAGCGCGTAGGCGTCGAGCACCGTCAGCACGAGCCCGAGGCCCGCCACCGACTCGGCCGTCGACCGCAGCCCGCGCTTCAGCAGCGGCACCGGCGCGGCGAGCACCGCCACCGTGACCGCGCCGAGCACCAGGGCCCGCCCGGCGATCCCCATGTGACCCCAACTGACCAGCGTGAACGCCATCGCGGCGATCGTCAGCAGGACACCGCCCAGCACCAGCAGGACGTTCTGCACCCGGGGCGCCGAGGCCTCGGGGCGGGGCGGGGCGAGAGGCGCCGGAGCGGACCGGGGCGCCGCCGCTTGCAGCGCGGTGACCAGCCAGGCTCGGCGGTGCAGCAACTGGGCCCGGCGGGCGTCCAGTTGGCGCAGCTCGAGGTCGAGGAGCCGCAACTCCTCGGCCGGGGGCGGAAAGTGCGTCATGGCAGGAGTGTGGTCCGCGTCATGCCGCAGGGCATGAGTGCGCATACTCAGTCCGTACTCAGATACGGCGGAAACCCTCTGGCGGGGGCAGACTCGGCCCATGGACTGGAGCCACTACCGCTTCCGCACCCTGTGGGCCCTGCCCGCGGCACCCGACACCGTCTGCGAAGCGCTCGAACAGGCCGAGCACTACCCCCGCTGGTGGCCCCAGGTGCGCGAGGTGAACCGGATCGACGACACCAGCGGCGTGATCACGATCCGCTCCGTCCTCCCGTACGACCTGACCTTCACCGCGCGCGAGGTGCGTCGGGACCGCGGGGCGGGGGTGCTCGAGATCGCCATGTCCGGCGACCTCGACGGCTGGGCGTGTTGGACCGTCACCGTGGGTCCGGACGGCAGCGGGACCCTCGCGCGCTACGACCAGGTCGTCGATGTCAACAAGCTGCTGCTGAGGCGTCTCGCCGTACCCGGGCGGCCCCTCTTCCGCGCCAACCACTGGCTGATGATGCGCTCCGGACGGCGGGGTCTGGCGGCTCACTTGGCCCGCGGCCATCAAGCGGTTTGAAGGAAACGCGCGGGGACCTGTATTGTTCAGTCCGTTCCCGGGCGATTAGCTCAGTGGGAGAGCGCTTCGTTCACACCGAAGAGGTCACTGGTTCGAACCCAGTATCGCCCACCGGGAAAGGCCGGTCCGCCACAGCGGACCGGCTTTTTTGTGCGCCTTGCCTCCTATGCGGCCGCCGGCAGATCCGGGCGCAGTGGCCACGCCGGGTCCACCGCCTCGTCGCTGCCGCTGCGGGCGAACCACGCCTGCAGCCCACGTGCCTGTGCCGCGTGCCACACCGCCTGCAGTGTGTGCAGCTCGGCGGGGGACAGGCGCTCCAGGCGGGCGGCGAAGCGGCGCCCCACCGCCCGTACGACCTCCAGTGAGGCCAGAGCGTCGGCCGCCGCGTCGTGCGCGCCGTCCAGTGTGACGCCGTAATGCGCACACAGGTCGGTCAGGGTGCGGCGGCCCTTGCGATAGCGGTCCAGATGCTTGTCCAGGACGCGCGGATCGAGCACCAGCAAGGGCATCGTCTCGAACCAGTGGTCCAGCGAGGAGGCGCGATGACGGCGCAACTCGCGGTCCAGCAGCGTCAGATCGAAAGGCGCGTTCATCACCACGATCGGCCTGGCCGTCGCGGCCTGACCGGCCAACTCCTCGGCTATCTCCTGCATCACCGGCGCCGGCCAGCGGCCGTTGCGCTGGAGATGCTCCTCCGTCAGTCCGTGTACCGCCGTCGCCGCTTCCGGCACCGGGACACCCGGGTTCACCAGCCACTGGGTCACCCGCGGCCGGGTACCCGGGGCGTCCTGGACGACGACGGCCGCCGAAACGATCCGGTCGGTCTCGACGTCCACGCCTGTCGTCTCCGTGTCGAATGCCGCCAGCGGCCCCTCATACCAGCACGCCATACCTACACAACCCCTCGTTCACCCACGGCAGCTGACGTACCGTCTTCTGCCCGTTTGGTGATACCCGGGCTGTTTGCGGCGTACGCCGGGAGGACACAACAGGAGTGCGGGTCTTTGCAGTTCAGGGGCCCGCTACGGGGATTCACCTGGCGTGGAAGGCTGTTGGTCATGGCGATAGCGCAGCCCGAGCGGGGCGGGCTGCTGCCCGAACTCACGGGCCCCCGTCGCGGTTCACTCGCCACCACCGCCTGCATGGAGACACTGCAGGTGGGCTATCTGCACGCCGTCGCGGCGGCGGCCGGGTGTTCGCTGTCGCAGCCCTTTCCGGACAACGGCATCGACTGGCACGTCAGCCACAGCGCGCCCGGCCACACGGTCGACGACGAGGTCACCATAAAGGTGCAGCTCAAAGCCACTTACCAGATCGCGCCGAACCCGCCCGCCCGTCTCCCACCACCACCCTCAGCGGAGGGGGCTGCGCCCCCGCCCCCGCAGCTCCGCCGGTTCTTCTCCTTCACGCTCGACAACGACCACCTGGCGAAGCTCGCCCGCACCCCGGTCTCGGTGCACAAGATCCTCGTCGTGATGCTCGTTCCGCGCACCCAGGACGACTGGCTGCGTGCCAGTCACGACCGGCTCGACCTGCGGCACTGCTGCTACTGGGTCAACCTCGCCGGCCACGCGATCACCGGCCGGCGCCGTACGACCGTGCGGATACCGACCTCACGCATCTTCGACGACCGGGCGCTCTGCGAGATCATGACGCGGGTCGGTACGGGAGGCAGACCATGACACATCGCCCCCTGGAGGAGCCGGTACGGCCAGTCAGGCCGCACCCGGTCCACGCGTCCTGGGACCGTCCCCCCGAGCCCGGCGACGTGGACCCCGCCGTGCTCAGCGCCCTGCTGCACCGGCACGGCTGGCAGCGGCGCGGAGGAGCGGCGGGACGCTACGGCCGCTGGACCCCGCCGGGACCGGGCGGCAACGGCACGAGCCTGCTCGTCCCCGAGTCCCGCGCCTTCCCCGACAGCGACGACCTGCTCGGCGAGGCGCTCGACGCGCTCTCCCGCAGCGGCACGCCCGCCGCGCGCGAGGTGCTGGTCGGGCTCGCCGTGCCCAGCGACGAGGTCCGCTGGTGGCGGGACGCGCCGAGCGGGCCGGCCGGCGCCGCGCCCTGGACCGTCGAGGAGGAACTGCGCACCGCCGCCCGCCAGATGCTCCTCGCCGCGGCGCTCGCCACGCGTGCGCGTGCCGGCTACTACGGCGCCCGGCACCGCCGCTCGGCCGCCGCGATGCTGGAGAGTGTCTTCGTCGGCTCCGCGGCCGGCGGCAGCCACCTCGCCGCCTTCGTGCCCGTCGGCGCGGGCCGCCCGCTCGCCGTACGTCTCCACCAGGCCCTGTACGCCGCTCGCGAGGCCATCGACTACCAGCGGGCCACCGGCGGCATGGACGCCTTCGACGGCGCCGTCGAGGCAGGCGTCAGCCGCGAGCTCACCGAAGCCCTGATCGCCCTCGTCCGCGGTACGGAGGGGGCACGCATCGCCGTCGAGTGGGCGCCCGCGACCGGGGTGCCCGAGGACTGCGCGGGCGGAGTCGAGCCGGTCGAGTTCTCGCCGGGCGACCTGCCCGTGCTGCGTGAGGCCGGGGCCCGCTACCTGCGCGAGGAACCCTCGGTGCCGGTCCGGATCACGGGCGCGGTCGTACGGATGCGCCGGTCGGGAACGCGCGGCGAGGGCACCGTACGGCTGCGCGTCATCGCGGGCGCCGAGATACCGCACATCCGGCTGACCCTGGACGAGGAGTCGTACCGCATCGCCGGCCACGCCCACCTGGTCGGGCTGCCGGTGCGGGTGCACGGGCGCCTGGAGAGCCGAGGCGGCTTCCGCAAGATCACCGGGGCCTCCGACGTCGTACCCGTACAGGTGGACGAGGCCGAACGGGACCGGCTGATGAAGTCCCTCCAGGAGGACCTGGACTTCTTCGAGGAGGCCTGCGGCGGGGAGGACGCCGGGGACTGAGGGATGCCCGCCCGGGACTGAAGGTGACCGTTTCGCGGTCGGCCCTCCGAGGTCGGTACGATCGCGTAATGCGCGCGCTCCTGGTATGGCGCCGCATTCCACCTTCAGTCAGGAGAGACCGGTGTCAGACGTCCGTGTGATCATCCAACGCGATTCCGAGCGGGAAGAACGCGTGGTGACGACGGGCACTACGGCGGCCGACCTCTTCGCCGGCGAGCGCTCGATCATCGCCGCGCGCGTGGGCGGCGAACTCAAGGACCTGTCGTACGTGCTCGCCGACGGCGAGGAGGTCGAGGGCGTCGAGATCTCCTCCGAGGACGGTCTGAACATCCTGCGCCACTCCACCGCGCACGTGCTGGCGCAGGCGGTGCAGGAGCTCTTCCCCGAGGCCAAGCTGGGCATCGGCCCGCCGGTCAAGGACGGCTTCTACTACGACTTCGACGTCGAGAAGCCGTTCACGCCCGAGGATCTCAAGGCCATCGAGAAGAAGATGCAGGAGATCCAGAAGCGCGGGCAGAAGTTCGCCCGTCGCGTCGTCACCGACGAGGCCGCCCGCGAGGAGCTCGCCGCCGAGCCCTACAAGCTGGAGCTGATCGGCCTCAAGGGCTCCGCCTCCTCCGACGACGGCGCGGACGTCGAGGTCGGCGCCGGTGAGCTGACGATCTACGACAACCTGGACGCGAAGACCGGCGACCTGTGCTGGAAGGACCTCTGCCGCGGTCCCCACCTGCCGTCGACCCGCGCGATCCCGGCGTTCAAGCTGATGCGCAACGCGGCCGCCTACTGGCGCGGCAGCCAGAAGAACCCGATGCTCCAGCGCATCTACGGCACCGCCTGGCCGACCAAGGACGAGCTCAAGGGTTACCTCGATTTCCTCGCCGAGGCCGAGAAGCGCGACCACCGCAAGCTGGGCAACGAACTCGACCTGTTCTCGATCCCCGAGCAGATCGGCTCCGGCCTCGCGGTCTTCCACCCCAAGGGCGGCATCGTCCGCCGCGTGATGGAGGACTACTCGCGCCGCCGCCACGAGGAAGAGGGCTACGAGTTCGTCTACACCCCGCACGCGACGAAGGGGAAGCTCTTCGAGACGTCCGGGCACCTGGACTGGTACGCCGAGGGCATGTACCCGCCCATGCAGCTCGACGAGGGCGTGGACTACTACCTCAAGCCCATGAACTGCCCGATGCACAACCTGATCTTCGACGCGCGCGGCCGTTCCTACCGTGAACTGCCGCTGCGCCTCTTCGAGTTCGGGACCGTGTACCGGTACGAGAAGTCGGGTGTCGTGCACGGCCTCACCCGCGCGCGTGGCTTCACGCAGGACGACGCGCACATCTACTGCACCCGTGAGCAGATGTCGGAGGAGCTCGACAAGACGCTCACCTTCGTCCTCGGCCTGCTGCGCGACTACGGCCTGACCGACTTCTACCTGGAGCTGTCCACCAAGGACCCGGAGAAGTTCGTCGGCTCGGACGAGGTCTGGGAGGAGGCGACCGAGACGCTGCGTCAGGTCGCCGAGAAGCAGGGGCTGCCCCTGGTCCCGGACCCGGGTGGCGCCGCCTTCTACGGGCCCAAGATCTCCGTCCAGACCAAGGACGCGATCGGCCGTACCTGGCAGATGTCGACCATCCAGCTCGACTTCAACCTGCCGGAGCGCTTCGACCTGGAGTACACCGGTCCGGACGGCGCGAAGCAGCGCCCGGTCATGATCCACCGCGCGTTGTTCGGCTCGATCGAGCGGTTCTTCGCGGTGCTCCTGGAGCACTACGCGGGCGCCTTCCCGGCGTGGCTGGCCCCGGTCCAGGCCCTCGGCATCCCGATCGGCGACGGGCACGTCGACTATCTGGAGAAGTTCGCCGCGGCGGCCAAGAAGAAGGGCCTGCGGGTCGAGGTCGACTCCTCCTCGGACCGTATGCAGAAGAAGATCCGCAACGCCCAGAAGCAGAAGGTGCCCTTCATGGTCATCGCGGGCGACGAGGACATGGCCAACAACGCCGTCTCCTTCCGCTACCGCGACGGCTCGCAGGAGAACGGCATCCCGTTCGACGAGGCCATCGCGAAGATCGCGCAGGTCGTCGAGGAGCGGGCGCAGGTCTGATCCGGCCGACCACGATCACGAGGCCCCCGGGAGCTCAGCTCTCCGGGGGCTTCGTGTCGCTCTCGCGCGAGAAGATCTGCAGCAGCCAGGAGGAGAACGATCCCGTCACGGCGCCGAGCAGCGCCAGCCCGCCGGCCATCATCGCGATCGCGATCGACCGGCCACGCGTGGTCACCGGGGTGATGTCCCCGTATCCGACCGTGGTGAGGGTCGCTGCGGCCCACCACAGCGCGTCCCCGAACGTCCGCATGGTGGCGCCCGGCGCTCCGCGTTCGGCCTGGTAGACCGCCAGGGAACCGGCGAAGCCGAGCAGCAGGGTCGCCAGGCTCGCGTAGGCGATCACGCGGGCGTGCAGGGAGAGCCGGGGTTCTCCCTGCCGGTGCTGGATGACGTCGTAGAGCGGAACGATCCGCAGCGGCCGCAGCAGCGGCAGGACGACCACCACGGTGTGCAGGAAGTGGGTCCTGGCGAAGCGCAGGAAGCGCCCCCCGAAGAGCCGCCAGCGCACGGCGTAGTCCACGGCGAACAGCAGCCAGAGCGCAATCATCGTGTAAAGGCACACGTCCTTCCAGAAGGACGGCATGCTCACCGCGAGGACACGGGCGGCATAGGCGGCCAGGAAGACCAGCGACGCCAAGAACAACGGAATCTCGGTGCGCTGCTCCCAGCGGGTGTAAGGGCTGTCGTCGTCCACTGGGCCAGCTTGGCCGGTGGCCGCCCTCCCGTCGCCCCGGCGACACGCCACGAACGGACGACGCAATATGCTGCACGCATGACGAGTGAGCCGGAGCAGCAGTGGGGAGTGGGGATCCAGGACGCGTTCCAGCGCCTGTGGACGCCCCATCGGATGGCCTACATCCAGGGTGAGAACAAGCCGACCGGTCCCGGCGCGGACGACGGCTGCCCCTTCTGCTCGATCCCGGCCAAATCCGACGAGGACGGGCTGGTCGTCAAGCGCGGCGAGCAGGTGTACGCGGTCCTCAACCTCTACCCGTACAACGGCGGCCACCTGATGGTCGTGCCCTACCGCCACGTCGCCGACTACACCGACCTCACCGAGCCGGAGACCGTCGAGCTGGCCGCCCTGACCAAGCAGGCGATGACGGCCCTGCGGACCGCTTCCGGGGCCCACGGTTTCAACATCGGCATGAACCAGGGCACGGTCGCCGGCGCCGGCATCGCGGCCCACCTCCACCAGCACATCGTCCCGCGCTGGGGCGGCGACACGAACTTCATGCCCGTGGTGGGCCACACGCGGGTGCTGCCACAGCTGCTGGCGGACACCCGGAAGATGCTGGCGGAGGCCTGGCCGGCAGTTTGACGCTTGGGCCGACGGTGCCGATCGACCAGCCCGTCCGGCGCTCGAGGACGAGGCCATTGAGGCCGAAGGGGGTCTGAGGGCGCAGCCCCCAGGGCTGTCACCCAGACCCACCTCGCGGCTCAACCGCCGGAGGCCTACGCGTCGTAGACGTCGGCCTTCCTCGGCATCGGGTCCTGTACCGCCGTGCTCAGGAACGCCGACCGTGAACCGAACTTGTCGGTGTCCACGCCGTTCTCGTCGAGCACCTTGATCGCCGCGGCATGCACCACGCGCAGCACCGGCGTGGCCGCGCGCAGCGCGTCGTCGGCCATGAACCGGTGCCGCCAGGGCTGGTCCGCCCACGCGTGCCGCAGCCCGAACGGCTCGGGCAGCCCCATCGTCCCGCCGAGCCAGTTCAGCAGCGGCGGATACCAGGAGATCGGGGCCCGCACCGCCAGCCGTACCACCTCGTCGGGGTTGACCAGCGGAAGCTTCACCTTGCGGGTCTCCCACGGCTTGAACGACTTGGTGACCTCCTTGGTCGGCGCCTCGGGCTTCTCCTGGAAGAGCCCGTTCACCGGACCGAGGGCATGACCGGTCACCTCGATGCGCAATGTCTCGTGCAGGACGGTCACCGTGATCAGCATGGTGATGATCAACTGCCCGTCCCAGAGTGTCCACTGGACGCCCAGGTAGTGCCGGTCACCGCTGCCGAACTGCTGCTTGTTGCAGATGTCCTGTATCGCGTGCGTCTTGACCTGGTACGCCTCGACGTCCGTGCCCTCCGGGCGGGACACCGCCTTCGCGCCCTCCGCGATCGGCGTGACGACCCAGTGCCGTATCGAAGGCTTGGGGAAACCACCGGTGTTCAGCGGACCGCGCTCCAGCATGCGCAGCTGGTCGTGGATCGAGCGGATGACGTCCCAGCTGCGGAACGGGTGGATCTCCCGCGTGGAGTCCGCGGCCACCAGGTCCTCCGCCAGCTGCCAGCTGCCCCAGCGTGTGCCCATGCCGAGTATCCCCTTGGGCCCGGCGTAGAACACGGAGTTGGACTGCTGCTCGGCGCTCAGCTTGGCCAGCGACTGGCGCAGCTGCTCGGCCTGGGTCTCGGTGGGGCTGGTCGGCACCGCCTCCGGCACCTTCGCGCCGACGCTGCTGCCGGCCAGCAGGCTGTCCCAGCGCTCCCGCAGATCCCTCGCGGTGCGCTCGCAGACCTGCTTGGCCCAGAACCAGCCGACCACGGGCATGAGGACCGAGGCCCGCGCATACCAGGCCCAGAAGCCGGTGAACGGCATGCGCAGCAGGAAGAGCACGGCGAGCGCGCCCACCGCCACGAGCAGCACGGAGGCGAGGGCGCCGCCGCGCTTCTCGTCCCGCTTGACGATGGTGGTGCGCAGCGTGAAGACCAGCAGCCACACCAAAAGGCCGGGCAGGAACAGCACACCGCAGATCACGGTGATGGCGCTGAGCATCCGGTCCCGCGCCTTGCGGATGTTGTTCGCGGCCAGACAGTGCTCGACGACGACCTGCGGCTCGGTGCCGAAGGACTGGATCAGGGGCTTGCGGCCGCTGCCGAGCATGCGGTCGACCACGGCCCGTGAGAAGGCCTCACCGAGGTTGGGACGGAAGATCCTCGCCCAGCCGCGGCCCGCCTTGATGTCGGTCTTGTGCCACTCGTTGTCGGCCTTCTTGATGTCCTCGTACGGATTGTCCCGATAGGCCGCCGAGGCCAGCGCGAACGTCGCCGTCTGGCCCTCACCTGCCGTGCGCGGCACCTGCGGACCGAAGATGTCCGCGTAACCGCTCTCAACGGTCATTCCCGCCCCCGATCGCCGCAGTGTCGCTTCTGCGGCCTTCCCGACTTCCGTACTTCGCACACCTGTTGATCAATGATCAGCGTATCCTCCGGCACTGACATTCGTCGGCGGACGGCCGAAGCCGCCCGCCGACGCGGAGGGGAGCGTTCCGCACAGGCCACTTGGTGGCGCCGGGCGCCAACTACGAGGCGTCGCGCGCCTCTTCACGAATCCTTTCCGCGATCTGCGCCGGCATCGGTTCGTGCCGCGCGTACGCACGGTTGAAGCGTGCGGTGCCGTGCGACAGCGAGCGGAGATCGACGGCGTACCGCCCGATCTCGATCTCGGGCACCTCGGCCTTGATGAGGGTGCGGCTGCCGTTGGTCTGCTCGGTGCCGAGGACACGGCCGCGCCGCCCGGACAGGTCGCTCATCACGGCGCCGACGTAGTCGTCACCGACCAGGACGGACACCTCGGCCACCGGCTCCAGCAGATGGATCTTCGCGTCGGCCGCGGCCTCGCGCAGCGCGAGCGCGCCGGCCGTCTGGAAGGCGGCGTCGGAGGAGTCCACCGAGTGCGCCTTGCCGTCGAGCAGCGTGATCCGGACGTCGACGAGCGGGTGACCGGCCGCAACTCCCCTGGCCGCCTGGGCCCTTACGCCCTTCTCGACCGAGGGGATGAACTGCCGCGGCACCGCGCCGCCGACGACCTTGTCCACGAACTCGATTCCCGAACCGCCCGGCAGGGGCTCCACCTCGATCTCGCAGATCGCGTACTGCCCGTGCCCGCCGGACTGCTTCACATGCCGGCCGCGGCCCGCCGACTTGCCCGCGAACGTCTCCCGCAGGGAGACCATGTGGGGTACGACGTCGACCTGGACGCCGTAGCGGTTGCGCAGCCGTTCGAGTGCGACGTCCGCGTGCGCCTCGCCCAGACACCACAGCACGACCTGGTGGGTGGCCTGGTTCTGTTCCAGTCGCATGGTCGGGTCCTCGGCGACCAGCCGGGACAGGCCCTGCGAGAGTTTGTCCTCATCCGCCTTGCTGTGTGCCTGGATGGCGAGCGGCAGCAGCGGGTCGGGCATCTGCCAGGGCTCCATCAGGAGCGGATCGTCCTTGGCCGACAGCGTGTCGCCGGTCTCCGCGCGGCTCAGCTTCGCCACGCACGCGAGGTCACCGGCGATGCAGTGGCTGAGCGTGCGCTGCTGTTTGCCGAACGGCGCCGACAGGGCGCCGATGCGCTCGTCGACGTCGTGGTCCTCGTGGCCGCGGTCCTCCAGGCCGTGCCCGGAGACGTGCACCGTCTCGTCGGGGCGCAGGGTGCCGGAGAAGACCCGTACCAGCGAGATCCGGCCGACGTACGGGTCGGACGCGGTCTTCACGACCTCCGCGACCAGCGGCCCGTCCGGGTCGCACACCTTCAGTGCGCGCGGTTTGCCGCCGACCGTGGTGACCGCGGGCGCCTCCCGCTCCAGCGGGGTCGGGAACCCGCGCGTGACCAGCTCCAGCACCTCGATGGTGCCGAGCCCCTGCCGGGCGCCGTCGGTCGCGGGCGCGGCGGCCAGGACGGGATGGAAGGCTCCGCGCGCGACGGCCCGTTCCAGGTCCTCGATCAGCGTCTTGACGTCGACCTGCTCGCCGCCGAGATACCGGTCCATCAGGGTCTCGTCCTCCGACTCGGAGATGATCCCCTCGATCAGCCGGTTGCGGGCCTCCTCGATCTGCGGCAACTGGTCCTCGCCCGGCTCGGACTCCTTGCGCTCCCCGGAGGCGTAGTCGAACAGCTGCTGCGACAGCAGCCCGATCAGTCCGGTCACGGGCGCGTGCCCGTCGGGTGCCTGCGGGCCGTGCAGCGGCAGATACAGCGGGAGCACGGCGTCGGGGTCGTCCCCGCCGAAGGCCTCCGCGCAAATCCGCGTCATCTCCTCGTAGTCGGCCCGCGCGGACTCCAGGTGCGTGACGACGATCGCGCGCGGCATGCCGACGGCCGCGCACTCCTCCCACACCATGCGGGTCGAGCCGTCCACACCGTCCGAGGCCGAGACAACGAAAAGGGCCGCGTCCGCCGCTCGCAGACCGGCCCTGAGTTCCCCGACGAAGTCGGCGTATCCGGGGGTGTCCAGAAGGTTGACCTTGATGCCGTCCCATTCGACCGGCACCAGGGAGAGCTGTACCGAGCGTTGCTGCCGGTGCTCGATCTCGTCGTAGTCCGAGACGGTGCCGCCGTCCTCGACGCGGCCCGCCCGGTTCACCGCCCCCGCTGTGAGCGCGAGGGCTTCCACCAAGGTGGTCTTGCCCGATCCGGAGTGGCCGACCAGTACCACATTCCGTACGGACGCGGGGTGGTCGGCCGCTGTAGCCCTGCCGGCGGCTCCGGGGTGTGCGTTCGCCTTGTCGCCCATGATCTTGCCTCCCGTGCACGGTGAGGTCACTGTGGGCGCGGACATACCTTTCCGCGTGCGAGGCGGCTCCGGTGACGCCCGCGGTCCTTCGAGCTTTCCACTCCCGTCACGGTGCGTCCATACGGCGGACGCGATCGCGCCACCCGGCACCGGTGGACCTGCCCGCCGGACCCGGGTACGAGTGCCCGGCGGTCGCACTCACGCGCGCGTGACTACGATGGGCCAGCCGGTGGCCAGCAGGGGCCGCGGCGCCACACCGACCCTCGGGAAGGCCATGCTGAACAAGTACGCGCGTGCTTTCTTCACGCGTGTTCTCACACCGTTCGCCGCGTTTTTGATCCGGCGGGGCGTCAGCCCGGACACGGTCACGCTCATCGGCACCGCCGGTGTGGTCGCGGGCGCGCTGGTCTTCTACCCCATGGGCGAGTTCTTCTGGGGGACGGTCGTGATCACGCTCTTCGTGTTCTCCGACCTCGTCGACGGCAACATGGCCCGCCAGCTCGGCCGCTCCAGCCGCTGGGGTGCCTTCCTGGACTCCACGCTCGACCGGGTCGCCGACGGCGCGATCTTCGGCGGCTTCATCCTCTGGTACGCCGGTGGGGGCGACGACCTCGTCCTGTGCGCCGTCTCGATCTTCTGCCTGGCCAGCGGCCAGGTGGTGTCGTACACCAAGGCGCGCGGCGAGTCGATCGGACTGCCGGTCGCCGTCAACGGTCTCGTCGAGCGCGCCGAGCGCCTGGTGATCTCGCTGGTCGCGGCCGGCTTCGCGGGCCTGCACAAGTTCGGGGTACCGGGCATCCAGTACCTGCTGCCCGTCGCCCTGTGGATCGTCGCCGTCGGCAGCCTCGTCACGCTGATCCAGCGGGTCGTCACCGTCCGCCGCGAATCCGCCGAGGCGGAGGCCGCCGCGGACGCGCAGGACAAGGCGCAGGGAGCCTCCCAAGGGAGCGAGGCCGCGAAGTGAGCGCCCAGGACCGCCTCACGGACGCGCTGTACGGACTCGGCTGGGGCACCGTCAAGAAGCTCCCCGAGGCGGTGGCGGTACGGCTCGGCCGCACCATCGCCGACCTCGTCTGGAAGCAGCGGGGCAAGGGCGTCCAGCGGCTGGAGAGCAACTACGCGCGCGTGGTGCCCGACGCGACACCCGAGCGCCTCGCCGAGCTCTCGCGCGCGGGCATGCGGTCGTACCTGCGCTACTGGATGGAGTCCTTCCGGCTGCCCGCCTGGAGCGCCGAACGCGTCAAGGGCGGCTTCGACGTCAAGGACGTCCACTACCTGACCGACGGCCTGGCCGCCGGCAAGGGCGTGATACTCGCGCTGCCGCACCTGGCCAACTGGGACCTCGCCGGCGCCTGGGTCACCACCAAGCTCGAAACGCCCTTCACGACGGTTGCCGAGCGCCTGAAGCCCGAGACGCTCTACGACCGCTTCGTCGCCTATCGCGAGGGCCTCGGCATGGAGGTCCTGCCGCACAGCGGCGGCACCGCCTTCGGCATGCTGGCCCGCAGGCTGCGCGACGGCGGCCTGGTCTGCCTGGTCGCCGACCGCGACCTGTCCGCGTCCGGCGTCGAGGTCGACTTCTTCGGCGACACGGCCCGGATGCCCGCCGGCCCGGCGCTGCTGGCCCAGCAGACCGGGGCGCTCCTGCTGCCCGTCACGCTCTGGTACGACGACTCGCCCGTCATGCAGGGGCGGATCCATCCCCCGATCGAGGTACCCGAGACAGGTACCCGGACCGAGAAGACGTCTGTCATGACACAGGCGCTGGCCGACGCCTTCGCCACGGGGATCGCCGAACATCCGGAGGACTGGCACATGCTCCAGCGCTTGTGGCTCGCCGACCTGGAACCACGACCGGCCGACGGCCCGGCAGGAGAGCGTCCGTGAGGATCGGCATCGTCTGCCCGTACTCCTGGGACGTCCCGGGCGGCGTCCAGTTCCACATCCGCGACCTCGCCGAGTACTTCATCCGGCTCGGCCACGAGGTGTCCGTCCTGGCCCCGGCCGACGACGACACCCCGCTCCCGCCGTACGCCGTCTCGGCGGGCCGCGCGGTGCCGGTCCCGTACAACGGCTCGGTCGCCCGCCTTAACTTCGGTTTCCTCTCGGCGGCCCGGGTGCGCCGCTGGCTGCACGACGGCGCCTTCGACGTCATCCACATCCACGAGCCGACCTCGCCGTCCCTCGGCCTGCTGGCCTGCTGGGCGGCCCAGGGCCCGATCGTGGCCACCTTCCACACGTCCAACCCGCGCTCGCGGGCGATGATCGCCGCGTACGCCATCCTCCAGGCGGCCCTGGAGAAGATCAGCGCCCGGATCGCGGTGAGCGAGTACGCCCGGCGCACGCTGGTGGAACACCTCGGCGGCGACGCTGTCGTCATCCCCAACGGCGTCGATGTCGACTTCTTCGCCAAGGCCGAGCCCAACCCCGACTGGCAGGGCGACACGATCGGCTTCATCGGCCGCATCGACGAGCCCCGCAAGGGCCTGCCGGTCCTGATGAGGGCCCTGCCGAAGATCCTCGCCGCCCGCCCGCAGACCAGGCTCCTGGTGGCGGGCCGCGGGGACGAGGAGGAGGCGGTGGAGTCCCTGCCCGCCGAACTCCGCTCCCGCGTCGAGTTCCTCGGCATGATCAGCGACCGGGACAAGGCCCGCCTCCTGCGCAGCGTCGACCTGTACGTCGCTCCCAACACCGGCGGCGAGAGCTTCGGGATCATCCTGGTCGAGGCGATGTCGGCAGGCGCCCCCGTCCTCGCCTCGGACCTGGACGCCTTCGCCCAGGTGCTCGACCAGGGCGGGGCGGGCGAACTCTTCACCAACGAGGACGCGGACGCCCTGGCCGAGGCGGCGGTACGCCTCCTGGAGGACCCGGTCCGCCGGGCCGAGCTCCGCAAGCGGGGGAGCGTGCACGTACGCCGCTTCGACTGGTCGACCGTGGGGGCGGACATCCTGTCGGTATACGAGACGGTGACGGCGGGCGCGGCGGCGGTGGCCGCGGACGAGCGGACCGGGAGCGGTGGGGCCGGTGGGCTGCGGGCTCGGTTGGGGTTGGCGCGGGACTGAGGGCGAGTGAGCGCCGAGTTGTTTCAGGCTCCGGTCCCGGCAATTCAGCGCGTCCGGCGTTTGAGGACTAGGCCCATCAGGGCCGAAGCGGGGGTCCGGAGGCGGCAGCCCCCGGCGACGGTCGCACCGACACCCCGCACCAACACCGACGCCCCGCACGACACCCTGCTCAACCGGCGGAGCTAATGTGCCGCCCGTGACCGCAACTCTGATCTGGATCCTCGTAGTCCTCGTGGCGATCGGCCTCTACCTGAGCTGGACGGCAGGTCGCCTGGACCGGCTGCACGCCAGGATCGACGCGGCCCGCGCCGCACTCGACGCGCAACTGCTGCGCCGCGCCTCGGTGGCCCAGGAACTGGCCACCTCCGGTGTGCTGGATCCGGCCGCGTCGATCGTCCTGTACGAGGCCGCACATGCCGCCCGGCAGGCCGAGGAGGAGCAGCGGGAGGTCGCCGAGAGCGAACTGAGCCAGGCGCTGCGAGCCGTGTTCGCCGAGCCCCCGCAGGTGGAGGCCGTACGGGAGGCGCCCGGGGGCGAGGAAGCGGCCCGCGAGCTGACGGAGGCGGTCCGCCGGGTACCGATGGCCCGCCGCTTCCACAACGACGCCGTACGGGCGGCCAGGGCGCTGCGGCGCCACCGCAAGGTCCGCCTGTTCCGCCTGGCGGGCCACGCCCCCTTCCCGCTGGCCTTCGAGATGGACGACGAGCCCCCGGTGGCCCTGGCGGACCGGCCCGCCTAGGACGCGCCGAAGTCGGGGATCGTGAGGGAACCGTCGGCGGCGAGCGGGAAACCGGGGTTGTGCGCGATCTCCCACGCATGGCCGTCGGGGTCGACGAAGGCGCCGGAGTAGAAGCCGACGGCATTGGTGGCCGCTGGCTTGGTGACCGTCGCCCCGGCCCGTTCCGCGGCCGCGAGCAGCTCGTCGACCTCGGCGTCGGAGCGTACGTTGTGGGCCAGGGCGATCCCGCCGAAGCCGCCTGCCGTGCCTGCCGCGCTGTCGGTCAGCCCGCAGTCCAGCGCCAGCTTGTCGCGGCCCCACAGCACCAGGGCCAGCCCGCCCGCCTGGAAAAAGACGGTCTCCTCGACCTCCTGGCCCCGCCAGCCCAGGGCCGCGTAGAAGGCACGGGAGCGCGCCACATCGGAGACTCCCAGCGTGACCAGGCTGATGCGCTGTTCCATGGGATGGACACTAACGTGGCACGGACAGGGCGGCGCCCCGGCAGGCAAAACGATCCACCGCCTCACCATTGGCCCTTGAAGTGGCCCGTACACCTCACGTTTCCTCGATGCTTGCAGTAACCCTCTTTCACACAGCGAGGTCAACCCGTGTCCATCTCCGAAAACCAGGCCCCCGAGACCGGCACCGCACGCGTGAAGCGCGGCATGGCCGAGCAGCTCAAGGGCGGCGTGATCATGGACGTCGTCACGCCGGAGCAGGCGAAGATCGCCGAGGACGCGGGCGCCGTCGCCGTCATGGCCCTCGAGCGGGTCCCCGCCGACATCCGCAAGGACGGCGGCGTGGCCCGGATGTCCGACCCGGACATGATCGAGGGCATCATCGACGCCGTCTCGATCCCGGTCATGGCCAAGTCCCGCATCGGCCACTTCGTCGAGGCCCAGGTGCTGCAGTCCCTCGGCGTCGACTACATCGACGAGTCCGAGGTCCTCACCCCGGCCGACGAGGTCAACCACTCCGACAAGTTCGCCTTCACCACCCCGTTCGTCTGTGGTGCCACCAACCTCGGTGAGGCCCTGCGCCGCATCGCCGAGGGCGCGGCCATGATCCGCTCCAAGGGCGAGGCCGGCACCGGCAACGTCGTCGAGGCCGTCCGCCACCTGCGCCAGATCAAGAACGAGATCGCCAAGCTGCGCGGCTTCGACAACAACGAGCTGTACGCCGCCGCCAAGGACCTGCGTGCCCCGTACGAGCTGGTCAAGGAAGTCTCCGAGCTCGGCAAGCTCCCGGTGGTGCTGTTCTCCGCCGGTGGCGTGGCCACCCCGGCCGACGCCGCGCTGATGCGCCAGCTCGGCGCCGAGGGCGTTTTCGTCGGCTCCGGCATCTTCAAGTCGGGCGACCCGGCCAAGCGCGCCGCCGCCATCGTCAAGGCGACCACCTTCTTCGACGACCCGAAGATCATCGCGGACGCGTCCCGCAACCTCGGCGAGGCCATGGTCGGCATCAACTGCGACACCCTCCCCGAGACCGAGCGCTACGCCAACCGCGGCTGGTAAGGCACCACATCCCATGAGCAACACCCCCGTCATAGGCGTCCTGGCCCTGCAGGGCGACGTACGGGAGCACCTCATCGCCCTGGCCGCGGCAGACGTCGTGGCCAGGCCGGTGCGGCGCCCCGAAGAGCTCGCCGAGGTGGACGGCCTCGTCATCCCCGGCGGCGAGTCCACGACCATCTCCAAGCTGGCCGTCCTCTTCGGCGTGATGGAGCCCCTGCGCGCGCGTGTGCGGGGCGGCATGCCCGTCTACGGCACCTGCGCCGGCATGATCATGCTCGCCGACAAAATCCTCGACCCGCGCTCCGGACAGGAGACGATCGGCGGCATCGACATGATCGTGCGCCGCAACGCCTTCGGACGGCAGAACGAGTCCTTCGAAGCGGCGGTCGACGTCCAGGGCATCGCGGGCGATCCTGTGGAGGGCGTCTTCATCCGCGCCCCCTGGGTCGAGTCCGTGGGTGCCGAGGCCGAAGTCCTCGCCGAGCACGACGGCCACATCGTCGCGGTCCGCCAGGGCAACGCGCTCGCCACTTCGTTCCACCCGGAACTGACCGGCGACCACCGCGTGCACGGCCTGTTCGTCGACATGGTGCGCGCGAACCGGACAGCCGAGTCCTTGTAGGATCTCTGGCGTTCGTTCAAAGATGGGTTACGCGAAGGAGACAGGCAGATGTCCGGCCACTCTAAATGGGCTACGACGAAGCACAAGAAGGCCGTGATTGACGCCAAGCGCGGCAAGCTCTTCGCGAAGCTGATCAAGAACATCGAGGTCGCGGCCCGCATGGGTGGCGTTGACATCGAGGGCAACCCGACGCTGTACGACGCCATCCAGAAGGCGAAGAAGCAGTCGGTTCCGAACAAGAACATCGACTCCGCGGTCAAGCGTGGCGGCGGTCTCGAGGCCGGTGGCGCCGACTACGAGACGATCATGTACGAGGGCTACGGCCCGAACGGCGTCGCCGTGCTCATCGAGTGCCTGACGGACAACCGCAACCGCGCCGCCTCCGACGTCCGCGTCGCCATGACCCGCAACGGCGGCAACATGGCCGACCCGGGTTCGGTGTCGTACATGTTCAGCCGCAAGGGCGTCGTCATCGTCCCCAAGGGCGAGCTGTCCGAGGACGACGTCCTCGGCGCCGTCCTGGACGCCGGCGCCGAGGAGGTCAACGACCTCGGTGAGTCCTTCGAGGTCATCAGCGAGGCCACCGACCTGGTCGCGGTCCGCACCGCCCTTCAGGAGGCCGGCATCGACTACGACTCCGCCGACTCCAGCTTCGTGCCCTCCGTCCAGGTCGAGCTGGACGAGGAGGGCGCCAAGAAGATCTTCAAGCTGATCGACGCGCTCGAGGACAGCGACGACGTGCAGAACGTCTTCGCCAACTTCGATGTCAGCGACGAGATCATGGAGAAGGTCGACGCATAACGCTGCCGCGAGCTGAACGGGCTCAACGGGCCGACGGGGCACACCCGTCGGCCCGTCGCTTTGCCGGGAGTTGCTGCCCGGCGTTGTCGGTGGCACCCGATAGCCTGCACAAACAGGCGATCGATGGGAGGGGCGCGGTGCGCGTACTGGGGGTGGACCCGGGGCTGACCCGATGCGGAGTCGGCGTGGTCGAGGGCGTCGCCGGACGCCCGCTCACCATGGTCGGCGTCGGCGTCGTACGGACGCCCGTGGACGCCGAGTTGGGACACCGCCTCGTCGCCATCGAGCAGGGCATCGAGCAGTGGCTGGACGAGTACCGGCCCGAAGTCGTCGCCGTGGAGCGGGTGTTCAGCCAGCACAACGTCCGTACGGTGATGGGCACCGCCCAGGCCAGCGCCGTCGCCATGCTGTGCGCCGCCCGCCGCGGCATCCCCGTCGCGCTGCACACCCCCAGCGAGGTCAAGGCCGCCGTCACCGGCAGCGGTCGCGCCGACAAGGCCCAGGTCGGTGCCATGGTCACCCGCCTGCTGCGGCTCAGCGCCCCGCCCAAGCCCGCCGACGCCGCCGACGCCCTCGCGCTCGCCATCTGCCACATCTGGCGCGCCCCCGCGCAGAACCGACTCCAGCAGGCCGTCGCCCTGCATACAGCCAAAGCACCGAAAGGCCGTACGGCATGATCGCCTTCGTCAGTGGCACTGTGGCCGCACTCGCTCCGGACGCCGCGGTCGTCGAGGTGGGCGGAGTCGGCATGGCCGTCCAGTGCACGCCGAACACCCTGTCCACCCTGCGCCTCGGCAAGCCCGCAAAGCTGCACACCTCGCTGGTGGTCCGGGAGGACTCCCTCACGCTGTACGGCTTCGCGGACGACGACGAACGGCAGACGTTCGAGCTGCTCCAGACCGCGAGCGGAGTGGGCCCGCGCCTGGCCCAGGCGATGCTGGCGGTGCACTCGCCCGACGCGCTGCGCCGAGCCGTCGCGACCGCCGACGAGAAGTCACTCACCGCCGTCCCCGGCATCGGCAAGAAGGGCGCCCAGAAGCTGCTGCTGGAGCTGAAGGACCGCCTGGGCGAGCCCATCGGCGCGCCTGCGGTGGGCGCCCCGGTCACCCAGGGCTGGCGCGACCAGCTGCACGCCGCCCTGATCGGCCTCGGGTACGCGACGCGTGAGGCGGACGAGGCGGTCGCCGCGGTGGCTCCGCAGGCCGAGGCCGCCGAGGGCACGCCCCAGGTGGGGCAGCTGCTGAAGGCCGCGCTTCAGACCCTGAACAGAGCCCGCTGAATCGAGCGACGCCCCGGAAGGGCCCGAAGGCGCCGTTCCGGGGACGCCCTGATGCTCGTACGATCCACCCGACCGCGACAGCGACCGCGAGGCACACTTCATGAACTGGGACGACACCACCGACACCCCCGCCCCCGAGCGGCTCGTCGGTGCGTCCGCCGACCGTGAGGACCAGGCCGTAGAGGCCGCGCTGCGCCCGAAGGACCTGGACGAGTTCATCGGCCAGGAGAAGGTCCGCGAACAGCTCGACCTCGTGCTGCGCGCCGCACGCGCGCGTGGCGCCACCGCCGACCACGTGCTGCTCTCCGGCGCCCCCGGCCTCGGCAAGACCACCCTCTCGATGATCATCGCGGCCGAGATGGGCGCCCCCATCCGCATCACCAGCGGCCCCGCCATCCAGCACGCCGGCGATCTCGCCGCGATCCTCTCCTCCCTGCAGGAGGGCGAGGTCCTCTTCCTCGACGAGATCCACCGCATGTCCCGGCCCGCCGAGGAGATGCTGTACATGGCGATGGAGGACTTCCGCGTCGACGTCATCGTCGGCAAGGGGCCGGGTGCCACCGCCATCCCGCTGGAGCTGCCCCCGTTCACCCTGGTCGGCGCCACCACGCGCGCGGGCCTGCTGCCGCCCCCGCTGCGCGACCGCTTCGGCTTCACCGCGCACATGGAGTTCTACGAGCCCGTCGAGCTGGAGCGCGTCATCCACCGCTCGGCCAACCTCCTCGAGGTGGAGATCGACGCCGACGGCGCCGCCGAGGTCGCCGGCCGCTCCCGCGGCACACCCCGTATCGCCAACCGCCTGCTGCGCCGGGTCCGCGACTACGCCCAGGTCAAGGCCGACGGGATCATCACGAGGGACATCGCCGCGGCCGCCCTCGCCGTCTACGAGGTCGACGAGCGCGGGCTGGACCGCCTCGACCGCGGCGTCCTGGAGGCCCTGCTGAAACTGTTCGGCGGTGGCCCGGTCGGCCTGTCCACGCTCGCCGTCGCGGTGGGGGAGGAGCGCGAGACGGTCGAGGAGGTCGCCGAACCCTTCCTCGTAAGGGAGGGCCTGCTCGCCCGCACCCCGCGCGGCCGGGTCGCCACCCCGGCGGCATGGGCGCATCTCGGCCTCACCCCGCCGGGCTCGCACATTGGGGGAAACGGACAACAGGACCTGTTCGGGACGTGACGGCCCGGTCACGGCGAGCACAGTGGCCGGAGCAGGAACCCCAGTGCCATGCTGAGCGTTGTTCCATGCGCGGAGACTCGCTTAGACTCCGCCGATGCCGCCTATGTCGGCGGCACACATACCCCCAACCATCAGGCCGCTCACCATCGCGGTCGTGTGAAGGAAGTTCCGACCCGTGAGTCTCGTGACCCTCCTCCCGTTCATCGTGCTCATCGGGGCCATGTTCCTGATGACCCGGTCGGCCAAGAAGAAGCAGCAGCAGGCCGCCAACATGCGGAACCAGATGCAGCCCGGATCCGGCGTCCGCACCATCGGTGGGATGTACGCCACCGTCAAGGAGGTCAGCGAAGACACGGTCCTCGTTGACGCCGGCCCGGGCGTGGAGCTTCTCTTCGCCAAGAACGCGATCGGTGCCGTCCTCTCCGACGACGAGTACAACCGCATCGTGCACGGCATCGAGCACGACCTGAAGTCCGACGTCGTCCCGGACGACGCCTCCTCCCTCACCGAGGCCGACGAGCCCGCCGCTGCCGCCGCCTCCGACGAGAAGTCCGTCGACCTTGGTAAGAAGGACGCGAAGGACGAGAAGGACGCGAAGGACGAGGTCGAGGAGCCGTCCGACGCCATGGCCGCCGAGGCGAAGACGGACGACGAGCCGAAGAAGACCGAGGGCGACACCGACGCGAAGTAGCGATGCTCCGGGGCGCGCGGGCCACGCCTGCGCGCCCCCGCGCATGCTGAGCTCGCACGGGATCCCGACACCATGTCATGGCCGCCCGCCTGTTGATCCGGAGCGAGGCGGCCCGAGAGGGAGTACGAGAAGGTGGCAGCACCTAAGAAGGGCCGGAACGCGAGCGCCCAGAGCAAGCCAGGGCGCTCGCTGGCCCTCATCCTGATCGCCATCGCGGCGCTCACCGGAGGGATGTTCGCCTCGGGGCACACCACTCCGCGACTCGGTATCGACCTGGCCGGCGGCACGAGCATCACGCTTCGCGCGGTCGCCGAGCCCGGCCAGGAATCCGCGATCAACAAGACCAACATGGACACCGCGGTCGAGATCATGGAGCGCCGTGTCAATGGTCTTGGTGTCTCGGAGTCCGAGGTTCAGACCCAGGGCGACAAGAACATCATCGTCAACATCCCCAAGGGCACGAACTCCAAGGAAGCCCGGGCCCAGGTAGGCACCACCGCCAAGCTGTACTTCCGGCCGGTCGTCGCCACGGAGGTGTCGGGTGGCGGTGCGACCCCCACCCCCTCACCGAGCGCCTCCAGCAGCGCGTCGGGTGACTCCACCGAGAAGGCGACCTCCTCGGCCTCCCCCTCCGGGTCCACCAGCCCCTCGGCGAGCTCCACCACGCAGGGCCGCGCGGTCACCGACGCCCTGAAGGCCGACCCGACGCCGTCCACGAGTGCCTCCGCCAGCGGCTCCCCGTCCGCTAGCAGCACCCCCTCCGGCGACGCCTCGACCAGCAAGCTCGAAGCTCAGTACGCCGCGCTGGACTGCTCGAAGAAGGCGGCCCGCGCCAAGGCCGGTGACGGCGCCAAGCCCACCGACCCCACCGTCGCCTGCGGTCAGAACTCGCAGGGCCAGTGGCAGAAGTACATCCTCGGCCCCGCCGAGGTCGACGGCACGGACGTCAAGAGCGCCGAGGCCGTCTTCCAGACGACGACCGGCGCCGGCTGGACCGTGAACATGAAGTTCACGGGCGAGGGCAGCAAGAAGTTCGCCGCCACCACCGGCAAGCTGGCCAAGAACCAGTCCCCGCAGAACCAGTTCGCCATCGTGCTGGACGGTGAGGTCGTCTCCGACCCGTTCGTCCGCGAAGCCCTGACGGGTGGCAGCGCCGAGATCTCCGGCAACTTCAACCAGGAATCGGCGCAGAGCCTCGCCAACATGCTGTCGTACGGCGCCCTGCCGCTGTCCTTCCAGGAGGACAGCGTCACCACGGTGACCGCCGCGCTCGGTGGTGAGCAGCTGAAGGCCGGCCTGATCGCCGGTGCGATCGGTCTCGCCCTGGTCGTCATCTACCTGCTGGTCTACTACCGCGGCCTGTCGCTGATCGCGATCCTCTCGCTGCTGATCTCCGCGGTCCTGACCTACACGATCATGTCGCTGCTCGGCCCGACCATCGGCTTCGCGCTGAACCTGCCGGCCGTCTGCGGTGCCATCGTCGCCATCGGCATCACAGCGGACTCGTTCATCGTGTACTTCGAACGCGTCCGGGACGAGATCCGCGAGGGCCGCTCGCTGCGGCCCGCCGTCGAGCGTGCCTGGCCGCGCGCCCGGCGCACCATCCTGGTCTCCGACTTCGTTTCGTTCCTCGCCGCCGCGGTGCTCTTCATCGTGACCGTCGGCAAGGTCCAGGGCTTCGCGTTCACGCTCGGCCTCACCACCCTGCTCGACGTGGTCGTCGTGTTCCTGTTCACCAAGCCGCTGCTGACGCTCATGGCCCGCAGCAAGTTCTTCTCCAGTGGCCACAGCTGGTCCGGTCTCGACCCCAAGCGACTGGGCGCCAAGCCGCCGCTGCGCCGTAACCGCCGTCCCGCCCACCCCGCCGGCCCTGTCGACCCGAAGGAGGCGTGAGTATGTCGAAGCTCGGCAACCTCGGCGCCCGACTGCACCGTGGCGAGGTCGGCTACGACTTCGTCGGCAACCGCAAGCTCTGGTACGGCCTCTCGATCCTGATCACCATCACGGCCATCGTCGGCCTGGCGGTGCGCGGCCTGAACATGGGCATCGAGTTCCAGGGCGGGGCCGTCTTCAACACCCCGAAGACCAGTGTCTCGGTGTCCCAGGCCCAGGAGTACGCGGAAGAGGCGTCCGGCCACGACGCGATCGTCCAGAAGCTCGGCGACGGCGACGAGTCCACGCTGCGCATCCAGGTCGCGGGCATCGACACCACGCAGGCCAACAAGGTCTCGGCGGAGCTGGCGGAGAAGCTCGGCGTCGAGGAGAGCGACGTCACCGGCGAGCTGGTCGGCCCCAGCTGGGGTGAGCAGATCGCCAACAAGGCCTGGCAGGGCCTCGGGATCTTCCTGGTCCTTGTGGTGATCTATCTGGCGATCGCGTTCGAGTGGCGTATGGCACTCGCGGCGTTCGTCGCGCTGATCCACGACATCACGATCACGGTCGGCATCTACGCCCTCGTCGGATTCGAGGTCACACCGGGCACGGTGATCGGTCTGCTGACGATCCTCGGTTACTCGCTCTACGACACGGTCGTCGTCTTCGACAGCCTCAAGGAGCAGACGAAGGACATCACGAAACAGACCCGCTGGACCTACAGCGACATCGCGAACCGCTCGATCAACAGCACCCTGGTCCGCTCCGTCAACACCACCGTGGTCGCGCTGCTGCCGGTGGGGGGCCTGCTGTTCATCGGTGGCGGGTTCCTCGGCGCGGGCATGCTCAACGACATCTCGCTGTCGCTGTTCGTCGGTCTCGCCGCCGGTGCGTACTCCTCGATCTTCATCGCCACGCCGCTCGTCGCCGACCTCAAGGAGCGCGAGCCGCAGATGAAGGCCCTGAGGAAGCGCGTCCTCGCCAAGCGGGCACAGTCCGCGCAGGGCGAGTCCCCGGACGCCCCGGCCGGCGACGAGCTGCTGGACGACGAGCCCGAGGACGCCACCCCCGCGGTGGTCGGGCCGCGCAACCAGCCCTCGTCCCGCAACCGGGGCCGTGGCCGACCCTCGGGGAAGCGGCGATGACGGACATCAAAGAGCTGCTGCTCAGCCGTATCCGTGACGTGGCGGACTACCCGGAGCCGGGCGTGACGTTCAAGGACATCACCCCGCTCCTGGCGGACCCGGCGGCGTTCACGGCGCTCACCGACGCGCTGGCCGAGATCGCCGGGAACACCGGTGCCACGAAGATCGTCGGCCTGGAGGCCCGCGGTTTCATCCTCGGAGCTCCGGTCGCCGTCCGCGCGGGCGTCGGCTTCATCCCCGTACGCAAGGCCGGCAAGCTCCCCGGAGCGACCCTCAGCCAGGCGTACGACCTGGAGTACGGCTCCGCGGAGATCGAGGTCCACGCCGAGGACCTGGCTGCCGGTGATCGTGTCCTCGTCATCGACGACGTCCTCGCGACGGGCGGCACCGCGGAGGCCTCGGTCCAGCTGATCCGCCGGGCCGGCGCCGAGGTGGCCGGCCTGGCCGTCCTCATGGAACTCGGCTTCCTCGGCGGCCGAGCCCGCCTGGAACCGACCCTGGCCGGCGCTCCACTGGAGTCACTGCTGACGGTCTGATCCGAGGAACCTCCACAGCAGCACCGGATGCCGCGCACCTGCACGACAGGGGCGCGGCATCCGGTATGCCGGGCCCAGCAGCCGCCCGCCCCGACCCCCCTCCGCCGGTGGCGTGAAACCCCCGCTGCCCGATGCATGCGGGTCGTGCGGGAGAGGCGTACGCGACCCCCGTGGCAGGCCTGTGCAACCCCCGCGCCACCGTCCGGACACCGTCCTGACCGGCCCCGCGGAATCCGGCGGCAGCCTCTTGCGTTTCTCCGGTAGACGGTCCTCACATCCGGCTGCAGGCGATCCCGGGGCGCAGGATCGCTACCATGGGGTCTCCGGAGCCTGACCGGGGGACCCGGATCGCGCACGAGGAGCCCTCTTGCCAGACGAGGCCCAGCACCTGACCGCCGCCAAGCCCGAGTCCGCCTCGGCGCCCGCGGCGAAGCCCGCGCCGAACGCGTCACACGCGAAGAACGACGCGCGAGGGCCGGTCGAGCATGCCCAGTCCGCGCCCGTCGACAAGCCGGCCGAGCAGACGCGACCCAAGCCCGCCCCGCCCGAGCGCCCGGCACCGGCAGTGCGCCCGAACACCGGCCAGCCCGCCCGCACCGGCTCCTCCAACCGCGTCCGTGCCCGCCTCGCCCGTCTCGGCGTCCAGCGCTCCAACCCGTACAACCCGGTGCTGGAGCCGCTGCTGCGCATAGTGCGCAGCAATGACCCGAAGATCGAGACCGCCACGCTCCGCCAGATCGAGAAGGCCTACCAGGTCGCCGAGCGCTGGCACCGCGGCCAGAAGCGCAAGAGCGGCGACCCGTACATCACGCACCCCCTCGCCGTCACCACCATCCTCGCCGAGCTGGGTATGGATCCGGCCACCCTGATGGCGGGCCTGCTGCACGACACCGTCGAGGACACCGAGTACGGCCTCGACCAGCTCCGCCGTGACTTCGGCGACTCCGTGGCTCTGCTCGTAGACGGTGTCACCAAGCTCGACAAGGTCAAGTTCGGCGAGGCCGCGCAGGCCGAGACCGTGCGCAAGATGGTCGTGGCGATGGCCAAGGACCCCCGCGTCCTGGTCATCAAGCTCGCCGACCGCCTGCACAACATGCGCACCATGCGTTACCTCAAGCGCGAGAAGCAGGAGAAGAAGGCGCGCGAGACGCTCGAGATCTACGCGCCGCTCGCTCACCGCCTCGGCATGAACACCATCAAGTGGGAACTGGAGGACCTCGCCTTCGCGATCCTCTACCCCAAGATGTACGACGAGATCGTACGGCTGGTGGCCGAGCGGGCACCGAAGCGTGACGAGTATCTGGCCATAGTGACCGACGAGGTCCAGCAGGACCTGCGGGCCGCCCGCATCAAGGCGACCGTCACCGGCCGCCCGAAGCACTACTACAGCGTTTACCAGAAGATGATTGTCCGCGGCCGCGACTTCGCGGAGATCTACGACCTCGTGGGGATTCGTGTACTTGTCGACACGGTCCGCGACTGTTACGCCGCCCTCGGCACCGTGCACGCGCGATGGAATCCGGTCCCCGGCCGGTTCAAGGACTACATCGCGATGCCCAAGTTCAACATGTACCAATCGCTGCACACGACGGTCATCGGCCCCAACGGCAAGCCGGTCGAACTCCAGATCCGTACGTTCGACATGCACCGCCGCGCCGAGTACGGCATCGCCGCGCACTGGAAGTACAAGCAGGAAGCCGTCGCCGGCGCCTCCAAGGTGCGCTCCGACGCGCCCAAGTCGTCCGGCAAGGGCAAGGACGACCACCTCAACGACATGGCGTGGCTGCGACAGCTCCTGGACTGGCAGAAGGAGACCGAGGACCCGGGCGAGTTCCTGGAGTCCCTGCGCTTCGACCTGTCCCGCAACGAGGTCTTCGTCTTCACTCCGAAGGGCGACGTCATAGCGCTCCCCGCGGGCGCCACCCCGGTCGACTTCGCGTACGCGGTCCACACCGAGGTCGGCCACCGCACCATAGGAGCGCGGGTCAACGGCAGGCTCGTACCGCTCGAATCCACCCTGGACAACGGCGACTTGGTGGAGGTCTTCACCTCCAAGGCAGCCGGCGCGGGCCCCTCCCGCGACTGGCTCGGCTTCGTGAAGTCGCCACGCGCCCGCAACAAGATCCGGGCCTGGTTCTCCAAGGAGCGCCGCGACGAGGCGATCGAGCAGGGCAAGGACGCCATCGTCCGGGCGATGCGCAAGCAGAACCTGCCGATCCAGCGCATCCTGACCGGCGACTCGCTCGTCACGCTCGCCCACGAGATGCGCTATGCGGACATCTCCGCGCTGTACGCGGCGATCGGCGAGGGCCATGTCTCCGCACAGAACATCGTGCAGAAGCTCGTCCAGGCCCTCGGCGGCGAGGAAGCCGCCACCGAGGAGATCGACGAGACGGTCCCGCCGGCCCGCGGCCGCAGCCGCAAGCGCCGCTCCAGCGCCGATCCGGGCGTGATCGTCAAGGGCGTCGAGGACGTCTGGGTCAAGCTGGCCCGCTGCTGTACGCCCGTACCCGGCGATCCGATCATCGGCTTCGTCACGCGCGGTAGCGGAGTATCGGTTCACCGCAGCGACTGCGTGAACGTGGAGTCACTGTCCCGCGAGCCCGAGCGCATCCTCGAGGTCGAGTGGGCGCCCACCCAGTCCTCGGTCTTCCTGGTCGCCATCCAGGTCGAGGCCCTGGACCGCTCCCGGCTCCTCTCGGACGTCACGCGCGTCCTGTCCGACCAGCACGTCAACATCCTCTCCGCGGCCGTCCAGACCTCCCGCGACCGCGTCGCCACGTCCCGCTTCACCTTCGAGATGGGCGACCCGAAGCACCTCGGGCACGTCCTGAAGGCGGTCAGGGGCGTCGAGGGCGTCTACGACGTGTACCGGGTGACTTCGGCGCGCAACCGGTCGTAGACCGCCGTACAGGAACGAGGAAACCGCCGTACAGGAACGAAAGAAGGGGCTCCCCGCGGGGAGCCCCTTCTCGCTTGAACCGACCGGTGTCAGCCGCCGAACTCGTGAAGACCCTTCAGCGCCTGGTCCAGCAGTGCCTGGCGGCCCTCCAGCTCACGCTCCAGCTTGTCGGCCTTGGCGTTGTTGCCCTGGGCGCGGGCCTGCTCGATCTGGCCCCTCAGCTTGTCCACGGCCGCCTGGAGCTGACCGGTCAGCCCCTCGGCACGCGCGCGTGCCTCCGGGTTGGTCCGGCGCCACTCGTTCTCCTCGGCGTCCTGGATGGCCCGCTCGACGGCGTGCATCCGGCCCTCGACCTTCGGGCGGGCGTCGCGCGGCACATGCCCGATGGCCTCCCAGCGCTCGTTGATCGAGCGGAAGGCGGCACGCGTGCCCTTCAAGTCGCCGATCGGCAGAAGCTTCTCGGCCTCCTCGGCCAGCTCCTCCTTCAGCTTCAGGTTCTCGGACTGCTCGGCGTCCCGCTCGGCGAAGACCGAGCTACGGGCGGCGAAGAAGATGTCCTGGGCGCCGCGGAAGCGGTTCCACAGGTCGTCCTCGTGCTCGCGCTGGGCGCGGCCCGCGGCCTTCCACTCCGACATCAGGTCGCGGTAGCGCGCCGCCGTCGGACCCCAGTCGGTCGACCCGGACAGCGACTCGGCCTCGGCGACCAGCCGCTCCTTGGTCTTGCGGGCCTCCTCGCGCTGCGCGTCCAGCTGCGCGAAGTGCGCCTTGCGGCGCTTGGAGAACGCCGACCGGGCGTGCGAGAAGCGGTGCCACAGCTCGTCGTCCGACTTGCGGTCGAGCCGCGGCAGACCCTTCCAGGTGTCCACCAGGGCACGCAGCCGCTCACCGGCGGCCCGCCACTGATCGGACTGCGCCAGCTCCTCGGCCTCGGTGACCAGCGCCTCCTTGGAGTGCCGGGCCTCGTCGGACTGCTTCGCCCGCTGCTGCTTGCGCTCCTCGCGGCGCTTGTCGACCGTCTCGACCAGCTTGTCCAGCCGGGTCTTCAGAGCGTCGAGATCGCCGACCGCGTGATGGGCGTCGACCTGCTCACGGATGTGGTCGATCGCGGTCTGCGCGTCCTTCGCCGACAGGTCGGTGGTCTTTACTCGCTTCTCGAGGAGGCCGATCTCGACAACCAGGCCCTCGTACTTGCGCTCGAAATAGGCCAGCGCCTCTTCAGGAGTGCCTGCCTGCCAAGAGCCGACAACCTGCTCGCCGTCGGCCGTACGCACGTACACGGTCCCCGTCTCGTCGACGCGGCCCCACGGGTCGCTGCTCACAGCGCCTCCTCCACATGATGCCTGCGAGGGGCTTGTGTTCCCCCGGGCATCGTCCACAGTTTCGTCACGGCCAACATAGGCGACCGGCGGGTTGCCTGTCCGCATCCCGCGCGACCGAAATTTCGCAGTTGAGCGGTCAGGATTTCGTGATCGTCGCCTTGTTGATCACGACCGTCGCATTGGGTGCGGTGTTGCCGGTCGTGGGGTCGGCGGGCTGGGCTCCGGCCTCCGCGATCTTCTTGAGAACCTTCATCCCGGCCTCGGACACGGTACCGAACGGTGTGTAGTCGGGCGGCAGCTGACTGTCCTGGTAGACGAGGAAGAACTGGCTGCCTCCAGTGTTGCGTCCCTCCTTCGTCTGTGCGTTGTACTGGTTGGCCATCGCGACCGTGCCCGCCGGGTACACACCGCCCTTGAGGCTCTTGTCCTTGAGGTTCTCGTCCGGAATCGTGTATCCCGGTCCGCCCATTCCGGTGCCCTGCGGGTCGCCGCACTGCAGGACGTAGATACCGCTGTCGGTCAGCCGGTGGCACTTGGAGTGGTCGAAGTAGCCCTTGCCCGCGAGGAAGTCGAACGAGTTCACGGTGTGCGGGGCGGCCGACGCCTTCAGTGCGATGTCTATGTCACCGCACGTCGTCGCGAGCTTCATCGTGTACTTCGCCGACTTGTCGACGGTCAGCTCCGGCTCCTTCTTCCAGGTCGCCGTCTTGACCTTGCCCGCCGCGGGCTTCTCGCACGGGTCCGGGGCCTTGCTGGTCGGAGTGGGGCTGACCTCCGCGCCCGCGTTCTCCTTCTTGGTGCCGTCGTCCTTGAGTACCCCGGTCGTGTACAGCGCGAGGCTGCCGATGACGACCACTCCGAGCACCGACGCGATCACCGAGTTGCGCATCCGCGTCTTGCGTCGGGCGGACGTGCGCCGCTGCTGCTGTCGCAAGAACTTCTCCCGGGCGAGCTGACGCCGCCGCTGTTCCTGGCTGACCACCGGGTTTTCTCCTCATGCGTCGTGGGTGTCGACCGGTACGCGCGCGTCCGGTGAGCCGACTGCCTGCGTGTGCCCCGTACCGTATATGGGTTCGCTGAGGAATCGGCAGCGCCGGTAGGCTCTGACGTCAGGCGGAGCCCGCCGACAAACCACCCGTGTCCACACAAACGAAGGACGATCGTGCTCATTGCCGGGTTCCCCGCCGGGGCCTGGGGGACGAACTGCTATCTCGTCGCCCCCGCCGCCGGTGAGGAGTGCGTGATCATCGACCCGGGCCACGAGGCGGCCCCAGGAGTCGAGGAAGCGCTGAAGAAGCATCGGCTCAAGCCCGTCGCCGTCGTCCTCACCCACGGCCACCTCGACCACGTGGCGTCGGTCGTCCCCGTGTGCGGTGCGCACGACGTGCCGGCCTGGATCCACCCCGAGGACCGGTACATGATGAGCGACCCCGAGAAGGCGCTCGGCCGGTCCATCGGCATGCAGCTGATGGGCGAGTTGACCGTCGGGGAGCCGGACGACGTCAAGGAGCTGACCGACGGCGCGAAGCTGGCGCTGGCGGGGATGGAGCTCACCGTTGCGCACGCGCCCGGCCATACCAAGGGGTCGGTGACCTTCGGCCTGCCCGAGGCGGCGGACATCCCGCCGATCCTGTTCTCGGGCGACCTCCTGTTCGCCGGCTCCATCGGACGCACCGACCTGCCCGGCGGTGACATGGCCGAGATCCTCGACTCGCTGGCCCGCGTGTGCCTGCCGCTCGACGACTCGACCGTGGTGCTGTCCGGCCACGGCCCCCAGACGACCATCGGCCAGGAGCGCGCCACCAACCCCTATCTGCGGCAGGTGGCCGCCGGCCCGGGAGCCCCCGAGGCTCCCCGACGAGGAATGTGACGAGAGACTTCCGTGAGCACGTTTCAAGCACCCAAGGGCACGTACGACCTGATCCCGCCGGACTCCGCCAGGTATCTGGCCGTCCGCGAGGCGATCGCGGCTCCCCTGCGCAACTCCGGCTACGGCTACATCGAGACGCCCGGCTTCGAGAGCGTCGAGCTGTTCGCACGCGGCGTGGGCGAGTCCACCGACATCGTGACCAAGGAGATGTACGCCTTCGAGACCAAGGGTGGCGACAAGCTCGCCCTGCGCCCCGAGGGCACGGCCTCGGTCCTGCGTGCGGCTCTGGAGGCCAACCTGCACAAGGCGGGCAACCTCCCGGTCAAGCTCTGGTACTCCGGCTCCTATTACCGCTACGAGCGCCCCCAGAAGGGCCGTTACAGGCACTTCTCCCAGGTGGGCGCCGAGGCGCTCGGTGCCGAGGACCCGGCGCTGGACGCCGAGTTGATCATCCTGGCCGACCAGGCCTACCGCTCGCTGGGTCTGAGCAACTTCCGCATCCTGCTCAACAGCCTGGGCGACCAGGAGTGCCGTCCGGTCTACCGGGCCGCGCTCCAGGACTTCCTGCGCGGCCTCGACCTGGACGAGGACACCCTGCGCCGGGCGGAGATCAACCCGCTGCGTGTCCTGGACGACAAGCGCGAGTCGGTCCAGAAGCAGCTCGGGGACGCCCCGCTGCTGCGCGACTACCTCTGCGACGCCTGCAAGGCGTACCACGAGGAGGTCCGCGAGCTGATCACCGCGGCCGGCGTCGCCTTCGAGGACGACCCGAAGCTGGTGCGCGGTCTGGACTACTACACGCGTACGACGTTCGAGTTCGTCCACGACGGTCTGGGTTCCCAGTCCGCGGTGGGCGGCGGCGGCCGCTACGACGGACTGTCCGAGATGATCGGTGGTCCCGCGCTGCCGTCCGTCGGCTGGGCGCTCGGCGTCGACCGCACGGTGCTCGCCCTGGAGGCGGAGGGCGTGGAGCTCCAACTCCCGTCGTCCACCAGCGTGTTCGCGGTACCACTCGGCGAGGAGGCCCGCCGGGTGCTGTTCGCCAAGGTCACCGAGCTGCGCAAGGTCGGCATCGCGGCGGACTTCTCGTACGGCAACAAGGGCCTCAAGGGCGCGATGAAGAACGCCAACCGCAGTGGCGCCCGGTACACGATCGTCGCCGGCGAGCGTGACCTCGCCGAGGGCGTCGTCCAGCTCAAGGACATGGAGTCCGGCGAGCAGGCGGCCGTCGGCGTCAACGAGATCGTGGCCGAACTGGAAGCCCGACTGGGCTGAGTTCGGACAGGTTCGGAAAGGGCGGGCACCCCTTCGGTGCCCGCCCTTCTGGTGTCCTGAACCGTGTGCCTCGGGACGGTCGCGCGTATTTCCTTATCCTCAGCGAACGGTGGGAAGGCGTGCGTGTACGGCACAATGTGCCCTGTCCGGAGAAACTCCAAGTCTCAAGTGACGGAATCGGCGTGATGAGCAAGACGACAGTCAAAGACGTCTCCACCGAGCCCGAGTCGGAGCGTGCCGAGGCGTCCCCCGGTTCGGCGGGCAGCAGCCGTGCGTTCGCCCTGATGCTGGTGATCACCGGCGCTGCCGGCGTGCTTGCCGCGTGGGTCATCACGATCGACAAGTTCAAGATCCTCGAGGCGAAGGTCGAGGGGAAGTCCTTCACGCCCGGCTGCAGCCTGAACCCGATCGTCTCCTGCGGCAGCATCATGGAGAGCAAGCAGGCGGCCGTCTTCGGGTTCCCCAACCCCATGCTCGGACTGGTCTGTTACGGCATGGTCATCTGCGTCGGTATGAGCCTGCTCACCCGCGCCCGCTTCCCGCGCTGGTACTGGCTGACCTTCAACTTCGGCACGCTCTTCGGCGTCGTCTTCTGCACCTGGCTGATGTACCAGTCGCTGTACAACATCAACGCGCTGTGCCTGTGGTGCTCGCTCGCCTGGGCCGCGACGATCACGATGTTCTGGTACGTGACCTCCTTCAACGTCCGCAACGGCTTCCTGCCCGCGCCGCGCCCGCTGAAGAACTTCCTCGCCGAGTTCACCTGGGTGCTCCCGGTGACGCACTGCGGTGTCATCGTCATGCTGATCCTGACCCGCTGGGGCAGCCAGCTCTGGGCCGCCTGACCCGCTCCGGCGTCGATGTCAGTGCGGTGATTTAGGGTTTCCCACGTGGAGCCCGACCTGTTCACCGCCGCCGCCGAAGAACGCCAGGAGAAGGACCCAGCCGGAAGTCCCCTGGCGGTGCGCATGCGCCCGCGCACCCTGGACGAGGTCGTGGGCCAGCAGCACCTGCTGAAACCGGGCTCGCCCCTGCGCAGACTCGTCGGCGAGTCCGGCGGCGGCCCCGCCGGACCGTCCTCGGTGATCCTCTGGGGCCCGCCCGGCACCGGCAAGACGACCCTGGCGTACGTGGTCTCCAAGGCCACCAACAAGCGCTTCGTCGAGCTCTCCGCCATCACCGCCGGGGTGAAGGAGGTCCGCGCGGTCATCGAGGGCGCACGTCGTGCCACCGGCGGCTTCGGCAAGGAGACCGTCCTCTTCCTCGACGAGATCCACCGCTTCAGCAAGGCCCAGCAGGACTCCCTCCTCCCGGCCGTCGAGAACCGCTGGGTGACCCTGATCGCGGCGACCACCGAGAACCCGTACTTCTCGATCATCTCCCCGCTGCTGTCCCGCTCCCTCCTGCTCACCCTCGAACCCCTCACCGACGACGACGTCAGAGGCCTGCTGAAGCGGGCACTGAGCGACGAGCGGGGCCTGAGCGACGCCGTCGGGCTCCCCGAGGACACCGAGGAGCACCTGCTGCGCATCGCCGGCGGCGACGCCCGCCGCGCCCTGACCGCCCTGGAGGCGGCAGCCGGGGCGGCGCTCGACAAGGGCGAGCCGCAGATCGGCCTCCAGACGCTGGAGGAGACGGTCGACCGCGCGGCGGTGAAGTACGACCGTGACGGCGACCAGCACTACGACGTGGCCAGCGCCCTCATCAAGTCCATCCGCGGCTCCGACGTCGACGCCGCCCTGCACTACCTGGCCCGGATGATCGAGGCCGGCGAGGACCCCCGCTTCATCGCCCGCCGCCTGATGATCTCCGCCAGCGAGGACATCGGCCTGGCCGACCCGAACGCCCTGCCGATCGCGGTCGCCGCCGCCCAGGCCGTCGCCATGATCGGCTTCCCGGAGGCCGCCCTCACCCTCAGCCACGCCACCATCGCCCTCGCCCTCGCGCCCAAGTCCAACGCCGCGACCACCGCGATCGGCGCCGCCATGGACGACGTACGCAAGGGCATGGCGGGACCGGTGCCGCCCCACCTGCGCGACGGGCACTACAAGGGCGCCGCCAAGCTCGGACATGCCCAGGGGTACGTCTATCCGCACGACCTTTCCGAGGGCATCGCCGAGCAGCAGTACGCCCCGGACGCCCTCAAGGACCGCGAGTACTACACCCCGACCCGGCACGGCGCCGAGGCGCGGTACGCGGACGCGGTGGAGTGGACCAGGAAACACCTCGGTCGGAAGCGGTCCTGAGCACCCTGTAGAATTCGTCGGAGTGCTGTGTCCCGTGCAGTCAGAACGGGACGGTCAGCCGGAGCCCGGTCCTCCTCGGAAGGCCGGCTCCAGGAGCGTCGCGCACCGTCGATTCGGTGTCGCGGGCAGCCCACCACCACTCGTCGCACGACGAGACCGGTCGGTGGGCCACTCGCGTGCTGCACGTATGTGCCCAGACCAGGGGAGCGGCTGCCCGACAGGTCCTCGGACCTCAAGGGTTTCCCCGGCTGCGGATGCGACCTCCCTCAACCCTGACAAGCCGAGAACAAGGAAATGAGAAGCAGTGGCGAATCAGTCCCGCCCCAAGGTCAAGAAGTCGCGTGCCCTCGGCATTGCGCTGACCCCGAAGGCCGTCAAGTACTTCGAGGCCCGTCCCTACCCGCCGGGTGAGCACGGCCGTGGCCGCAAGCAGAACTCGGACTACAAGGTCCGTCTGCTGGAGAAGCAGCGTCTGCGTGCGCAGTACGACGTGTCCGAGCGCCAGCTCGTCCGCGCCTACGAGCGTGCCTCCAAGGTTCAGGGCAAGACCGGTGAGGCCCTGATCATCGAGCTCGAGCGTCGTCTCGACGCCCTGGTGCTGCGTTCGGGCATCGCCCGCACCATCTACCAGGCCCGTCAGATGGTCGTTCACGGCCACATCGAGGTCAACGGCCAGAAGGTCGACAAGCCGTCCTTCCGCGTCAAGCCCGACGACGTCGTGATGGTCCGTGAGCGCAGCCGTGAGAAGACCCTCTTCTCGATCGCCCGCGAGGGTGGCTTCGCTCCCGACGGTGAGACCCCGCGCTACCTCCAGGTGAACCTCAAGGCCCTGGCGTTCCGCCTGGACCGTGAGCCGAACCGCAAGGAGATCCCGGTGATCTGCGACGAGCAGCTCGTCGTCGAGTACTACGCCCGTTGATCCTTCAGCGGTCGTAGGACTTCTGCGCCTCAGCCCGTCGTCTCCCCGCCCTTCCGGGTGGGGGAGGCGGCGGGCTTTCGCATGGTCGCGCTCGCCGTGACATGCCGTACCGGACCTCGCGGCGACGGAACGGCATCCGACGGAAAACGCCCCAGTGCCCGGCGCACCGCCTCCTCCCGGCCGAGCGCCGCCCCCTGCCGTACGCACTCCTCGTACCGCTCGTCGCCGAGCCGTTCCCGAGCGGCCGTCTCGCACAGCTCGTGCGGCGCGTTGAAGCATGCCGAGCCGAACAGCGGCAGCCCCACCGACGGCCACATCCCCGCCGCGGCGCCCTGCAGCACCGCGGCCTCCACGGGATCGCCCTCCGCGCCGGTGACCAGGGCCAGCAGCTCCACCGCCAGCACCGAGCCGAGCAGGTCGTGGAAGGCGTGGGCGCTGCCGAGGCAGTCCGTCAGCAGCGAGCGGGCGCCGGGCAGGTCGCCGTCGGCCCAAGCGGCGTACGCCAGGACGTACAGCGCATAGGAGCGCGCCCAGCGCTCGCCGTGGTCCTCGCACACCTGGCGGACGTCCCCGCACAGCCGTACCGCGTCCGGCAGATCGCCCTGGAAGGCCCGCGTCATCGCCAGCTCCACCTGACCCATCAGCACATTGCTGTTGAGCTCGCCGATCTCCTGATAGCGGCCGAGGGCCGAGCGCAGCAGGGCTTCGGCACGCTCCATGTCGTCCGAGAGCAGGGCCAGACAGCCGGTGCGGTGCTCGGCGTACGCCACCGCCGTGGGGTCGGCGGCACGTTCCGCCTCCTCACGGCACTCCGACAGCACCCCGAGGGCGGGCACCGTGTCGCCCTGCAGGATCGCCACATAGCCGAGCACCCACAGGGCCTTCAGCCGGGACTGCTCATGCCCGGAGTCCAGCGCCACGGCCTGCTCCAGCCAGTGCCGCCCCTCCGACAGCCGGCCGCAGCCGACCCAGTAGAACCACAGGGAGCCCGCGAGGTACTGGCCCAGATGCGCGTCGTCCGGCTCGCTCAGGCAGTGGTCCAGGGCCCGCCGCAGATTCGGCAGCTCCGCCTCGATCCGCGCCGCCACCTCGTCCTGCCGAGGTGAGAACCACTCCAGCTCGCACCAGGTCGTCAGCCCCAGATACCAGTCGCGGTGACGGCGCCGCAGCCGGACCGCGTCCCCGGTCGCCGCCAGCCAGTCGGCGCCGTACGCCCGGATCGTGTCCAGCATGCGGTAGCGCACGCCGGCCGGCGTCTCCTCGCGCGTGACCACGGACTGCGCGAGCAGCTGGGAGAGCACCTCGAGGATGTCGTCGGCGTGCAGGCCCTGGCCGCCGCACACGTACTCGACGGCCTCCAGGTCGAACCGGCCCGCGAACACCGACAGCCGCGCCCACAGCAACCGTTCCTCGGGCGTGCACAGTTCATGGCTCCAGCCGACCGCGGTACGCAGCGTCCGATGGCGCGGCAACCCGTCCCGCCCGCCGCCGGTCAGCAGCCGGAACCGGTCGTCGAGCCGCTCCAGCACCTGCCTCGGGGACAGCATCCGCAGCCGTCCGGCGGCCAGCTCGATCGCCAGCGGGATCCCGTCCAGGCGACGGCACACCTCTCGTACGTCCGCGTCCTCCCGTACGACCACTCCGGGCTGCGCCGCCCGGTCCACGAGCAGTTCCACCGCCTCGTCCTCGCCCAGCGGCGCCAGCGGAAACAGCAGCTCGCCCGTCACGCCCAGCGGTCTGCGTCCCACGGCGAGCACCCGCAGGCCCGGCAGCCGGCGCAGCAGCCCGCTCACCAGTTCCGCGCAGGTGTCCACGAGGTGCTCGAACCCGTCAAGGATCAGCAGGAGTTGACGGTCGGCGAGATGGGCCAGCAGTGTCTCGTGGGGCAGGCGGGTCGTGTGGTCCGTCAGCTCCAGCGTCTCCACGACCGCGTGGTCGACGAACTCCGGGTCGCGTACCGACGCCAGGTCCACATGCCACACACCGTCGCGGGGTGTGCACCGCGAGGCCGCGCGCGCCGCCAGCCGTGACTTTCCGACGCCGCCCGCCCCCGTCACCGTCACCAGCCGCACGGTGCCGAGCGCCTCGGTCAGCCCGGTGAGTTCGGCCGAACGGCCCACGAACGTGCTGAGGTCCAGGGGCGGACCGACGGACTCGGGGGAGGGGGTGCGCTGTTGATCCCGCATGGAATACGGAGCGTACTGAAGCGTGTTCGGTCCGTACAATCGCCTCTCGCGACTCGGCTCCGCGCGGGGCGGTAATCCGGTGTGGAGCGGCATCCCCGGCGCGATAGGCTCGGTGCACGACTTTTTCGATGTAGACCGATGCAGAGGCACGTTTCAGGGAGCGGGTGCACACAGTGTCCGGTGGAGAGGTGGCCGGGATCCTGGTGGCCGTCTTCTGGGCGATCCTGGTCTCCTTCCTCGCCGTTGCGCTGGCGAGGCTGGCCCAGACGCTCAAGGCGACCACCAAGCTCGTCGCGGATGTGACCGACCAGGCCGTCCCGCTCCTGGCAGAGGCCTCCACGGCGGTGCGCTCCGCGCAGACCCAGATCGACCGGGTCGACGCGATCGCCACCGACGTCCAGGAGGTCACGTCGAACGCCTCGGCACTGTCGACCACCGTCGCCTCCACCTTCGGCGGCCCCCTGGTCAAGGTCGCGGCCTTCGGCTACGGCGTCCGCCGTGCCCTCGGCGGCCGCAAGGACGACGCGCCCGCCAAGGCGTCCCGCCGTACCGTCATCGTGGGCCGCACGGTTCCGGCCTCGCGACGGTCCAAGCGAAACCTCCGCGGAAAGAGGGACTGAGACCCAGCATGTTCCGCCGTACGTTCTGGTTCACCACGGGCGTCGCCGCCGGTGTGTGGGCCACCACCAAGGTCAATCGGAAGCTGAAGCAGCTGACCCCCGAGAGCCTCGCCGCGTCCGCGGCGAACAAGGCGATCGAGGCCGGTCACCGGCTCAAGGACCGCGCGGTGGGCTTCGCCCTCGACGTCCGGGACAACATGGCCCAGCGGGAGGAGGAACTGGGCGACGCACTGGGCATCAACGCCCCCGTCGACCAAGAACTCCCCGCACCCCGGCGGTACGCCGCCATCGAGAACCGCAATGACCCGAAGTACGTCGACAGGACGACGTACTCGTACAACCGAAACGAGGACCACTGATGGAGTCGGCCGAGATTCGCCGCCGCTGGCTGAGCTTCTTCGAGGAGCGCGGGCACACCGTCGTCCCTTCGGCGTCGCTCATCGCGGACGACCCGACTCTGCTCCTCGTCCCGGCCGGCATGGTGCCCTTCAAGCCCTACTTCCTGGGGGAGGTCAAGCCCCCCTTCGACCGCGCCACCAGCGTGCAGAAGTGCGTGCGCACGCCGGACATCGAAGAGGTCGGCAAGACCACCCGGCACGGCACCTTCTTCCAGATGTGCGGCAACTTCTCCTTCGGCGACTACTTCAAGGAAGGCGCCATCAAGTACGCCTGGGAGCTGCTCACCAGCCCCCAGGACAAGGGTGGTTACGGCCTGGAGCCGGAGAAGCTCTGGATCACCGTCTACAAGGACGACGACGAGGCCGAGCGCATCTGGCACGACGTCGTCGGCGTGCCGAAGGAGCGCATCCAGCGCCTCGGCATGAAGGACAACTACTGGTCGATGGGCGTCCCCGGACCCTGCGGCCCCTGTTCCGAGATCAACTACGACCGCGGCCCCGAGTTCGGTGTCGAGGGCGGCCCCGCCGTCAACGACGAGCGGTACGTGGAGATCTGGAACCTCGTCTTCATGCAGTACGAGCGCGGCGAGGGCATCGGCAAGGACAACTTCGAGATCCTCGGCGACCTCCCGAGCCAGAACATCGACACGGGCCTCGGCCTCGAGCGACTCGCCATGATTCTGCAGGGCGTGCAGAACATGTACGAGATCGACACCTCCATGGCCGTCATCAGGAAGGCCACCGAGCTGACGGGTGTGGCCTACGGCGACGCCCACGACTCGGACGTCTCCCTGCGCGTGGTCACCGACCACATGCGCACGTCCGTGATGCTCATCGGCGACGGTGTCACCCCCGGCAACGAGGGCCGCGGTTACGTCCTGCGCCGCATCATGCGCCGGGCCATCCGCAACATGCGTCTGCTCGGCGCCACCGGTCCGGTCGTCAAGGACCTGGTCGACGTCGTCATCGGCATGATGGGCCAGCAGTACCCGGAGCTGGTCACCGACCGCGAGCGCATCGAGAAGGTCGCCCTCGCCGAGGAGAACGCCTTCCTCAAGACGCTGAAGGCCGGCACCAGCATCCTCGACACGGCCGTCACCGACACCAAGGCCGCGGGTTCCACCGTGCTGGCCGGCGACAAGGCCTTCCTGCTCCACGACACCTGGGGCTTCCCGATCGACCTCACCCTGGAGATGGCCGCCGAGCAGGGGCTGTCCGTGGACGAGGACGGCTTCCGCCGCCTGATGAAGGAGCAGCGGGAGCGCGCCAAGGCCGACGCCCAGGCCAAGAAGACCGGCCACGCCGGCGCCGGCGCCTACCGGGAGATCGCCGACAAGGTCGGCGAGACCGACTTCATCGGCTACAGCGACACCGAGGGCGAGTCCACCATCGTCGGCATCCTCGTCGACGGCGCCTCGTCGCCGGCCGCCACCGAGGGCGACGAGGTCGAGATCGTCCTCGACCGCACCCCGTTCTACGCCGAGGGCGGCGGCCAGATCGGCGACACCGGCCGGATCAAGGTCGACACCGGTGCCGTGATCGAGATCCGCGACTGCCAGAAGCCGGTCCCGGGCGTCTACGTCCACAAGGGCGTCGTCCAGGTCGGTGAGGTCACCGTCGGAGCCAAGGCCCACGCCTCGATCGACCACCGCCGCCGTACGGCCATCGCCCGCGCCCACTCGGCCACGCACCTCACCCACCAGGCCCTGCGTGACGCCCTCGGCCCGACGGCCGCCCAGGCCGGTTCCGAGAACCAGCCCGGCCGCTTCCGCTTCGACTTCGGTTCCCCGTCCGCCGTGCCGACGGCCGTGATGACCGACGTCGAGCAGAAGATCAACGAGGTGCTCGCCCGCGACCTGGACGTGCACGCCGAGGTCATGGGCATCGACGACGCCAAGAAGCAGGGCGCCATCGCCGAGTTCGGCGAGAAGTACGGCGAGCGGGTGCGCGTCGTGACCATCGGCGACTTCTCCAAGGAGCTGTGCGGCGGCACACACGTGCACAACACCGCCCAGCTGGGTCTGGTGAAGCTGCTCGGCGAGTCGTCCATCGGCTCCGGTGTGCGCCGTATCGAGGCCCTCGTCGGCGTGGACGCCTACAACTTCCTCGCCCGGGAGCACACGGTCGTCGCCCAGCTCCAGGAGCTGATCAAGGGTCGCCCGGAGGAGCTCCCGGAGAAGGTCTCCGCCATGCTCGGGAAGCTGAAGGACGCCGAGAAGGAGATCGAGAAGTTCCGCGCCGAGAAGGTCCTGCAGGCCGCCGCCGGTCTCGCCGAGTCCGCCAAGGACGTCCGCGGCGTCGCCGTCGTCACCGGCCAGGTCCCGGACGGCACCACGGCCGACGACCTGCGCAAGCTGGTCCTCGACGTACGCGGCCGCATCCAGGGCGGACGTGCCGCCGTGGTCGCGCTGTTCACGGTCAACAACGGCAAGCCGCTCACGGTCATCGCCACCAACGAGGCCGCCCGCGAGCGCGGCCTCAAGGCCGGCGACCTGGTCCGTACGGCCGCCAAGACCCTCGGCGGCGGAGGCGGCGGCAAGCCGGACGTCGCCCAGGGCGGCGGCCAGAACCCGGCCGCCGTCGGCGAGGCCGTCGACGCCGTCGAGCGGCTCGTGGCGGAAACGGCCAAGTGAGCGACGACACACAGCCGAGCGGTGACGGCCGGGGCATGCGCCGCGGCCGTCGCCTGGCCATCGACGTCGGGGACGCACGTATCGGGGTCGCCTCCTGTGACCCCGACGGGATCCTCGCCACCCCGGTGGAGACGGTCCCGGGCCGGGACATCCCGGCAGCTCACCGGCGCCTGAAGCAACTCGTCGAGGAGTACGAGCCGATCGAGGTCGTCGTCGGTCTCCCGCGCTCCCTCAAGGGGGGCGAGGGTCCGGCCGCGGTCAAGGTCAGGGGCTTCACCCAGGAACTGGCACGCATGATCGCGCCCGTTCCGGTCAGGCTGGTGGATGAGCGGATGACGACCGTGACTGCCAGTCAGGGGCTGCGTGCCTCCGGCGTGAAGTCGAAGAAGGGCCGGTCGGTGATCGATCAGGCGGCCGCTGTGATCATCCTCCAGCAGGCGCTCGAATCCGAACGGGTGTCAGGTAAAGCACCGGGAGAGAGCGTCGAAGTGGTTATCTGATCGCGATACGGTAACGTTCCGCGCGATGCGCCGGTGTTCGAACAGCCGGCGCACAAAGAGAGGCGGGACGGGATCCGGATCGTCAGCAGCCGCGTGACCGCCGCCTCGCGGCTCTAGGGGATCGATGACTGAGTATGGCCGGGGCCAAGGCTCCGAACCGTGGCATCCGGAGGACCCGTTGTACGGGGACGGCGGATGGGAAGGGCAGCAGCAGGCCCAGTCGGGTCAGCAGGCTGCCTACGGCGGCCAGCCGCAGCACTATCCGCAGCAGCAGCCGCAGCCGCAGCACTACGGCGACTGGGGCACCGGCCAGCATGCCGCGTACGGCCAGCAACAGCAGTACGGGCAGCAGGGACAGCAGTACCCGCAGCAGTACGACCAGCAGCAGTACGCGGGTCACGGGCAGCAGGCGTACGACAACAACGGCTGGGCCACCGGCTCCCACCCGCAGGTCCAGTACCCCGACCCGGGGGACCCCTACGGGCAGCAGACCGGGGCGTACGGCGGCGACCAGCACGACTACTACGGCACGCCCGACGCGTATCCGCCGCCGGAGCCGCCGAGCCGTCGGCAGGCCGAACCGGAGCCACCCGAGACCGACTGGGATCCCGGACCTGACCAGGGCGAACACGCCTTCTTCGCGGGTGGCGACGACCAGGACGACGACGACTTCGACGACGAGTCGGGCGGCGGCCGGGGGCGCGGTGACCGCCGGGGCGGGCGGGGTGGTGGGAAGCCCAAGAAACGCCGCAGCGGCATGGCCTGTCTGGTGGTCGTGCTGGTCTTCGGCGCGGGTGTGGCCGGAGCCGGATATTTCGGGTACCAGTTCTACCAGGATCGTTTCGGCGACGCTCCGGACTTCGCGGGTGACGGCACGAGCGAGACCGTGAGCGTCGAGATCCCCAAGGGCGCGTTCGGGTCCGATATCGGTCAGAAGCTGAAGGCGGCCGGCGTCGTGAAGAGCGTCGACGCTTTTGTCGCCGCCCAGCAGGAGAATCCCGACGGGGACAAGATCCAGGCCGGCGCCTATCTGCTGAAGAAACAGATGTCCGCAGAGAGCGCCGTCGAGATGATGCTCAGTCCCGACAGCCAGAACAACGTTCTGGTCAGGCCGGGCGAGCGCAATTTGAGCGTCTACAAGGCGATCGACGAACAGCTCGAATTGTCGTCCGGAACCACCAAGAAGGTCGCCGAGGAGAAATACAAGACCTTCGGACTTCCGAGCTGGGCGAACAGCGACAGCGAGATCAAGGATCCGCTGGAGGGCTTCCTCTACCCCGGCACCTATGCCGCCGCAAAGGGCATGAAGCCGGAGGCGGTGCTGAAGGAAATGGTGTCCCAGGCCGCCGACAAGTACGAGGCGCTCGACCTGGAGGCCAAGGCCAAGGCTCTCAAGCTGGACAGCCCGCTGCAGGTCATCACGGTTGCCAGCCTCGTCCAGGCCGAGGGCAAGACGAACGACGACTACCGCAAGATGGCGGAGGTGGTCTACAACCGCCTCGATCTCGCGAACCCTGAGACCTACGGTGCCCTGCAGTTCGACTCGACCTTCAATTATCTGAAGGGTCAGAGCAACATCGACATCAGCGAGTCGGAGATCAAGAGCAACAAGGACCCGTACAACACGTACACGCAGAAGGGCCTGCCGCCCGGTCCGATCGACAACCCGGGCGAGGGTGCGCTGACGGGGACGCTGAATCCGACGAACCAGGGTTGGTACTACTTCGTGGCGACCGACGGCGTGAACAAGACAGAGTTCGCCAAGACCCACGACGATTTCCTGAAGCTCAAGGACAAGTTCAATGAGAGCAGGGGCAACTGACGCCCGCCGGGCGGCCGTGCTCGGTTCGCCCATCGCCCACTCCCTCTCCCCGGTGCTGCACCGGGCCGCCTACGCGGAGCTGGGGCTGACGGGCTGGTCGTACGACCGGTTCGAGATCGACGAGGCCGCGCTGCCCGGATTCGTCGCGGAACTGGGGCCGGAGTGGGCCGGGTTGTCATTGACCATGCCGCTCAAGCGGGCCGTCATCCCGCTGCTCGACGAGGTCACGGAGACGGCGGTCTCGGTCGAGGCGGTCAACACGGTCGTCATCAACGAGGACGGCCGCCTGATCGGCGACAACACCGACATCCCCGGCATGGTCGCCGCGCTCCGGGAGCACGGCATCGAACAGGTCGACTCGGCGGCCATCCTCGGCGCGGGCGCGACGGCGTCCTCCGCGCTGGCCGCACTCGCGCGCATCTGCACCGGCGAGGTGGTGGCGTACGTACGCAGCGAGGTCCGCGCCGCCGAGATGCGGCAGTGGGGCGAGCGGCTCGACGTCGAGATCCGTACGGCGGACTGGGCCGAGGCGGACCGGGCGCTGCACGCGCCGCTGGTGATCGCGACCACCCCGGCCGGCGCGACGGACGCCCTCGCCGCCGCCGTACCCGAGCGCCCGGGCACCCTGTTCGACGTGCTCTACGACCCCTGGCCGACCGCCCTCGCGGCGCGCTGGTCGATGTACGGCGGCGCTGTCGTCAGCGGGCTCGACCTGCTGGTGCATCAGGCGGTGCTGCAGGTGGAGCAGATGACGGGCCGCGTCCCGGCGCCTCTTGAGGCCATGCGAAAAGCGGGCGAGCGCGCTCTCGCGAACCGCTAGGATCCGCTGGGTTCCGCAGGGGGCGGAGCGGTTCAGGGGGAGTACAAGCAGTGTTCACTGGTGTGCCGCTGGCGTCCGGTAAGGGCGAAATATTCGAGATCGTCCTGCAGTTCATGCCGGACTGGGTGCAGATCCCCGTGCTCGTGCTGATCGTGCTGCTCGTCGTCGGGTCGTGGGTCTTCAAGCTGAAGCGCAAGATCGACCGTCGGCGTGCGAGGCGCCAGGGACAGGCCGTTCAGGTGGCGGTTCAGCACGGGCAGGGGCGGGGCGCCGACTATCTGGGCCCGTACGCTCCGCAGCAGCGGGCGCAGGAGCCTCAGCAGCCGAGCGGTGCCGATTTCCTCGGCGCGTACGCCCCTCAGCAGCCCCGGGGCAACCGTCCCGTGTGATCCCTGTCGCTGTCCGGTGCCGTCCGCCGTCCGTCCGTCTGGTGGACCGGCGGCCGGGCACCGGCCCGGGACGTGGGAGGATCGAAGGTGGCGGGCCGGGGCCGCGCACCTGGTCACGCCGTCGACGTACGCGACGACGCGCGTACGCAGGGCAGTACCAGGGCGCGAGCACTGAGGAGCACCGTTGAGCAGGTTGCGCTGGCTGACCGCGGGGGAGTCCCACGGTCCCGCACTCGTGGCGACGCTGGAGGGCCTTCCCGCCGGCGTGCCGATCACCACGGAGATGGTGGCGGACCACCTGGCCCGGCGCCGGCTCGGTTATGGACGCGGTGCGCGCATGAAGTTCGAGCGCGACGAGGTCACGTTCATCGGTGGCGTCCGGCACGGTCTGACGCTGGGTTCCCCGGTCGCGATCATGGTGGGCAACACCGAGTGGCCGAAGTGGGAGCAGGTCATGTCGGCCGACCCGATCGACCCCGAGATCCTCGCCGGCCTCGCCCGCAATGCGCCGCTGACCCGCCCGCGCCCCGGCCACGCCGACCTCGCGGGCATGCAGAAGTACGGCTTCGACGAGGCCCGGCCCATCCTGGAGCGTGCCTCCGCCCGTGAGACGGCGGCGCGGGTGGCGCTGGGCGCGGTCGCCCGGTCGTACCTGAAGGAGACGGCCGGCATCGAGATCGTCAGCCATGTCGTGGAGCTGGCCGCCGCGAAGGCGCCGCAGGGTGTGTACCCGACGCCGGCCGACGTCGAGAAGCTGGACGCGGACCCGGTGCGCTGCCTGGACGCGGACGCGTCGAAGGCGATGGTCGCGGAGATCGACCAGGCCCACAAGGACGGCGACACCCTGGGTGGTGTGGTCGAGATCCTGGCTTACGGCGTCCCCGTCGGCCTGGGTTCGCACGTGCACTGGGACCGCAAGCTGGACGCCCGTCTCGCCGGCGCGCTCATGGGCATCCAGGCGATCAAGGGCGTCGAGCTCGGCGACGGCTTCGAGCTGGCGCGGGTGCCCGGCTCCAAGGCGCACGACGAGATCGTGAACACTCCCGAGGGCATCCGCCGTGTCTCCGGCCGTTCCGGCGGCACCGAGGGCGGCCTCACCACGGGCGAGCTGCTGCGGGTCCGCGCCGCGATGAAGCCGATCGCGACCGTGCCGCGCGCCCTGCAGACCGTGGACGTGACCACGGGTGAGGCGACGCAGGCTCACCACCAGCGCTCGGACGTGTCCGCGGTTCCGGCCGCCGGCATCGTCGCCGAGGCCATGGTGGCGCTCGTCCTCGCGGACGCGGTGGCGGAGAAGTTCGGCGGCGACTCCGTGACCGAGACCCGCCGCAACGTGACCTCGTACCTCGACAACCTGGCCATCCGGTGAGCGCAGCACCCGTGGTCGTCCTCGTCGGCCCGATGGGCGTGGGCAAGTCCACCGTCGGACAGATGCTGGCCGACCGGCTGGGCGTGGTCTACCGCGACACCGACGACGACATCGTCGCCGAGCAGGGCCGGACCATCGCAGAGATCTTCGTCGACGAGGGCGAGCCCGCCTTCCGGGCGATCGAGAAGCAGGCGGTGCACCGGGCGCTCGCCGAGCACGACGGGGTCCTCGCCCTAGGCGGCGGAGCGATCCTCGACGCGGACACGCGTGCGCTGCTCGCCGGGCAGCGAGTGGCGTACCTGTCGATGGACGTCGAGGAAGCGGTCAAGCGCACCGGCCTCAACGCCGCCCGCCCGCTGCTCGCGGTCAACCCGCGCAAGCAGTGGCGCGAGCTGATGGAGGCCCGTCGCCATCTGTACGAGGGGGTGGCCACGGCGGTCGTGGCCACCGACGGCCGTACACCCGAAGAAGTGACCCAAGCGGCCCTGGACGCACTGGAGTTGAAGGACGTATGAGTGAGGCAGTGACGCGGATCCAGGTCGGCGGCACCGCGGGCAGCGAACCGTATGAGGTCCTGGTGGGCCGTCAACTCCTGGGCGAGCTCGGCGGGTTGATCGGTGAGAAGGCCAAGCGGGTCGCCGTCATCCATCCGGAGGCGCTGGCCGGGACCGGTGACGCGCTGCGGGCCGACCTGGTCGAGCAGGGCTATGACGCGGTCGCCATCCAGGTGCCGAACGCGGAGGAGGCCAAGACCGCCGAGGTCGCCGCCTACTGCTGGAAGGCGCTGGGTCAGTCCGGATTCACCCGCTCCGACGTCATCGTCGGCGTCGGCGGCGGCGCGACCACCGACCTCGCCGGGTTCGTGGCCGCGAGCTGGCTGCGCGGGGTGCGCTGGATCGCCGTACCGACCACCGTGCTCGCCATGGTCGACGCGGCCGTAGGTGGGAAGACCGGCATCAACACCGCCGAGGGCAAGAACCTCGTCGGCGCCTTCCACCCGCCGGTCGGTGTGCTGTGCGACCTGGCCGCGCTGGAGTCCCTCCCGGTCAACGACTACGTGTCCGGGCTCGCCGAGATCATCAAGGCCGGTTTCATCGCCGACCCGGCGATCCTGGAGCTCATCGAGTCCGACCCCGAGGCCGCCCGCACTCCGACCGGCCCGCACACCGCCGAGCTGATCGAGCGCTCCATCCGGGTCAAGGCCGAAGTCGTCTCCTCGGACCTGAGGGAGTCCGGCCTGCGGGAGATCCTCAACTACGGCCACACCCTCGGCCACGCCATCGAGAAGAACGAGCGCTACAAGTGGCGGCACGGCGCCGCGGTCTCCGTCGGCATGCACTTCGCCGCCGAACTCGGCCGTCTCGCCGGGCGGTTGGACGACGCGACGGCCGACCGGCACCGCACGATCCTCGAAGCGGTCGGCCTGCCGCTGCACTACCGCTACGACCAGTGGCCCAAGCTGCTGGAGAACATGAAGGTCGACAAGAAGTCCCGCGGTGACCTGCTGCGCTTCATCGTGCTGGACGGCCTGGCCAAGCCGACCGTCATGGAGGGACCGGACCCGGCCGTGCTGCTCGCCGCGTACGGCGAAGTCGGCCAGTAAGTCCCCGGAAGCGCGCTTCCGTCCGATTCGCCTGTGGCGATGGGCACTTCGGGCCGCCCCCGGCCGTTCACCAAACGACGGCCGGGGGCGGTACCGTTCGGTAGCGAGCGGGTTGTGCCCGCTGCCAGCGTCAATGGCCATGGAAGACGAGACGGAGTGGCACCGGATGCAGCACGCAGTGGGTTCTCCGCTGCCGCCGCCCCACCAGTCGGGGAACGGCTGGTCGCCGGCCGCACAACACCCGGGTCCGCATCACCCGGGCACGCACCAGGGACCCGCCCCGCACCAGGGCTCCGCCCCGCACCAGGGCTCCGCCCCAGTGCCGCCGCCACCCCCGGCACCGGGCTTCACACCCCCTGGAGGTCCTTCGGGACCGGTCCCGCCCGCGCCGCAGCACACCCAGGTCCCGCCGCCGCCCGCGCCCGAGACCACGGGCCACGTCCCGCTCCCGCCCGGCGGCCCGGTCGGCATGCCGAGCGCCCCGCCCGCCACCGCGACCCCGGACCCGGCGGCCACCACCCTCGCCGTACTGCTCATCGGCCCGGCCGGCGCCGGCAAGACGAGCGTCGCCAAGTACTGGGCGGACCACCGCCGCGTCCCCACGGCCCACATCAGCCTCGATGACGTCCGCGAATGGGTCCGCTCGGGCTTCGCCGACCCCCAGTCCGGGTGGAACGACAACTCCGAGGCCCAGTACCGCCTGGCCCGCCGCACCTGCGGCTTCGCCGCGCGGAACTTCCTGGCCAACGGCATCTCGTGCATCCTCGACGACGCGGTCTTCCCCGACCGCCCGGTGGTCGGCCTCGGCGGCTGGAAGCGCCACGTCGGCCCCGGCCTCCTCCCCGTCGTGCTGCTCCCGGGCCTGGAGATCGTCCTGGAGCGCAACGCCGAACGCACGGGCAACCGCCGCCTCACCGACGAGGAGGTGGCCCGCATCCACGGCCGCATGGCCGGCTGGTACGGCTCAGGCCTCCCGATCATCGACAACTCCCAGCTCGACGTCCCCCAGACAGCCCAGATCCTGGACGACGTACTGGCAAGATCAATAGCCAGCCCCCCGACCTGGTAACCAGCGCGACCGCAGCCGCCTGAGGGGCGCGGAAAGCTGGGGCCCCCGGGACGGGTAATCAACGTGATTGGACCCACCCAGGGGGCGCGGGGAACTGCGCGACCAGCCCCCACCGGCCCCGCAGACGGCACACAGCCTCAGGCGGCCCCCGGGGGAACCGGTAACCAACGGGACCGAACCCACCTAAGGGGCGCGGGGAACTGCGCGACCAGCCCCCACCGGCCCCGCAGACGGCACACAACCTCAGGCGGCCCCCGGGGGAACCGGTAACCAACGGGACCGAACCCACCTAAGGGGCGCGGGGAACTGCGCGACCACCCCCCACCGGCCCCGCGCACGGCAAACGACCGCCAGCCGCACCCCCGCCCCCGAACAGCACCCGACCCCACCCCCACATTCCAGACACCGCCCACTCAGACGCCCCCAACCGGCGCCAAACCGGCGGAGCTCATACGCTCGGGTCATGTCAGAGGTGTACGCCACCCGCCGCTCCAGGCTGAGGGACCGCTGCCAGGCCAGCGGCAGCGCCACCGCGCTGATCTCCCGCCCCGCCAACGTCCGCTACCTCGCGGGCGCCGCCCCGCAGGGCTCCGTGCTGCTCCTCGGCAAGACCGAAGACCTGCTCGTGTGCACCGGCCCGCCCGACGACCGCCCCACGGAGGGCCGCCCCGACGAGGCACTGCGGATCCATTCGCTCCCCGGCCCCGGAGGCGACCCCGCAGTCGCCGCGGCCGACCTCGCCGCGGCGCAGGGAGGAGTCTGCCTCGCCGTGGAGGAACACCACCTCACCGTGGCCCGCCACCGAGCCATCCGCTCGGTCGTTCCGCGCCTGCGCCTCGCCGACCTCGGCGGAGCCGTGGAACAGCTCAGGGTCGTCAAGGACGAGGAAGAGATCTCCTGCCTCCGGATCGGCGCGGAGATCGCCGACCAGGCCCTCGGGGAACTGCTCGAATCCATCCTCGTCGGCCGCACCGAACGCCACCTCGCCCTAGAACTCGAACGACGCCTCGTCGATCACGGCGCAGACGGCCCCGCCTTCGCCACCTCCGTGGCCACCGGCCCGAACGCCGGTCGTCGCGCTCATCGGCCCACCGACCGCCGCGTGGAGGAGGGCGATTTCCTCTCCGTCTGCCTCGGTGCGACGTATCGCGGATACCGCTGCGAGATCGGCCGTACGTTCGTGATCGGTACGTCCCCCGCCGACTGGCAGATCGAGCTGTACGACCTCGTCTTCGCCGCTCAGCGCGCCGGACGGGAGAGTCTGGTGCCCGGCGCCGCCTATCGTGACGTGGACCGCGCGGCACGGCAGGTGCTGGACTCCGCGGGGTACGCGCAGGGCCTTCCGGCGCTGACGGGACACGGCGTGGGACTCGAAATCGACGAGGACCCGCAGCTGGCTCCCGCAGCCATGGGTAAACTGGACGCTTGCGTGCCGGTCACCGTCGAACCGGGGGTCCACCTCCCGGGCCGGGGCGGCGTCCGGATCGATGACACGCTCGTCGTTCGCCCCGAGGCGGACGGCGGACCCGAGCTACTCACCATCACGACCAAGGAGCTGCTCGCCCTCTAGGCAGTGGCGTGCCCCGGGGTCGTCCACGTCAGTCCAGGAGATTCCGCAACCGTGGCTTCCACGAACGACCTCAAGAACGGCCTGGTGCTCAAGCTCGAAGGCGGCCAGCTCTGGTCCGTCGTCGAGTTCCAGCATGTCAAGCCCGGCAAGGGCCCGGCCTTCGTGCGCACCAAGCTCAAGAACGTGCTCTCCGGCAAGGTCGTCGACAAGACGTTCAACGCCGGCGTCAAGGTCGAGACGGCCACTGTCGACAAGCGCGACATGCAGTTCTCCTACATGGACGGCGAGTACTTCGTCTTCATGGACATGGAGACCTACGACCAGCTCATGGTCGACCGCAAGGCCGTCGGCGACGCCGCCAACTTCCTGATCGAGGGCTTCACGGCCACCGTCGCGCAGCACGAGGGCGAGGTGCTCTTCGTCGAGCTGCCGGCCGCCGTCGAGCTCGTCATCCAGGAGACCGAGCCGGGCGTCCAGGGCGACCGCTCCACCGGCGGCACCAAGCCCGCCACCCTGGAGACCGGTCACCAGATCAACGTGCCGCTCTTCATCACCACCGGCGAGAAGATCAAGGTCGACACCCGCACGAGCGACTACCTCGGCCGGGTGAACAGCTAAATTGGCTGCCCGCAACACGGCCCGCAAGCGCGCCTTTCAGATCCTCTTCGAGGGTGACCAGCGCGGCGCCGACGTCCTGACGGTCCTCGCGGACTGGATCCGGCTCTCGCGGACCGACACCCGGCAGCCGCCGGTGAGCGAGTACACGATGCAGCTGATCGAGGGCTACGCGGCGCACGCGAAGCGGATCGACGAGCTGATCGCGCAGTACTCCGTCGGCTGGACGCTCGACCGGATGCCGGTCGTGGACCGCAACATCCTGCGCCTCGGCGCGTACGAGCTGATCTGGGTCGATGAGACCCCGGACGCGGTCGTGATCGACGAGATGGTGCAGGTGGCCAAGGAGTTCTCCACGGACGAGTCACCCTCGTTCGTCAACGGCCTGCTCGGCCGACTCAAGGAGCTGAAGCCCTCGCTGCGCCGTGAGGAAGCGTAAGGGTTTCGACCGAAGACGCCGAAGGGCCCGCAGCATCCTCGCTGCGGGCCCTTCGGCGTCCCAGTGCCACTGCGCCCCTTCAGGCCCGCAGAACGCCGCCGGGGTGGCCGGAACCGCAAAGTTCCGGCCACCCCGGCGGCACGTTTCTTCTCAAGGGGCCCAACCCGTGGAGCGCTCAGCTCTCCTCGGCGTGGGAGACCGCGCGACGCGCGTCCGCGTCCAGCACGCCCCAGCTGATCAGCTGCTCGGTGAGGACCGAGGGGGACTGGTCGTAGATGACGGCGAGTGTGCGCAGGTCGTCCTGGCGGATCGACAGCACCTTGCCGTTGTAGTCACCGCGCTGCGACTGGATCGTCGCTGCGTACCGCTGCAGGGGGCCCGCCTTCTCGGCCGGGACGTGGGCAAGGCGCTCCAGGTCCAGGACCAGCTTCGGCGGCGGCTCGGCGGCTCCGCCCGGCGTGGTGCCCGGGAGCAGCTCCTGCACCGGAACGCCGTAGAAATCCGCCAGCTCGGCGAGGCGCTGCACGGTTACGGCGCGGTCTCCGCGCTCGTACGAACCGACCACGACGGCCTTCCAGCGTCCCTGGGACTTCTCCTCGACACCGTGGAGGGAAAGGCCCTGCTGGGTGCGGATGGCCCGGAGCTTGGCCCCGAGCTGTTTGGCGTATTCGCTGGACATATAGCTCCCCGGCACTGGGTCGACGCGACGTGGCTTGGGTTCCATGCCGCGCGGTTGGTAACTCACTGTGAGGTTACGCAGCGTTACTCTGGCCCGTCAAGCCGAATGGTCCACACCGACGCTTCCGTGCTATCGGTGGCCGATTGGGCCAAGTGGGTGACAGGGGGTGCCTCACCGGCCTGCTACGGTGGACGACGTAAACCAGACGTCCTTTAAGGTCCGTCCCGTGAGGCGGAGAAGGAGGTCCCTTTCGTATGGACAGGCAACAGGACACGCAAGCGTCCGATGCCCGGCCCGTTCTCGAAGGCCCTGACATCGCGCGGGTGTTGACCCGCATCGCCCACGAGATCGTCGAACGCGCCAAGGGCGCCGACGACGTGGTGCTCCTCGGCATTCCGACCCGAGGTGTCTTCCTCGCCCAGCGGCTCGCCGCCAAGCTCGAGGAGATCACCGACCGGAAGATCCCGGTCGGTTCGCTCGACATCACGATGTACCGCGACGACCTGCGCATGCACCCGCCGCGCGCGCTGGCCCGCACGGACATCCCCGGTGACGGCATCGACGGCCGGCTGGTCGTCCTCGTCGACGACGTCCTCTTCTCCGGCCGCACCATCCGCGCCGCCCTGGACGCTCTGAACGACATCGGGCGCCCCCGCGCGGTGCAGCTCGCGGTGCTCGTCGACCGAGGCCATCGCGAACTGCCCATCCGCGCCGACTACGTCGGCAAGAACATCCCCACGTCGCTGCGGGAGACGGTCAAGGTCCAGCTCGCCGAGGAGGACGGTCGCGACACCGTGCTGCTCGGTGCCAAGCAGACCTCCCAGTAGCGCGCACGGCGTACGCCGCTGTCGTACGCCCGCTCAGTGCGCCCTTGCGCGCACCCGTCTGCCCCGCCGGGCCCTGCGGGGGACATCCCCCGGACACCTCGGATCCTGACTTAACTGCCTTACGGAGCCTGACAGATGCAGCGTCATCTCATCTCGGCCGCCGACCTCACCCGCGACGACGCCGTCCTGATCCTCGACACCGCCGAGGAGATGGCCCGGGTCGCCGACCGGCCGATCAAGAAGCTGCCGACCCTGCGCGGCCGCACCGTCGTGAACCTCTTCTTCGAGGACTCCACACGCACGCGTATCTCCTTCGAGGCTGCCGAGAAGCGGCTGTCGGCGGACGTGATCAACTTCACCGCCAAGGGATCCAGCGTGTCCAAGGGCGAGTCCCTGAAGGACACCGCCCAGACCCTGGAGGCCATGGGCGTCGACGCCGTCGTCATCCGGCACGGCGCCTCCGGGGCGCCCTACCGCCTCGCCAACTCCGGCTGGATCGACGCCGCCGTCATCAACGCCGGCGACGGCACCCACCAGCACCCCACCCAGGCCCTGCTGGACGCCTTCACCATGCGCCGCCGGCTGGTCGGCCGGGACGCCGGGATCGGACAGGACCTCGACGGCAAGCGCATCACGCTCGTCGGTGACGTCCTGCACAGCCGGGTCGCCCGCTCCAACGTCGACCTGCTGCACACGCTCGGTGCCGAGGTCACCCTCGTCGCCCCGCCGACCCTGGTGCCGGTCGGCGTCGAGACCTGGCCCTGCGAGGTGTCGTACGACCTCGACAGCACGCTGCCCAAGACCGACGCGGTGATGATGCTGCGCGTCCAGCGCGAGCGCATGAACGCCGCCTTCTTCCCGACCGAGCGCGAGTACTCGCGGCGCTACGGCCTCGACGGCGACCGCATGGCGCGGATGCCCGAGCACGCGATCGTGATGCACCCCGGCCCGATGGTGCGCGGCATGGAGATCACTGCCGAGGTCGCCGATTCCGAGCGCTGCACCGCCATCGAGCAGGTCGCAAACGGAGTCTCCATCCGGATGGCCGTTCTGTACCTGCTGCTCGGCGGAAACGAGCCCGCCGCCGCCCACACCCGTACTGAGGAGAAGTAAGACAGATGAGCAAGATCCTTATCCGTGGTGCGAAGGTGCTCGGCGGCGAGCCGCAGGACGTCCTGATCGACGGCGGGACCATCGCCGAGGTGGGCGTCGGTCTGAGCGCCGAGGGCGCCGAGGGCGCCGAGGTCATCGAGGCCGCCGGCAAGGTGCTCCTGCCGGGGCTCGTGGACCTGCACACCCACCTGCGCGAGCCCGGACGCGAGGACTCCGAGACCGTGCTGACCGGCACGCGCGCGGCTGCCTCCGGCGGTTTCACGGCCGTCTTCGCCATGGCCAACACCTTCCCGGTCGCCGACACCGCCGGCGTGGTCGAGCAGGTCTACCGGCTCGGCCAGGAGGGCGGCTACTGCGACGTGCAGCCCATCGGCGCCGTCACCGTCGGCCTGGAGGGCAGGAAGCTCGCCGAGCTGGGCGCCATGCACGAGTCGGCCGCCGGTGTCACCGTCTTCTCGGACGACGGCAAGTGCGTCGACGACGCCGTGATCATGCGGCGGGCCCTGGAGTACGTGAAGGCCTTCGGCGGCGTCGTCGCCCAGCACGCGCAGGAGCCGCGGCTGACCGAGGGCGCCCAGATGAACGAGGGCGTCGTCTCCGCGGAGCTGGGGCTCGGCGGCTGGCCCGCGGTGGCCGAAGAATCGATCATCGCCCGGGATGTCCTGCTCGCCGAGCACGTCGGCTCCCGCGTCCACATCTGCCACCTGTCGACCGCCGGGTCCGTCGAGATCGTGCGCTGGGCCAAGTCCCGCGGCATCGACGTCACCGCCGAGGTCACCCCGCACCACCTCCTCCTCACCGACGAGCTGGTCCGCAGCTACAACCCGGTCTACAAGGTGAACCCGCCGCTGCGCACCGAGCGTGACGTGCTCGCGCTGCGCGAGGCGCTCGCAGACGGCACCATCGACATCGTCGCCACCGACCACGCCCCGCACCCGCACGAGGACAAGGACTGCGAGTGGGCCGCGGCCGCCATGGGCATGGTCGGCCTGGAGACCGCGTTGTCAGTGGTGCAGGAGACCATGGTGGACACCGGGCTCCTCACCTGGGCCGGGGTCGCCGAGCGCATGTCCTTCAAGCCCGCGCAGATCGGGCAGGCGAAGGGGCACGGACGTCCCGTCTCGGCTGGTGAGCCCGCCAACCTCACGCTCGTCGACACGGAATACCGTGGGTCCGTGGACCCCGCGGGCTTCGCCTCGCGCAGCCGCAACACTCCGTACTCGGGGCGTGAGCTGCCGGGCCGTGTGACGCACACGTGGCTCCGGGGCAAGGCCACGCTCGTCGACGGGAAGCTCACGTGACACCTGCAACACTGCTCGCAGCCGGAACCGGACTCGCGGCCGAACAGAAGTCGGCCGACGTGACCGACTGGGCCGCCCGCATCGGCTGGGTCGTCGGACTCGCCCTCTTCGTCGCGCTCGTCTACTGGCTGATGCGCGAGGGCTGGAAGTGGCGCGGCACGCTCCAGGGCGACCTGCCCGAGCTGCCCAGCGCGCCGGACGACCCCGGCCCGGCGAGACTGAGCATGAGCGGCCGCTACCACGGCTCGACCACCGCCGGTCAGTGGCTGGACCGCATCGTGGCGCACGGCCTCGGCACCCGCAGCCGGGTCCAGCTCACCCTCACGGAGGCGGGACTGGACGTCGTACGCCCCGGCGCGGCCGACTTCTTCGTCCCGGTCGCGCAGCTGCGCGAGGCCCGGCTCGACAAGGGCATCGCCGGCAAGGTCCTGACCGAGGGCGGACTGCTCGTCGTGACCTGGGCGCACGGCGAACGGCTGATCGACTCCGGCTTCCGCTCGGACCACGCGGCGGAGCACAACGAGTGGGTCGACGTCATTAACTCCATGATCAACACCAACAGCACGGAAGGCGCCGAACGATGACGACCTCCATCCAGGGGACCGCCTCGCAGAGGCACAAGGCGGCTCCCGCCGTACTCGTCCTGGAGGACGGCCGCATGTTCCGCGGTCGCGCCTACGGGGCCGTGGGGGTGACCTTCGGCGAGGCCGTGTTCTCCACCGGCATGACCGGCTACCAGGAGACCCTCACCGACCCGTCGTACCACCGTCAGGTCGTCGTGATGACCGCCCCGCACGTCGGCAACACCGGCGTCAACGACGAGGACCCCGAGTCGAAGCAGATCTGGGTGGCCGGCTACGTCGTGCGCGACCCCGCGCGCGTGCCGTCCAACTGGCGCTCCCGGCGCTCGCTGGACGACGAGCTGCGCCACCAGGGCGTCGTCGGGATCTCCGGCATCGACACCCGCGCGCTGACCCGCCACCTGCGCGAGCGCGGCGCCATGCGCGTCGGCATCTTCTCCGGCAACGCCCTGCCCGACGAGGGCGTCATGCTCGCCGAAGTGCGCCAGGCGCCCGAGATGAAGGGCGCGAACCTCTCCGCCGAGGTCGCCACCAAGGAGGCGTACGTCGTCCCCGCGATCGGCGAGAAGAAGTTCACCGTCGCCGCCGTCGACCTGGGCATCAAGGGCATGACCCCGCACCGGATGGCCGAGCGCGGCATCGAGGTGCACGTGCTGCCCGCGACGGCGACCGCCGAGGACGTCTTCGCGGTGAACCCGGACGGCGTGTTCTTCTCCAACGGCCCCGGCGACCCGGCCACCGCCGACCACCCGGTCTCCGTGATGCAGGCGGTCCTGGAGCGCGGCACCCCGCTGTTCGGCATCTGCTTCGGCAACCAGATCCTGGGCCGTGCCCTCGGCTTCGGCACCTACAAGCTGAAGTACGGCCACCGCGGCATCAACCAGCCGGTGCAGGACCGTACGACCGGCAAGGTCGAGGTCACCGCGCACAACCACGGCTTCGCCGTGGATGCCCCGCTCGACAAGGTCTCCGAGACCCCCTACGGCCGCGCCGAGGTCTCCCACGTCTGCCTCAACGACAACGTGGTGGAGGGTCTCCACCTCCTCGACAAGCCGGCCTTCAGCGTCCAGTACCACCCCGAAGCGGCGGCCGGCCCGCACGACGCCGCCTACCTGTTCGACCGCTTCGTATCCCTGATGGAGGGCCAGCGTGCCTAAGCGCACCGATATCCAGTCCGTCCTGGTCATCGGCTCCGGCCCGATCGTCATCGGCCAGGCCGCCGAGTTCGACTACTCCGGCACCCAGGCGTGCCGCATCCTGCGCGCCGAGGGCCTGCGGGTCATCCTCGTCAACTCCAACCCGGCGACGATCATGACCGACCCGGAGATCGCCGACGCCACCTACGTCGAGCCGATCACCCCCGAGTTCGTCGAGAAGATCATCGCCAAGGAGCGGCCGGACGCGCTGCTGCCCACCCTGGGCGGCCAGACGGCCCTCAACACGGCGATCTCGCTGCACGAGTCCGGCACCCTCGAGAAGTATGGCGTCGAGCTGATCGGTGCCAACGTCGAGGCCATCAACAAGGGCGAGGACCGCGACCTCTTCAAGGACGTCGTCGAGGCCGTACGCGCCAAGATCGGGCACGGCGAGTCCGCCCGCTCGGTCATCTGCCACTCCATGGACGACGTCCTCGCGGGCGTCGACACGCTCGGTGGCTACCCGGTCGTGGTCCGCCCCTCCTTCACCATGGGCGGCGCCGGCTCCGGCTTCGCGCACGACGAGGAGGAACTGCGCCGCATCGCCGGCCAGGGCCTGACCCTGTCTCCCACCACCGAGGTGCTCCTGGAGGAGTCCATCCTCGGCTGGAAGGAGTACGAGCTGGAGCTGATGCGCGACAAGCACGACAACGTCGTGGTCGTCTGCTCCATCGAGAACTTCGACCCGATGGGTGTGCACACCGGTGACTCGATCACCGTCGCGCCCGCGATGACGCTGACCGACCGCGAGTACCAGACCCTGCGTGACATCGGCATCGCCGTCATCCGCGAGGTCGGCGTCGACACCGGCGGCTGCAACATCCAGTTCGCGGTGAACCCCGAGGACGGCCGCGTCATCGTCATCGAGATGAACCCGCGCGTGTCGCGTTCCTCGGCTCTCGCCTCCAAGGCGACCGGCTTCCCGATCGCCAAGATCGCGGCCAAGCTGGCCGTCGGCTACACGCTCGACGAGATCCCGAACGACATCACGCGGGAGACCCCGGCCTCCTTCGAGCCGACGCTCGACTACGTGGTCGTGAAGGCTCCGCGCTTCGCCTTCGAGAAGTTCCCGCAGGCCGACTCCACGCTGACCACCACCATGAAGTCGGTCGGCGAGGCCATGGCCATCGGCCGCAACTTCACCGAGGCCTTCCAGAAGGCGCTGCGCTCGCTGGAGAAGAAGGGCAGCCAGTTCACCTTCGTCGGCGAGCCCGGCGACAAGATCGCGCTGCTCGAAGAGGCGGTCCGCCCGACCGACGGCCGTATCAACGCCGTCATGCAGGCCATCCGCGCGGGCGCCACGCCCGAGGAGGTCTTCGAGTACACGAAGATCGACCCCTGGTTCGTCGACCAGCTCTTCCTCATCAAGGAGATCGCCGACGAGCTCGCCGAGGCCCCGGAGCTGACTCCGGACCTGCTGGCCGGGGCCAAGCGGCACGGCTTCTCCGACCTGCAGATCGCCGAGATCCGCGGGCTGCGCGAGGACATCGTGCGCGAGGTGCGGCACGCGCTGGGCATCCGCCCGGTCTACAAGACCGTCGACACCTGCGCCGCCGAGTTCGCCGCGAGGACGCCGTACTTCTACTCCTCCTACGACGAGGAGACCGAGGTCGCGCCGCGCGAGAAGCCGGCCGTCATCATCCTGGGCTCCGGCCCCAACCGCATCGGCCAGGGCATCGAGTTCGACTACTCCTGCGTCCACGCCTCCTTCGCGCTGAGCGACGCCGGGTACGAGACCGTGATGGTCAACTGCAACCCCGAGACCGTCTCCACGGACTACGACACCTCCGACCGCCTGTACTTCGAGCCGCTGACGCTTGAGGACGTGCTGGAGATCGTCCACGCCGAGCAGGAGGCCGGGCCGGTGGCGGGTGTCGTCGTGCAGCTCGGCGGCCAGACCCCGCTGGGGCTGTCGCAGGCCCTGAAGGACAACGGCGTGCCGATCGTCGGCACGTCCCCGGAGGCCATCCACGCCGCCGAGGACCGCGGGGCCTTCGGGCGCGTCCTCGCCGAGGCGGGCCTGCCGGCTCCCAAGCACGGCACCGCCACCACCTTCGCCGGCGCCAAGGCCATCGCGGACGAGATCGGCTACCCGGTCCTGGTGCGGCCGTCGTACGTCCTCGGCGGGCGCGGCATGGAGATCGTCTACGACGAGACCCGGCTGGAGTCCTACATCGCCGAGTCGACCGAGATCAGCCCCTCGCGGCCGGTCCTCGTCGACCGGTTCCTGGACGACGCGATCGAGATCGACGTCGACGCGCTCTACGACGGCGAGGAGCTCTACCTCGGCGGCGTCATGGAGCACATCGAGGAGGCCGGCATCCACTCCGGCGACTCGGCGTGCGCGCTGCCGCCGATCACGCTGGGCGGCTTCGACATCAAGCGCCTGCGGGCCTCCACCGAGGCCATCGCCAAGGGCGTCGGCGTGCGCGGCCTGATCAACATCCAGTTCGCGATGGCCGGCGACATCCTGTACGTCCTCGAAGCCAACCCGCGCGCGTCCCGTACGGTCCCCTTCACCTCGAAGGCGACCGCGGTGCCGCTGGCGAAGGCCGCCGCCCGGATCTCGCTCGGCGCGACCATCGCCGAACTGCGGGCCGAGGGCCTGCTTCCGGCGACCGGCGACGGCGGCGAGCTGCCGCTCGACGCGCCGATCTCCGTCAAGGAGGCCGTCATGCCGTGGTCGCGCTTCCGCGACATCCACGGCCGCGGCGTCGACACCGTCCTCGGCCCGGAGATGCGCTCCACCGGCGAGGTCATGGGCATCGACTCCGTCTTCGGCACGGCGTACGCCAAGTCGCAGGCGGGCGCATACGGCCCGCTGCCCACCAAGGGCCGCGCCTTCATCTCCGTCGCCAACCGCGACAAGCGCTCGATGATCTTCCCGGCGCGCGAACTGGTCGCTCACGGCTTCGAACTGCTCGCCACGTCCGGCACGGCCGAGGTGCTCAAGCGCAACGGCATCAACGCCACGGTCGTGCGCAAGCAGTCCGAGGGCATCGGCCCGAACGGCGAGAAGACCATCGTCCAGCTCATCCACGACGGCGAGGTCGACCTCATCGTCAACACGCCGTACGGCACCGGCGGCCGCCTCGACGGCTACGACATCCGTACGGCGGCCGTGGCGCGGTCGGTTCCGTGCCTGACGACGGTTCAGGCGCTCGCCGCCGCCGTCCAGGGCATCGACGCCCTCAACCACGGTGACGTGGGCGTCCGTTCACTCCAGGAACACGCGGAACACCTGACCGCGGCCCGCGACTAGCAGCCGACGAGGGGGACACCGGAAACGGTGTCCCCCTCGTCATGAGGACACCATGTACAAGATCTTCTTCAACCTCGTCTTCAAACGAATGGACCCCGAGAAGGCCCACTACCTGGCCTTCCGCTGGATCCGCCTCGCCGTCCGCATCCCCGTACTGCGCACGTTCGTCGCCGCCGCCCTCGCGCCCCGCCACAAGGAACTGCGCACAGAGGCCTTCGGGCTGCGGATGCACGGCCCCTTCGGGCTCGCCGCCGGCTTCGACAAGAACGCCGTCGCCATCGACGGGATGTCGATGCTCGGCTTCGACCACGTCGAGATCGGCACGGTCACGGGCGAGGCGCAGGCCGGCAACCCCAAGAAGCGGCTGTTCCGCCTCGTGAAGGACCGGGCGCTGATCAACCGCATGGGCTTCAACAACGAGGGCTCGCTGGCCGTCGCGGCTCGCCTGGCCTCCCGTACGCCCGTCTTCGGGACCGTCGTGGGCGTCAACATCGGCAAGACCAAGGTCGTCCCGGAGTCGGAGGCCGTCGGTGACTACGTGAAGTCGACCGAGCGGCTGGCGCAGTACGCCGACTATCTGGTGGTCAATGTCTCCTCGCCCAACACGCCCGGCCTGCGCAACCTGCAGGCCACCGAGGCGCTGCGGCCCCTCCTGGCCGCCGTCCGCGAGGCAGCCGACCGCACGGTGACCACCCGTCGAGTGCCGCTGCTGGTGAAGATCGCGCCGGACCTCGCCGACGAGGACGTCGACGCGGTCGCCGACCTGGCCGTCGAGCTCGGCCTGGACGGGATCATCGCCACGAACACCACCATCGCGCGCGAGGGTCTCGGTTTGAAATCCGAACCCTCACTGGTCAAGGAGGCCGGCGGTCTCTCGGGAGCACCCCTGAAGGCGCGCTCCCTGGAGGTGCTGCGGCGCCTGTACGCGCGTGTGGGCGACCGGATCACCCTCGTGGGCGTCGGGGGCATCGAGAACGCCGAGGACGCCTGGCAGCGGATCCTGGCGGGCGCCACGCTGGTCCAGGGGTACAGCGCCTTCATCTACGAGGGACCCTTCTGGGTCCGCGCCATCCACAAGGGCCTCGCCGCACGCCTCCGTACCAGCCCGTACGACACCCTCGCCGACGCGGTCGGCGCCGACGTCAGGAAGGCAAGGAAGACGGCATGAGTGCTCTGGAACCCTTTGGCGCACGTCTGCGCCGGGCCATGGACGAGCGTGGCCCCCTGTGCGTCGGCATCGACCCGCACGCCTCGCTGCTCGCCGAGTGGGGCCTGAACGACGACGTGGCCGGCCTGGAGCGGTTCAGCCGTACGGTCGTCGAGGCGATGGCCGACCGGGTCGCCGTGCTCAAGCCGCAGAGCGCGTTCTTCGAGCGGTTCGGGTCGCGTGGCATCGCCGTCCTGGAGAAGTCGGTCGAGGAGGCGCGGGACGCCGGGGCGCTGGTGCTGATGGACGCCAAGCGAGGCGACATCGGCTCGACCATGGCCGCGTACGCCGAGTCCTTCCTCCGTAAGGACTCCCCGCTGTTCTCGGACGCGCTGACCGTCTCGCCGTACCTCGGCTACGGCTCCCTGTCGCCGGCCGTGGCGCTGGCCCGGGAGAGCGGCACCGGTCTCTTCGTGCTCGCCCTGACCTCGAACCCGGAGGGCGGCGAGGTCCAGCACGCGGTCCGCGCGGACGGCCGCAATGTCGGCGCGACGATGCTCGCGCACCTGACTGCCGAGAACACGGGGGAGGAGCCCATGGGTTCCTTCGGCGCGGTCGTCGGCGCCACGCTCGGTGACCTCTCGTCGTACGACCTCGACATCAACGGTCCGCTTCTCGCGCCCGGCATCGGCGCGCAGGGTGCCACTCCGGCGGATCTTCCCCGGGTCTTCGGGGCCGCGGCGCGCAATGTCGTCCCGAACGTCAGCCGGGGCGTGCTGCGGCACGGGCCCGACGTCGTCGCGCTGCGTGACGCCGCGTCACGCTTCGCCGAAGAGGTCACGGTCGCTGTGTCGGGTGCCTGACCGCCGTCAGGGGTGTTCGACCCGCTCGCGCGAGTCCTCCGATGAGTGGCCCTGGCCGACTTGAGTCTGAATACATCCTCAAATCCGGGGCATTATGTCCTAAATGTCCGGCCTGACGGAGGCTGACCAGGACTTTTCCGCTGTTCTCGCTGACTCTGGCGGACTTGGCCGCTAGTCTCCGACGAGTGGGAGCACCTCCCACGCTCCCAAAGCAGTGGGGGAGAACGGGCAGCGTGTTGCTCGTGCCTCCCCAGGTGTGGGGCGACTAGGTTCCTCACCGGTCCGTATCCGACAGTTCAACATCCGAGGTGACGTAGGCGTGGCTCTTCCGCCCCTTACCCCTGAACAGCGCGCAGCCGCGCTCGAAAAGGCCGCCGCGGCTCGCCGGGAGCGGGCCGAGGTCAAGAATCGACTCAAGCACTCCGGCGCCTCCCTTCACGAGGTCATCAAGCAGGGCCAGGAGAACGACGTCATCGGAAAGATGAAGGTCTCCGCCCTGCTCGAGTCCCTGCCCGGCGTGGGCAAGGTCCGCGCCAAGCAGATCATGGAGCGACTCGGCATCTCCGAGAGCCGCCGCGTGCGTGGCCTCGGCTCGAACCAGATCGCATCCCTGGAGCGTGAGTTCGGCAGCACGGGCTCCTGATCCCGGCACATGGGACCGGGAGTCCCGGGCACTCCGGGATTGCTGGAATAATCGCTGCATGAGTGAACGTCCGCGGCTGACCGTGCTCTCCGGCCCCTCCGGGGTCGGCAAGAGCACGGTCGTCGCCCATATGCGCAAGGAACACCCCGAGGTCTGGCTCTCGGTGTCGGCGACGACCCGCAAGCCCCGCCCCGGCGAGCAGCACGGAGTCCACTACTTCTTCGTCACCGACGAAGAGATGGACAAGCTGATCGCCAACGGCGAGCTGCTGGAGTGGGCCGAGTTCGCCGGCAACCGCTACGGCACGCCGCGTGCGGCAGTGCTGGAGCGGCTGGAGGCGGGTGAGCCCGTTCTCCTGGAGATCGACCTTCAGGGCGCCCGGCAGGTCAGTGAGTCGATGGCCGACGCCCAGCTGGTGTTCCTGGCTCCCCCCTCCTGGGAGGAGCTCGTACGCAGGCTCACCGGACGTGGCACCGAGCCGCCCGAGGTGATCGCACGCCGCCTGGACGCGGCGAAGGTCGAGCTGGCGGCCGAGCCGGAGTTCGATGTGACCTTGGTCAACACCTCCGTCGAGGACGTGGCGCGTGAGCTGCTAGCCTTGGTGGACGTTGTGTGATCGTGACTGCTCATGCTGAGTGATCACATCGACTGATTCTTTCCCATCCATCGGAAGGTAGAGCGTGTCCTCTTCCATCTCCGCGCCCGAGGGCATCATCAACCCGCCGATCGACGAGCTCCTCGAGGCAACCGACTCGAAGTACAGCCTCGTGATCTACGCGGCCAAGCGGGCCCGCCAGATCAACGCGTACTACTCGCAGCTCGGCGAGGGCCTCCTCGAGTACGTCGGTCCGCTTGTGGACACGCACGTCCACGAGAAGCCGCTGTCGATCGCCCTGCGCGAGATCAACGCGGGTCTGCTGACGTCCGAGGCCGTCGAGGGCCCGGCGCAGTAAGTAATATCTGCAGCTTGCAGAAGGCTTTTCCACAGGCCCGGCAGCGCGTCTGCCGGGCCTGTGGTGTGTCATGGATGTCGTACGTTTTCCGAGGTCCGGGGAGAGACGGTGGACAAGCCGAAGGTCGTTCTGGGGGTCAGCGGCGGCATCGCCGCGTACAAGGCCTGCGAGCTGCTGCGCAGACTCACCGAGTCCGGACATGACGTCCGGGTCGTGCCCACCGCCTCGGCGCTGCACTTCGTCGGCGCCGCCACCTGGTCCGCCCTGTCCGGCAAGCCCGTCGCGACCGAGGTCTGGGACGACGTCCACGAGGTCCCGCACGTCCGCATCGGCCAGCAGGCCGACCTGGTGGTCGTCGCCCCGGCCACGGCCGACACGCTCGCGAAGGCCGCGCACGGCCTCGCCGACGACCTGCTGACCAACACCCTGCTCACCGCCCGCTGCCCGGTGGTCTTCGCCCCCGCCATGCACACCGAGATGTGGGAGCACGCGGCCACCCAGGAGAACGTGGCGACGCTTCGCCGGCGCGGCGCGATCGTCATCGAGCCCGCCGTCGGCCGCCTCACCGGCGTCGACACCGGCAAGGGCCGGCTGCCGGAGCCCGCGGAGATCTTCGAGGTCTGCCGCCGGGTGCTCGCCCGGGGCGTCACCGAGCCCGACCTCGCCGGACGGCACGTCGTCGTCAGCGCCGGCGGTACCCGCGAGCCCCTCGACCCGGTCCGCTTCCTCGGCAACCGCTCCTCCGGCAAGCAGGGCTACGCTCTCGCCCGCACCGCCGCCGCCCGGGGCGCCCGGGTGACGCTGATCGCCGCCAACACCGGGCTGGCCGACCCGGCGGGCGTGGACGTCGTCCAGGTCGGCACGGCCGTACAGCTGCGAGAGGCGGTCCTCAAGGCGTCCGCGGACGCCGACACGGTCGTGATGGCGGCCGCGGTCGCGGACTTCCGTCCTGCGTCGTACGCCACCGGAAAGATCAAGAAGAAGGACGACCACGAGCCGGACCCGATCGTCCTGGTGCGGAATCCGGACATCCTCGCGGAGATCTCGACCGACCGCGCCCGCCCCGGCCAGGTGATCGTCGGCTTCGCCGCCGAGACGGACGACGTGCTGGCCAACGGCCGCAAAAAGCTGGAGCGCAAGGGGTGCGACCTTCTCGTGGTGAACGAGGTGGGCGAGCGCAAGACCTTCGGCTCCGAGGAGAACGAGGCGGTCGTCCTGGGCGCCGACGGCAGCGAGACGCCCGTGCCGTACGGGCCCAAGGAAGCCCTGGCCGAAACCGTGTGGGACCTGGTGGCGCGCCGGTTGGGCACACATGGTTGATGCGCTGCGGACTTCCCTCCGCCAGCGCCCGATTCGGGTGTGGCGCCCCTGGCCAAGGGCACATGACATTGGGCAGAATGCCCGTGCCGCAGGTCACAGCCCTCCCGAGAGGCGAGACAGGGGGTCCGTGGCCGAACGCGACAGATAAACTGTCCTCGGACGACGCCGGGCGCAGCCCCCGTCCCGTCCAACAATGATCAGCCAGCAGCCGCTGCAACCCCAGGGAGCGTTGTGTCCCGTCGCCTGTTCACCTCGGAGTCTGTGACCGAGGGTCACCCCGACAAGATCGCTGACCAGATCAGCGACACCATTCTTGACGCGCTTCTGCGCGAGGACCCGTCGTCCCGGGTCGCCGTCGAAACCCTGATCACGACCGGCCTGGTGCACGTGGCCGGAGAGGTCACGACCAAGACGTACGCGGACATCGCGACGCTGGTCCGCAACAAGGTCCTCGAGATCGGCTACGACTCCTCGAAGAAGGGCTTCGACGGCGCCTCCTGCGGCATCTCGGTCTCGATCGGCTCACAGTCGCCGGACATCGCGCAGGGCGTCGACACGGCGTACGAGTCCCGTGTCGAGGGCGACGAGGACGAGCTGGACCGCCAGGGCGCCGGCGACCAGGGCCTGATGTTCGGCTACGCGACGGACGAGACGCCCACGCTGATGCCGCTGCCCATCTTCCTGGCGCACCGCCTGTCCAAGCGCCTCTCCGAGGTCCGCAAGAACGGCACGATCCCCTACCTGCGCCCGGACGGCAAGACGCAGGTCACCATCGAGTACGACGGCGACAAGGCGGTCCGTCTGGACACCGTGGTCGTCTCCTCGCAGCACGCGAGCGACATCGACCTGGACTCCCTCCTCGCGCCCGACATCCGGGAGTTCGTGGTCGAGCCCGAGCTGAAGGCCCTGCTCGACGACGGCATCAAGCTCGACACCGAGAACTACCGCCTTCTGGTGAACCCCACCGGCCGCTTCGAGATCGGCGGCCCGATGGGTGACGCGGGTCTGACCGGCCGGAAGATCATCATCGACACGTACGGCGGCATGGCCCGCCACGGTGGCGGCGCGTTCTCCGGCAAGGACCCGTCCAAGGTGGACCGCTCGGCGGCGTACGCGATGCGCTGGGTCGCCAAGAACGTGGTCGCTGCCGGCCTGGCCTCCCGCTGCGAGGTGCAGGTGGCGTACGCGATCGGCAAGGCCGAGCCCGTCGGTCTCTTCGTCGAGACCTTCGGCACGGCCAAGATCGAGACCGAGAAGATCGAGAAGGCCATCGACGCGGTCTTCGACCTGCGTCCGGCCGCGATCATCCGCGACCTGGACCTGCTCCGCCCGATCTACGCCCAGACCGCCGCCTACGGCCACTTCGGCCGTGAGCTGCCGGAGTTCACCTGGGAGCGGACGGACCGGGTGGACGCGCTGCGCAAGGCAGTGGGTCTGTAAGGTCCGGCTCCACGGGTTTGTTCGAGGCCCGGCGTCCCTGGTGGGGCGCCGGGCCTCGGTGTACCCGCGCTCGTGGGGGAACTCGGGCTCCGGCGGTTGTCAGTGGCGTTTGGTAGGAATGCAGGCGTGAGCAGCGAGAACGAGACCGGTGACGGCGGGGCCGAGGGGGCGTCGCCCGAGCAGCTCGCGCTCATCCGGGACACCGTGCGCAAGGCGCAGGTCCCGAGGGCCAAGCCGCGGACCTGGCGAGGGGCCGCGCTGGCCAGGGAACTGCCCGTGGCGCGGGTGCTGGTCGACAAGGGTGTGCTGCATCTCGATCGGTACTTCGACTACGCCGTGCCGGAGGAGCTGGACGCCGACGCGCAGCCCGGGGTCCGGGTGCGGGTGCGGTTCGGAGCCGGGCGGCACCGGGTGCGTGAGGGGCGGCGTGAGGGCGGGGGGCTCATCGACGGCTTCCTCGTCGAGCGGCTTGCCGAGTCCGACTACTCCGGGCCGCTGGCGGCACTCGCGCAGGTCGTCTCGCCTGAGCGGGTGCTGAGCGAGGAACTGCTCGGGCTCGCGCGGGCCGTGGCCGACCGGTATGCCGGAGGGCTCGCCGATGTGCTGCAGCTGGCCGTGCCGCCGCGCAGTGCGCGGGCCGAGCAGCGGCCCTCACCGGAGCCGCTCCCGCCGCCTGACAGGCCCGAGGCGGGGTCCTGGGGGCGGTACGAGCGAGGGGCCGCGTTCCTGGAGTCCCTGGCCTCCGGGGGCGCGCCGCGTGCCGTGTGGAACGCTCTGCCCGGCCCCGAGTGGAGCGAGGAGTTGGCCCGGGCCGTCGCGGCGACGCTCGCCTCCGGGCGCGGGGCGCTCGTCGTGGTGCCGGACGGGCGAGCTGTTGCCCGGGTCGACGCTGCCCTGACCTCGCTGATGGGCGAGGGCCGGCATGCGGTGCTGACCGCCGATGCCGGGCCCGAGAAGCGGTACCGGGAGTGGCTGGCCGTGCGGCGCGGGAGCGTCAGGGCGGTCGTGGGGACGCGGGCCGCCATGTTCGCGCCCGTGCAGGACCTCGGGCTGGTCGCCCTCTGGGACGACGGCGACGACAGCCACAGCGAGCAGCACGCCCCGCAGCCTCATGCGCGTGAAGTGCTGTTGCTCCGGGCCGCGCAGGACAAGTGCGGTTTTCTGCTGGGGAGTTGGAGCTGCACGGTCGAGGCCGCCCAGCTCGTGGAGAGCGGCTGGGCCCGGCCGCTGGTCGCCACCCGGGAGCAGGTGCGGGGCGTGGCTCCGCTCGTACGGACCGTGGGGGACGGGGATCTCGCGCGGGACGAGGCCGCTCGGGCCGCTCGGCTGCCCACGCTCGCCTGGCAGGCGGTGCGGGAGGGGCTGCGGCAGGGGCCGGTCCTCGTGCAGGTGCCGCGGCGCGGGTACGTGCCGCGGATGGCCTGCGCCAACTGCCGGGCTCCCGCCCGGTGCCGGCACTGCGCCGGGCCGCTGGAGGCGCAGGGCTCCGGGGCCGAGCTGCGGTGTGGGTGGTGCGGGCGTGACGAAGGGGCCTGGCACTGTCCGGAGTGCGGTGCGTTCCGGCTGCGGGCTCAGGTGGTGGGGGCGCGGCGGACCGCCGAGGAGCTGGGGCGGGCCTTTCCCGCGGTGCCGGTGCGGACCTCCGGGCGTGAGCATGTGCTGGACACCGTGCCGGGCACGCCCTCGCTGGTCGTGAGCACGCCGGGGGCGGAGCCCGTCGCCGAGGGCGGGTATGCGGCGGCGCTGCTGCTGGACGGCTGGGCCATGCTCGGGCGCCCTGATCTGCGGGCGGGGGAGGACGCACTGCGGCGGTGGGTTGCCGCCGCTGCGCTGGTACGGCCGCAGGGCGCCGGGGGGACCGTGGTCGTGGTCGCCGAGCCCACGCTGCGGCCCGTGCAGGCACTGGTGCGGTGGGACCCCGTCGGGCATGCGGTGCGGGAACTCGGCGAGCGGGCCGAGCTGGGGTTTCCGCCGGTGTCCCGGATGGCCTCCGTGGCCGGGCCGGGAGAGGCGGTGGCCGAGTTCCTCCGGACCGCCGAACTGCCGCCGGAGGCCGAGGTGTTGGGTCCCGTGCCGGTGCCCGTCACCGCGGTTGGGCGCCCGCGGCGCGTAGGGGGTCCCCCGCCCGGGGAGCACTGGGACCGGGTGCTGATCCGGGTTCCGCCGGGAAGCGGGGCGGCGTTGGCGTCCGCGCTGAAGGCCGCGCAGGCGGCGCGGATGGCGCGCGGGGCTGGGGAGATTGCGGTGCGGGTGCGGATCGATCCGCCTGATATCGGGTGACGTTGGTGCTGCCTGGTGCTGCCTGGTGCTGCCTGGTGCTGCCTGGTGCTTAGCGGTGCCGTGCAGGGCTTGGTCAGGCTGGGCAGGAATGCCTCTGCCCTCCCTAGTGCGCATCGGGAGGGCAGAGCGAGGTGGGGGCAGCCGCGGTGTCAGCCGTTGCGAGGGCCGGGGAACACCGTGGGCCTGGCCTCGTCGCGCAGGCCGGGGCTGCCTGCCGTCGGCTGCGTCGGCATGGAACGGGCCGCGGGAACCGTCGGCACCGGGGGGAGAGCGGTGGTGACATTCACCGTCCGGCTGCCCGCCGGCTCGGTCGTCCGCTCGGCCTCGGCCGCCGCCTGGGTGGCGGCGCGGCGCGCGCCGTAGCGTCGGTGGACCGCCTGCTTGGTGACGCCGAGGGCGGAACCCACCGCGTCCCACGAGAAGCCGAGTGAGCGGTCGAAGTCCACGGCTGCCGTGACCAGGGTTTCGACGCTGTCCCGCAGCTCCTGGGCGAGACGGACCGTCGGGGCGGGGGCGCGTCCGTAGACGACGAAGCCCGTGGAGGGGCCGGAGCGGCGCGGGCGGTAGACGTTGCCCAGTTGGGCGGTGAGCGTGCGCAGTGCGTCCACCTGCCGGCGGACCCGCTCGATGTCCCGCACCAGCAAGTGCAGGCTGGCCCGAGCCTGGGCGTCGTGGGTTGCGTGGTCGGCCATGAACAAGCCTCTCGAACCGGCGTTGAAAAGGAAGGGGCCGCGGATACGGCGGGTGCGGCCCGTTGTGGTCAACTCTTTCTTGACCAACGCGGGAGCGGTCCGCGGGTCACGCAGTGGGGGCGTATGGGCATATGCCTACGCCCCTGGGTGGGGGTACGCGCCTCGATGTCCGGACCTCCGGCCCTGGGTGCCTGCCCGTCCCTCCCGGCCGTGGTGAATTCCTTCGTGGTGCCGCCGACGTGAGCCCTCCTCGCACCCGCACATAGACTTGTGTGTTGCCCCAACCAACCTCGTCCGAGAGGCCCGTGCCCACCCATGAAGCTTGTCTTCGCCGGTACCCCCGAGGTCGCCGTTCCCGCTCTGGACGCTCTGATCGCCTCCGGGCGGCACGAGGTGGCCGCCGTCGTGACGCGGCCCGACGCGCACGCCGGTCGGGGACGCAGGATGGTGGCGAGCCCGGTGGCCGAGCGGGCCGAGGAGGCGGGCATCGAGGTGCTCAAGCCCGTCAAGCCGCGCGACCCCGAGTTCCTGGAGCGGCTCCGGGAGATCGCACCCGACTGCTGCCCCGTCGTCGCCTACGGCGCCCTGCTGCCGCGCGTCGCCCTCGACATCCCGGCCCACGGCTGGGTCAACCTGCACTTCTCGCTGCTGCCGGCCTGGCGCGGGGCCGCGCCGGTGCAGCACTCCATCATGGCCGGCGACGAGATCACCGGGGCCTCCACCTTCCTGATCGAGGAGGGGCTCGACTCCGGGCCGGTCTACGGCACCGTGACCGAGGAGATCCGGACCACCGACACCAGCGGCGACCTGCTGACCCGGCTGGCCTTCGCGGGCTCCGGGCTGCTCGCGGCGACCATGGACGGGATCGAGGACGGCACGCTGAAGGCCGTACCGCAGCCTGCCGACGGGGTCACCCTCGCTCCCAAGGTCAACGTCGAGGACGCCCACATCGACTGGGCCGCTCCCTCCCTGCGCGTCGACCGCGTCGTGCGCGGGTGCACTCCCGCGCCGGGTGCCTGGACCACCTTCCGCGGCGAGCGGCTCAAGCTCATCCAGGTGCAGCCGGTGCCCGGGCGGGACGATCTCGCGCCCGGTGCGCTCTCCGTCGGCAAGAACAACGTGTACGTCGGGACCGGGTCGTACGCCGTCGAGCTGCTGTGGGTGCAGGCTCAGGGCAAGAAGCCGATGCGGGCCGCGGACTGGGCGCGGGGCGTGCGGATCGGGGACGGGGAGAGCGTCGGGGCGTAACCGGCCCTACGCCGGGCCGGCGGTGCGACGTAGGCTGGTCGGTACATCTCATCCAGCAATCCGGAGCACCTTTTTCGTGAGCGACACCTCCCGTCGGCCCCGCAAACCCGGCAAGCCCTACCGACGGCCCAAGAAAGACCCCGTCCGCGTCCTCGCCTTCGAGGCACTGCGCGCCGTGGACGAGCGGGACGCGTACGCCAACCTCGTACTGCCGCCGCTGCTGCGCAAGGCGCGCGAGCAGGGCGACTTCGACGGGCGGGACGCCGCGCTCGCGACCGAGCTGGTGTACGGGACGCTGCGGCGGCAGGGGACGTACGACGCCGTGATCGCCGCCTGTGTGGACCGGCCGCTGCGCGAGGTCGACCCGCCCGTGCTCGATGTGCTCAGCCTGGGCGTGCATCAGCTGCTGGGGACGCGGATTCCCACGCATGCGGCCGTGTCGGCGTCCGTCGAGCTCGCCCGGGTCGTCCTCGGTGACGGGCGCGCGAAGTTCGTGAACGCCGTCCTGCGGAAGGTCGCGCAGGACGACCTCGACGGGTGGATCCAGCGGGTCGCGCCGCCGTACGACGACGATCCCGAGGAACACCTCGCCGTCGTGCACTCGCATCCGCGGTGGGTCGTCTCGGCGCTGTGGGACTCGCTCGGTGGCGGGCGGGCCGGGATCGAGCGGTTGCTGGAGGCCGACAACGAGCGGCCCGAGGTGACGCTTGTCGCGCGGCCGGGGCGGGCCACGACCGAGGAACTCCTCGGTGAGGAGGCCGCGGTGCCGGGGCGTTGGTCGCCCTATGCCGTGCGGCTGGCCGAGGGCGGGGAGCCGGGGGCCATCGAGGCCGTGCGGGAAGGCCGGGCGGGGGTGCAGGACGAGGGATCTCAGCTCGTTGCGCTTGCCCTGGCCAACGCGCCGTTGGAAGGGCCCGACGAGAAGTGGCTCGACGGGTGTGCCGGGCCCGGGGGCAAGGCGGCGCTGCTCGGGGCGTTGGCCGCCGAGCGAGGGGCCACGCTGCTGGCCTCCGAGAAGCAGCCGCATCGCGCCGGGCTCGTGGCCAAGGCGCTTGCCGGGAATCCTGGGCCGTATCAGGTCATCGCCGCCGATGGGACGCGGCCGGCCTGGCGGGCGGGGAGCTTCGACCGGGTGCTGGTGGATGTGCCGTGTACGGGGCTGGGGGCGTTGCGGCGGCGGCCGGAGGCTCGGTGGCGGCGACGGGTGGAGGACCTGGAGGGGTTTGCGCCGCTGCAGCGGGGGTTGCTGCGGGCGGCGTTGGACTCCGTGCGGGTGGGGGGTGTCGTCGGGTACGCCACGTGTTCGCCGCATCTTGCCGAGACTCGGGCTGTCGTGGACGACGTGCTGAAGCACGGGGGCGGGGGCGAACTGGTCGATGCGCGGCCCTTGCTGCCGGGGGTGCCGGAGTTGGGGGAGGGGCCTGATGTGCAGTTGTGGCCTCATGTGCATGGGACCGATGCGATGTATCTGGCGCTGATTCGGCGGGTGTGATGCGTCCCCGCCGCCCCTGACCCTTCCCGTCCTTGAAGGGGCTCTGTCCCTTCCACCCCGATCCCTGGGGCCTGCCGCCCCCAGACCCCCGCTGTCGGCCTGAACGGCCTCGTCCTCAAACGCCGGACGGGCTGAATTACCAGGACCGGCGTTGCAAGGGGCCGCTGTACGCACCCCCCGCTCAGCGGCCCCTCCCCGCCACGCCTTCCTCCGGCTCCCGTACCGCCGGAGCGCCCCCGTCCTCACGTGCCAGGCGGTGTGGCCACCACACCTTGGGGCCGACGTCCAGGAACAGGGACGTCACCAGGACCGAGCGGACGATGAAGGTGTCCAGGAGTACGCCCAGGGCCACCGCGAAGCCGATTTCGGCGAAGGCGACCATGGGGAGGGTGCCCAGGGCTGCGAATGTGCCGGCGAGGACCAGGCCGGCCGAGGTGATGACGGCGCCTGTGGCGGCGAGGCCGGTGATCACGCCGGGGCGGGTGCCCTGGTGGGTTGCCTCCTCGCGGATGCGGGTGGTGAGGAAGATGTTGTAGTCGATGCCGAGCGCCACCAGGAAGACGAAGACGAACAGCGGGAAGTCGGTCGACTCCCCGGCGTAGTCGAAGATGTGGCGGAAGGTGAGCGCGCTGAGGCCCAGGGCTGCCGCGAAGGACAGGATCACCGTGCCGATCAGCAGGAGCGGGGCGATCAGGGCGCGCAGCAGGGCACAGAGGATCAGGAGCACGACCAGCAGGACCAGCGGGATGATCAGGATGTTGTCGTGCGTCGTCGCCTTGTCCATGTCCAGGAGGGCCGCCGTACCGCCGCCCACTTGGGCGTCGGCGTCCGGCACCGCGTGGACGGCGTCGCGGACCCGCTCGACGGTCTGTTTCGCGGCCTCGCTGTCGGCGGGAGCGGTCATCGTCGCTTCGAAGAGGACCTTGCCTTCGAACGACGGTTTTGTGCCTGGTGGCAGGCCCAGTGAGGTCGGGACGACGCCCTGTGTCTCCGCCACCGCGCGGCCCACCTCCACGGCCTGGGCCTGGTTGCTGACGATGACCAGCGGGTCGCCGCTGCCGGCCGGGAAGTAGCGCGCCGAGATCTCCTGGCCGGTGATCGAGTCCGGCTTGTCGGTGAATGCGTCGGCGTTGCTCAGCCCCTCGGCGCGCAGTTGGATCAGGCCGAGGGAGCAGACCGCGAGGGCGATCCCCGTGACGACCCAGACCATGCGCGGGCGATGGGCGATACGGCGGCCCATGCGGGCCCAGATGCCCCGCTTGTCCGGGTTCTCGGTGCCCAGGTGCGGGATCACCGGCCAGAAGATCCAGCGGCCGAAGATCACCAGGAGCGCGGGGAACAGGGACATCATCGCGAGCAGGGCCACCGCCACGCCGATCGCGGCCACCGGGCCGAGGCCTCTCGTGGAGTTCATCTCCGCCGCCAGCAGCACCAGCATGCTCAGCACGACGGTCGCACCGGACGCGATCACCGCCGGGCCGGCGCGGTGCAGGGCAAGGGCCATCGCCTCGTGGCGGTCCTCGTGACGGCGCAGTTCCTCCCGGTAGCGGGCGACGAGCAGGAGTGCGTAGTCCGTGCCCGCGCCGAACACCAGGACCGTGAGGATGCCCGCGCTCTGCCCGTTGACGGTCAGGCCCGCGTGTTCCGCCAGGAGATAGATCAGGGCCTGCGCGGTGAACAGGGCGACGATCACGGCGATGAGAGGGACCAGGAGCAGGGTGGGACTGCGGTAGGTGAGCAGGAGCATGACGATGACGACCACCATCGCCGAGAACAGCAGCGTGGAGTCGATGCCCTCGAAGGCCTCGGAGAAGTCCGCGGAAGTGCCGCCCGGGCCCGTGATGTGCACCGACAGCCCGCCGCCGCCCTCCCCGACGACGTCCTTGATGGAGTCCACGGCGGGTGCGATGCGCTCCCAGCCCTTCTCGTCCATCGTGATCGGGACCTGGACCTGGGCCGCGCGCGGGTCCAGCTCGCGGTCGAAGACCGGGCCCCGGGTCTCGGCGCCGCGGATGCCGTGGTCGGTGAGCTGCTTGAGCTGCGCCACGTCCTCGGTGATCGCCGCACGGTCCTGTGCCGTCAGGCCGCCGTCGCGGGCATAGATGACGACCGCCGGGATCTGCTCCGGCCTGAAGTCCTCGGAGATCTCCAGGACTTGGGTGGATTCGGCGGACCCGGGCAGCCAGGAGGCAGCGTCGTTGTCCTGCGCGTCGGTCAGCTTCTGCGCGAACGGTGCTGTCAGGAACAGCACCGCCAGCCACAGAACGAGCACCACCCACTTGGCGCGTCGCCCGCAGACCAGATGGGCGACGCCCCGCTGTCCCGAAGGGGACTGCCCCTTCTCCTGGGTCTGAGTCATGGCCACCCCCGCAGCTCTCCGTGGAGCCGGTCGGCCGCCCAGCATGGCATGCGCGAACCGGACACAACATCCGATGAACGTCTTAGGTCTGTACTGGCGCGAACATTCGTGCTCCGGCATGGCAGTCTTGGGTCATGGCCGCGCAGATCAACCCCAGCATCCTGTCCGCCGACTTCGCCCGCCTCGCGGACGAGGCAAAGGCGGTCGAGGGAGCCGACTACCTCCACGTCGACGTCATGGACAACCATTTCGTCCCGAACCTCACGCTCGGCGTGCCGGTCGTAGAGTCCCTGGCCCGCGCGACGGACACTCCGCTGGACTGCCATCTGATGATCGAGGCCCCCGATCGGTGGGCGCCCCAGTACGTCGAAGCGGGGGCCTCCTCCGTCACCTTCCATGTCGAGGCCGCCGCGGCACCGGTACGGCTCGCCCGGGAGATCCGGGCCAAGGGCGCCCGTGCCTCCATGGCGCTCAGGCCCGCGACGCCGATCGAGCCGTATGAGGATCTGCTCCCCGAGCTCGACATGCTGCTGATCATGACGGTCGAGCCGGGCTTCGGTGGTCAGGCGTTTCTCGACATCATGCTTCCGAAGATTCGCCGCACCCGCGAGTTGATCAGCAAGCACGGCCTCGATCTGTGGCTCCAGGTCGACGGCGGTGTCTCGGCCTCGACGATCGAGCGGTGTGCGGAGGCGGGCGCGGACGTCTTCGTCGCCGGTTCGGCGGTGTACGGGGCCGATGACCCGGCCGCGGCGGTCCGTGCGCTGCGCGCGCAGGCGGAGGCGGTGACGCAGTCGGCGGCCTGGGCATGCGACCACTGAGCCAAGGGAACGTGAACGGCGCCCATCAGGGCGGATCAAGAGCGCCGGATCTGCAAGGATGAACGGCGAATCCAGAGTGTGAACAGCAGTGAGGAGATCGCCGTGTCGGGTATGTCGGCGGGCCGGTCAGCCATGCGGATGGGACCCGCTGAGCTGGTGCAGGCGGCGGCCATGGCCCGCCGCTTCTACCTCGAGGGCAAATCCAAGATCCAGATCGCCGAGGAGTTCGGCGTCAGCCGCTTCAAGGTGGCCCGGGTCCTGGAGACCGCTCTCGAACGGGATCTGGTGCGCATCGAGATCCGCGTACCGGCCGAGCTGGACGCCGATCGCTCGGACGCGCTGCGCGCCCGGTACGGCCTTCGGCACGCCGTCGTGGTCGAGTCCCCGGCCGAGGCCGAGGAGTCGCCCGACCCCGAGAACCTGGGAGAGGTGGCCGCCGACCTGCTCGGCGAGCTCGTGAACGAAGGTGATGTGCTGGGCCTGGCCTGGGGTCGGTCCACCATCCACATGGCTGCGGCCCTGGACCGGCTGCCGCCCTGCACGGTGGTGCAGTTGACGGGCGTGTACGACGCCGGGACCGCCGAGCGCGGTTCGGTCGAGGCGGTGCGCCGCGCCGCCCAGGTGTCCGGCGGCGACGCCCACCCCATCTACGCGCCGATGCTGCTGCCGGACGCGGCCACCGCGGCGGCACTGCGGCACCAGACCGGAATCGCCCGGGCCTTCGAGTACTTCGACAAGGTTACGGTCGCCTGCGTCTCCATCGGCTCCTGGGAGCCGGGAATCTCGACGGTGCACGACATGCTCAGCGACGAGGAGCGGGCCCACTACGCCTCGCTCGGCGTCGCCGCCGAGATGTCCGCGCACCTCTTCGACTCCGAGGGACGCCGGGTCGGCCGGGACCTGGGGGAGCGGTGCATCACGGTCAAGGCCGACCAGCTCCGCCGTATCCCGGAGGTCGTCGCCATCGCGGGCGGGCAGCGCAAGGGGCCGGCGATCGACGCGGTGCTGCGCTCCGGGCTCGTCACCAGCCTGGTGACGGACACGTCGGCGGCGGACTATCTGATGACGGCCGGTCCGACGCCGAAGCCGACGCTCAACAGGACGGATCCGGACGGACACTGACGGTATGTCAGCAGGGGGGTGGCCCGAAGGCCGCCCCCCCCTCGTTCATGGGCCGCATCGACGTCATCGGCTTCATCAATTTCATCGACGATCACTACGACCTTGGCGGTACTGAGATGACGGAGCTCGTCGTCCCGCTGGACCTCGACGGGATCACGGACAAGGCCGGCCTGATGGACCGCTGCGCCCGTGCCCTGGACCTGCCCGACTGGTTCGGCCGCAACTGGGACGCGCTCGCCGACTCCCTCTCCGACCACACCGTCTGGCCGGCGGGTGCCGTGGAGCAGGGGCTGCTGGTCGTCGTACGGAACTGGCGGGCGTACGCGAAGGCGCGGCCCGACGAGTGGGAGATCGCTCAGGACGTGTTTTCCGAGGCGGTGGACCGGACGCAGGCGCTCACGGTCGTGCTCGCTCTTGGAGGATCCTCCTAGGGGGTGTCTGACCTGCTTGGATGATGCGACCGTGCATCGCATTCCGGTCAGCATGGGACAATGAAGTACGTGCTCTTCCCCCTGGCTGACCTGTCCGGGGGCCACCTCTGATCGACTGGGATGTGCAGCACGTGCGTTTCCTCAATGACATCCAGCCCGCGTACGACCTGACGTACGACGACGTTTTCATGGTCCCCAGCCGCAGCGCGGTGGGCTCGCGGCAGGGCGTGGACCTCAGCTCCCCGGACGGCACGGGCACCACCATCCCGCTGGTCGTCGCCAACATGACCGCCATCGCCGGCCGCCGCATGGCCGAGACGATGGCCCGGCGCGGCGGCCTGGTGGTCATCCCGCAGGACATCCCGATCGAGGTCGTCACCGAGGTCGTCTCCTGGGTGAAGAGCCGCCACCACGTCCTCGACACCCCGATCGTGCTGGCTCCGCACCAGACCGTCGCCGACGCGCTGGCCCTGCTGCCCAAGCGCGCGCACAACGCCGGCGTGGTCGTCGACGACGACTTCAAGCCGATCGGCGTGGTCACCGACTCCGACCTGTCCGGCGTGGACCGCTTCACGCAGCTCGAAGTGGTCATGTCCCGGGACCTGCTGCTCCTCGACGCGGACCAGGACCCGCGCGAGGCCTTCAACACCCTCGACCACCACAACCGGCGCTACGCCCCCGCCGTCGACGCCGAGGGCCGTCTCGCGGGCATCCTCACCCGCAAGGGCGCCCTGCGCGCCACGCTGTACACGCCGGCCGTCGACGCCAACGGCAAGCTGCGCATAGCGGCCGCCGTCGGCATCAACGGTGACGTGGCGGGCAAGGCCAAGCAGCTGCTCGACGCGGGCGTCGACACGCTCGTCATCGACACGGCGCACGGCCACCAGGAGTCGATGATCGCCGCGGTCCGGACCGTGCGGGCGCTCGACCCGCAGGTGCCGATCGTGGCCGGCAACATCGTGGCCGCCGAGGGTGTGCGGGACCTGATCGAGGCCGGCGCGGACATCATCAAGGTCGGTGTCGGCCCCGGCGCGATGTGCACGACCCGCATGATGACCGGCGTCGGCCGGCCGCAGTTCTCCGCGGTCCTGGAGTGCGCCGCCGAGGCGAAGAAGTACGGCAAGCACGTCTGGGCCGACGGTGGCGTCCGGCACCCGCGCGATGTCGCCATGGCGCTGGCCGCCGGTGCGTCCAACGTGATGGTCGGGTCCTGGTTCGCGGGGACGTTCGAGTCGCCGGGCGACCTCCAGCAGGACGCGAACGGCCGCCTCTACAAGGAGTCGTTCGGCATGGCCTCCGCGCGGGCCGTGGCCAACCGTACGTCCGACGAGTCGTCGTACGACCGGGCCCGCAAGGCGCTGTTCGAGGAGGGCATCTCCACCTCGCGCATGTTCCTCGACCCGACCCGGCCGGGCGTGGAGGACCTGATCGACTCGATCATCGCGGGCGTGCGGTCGTCCTGCACCTACGCCGGCGCCGGCTCCCTGGAGGAGTTCGCCGAGAAGGCGGTCGTCGGCATCCAGAGCGCGGCCGGTTACGCGGAGGGCAAGCCGCTGCACGCCAGCTGGAGCTGACGTCTCAACGCCCTTGAGTACGGCCCTCGTTGTCCCCCATGCCGGGAGAACGGGGGCCGTTTCGCGTGCGGTCTCCCGCCGAACAGCTCGGGTTCAGCTGGACTTGGCGGCAGCGGGTGGTCGGTGGCTTGTCGCGCCCGCCCGGCGGAGCCGCAGATCGATACAGCCCCGCGCCCCTGGGGACGTCCGCTGTGCGCGGCGCGGCATGAGCAGGCAGGCCCCTGCGTGTTCCTGGTCAAGGTCCTCCGAAGCCCTCCAGGAGGACCTCCGCGCAACGGTCCGAAGCCCCGCTGCAACGAACACCCACCCAGCCCCCAGACACGCAATGATCTTGCGGGTATGCGCAAGGTTGCTGCATTTCACCAGCAACGCCGATCCTCGTAGGCTGTCGCCTCGTACGTGGCGTGGCAGGGACCCCGCTCGGTGGGTCCCTGCTCGAAGGGTGCCGCCCGTCCCTGCCGCCCGACCGGCAGCGATAAGGAGCCAGCGCGTGCTCGACCAAGGCGCACCCCCGCAGAACCCAAGCCAGACCGCCGCCCCCGCGTCCCTCGGCGTCGGCGCGCGCCTGATGCGTCGCAAGCCCGTGGAACACCTGGTCGCGGAGAGTGGCCAGGGTGAGGGAGGGTCCCTGCGGCGCTCTCTCGGCATGTGGCAGCTGACCATGATCAGCATCGGTGCCACTCTCGGTACCGGCATCTTCGTCGTCCTCGGCGACGCCGTCCCGGAGGCCGGTCCCGCGGTCACCCTGGCCTTCGTGATCGCCGGCCTCACGGCGTTGTTCTCGGCCCTGTCGTACGCCGAGCTGGCGGGCAGCATCCCGGTCGCCGGCTCCTCGTACTCGTATGCGTACGCAACGATGGGTGAGCTGGTCGCCTGGGTCTGCGGCTGGTGTCTGGTGCTGGAGTACGGCGTGTCGGTGGCCGCCGTCGCCGTCGGCTGGGGCGAGTACCTCAACGAGCTGCTCGACGGGACCATAGGCGTCACCATCCCGTCGGTGCTGTCCTCGGCGCCCGGTGAGGGCGGGATCATCAACCTGCCGGCGCTGATCGTCGTCATGCTGGCGATGGTGTTCCTGCTCGGCGGCGTCCGCGAGTCCGCCCGCGCCAACACGATCATGGTCGCCGTCAAGATCGCCGCGCTGGTGCTGTTCTGCACGGTCGGCTTCATGGGCTTCAAGTCGGGCAACTACGAGGACTTCATGCCGCTCGGCATGGCCGGCGTGAGCGCCGCGGGTGCGACGCTCTTCTTCTCGTACATCGGTTTCGACGCCGCCTCCACCGCCGGAGAGGAGGCCAAGGACCCCAAGCGGGACCTGCCGCGGGCCATCATGCTGTCGCTGATCATCGTGACCGCGCTGTACGTGCTCGTCGCGGGTGTCGCCGTCGGTGCCTGGCACTGGACCAAGTTCGAGGGCTCCAGCGCCTCCCTCGCCGCGATCATGAACGACGTCAGCGGCCAGTCCTTCTGGGGCACCCTGCTCGCGCTCGGCGCGGTCATCTCCATCGCGAGCGTCGTGCTCACCGTGCTCTACGGCCAGACCCGTGTCCTGTTCGCGATGTCCCGTGACGGCCTGGTGCCGAAGGCGTTCGGCAAGGTCCACAAGAAGACCGGCGCCCCGCGCATCAACACGGTCATCGTGTCCCTCTTCTGCGGTGCGCTCGCCGCCCTCATCCCGCTGGGCAAGCTCGTCGACGCCACCAGCATCGGCACGCTGTTCGCCTTCGCCCTGGTCAACATCGCGGTGATCGTCCTGCGCTACCGGCGCCCGGAGCTCGAGCGCACGTTCAGGGTGCCGTTCGGGCCGGTGCTGCCGGTGCTGGGCTTCCTGTTCTGCGCATACAACATGTTCAGCCTGGACACCGTGACCTGGGTGGTCTTCGGGTTCTGGATGGCGGCGGGTCTCGTGTTCTACTTCGTGTACGGCTATCGCCGTTCCCGTCTTGCGACACCAGAAGTGAAGTGAACGACCCGCAGTGCTGAACGATCTCGACGAACGCATCGTGCACGCCCTCGCCGAGGACGCCCGCCGCTCCTACGCGGACATCGGGCACCTGGTCGGCCTGTCCGCGCCCGCCGTGAAGCGGCGCGTGGACCGGCTGCGCGCCACCGGAGCGATCACCGGATTCACCGTACGGGTGGATCCGTCGGCCCTCGGCTGGGAGACCGAGGGGTTCGTCGAGATCTACTGCCGGCACAACACCTCGCCGGACACCATCCGGCGAGGGCTGGAGCGGTACCAGGAGGTCGTGGCCGCCTCCACGGTCACCGGGGACGCCGACGCCGTGGTGCAGGTGTTCGCCTCGGACATGCGGCACTTCGAGCGGGTGCTTGAGCGGATTGCCGGGGAACCGTTCGTGGAGCGGACCAAGTCCGTGCTGGTGCTGTCGCCCTTGTTGCGGCGGTTTTCGTCCGGGTCGCCCACGTAGTCCTTCGGGCGCGGGCCGGTGGGGGCCGTTCGCGCAGTTCCCCGCGCCCCTGAGCGGCGTTCCTGCGGACCTTCTTCAGCATGTGCCGTATGACCAGTGCGTGGGCGCCCGTGGCGATGACCAGCCGCCTGTAGAGGGCGCCCCCGCGGCCGGGGAAGTCGGCCCTCGTCTCGGCCCGCAGACGGGTATGGCCCTCCGCCGGCACGTCCAGGTGGAAGAGCAGGGCGTACGTCGAGAACGGGTGGTGGCCCACGTAGGCCAGTTCCTTGCCCGGGACCGACACCGCCACGCGGAAGCCCTGGGAGCCGTTCATCAAGGCGCCCAGTTCATGCCAGACGGCGTCGGTGGTCGCCTCGACGGTCGTCGTGTGCTCGTCGACGAACGGCAGGGCGGGGATGTCGGTCGCGTCCATGGGGGAAGTCTCGCCCGGTCGCCCGCGGCCGGGCCTCCTCCGGCAGGCGGAGCCGGGTAGCCGTTCGGGGGAGAGGTCAGTCCGCCGTCTTGCGCGCCAGCGCGTTGTTGTCGATCGAGTTGTGCACGCTGAAGCTCACCGCGTCCGAGCGGTAGCGGTCGTCCGACCATTCGACCGGGCGGCCCTCGCGGGTCGTCGTCACGCGCCGCACCCGGAGCAGGGGGCTCGTACGGCGGATGCCCAGCAACTCGGCGTCCTGGGCGCCCGCTGACACCGCGTCGATGACGTGCTCGCCGTAGGCGAAGACCAACCCCGTGTCGTCGTACAGACGTTGCGTGACTGAGGGGCAGTCGGGCTCTATGGCCTCGACGGCCGGGGAGATCCAGTCCGCGTAGACCGTGCGCTCCAGCAGTACCGGTTCGCCGTCCAGGCCGCGCACCCGAAGCACGTGCAACACCGGGGTGCCGGAGGGCAGTTGAAGGCGTACGGCGTCCTCCTTCGTCGCCGGGCGGTACTCCTGGACGACCACGTGGCCGGTCGCCTCCCGGCCCATCGCATGCGCCCACTGGGCGAAGCTGCGCAGCTCGGCGAAGCTCTGGCTGCGGCGGCTGGCCAGGACCACGCGACGGGCGCCCTGGCGTGAGCCGATGAGTCCCTCGGCGGTCAGCGCGGCGACGGCCTGCCGGATCGTGCCGCGGGAGACGCCGTACCGGGCCGCGAGGTCCGTCTCGGCGGGCAGCAGGCTGCCGACCGTGTACTCCTCGTGGTCGATCGCGCGGCGCAGCTCGTCGGCGATCTCCTCGTGTCGCGCCGTCATGCTTCCCCTCTGAGTCGGTTGCTGTGCACAGAGTGACCAGCGTAAACGAGATCCGGCGGTGCTCCGTGCCGGCCGGGACTGTGCACGAAGCATGGGGTCAGGGTTTCACCGGCGTTCACTTTCGGGACATCGAGACCGGGCGTACTGAGGCCAACTTGTTCAGACAAGTTGGCCCGTTGGGGCCTCCTCCACCCTCGCGCGTCCCCTGGAGAAACCGTGTCCGTTTCCCTGCCGAGAACGGCTGCCCGCAGCGGCGCCCTCGCCGTCGTCGCCGCGCTCACCCTCAGCGCCTGCGGCGCCGCTCCCGACAACGCGTCCACCTCCGCCGACGGCAAGAGCGCCGCCACCGCCACCTCCGCCGAGGAGTTCGGCGGCATCGAGAAGCTGGTCGAGGCGGCCAAGAAGGAGGGCACGCTGCATGCCATCGCGCTGCCCCGCGACTGGGCCAACTACGGCGCCCTCATCGACGGCTTCCAGAAGAAGTACGGCATCAAGGTCGAGGTGGAGAACCCCGACGGCTCCAGCCAGGACGAGATCAACGCCGTGACCTCGCGCAAGGGGCAGGACCGCGCCCCCGACGTGCTCGACCTCGGCAGTTCCTTCGCGATCAGCGCCGCCCAGCAGGGGCTGCTGGCGCCGTACAAGGTGGAGGCCTTCGCCGACATCCCCGAGGGCCAGAAGGACGCGCAGGCCCGCTGGTTCAACGACTACGGCGGCTACATCTCCATCGGCTGCGACGCGAAGCGCGTCAAGGAGTGCCCGAAGACCTTCGCCGACCTGCTGAAGCCGCAGTACAAGGGCCAGGTCGCCCTCAACGGCAACCCCACCAAGTCCGGCTCGGCCTTCGGCGGCGTCTACGCGGCGGCGCTCGCGAACGGCGGCTCCTTCGACGACATCCAGCCCGGCCTCGACTTCTTCGCCAAGCTGAAGAAGAACGGCAACTACACGCCCGTCGAGTCGACCCCGGCCACCGTCGAGAAGGGCGAGACGCCCATCAGCATCGACTGGGACTACCTCAACGCCGGCTACGCCGAGGAGTTCAAGTCCAAGGGTGTCGACTGGCAGGTGTCGGTGCCGAGCGACGGCCAGTTCTCGCAGTACTACTCCCAGGCCATCAACAAGGACGCCCCGCATCCCGCGGCCGCCCGACTGTGGCAGGAGTACCTCTACAGCGCCGAGGGCCAGAACCTGTGGCTGAAGGGCTACGCCCGACCGGCCCTGATGACCGCCATGGAGAAGGCCGGCACCCTCGACAAGACGGCCGCGGCCAAGCTGCCCGAGGTCGAAGGGACGCCGTCCTTCCCGACCGAGGACCAGCAGAGCAAGGCCAAGACGGTTCTCGGCCAGGGCTGGGCGAAGGCCGTCTCCGGATGACGGCCACCCTCACCGGGGTCGACACGGCGCCCGCCGCTGCGCGCAAGCGGCGGCGCCGTGCCCTCGGCGGCTCGCTCGCCGTCGTCCCGCTGCTCGTCTTCACCGCGCTCGCCTTCGGGCTGCCCGCCCTGGCCATGCTGGACGGCGCCTTCACCGTCAAGGACCCGGCCACGGGGGCGACTTCGTACAGCGCCGACAACCTGACGAACTCGCTCCAGGGCGCGTACCTCACGGCCCTGCTCGGCAGCGTCAAGCTGTCCGCCGTCTCCGCGGCACTCGGCGCCCTGCTCGGGCTGCCGCTCGCCCAGGCCGTGGTGACCTCCCGCTTCCGCGCCCTGCGCGAGGCGGTGCTCACCGCGTCCGGGGTGCTCGCCAACTTCGGCGGCGTCCCGCTGGCCTTCGCCTTCGTCGCCACCCTCGGCAACGCCGGTGTGCTGACCCGCCACCTGGGCCTCACGGACAAGGGCTGGGACCTCTACAGCTTCTGGGGCCTGGTCCTCGTCTACCTGTACTTCCTGATCCCGCTGATGGTCCTCACCATCACCCCGGCCCTGGACGGCCTGCGCTCCCAGTGGCGCGAGGCCGCGCAGAACAACGGCGCCACGGCCGTGCAGTACTGGCGGCACGTGGCCCTGCCCGTGCTGCTGCCCACACTCCTCGGCGGGTTCGTCCTGCTCTTCGGCAGCGCCTTCGCCGCGTACGCCACCGCCGCCGCGATGGTGGGCAGTTCCGTCCCGCTGGTCACCCTCCAGATCGCCGACGCCCTCTCCGGCAACGTCCTGGTCGGCCAGGAGAACGTGGCGCTCGCCCTCAGCCTCGACATGGTCCTGGTCGCCGGCCTGGTCATGGCGGTGTATCTGCCCCTGCAACGACGGAGCGCGCGATGGCTCGCCTGAACCTGTGGCGGTGGGGCGTGCTCGGCGTCGCCGGACTGTACTTCCTGGTGCCGCTCGCGGCGTCGGTGGTCTTCACGGTCGACGTGCCCGGACAGGGTCTTACCTTCGACGCCTACACCCAGATCTTCTCCACCGAAGGATTCGCCTCCAGCCTGCTGCTCTCGCTGGAGCTGGCCCTCGCCACCATCGCCGTCGTCCTGCTGCTGATGGTGCCCGCCATGGTCGCGCTGCGGCTCGGCGCGCCCCGGCTGCGGCCGGTCGTCGAGATCGTGTGCTCCCTGCCGCTGGTCGTGCCACCGATCGCGTTCGTCGCCGGGATCGGGACGGTGCTGAAGTGGGGGCCGGAGCACCTGTCGCGGACCCCGCTGTTCCAGACGTTCGTCGCGATCCAGAACCCCGACTTCCCGTTCGTACTCGTCCTCGCCTACGTCGTGATGGCGCTGCCGTTCGTGTACCGGGCCCTGGACGCCGGGCTGCGCGCCATCGACGTGCCCACCCTCGTGGAGGCCGCCCGCAGCTGCGGGGCGAGCTGGCCGCAGGCGCTGGTACAGGCCGTCCTGCCCAACCTGCGCGGCGCCCTGCTCAACGCCTCCTTCCTCACCCTCGCCCTGGTCCTCGGCGAGTTCACCGTGGCCCAGTTGCTCGGCTTCCAGCCCTTCGCCGTGTGGATCGTGAACGTCAGCGGCTCGCAGGCCCAGCTGTCCGTCGCCGTGTCCGTGCTCAGCCTGCTCGTGACCTGGGTGCTGCTCCTCGTGCTCGCCGGCTTCGGCGGCCGTACCCGTACTACCTCCCGGGGATGAACCATGACCGTGCTTGACAAGACAGCGCCTGAAAAGGCAGCGGCGCAGGCCGCCACCGTCGAATTCCGGGGACTGCGCCGGGAGTTCGGCACCACCGTGGCCCTCGACGGGCTCGACCTGACCGTCCGGCCGGGTGAACTCCTCGCCCTGCTCGGCCCGTCCGGCTGCGGCAAGACCACCGCGCTGCGCATGCTCGCCGGCTTCGAGCATCCCGACTCCGGCGAGGTGCTGGTGGACGGCGACGACGTCACCGGCATCCCCGCGCATCGCCGGGACGCCGGGATGGTCTTCCAGTCGTACAGCCTCTTTCCGCATCTGAACGCCCTCGACAACGTGGCCTTCGGGCTGCGCATGCGCAAGGTGCGCACCGCCGAACGGCGTGCCCGTGCCGCCGAGTTGCTGGAGCTGGTCGGCCTCGCCGACAAGGGCGAGCGGTACCCGCACCAGCTCTCCGGCGGCCAGCAGCAGCGCATCGCCCTGGCGCGGGCCCTCGCCCTGCGCCCGCGCGTCCTGCTGCTGGACGAGCCGCTGTCGGCGCTCGACGCCAAGGTGCGGCTGACGCTGCGCGAGGAGATCCGACGGCTCCAGCGGGAGCTGGGCATCACCACGCTGTTCGTCACCCACGACCAGGAGGAGGCCCTGTCCATGGCCGACCGGGTCGCGGTCATGCGCTCCGGACGCCTCGAACAGTGCGCCGCCCCGGCCGAGTTGTACGGCCGCCCCGCCACCGCCTTCGTCGCCGAGTTCGTCGGCACGATGAGCCGCATTCCGGGCCGGCTCGTCGAGGACGGTGTCGAGGTCCTGGGCCGGCGGCTGCCTGTCGACGGCGACGTGCCCTCGGTGTCCGACGTCGACGTGCTGGTGCGACCCGAAGCGGTCACGGTGCGCGCCGACGACACGGCCGACGCGCGCGTGGTCGCCACGGCGTTCCTGGGCGCCACCACCCGGCTGACCGTACGGCTCGCCGACGGCACCGAGGTCAAGGCCGACCTGCCGGCCCACGAGACCGCCGCGCTCGGCGCCGGAGCCGCGGTCGGCGTGTCGCTGCCGGAACGACCGGTGCTGGTGGCCGAAGGCAACCGCTGATCGCCGGCCCCCTCGAACAAGAACCGAACAAAGAACCCCTTGATCCCCCCCCACGCACGAAAGAGACAACGACCGTGACTCAACTCCCGCTCCAGGCCGTCCTGTTCGACATGGACGGCACGCTCGTCGACACCGAGCGACTGTGGTGGGAGGCGGTGGAGCACGTCGCCGGGCGGGCCCTGACCGAGGCTGACGAGGCGCAGGTGCTCGGCCGGCCCGTCGAGTACACCGCCGACTGGCTGGCCGCCGCCACCGGCGCCCCGGCCGCCGACCTCGCCGACGCGCTGCACCGCGAGTTCGCCGACCGCGTCCGCGCCGGCATCGTCCCCCGCCCCGGCGCGCTCGATCTGCTCGACGCCCTGGCCCGCGAGGGCGTCCCCACGGCCCTGGTCACGGCGTCGCCCCGCGCGGTAGCCGACACCGTTCTCGAAGCCCTCGGCGTGAGCCGCTTCGCGGTCTCCGTCACCGCCGACGACACGGACCGCACCAAGCCCGCCCCCGACCCGTACCTCGCCGCCTGCCGGGCCCTCGGTGTCGACCCGAGGGCCTGCGTCGCCGTCGAGGACACCCGCACCGGCGTCAGCTCCGCCGAGGCGGCCGGCTGCACGGTGCTCGCGGTGCCCTCGCTGGCCCCGATCGAGCCGGCACCCGGACGGACCGTCCTCGCCAGCCTGGAGGAGGTCACCCCCGAGCGCCTGCGCAGTCTCCGCGGGGCCCACGCCCTGCCGACGGACGAACTGCGCGTCATGAGCTGGAACCTCTGGCACGGCGGCACCAAGGTCCGCGACCACCTGGCCAAGCAGCTCAAGGTCATCGCCGAGACCGGCGTGGACGTGGTCGGCCTCCAGGAGACCCACGGCACGGCCGCCCAGGAACTCGCCGCCGCCCTCGGCTGGTACCACCACCGGGCGGGCGAGAACCTCGGCATCATCAGCCGCCACCCGGTCACCGCCCGCTTCGGCGACCCGGACGTCGGCTTCTACGGGGCGGCCGGGGTCCGGATCGAAGTGGGGGACCGGCAGGTCGACCTCTGGACGGCCCACCTCGACTACACCCCCTACGGCCCGTACGAGTCCGCCTTCGACGGGCTGGACGCGGCCGAGCTGATCGCCCATGAGCAGGTGCGGCTCGCGCAGATGCGGGACATCCTGCACCGGATCGCGGAGACGGCCGACCCCGCCGTGCCCGTCGTCCTCGTCGGCGACTTCAACAGCCCCTCCCACCTGGACCGGCCGGACGTGCAATGGCCGGTGTCGAAGGCGGCCGAGGCGGCGGGGCTGCGCGACTCCTACCGCGAGGCGCATCCCGACCCGATCGCCCACCCCGGGCACACCTGGTCGCCGATCCACGCCGTGCACGAGGACGGCAGTGGACGCCCGGAGCCACAGGACCGGATCGATTTCGTGCTGCACCGGGGGCTGCGCGTGCTCGACGCCCGGACCTACGTAAGCGGCCACCCGCGCCCCTGGCCGGACGTCGAGCACAACGAGTGGCCCTCCGACCACGCGGCCGTGGTCACCACTTTCTCCCTGCGCGAGTGAGCCGGCACCGCCTACCATCGGTGTCATGACCTGGCGACATTGATCCACCAGCCGTGCCTCCCGAGGGCCACCTCGGCCGCCGTACCTCCGGCGTCCGAACTGTCCCTGCGGGAAGGCCTCATGACACTCTCACCTGCGCGTGTGCCCGCCGCCGGTGTCCGGCGGCTCACGACCACGCTGTACGGCTACTCGTTCCTGGACGACTTCGTCCTGCTCTACCCGGTGTACGCGCTGCTGTTCGCCGACACCGGCATGTCGCTCTGGCAGATCTCCTCCCTGTTCGCCCTGTGGTCGATCACCGGCGTGGTGCTGGAGGTCCCCTCCGGCGCCTGGGCCGACGCCGTCTCGCGGCGCCGGCTGCTGTGGATCGGTCCGCTGCTCACGGCCGTCGGATTCGGACTGTGGGTGGCCGTCCCGTCGTACTGGGCCTTCGCGGTCGGCTTCGTCCTGTGGGGCGCCGGCGGAGCGCTCGGCTCCGGTGCGCTGGAGGCGCTGGTGTACGACGAGCTGGATCACCTCGGCGCCGCCGACCGGTACGCCCGGGTCATGGGCAGGTCCCGGGCCGCGCGACTGCTGGGCACCGTCGCCTCCACCGGCCTCGCGGGGCCCGTCTTCGCCCAGGGCGGCTACACGGCCGTCGGCGCCGCGAGCTTCCTGGCCTGTGTGCTGACCGCCCTCACCGCGACCCGGTTCCCGGAGCACCGGGTGCGGCCGGAGACCGGGGCTGACAGCTGGGCGACGACCCTGCGGACCGGACTCGCCCAGGTCCGCAGGGACCGTTCGGTGCGTGGTGCCCTGCTCCTGCTCCCGGCCGTGGCCGCGGTATGGGGCGCCCTCGACGAGTACACCCCGCTGCTGGTCCGGGAGATCGGCTTCGCCGAGGCGACCGTCCCCTACCTGATCATGCTGATCTGGGCGGGCGTCACCGCCGGCAGCCTCCTGGCCGGACCCGCCGAACGTCTCGGCACGAGGGGGCTCGCGGCGCTGCTCGCGGGCGCGGCGCTCGCCCTGGCCGCCGGCGCCGGGGCCCGCTCACTGGCCGGTATCGCGCTGTTGAGCCTCGCCTTTGCCGGGTTCCAGCTGGCGGAGGTGCTCGCCGACGTCCGCCTCCAGCACCGTATCGACGAGTCCCGACGGGCCACCCTCACCTCCGTGGCGAGCCTGGGCACGGAGCTCGCCACGGTCGCCACGTTCGGCGTGTACGCGCTGCTCGGCACGGGCGCCGCGCACAGCACGGTCTTCGCGGTGCTCGCGGTTCCCTACCTGGTGACGGCGCTGGCGCTGGCTAGAAGTCGGGCTTCCACGGCACGACCGTGAAGTCGCCCGTCCCCTTCTTGACCTTCTCGAAGGGGGCGGAGCTCACGCACTTGGGCAGCTCCTTCGTCTCGACGGGGTTGCCCGTGGAGGCCCAGCTGTAGCCGAGCCGGTCGTGGCGGCCGACGTCGTGGACGGTGACGCCGACCCGCTTGCCCTCGGCGCCCGGCAGATCGGAGGAGGTGATGACCCCGGAGACGACGGCCACCTTCCCGCCGGTCAGCAGACAGTCGACCTTCGCCTTCGCCCGGGCGCCCTCGCCGTTCAGGTAGTGGCTGAACTCGAAGGTGCCGGTGGCCTTCGTCGGGTCGGCGTTGTCCTTCGCCGACAGATGCGCGTCGAAGGTGAAGGTGATGTCGTCCCCGGCCGAGCGGTACAGCTTGGCCGTGCCGGTGAGCGCGGCGGCCTCGCGCTGCCGCGGCGCGTCGTCGGAGGCGGTGGCGGCCGAGGCCGCTCCGGCGCTGAGCAGGAGTGCGCAGCCGAGCACAACGATCTTCGCAGGGCGGTTCATCATGGTCCTTTCCGCAGGTCAAGCCAGGTCGAGTGGACGGTCCCCACTCTCCCGGCGCCGCGCCCGCGCCACATCGCGCCCGGGACGGGACCTCGTCTCCGCCGTCCGGCGGGGAAGACCGGCGGGGCCTGCGCTGCCGGGAGGACCGGGACTACGACCGGGGTCGCGCAACGAATCTCCGCCGGCCCGCTTGAGCACGCAACAAACCGCTCGCCGACGCGCAACGGCTCCTTCTTGTCCGCCCTGGTCGGCCGCCCGTACCGTCTACGTGGCCCCTATACGGCCCCCAACCCCCTTCCGCCCGGTGAGGACCACGCATGCGCACCGCCCTGCTCCAGAGCTCCGGCCGCCCCGGCTCGACCGTCGAGAACCTCAAGGTCCTCGACGAGGCCGCGGGCCGCGCCGCCGCAGCGGGCGCCGGGCTGCTGGTCACGCCGGAGATGTTCCTCACCGGGTACGCGATCGGCGACGACATCGCCCGCCTCGCCGAGCCCGCCGACGGCGACTGCGCGGACGCGATCGCCGAGATCGCGACACAGCACGGCCTGGCGATCGCCTACGGCTACCCCGAGCGGGACGGCGACGCCGTCTTCAACTCCGCCCAGCTGATCTCCGCCGACGGCACCCGGCTCGCCGACTACCGCAAGACCCACCTCTTCGGCTGCTTCGAGCGCGACCACTTCACGCCGGGCGACCGGCAGGTCGTCCAGGCCGAGATCGACGGCCTCCGCGTCGGCATCCTGATCTGCTACGACGTCGAGTTCCCGGAGAACGTCCGCGCCCACGCCCTCGCCGGCACCGACCTGCTGGTCGTGCCGACCGCGCAGATGCACCCGTTCCAGTTCGTCGCCGAATCGATGATCCCGGTGCGCGCCTTCGAGAACCAGATGTACGTCGCGTACGTCAACCGGGTCGGCCGGGAAGGGGAGTTCGAGTTCGTCGGCCTCTCCACCCTCGCCGGCCCCGACGGGGTCGCCCGTACCCGCGCCGGCCGCGGTGCGGAACTCGTCCTCGCCGACGTCGACCCCGCCTTCCTCGCCGCCTCGCGCGAGGCGAACCCGTATCTGACCGACCGCCGCCCCGGCCTCTACGGGTCGCTCGTCTGAACCTCCCCCCGCTTCCCCTCGCAGTCGCAGTCGCAAGGAGTCCGTACCCCATGACGTCCACGGTGCCCAACGCCGTCCAGCACGCCGACGAGCAGCAGCCGCCGATCACCATGTTCGGCCCGGACTTCCCGTACGCCTACGACGACTTCCTCGCCCACCCGGCGGGGCTCGGCCAGATACCCGCGACCGAGCACGGCACCGAGGTCGCCGTCATCGGCGGCGGCCTGTCCGGCATCGTGGCCGCGTACGAGCTGATGAAGATGGGCCTCAAGCCCGTCGTGTACGAGGCCGACGAGATCGGCGGCCGGCTGCGCACCGTCGGCTTCGACGGCGCCGGCACCGAGGGGCTCACGGCGGAGATGGGCGCGATGCGCTTCCCGCCGTCCTCCACGGCGCTCCAGCACTACATCGACCTCGTGGGCCTGAAGACCAGCCCCTTCCCGAACCCGCTCGCCGAGGCCACCCCGTCGACCGTCGTCGACCTCAAGGGCGAGTCGCACTACGCCGAAACGGTCGAGGACCTCCCGCAGGTCTACCGGGACGTCGCCGCGGCCTGGAACAAGTGCCTCGAAGAGGGCGCCGACTTCACCGACATGAACCGCGCGATGCGGGAGCGGGACGTGCCGCGCATCCGCGAGATCTGGGCGCAGCTCGTCGAGAAGCTCGACAACCAGACGTTCTACGGCTTCCTCTGCGACTCCGAGGCCTTCAAGTCCTTCCGGCACCGCGAGATCTTCGGCCAGGTCGGCTTCGGCACCGGCGGCTGGGACACCGACTTCCCGAACTCCATCCTGGAGATCCTGCGGGTCGTCTACACCGAGGCCGACGACCACCACCGCGGCATCGTCGGCGGCTCCCAGCAGCTGCCGCTGCGCATCTGGGAGCGCGAGCCGGAGAAGATCGTCCACTGGCCCTACGGGACCTCGCTCGCCACGCTCCACGGCAACGGCACGCCCCGCCCGGCCGTGACCCGGCTGCACCGCACCGCCGGCAACCGGATCACCGTGACGGACGCGAACGGCGACATCCGTACGTACCAGGCGGCGATCTTCACCGCGCAGTCCTGGATGCTGCTGTCGAAGATCGCCTGCGACGACTCGCTCTTCCCGATCGACCACTGGACCGCGATCGAGCGCACCCACTACATGGAGTCCTCGAAGCTCTTCGTGCCCGTCGACCGGCCGTTCTGGCTGGACAAGGACGAAGAAACCGGCCGGGACGTCATGTCGATGACCCTGACGGACCGGATGACGCGCGGGACCTACCTGCTCGACGACGGTCCGGACAAGCCCGCCGTCATCTGCCTCTCCTACACCTGGTGCGACGACAGCCTGAAGTGGCTGCCGCTGTCCGCGAGCGAGCGGATGGAGGTCATGCTGAAGTCGCTCGGCGAGATCTACCCGAAGGTCGACATCCGGAAGCACATCATCGGCAACCCGGTGACCGTCTCCTGGGAGAACGAGCCCTACTTCATGGGCGCGTTCAAGGCCAACCTGCCGGGCCACTACCGCTACCAGCGCCGCCTGTTCACGCACTTCATGCAGGACCGGCTGCCCGAGGACAAGCGGGGCATCTTCCTCGCCGGCGACGACATCTCCTGGACGGCCGGCTGGGCCGAGGGCGCCGTCCAGACCGCGCTGAACGCGGTCTGGGGCGTCATGCACCACTTCGGCGGCGCGACCGACGGCTCGAACCCCGGGCCGGGCGACGTCTACGACGAGATCGCGCCGGTAGAGCTGCCGGAGGACTAGATCCCGGCGGCCCGCGCCTTCTCGTACACCTCCGCGGCGACGTCCTTGAGCTCCTGGGCGTCGCGCAGAGTGGTCTGCAGGTCGAGGAGGACCTCGTCCACGCCGACCTCGGCGTACGCCGCGAGGTCCGTCACGATCTGGTCGGCGCTGCCTTGGAAGGGCTGGCGGTCGTCACCGTCGTAGGCCTTGGCCGAGTACGCGGCATTCACCCGTGGCACCCGCTCGATCGGCACCGTGCGGCCGCGTTCGGCGGCGATGTCCTGGATCTGCTGCCACGCTGCGGCGTACCCCTGCACGTCCATGGCGACCGGGAGCCAGCCGTCGCCGTGGTCCACGACCCGCGTCAGGGCCTTCCCGCCTCCCGCGGCCACGAGGATCGGGATCGGCCGCACGGGCTTGGGGCCCACCACGGCCGCGTCGATCTTCGTGATCCGGCCCTCGTAGGACACCGGGTCCGGGCCCCACACCGCCCGGCAGACGTCGATCACCTCGTCCAGCACCCGGCCGCGCTCCTCGATCGGCCGCACCGACGCCGCGGCGAACTCGTCGGTCGACCAGCCCGTGCCCAGGCCGGCGACCACCCGGCCACCGCTCGCCGCGTCCAGCGTGGCCAGGGCCTTGGCCAGCTGGAACGGTCCGTGCAGCGGCGCGACCACGATGCCCGTGCCCAACCGGACCCGCTCGGTGACCGCCGCGGCCAGCGTGAGCGTGACCAGCGGATGGGACATCCCGCGGTAGTAGTCCGGCCAGGGCAGCCCAGGGACGCCGTACAGGCCCTGGGTCGGGGACTCGGGGACCAGCAGCCGCTCGTAGACCCACAGGCTGTCGTAGCCGATCTGCTCGGCCGCGCGCGCCACGTCCGTCACGTCCTTGGCGAGGTCGTACTGCCGGAGCTGGGGAAGACCGAGTCCGAGACGGATGGCCATGACGGGATACTCCTTCACGATCGGCGGCCCCCACCGGCCAACGTACTGCGAGCACGGGGAACTGCCACTCGGGGACCGGTCAGTCCGGCAGTGGCGTGAGAAGCATGCGTCCGGCGAACCCCACCGCCGCGTCCAGCCGCTCGGTGAACTCCCCGGCGAGGTCCGGCAGCCGGCGCAGCGCCCACAGCGCCCGCGCCGCCGACCATGTGGCGTCCCGGGCCCGCTCCAGGCTCCAGGAGCCGAGCAGATGGGTGAGCGGGTCGGCGATCTGGAGCAGGTCGGGACCCGGCATCAGCTCTTCGCGGATGTGCTCCTCCAGCGAGACGAGGAGATCACCCACCCGGTCGAACTCGTCCTCCAGCTCGGCGGGTTCGCAGCCGAGGCTACGACAGGCGTCCACCACGGCGAGCGCCAGATCGTGGCCGATGTGCGCATTGATGCCCGCCAGCGCGAACTGCAGCGGTCGTACGCCGGGATGCCTGCGCATCTGGAACAGCGGCCGCCAGCACGCGGGCGGGCGCCCCTCCTGCTCGGCCCTGTCCACCGCCGCGAGATACCGCTCCGCGAACCGCACGTCCAGCGTGATCGCGGCCCGCGCGTCGGTGAACCGGCCGCCGTCGATGTGCCGGTCGACGGTCTCCGTGACGGCGAGGTAGACGCGGTTGAAGATCGCGACTCCGTCCCGTTCGGGCAGGGCCGCTTCGAGGGCGCGCATACGGGAGATGACCGCGTCCACGGGCGTGGTGAATTGTTCGCATTGCGCCATGGGGGCAGAGTCCCAGCTTTAGGCTGACGACAGTGTCGGCGGGCCCGGCGCTTCCCCAGAACGGGGGAACGCGCTCGCCGTGGCGGAGGGGGAGCAGGACCGTGTCAGGCTTACGTGCCCAGCGACTGGCCGCACGCAGGTCCGAGCGCAGGAGGGCGGTCCGGCGCCATGCCATGGTCGTGGCGGCCTCGGTCGTGGTCGCCGTCGGCACGGTGACCGGCATGCTGTCCGCGCTGGACGACAGAGGCCGTACCGACCAGGCCGGGCCACCCGAGGTGACCCGCTCACCGAGCCTGGAACCCCTGCCGCTCGTGCCCTCGCCCTCCCCGTCGGTCACGAAGTCCCCTTCGCCGACGTCCGCTTCACCGACGCCGAAGAAGAAGCCCGCCCCCCAGAGCCCCACGCCCTCGCCGCCCAGGACCGAGAGGAAGCAGCAGCCCGCCGTGGTGTCCGCCCGCCTCTACCGCCACCCCGACTCCCAGGTCCTCGACTGGGTCCGCGACAACGCCGGCGACCCGCGCCACGCCGTCATCGCGTCCCGGATCGCCGCCCAGCCGGCCGCGGTGTGGTTCGCCGACTTCACGCCCGACACCATCACCGCCCGGGTCCGCGCGGTCACTTCCGGCGGGTCCGCGCTGGGGCGGGTGCCGGTGGTCGTGCCGTACGCCATCCCGGGCCGTGACTGCGGCGGGTACTCCGAGGGCGGGGCGCCCGGCCTCGACGCCTACGACGCCTGGATCGACAGGTTCGCCGCGGGGCTTGGCGCCGGCGACGTCATCGTCATCCTGGAGCCCGACTCCGTCGCCCAGTCCGAGTGCCTCTCCGCCGGCGAACGCGCCGACCGCTTCGCCTCGTTGGCCCGCGCGGGCCGCGTCTTCAAGGCGGCGAACCCCAGGGCGCGCGTCTACTACGACGCCGGGCACTCCGGCTGGAACGCGCCCGGCAAGCAGGCCGGGTGGCTGAGGGAGGCCGGCGCCGCCTCGGCCGCGTCCTCCGACGGGATCTTCAGCAACGTCTCCAACTTCCACGCCACGACCGACGAGATCGCCTACGACCGACAGGTCCTCGACGCCCTCGACGGCCCCGCGAGCCTCGGTGCCGTCATCGACACCAGCCGCAACGGCGCCGGCGCCCCGGCCGACGGGGAGTGGTGCGACCCCGCCGGCCGCAGGCTGGGCCGGGCGCCGACGCTCAGCACCGGCGAGGCGCGGATCGACGGCTATCTGTGGGTGAAGCTGCCGGGGGAGTCGGACGGCTGCAAGGGCAGGCCGGGGACCTTCACGGCGTCGTACGCCTATGACTTGGCGCGCTGAGACCCCTCGCTGGTGTCGCTCTCCTCGTCGTAGGAGGACGTGCCCTCGTCGAGCAGCGGGTGCTGTGTCCTGAGGTGGGCGGGGGCGAACGCCCGCAGCGCGTGGTAGCCGGTGATGACCACCAGCGTGCCCAGCGCGATGCCGCTGAGCTGGAAGGTGTCGGTGAACTCCAGGGTCACGTCGCCGACGCCGATGATGATGCCCGCGGCGGCCGGAACCAGGTTCAGCGGATTGCGCAGGTCCACCTCGGCGTTGATCCAGATCTGCGCGCCGAGCAGGCCGATCATGCCGTACAGGATGACGGTGATGCCGCCGAGGACGCCGCCCGGGATCGCGGCGACCACAGCGCCGAACTTGGGGCAGACGCCGAAGAGCAGCGCGAAGCCGGCGGCGGCCCAGTAGGCGGCGGTCGAGTAGACGCGGGTCGCGGCCATCACGCCGATGTTCTCGGAGTACGTGGTGTTGGGCGGGCCGCCCACCGCGGTGGAGAGCACCGAGGCGGCGCCGTCCGCGGAGATCGCGGTGCCCAGCTTGTCGTCCAGGTTGTCGCCGGTCATCTCGCCGACCGCCTTGACGTGCCCGGCGTTCTCGGCGACCAGGGCGATCACGACGGGCAGTGCCACCAGGATCGCCGACCACTGGAAGGACGGGCCGTGCAGATCGGGAAGGCCGATCCAGTCGGCCTTGGCGACGCCGGACAGGTCGAGCCGCCAGTGGTCGGTGACCTTGCCGCTCGCGTCGGCCGAGTGGATCCTGCCGAAGATGTGGTCGAAGGCCCAGGAGATGCCGTAGCCGAAGACCAGGCCCAGGAAGATCGCGATCCGGGACCAGAAACCGCGCAGGCAGACCACCGCCAGACCGGTGAACAGCATCACCAGCAGCGCCGTCCACTGGTCCTGCGGCCAGTAAGTCGAGGCCGTCACCGGGGCGAGGTTGAAGCCGATCAGCATGACGACGGCGCCCGTGACGATCGGCGGCATCGTGGCGTGGATGATCCGTGCGCCAAAGCGCTGTACGGCGAGACCGATGAGGAACAGCACGACCCCGACGACGAGGACCGCGCCGGTGACGGTCGCACTCGAACCGCCGTCGGCCCGGATGACCGCGGCGACGCCGACGAAGGAGAGGGAGCACCCGAGGTAGCTGGGCACCCGGCCGCGGGTGGCGAGCAGGAAGATGACCGTCGCGACACCGGACATCATGATCGCCAGGTTGGGGTCGAGCCCCATCAGCACCGGCGCCACGAAGGACGCGCCGAACATGGCCACCACATGCTGGGCGCCGAGCCCGACGGTGCGGGGCCAGGAGAGCCGTTCGTCGGGGCGGACCACCGCTCCGGGCGCCGGGGTGCGTCCGTCGCCGTGCAGTTTCCAGCGGACGCCGAGATCCATGGTGCGGTTTCGCTTTCGTCGTGCGTGCGGGTGACCGGACCATTGTCAGGGACGTCAGGGGCGGCGCCGACCGGGGCTGATCAGGGCCGACTCTTCCCGAACGGGGGGTTCAGGGGCGCGGGTCGGGAACTGCAGCGTCCGGGCGGCTGATCTTCGGGCGGTCGCGGTCCCCGGCGCGCAGGACGCGTGCGAAGACGACCAGTCCGGAGGACAGCACGGTGACCAGGCAGAAGGACACCATCAGGCTGGTGGCCTGGGCGATCCCGCCGATCGCGCTGGGGGCGACCAGACCCGAGGTGTACGTGATCGTCGCGACGCCCGCGATGGCCAGCGAGGGGTTGCTGCCGCTGCGGCCCGCGGCCGCGAAGCACAGCGGCACGACCACCGCGATGCCCAGACCCAGCAGCGCGAACCCGGCCATCGCCAGGGCCGGACGGTCCGACACGACGATGAGCAGGCCGCCGAGCGTGGCGAGGACGCCGCCGGACCGGACCGTGCGCACGGCGCCGTAGCGGTCCACCACCTTGTCGCCGGCCAGCCGCGCCAGCGCCATGGTCAGCGTGAAGCCGGTCGTGCAGGCCGCAGCGAGACCGGCCGAGGTGTCCAGCTGGTCCCGCAGATAGACCGCCGACCAGTCCAGGCTCGCGCCCTCCGCGAAGACCGCGCAGAACCCGACCGCGCCGATGAGCAGCGCCGACCGGGGCGGCAGTGCGAACCGGGGCGGCGGCTCCTCGTCCTCGGCGGGCTGCAGGTCGAGGACCCACCGGCAGGCCAGGATGCCGAGGATGGTGAGGGTCGCCGCGGCGAGCGCGTGGTGCAGCCGGGCGTCCGAGCCCAGGTGGGCCGCGAGCGTGCCGGCCGCCGAGCCGATCAGGGCGCCCGCGCTCCACATGCCGTGCAGACCGGACATGATCGACCGCCCGAGGCGGTTCTCGACCTCGACGCCGAGCGCGTTCATCGCCACGTCCGCCATGCCCGCCGTGGCGCCGAAGGTGAACAGGGCCAGGCACAGGGTCAGCAGATTGGGGGCGAGGGCGGGCAGGGTGAGCGCGAGCGTCCACAGGGCGATCAGTCCGCGCAGCGCGTGGCGGGCGCCGAAGCGGTGGCTGATGCTGCCCGCCACCGGCATCGCGACGGAGGCGCCGAGCGCGGGGAAGGCGAGCGCCAGCCCCAACTGGCCCGCGCTGACGCCGGCATGGTCCTGGATCCATGGCACGCGCGTCGCGAACGAGCCGGTGACGGCGCCGTGCACGGCGAACACGGACGCCACGGCATACCGGGCCCGCCTCACCTCGCGCAGGTCGTAGACCACTTCGCTCATCGTCCGGCCCCTCCCGGTGCTCGCTTCGTACCGTGCGACGCCGTAAACTATCAGGAACCCTGCCTGATAGATAGAGAATTTACGGGCCACGGCCGCCCACCGCGCACCTCGCCGATCTGGAAGGATCCCGGCATGCCCGCATCACCGAGCACCGCCCGGGCCATCAACGACCGGCTCGCCCTACGACTGCTCCAGCAGGACGGCCCGTTGACGGCAGGGCAGTTGAAGCAGCTGACCGGACTGTCCCGGCCGACCGTCGCCGACCTCGTCGAGCGCCTCACCGACGCCGGCCTGATCGCGGTGGTCGGCGAGGCCGGGGAACAGCGGCGCGGGCCGAACGCCAAGCTGTACGGCATCGTCGCCGACCGCGCCCACCTGGCAGCGCTGGACGTGCGCACCGAGGGCGTCTCCGTGGTCGTCTCCGACCTGGTCGGGGCCGTGCTCGCCGAGGCGTCGGTGCCGATCGGCGGCGACATGGCGACCGGGCCCGCGGTGGAGCAGGCGGTGGCGCTGGTGGAGCGGGTCGCCAAGGAGGCGGGCGCGGACCGGCTCCATACGGTGGGGATCGGCGCCCCGGGCCTGATCGACCCGGCGACCGGTGAGCTGCGTGACTCCACCGGCCTGCCCGCATGGCACCGCCGTCTGGTGGCGGCCCTCCAGGAACGGCTCCCCGAAGCGCGCGTCAGCGTCGAGAACGAGACCAACCTCGCCGCCCTCGCGGAACAGCGCGACGGAGCGGCCCGGGACCGGGACACGTTCGTCCTGTTGTGGCTCGGCCACGGCACCGGCGCCGCCGTGGTCCTCGACGGCGCACTGCGCCGCGGTGCCTCCGGCGGCACCGGCGAGATCGGGTTCCTGCCGGTACCGGGGACATCGGGGCCACCGTCGGCGGTGGACTGCGAGGGCGGCTTCCACTCGCTGGCCGGGTCGGCGGCGATCGTGGAGCTGGCGGGGGCGTACGGGGTGAGCGTCGAGGGGGCGTCCGTCCATGAGCCTGCGGCGGCGGGGGTGGTGAGGGCAGCGGTGGCGCCGGCCGGCGGGCGCGCTGCCGGCGCTGCCGACCGCTTCCTCGACGCCCTGGCCGAGCGCCTCGCCCTGGGTGTCGCCTCCGTCGTCGCGATCCTCGACCCCGGCTGTGTGGTCCTCGGCGGGGAGGTCGGACAGGCCGGGGGAGAACTGCTCGCCGGGCGGGTGGAGGAGCGGGTCCGGAGGATGTCGCCCCTGGCCACGGTGGTGCGATCCAGCAGCCTGGGCGGCGGCGCGGTCCTGCGCGGAGCGCTGCTCACCGCGCGGGAGGCCGCCCAGGACGACCTGTTCGCATCGCCGGACCGTTGATCTGCGCGGCCGTACGGCGCCGGTGCCGGGAGCGCGGATGGTCGCCGTGGGAGGCCGCCCAGGACGACCTGTTCGCATCGCCGGACCGTTGATCTGCGCGGCGCTACGGCGCCGGTGCCGGGAGCGCGGATGGTCGCCGTGGGAGGCCGCCCAGGACGACCTGTTCGCATCGCCGGACCGTTGATCTGCGCGGCCGTACGTCCCCCGCTCCGGACCGTCCGATCAGGGCGCCCCATCCCCACCCCCGGGACGGCCACCAGGACCCCGCCGCCCCGGGCCCACTCCCGCCGGACCCGAGGCCCTCCCCGGTGGCGTCGCCCCGACGTACCGCCCCATCCGACCGCACCCGGCAGAAGCCCGGGTCAGGAGCCCCGTCGGCCCAAGGGCCGCCCTCAGACCCCCTTCCCACCCCCGAACCGCCGCCCCAGATACTCCTCGAACGTCCCCTTCCCCACCGCGTGCTCCGGCGCCAGATGGCCGCCCGAGCGGAACCCCTCATACCCCTTGCCCCGCAGCGGCAAGCTCACCACGGCCCGCTTCCGGCCAGTCGCCTGCAGATACGCGCGGGCCAGTGAGTCAAAGGTCCGCACCTCGGGGCCGCCCATGTCCTCGACCCGGCCGGCGGGGGCGGCGACGGCCAGCTCGGCGAGGCGGTCGGCGACCTCCGCCACCTCGACAGGCTGGTCCTTCACACGGGCCGGCAGCAGCATGACGGGCAGCTTGGACACCATGCCGAGCACCCTCACCAGCAGGTCGTGGAACTGGGTCGCGCGCAGCACGGTCCAGTCGAGCCCCGACTCCTCGATCAGTTTCTCCACGGCGAGCTTGGACCTGTAGTAGCCGTACGGCACCCGGTCGACGCCCACGATCGAGATGTAGACCAGATGCCCCACCCCGGCCCTGCGTGCCGCCGCGATCAGATGCGCCGCCGCCTTCTCGTCGCCGCCGCCCTGCGAGCTCGCGCAGTGCACGACCGTGTCGACGCCCTCCATGGCCACGTCCAGGCCGGGTCCGCCCTTGCGAAGATCGACGGCGTGGGGCTGGGCGCGCCTGCTGAGCACCCGCACCTCGTGCCCGTCCGTGCGCAGCCGTTCACTGACGAGCCGGCCGAGTGTTCCGGTACCGCCGGTCACCAGGATCGTGGTCATGCTGTTGGTCCCTTCGGACGCCGGGCATCCCCGGGTGGAACGCCCCTCGTCAGCTGGGACCGAGTACCCCATCCGGAATGTGACATCGCCGGACGCGCTGTACGGCGATCCTTCTACGCCCGCACCAGCTGACGGCGTACGAAGTCCAGCTTGTCCGGGTTCACCATGGCCCACGCGTGGGCGACCAGCCCGTCCCGCACCTCGAAGGCCACCACCGAGAGCAGCGTGTCGCCCTCCCACGCGGCCAGCGCGGTGGAGCCGTTGATCTCGACCGCCGTGAACTCCACGCCCGCCAGGAACGTCCGCGTCGCACCCGCCAGGAAGCGGAACACCTTGTCCCGGCCCTCGATCGGCCGCCTGGCCGCCGAGACCTTGCCGCCGCCGTCGCTGGACCAGACGACGTCGGCCGCCAGCAGCTTCTCCAGCCCGCCGAGGTCACCGTCGCGAGCCGCCGTGAGGAACGACCTGACCAGCTCGTCCTGCCGCTCGGGAGTCGACTCGAACCGCGACCGCTGCTCACCCACCCGCTGCACCGCCCGCCGGTACAGCTGGCGGCAGTTGGCCTCGGTCAGCTCCAGCGCCTCGGCGATCTCCCGGTGGCCGTACGCGAACGCCTCGCGCAGCACGTACACGGCCCGCTCGGTCGGGGTGAGCCGCTCCAGCAGCACCAGCATCGCCATGGACACGGCGTCCCGCTGCTCGGCGGACTCCAGGGGCCCGAGCGTGCCGTCCGAGGTGACCACCGGCTCCGGCAGCCAGGGCCCGACGTACTGCTCGCGCCGGGCCCTCGCCGAGGTCAGCCGGGTGAGACACAGGTTCGTGACGACCTTGGCGAGCCAGGCGCCCGGGTACTCGATCGCCTCACGGTCTGCGCCGCTGAAGCGCAGGTACGCGTCCTGGACGGTGTCCTCGGCCTCGTCGGCGGAGCCCAGGATGCGATAGGCCAGGCCGAACAGCCGGGGGCGGTGGGTCTCGAACTCGTCGGCGATGGCGGTCGTCATGCCCCTCACCCTGCCAGAGCCGCCGGCGGCGGTTGTTGGGAGACCCGGCGGCGGGCAAGGGCCGTCGTCACCGCCGCCGGGCCGTCTGCGCGGGGCTCAGCAGGCTCCGAGGTCCTGCCACACACCCCAGTCACCGGTGGTGCCGGGCTCCTCGCCCTTGGTCCACCACTTGGCCTTCCACGAGTGCCCCTTGTGGGCCACCGTGCTGCCTCCGCCGTACTCCGTCGTGGCGTTCCAGACGGGGCCCGTGCACTCTCCACCGGAAGAGGTCGGAGTGGGGGACGGGGTTCCCGATCCCGGCTCCACGACGGTCGTCCCGCGTGCCAGGTCCCCGGCCAGCGCGTATGTCTTCCCACCGAACGTCACCGTCCAGTTCGACGGCGTCGACACGGGCAGGTAGTACACGAAGTCCAGCTCCGCCGACGCCCCCGGCGCCAATGTCTGCCAGCCCGGCAGCTTCAGCGAGACCCGGTGATGGTCGCCCTTGAGCCCGCCGACGTTGCTTCCCGTGTGGTCACTGCGGATCACCGAGGTCCCCCAGCCCGACTGGTCCTTGGCGTTCGCGGGTGCCGAGGTGCCGTAGTCGAACCGGAACTCCGTGCCGCCGGGCAGCGGCGCCGTCGAGTTGTTGGTGATCCTCAGCTTGGGGCTGATGGGGTAGTTGGAGTCGCCGAGCGGGAACTGCCCGAAGTCGACGTCGATGTCCAGCGCCTCGGTCGGGAGGTCGATCGTCGACCGCTTGGCGCCGTACGGGGAGGCCGACTTGAACTTCTCGTACATCGCGGAGGTCAGGGTCGACCCCGGCTCGTACTGGCCCTTGCCCGCGTTCCAGCCGTAGTCGCCGGCCAGTTCCCACACCATCGTGCCGCCGATGCCCCGGTCGACGACGTAGTCGGCCTTGGCGTTCACCGACTGCTCGTCCTCGGTGGACAGGAACACCTTCTTCTCGGCGTTCCACAGCCAGGGCGCGACCAGCGTGGAGTCGTACTTGTGGGCGTACGTGCCGGTCAGCCGGGTGTCGGCCGGGAAGCCGTACTTGGTGACGTAGTCCCCGACGACCCCCTTCTCCAGGTTCTTGGCGTGCCACATGGGGTTCGAACCCGCCGGTGACTCCTTGCCGTCGGTGTCGAGGTCGTGCCAGAGGTTGTCGATCCCGACGGCCCCGTCCCCGCACTTGGTCAGTCCGGAGCCCGCGGGACAGGACGTCGAGGGCGCCTTGCCCCACAGTCCGTCCGTGCCGCCCGTGACGTTCCTGAATCCCCTGGTGTAGTAGGGGAGTCCGATGTTGATCCGGCCCGCGGGCATCGAACCGCGGAAGTAGTGGTACGCCCAGTCGGTGTTCAGATAGCCGATTCCGCCGTACTGGGACGTGGAATACACGCCCGCCGCCGCGAGTTCGGCGTCCTTTCCGTCGTCGAAGAGCGAGGCATTCGGGCCGACGTACTCGTTCCAGGCACCGTGCAGGTCGTACGACATGATGTTGACGTAGTCCAGGTACTTCTGGACCTGGAACGTCTCCATGCCGCGCAGCAGATATCCGGAGGAGGGCGCCGCGACGGAGAGCAGATAGTGCCTGCCGTCCGCCGCGCCCGCGCGGTCGAGCTTCTCGCGGAGCGTCTTCATCAAGGCCGCGTAGCCCTTGACGAGGCCGGACCGGCGGGCGTTGGAGACGGACCAGTCGAACGGGTGGCCCGCGTCCTTCATGGACGTCGGATACTCGTAGTCGATGTCGACGCCGTTGAATCCGTACTTCCTGATGAACCCGACCGCCGAATCAGCGAACGTGTCGATACCGGCCTGATTGACCGAGCCGTCGGCGTTCGTGGCCATCGAGTAGAAGCCACCCGAGTTCACTCGCGTGCCGCTGTCGTCGAAATAGCCCCCGGTCTCGGCCCAACCGCCCACCGAAATCAGCGTCTTGACGTCCGGGTGCTGCTTCTTGAATTTGTTCAGCAGATTGAAGTGACCCTTGTAGGAGAACCCCGGGTCCATGTCCGCGCCGCTCACACCGGGCCAGGTCATGCCCGTCGCCGGGTTGTTCGCACTGTCCGTGCCGACGGAGATCTTGTTGCTGCCGTCGATGTGAGCGAAGGCGTAGTTGAGGTGGGTGACCTTGTCCCACGGGATGTCGGAGGCGAGATAGGCGGGTGTGCCGTCCTTGCCGGTGCGCCAGCCGGTGAAGTAGCCGATCACCCGGCGCTGGTGGTCGGCGCCCATCTTCTCCCGGCCGGCCGAGTCGTAGACCGAGCAGTACGGGACGTCGACGCCGGGGGTCCGGTAGAGGCCGTCGGGGCGGCAGGAGTCGTTGTCGGCGGCGTGCGAGACGGTCGCCGGGAGTCCGGCCAGAACCAGGCCGGCGACCGTACCCAGGGCTGCGAGCAGGGCCGGTCTCGCCCGGTTGCGTGAAAGGGACAGCAAGTCGGTTCCTCTCCACGGAAGTTGGGCAGACCCTAAAGAGGACTAGACCAGTCAGTCAATAGGTATGGACCAATAGGTGATGGGTCCATGAGGGCGACTGAATCCCGACGCCGCCTCCGGGCGGAGAAGTCCAGCCAAGCGGTCTGTGAGCCACCCCACAGAGTTCGCCCGTATGGACGCCGATCAGGCGTGGCACACTGGCTCTGTACCAGTAGCAGCGCACTCCGGGGTCGGTGAAAGTCCGAACCGGCGGTTACAGTCCGCGACCCGGTCGCCTCCAGCGGCCGGTTGACCAGGTGAAATTCCTGGACCGACGGTTAAAGTCCGGATGGGAGGCAGTGCGCGGCGGGCGGGCATTCGTGCGCGCCGCCGTACCAGTTCGTCCTTGAGGCGAGCCCTGTCCGGCGTCGCCCTCGGTGTCTCTGCTCGTACATTCTGTCGTCATCGACAGCCCCGGAGTCCGTGCCCCGATGTGGCAGGAGGACCCGGGAAGTGTTCACCGGAATCGTCGAAGAGCTGGGCCAGGTCACGGCCGTCGAGACCCTCGACGACGCCTGTCGCTTCCGACTGCGTGGCCCCGTCGTCACCGAAGGCGCGAAGCACGGCGACTCCATCGCCGTGAACGGCGTCTGCCTCACGGTCGTCGACCACGAGGGCGACGAGTTCACCGCCGACGTGATGGCCGAGACCCTCAACCGCTCCAGCCTGGGTGCCCTCACGGTCGGCTCCCGCGTCAACCTCGAACGGCCCACCGCCGTGGGCTCCCGCCTCGGCGGCCACATCGTGCAGGGCCACGTCGACGGCACCGGCGAGGTGCTGGACCGCAAGCCCTCCGAGAACTGGGAGATCGTGAAGATCTCGCTCCCCGCCGACCTCTCCCGGTACGTCGTCGAGAAGGGCTCCATCACCGTCGACGGCATCAGCCTCACCGTCGTCGACGCCGGACCCGACTACTTCACCGTCAGCCTCATCCCCACCACCCTCGACCTGACCACGCTCGGCCTCAAGCAGCCCGGCGACCCGGTCAACCTCGAGGTCGACGTCATCGCCAAGTACGTCGAGCGGATGCTGGGCGACCGGGTCTCCTCCGACCGGGCCTCCTCCGAAGGGGCGACGGCCAAGTGAACTCGCTGAACTCCGAGGCTTTCACCCTCTTCGGCCAGCACATCCTCTGGTCGGACATGGTCGGCAACCTCTTCGGCCTGGCCGCCCTCGCCCTAGGCTGGCGGCGCTCCATCTGGACCTGGCCCGTGCAGTTCCTGGCCGGCCTGATCCTCTTCGGCGCCTTCTACGGCCACCTCACCGGCAGCGCCGGCAAGCAGGCCGTCGTCATGCTCGTCGCCCTGTTCGGCTGGTGGCAGTGGCAGCGCGGCAAGGGACAGGGCGAGGACGGCCACATCGCCGTCCGGTTCGCCACCTGGCGCGAGCGCGGGGCGATGGCCGCCGCGGCCGCCGCCGGCACCGTCGCGGTGGCACTGCTCTTCAAGGCGTACCCGACCCTGTCCTGGGACCCCTGGCCCGACGCCTACATCTTCGTCGGCACCATCGTCGCCATGTACGCGCAGGCGCGCGGCATGGTCGAGTTCTGGTTCGCCTGGCTGCTCGTCGACCTGGTCGGCGTGCCCCTGAACTTCGCCAACGGCTACGCCTTCTCCGGCTTCGTCTACGTCATCTACGGCGCACTCGTCCTGTGGGGCATGCGCGACTGGTGGCTGCGCTCCCGCAAGGATGCGCGGCCCGTCCTGGAAGGAGCGCCGGCATGACCACGGCACCGATCCTGTACCGCACCGAGGACATCGAGGACCTCACGCTCGACCCCGTCGAGCAGGCCATCGCCGACATCGCGGCCGGCCGCCCGGTCGTGGTCGTCGACGACGAGGACCGCGAGAACGAGGGCGACCTCGTCATCGCCGCCGAGCACGCGACCCCCGAGATCGTCGCCTTCATGATGAGCGAGTGCCGCGGCCTGATCTGCGCCCCCATGGAGCCGGACGAACTGGACCGGCTGGAGCTCCCGCAGATGGTCCAGGACAACACCGAGTCGATGAAGACCGCGTTCACCGTCTCCGTGGACGCCACTGCCGCGCACGGCGTGACCACCGGCATCTCGGCCCCCGACCGCTCGACCACGCTCCAGCTCCTCGCGAGCGGCAAGGCTGAGCCGTCGGACCTCGTCCGCCCCGGCCACATCTTCCCGCTGCGCGCCAGGCCCGGCGGCGTCCTCGTCCGTAACGGCCACACCGAGGCCGCCGTCGACCTCGCCCGGCTCGCGGGCCTGCGCCCCGTCGGCGCCATCGTCGAGATCGCCGGCGAGGACGGCGAGATGCTGCGGCTGCCCGAGCTGGTCCCGTTCGCCCGCAAGCACGGCCTGACGATCATCTCCATCGAGGACCTCATCGCCCACCTCCGCGGTGCCGAGCTGCCGAAGCCGGCCGAACAGGAGCCGACCCGGGCCGAGCAGCGGCCGGCCCGCTCCGAGCGACCGGCCCCGGCCGAGCCGACCGTCCGCCGCGAGGCCGAGGTCCACCTGCCCACCGCCCACGGCACCTTCACGGCGTACGGCTACCGCTCCACCGTCGACGGCGTCGAGCACGTCGCCCTCGTCCACGGCGAGATCGGCGACGGCGAGGACGTCGTCGTCCGCGTCCACTCCGAATGCCTCACCGGCGACGTCTTCCACTCGCTGCGCTGCGACTGCGGGCCCCAGCTGGAGGCGGCCCTGGAGCGCATCCAGGCCGAGGGCCGGGGAATCGTCGTCTACCTGCGCGGACACGAGGGCCGGGGCATCGGGCTGATGTCCAAACTGCGCGCCTACGAACTCCAGGAGCGCGGCCGCGACACCCTCGACGCCAACCTCGAACTCGGCCTGCCCGCCGACGCCCGCGACTACGGCGCCGGCGCGCAGATCCTGGCCGACCTCGGCGTGCGCAGCGTGCGCCTGCTGACCAACAACCCCGACAAGTCGGACGCACTCCTCGGCCACGGCCTCAAAGTCACCGAGCGGGAGCCGATGCCCGTACAGGCGGGCGAGCACAACCTGACGTACCTGCGCACCAAGCGCGACCGGATGGGACACGACCTGCCCTGGCTGGACCCGGCACCCGTGGCCCCTCTGACCACCTGCACCAACCAGTAAGAGCACACCGAGGAGACCTGAGAACGTGAGCGGCAAGGGCGCACCCGAACTGTCCGTACGCAATGTGGGCGACCTGCGGGTCGCGGTCATCGCGGCGCAGTGGCACGAGAAGGTGATGGACGGTCTGGTGGACGGCGCCCTGCGCGCCCTGCACGACCTGGGAATCGACGAGCCGACCCTGCTGAGGGTCCCCGGCAGCTGGGAACTCCCGGTGGTCGCCAAGGTCCTCGCGGGCCGCGGCTACGACGCGATCGTCGCCCTCGGCGTCGTCATCCGCGGCGGCACCCCCCACTTCGAGTACGTGTGCCAGGGCGTGACCCAGGGCCTGACGCAGGTGTCCGTCGAGACCGGCGTCCCGGTCGGCTTCGGCGTGCTGACCTGCGACACCGAGGAGCAGGCCCTGGACCGAGCGGGCATCGAGGGGTCCAACGAGGACAAGGGACACGAGGCGGTGACGGCGGCCGTGGCGACGGCGGCGACCCTGCGCTCAGTATCTGAACCCTGGCGCTGACGAAAGGCACATGTGGCATAGGCTGAGCGTCACCATGTCCAATAAGACGTTCGAGGAGCTCTTCACCGAGCTCCAGCACAAGGCAGCCCACGGCGACCCCGCCACTTCCCGCACCGCCGAGCTGGTCGGCAAGGGCGTCCATGCCATCGGCAAGAAGGTCGTCGAGGAGGCCGCCGAAGTCTGGATGGCCGCCGAGTACGAGGGCAAGGAAGCGGCCGCCGAGGAGATCTCGCAGCTGCTGTACCACGTTCAGGTGATGATGGTCGCCCGCGGCATCTCCCTGGACGACGTCTACGCCCACCTCTGAGCACCACCACCCCCGCACACCGTAAGAGCGAACAAAGGAAGCCGACCTCATGCTGCGCATCGCCGTCCCCAACAAGGGTTCCCTGTCCGGCCCTGCGGCGGAGATGCTGCATGAGGCCGGCTACCAGCAGCGCCGCGAGTCCAAGGAACTGCGGATCGTCGACCCGGTGAACGAGGTCGAGTTCTTCTACCTGCGCCCGCGCGACATCGCGATCTACGTGTCCTCCGGCAAGCTCGACATCGGCATCACCGGCCGCGACCTGCTGATCGACTCCGACGCGGACGCCGAGGAGATCCTGCCGCTCGGCTTCGCACGCTCCACCTTCCGCTTCGCCGCCAAGCCGGGCACGGCGCACGGCATCGACGACCTCAAGGGCAAGACGGTCGCCACCTCCTACGAGGGCATCGTCGCCGGTCACCTGGCCGAGCAGGGCATCGACGCCTCCGTCGTCCACCTCGACGGCGCTGTCGAGACCGCCATCGAACTCGGTGTCGCCGAGGTCATCGCCGACGTCGTCGAGACCGGCACCTCCCTGCGCAACGCGGGCCTGGAGGTCTTCGGCGAGCCCATCATGAAGTCCGAGGCCGTCGTCATCCGCCGCACCGGCGCGGACGCCGAGGAGTCCAAGGTGCAGCAGTTCCTGCGCCGCCTGCAGGGGGTCCTGGTCGCGCGGACGTACGTGATGATGGATTACGACTGCCGCGTCGAGCAGCTCGAGAAGGCCGTCGCCCTCACGCCGGGCCTGGAGTCCCCGACCGTGTCTCCGCTGCACAACGAGGGCTGGGTCGCCGTCCGGGCGATGGTCCCGGCCAAGGAGGCCCAGCGGATCATGGACGACCTGTACGACATCGGGGCGCGGGCCATCCTGACCACGGCCATCCACGCCTGCCGCCTCTGAGCCGAGGGGCCGTACACCGATGTCTTCCGAACTGCCCACCCTGCCCGTCACGTTCCGGCCGGGTCGCACCCGGGCCGTCCTGCTCACCGCCGGCACCGCGATCTTCGTCGTCATCACGGCGGTCGCGCTGCTGCTGGAGAAGCTCGGCCCGGGGGAGCGGCTCAGCTTCATCTTCACCGGCGCGCTGATGTTCGGCGTGCTGGCCATGCTGGCGCGCGTGAAGGTCGTCGCCGACGAGTCCGGCGTCACCGTGGTGAACATCGCCACCAGGCGCCGTCTGGAGTGGGCCGAGATCGTTCAGGTGAACCTGCGCCCCGGCGACCCCTGGGTGTTCCTCAACCTCAGCGACGGCACCAGCCTGCCCGCACTTGGCATCCAGCCGGGCATCGCCAAGCAGCGCGCCATCGCCGACGCACGCACCCTGCGGGCGCTCGCCGAGGCCCGCTCCGTCAAGGATCCCGAGGAGCATCAGGGCTGAGACAGGTCCCAAGGGCTGACTCGGGGGCATTCACCCTGCCGTAAATCGCGATGTCTTGATTAATCTGTTGGCGGAGGCGTTTCTGTGACGCCTCCGCCTTTGATGGTCCAACCGGCCTTCAGAGGTCCCCTGCTACCCGAGGAGTGATTCCCTCCAGCGATGGACGGATCGTCCTGTAGTACCTGCGCCGCCCCCTCCCGACATACCGGGGCGGCGGCATCATGAGCATCCCCTTGCTGCTTCTCGCAGCCGCGTTCCTCCTGATTCTCGCCAACGGCTTCTTCGTGGCCGCCGAGTTCGGCCTGGTCACGGTCGAGGCGACGGACGCCGAGAAGGCCGCCGCGGAAGGCGACCGACGGGCCCACCGGGTTGTCGAGTCGCTCAAGGAACTGTCCTTCCAGCTCTCCGGCACCCAGCTCGGCATCACCATCACCTCCCTGGTCGTCGGCATGCTCGCCGAACCTGCGCTCGCGGAGCTGCTGGGCGGCCCCTTCACCGCGATCGGCATCCCCGAGGGTGCGGTGTCCGGTGTGGCCGTGGTCGTCGGCATGCTGCTGGCCTCGGCCGTGCAGATGGTGATCGGCGAGCTCGTGCCGAAGAACTGGGCGGTGTCCCGGCCGATGCAGGTCGCGCGCTTCGTCGCCGGCCCGCAGCACGCGTTCGCCCGGCTGTTCCGCCCGGTGATCGCCGGCCTGAACTCCGTCGCCAACCGTCTCGTCCGCGCGCTCGGCATCGAGCCCGCCGAGGAGCTGGCCTCCGCCCGTACGCCGGGGGAGCTGGTCTCCCTGGCCCGGCACTCCGCCCAGGCCGGCGCCCTGGAACAGGACACCGCCGACCTCTTCGTACGGACCCTGTCGCTCGCCGAACTCACCGCGCAGCACGTCATGACCCCACGCGTGAAGGTCAGCGCACTGCACTCGTCGGCGACTGCCGAGGACGTGGTGAACCTGACCCGAGCCACCGGTCTGTCGCGCTTCCCGGTCTACCAGGAGAAGATCGACGAGATCGTCGGGATGGTCCATCTGAAGGACGCGCTGGCGATCCGTTCGAGTGATCGTCTGCGCACCCCGGTCGGCCGCATCGCCCGCCCGGCGCTGCTGGTCCCCGAGACCCTCCCGGTCCAGCCCCTCCTCGCCCAGCTGCGCAGCGAGCAGCCCATCGCGGTCGTCGTCGACGAGTACGGCGGCACGGCCGGAGTGGTCACCCTCGAGGACATCGTCGAGGAGATCGTCGGCGAGGTCCGCGACGAGCACGACGACGTGCTCAACGAACCGCCCGAACTCGCCGCCGCCCCGCCGGAGGACGGCCGCCCCGCCTGGGACGCCGACGGCAGCTGCCGCGTCGACATCCTCCTGCGCATAGGACTCGACGTGCCCGAGGGGCCGTACGAGACCGTCGCCGGACTGGTCGCCGACCTGCTCGGGCGGATCCCGGCCGTCGGCGACAAGGCGGAACTGCCGGGCTGGCGGCTGTCGGTGCGCCGGGTCGGCCACTACCGCGCCGAGCGCGTCCGGCTGGTCCGGACCGGTGCCGTGGTGGAGGTCGCCCGATGAGCGTGCTCCAACTCCTCTTCGCCGCGCTGCTCGTGCTCGCCAACGGATTCTTCGTCGGCGCCGAGTTCGCCCTCGTCTCGGTCCGCCGCAGCCAGATCGAACCGCTGGGCACGGCACGGGCCCGTCAGGTGCTGTACGGCCTGGAGCGGCTGCCGCAGATGATGGCGGCGGCGCAGTTCGGCATCACCGTGTGCTCACTGACGCTGGGCGCGGTCGCCGAACCGACGGTGGCGCACCTGCTGACGCCGGTGTTCGAATGGATCCACCTGCCGCACGGCCTGATCCATCCGCTCACCTATGCCATCGCGCTCGCCGCGGTCGTCTTCTTCCACCTGGTCATCGGCGAGATGCTGCCGAAGAATCTGGCCATGGCGGCGCCGGAGAAGGTCGCGCTGTGGCTCAGCCCCGGCCTGGTCTGGTTCGCCCGCTTCTGCAAGCCGATCACCGTGGCCCTCGGCGCCGTATCGCATGCCATCCTGCGGCTCTTCCGCGTCGACCCGAAGGACGAGGTCGAGGCGGTGTTCACGAGCGAGCAGCTCAACCGGCTCGTCGAGGACTCCGGTCAGGCGGGCCTGCTCGACCCCGAGGAGCAGGAACGTTTGGAGGACGCCCTGGAGCTGGGCTCCCGCCCGGTGACGGACGTCCTGCTGAAGCGTGAGTCCCTGGTGACCGTCAGCCCGTCGGTCACCCCCGGCCAGATCGTCGCGCTCACCGCCCGCACCGGGTACTCCCGCTTCCCGGTCGCGGCGGAGAACGGCGCCTTCATGGGCTACCTGCACGTGAAGGACGTACTCGACCTGGAGGAGTCGCAGCGCGCGGTGCCGCAGCAGGTGTGGCACCCGATGACGACACTGCGCTCCGAACTGCCCCTGGACGACGCCCTCACGGTCATGCGCCGCGCCGCGACCCACCTCGCCCAGGTGGCCGACGCGTCCGGCAAGGTGCTGGGGCTCGTCGCGCTGGAGGACGTACTGGAACTCCTGGTCGGCGAGGTACGGGACCCTGCGCACCGGGAGCTGCCGGAGGTGCGGGTGACTGCGCCGCGGGTGAACACCGGGGAGCCGGAAGAGGCAATGGCCGGCTGAAGGCGCACCGGCTCGCGGGATCCGTCACATGGCCGACGGATCCTGCGGGCCCCTTCCCGACAGCACCTCGCCGTACGCCTGCATCAGATCCGGCAGCCGCAGCGTCGACAGGTCGTCCCTCGTCAACGCCCCCGGATAGGTCGACAACCGCAGATCCCGGTACGCGCAGCTCTTCTCGTACAGCGTCCGCAGGAACCGTCCGTTGCCCAGTTCGTCGATCCATCCCTGATCGACCACGTGCCCGGCGATGGACCGCAGCTCGTCCAGCGCCTCCTCGTCCCACACGTCCCCGTTCTCCGCGGCGAGCACCTCGCCGATCGAGGTCAGTTCGAGGGGACGGTACGAGGGGAAGTCGACGCGGGTCGTGAAGCGCGAGGACAGACCGGGGTTCGCGGCCAGCAGCCGGTCCATGCCCTCGGGATAGCCGGCGAGGATCACCACCAGGTGGTCCCGGTTGTCCTCGGCACGCTTCAGCAGCACCTGCAGGGCCTCGTCGCCGTACGCGTCGCCCTTGCCGTAGCCGGAGTTGGACAGGGAGTAGGCCTCGTCGACGAAGAGCACCCCGCCGAGCGCGGAGTCGATGAGTTCATTGGCCTTCACGGCGGTCTGGCCCAGATACTCGCCCACCAGATCGGCGCGCTGGGCCTCCACGAGATGGTCGCCGCCGAGGAGCCCGAGGGCGTAGAAGACGCGGCCCAGAATCCGGGCGACCGTGGTCTTGCCGGTGCCGGAGGGGCCGGAGAAGACGAAGTGCCGTTTGGGCGGCTGCACCGGCAGCCCCTGCCCGGTGCGCAGCCGGGCCATGTTCAACTGGGCGGACAGCGCCTTGACCTGGCGCTTGACGGGCTCCAGCCCGACCATGCGCTCGAGCTCGGCGAGCGCCTCCTCGAGTAACTGGGGGTCGGTGGGCCCGGCGGGCAGCTGATGAGCCGGCACGGACGTCTTCTCGCGCACCGCAGGGTCGGCCACCGACGGCAGCGGACCGGTCGGCGGCAGATCGGGGTCCGACAGCTTCAGGTCCCGTCCCTCGATGCCGAAGAGCGGGTCGAGTCCGTCGGGACCGTCGCCCAGGTCCGGCCCGATCCCGGTGAGGGTGATCGCCGCGAGGTCGGCCGGGTCGTCGAATCCGTCGCCCTCGGCGATGGCCGCGAGCCGGGCCGAGGTGTCCATGAAGGCGGGGTCGACGCGGTGCACGGCACGGTAGAGCGGGAGTGCCGCGGCGGACCGGCCCGTGCCCTCGTGCGCCCGGGCCAGCCAGTACCGCAGTTCCTTGCGCTGAGGCTGCTCGCTGCGGCACCGCATCAGCGCGGCCGACAGCAGCGGCTCGGCCTGCCCGTACATCTCCAGCCGGACTCGCGCCATACCGCCGAACAGGCCCGCCTCGATGCCGAGCATCGTGTCGTCGAGCAGTGGGTCGGTGTGCCGGACCAGTTGGTCCCAGTCCTTGACCAGATAGGCGCGGCAGGCGTGCAGGAAGCGGACCTGGTGATCGGTGTCCACGGGCGGGAGCCCGGCCAGCGCCCGGTCCAGTTCCGGGACGTGCCGGCCGTCCAGCCAGTGCGAGGCATGCGCCAGCAGCAGATCGCGTGGGCTCTCCAGCACCGGCTGCACCCACCAGCCCAGCCAGTACCAGGAGTTGATGGTCCGCCGGTGCCGTGCGCGCTGTTCCCCGAAGCGGTCCCGGTGCCGGAACATCCGCAGCAGCGCGGTCGTCGTGTCGACGCGCAGCGCGTGCAGGCCGAGCCAGCCGTCGGCCATCCCGGGATCGATCCGGACCGCGGTGCGGAACTCCTCCTCCGCCTGCGGATAGGCCCCCATCGTGTAGGCATCCACGCCTCGCAACCAGGCGAGGTCGGCCGGAGCCTCGGGGCCCCGCGTGCCGAAGTCCATCACGTCCCCCACAAACCGTGCCCCCGTCGGTTGGCCGACCGCTCGTCCGTCGGCCGCCGTGGTCGAACCGCCGTGCCGCAGACCGGAGTTGCAACGGTGCGCAGAGCAGCCGTCCGTAGGTCGCACCGATGGCATCGTACCTGCGAGGGTGTCGCCCGCCCCAGGGTGCCGCACCGGCCGTTTGTCGAGGTGGGAGCAGATCGGGCGGAGCGCCCTCGGTGACCGAGGGTGAGCGAATCGCGCCTCTCGGCGCCCGAAAAGTGGGGTGAGGGCAGAACGAAGCCCCCGATCACGGGGGAACAACCGGGGGCTTCGCGTCTGCGGGCGGCCTCGAATGACCGCACATTCAGAACGTAAGTCCTGTACGGCCCCCGGGTCAAGCAGAGTTGAGGCACTCCGCGAACTTGCTCCGGAGGGCTCTTCACAAGTTCAGCACATTGCCGATGGGTCGTCACCGTGTGTGATGGTGAGGTCCGGTCCATTGGTCTCGGCAGGCCCAGGAATCACCTCATATCCCTTCCCGCACTGCCGAACCAGAAGGTCCGCGAAGGGCCTGGACGGGTCCTCGTCGAAGTGCTTTCGCTCCGCCCCGACCCACCCGTCCCAGAACTCCCGCTGCTCCTCCCCGTCCCGTGCGCGGCCCCGCGCCCAGGATTCCTCGCGTGGCAGTTCCATCCAGAGCAGCTGGGCGAGATACGGGCGCAGGGCGCGGCGGCCGGCGCCGACACCCTCGACGAGCATCACCGGAGCGGGCGGCAGCGCGCGGGGCGGTCCGAAGCGGCGGGTCCGCCAGTCGTAGGGCGTGCAGCGGGCGGTCCCGCCCCGCGCGAGCGGTTCGATGACCTGGGTCAGCAACCGTCCGGTCCACTCGAACAGCTCGTCGTGGCTCGCGATGTCGTCGAGGCGCAGCACCGGGGCGTCACCCAGTGCCCGGGCCAACTGCCCGGCGAACGTGGACTTTCCGGAGCCGGCGTGCCCGTCGACGCCGATCAGGCGGACCGGGCCGCAGGACGGGGGGAGCCGGCGGAGCCGGGTGGCGAGGTCGTGAATCGTTTTTCCTGAAGTGAGACGGGGTGGTGGGCATATTTCGTTGGAACATTCTAGTAGCGGGTGAAAGCGGATGCAGAGACGGGATGAGAAAAGGTGTCGCTTTGAACTAGCCGCCGGATGTCCGCATTGCCGCCGAAAAACTCAAGCCACCACAGTGAAATCTGCGTTCCGGTTGAGCCGCACGCTGAGTAAGGTGCCTGGTGTGCAACTGTGAGGCGCCGTAACGGGGATGGGCTGGGACAGATGGCCGCGGGGTTATTCGAGGGGCAGTATGTGTGGCATCCGGCGGCCGACGACCGCGTGCTCGCGAGCGTATGCGTCGATGTCCGGGCCGGGCGATATCTGAGCGCCGGCGATGCCCTGGCCGAAACGCGGGGTGACTTCGCCCTGCGGGCCCATCGCTCTCTCGTGCTCGCCTCGGAGGCCGCCGACTCCGATCTCGTCGAGCGCTGGCTCGCCGACGATCCCGGGCCCGAGGCGGCGCTGCTGTGGGCGCGGGTGGCGGTGCTGCGGGCGCTGCGCGCGGCCGACGCGCGTGACCCGCGCACCGAGGCGCTGGAGCGGATAGCGCTGGCCGCCTGCGACCGGGCCGCGACGGCGGACCCCGCCGATCCCACGCCCTGGGTGGCCAAGCTGGCCATGGCCCGGCTGCACCGGCTGCGCGACCGGGCGCCGCGCGGGCTGCTCACCGCCCCGCCCGGGCCGTGGCGCCTGTTCGCCCACATCCTCTCCATCGACCCCTGGCACCGCGAGGCCCACCACCGCTTTCTGGCCTGCTTCTTCACCCGGTACGGCGGCTCCGTGACCGCCGCCTGGGACGTCGCCGCCTTCCTCGGCCAGCGGGCGCCCGCCGACTCGCCGCTGCGCCTGCTGCCGCTGGTCGCCCTGGTGGAGTGCTACGACCCGACCCAGCTGCTCGCCGACCGGGTCTGGGAGCAGCCGCAGTGGCGTACGACCGCTCTGGCGATCCACCACGCCTGGCTGCCCACGGTCACCGACTACTCCTTCACGCCGGTCCTCGACCTGGCCTACCTCGCGCATGCCCTGGTCATGGCCCGGCACGAGGAGGAGGCACGCGCCGCCTTTACGGCGATGGGGCCGTACGCCTCGCGCATGCCCTGGTCCGCCTTCGGTGACCCGGCCGAGCAGCTGTCCCGGGCGCGCCGCGTCTGCGGCCTGCCCGTGCCGGGTGCCTGACGGACCGCAACCCCCCACCAAGAGAAAGGTCCGACCCGTGTCAGAAAGGATGACGGCCCCGCGTGCCCGAGTGCGCGGGGGAGCCGATCCGAGCGCGCTCGACGACGACGCGACCCTGCATGCGATGGGTTATCCGAGAAAGCTGACCCGCCGCTTTCAGGCGTTCGACAATTTCGCCATCTCATTCACCATCATCAACATAATCTCGGGAATCTTCTCGGGAATCGGATTCGGTCTGAACGCGGGCGGTCCGAGCGTTCTCGTCTTCGGCTGGATCGGCGTGTCCGTCATGGTGCTCTTCGTGGGAGCAGCAATGGCGGAAGTCGCCTCCGCATATCCGACGAGCGGTGCGCTGTATTTCTCCGCCGGGAAACTCGCCAAACGGCACAAGGGTGCCTGGTCCTGGTACACCGGCTGGCTGAACTTCGTGGGCCAGGTCGGCGGCACGGCCGCCACCGGGTACGCCGCCGCGACCTTCATCCAGGCGTTCATCGCCCTGCAGTGGCCCTCCTACGAGCCCTCGGGCCACCGGACGGTGCTGATCACAGCGCTGATCATCGTGCTGCAGGGGCTGGCCAACACCTACACCGTGCACATGGTGGCCGTACTGAACCGGATCTCGGTGTGGTGGCTGCTGATCGGGCTCGTCGTCATCGTGAGCGCTTTGGTCGTCATGCCCGATCATCATCAGTCGGCTTCGTTCGTCACGCATTTCGCGAACAACACCGGTTTCACGAGCGCCCTTTACGGCGGGATGCTCGGTCTGCTGGTCACGAGCTGGACCTTCACCGGCTTCGACGGCAGCTTCCACATGTCCGAGGAAACCGTCCGGGCGACGGTCAATGCGCCGCGGGGGATCACGCGGGCGATCGCATACTCCGCGATAGCGGGGCTGCTGCTGATGCTCGCATTGGTCTACAGCATTCGTGACTACGACCGCGTGGCGAGCGCCGACGCACCTCCCGTGCAGATCCTGATCGACGGGCTCGGAGTGGGCACCGCCAAGGTGCTGCTGTTGATCGTGATCGGCGCGATGCTCTTCTGCGGCCTCGCCAACCTCACCAGCAACACCCGGCAGATCTTCGCCTTCTCCCGGGACGGCGCGATGCCCGGCTCCCGCTGGTGGCACTCGGTCTCGCCGCGCACCCGCACCCCCGTGAAGGCGGTGTGGCTCGCGGTTGCCTGCTCGCTGGCGCTCGTGCTGCCCGGCTGGTGGTCGCACACGGCGTTCACCGCCATCGTCAGCGTCAACGTCGTCGGACTCTTCCTCGCGTACGCCGTCCCGATCCTGCTCCGGCTGCGCCTCGGTGACGAGTTCCAGCCGGGGCCGTGGCACCTGGGCCGCTGGGGACGGCCGGTCGGGGTGGTCGCGGTGACCTGGATCCTGCTCAGCAGCGTCCTGTTCATGCTGCCGCACGCCTCGCCGGTCACCGTCGACACCTTCAATTACGCACCGATCGCGCTGGCCGGCGTCCTGGCCGTGGCCACGGTGTGGTGGTTCGCCTCGGCCCGCCGCCGCTTCCACGGCCCGGTCAGCTACGGCCGCCCCGACGAGGTCGCCGCGATGGACCTCGTCTGACGATTCGTCACCCCTTCCCGGCGTACGCCGCCGCAATGGCGTACGCCGGGACCACCGCTCGTCCATCCCACCCAGCGCGCGGGGTGGTTGGGGGGGCAGGCGACCGGCCTCCCTTCATGCCACTGGTCGACACCAATATTGGTGGGGCGCGCCATGCGCCAAGTGCTGGCAGACGAAGGCCCCCGCGGTCATAGTTGGCGGACAAACGTGCACTGGACCCGCCCGACTCGGACACCTGGGGGTTCTTCCGCCCATGAGCAGAGCCGAACAGCCGTCCCGCAGAATCGTTCTGGCGGCCGCGGTCGCCGCAGCCGTCACCGGCAGCGCGGGCCCCGCGGTCGCCGGCGCCCGCCCCGTGGCCAAGGGCCCCGCCTCCGCCCCGGCCCGCACCGTCGACAACCGCGCCTGGACCTCGTACGCCGACTGGCACAGCGGCGCAGCCCGGGGCACTCGGGCCGTCGCCGGCGCCCGCCCCGGCATCGTGATCGCCAAGGCCGCCGGCACCACCGACTACACGGACCCGCACACCGGCAGGACCGCCCGCTGGGAGTACGCGACCTGGACGTCCCCCGTCCACCGGCTCACCGTCCCCGCGACCGAGGCGATCGCCTCCTGGAACGCGCACACCCCCGACGGCAGCTGGCTCGGGATCGAACTGCAGGGGACGTACTCGGACGGCACCGCCACCCCCTGGTACGTGCTCGGCCGCTGGGCAGCCGGCGACCAGGACATCCGGCGGACCTCGGTCGACGACCAGAGTGACGACAAGAGCAGTGTCTGGACGGACACGTTCGCCATCGACGACCCGGCCACCGGGCTGCGCCTGGCCTCCTACCGGCTGCGGCTCACCCTCTACCGCAAGCCCGGCACGAAGATCACCCCCAAGGTCTGGCGGGTCGGCGCGATGGGCTCCGACGTCCCCGACCGCTTCACCGTCCCGGCCGCCGCTCCCGGCCGCGCCCGGGAGCTGACCGTCCCGCGCTACTCGCAGGAGACCCACGTCGGCCAGTACCCCGAGTACGACAACGGCGGCGAGGCCTGGTGCAGCCCCACCTCCTCGCAGATGATCGTCGAGTACTGGGGCGGCCGGCTCACCCAGGAGCAGCTGGCCTGGGTCGACCCGGCGTTCGCCGACCCGCAGGTCTGCCACGCGGCCCGGTACACGTTCGACTACCAGTACGACGGCTGCGGGAACTGGCCGTTCAACGCCGCCTACGCGGCCACCTTCAAGGACATGCAGGGCGTCGTCACCCGGCTCCGCTCGCTCACCGATCTGGAGAGGCTGATCGCGGCCGGCATCCCGGCCATAACGTCCCAGTCCTTCCTGAAGGAGGAGCTGACCGGGGCCGGGTACGGCACGGCCGGGCATCTGATGACCGTCGTCGGCTTCACCGCCGACGGCGACGTGATCGCCAACGACCCGAACTCACCGAGCAACGAGGCGGTGCGGCGCGTCTACAAGAGGCGCGAGTGGGAGAACATCTGGCTGCGGACCAAGCGGTACAACGCCGACGGCAAGGTCGTCTCCGGCACCGGCGGTGTGTGCTACCTCTACTTCCCGGCGCGTCCGACCCCGAGCCAGCGCGCGGCGCTCGCGGCGGTGGGGGTGCGCTGAGCGGGTTTGTGCTGTGAGCAACCTCTCCGCCGCAGGTGCCGTTCGCGGTGGCAGGGTGGGCGTATGACCGCGCACTCAGCCACCGCCGCCCGCGTCCGTACCGGCGGCCCCGAGGAAGACGGCCCGAAGATCCTCGAGCACGTCCTGGGCTGGACCCTCGTCGTGGTCGTCGCGATGCTGGTCACGCAGCTCGGCCTGCTGTGACTTGACACACACAGGCATCTTTGGCCGGACATTTACCGACTCTGCTGTAGAGCGGCTTCATCAAGGCCGATCAGACTCGAACGAGCAGCTGGTGTGCCTCTGCCATACTGCGGATGTCCCGCCGCCCGTTGGATAACAGGGTCGAAATTGAATATCAGTCAGCAGCGCGACGCGGCCCGTCCCCGGGCCCGCGGCACCGAGCGCTCGATGGCGCGCCGTGCCGAACTCATCGTCATCGGGCGGAAGCTGTTCGCCGACACGTCGTACGACGCGCTCTCCATGGACGACATCGCCCGGCAGGCCCATGTCGCCAAGGGGCTCATCTACTACTACTTCCAGTCCAAGCGCGGCTACTACCTCGCGATCATCCAGGACTCCGTCGCCGACCTGGTCACCTTCGCCGCGAGCGGCCTCGAGCTGCAGCCGGTGGACCGCGTCCACCGCACCATCGACAGCTACCTCCGCTACGCCGAGCACAACCAGGCCGCCTACCGGACCATCGTCAGCGGCGGCGTCGGCTTCGACACCGAGGTGCACGCCATCCGGGACGGCGTGCGCGCGGCGATCGTGGCGACCCTGTCCGAGGGGGCGTACGGCCGTACCGACATCGCCCCGCTGGCCCGGATGGGCCTGCTCGCCTGGGTGTGCAGCGTCGAGGGAGCCACTCTCGACTGGATCGACCGCCCCGAGCTGCCCCGCGACACCATGCGCGACCTGCTGGTGAAGACTCTCGGCGGGGCCATGCGCGCCATCGAGGAGATGGACCCCGCCTACCCGGCACCGGAGCCGGCCCGCCGCGACGGCTGACCCGGCCGCGCCCACGACAAGGGGCGGAGGTCTCGTGGTCCTCCGCCCCTGGCCCCCCGTGCGACCGGCTAGTTGATCGCCTTGATCAGCTCACCGCCCGTCGTGTCCCCGCTCAGCTCCCAGAAGAACGTCCCGCCCAGCCCCTGCTGGTTCTTGTACGTCATCTTCGTCGCGATGGTCGCGGGGGTGTCGTAACTCCACCAGTTGCTCCCGCACTTGGCATACGCGGTGCCGCCCACCGTCCCGGTCGCGGGGCACTTGGTCTTGAGGACCTTGTAGTCCTCGATGCCCGCCTCGTAGGTGCCTGCGGCCGCCCCGGTCGCCGTGCCGCCGGGCGCCGACTGTGTGACGCCCGTCCAGCCGCGGCCGTAGAAGCCGATGCCGAGCAGCAGCTTGGACGACGGGATGCCGAGGCCCTTGAGCTTGGCGATGGTCGCCGAGGTGTGGAAGCCGGCCTTCGGGATGCCGGAGTAGGAGTTCAGCGCGGAGTGCGGAGCCGTCGGACCGGTCGCGTCCCAGGCCCCGAAGAAGTCGTACGTCATCGGGTTGTACCAGTCGACGTACTGCGCCGCGCCCGCGTAGTTCGCCGCGTCGATCTTGCCGCCGCTCGTGGCGTCGGCCGTGATCGCCGCGGTGACCAGGTTGCCGGAGCCGAACTTGGCGCGCACCGCCGACATCAGGTTCTTGAAGGCCTCCCGTCCGCTGGTGTCACAGGTGGCGCCGCAGGCGTTCGGGTACTCCCAGTCGATGTCGATGCCGTCGAAGACGTCGGCCCACTTGGAGTTCTCGACCAGGTCGTAGCAGGACTGCGCGAACGCGGCGGGGTTGCGGGCCGCCTCACCGAAGCCGTTCGACCAGGTCCAGCCGCCGAAGGACCACAGGACCTTCAGGCCCGGGTGCTTCTTCTTGAGCTCGCGCAGCTGGTTGAAGTTGCCGCGCAGCGGCTGGTCCCAGGTGTCGGCGACGCCGTCCACGGACTCGGCGGCGGTGTAGGTGCGTTCGGTCGCGGCGTAGTTGTCGCCCATCGCGCACTTGCCGCCGGTGACATTGCCGAACGCGTAGTTGATGTGGGTCAGCTTGGCCGCGGAGCCGGACGTCTCGATGTTCTTGACGTAGTACTTGCGGTCGTACGTGCCCCATTCGGTGAAGTAGCCGACGACCTTGGAGCCGGCGGCCGGTCTTGGCGCCGAGGGGGCGGGTTCGGCTGTGGCGGTGCCTGCGCCGGCGAGCAGCCCGGCGCCGAGGACGGCCGCGCACGCGGCGGACACGAGCGCCCGGAACCGGACGCGGGGGCGGTGCGAAGTGAGCATCGGGGTGTCTCCTCCGTGGGGGAGAGGGGAGCTGGGCCGATTGGCATGAACGCGATGATGTGAACCGCTCCGTCAAGGTAGGAGGACTAGACCAGTACGTCAATGGTTCGGACCAATTTCGGTGCCGCGGATAACTTGCTGGATACTTCTTGGAGTGAGCGGTCGTTAACTGGTGACCGGTTGCCTCCGATCGGGCATACTCACAGCGCACAGCCGCTGTTCAGCAGCTTTCGAGACCCGGAAATTGCGAGCATCGGACCGGCACCAGTGAGACCCGGCGGAGCCGCCCCACCCAAGGCGTACGTCCGCCGACGTGCCCGACAGGGAGGATCGTCGACATGCCCGACCGCGCCCCGCAGCCGGTGGACCGTCAACTGCCCACGGACGAGGCCCGGGATCTGATCTCGCTCGTCCGCGACATCGCGCAGCGTGAGATCGCCCCGAAGGCGGCCGAGGAGGAGGACGCCGGACGCTTCCCGCGCGAGGTCTTCACCCTGCTCTCGGAATCGGGACTCCTCGGCCTGCCCTACGACGTCGAGTACGGCGGCGGCGACCAGCCCTACGAGGTCTACCTCCAGGTCCTCGAGGAGCTCGCCGCGGTCCGCCTCACCGTCGGCCTCGGCGCCAGCGTGCACACCCTGGCCTCCTACTCCCTGGCCGCCTACGGCACCAAGCAGCAGCAGGTCGAGCACCTGTCCGCGATGCTCGGCGGCGGACTGCTCGGCGCGTACTGCCTGTCGGAACCGGCGTCGGGCTCGGACGCGGCCTCCCTGCGCACCAAGGCGGTCCGTGACGGCGACGACTGGGTGATCACCGGCACCAAGGCCTGGATCACGCACGGCGGCATCGCCGACTTCTACACGGTCCTGGCGCGCACCGGCGAGGACGGCCCGCGCGGAATCACCGCCTTCCTCGTGCCCGGCGACGCCCAGGGGCTGAGCGCGGCCGCACCCGAGAAGAAGATGGGGATGAAGGGCTCGCCGACGGCCCAGGTCCACTTCGACGGGGTCCGGGTCGGCGACGAGCGGCGCATCGGCGACGAGGGCCAGGGCTTCGCCATCGCCCTGTCCGCGCTGGACTCCGGGCGGCTCGGCATCGCGGCCTGTGCGATCGGGGTGGCCCAGGCGGCGCTCGACGAGGCGGTGACGTACGCGACCGAGCGGCGGCAGTTCGGCAAGCCGATCGCCGACTTCCAGGGCCTGCGGTTCATGATCGCCGACATGGCGACGCAGATCGAGGCGGGACGCGCGCTGTACCTGGCGGCGGCACGGCTGCGCGACGCCGGCCGGCCGTTCGCCAAGCAGGCGGCCATGGCCAAGCTGCACTGCACCGATACGGCGATGAAGGTCACCACCGACGCCGTACAGATCCTCGGCGGGTACGGCTACACCGCGGACTTCCCGGCCGAGCGTTACATGCGCGAGGCCAAGGTCCTGCAGATCGTCGAGGGCACCAACCAGATTCAGCGGATGGTCATCGCCCGTCACCTAGCAGGTCCCGAGGAACGCTGAACTGACCACGCTTGACCTGCGGCGCCGCGAGCCGGATCCACTCCGGGTCGTGGTGCCCGGGCAGGGTGCGGCCACGGTCGGCCCAGGTGCGCATCAGCTCGCGGTAGATGGGCGGATCCGGCTGCTGCGGAGGCGCCGGCGCAAGCGTTCCTGCCGGCCGCGGAACGAAGATGCGGCGCTGCGGTCCGGTCGCCGAATAGGTGGGGGGCATACCAGGGCAACGCGGAGGTGGCCGGACAAGTCACCGCTCGCCGAAATCGGGCGTGAGTTCACGGACGTCCGGCCCACTCTCTGGCCACGTACGGCTGTCTGACGTACCGTCAGCCCAGCCGCCGCCAGGGAGGTCAGCCATGGCCGACGACCACCGCCCCGTACCGCTCGACGAGTACCCGGTGCACCAGGTGCCGCTGTCCATGAGGTACGTCGCGACCAGCGACCGCAACGCCTACGACCGCTGCATCTTCCACGTCCTCGACCACGAGGGGCGTGCCCTGCTGATCCTCGGACTCGGGGTGTACCCGAACGCCGGGGTGATCGACGCGTACGCGACCCTGCGGGTGGGCGACACGCTGCACGCGGTGCGGGCCTCGGACGCCCTCGGCGAGGACCGGATGCGGCTCGCCGTCGGACCGCTGCGCATCGAGGTCGCGGAACCGCTGCGCCGCCTGCGACTGACGTGCGACGACGACGAGTTGTCGTACGACATCACCTGGACGGCCGACTTCCCGGCCCTCTGGGAACCGCACCACCTCCAGCGCCGCGGTGACCGGCTCACCCTCGAAGGGCGCCGCTTCGTGCAGGCGGGCGGCGTGCAGGGTGTCGTGCGCGCGGGGGGTGCGGAATTCCGCGTCACACCCACCGAGTGGACCGGTACCCGCGACCGCAGCTGGGGTGTGCGCCCCATGCCCGGCGAGGAGGGCGGGCGGTTCGCCGAGGAGCACCCGACGGAGGGCTTCCACTGGATCTGGTGCCCGGTGCGCTTCGAGGACCGGTTCCTGATGGTGATCGTCCAGGAGGACGCCGACGGGCATCGCTCGCTGAGCGAGGCGACGATGGTCCGCCCCGGCCGGCGTGACCGCCAACTGGGCTGGCCCCAGGCCGAGATCGGCTACCACCCGGGCACCCGCCACCCGCAACGCGCCCTCATCCACCTCGGCGACATCCGCAAGCCGCAGGAGCTCGAGGTGGAGGTCCTCACCTCCTCCCCGCTCGCCATCGGCGCCGGCTACCCGCCCGCGGACGACTGGCAGCACGGCATGTGGCGCGGGCGCGGATGGACCGACCGGCGCACCTACGACCTCACCGAGGCCCACCCGTTGGCCGCGTACGGCGTCACCGACCACGCCGCGCGCTTCCGGCTGGGCGGCCGGGTCGGCCACGGCATCTTCGAGCACGGCTCGTTCGGACGGCACGACCCGAGCGGGTTCGCGGACTTCAAGTCGGTCGCACCGTAGGGGGTTTGCAGTATGGCAGCCACGGCACCACGGCCCCGCCCGCGCACCACCACCCGCGATCCGGAGGAGATCACCCGCCGTCTCACCGCGTGGCTCGGCACCCGGCTGCCGGGGGCCAAGGCGGTCGGCGTCACGGCCCCCGAGTCCAACGGCATGTCCAGCGAAACCCTGCTCTTCGACATCGAGCACCCCGAAACATCGGTGCGCGCCTGCGCGTTGCGGCTCGCGGCGGACCCGGCGGCGTACACCGTCTTCCCGGTGTACGACATGCCGCGCCAGTACCGGACCTTGCGCGTCGTCGCCGAGCACACGGATCTGCCCGTGCCGAGGGCGCTGTGGCTGGAGGAGGACCCCGGCCCGCTGGGGGCGCCCTTCTTCGTCATGGAGCGCGTCGAAGGGCGCGTGCCGCCGGACGTGATGCCGTACACCTACGAGGGCAACTGGCTGCATGCCGCGAGCGACGAGGAGCGCGAGCGGCTGGAAGGGGCCAGCATCGGGTTGCTGGCCCGGCTGCACGACCAAGTCCCGCCGCAGGACGCCGAGTTCCTCACCCTCCCGGGCGAGGGTGACGCACTGCGGAGGCATGTCACGGCCCAACGTGCCTACTACGAATGGGTGGTCGACGGACTCGCTCGCTCACCGCTCATCGAGGACGCCTTCGACCGCCTGGAGGAGCTGTGGCCGAGTGATCCGGGCGCACCCGTGCTCAACTGGGGCGACGCGCGCATCGGGAACGTCATCTACGACGGTTTCGAGCCCGCCGCCGTGCTCGACTGGGAGATGGCGGCACTCGCCCCGCGCGAGGTCGACCTCGGCTGGACCGTCTATCTGCACCGCTTCTTCCAGGACCTGACGGTCGCCTTCGGGCAGCGCGGACTGCCCGACTTCCTGCGCCGCGCACGCGTGGAGGCCCGCTACGCCGACCTCACCGGTCACACGCCACGTGACATGGACTTCCACACGCTGTACGCCGCCCTGCGGCACGCCGTCGTCATGCTGCGGATCGCCTACCGCCAGGCCTACTTCGGCGAAGTAGCCGTCCCGGCGGACCCGGACACACTGATCCTGCACCACGGCAGCCTGCGAGCCATGGTGCAGGGCAGCTACTGGAAGTGAGCGATGCGGCGCTCTCGCCGCGCGCGGCGTCGTGCGCTCAGGCGGCCTGACGCCGCATGTCCGGGACCCTGATGGGACGCGAGCCCGGGCCACCGACGTGCGAGAAGGGCTGGGTCCGCCAGTCCAGCCCCTGAGGGAGCGTCAACAGCAGGGCGGTGTCCTGCTCGTGGGGCTCCTCCGACTCGTCCGCGGAGCGGGCCTCGGCGGCCCTGCGGCCCGTACCGGCGCAGACCGTGAGGCCGAACGGGTTCCACGGAGAGGCGCACAGCGCGTGTTCCGGCAGAACCTCCTCGTCCGCCAGCAAGGCGATGGGCTGCGCGCAGTCCGGGCAGATCACCCGGTACATCTCGAAGGTGTCGTACGCGTCGAGCTCGTCGTCGAAGGCGTCGGGTTCGACGCCCTCCGGAGCGGGTTCGTCAACCGGCTGGAGCCGCTTGGGTGCGGTACGACCAGGGCGCTTAAGACTCTGCATTGGGTTCTCCCCCTCGGGCTGGGCCGTGAAGGCACTGCGGCCTCGACCACAGCAAGCACTTCCCGTCCGATCTCGGCGGTAATCACGAGAACATCACGGAGCCTGTTCGAGGCCTGTGGCGTTCGTCACATGCCGCTCGCAGGTGCCCGCGGCGGCCGGTTTGTCCCTCAGTCGGCTCACAGCAGCCTCTCGGAGACATCACAAACCGGGCATGACCTGGGCTGCTCGGGTATCCGGGGAGATCAGCCGCACTGTAGGTTCTTGCGCCATGGAGGAGCTGGACCGACAAATCGTGCAGCTGCTCGTCAAAGACGGGCGGATGAGCTACACCGACCTGGGCAAGGCCACGGGCCTGTCCACGTCTGCCGTGCACCAGCGGGTGCGCCGGCTCGAGCAGCGCGGCGTCATCCGTGGCTATGCCGCGGTCGTGGACTCCGAGGCGGTGGGGCTGCCCATGACCGCGTTCATCTCGGTGAAACCGTTCGACCCCAGCGCCCCCGACGACATCGCGGACCGACTGGCCGGGGTTCCCGAGATCGAGGCCTGTCACAGCGTCGCCGGCGACGAGAACTACATCCTGAAGGTCCGTGTGGCCACGCCGCACGAGCTGGAGGAGCTGCTGGCCCGGCTGCGGTCGCTGGCCGGCGTTTCGACGCGGACCACCGTGGTGTTGTCCACGCCCTATGAGGCTCGGCCGCCCAAGATCTAGTGCCCCCTGTCCGGGGCGGTCGGAGCGAGGCGCGAGACTGTTCTCCATGAGTGAGCGCAGCGCCGAACCGAAGACCGTCCTTCTCCGCCGCGGAGAAGTCCACAGCCCCGCCGATCCCTTCGCCACCGCGATGGTCGTCGAGTGCGGACAGGTCGCCTGGGTCGGCTCCGAGGGGGCCGCCGATGCCTTCGCGGACGGTGTGGACGAGGTCGTCGATCTGGACGGTGCTCTGGTCACGCCCGCGTTCACCGATGCGCATGTGCACAGCACCGCCACGGGCCTCGCCCTCACCGGCCTCGACCTGTCCGGCGCACCCTCCCTGGAGGCGGCGCTCGCCCTGGTGCGTGCCTTCGCCGCCGCCCGGCCGCACGACCGGGTACTGCTCGGTCACGGCTGGGACGCCTCGCGCTGGCCCGGCGGTCGTCCGCCGACGCGTGCCGAGCTCGACGAGGCCACCGGTGGCCGCCCCCTGTATCTCTCCCGTATCGACGTCCACTCGGCGGTCGTCACCACGGCCCTGCTGGACATGACGCCCGGCGACCTCGGCGCGGCGGACGCCCCGCTCGTCGCCGGCGCCCACCACGCCGTGCGCGCCACCGCGCTGGCCGCCATCACCCCCGCCCAGCGCACCGAGGCCCAGCGCGCCGCTCTCGCTCGCGCCACGTCCCTCGGAATCGGCACCGTCCACGAGTGCGGCGGGCCGGACATCTCCTCCGAGGACGACTTCACCGGCCTGCTCGCGCTCGCCGCCGAAGGAGCCGGCCCGCGGGTCGTCGGCTACTGGGCGGAGCAGGACGTCGACAAGGCACGGGAGCTGGGCGCGATCGGCGCGGCCGGTGACCTGTTCGTCGACGGCGCCCTCGGCTCCCACACCGCCTGTCTGCACCAGCAGTACGCCGACGCCGCCCACACCGGCACCGCCTACCTGGACGCGGCCGCCGTCGCCGCCCACGTCGCCGCCTGCACCGAGGCCGGCCTCCAGGCGGGCTTCCACGCGATCGGCGACGCCGCCGTGACCGCGGTCGTCGAGGGCGTCCGCGCCGCCGCCGAGAAGCTCGGGCTCGCCCGCGTCCGCGCCGCCCGTCATCGCGTCGAGCATGCCGAGATGCTCAGCCCCGACACCATCGCCGCCTTCGCCGAGCTCGGCCTGACCGCCTCGGTGCAGCCCGCGTTCGATGCGCTGTGGGGCGGCGAAGAGGGCATGTACGCCCAGCGCCTGGGCGCCGAACGCGCCCGCTCACTGAACCCCTTCGCGGCCCTGCTGCGCGCCGGCGTACCCCTCGCCTTCGGCTCCGACAGCCCCGTCACGCCCCTCGACCCGTGGGGCACGGTCCGCGCGGCCGCGTTCCATCACACGCCCGAGCACCAGGTGTCCGTGCGCGCCGCCTTCACGGCGCACACGCGCGGCGGCTGGCGGGCGATCGGGCGCGACGACGCGGGAGTCCTGGTGCCGGGCGCGCCGGCCGACTACGCCGTGTGGCGCACCGGCGAACTGGTGGTCCAGGCCCCCGACGACCGGGTCGCGCGCTGGTCCACCGACCCCCGCTCCGGCACCCCCGGCCTGCCCGACCTGACCCCCGGCCGGGAACTCCCGACCTGCCTGAGCACGGTTGTGGGCGGACGAACGGTCTTCGTACGGCCGGGCGAGTGATCTCCCGGGGTGGCGCGAACCGGATCGATCCGCTCCGCCCCGTCGCGCGACCTGCGCATCCTCTGCGCTGACCAGCGAATTGGGCGAATTTGCGCAGGTCAAACGGCTGTTGACAGGCGGAGGCCCGGGGCCGGTAGGTTCGGCCGAGTCCACCACCGGACGCCCGACCGGGGAACCGCGGAACTTCCGGGAACCCGTCGCAACGCCGCTGGGTCAGGGACGGTGTGCCGTACCGGGGCACCGTCACTGGGAGCCAGGCTCAGTGCCCGCGCGGCGACGACGGAACGTTCCGGCCGGTCGGGGAGGTGTGACCCGGGTGGGGCCCGGGCGCTCAGTAGACAACGGCTTTCGGTCGACCCGCAGCCAGCGGGCCCCAGGTCGGCCCGAAGGGCGCCGGGCCCCCATCCGCAGGACGACTGCCCCGCCGTACGGATGCGCCAGAACCCAGGCCTACCCGGCTCTTGCGGAATCGACACCGCCATACGAACGTGCTGTCACGTCAGCGCAGGCGGCGCCCACTATGGTGGACGTCTGCGTACGGATGTGAAGGGGCAGCAGTGAACGACGGCGACGGGACCCTCGCGGCTCATGACCGGGGGAAGCGGTTCGGCCCGCTCGGCACGGCGTTGGTGATCATTCCGACCTACAACGAGGCGGAGAACATCAAGAGCATCGTCGGCCGGGTCCGCAAGGCGGTCCCCGAAGCGCACGTGCTCGTGGCCGACGACAACAGCCCCGACGGCACCGGCAAGCTCGCGGACGAACTGGCCGCCGAGGACGACCACGTCCAAGTCCTGCACCGCAAGGGCAAGGAGGGCCTCGGCGCCGCGTATCTCGCGGGCTTCCACTGGGGCATGGAGAACGGTTACGGCGTCCTGGTCGAGATGGACGCCGACGGCTCCCACCAGCCCGAGGAACTGCCCCGTCTGCTGACCGCCCTCAAGGGCGCCGACCTGGTCCTCGGCTCCCGCTGGGTACCCGGCGGCCGGGTCGTGAACTGGCCCAAGTCCCGCGAGTTCATCTCCCGCGGCGGCAGCCTCTACTCCCGGGTCGCCCTGGACCTGCCCCTGCGCGACATCACGGGCGGCTACCGCGCCTTCCGCCGCGAGACCCTCGAGGGCCTCGGCCTCGACGACGTCGCCTCCCAGGGCTACTGCTTCCAGGTCGACCTCGCGCGCCGCGCGGTCAAGGCCGGCTTCCATGTCGTCGAGGTGCCGATCACCTTCGTCGAGCGCGAGCTCGGTGACTCGAAGATGAGCCGCGACATCCTCGTCGAGGCGCTGTGGCGGGTCACGTCGTGGGGCGCGCGGGAGCGGGTGGGCAAGCTGCTGGACCGCACGAAGTCGTCGCCGCCGTCGCGACCGTCGTAGCGGCCCATCCTCCTCTTATCCCGCTCTGAGCCGAGGCCAGGCACACTGGGTGCATGACGACTGGCGCTCCGCCCCCCACCTATCCCGCCCGGCCCCGTCGCTCCCGGCTGCGCACCTTCCTGCCGCTGGGCATCGCCGCCTGGCTGGTGCTGGAGATCTGGCTGCTGACCGTGGTCGCGGACGTGGCGGGCGGGCTCACGGTGTTCCTGCTGCTGCTCGCCGGTCTCGTACTGGGCTCGGTGGTCATCAAGCGGGCGGGGCGACGCGCCTTCCAGGCGCTGAACGAGGCGCTGCAGCGCGGCGGCACCCCGGAGCGCGGCGGTGGCAACGGCCTGATGATGCTCGGCGGCCTGCTGATCATGCTGCCGGGCCTGATCTCGGACGCACTGGGCCTGATCCTGCTGATTCCGCCGGTCCAGAAGGCCCTGAGCAGCTATGCGGAGCGGACCTTCGACCGAAAGCTGCGTGAGGCGGGCCCGGGTTCGTTCGGCGACGCCTTCCAGCAGGCCCGTATGCACCGGCCCGACGGCAAGGTCGTGCAGGGTGAGGTCATCAGGGACGAGCCCGGTGATGCCCCGCAGGGGCCGAGGCCGCCGCTGAACAAGTGAGCTGAGCGGCTGAGCTGATCCGGGGGCGAAGCCCCCGGATTTTCTTGTCCGACTCTCGTCGAACTTGTTTGACCCTCTCCCCTCGTCGAGGAGGAACGCACAGAACCGCAGGTGCCGTACGTCAAGCTGACGTACGGCACCTGCGGTTCTTGGCGTGTGTTGTTTTTTGCGGCGTCCCGCTACGCAGACTTGCGGCTGTCCCGGGGATGAACAGCGATGTTCATCGCCCCGGAACGCAGAACGGCGAGCCGTTCCTCGAGGACCTCTTCGAGTTCCTCGCGGGTACGCCGCTCCATCAACATGTCCCAATGCGTACGCGCGGGCTTGGCCTTCTTCTCCTCAGGGCCGTCGCCGTCCACGAGGAGTGCCTGGGCCCCGCAGACCTTGCACTCCCACTCCGGCGGAATCTCCGCCTCGACCGAGAAGGGCATCTCGAACCGGTGCCCCTTCTCGCATGCGTACTCCACGGCCTGGCGCGGGGCCAGGTCGATGCCGCGGTCCGTCTCGTAGCTGGTCACCACGAGGCGCGTGCCGCGAAGAGCTCGCTCACTCATGAATCGTGCCTCCCGGGCTTGTCGCCCACAGGACAGGTGTCGCTGTCGTCGTCATCCGGTCAACGTCCGGTCGGCGGTAAAGATTCCCGTTCCGTGTCCCGTTCCGGGTGATGCGTCGCCGTCGTAGCCGCAGCCTTGCTGACCAATGTCGTACCCACCGGCGCCCGGTTTGTCACATCTGCTAGCAGATGTAACCCAGCGTTTCGGCATCTTTGACGCGCAGTAACGGTACGCCTGGCAGGCCAAACGCGTACACTACCGCCCTTTGACTCGGAACGCTAAATCGTGGTCGGCACCGGATTGCCCGCGTCGCTGATCGCCCGGCGCACCGGAACCCTCGCGAGCAGGGCGAACCCGATGACGAAGAAGGCCACCAGGGAGATGATCGCGTCCCGATAACTTCCGGTCAGCTGGTAGGTGATCCCGAACAGCAGCGGGCCCAGCCAGCTCATGCCCCGGTCGCTCATCTCGTACGCCGCGAAGTATTCGGCCTCCTTGCCCGGCGGGACGAGATGGGAGAACAGGGACCGGGACAGCGCCTGACTGCCGCCCAGGACCAGCCCGATGCCGGCCGCCAGCACGAAGAACCAGACCGGTGCCCCGGCCGGCAGGAAGTACCCGGCCGCCAGCGTCACCGTCCACGCGACCAGCGAGCCGAGGATCGTCCGCTTCGCCCCGTAGATCCGGGCCAGCCGCCCCATCGCCAGCGCCCCCGCCACCGCCAGCACCTGGACCAGCAGCACGGCCCCGATCAGTGTCGATTGTCCGAGGCCCAGTTCCTCCGAGCCGTAGATCGACGCCTGGGAGATCACCGTCTGGATGCCGTCGTTGTAGACGAGGTAGGCGAGGAGGAAGGCGAGCGTCAGTGGGTGGCGACGCATGTCCCGAAGGGTCGCCGCCAGTTGCCGGAAGCCCTGGGCGGTCGGCTTCTTGGCCGGCTGCGCGTTCGTGGCGCTCGCCTTCGCCGGGTTCTCGGCGGACCTGCGGTCGCGCAGGCGGCGCAGCGGGATGATCGCGAACGTGCCCCACCACAGGCCGGCGGAGGCGAGGCAGATCCGGACGGCCATGCTCTCGGAGACGCCGAAGGAGTCGTGTGCCATGTACAGAACCAGGTTCATGACCAGCATCAGCGAGCCCGACGCGTAACCGAAGGCCCAGCCCCGGGAGGAGACCGCGTCGCGCTCCTCGGGCGGGGCGATCTGCGGGAGGTAGGAGTTGTAGAGCATCATCGCGACCGACTGCGCCGCGTTCGCGACTATCAGGAGCAGGCCGCCGAGCACATAGCGGTCGCCGTCCAGGAAGAACATGGCCGCGGTCGCCGTGGCCCCCACATAGGCGGCCGCCGCGAGGAGGGGCTTCTTGCGGCCCGTTCGGTCCGCCGCCGCGCCGACCAGGGGCATCACCAGGACGGCCACGATCACCGACAGGGACACCGAGTACGCGAAGAAGGAGCCCGCGCGCACCGGGATGCCCAAGGGGTGGACGAACCCGTCCGCGTCCGCCGCCTCCTCGGCGACCGACGTCAGGTAGGGGCCCAGAAAGACCGTGAGCACGCTCGTGGAGTAGACCGAGCACGCCCAGTCGTAGAAGTACCAGCCGCGCTGCTCGCGCCGGCGCCCGGCGGCATCGTCTGCCGCCTCCGTCCGCACGGTGTCGGTGCCCACCCGCGCCCTCGCTATCCCGTGATGATCCCGCGCGCGGGCGGAGTGCGGGCGGGGGGCAGACCCAGACGGTCAGACCCAGACGTCCCGGTCCTCCATGACCTTGCGCAATGTGTCGATGTGATCGGTCATGATGCCATCGACTCCCAGGTCCAGGAGCCGGTGCATCGCATCGGGATCATTGATGGTCCACACGTGCACCTGCAGCCCGCGCGCGTGGGCGGCGCGTACGAAGCGGTGGTCCACCACGTGGATCCCCGACTGCGTCTCGGGCACCTGCGCGGCGACCGCCGAGCGGCGCAGTGCGGCGGGCACGCCCCAGGAGCGCAGCCGCAGATTGAGCACGCCCCGGGTGCCGTACGACGTCGCCAGGCGCGGCCCGGCCAGTCGCTGGGCGCGGATGACGCGCGCCTCGGAGAAGGAGCCGACGCAGATGCGGTCCCAGGCGCCGGTGCGCTCGATCAGGTCGAGGAAGGGGTGGAGCGACGGCTCGGCCTTGAGGTCGACGTTCCAGCGCACGTCGGGGAAGGTTTCCAGGAGCTCTTCGAAGAGGGGCACCGGCTCCTTGCCCGCCACGCGCGCGTCCCGTACGTCGTCCCAGGGCAGGTCGGCGATCCGGCCGGCCCCGTCCGTGACCCGGTCCAGGGTCGCGTCGTGGAAGGCGACGAGCTTGCCGTCGCGCGTGGTGTGGACGTCGGTCTCGATGTACCGGTAGCCCATGTCGACCGCGCGCCGGAACTGCAGCACGGTGTTCTCCAGGCCGTCCGCTGCCCCGCCCCGATGGGCGAAGGGGATCGGGCCGGGGTGGTCGAGATATGGGTGGCGTATGCGCGTGGTGCTCACGGACGCAGTATCGCGCGCCGGGGTTGCCCGGTGGCAACGACCGTGCTGCCGTCCGATGCCGACGGGACGGCGAACACGCGCAGGAAGAGCTGGGCGAGCGGGCCGATGGACACCGCGTACAGGAGGGTGCCCACGCCGACGGTGCCGCCCAGCGCGAAGCCGGTCACGACGACCACGATCTCGACGGCCGTGCGCATCAGGCGGATCGAGCGGCCGGTGCGCTGGTGCAGGCCGGTCATCAGGCCGTCCCGGGGCCCCGGTCCGAAGTGGGCGGCGATGTAGAGGCCGGTGGCCGCGCCGTTGAGCAGGATCCCGGCCAGGAGGAGGGGGATCCGTACGGCCAGGGAGTGCGCCTCGGGCAGCAGGGCGAGTGTGCCGTCCATGGCGAGGCCGACCACGAAGACGTTGGAGACCGTGCCGAGGCCCGGGCGCTGGCGCAGCGGGATCCACAGGAGCAGCACCGCCGCGCCCACGATGATCGAGACGACGCCGATCGTCAGGCCGGTGAGCTCGGCGAGGCCCTGGTGCAGCACGTTCCAGGGCTCCAGGCCGAGGCCCGCCTCGACGAGCAGCGCCGAACTCGCGCCGTAGAGCGCGAGCCCGATGTAGAGCTGTGACAGCCGCCGCACGAGATGCCGCTTTGTGGTCTCTTGTGTGGACAAGGCGTGCCCCCTGTGGTGGTAGTGGCCTGCTTCGTGACACCCTGTGGCTTGGGAGGCATCCCCCTCCATGGCCAATTCGGGGAAGGTGGACTGGAAATCATGGCGCAGTGGACTTCTGCGGTGGGTGCCGCGCAGCTTGCCCGGCTTCTCACGTCCCAGCAGGACCGCCCCGCCGGACCCGGCAGCAAGCGCCCGCCCGCCTATCGGGCGCTGGCCGACGGTATCCGGCTGCTCGTCCTGGAGGGCCGCGTCCCGGTCGCTGCGCGACTGCCCGCCGAGCGTGAGCTGGCCCTCGCGCTGTCCGTGAGCCGTACGACGGTGGCGGCGGCGTACGAGGCGCTGCGCGCCGAGGGCTTCCTGGAGTCCCGGCGCGGGGCCGGCAGCTGGACCGCCGTACCGGCCGGGAACCCGCTGCCCGCGCGCGGGCTGGAGCCGCTGCCGCCCGAGGCGCTGGGCTCGATGATCGACCTGGGCTGCGCGGCGCTGCCCGCCCCCGAGCCGTGGCTGACCCGTGCCGTGCAGGGCGCCCTGGAGGAGCTGCCGCCGTACGCCCACACCCACGGCGACTACCCGGCCGGGCTGCCCGCGCTGCGCTCGACGATCGCCGACCGGTACACCGCGCGCGGGATTCCGACCATGCCCGAGCAGATCATGGTGACGACCGGGGCGATGGGCGCCATCGACGCGATCTGCCATCTGTTCGCGGGCCGAGGTGAGCGGATCGCGGTCGAGTCGCCGTCGTACGCCAACATCCTCCAGCTGATGCGGGAGGTGGGCGCCCGGCTGGTGCCCGTCGCCATGGCCGAGGGGCTGAGCGGCTGGGACATGGACCGCTGGCGACAGGTCCTGCGGGATGCCGCGCCCCGGATCGCCTATGTCGTCGCCGACTTCCACAACCCGACCGGGGCGCTGGCCGACGACGACCAGCGCAGGCGGCTGGTGGACGCGGCGCGGTCGGCGGGGACGGTGCTCGTCGCCGACGAGACGATGAGCGAGCTGTGGCTCGATCCGGACATCGAGATGCCGCGGCCCGTGTGCGCCTTCGACCCCGCGGGGTCGACCGTCGTCACCGTCGGGTCGGCCAGCAAGGCCTTCTGGGCGGGGATGCGGATCGGCTGGGTGCGGGCGGCTCCGGATGTGATCCGCAGCCTCGTGGCCGCGCGCGCGTACGCCGACCTGGGGACGCCGGTTCTGGAGCAGCTGGCCGTGAACTGGCTGTTCGGCACGGGAGGTTGGGAGCAGGCGGTGGACCTGCGGCGCATCCAGGCCCGGGAGAACCGGGACGCTCTCGTCACGGCCGTGCGGCGCGAGCTGCCCGACTGGGAGTTCGAGGTCCCGCGCGGCGGGCTCACGCTGTGGGTGCGGACGGGCGGTCTGTCGGGGTCGCGGCTCGCGGAAGTGGGGGAGCGGGTGGGGGTTCGGGTGCCGTCCGGGCCTCGGTTCGGGGTGGACGGGGCCTTCGAGGGGTATGTGCGGTTGCCGTTCACCGTGGGGGGTGCGGTGGCCGAGGAGGCCGCGGTGCGGTTGGGGGCGGCGGCGCGGTTGGTGGAGAGCGGGGCTTCCGGGGGCGGCGAAGCGGTGAGGCCGTTCGTGGCGTGAGCGGCGTGAGCGGTGTGGGGGTGGGACGCTCGCCCGCGCTTGCGGGGTGCTGCCTGCGCCCACCCGTGCCGCCCCGGCGGCACGACTGCCCGCAGACGGGGCAGGGGCTACGGCGGGCGGCTGGCCGGCGGCAGCGCTGTCCGCGCCGGCTGCGAGGCTTTGATGGGTACTTGCCCGGCGGCGCCTCTGTGCGCGTTCGCTGCGGAGGCTGTGGTGAGGGGGTGCCCTGCGGCGCCTCTGCCCGTTCTCGCTGCTGAGGCTGTGGCGGGAGGCCGCTCGGCTGCACCTGTGTCCGCGCCGGCTGCGTCCACGTCCTACGAAGTCTCGGCCACCACTGCCTCCGCCGGTACCGGCTCCGGCTTCTCCAGCTTCGGCAGTGCCTCCGCCTCCACCGGCGTCGTCCGCTCCGGCAGCAGGTCCAGTACGGCCTGCCGGTGGGCGTCGCTCGTTGCGTCGTCGTACGGGTCCGGGGTCGCCGGGACCTGGAGGCGGTGGACGGGGCCCGCGCCGAGGCGGGCGTAGCCGCGGCCGGGTGGGACGTCGGCGACCGGGGTGGTGTGCGGGGGAGCGCCCAGGACGGACCGGAGTTGCTCCGCCGTCGCGGGCCCGAGCACGACACGCGCGCGTGTGTGCTGTCGTACGGCTTCCGACAGGGCGTCCATGGCGTCCCACTGCTCGGCCACGACCACCGTGACGCCCACCGCGCGGCCGTGCCTGAGCGGGACCTGGAGCAGGGACTGCGGGTCCTTGCGGCGGTCCGCCGCGGCGAGGTGGGTGAACGCGGTCGGGCGGTCCAGGAGGATCCACAGCGGGCGCTTGGTGTCGTCCGGGGGCGGGTTGCCCGCCTGACGGGCGCGGTTCACGGCGATCAGGCGCCGCTCCGTCTCCGTCGCCGCCCACTCCACGCTCGCCAGCGCCCCGGACAGCCCGCATTCGACAGCGAGGACGCCGTCGCGCCCGATCAGGCAGGCGTACTCGCCGGTGCTGCCGCCCTCGACGATGACGACATCGCCGTACTGCAGGGCCTGCAGGGCGATCGAGCGCAGCAGGGTCGAGGTGCCGCTGCCGGGCTGGCCCATGACCAGCAGATGGGGCTCGGTGGAGCGCAGGCCGGTGCGCCAGACGACCGGCGGTACGTCGCGCTGCTCGACGCCGTGGGTGAGCGGGAGCGTGCGCTGGACGTGGGTGGGGTCGGTGAAGCCGAGGACGGTCTCGCCGGGGGTCGTGACGAAGCGCTGTGCGGCGATGTCGGTGGGCAGGGCGGCCAGGACGGTGACCGTCACCTCGTTGCCCTCCTCGTCCCAGGCGAAGTGGTACTCCCGGCCGCGGCCGGACTTCGCGGTCAGCAGGTGCTCGATCCGCGCGCGGGACTCCGCCTCGCCGTCGGTGAAGTAGGCCGGGTACCGGATCAGCAGGCTGCTGACGCGGCCCGTGCCGTCGAACGCGAACTCCGGGAAGGCCTTCTCCCACTCGCCGCCGTGGCTGTACAGCGGGGCCGGGTCCTCGGCGGCCGAGAGGTACGGGACCAGGGCCTCGTACAGCGCCCTCAGCCGCTCCGTCTGGGACTCGTCGGGTCCCTCGGGCGTCGCGGGCTTGCGGTCCCGGCCCTGCCAGGCTGCCGCCGCCATCAGGCTGATGACGGCGAGCAGCGGCCCGTACGGAACCAGCGCCACGACCAGGATCACCGAGGCCACCAGGAACAGCAGCGGTCCGCGCTTGTCCTTGGGGGTGTCGGCCCACTTGCGCCGCCCGGCCGAGGCCAGCCGGCGCAGACCGCGGGTGATCGTGATCAGTGGATGGAGAACGTCAGAGGCGCTGTCGCTCGCCGTCCGGGCCAGCTCCCGGCTTCGGGTGAGCTGCGCCCGGGCCAGCTCCCGGCTTCGGGCGATCTGCGCGCTGCCTGTGCTCAGGATGCGGGGGAGGGGGCGGCGGGCCACTGCTGTCTCCTACAGGTGCGTACGGGCGGGTGGGGCGGCGTCAGAACTGGATGCCGCCCAGGAGGCTCGCCAGGCTCTCGCCGCCGGCCTTGATGCTCGGGGCGATGGCCGTGCTTGCCAGATAGAAGCCGAACAGCGCGCAGATCAGGGCGTGGGACGCCTTCAGTCCACACTTGCGGAAGAAGATGAAGACGATGATGCCGAGCAGTACGACGCCTGAGATGGAGAGGATCATGTGAGTGCTCCTGGTTCGGGTGGGGACAGTCACCATGAGTACTTCCAGGCTCACAGGATGTATCCATACGATAAAAGGTGCAACTGGGTGAAATTCGGCAGATTTCCCTCTGTTGGCGGAGTGTCCTGAGGCGGATGAGCTTGGGTGTTGCGTCCGGCCGTGTCTGCGATGATCTTTGCCGCGAGCGCGTCAGGTCATGTGCCGCGCGAGCCAGTACCCTGGCGAATCACTCGTACGGCCGACACCGCTCGCCGGTCGTACCCGTGCTCCCCAGTGGTTCCCGCAGTTCCCGTAGTTCCCGCAGTCCCCGTGTTCGTAGTGAGAGGCGGTCCGGCCGATGACTGATGCCCCCGACCCGGAGGTCGTGGAGCTGGCGACCAAGATCTTCGATCTGGCCCGGCAGGGGCAGACCGAGGCACTCGTGGCGTATGTCGACGCGGGCGTACCGGCCAACCTCACCAATGACCGCGGCGACTCCCTCGTGATGCTCGCCGCCTATCACGGTCACGCCGAGGCGGTGCGCGCTCTGCTCGCCCGGGGTGCCGAGGCCGACCACGTCAACGACCGGGGGCAGACGCCGCTCGCCGGTGCCGTCTTCAAGGGTGAGACGGAAGTGATCAAGGCCTTGCTGGAGGGCGGCGCCGACCCGGCCTCCGGAACGCCGTCGGCCGTCGACACGGCCCGGATGTTCGCCAAGACGGAACTGCTCGAACTGTTCGGCGCACACTGATCCGAATATTCTGACCAGCTAAAACGCAGAAAACGGGGGAGGCGGTACAGGGCCGCCGAAATTTCGGTCGCGGCAGATGGAAGTGCCGAGTCATCATGACGTCGTGATTCACGGACGCGATGGCTGGGCAGGTGTTGCCGCACCGCGCGGGCCGTGATCGGCCCGCATGGGCCACCGACGAGAGGCAGAGGAAGATGGTCTACAGCAAGCAGGAAACGGCGGGCGCCCCGACGTGTTGTCACGCGGCCAGGTGAAGCAAGAACCCCGGTTGCGTCGACGCTTGATGTGAGGCTGTTTCCCATGTTCGAACCGGTCATAGCGCCCAGCGGTACGCTGCTCGGCCTGCTTCAGCGGGGCCGCGGCGACGGCACACTGCACGCGCTCACCGCCCCGCGCGCCGAAGCGCTCGCGGCTCTGAACCACTGTGTGCTGCGGGACCCCCGCCACGACTGGCAGGTGGAGAACCGCTCCCTGTACTACGCCCGTCTCTACCTCGACCTGAACGGCGAGCTGGACGAGATCGAGGCCCACCTCTTCGACGTCGAGGACGCCCTCGACTCCGAGGAGTCACGCACCGGGCTGGCCCTGGCCGTCCTCGGCCACCTCGCCTCGTACGGCAGGCTGGACGCCCTCGCGCTGCTGCGCAGGTATGCCGCCTCGGGCTCCAACTGGGCCTGGGCCCTGGACGAACTCGCGCTCAGGGACGACGACGCGGGGCTGCGTGCCCTCGCCGCGCCCGTGCTGGCGCGATTCCCGGCCGATCCCGAGGGCGAGGCCGAGCTGGCCGCCGTCGTACGCGATGCTTTTGAGCCACGGCCATGGCGGCTGTGGGCCGAGGATCCGCGCGAATCGATCGCCACGCGTGTGCGTGCCGCTCACGAGGCCGGCTGCTTCGACCGCTGGCAGCGGCAGATGCGACCTACCGGGCCCCGTCCGGGGTGGAGCGTGCAGGCGGTCTTCGAATGGGCCCAGCAGGGCCTCGAGCGCGGAGCCGCGCTCCATGTGCCGGCCGCGCGGTGCCTCATGGCCGTGGCCGGCCCCGAGGACCGGCCCGAGATCATTGCCGCCGCCAAGGACGGCACCGACGGAGCCCGCTGCACCGCCCTGCGCTACCTGGCCGACACCAACGATCCCGATGCCCTCGACCTGATCGAGGCAGCCGTGATCACCGGCACCTCGGCGGTCGTGGACGCGGCTCTCGACGCCTTCGAGCGGATGCGCAGCGTCGCCGCCATCGATCGCGCGCGCGGCTGGGCCCGGCGGCCCGATCCGCTGGGCGCCGCCGCCGGACGCATGCTCGCCTGCCGGGGCGGCGCCGAGGACAAGGACCTGGTCCTTGCGGCGCTACGCGAGGCCGTACGGGGCGAAGGTCCCGACGCCCCGACACTGTGGACCCTGGTCGACGGCACCGGACGGCTCGGCATCGCCTGCGCGGCCCCCGTGCTGCGCCACATCTACCGCGAGACGGCGTCCTCCCATCTACGGGGCCGCACCGCTCGCGCCCTCGCAGCCACCGACCCCTCCTACGCCTCGGGCTTCGCCGTCGAGTGCCTCTGGGACTGCGAGGAGACCACCCGCGAGGTCGCCGCCCGGCACGCCGAGACCGGTGACACGCGCGTCGTCGAGCGACTGCGCCGGCTCGCCGCCGATCCGGCCGAGGAAGCCGAGGTCCAGACGGCCGTACGCAGCCGGATCGGACCCGACACGACCGCCGGCTGATCAGGGGCCGGGACATGTGATCGCACGGTGAACGTCCGCGGAGATCCGCCCGCAAGGTGAACTCGGGGTGGCCGACGGGTCAGGTGTGCATGGCCGGAACCTGACCCGCTCGGTCGCGGAGCGGAACGCTCATGGGACGTTTCTTGTTTGGAAAGATCCACGTTGACGCGGCCACGTCCAGCACGGCGACAACACGGGTATGCGTGTCGTCATCGTGACCGAATCCTTTCCCCCCGATGTGAACGGCGTGGCCCACTGCGCGCTCCAGACCGCCCGACACCTCGTCGACCGCGGTCACGCTCCCCTCGTCGTCACACCCGCTCCCGCTCCCGGGAACAAGGCGGCCGCCGCCCTGGCGCCCTGCCCCGTCGTCCACGTCCCCTCCCTACCGCTCCCCGGCTATCCCCAGGTCAGGGTCGCGCTCCCCAGCAGGCGCCTGGCCGCCGCGCTGATCCAGCACCAGCCCGACATCGTGCACCTGGCCAGCCCCTTCGTCCTCGGCGTCCGCGGCATGGCCGCCGCCGCCCGGCTCGGCATCCCCGCCGTCGCCGTCTACCAGACCGACCTGGCCGGATACGCCCGCACCTACATGGGCGCCGGCGAGGCAGCGGCCTGGCGGCGCATAAGGTCCGTCCACTCCGCCGCCGACCTCACCCTCGTCCCGTCCAGCGCGTCCATGAGCGACCTCGAGGCCCACGGGGTGCCCCGGCTCAAGCTGTGGGCACGCGGCGTGGACACCGCACGCTTCCGCCCCGAACTGCGCGACGAGAAGCTGCGCCGGGAGCTCGCCCCGAACGGTGAGGTCATCGTCGGCTACGTCGGGCGTCTCGCCCCGGAGAAGCACATCGAGCTGCTCTCCGGTGTGTGCGGCCTGGCGGGCGTCAAGGTCGTGATCGTCGGCGACGGGCCGAGTCAGCCCGCGCTCGCCGAGGCGCTGCCCGGCGCGGTCTTCCTGGGCCGCCGCGGCGGGGACGACCTCGCCCGGATCTTCGCCTCGTTCGACATCTTCGCCCACACGGGTCCGTTCGAGACCTTCTGCCAGACAGTGCAGGAGGCCATGGCGAGCGGCGTGCCCGTCGTGGCGCCGGCCGCCGGCGGTCCGCTGGACCTGGTCGACCACGGCCGCACCGGGCTGCTGGTGCCGCCGCGCGACGCCGACGCCGTACGGGACGCCGTGCGCTCCCTGGTCGCCGACCCGGCGCTGCGGGCCGCGTACGGGGCCGCCGGGCACGCGACGGTCGACGGCCGCACCTGGGCGGCCATCGGCGACCAGCTCATCACCCACTACGAGGCCGTGCTCAAGGCGCGGAGGCCGGCGGTGGCGGTGTGAACTCCTCGGTGAACCCCTCAGGCAACCCGTCCGTGAACCCGTCGACGAACACCGGGCTGCGCATCGTCCGGCTGGCGAACTTCGTCGCGCCCGCCTCCGGAGGGCTGCGCACCGCGCTGCGCGAACTGGGCAAGGGCTTCAAGCTGGCGGGCCACGACCCCGTCCTCATCGTGCCGGGCGAGAAGTACAGCGACTGCGAGACCGAGCAGGGCCGCGTGATCACCCTGCCCGGCCCGATGCTGCCCGGCACCGGCGGCTACCGCGTGCTCGTCGACAAGCGGCGGGTCGCGGCCCTCCTGGAGGAGCTCGCCCCCGACCGGCTGGAGGTCTCCGACCGGACGACGCTGCGGTGGACGGGCAAGTGGGCCCGCCGCGCGCGGGTCCGCGCCGTGATGGTCTCCCACGAGACCGCCGACGGCGTGCTGCGCACCTGGGGCCTGTCGGAGAACCTGTCCCGGCGGGCCGCCGACGCCCTCAACGTCCGTACCGCCCACACCTACTCGAAGGTCGTGTGCACCACCGAGTTCGCCGAGCGGGAGTTCGTACGGATCGGCGCCCGCAACGTCGTCCGGGCACCGCTGGGCGTCGACCTGATGAACCGGCGGCCCACCCTGCGGGACGCGGCCCTGCGTGAGACCCACGCGCGTGCGGACGAGAAGCTGCTCGTGATGTGCTCCCGGCTCTCCGTGGAGAAGCGGCCCGGCACCGCGCTGGACGCCCTGGAGTCGCTGCGCCAGCGGGGCGTGCGAGCGGTACTCGTGGTGGCCGGCAACGGGCCCCTGCGCGCGGGCCTGGAGAAGCGGGCGCAGGAGCGCGACCTTCCGGTGACCTTCCTCGGCCATGTCGCCGACCGCAGCCTGCTCGGCGCGCTGCAGGCCTCCGCCGACGTCTGCCTGGCCCCCGGGCCCGCCGAGACGTTCGGGCTGGCCGCGCTGGAGGCCATGGCCTGCGGCACGCCTGTCGTGGCGAGCGCGTCGTCCGCGCTGCCGGAGGTGATCGGCCCCGCCGGAGCCACCGCGGCGGACAACGGCGACGCCTTCGCGGACGCCGTCGAGATGCTCCTCGACCGTCCCGAGCGCGAGCGCCGCGAGGAGGCACGCGCGCGTGCGGAGTGCTTCGGCTGGGGCACGGCGGTGGACGCCTTCCTCACCGCGCACGAGGCGGCGGTGCCGGTACGTCCCTTCGCCCGTGCGGAGGGCGCGGCATGAGACCGCTGCGCTACGTCGCTCTCGGGGACTCGCTGACCGAGGGGGTGGGCGATCCCGCGGGGAACGGGTGGCGCGGCTGGGCCGCGCTGCTCGCCGGCGGACTGTCCGAGCCGGCTGCCGAGTTCACCAACCTCGCCGTCAGCGGGGCACAGACACGGGACGTGCTGGAGAAGCAGCTGCCGACGGCGCTGTCCCTGCGGCCCGACGTCGCGTCCGTCCTTGTGGGCGTCAACGACACGCTGCGCAGCACCTTCGACATAGAGAAGATCGCCGAGCGCCTCGACAAGGTCTACGCGTCCTTCACCCGTCAGGGCGCGGCCGTGCTCACGGCATGCCTGCCCGACCCGGGCACGATGCTGGGCCTGCCGGGAGTCCTGGGCAACCCGCTGGCTCGTCGGCAGCGGGCCGTCAACACGGTGGTCCACACGTTGTCCGAGCGGTACGGGGCGCTGCATCTGCACGCGGTCGACGACGCCTGGATCATGGAACGCGCGATGTGGAGCTCCGACCGGCTGCACCCCGGGGAGCGCGGGCACCGGCAGATCGCCCTGCGCTTCCACGCGATGCTCGCCCACCGGGGCCTCGCGACGCTGCCGGGGCCCTCGCCCGAGCCCGAGTTCCCGCCGCCCACCAAGTCGGCGAGCCTGCTGTGGCTGGCCACCGCCGGTACCGCCTGGATGATTCGGCGCTGCAACGACCTGCTGCCCCAGCTGATCCGCCTCGCCGCCGTCGAGATGCGGCACCGCGCGAAGGGCACGAGTGATCGGCTCGACCAGCGCGCGGCACAGTCGGTGTCCAGGGCGCTGGCCGTGCTGTCGATGCCGGACCCGACGGCGGTGGCCGGGCACCCGCCGGTGTCCGAGTCGGTGGCGTTGACCGGGCCCGGGTCGCGGTCCGAGACGGTGGCGTTGCCCGAGCATCCGACGGCGCCGGAGCACCGGTCGGTGCCCGACCGTCGGCCGGCGGCCGAGCATCGCCTGATCCCCGATCGTCGGTCCGTGCCCGAGCACCTGTCCCTGCCGGAGGGACTGTCCGTGCCCGTGCCCGGACAGCGCTCGGTCCAGAAGCCGCAGCCCGCACCTGAGGCGGCGTAACGGTTGCCGGAACAGCGCTCGGTCCCCGGAGCGGCAGGCAGCCTGCACCGGGGCGGGCGCGGCGCACGCGTGCGTGGCGGGAGGTGGCGGCGTCAGCGACGGATTGTGGCGGGAGTCAGCGACGGCGTACGGCCACGAAGCGGACCGGCGTGCCCGGCACCGCTTGTGCGGCGGCCGGGAGGTCGGCCGCGCGGACGACGGCGATCACCGGGTAGCCGCCCGTTGTCGGGTGGTCGGCCAGGAACACGACCGGCCGGCCGTCGGGCGGGACCTGGACCGCGCCCAGGACCACGCCCTCGCTGGGGAGTTCGCGGGTGAGCGCCCGTTCCAGGGCGGGGCCCTCGGTGCGCAGCCCGATGCGGTTGCTCGCGGCGGACACGCGGTAGGGGCGGGAGGTGAAGGCACGCACGGCCGCCGGGGTGAACCAGTCGTCGCGCGGGCCCGGCGTCACCCGCAGGACCAGTTCGCCGGGGGGCGCCGGCTGCGGGGCGACGTCCACGCGTGCGTGCAGCTGCGTCGGCCGGCCCAGGGGGAGCACCGTGCCGTCCGTGAGAGGCGGTGGGCCGAGGCCGGACAGCAGGTCCGTGGAGCGGCTCCCCAGGACCGGCTCGACGGCGATACCGCCGGAGACGGCGACATAGCTCCGTACGCCCGACACGGCCGCGCCGACCTCCAGGAGCGCACCGGCGGGCACGCGCACCGCAGCACCCCAGGCGACCGGACGTCCGTCCACCGTGACCCGGCACGGCGCGCCGCCGACCGCCGCGGTCACCGTCGAACGGGGCCGCACCGCACAGCCGTTGAGCGTGCTCTCCAGTACGGCGGCCTCGGGGGCGTTGCCGACCAGGCGGTTGACCAGCGCCGCCGCCGGCCCGTCCAGCGCACCCGAGCGGGGCACGCCGAGGTGGGCGTGGCCGGGCCGACCGAGGTCCTGCACGGTGGTGAGCGCCCCGGCGCGTACGACGGACAGTGCGCGGTCGGTCATGAGCTCCCCACCGGAACGAAGCGCACGCGCGTGCCCGGCGACAGCAGCGCGGCCGGCACACGCGTGTGGTCCCACAGCACGGTGTCCGTGGTGCCGATCAGCTGCCAGCCGCCCGGCGACGAGCGCGGGTACACGCCCGTGTACGGGCCCGCCAGCGCAACCGCACCGGCGGGGACGGCCGTACGCGGCGTGGCCCGGCGCGGGACGTCGTAGCGCGGCGGCAGGCCGGTCAGATAGCCGAACCCGGGGGCGAAACCGCAGAAGGCGACACTGAACTCGGTGTCCGCGTGGATGTGGGCCACCTCGGTCGGGGAGACGCCCCAGTGCGCGGCGACGTCGGCCAGGTCCGGGCCGTCGTAGCGCACCGGGAGTTCGACGACCTCACGCCTGCGTGGGGGAGCGGGCGGCACTTCGGAGGTGGTCAGTTCCGACGCCAGGCGGGCCGGGTCGGCGAGCCCGTCGAGCAGGACCGTGCGGGCAGCGGGGACGATCTCGCGGACGGACAGCGAGCCCTCCGCGCGGCGGCGCAGCAGCTCGGCGTGCAGCGCCCGGGCCTCCTCGCCCGAGGCCACCTCGACGAGCAGCGCGTCGTCGCCGACGGGCAGCGCCCTCATACGAAGGCCTCCACCCGCACACCCGAATCCTCCAGCCCTGCCCGCACCCGCCGGGCCAGCTCGACGGCGCCGGGCGTGTCCCCGTGCAGGCACAGGGAACGCGCGCGTACCTCCACGGGAACTCCGGAGTGGGAGGTGACCACGCCAGCGCGGGCCAGGCCCACCGAGCGCTCCACGACGGCCTCCGGGTCGGTGACCACGGCACCCTCCTGGCCGCGCGGCACGAGCGTGCCCTGCTCCGTGTACGCGCGGTCCGCGAACGCCTCCTTGACGGCCGGGAGCCCCGCCTTGGCGGCCAGCTCCAGCAGTCGAGAGCCCGGCAGACCGAGCACGGGCAGCGAGGCGTCCGCCAGGAGCACACCGTCGACGACCGCGCCGGCCTGCTCCTCGTCGTGCACGACGCGGTTGTAGAGCGCTCCGTGCGGCTTGACGTACGACACGCGCGTGCCCGCCGCCCGCGCGAAGACCGCCAGGGCGCCGATCTGGTACGCCACTTCGGCCGCCAGCTCGGCGGGCGGCACGTCCATCGCGCGCCGCCCGAACCCCGCCAGGTCCCGGTAGGAGACCTGGGCGCCGATCCGTACCCCGCGCTCGGCCGCCTGCTCGCACACCCGGCGCATGGTGGCCGCGTCCCCGGCGTGAAAGCCGCAGGCCACGTTGGCGCTGGTGACGATCGACAGCAGCCGTTCGTCGTCGGTGAGCTGCCAGCGGCCGAAGCCCTCGCCGAGGTCGGCGTTGAGGTCGATGGAGGTCATCGGTCCGTCGTTTCTCCTGTCGGGTCACTTCTCGGGCGATCTACTTCTCAGGCGATGCGGTACTGCTCGTCGCGAGCGTCGGTCAGGAACATCTGGCCCGGTGCGTGGGTGATGGCGAACGGCGGGCGCGAGGCCATCACGGCGGCCTGCGGGGTCACTCCGCAGGCCCAGAACAGCGGGATGTCGTCCGGCTCGGCCTCGACCGGATCGCCGAAGTCGGGGCGGCCGAGGTCGGCGATGCCCAGCGCCGACGGATCGCCGCAGTGGACGGGACTGCCGTGCACCGCCGGGAGGAGACCGGTCTCCCGCAGCGCCGCCGCCACGTGCTCCGGCGGCACCGGACGCATGGACACCACCATCGGGCCGTGCAGCCGCCCCGCCGGCCGGCACTGGCGGCTGGTCACGTACATCGGGACGTTGCGCCCCTGCTCGACGTGACGGATGGGGACGCCCGCCTCGGCCAGCGCCCACTCGAACGTGAAGCTGCAGCCGATGAGGAACGACACCAGGTCGTCGCGCCAGTGCGCGCGCACGTCCGTCGGTTCGTCCACCAACTCGCCGTCCCGCCACACCCGGTAGCGCGGCAGATCGGTGCGCAGGTCGGCACCGTCGGCGAGGACGGTCGTCCAGGACCCGGAGTCCGTGACGTCCAGGACCGGGCAGGGCTTGGGATTGCGCTGGCAGAACAGCAGCATGTCGTACGCCCAGTCGGCGGGCACCGAGATCAGGTTGACCTGGGTGTGCCCCGCGGCGACCCCGGCCGTGGGCCCCGTGAGGCCCTCCCTGAAGCGGGCGCGTGCCGTTTGCGGGCTCCACGCGTGCGCGTGCTCGTCGACGAGGGTGAGCGGGCGGTCTGCTGCGAGGGCGGGCCGACTGTCCGTCGTGAAGGCGGACGGACGGTCTTCTTCGAGGGTGAGCGGACGGTCCTCCGTGCGGTTCACGCCAGCTCCTTCCCGCGCGTCTCCGGCAGCCCGAGGAGGGCCAGTGCGGCGATGCCGTAGCCGATCGCGCCGAAGACCAGCGCGCCGCCCACACCCCAGCTGTCGGCCAGGAAGCCGACCATGGTGGGGAAGATCGCGCCCACCGCTCGGCCGGTGTTGTACGTGAAGCCCTGTCCCGTGCCGCGCACCGCCGTCGGGTACAGCTCGCTCAGGTAGGACCCGAAGCCACTGAAGATCGCCGACATGCAGAACCCGAGCGGGAAACCGAGCACCAGGAGGAGGGTGTTGGAGCCGCTGGGGATGTTCGCGTACGCCAGGATGCAGACGGCCGAGAGCAGTGCGAACAGCCAGATGTTGCGCCGGCGGCCCAGCAGGTCGGTGAGGTAACCGCCGGTCAGATAGCCGATGAAGGCGCCCGAGATGAGGAACGTCAGATAGCCGCCGGTGCCGACGACCGACAGGTCGCGCTCGGTCTTCAGGTAGGTCGGCACCCAGGTGGCGAGGGTGTAGTAGCCGCCCTGGACACCCGTGGAGAGCAGCCCGGCGAAGATCGTCGTACGCAACAGCCCGGGCTTGAAGATTGCCGCGAACGAACTCTTCTGGGTGCTCTGTTCACGTACGGCGACAGCCTCGGGGGCGTCGTGCACCCGGCGCCGCATCCAGATGACGAGCAGCGCGGGCAGCGCGCCGGTCCAGAACATCACGCGCCAGGCCAGGTCGTCGTCCACGAGCGAGAACACGACGGTGTACATGATCGCGGCCAGGGCCCACCCGACGGCCCACGAGCTCTGGATCGCGCCGAGCGTGCGGCCACGGTGCTTGGCGCTCGCGTACTCGGCGACCAGGATCGCGCCGACCGCCCATTCGCCGCCGAAGCCGAGGCCCTGGAGGGCGCGGAAGACCAGCAGCCACTCGTAGTTGGGGGCGAAACCGCAGGCGACGGTGAAGACCGCGTAGGTGATGACCGTGATCATCAGCGCCTTGACCCGGCCGATCCGGTCGGCCAGCACTCCGGCGAGCGCGCCGCCGATCGCGGAGACCACGAGCGTGACGGTGGTGAAGAGGCCGGTCTGGCCGCTGTCCAGGCCGAAGTACGCGGCCAGCGCCACCATGCTCAGCGGGAGTGTGAAGTAGTCGTACGAATCCAGGGCATATCCGCCGAAAGCGCCCGCGAAGGCGCGTCGGCCGCGCGGGCCGAGGGCGCGCAGCCAGCCGAACGCGCCGTCGTCGTCGGCGCGTTCGGTGCTCGTGGTGTGGGTGTCTTTCAGAGCCTGCGGTGGAGGGGTCGTGCTCATGGGCACCTCGCAGAGAGGGGACGGGGGTGCGGAACTGAGCCGAACTGAGCCGGACTGAGCTGAACGGTGAGCAGCAAGGTAGAGGATCGTTGAACGATCCTTCAATACCCCTGTTGTTTCGTTCTCGGGTCTGCGGTTGAATTCCGGGCATGGCAGAGCAGCTGGCCGGACTGGCCGACGACCGTGCCCTCCTGGGCCGTACGAGCACGGCGGAGCGGGTCTCGGACATCCTCAGAAGCCGCATCGCCGAGGGGTACTTCGCGCCCGGCACCCGGCTGTCGGAGGACAGCATCGGAGGGGCGCTCGGTGTGTCCCGTAACACACTGCGCGAGGCATTCCGGCTGCTCACCCATGAACGGCTCCTCGTCCACGAACTGAACCGGGGCGTGTTCGTGCGGGTCCTGACGGTGGAGGACGTCGAGGACATCTACCGCACCCGACGCCTCGTCGAGTGCGCCGTCGTACGCGGGCTCGGCGAACCGCCGTACCCCCTGGAGGGGCCCGCCGAAGCCGTCGCCGAGGGGCAGCGCGCGGTGCGCGAAGGTGACTGGAAAGGGTTGGGGACGGCCAACATCCACTTCCACCGCGAACTGGTGGCGCTCGCGGGCAGCGAACGCACCGACGAACTGATGCGCAGCGTCTTCGCCGAGCTGCGGCTCGCATTCCACGTCGTCGACGATCCACACCGGCTGCACGAGCCGTACCTCGCCCGCAACCAGCAGATCCTCCGGGCGCTGGAGGCGGGGGACCGGGGCGAGGCCGAGAAGATACTCGCGGTCTATCTCGACGACTCGCTGGAGCGGGTGGTCGAGGTGTATCGGCGGCGGGTGGGGGAGGGCGAGGCTCTCGCTTAGGGGGCGGGGTGCCGCCACCATGCGACTGCGACGCGGGGCGTGGGCCGCGGTGCTGGGTCGACATATCGCCAGGTCGGGGGGCCGCGTCGACACACCGCCAGGGCGCTGGGCCGGGTCGACATGCGGTGCCGCCGTGGGCGATCGGCGTCGTTTGGGTCGTTGTCAGACCTAGGACCTAGTCTGTGCACCGTGACTTCACCCGCATCGACGGACCGTGTTCCGCCCCAGCTCAGCGCGGGGCCGCGCCCTGCTCCGGGCCCGGCCGCCGACGAAGGGCTGGCCCGGCGGCTGCGCGCGCTCGCCTGCACGGCGCCGCTGCACGACCTCGATGCACGCAAGGCCAACCTCGCCGGGGAGTACTCGGTGTACGGCATGGCGGAGGTGGCGCTCGCCGCCATCGACCTGGTCACACTGAACATGGACTTCGACACGGGTGCCGACCACGACCAGATAGTCGCCCGCCTCATCCCGCGCATCGCCGCCCAGGCCCCGCGGCGCCCCGTCGCCGAGCATGAGCGGGTGGCCCGCTGGGTCCTGGAGAACCTGATCAACGTCGGCAGTGTGGACCGCGGCTTTCGTGCCGTGTACGGCACGTTCGCGCCGGACGGCAGCTATGTCCGCCGTGACTACGACTTCAAGCTGATCGAGGAGGTACCGGGCCCCGGCGGCACGGTGTATCTGCGTACGACCGACGAGGCGGTCAACGTCCTTGTCGGTGCCCTCGACACCGACGTCACCAGTGCCCAGATCGCCGCCGAGGTCAAGCTCGAGGTGCTGATCAACCGCGGCCGGCTCGCCGACGCCCAGCTGGCCGCCGAGCAGGCCCGGTACCGGACCGTGCAGTACTCGGAGACGCTCCGCAGGGCCCTGGACGCGACCCGGCGCAACGTCCGGGCGGTCGACTGGCTGAACGCCGTGCCGGACATGATCGCCGAGGCGCTCGACCATGTCGCCGACCGGTACCGCCATGAGAACGCGATCCTGACCAACATCCGCAAGGCACGCGACGAGACCGAGGACCCGGAGCACAAGCGCCGTGCCGCCGAGCTCGTCGACATCGTCAAAGACTGCATCCGACGGCACACCCAGCTGCAGTCCCGCCTGCTGGAGGCCGGGCCGCTGTTCCGCGCCGAGCAGGACCGGCAGGCCTTCGCCACTCCGATGACGACCTCGGGGATCGACCTGTACGGCCATCTCGTCGCCCCTGTCCTGCCCCTGCCCCTGGAGCAGTCCGTGAGGGTCACGGACGCTTTCTTCGCGCGGGGGACGGGACTGCGTACGCCGGTGTCGACCCGATTGGGTGATCTCGTCGACATACTGCTGACGCCGCCCGTGGAGCGGGAGCACCTGGGCGCCGAGATGCCCGAGCCCGACCTGATCGCGACACCGGACGACAGCCGGTTCAGCGAGGAGCAGTTGGCCGCGGCGATGGAGCTGCTGGACCTGCCGGCCGACGCCCCGCGCAGGCTGTCGGGGCTGCTGGCCCAGGCCCGTCGGCAGGACCCCGGGCTGCCCTACCTCGTGGCGCTGTTGGCGGTCCACGCGGCCAGTCCGCCGGTCGGTACGGCCTATCGCCAGGGCGAGGAGAAGCTGCTGTTCGCCGTGGACGACGGGACGGAGCTGGAGGATTCCGAGTTCGGCGGCGCCGACCTGATCGTGGGGACGGCCCTGCTGGACGCCGCCGGGATGGCGGCGGACAGGACGGAAGCAGCATGAGTGAGCAAGGACGCAGCAAGGAGCCCCGACCGTGAGCGAGCACGCCGAGTGGAGTGACACGGAGGCCGCGCCCCCGTCGGCGAACGCAGCCGTGACCCCCGCCGACGCCGCCGACGCGGCCCGGCTGGTCGCCTTCGGGCTGCAGCCGAAGTTGCAGCCCGCGCGCGATCAGGAGTACACGGAGCTGCTGCGGCGGTACCGGGAGGACCCGCCGTTCGCGCGGCTCGCGGACGCCGTGGCCGCCGGGCTCGGGCTCGTGGTGCTGGAGGTGTCCCCGCGCGCGGGCATGGCCGTCACCGCCGCCGAGGACTCCGTGTTCGCCGTCCGCATGGGCGACTACGCGCGTCGTACGTCGGCCGACGGCAGCGACCGGTTCCTGCACGGGCTGGCCCATCTCGCCATCGCCGCCATGGCGTTCCCGCGGCCCGAGGATCTGGCCGACGACGGCTACATCGGGCGCGTGACGGTCAACGGCGTCGACGCCTTCGTCCGGCAGGCCTGCCGCCGGCTGGAGGAGCGCGCGGACGAGCAGGGGGAGAACACCGACCCCGCCACGGACGCGCCCGGCCTGGAGGCAGCCTGGCGGATCTGGGTGAGACGCAGCGCGACCGGCGCCACCAAGGACGCGCGCAGACTGGCCGGTTCGACCACCGGCATCGTCGGCAAGGCGGCTGCGTTTCTCACCGACTCCGGGTTCCTCCAGCGGACGGGCGACGACAGCGGCGGCACCTACCGGACGACCGCCCGGTACCAACTCCAGGTCCGTGACATGGCGGGCAGCGCCGCCATGGCCGAACTGCTGGAGCTGGGCGTGGTCCCGGTCACCGACGGCACACCGACGCTGCTGGCCGCCGAGGACACGGAAGACCTGGAGCTGGTGGCCGAGGCCGGGCTGCCGTTCCACTCCGCCTGAATCCTCGAACCGGCCTGCACCTCCGACCCACCCGAATCCCCGAACCGGCCTGCACCTTCGACTCGCCTGAATCCTCGAATCCGTCCCAAGTCCCGAACTCCCCCGATCTGACGAAGACTTACGAGAGTCCGCCATGTACGAGCTGTCCCGGGTCCGCCTCTACTCCATCGGACCGGCCGGTGCGCGCTATGCCGACACCGTGCTTGACCTGCGTGGTGTCGGCGATCCCGTGCCCGATCCCGCGCCCATGCAGGCGGAGTTCTTCGAGGAGGAGCCCGTCGGGCCGCCGCGCCGGCCCGCTCCCGCGGGGGTGCTCTTCCTGGAGAACGGCGGCGGCAAGTCGGTCCTCCTCAAGCTGATCTTCTCCGTGATGCTGCCGGGCCACCGCAACACCCTCGGCGGCGCCAGCTCCGGCGTGCTGCGTAAGTTCCTGCTCGCCGACGACTGCGGGCATGTCGCGCTGGAGTGGCAGCACACGCTCACCGGCGAGTGCGTCGTGGTCGGCAAGGCGAGCGAGTGGCGCGGGCGCCAGGTCTCCAACGACCCGCGGAAGTTCGCCGAGGCCTGGTACTCCTTCCGCCCGGGACCCGGGCTGAGCCTGGACAACCTGCCCGTCGCCGAGTCCACCGCCGTACGGCCGACCGCCGAGGGCCAGTCGGGCGCGCGGGGCCGGCGGCGCACCATGAAGGGCTTCCGGGACGCCATCACGGAGGCGGGCAAGGCGTACCCGCATCTGGAGGTGCACTGGGAGGAGATCCACGACCGCTGGATCGAACACCTCGGCGACCTCGGCCTCGATCCCGAACTGTTCCGCTACCAGCGGGAGATGAACGCCGACGAGGGTGAGGCGGCCGGCCTCTTCGCGGTCAAGAAGGACTCCGACTTCACCGACCTGCTGCTGCGGGCCGTGACGGACACGCGCGACACCGACGGCCTCGCGGACCTGGTCGGCGGCTTCGGCAACAAGCTGGGCCGGCGCGCCGAGCTGATCGCCGAGCGGGACTTCACCGCCGGTTCCGTCGACCTGCTCGGGCGCATCGTCGAGGCCGCCGAGGTCCGCTCACGCGCGCGTGACATCCACGCCGGTGCCGAGCGGCGCACCCGGACCCTGGCCCGGCGGCTGTCCGCGCGGGGCGTCCAGGAGCGCGTGCGGGCCGCCGACCTGGCCCAGCGGGTCACCGCCACCGCGTCCGCAGTCACCCACGCCGAGGCGGGCCGGGACCGCAGCGCGCTGATCGCGGCAGAACTGGCCTACCGGCATGCCTCGCTGGCACTCGCGGCTGCCGAGAAGTCGGCGGCGGCGCAGAAGCGCGAGCTCGCCGACGCCCGCACGCTGCACTCGGCCTGGCAGGCCGCCGAGACCGCCCTGCGGCACCGCGCCGCCGCCGACCGCGTCGCGCGCGTGGCCGCCGCCATCCAGGAGGCCGAGCGCGACGCGGCGCCCGCGCTGGCCGCCCGCGCCAAGGCCGCCGTCGATCTCGTACGGGCCCTGCACGCGGCCGCGGAGAGCGCCGAGAGCCTCGCCAACGAGGGGGAGGAGCGGTCCGCCGCCCTCCAGGAGGTCGGCGAGTCCGCGTACCGGGACTCCACCGCCGCCGCCACCGAGGCCCAGCGCGCCCGCAGCGAGGTCGGGCATCTGCGCCAGCGGCTGTCCGAGGTCGAGCAGGAGACCGCCGAAGCCGTGCGCGCCGGCTGGCTCGACGACAGCGCGCCCGACGCCGACCCGGCCCGCGCGGCCCTTGCGGCGAGCGACGCCGAGAAGACGGCCGTCGCGGCCTGGGACACCGCCCGTGAAGCCTCCCGGCGTGCTTCGGAGCACGCGCGGGAGGCGGCCTCGACCGAGTCCCGGGCCGAGCTGACGGCGGCCCGCGCGGCCGACGCGGCAGCCGCCGCGGAGCGTGCCCACGACGCTGAGCGCCGTCTCGCCGAGGGACTGGCGGCGGAGGAGCGGCTCGCGGAACTGATCGGCCTGACCGGCGAGTCGGGCGCGAAGCGCCGGGGCGGTCTTGCCCAGGGGGCCGTACCTGCACCTCGCGCAGGTGACGACGGCGAGGGGGCCACGACCGCGCAGGACGCCGCTGACACGGTCGCCCAGGGCTCGGTCGACGAAGGCGCCCTCACGCCGGATGAGCTGGACCGGTTCGCCGACGAGTTGCGCGAACTGCTCGACGACCGCGTCTCCACCGCCGAGCGGCAGCTGTTCGAGCTGCGGACGGCAGCCGCCGACGACTCCCGGATCCTGGGCGCGCTCGGTGACGGCGGACTGCTGCCGCCCGGCCCGGACGTGCTGGCCACCGTGGAGTTCCTCGGCGAGCAGGGCATCCCGGCGCTGCCGGGCTGGCGCTACCTCGCGCAGGCGGTCGACCCGGCCGACCACGCGCGCGTGCTGGCCGCCCGTCCCGAACTGGTTGACGGCGTGATCATCACCGACCCCGCCACGCACGCGCGTGCCCGCGAGGTGCTGAGCGACGCCGCGTTGCTACCCCGGTCCGCCGTGGCGGTCGGCACCGCAGCCGCCCTGCTCGCCCCGACTCCGGGGCCGGAGTCCCCGAGCGGCGCCTCTCCTGACGTCTTCCTGGTGCCGCCGAACCCCGCCATGCACGACGAGCACGCCGCCGACGAGGAAAGGCAGGCGCTGCGCGCGCGGGCCACCGAGCGGGACGAGGAGATCCGCGCACTCGCCGCGCGGCTGGGCAAGGACCGGGAACTGGCGGCGCGCCTCGCCTCGTGGCGGACCGGCTGCCCGGCCGGCCGGCTGGTCGAGCTGGCGCAGGCAGCCCGGGACGCGCGCGCGTTCGCCGAGGAGTCCGAGGCGGAGCTGGCCGAGGCGCGGACCGTGCTGGCCGAGGCGGACGAAGCCGCAGCCGAGGCCGCGCAGGTCCGCGACGAGCGTCAGGAGGGCGCCCAGAAGGCGCGGCGAGCCGCCGACGCCCTGGCCGGGCTGGCGTTCCGGCTGCGTGAGCGGGCCGGCTGGCAGGTCAAGCTGCGCGAACTCGCCGACGAGGCCACCGAGTCCGAGGCCCGCGCGCAGACCTGTTTGGAGCGTGCCCGCGCCGCCGACGAGGACCGCCGCGCCGCCCAGCGCGCCGCCGACGACGCGCGTCGCACCGCGCGTGCCCTGCGGGCCGAGCGCTCGGAGATCGCGGGCGCCCCCGACGACGTGCCCGACACCGACACGGAAGCCCCGAGGGCATCCCTGCCCGCGCTGCGCGAGGCATATCGGGCCGCCTCCCAGGTGTACGAGAAGGTCGGCGTCGGCGCCGATCTGCGCGCCGAGCAGGCCCGCGCGGAGAGCGACGAGAGTGCGGCCCGCGCGGAACTGGACCGGCTGAGCAACAAGGTCCGCACCCGGGCCGAACAGCTCCTTCAGTCGCCCGACGGCTCCGACGGGCCCTCCCGGCAGGCGGCTGCCTCGCGCGCGGAGGAGCTCGTCCAGCTCCTGGAGACGCGGATGTCCAGTGCGAGCGAGCAGCTCGGGCGGCTTCGCGGCGAGGCCGAACGGCACGCGCCCGAGGACGGCGAGACCCACACGGACCTGTCCGAGGAACTCCAGCCGCGCGACGCCGAGCACGCGCAGGCGCTGCTGCGCACGGCGACCACCGAACTCGCCTCCCGCACCGAGGCGTTGAGCCAGGCCCGCGAGGCGCACGCGGAGCTCCTCGAAGCCCACCGCGCCGCCGAGGACGCGGCCGGCGGCTTTGACGAGATCGCCGCGATGCTGCGCGACCTGCTGCGGGAGCACACCTCGGACGAGGAGCAGGAGGCGCCGGAGCCGTACCCCGGCAGCCCTGAGGAGGCCCGGCACTCCGCCGCCGAGGCCCGCCGGTCGCTGCGCGGCTGCGCCGCAGACCTCTCCACCGCCGAGGCCGCCGTGCGCGAGGCGAGCGATGTGCTCGTACGGCACGCCAACTCCACGCGCTACGAGCAGGTCCGCACCCCCGCCCGCCAGCAGATCCGCGAGCTGCCCGCCTCCGCACTGCCCGAACACGCGCAGAAGTGGGCGGACGCGTTCGCGCCCCGACTGCGCGTGCTCACCGACGAGTTGGCCCAGCTGGAACGTAACCGGGACTCCATCGTGGACCGCCTCCGCGGCCTGGTCGACTCGGCGCTGACGACCCTGCGGTCCGCCCAGCGGCTGTCCCGCCTGCCCGAGGGCCTCGGCGAGTGGTCCGGACAGGAGTTCCTGCGCATCCGCTTCGAGGAGCCCGACCAGGCCACCCTCACGGAACGCCTCGGCGAGGTCATCGACGAGGCCACGCGCGCGGCGGTGAAGAAGAACTCGGACCTGCGGCGAGACGGCATGTCCCTGCTCCTTCGCGGCGTTGCCGCGGCGCTTCAGCCGAAGGGTGTCGCCGTCGAGATCCTCAAGCCGGACGCCGTGCTGCGGGCCGAGCGTGTGCCCGTCGGGCAGATGGGCGACGTGTTCTCCGGCGGACAGCTGCTGACGGCGGCCATCGCCCTGTACTGCACGATGGCCGCCCTGCGCTCGAACGACCGGGGCCGGGACAAGCACCGCCACGCCGGCACGTTGTTCCTGGACAACCCCATCGGACGTGCCAACGCCACCTACCTCCTGGAGCTGCAGCGAGCCGTCTCGGACGCTCTCGGCGTCCAACTCCTCTACACCACCGGCCTGTTCGACACGACCGCCCTGGCGGAGTTCCCGCTGGTCATCCGACTGCGCAACGACGCCGACCTCAGGGCCGGCCTGAAGTACATCAGCGTGGAGGAACATCTCCGCCCGGGATTGCCGCAGCAGCCCCAGGCGGGGGAGGCGGTGCGCAGCGAGATCACGGCCACCAGGATGTTCAAACGCCCGGCGGCGCCTGCGAATCCCTAGCCGCACGGCCAGCGAGCCGGGAAATCAGCGTGGAGTCTGTCCTCGCAGGTCAGTGCCCGTCTGTGTCGGCTACCTCAAGGGTGCGACAACCGCCCCGTCCTGGCTTGCCGGCGTATGCGCTCCTGAGTCCGCTCCGCAGCGCGCGTCTGCCGTCGTGCCCTGCGCCGCTCGCGCCGCAGGGACCGGGCGGTGCTGCTGGGGGCCGACACCACGCCGTTGCGCTGGTTCCACACCTGGCGCGTCACCCAGACGTCGAGCGCGGCCCACGTCGCCACCACGGTGCTCGTGACGCTGCTGATGACCATCGGGAACGCCAGCCATGATCCGGCCAGCGTGCACAGGAACGCCACCATTGCCTGGATCATCGTCAAGGCGATGATCAGAACCGCTCGCACCGCGGCCGTACGCACCGGATCAGGCATCCGGCGCCGCCGGGCGGGCTCCTCGATCCACAACGGCTGGTAATGCGGCTGCTCCTGAGCCGCGGCGCGCTCGGCGGTTCTGTCTCCGGGTGCCGGAATGTCGCGATTCAGTGCCTCGGGGCCCTGTCGCACTGTCCGGCGCGTCGCATCGCCGTCCTCAGGCGCCACGTGCCGCTCCACCGTGCCCGTCACCGTCTCACTCCCCACCGTCAGCAGACCGCTCGCCCGCATCCGAAGACTCAGCTCCCCAGCGGTTGCCCGGCTTGCGCTGTTTTACGCCGCCCGGGGGTTGGATGCGGCTCCTGTGGCCCAATCCGCCCCCATTTCTCGTAGAGAAGGACGATCGGGGCGTCCTGAAGATTCCCAAGGAAGGTAGATTTCCGGCCAACTGGCCGGACAGACCGGCCCGATTCGTCCTTCGGGGTGCCGCCGGATTGCGGGAGGCAATCTCCCGCAATGGCCGGACAACTCCCCATGTCTCGTCACCGGTGCGGAAGTTCAGATTCCGGATCTCTCTTCGAGTTACGCGTGCGTCGGTAGTAGGCTCGCGCCGATTGTTGACGCACATGTGTGCCCCCTGACCGGGTGGGGGTTTGAGCTGGGGGAGGCCATGCGCTTTCGCGGGACGTCGATCCGCCGGAAGATGGTGGCGCTGCTTCTCGTGCCGCTGGTGTCCCTCACCGCGATCTGGGGTTTCGCCACGGTACTCACAGGGCGAGGTGCGGCGCAGCTCTTCACGGTGTCGTCCCTCGTCGAGAAGATCGGCTACTCCACTGAGGACGCCGTCCGCGTCCTGCAGCAGGAACGACGCCAGGCGCTGGTCTATCTCGCCGACCGCCGGGCCTCGGACGCACTGTCCGCACTGCGGACCACCCGCAACGCCACCGACGCCGCCGTCGCCGAGATCCGCAAGAACGCCAAGGATCCCGACGTCCGCGACGGGCTGGACCAGGGCGACAGCGAGCGCCTCACGGCCGTCCTGGACGCCTTCGACGGCATCAATCCCCTGCGTCGCAGCGTCGAGGACGGAACGGTGAGCCGCGCCGACGCCCTCCACCAGTACAACCTCCTGGTGGACCCCTGCTACACCCTCCTGGCCTCCCTCGACGGCGTCGATAACGTGGCCATGGACAAGCAGGCCCGCGCCCTTCTCAACGTCACCCGCGCCCGCGAACTACTCTCCCGCGAGGACGCGTTGCTCAGTTCCGCCCTGGTGGTGGGCAAGCTCTCCCGGGACGAGATACGCGATGTCTCCGATCTCGTCGCCCAGCGCACCCTCATGTACGAGGTCAGCCTGACGGACCTGCCCTCGTCCGAGCGCGTCCGCTACGAGCGCTTCTGGAAGAACGCCTCCACCGCTCCGCTGCGAGTCGCCGAGCAGGACGTCATCTCCGCCGAGCCGGGCAGGCCCAGCACGGTCGATGCAAAGCGCTGGGACACCGTCGCCGGAGGCGTCCTCGAGGAGCTCAGCAAACTCAACGACGAGGCGGGCGCCCGCTATCAGGACCGCGTCAGCCCCGTCGCGATGAGTGTCATCGTCAAGGCGGCCCTCGCCGGCGTCCTCGGCCTGCTCGCCCTGCTGTTCTCCCTCTTCCTCTCCGTGCGTATCGGCCGCAGCCTCGTCCGCGACCTGCGGCAGCTGCGCCTCGATGCCCACGAGGCCTCCGGCGTACGACTGCCCAGCGTGATGCGGCGCCTCTCCGCCGGAGAGCAGGTCGACGTGGAGACCGAGGTCCCGCGCCTGGAGTACGACAAGAACGAGATCGGCGAGGTCGGACAGGCCCTCAACACCCTGCAGCGCGCCGCCGTCGAGGCCGCCGTCAAGCAGGCAGAACTGCGCGCCGGGGTCTCCGAGGTCTTCGTCAACCTCGCCCGCCGCAGCCAGGTCCTCCTCCACAAGCAGCTCACCCTCCTCGACACCATGGAACGCCGGACCGAGGACACCGACGAACTCGCCGACCTGTTCCGCCTGGACCACCTGACCACCCGTATGCGCCGGCACGCCGAGGGCCTCGTGATCCTCTCCGGCGCCGCTCCTTCCCGTCAGTGGCGCAGGCCCGTGCAGCTCATGGACGTCGTGCGCGCCGCGGTCGCCGAGGTCGAGGACTACGAGCGCATCGAGGTCCGCCGCCTGCCCCGCGTCGCCGTCACGGGCCCGGCCGTCGCGGACATCACCCACCTCGTGGCCGAACTCCTGGAGAACGCCACGGTGTTCTCCCCGCCGCACACCGCCGTCCAGGTCCTGGGCGAGCGGGTCGCCAACGGCTTCACTCTGGAGATCCACGACCGCGGCCTGGGTATGGCGGCCGATGTCCTGCTGGACGCCAACCTCCGCCTCGCCGAGACTCCCGAGTTCGAACTTTCCGACACCGACCGGCTCGGCCTGTTCGTCGTCAGCCGGCTCGCCCAGCGACAGAACGTCCGGGTCTCGCTGCAGCCGTCGCCGTACGGCGGCACCACCGCCGTCGTGTTCATCCCCGACGCGCTGCTCACCGACGACGTCCCGGACACCAACGGCATCGGGTTCCGTCTCGACCGGCCCACGCCCTCGAAGGAGGCCGAGCTGGAGGAGTCGCGCCGGGCGGCACTCTCCCAGGTGCCGGCCCGCGTGCCCGGCCTGCCCGCCGCGCTGCTCGACGGCCCGGTCGAGCTGGAGGCCCCGGTCGATCTCGACGCCCTCGGTGACTTCCCGGACGCGCTCGGCGACGAGGACGGCGAACGCGGCGGCCTCTTCCGCCCGCGTCGTACCCTCGCCCCCATGGAGGACGAAGCAACGGGCCCGCACGGCACCCCGCACCCGGTCTCCGGCATCCACGGAGGGCCGGACGACGCCGACCCGGACAACGACGCGAGCGCGCCTGTCCCGCTGCCCCGCCGCGGGACGCCCAAGCTGGTCAGTTCACACGGACGCCCTGTCACCGAGCAGCGCTCCCGCTGGGAGAAGGCAGACGCCGAGTCGTCGACAGGTCCGAGTCGTCCGCAGCCCAACGGCCTCGCTCCGCTGCCGTCCCGCCGTCGCGGTACGGGATCCCATGGCGAGGGAGCCGGCGCGCCCGGGCGGATCGGTGACCGTACCGACGCAGCGCCCTCCGCCGGGTACGACCACGGTGAGCCGCCGGAGCCCCCGGCTCTCCCGAGGCGCACACGTCGTCCCGCGATCGCATCGAGCGGCTCCGACTCCGCCCCGAACCCGACCACCCCGCCCCAGGAGGCCGGCTCCGGCGCGGGAGCGCTGCCCCGGCGCGTACGCCAGGCCAGCCTGGCTCCGCAGCTCAAACAGGGCCCGGCACCGCGCACCGAGGAGAAGGCGGAGCCTTCCGAGCGGGACGCGGACGAGGTCCGCAGCCGAATGGCCTCCCTCCAGCGCGGCTGGCAGCGCGGCCGCCAGGAGAACGCCGCGGGCGACGACGCCCACAGCGGCACAGCACCACAACGAACGACTAAGGGGGACGGTCGATGACCGCACCGAAAGCGACCGGCCACACCGCGACCAACCAGGCCGGAGAGCTCAACTGGCTCCTCGACGACCTCGTGGACCGCGTCGCCAGCATTCGCAAGGCCCTCGTGCTCTCCGGCGACGGCCTGCCGACAGGGGTGTCCAAGGACCTGACCCGCGAGGACAGCGAGCACCTGGCTGCCGTCGCGTCCGGCTTCCACAGCCTTGCCAAGGGCGTGGGCCGTCACTTCGAGGCGGGCAACGTCCGGCAGACCGTCGTCGAGCTCGATGACGCCTTCCTGTTCGTGACGGCCGCCGGTGACGGCAGCTGCCTCGCGGTGCTCTCGGACGCCGACTCCGACGTCGGTCTGGTCGCATACGAGATGACCCTCCTCGTCAAGCGTGTCGGCGTGCATCTGGGTACCGCTCCGCGCACCGATCTGCCCGCAGGCGGGTAGTGGGATGGCATGAGCGCTGACGGTCAGGGAAGAAGCCACTGGTTCGACGACGAGGCCGGACCGGTCGTCCGTCCGTACGCCATGACGCGCGGCCGCACCACCAGTGCGGCCCAGCACCGTCTCGACCTGATCGCGGTGGTCGTCTCGGAACCGCAGGGAGACGATCCGGAGGCCGACTCGACGCTGTCCCCGGAACATGTGGACATCGTCGGACTGTGCCGTGACGCCCCGCAGTCCGTGGCCGAACTCTCCGCCGAGCTCGATCTGCCCATCGGCGTCGTACGGGTCCTCGTCGGAGATCTCGTGGACTCGGAATTCGTCCATGTGAACCGGCCGGTACCGCCTGCCGAGCTGGTGGACGAGAGTATTCTGCGCGACGTGATCAGCGGCCTGCGGGCGCTGTGAGCGGCGCGGAAGCGGGGTAGTGACGTGACAGGCTGGCAGTTCTGGGTCGACCGAGGCGGCACCTTCACGGACATCGTCGCGCGACGCCCGGACGGCCGTCTGCTGACACACAAGCTGCTGTCGGAGAATCCGGCGCGATACTCCGACGCCGCCGTGGCGGGCGTGAGCCAACTGCTGGACGGCTCCGAGGACCCCATCGAAGCCGTCCGCATGGGCACCACGGTCGCCACCAACGCCCTCCTCGAGCGCAAGGGCGAGCGGACCCTCCTCGTCATCACCAGCGGTTTCCGTGACGCCCTGCGCATCGCCTACCAGAACCGCCCCCGCATCTTCGCCCGCCGCATCGAACTGCCCGAGCTGCTGTACGAGAGGGTCGTCGAGGTCGACGAGCGCATCGCCGCCGACGGCACCCTCCTGCACGCTCCCGACCTGGACGCCCTCGCCGGCCCCCTCCAGGAGGCCTACGACGACGGGATCCGTGCCGTCGCCGTGGTCTGCATGCACAGCCACCTCCACCCCGCCCACGAACAGGCCGTCGGAGAGCTCGCCGGCCGCATCGGCTTCCCGCAGATCTCGCTGTCCAGCGAGGTCAGCCCCCTGATGAAGCTCGTCCCGCGCGGGGACACCGCCGTCGTCGACGCCTACCTCTCGCCCGTCCTGCGCCGCTACGTCCAGCACGTCGCCGATGAACTCGAAGGCGTGCGGCTGATGTTCATGCAGTCCAACGGCGGCCTCGCGGAAGCCGGACAGTTCCGTGGCAAGGACGCCATCCTCTCCGGGCCCGCAGGCGGGATCGTAGGCATGGCCCGCATGTCGCAGCTCGCCGGTTTCGACCGCGTCATCGGCTTCGACATGGGCGGTACATCGACCGACGTCTCGCATTTCGCGGGTGAGTACGAACGCGTCTTCATCACGCAGATCGCCGGTGTCAGGCTGCGCGCCCCCATGCTGGACATCCACACCGTCGCGGCCGGCGGCGGGTCGGTCCTCCATTTCGACGGGTCCCGCTACCGCGTAGGGCCGGACTCGGCGGGAGCGGACCCGGGCCCTGCCTGCTACCGGGGCGGCGGGCCCCTTGCGGTCACCGACGCCAACGTCATGCTCGGCCGCATCCAACCCGCCCACTTTCCCAAGGTGTTCGGACCCGACGGGGACCAGCCCCTCGATGACGCCCTCGTACGTGAGCGCTTCACCGCCCTTGCGAACGAGATCCGCGAGCAGACCGGCGACGACCGAACGCCCGAGCAGGTCGCCGAGGGCTACCTGCAGATCGCGGTCGCCAACATCGCCAACGCCGTGAAGCGGATCTCCGTCCAGAAGGGCCACGACGTCACCCGCTACGCCCTCACCACCTTCGGCGGTGCGGGCGGCCAGCACGCGTGCATGGTCGCCGACTCGCTCGGCATTCGCACGGTTCTCGTGCCCCCCATGGCCGGCGTCCTCTCCGCGCTCGGCATCGGCCTCTCCGACACGACGGCCATGCGCGAACAGTCCGTCGAGGCACCTCTGCGGGCCGCCTCGATGCCCGGGATCCTGAAGACCGCGGACGACCTGGAAGCAGCCGCCCGCACCGAACTCCTCGACGAGGACATCCCCGAGGACCGCATCCGGATCACCCGGCGCGCCCAACTCCGCTACGACGGCACCGACACCACCCTCACGGTCGAACTCACCGAGCCCGTCACGATGGGGCACGCCTTCGAGGAACGTCATCGCGCCACGTACTCCTTCACCCTCGACCGCCCGATCGTCGTCGAAGCCCTCTCCGTCGAAGCCACCGGCATCACCGAACCCCCCGATCTCTCCGCTCTCGCCCCTCACGAAGCCGCCCCTGAAGGCAGGCCGGCCGCCCCGGGCACCGTCCCCCTCCACACGGGCGGAACCTGGCGCGACGTACCCCTCCACCGCCGAGAACACCTGCCTCCCGGCGAAACCGTCACCGGTCCGGCGATCATCACCGAGGCCAGTGCGACGACCGTCGTCGACGACGGCTGGCAAGCCGCGACGACCGACGACGGGCATCTGGTCATGGAACGCACGGTGATTACGCAGAGTTCCGATCTCGACACGCAAGCCGACCCGGTTCTCCTCGAGGTCTTCAACAACCTCTTCATGTCCATCGCCGAACAGATGGGCGCCCGCCTCGAATCCACCGCCCAGTCCGTCAACATCAAGGAGCGCCTGGACTTCTCCTGCGCGCTCTTCGACCCGGACGGAAACCTGGTGGCCAACGCCCCACACATCCCCGTCCACCTGGGCTCGATGGGCACGAGCGTCCAGGAGGTCATCCGGCGCCGCGGCTCTCGGATGCGCCCCGGCGACGCCTACGCCGTCAACGACCCGTACCACGGCGGCACTCACCTGCCCGACGTCACTGTGATCACCCCCGTCTTCGACACGGGAAGTACGTCGAACACGGAGGGTGAGCGGGAGATCCTCTTCTACGTCGCCTCACGTGGCCACCACGCCGAGATCGGCGGCATCGCCCCCGGCTCCATGCCCGCCGACAGCCGCACCATCGAGGAGGAGGGAATCCTCTTCGACAACTGGCTCCTCGCCGAGAACGGCCGCTTCCGTGAGGAGGAGACCCTCCGCCTGCTCACCGAAGCGCGCTACCCGTCGCGCAACCCCAAGACCAACCTCGCCGATCTGCGCGCCCAGATCGCCGCCAACCGGAAGGGCGTCGAGGAAGTCGCCCGGATGATCGAGAACTTCGGTCTCGACGTCGTCCAGGCGTACATGAAGCACGTCCAGGACAATGCGGAGGAAGCGGTACGCAGGGTCATCGACGCCCTGGACGACGGCGAGTACGCCTACGAGACCGACTCGGGCGCGACCATCCGGGTACGCGTGCGCGTGGACCGCGAGAACCGCCGCGCCACCGTCGACTTCACCGGCACCTCCCCGCAATTGACCACGAACTTCAACGCCCCGTTCTCGGTCGTCAACGCGGCAGTGCTGTACGTCTTCCGCACCCTCGTCGCCGACGACATCCCGCTCAACGACGGCTGCCTGCGCCCCCTAGACATCGTCGTGCCGCCCGGCTCCATGCTCGCCCCCGAACCCCCGGCAGCGGTCGTCGCGGGCAATGTGGAGACCTCCCAGGCCATCACCGGCGCCCTCTACGCCGCTCTCGGCGTCCAGGCCGAGGGCTCCGGCACCATGAACAACGTCACCTTCGGCAACGAACGGCATCAGTACTACGAGACCGTGGCCTCCGGGTCCGGAGCGGGCGACGGGTTCCCCGGCGCGCCCGTCGTCCAGACCCATATGACCAACTCGCGGCTCACCGATCCCGAAGTGCTGGAGTGGCGACTGCCGGTACAGCTCGACGAGTTCGCCGTACGGCGCGGCAGCGGCGGGGCCGGGCAGTGGCGCGGCGGGGACGGCGCGGTGCGCCGCATCCGGTTCCACGAGCCCATGACCGTCTCCACCCTGTCCCAGCACCGCAGGGTCCCGCCCTACGGCATGGCGGGCGGCGAACCCGGCGCGCTGGGAGCCAACCACGTTGAGCACCCGGACGGCACGGTCACCGCACTCGGCGCCAGCGACTCGGCGGACGTCGGAGCCGGCGACGTACTCGTCATCGAAACCCCTGGCGGCGGAGGCTACGGCCCACCGTCGCGCGACCCCCATCAAGCAGGAGAAGAGATCGATGATCTTCGGGCGTTCTGAGCGCGGGAAGCCTCCGGTCGAGCCCGTCACGCTCAAGATCCTGGTGGCCGGCGGCTTCGGCGTGGGCAAGACCACCCTCGTCGGCGCGGTCAGCGAGATCAGGCCACTGCGCACCGAGGAACTGCTCACGGAGGCCGGACGCCCGGTCGACGACACGAGCGGTGTCGAGGGCAAGCGCACCACCACCGTGGCCATGGACTTCGGGCGCATCACCCTGCGCGAGGACTTGGTGCTGTACCTCTTCGGTACGCCCGGCCAGGAGCGGTTCTGGTTCATGTGGGACGAGCTGTCCGAGGGCGCGCTGGGCGCTGTCGTGCTCGCCGACACCCGGCGCCTGGAGGACTGCTTCGCGGCCGTCGACTACTTCGAGCGGCGCTCCATACCCTTCGTCGTGGGAGTCAACTGCTTCGAGGGATCCGCCCGTTACCCGGCGGAGGACATCCGGCAGGCCCTCGACCTCGACGACGGCGTACCGCTGCTGCTGTGCGATGCCCGCGACCGGGAGTCCGTCAAGGAGATCCTCATCGGCGTCGTCCAGCACGCGATGGCCTACCAGGCGGACCGCCGCCAGACCGTGACCACCTGAAGCCCGGTGGACGGGCACGGCCCGTACCCCCGCCGACCGGGGTACGAGCCGTGGCTCATGACACGCGCGCGTGGCTCCTACGGAGCGCAAGCACGCGTGGACCGCATGGGGAGCGCGGTCAGCTCTCGCCGTCCTCCAGCCAGCCGAAGCTCTTCTCCACCGCCTTGCGCCAGTTGTGGTACTCGCCGTCCCGCTCCTGGGCGCTCATGGTCGGCGTCCACTCGACATCCTTCGCCCAGTGCGCCTTGAGCTCGTCCAGGTCGTTCCACACGCCGGTGGCCAGCCCAGCCGCGTAGGCGGCACCCAGGCAGGTCGTCTCGGAGATCTTGGGCCGGATCACCGGCACGTCGAGCACGTCCGCCTGGTGCTGCATGAGCAGGTTGTTCTTCGTCATGCCGCCGTCGACCTTCAGGGTCGTGATGTGCACACCGGAGTCCTGGTACATGGCGTCCACGACCTCGCGCGTCTGCCAGCTCGTCGCCTCCAGCACCGCGCGAGCGAGGTGCGCCTTGGTGACGTACCGCGTCAGTCCGGTGACCACCCCACGCGCGTCGGAACGCCAGTACGGCGCGAACAGGCCGGAGAAGGCGGGCACGATGTACGCGCCGCCGTTGTCCTCGACGCTCGCCGCTAGTGGCTCGATCTCGTCGGCGGTGCTGATGATGCCGAGCTGGTCGCGGAACCACTGGACCAGCGCGCCCGTTATGGCTATTGCCCCTTCCAGGCAGTACACGGGCGCCTCGCTGCCGATCTTGTAGCCCATGGTCGTCAGCAGCCCGCTCTTCGACGGCACCGGCCTGTTGCCGGTGTTGAGCAGCAGGAAGCTGCCCGTGCCGTAGGTGTTCTTCGCGGTGCCGACGTCGTAGCAGGCCTGCCCGAACACGGCTGCCTGCTGGTCGCCCAGGGCAGAGGCGACCGGCACCCCGGCCAGTTGTCCGACGGCGGTTCCGTACACCTCCGAGGAGGACTTGATCTCCGGGAGGACGGCCTCGGGGACGTTCATGGCGGACAGGATCGAGGGGTCCCACTGGAGGGTCTCCAGGTTCATCAGCATGGTGCGTCCGGCGTTCGTCACGTCGGTGACGTGATGGCCGCCGTCCGTGCCGCCGGTGAGGTTCCAGATCAGCCAGGAGTCGATGGTGCCGAAGGCGATCTCGCCGCGCTCGGCGCGGTCCCTGAGGCCGGGCACGTTGTCCAGCAGCCAGGCCGCCTTCGGGCCGGAGAAGTAGCTGGCCAGCGGCAGCCCGGTCTGCTCACGGAATCGATCCTGACCGTCGGAGCCGCCCAGTTGGTTGCACAGCGCCGCCGTACGGGTGTCCTGCCACACGATCGCGTTGTGCACCGGCTTGCCCGTCGCGCGGTCCCACAGAACGGTCGTCTCGCGCTGGTTGGTGATGCCCAGCGCGCTGAGCTGGTCGGCACGCAGTCCGGCCTTGGCTATCGCGCCGGCCACCACCGCCTGCACCTTGGACCAGATCTCGGTGGCGTCGTGCTCCACCCAGCCGGGCTTGGGGAAGATCTGGCGGTGCTCGCGCTGGTCGACGGCGACGATGGCGCCGTTCTGGTTGAAGACGATGCAGCGGCTGGAGGTGGTGCCCTGGTCGATTGCGGCGACGTACTTTTCTGCGTTGTCCGTCATGGTCACCCCTTGGGCTGATTCAGAAGGCTGCGTTGTAGATGACACCACCGAGCAGGCCGCCGATCAGTGGACCGACCACCGGGATCCACGAGTAGCCCCAATCGGACGTGCCTTTGTTCGGGATCGGCAGGAAGGTGTGGATGATGCGCGGTCCGAGGTCACGTGCTGGGTTGATGGCGTACCCGGTCGGGCCACCCAGGGAGAGGCCGATGCCGACGACCAGGAGTGAGACGAGCAGGATCGCGATGCCGGAGCCGTAGATGCCGTCGGCTTGTCCCGCGATCTGTCCGATGCCGATGCCCTCGACGTGCCTGTTGTTGCCGACCAGCGCCAGGATGGGCAGCACCAGGGCGATGGTGGCGAGTATCTCGGTGATCAGGTTGGCGATCGGGTTCCGGATCTCCGGGATGGTGGAGAAGATGCCGAGCGTCGGAACTGGTTCGTCCGCCGTGCCTTCTGTGGTGCCCGTCTGCCGTACGTTCGCCTGGAATTGGGCGTAGTACACGAGATAGCACAGCACCGCGCCGATCATGGCGCCGGTGATCTGGCCGAGCAGATAGACCCAGACCTTGTCCCACACGCCGGTGTCGACGGCGAGTCCGAAGGTGACGGCCGGGTTGATCACACCGCCGGAGAGCGGGGCGGCGGTGTAGGCGCCCGCCAGCACACCGAAGCCCCAGCCGAACGCGATCACCACCCAGCCCGCGGCGCGTGCCTTGGAGAATCTCAGGGTGACGGCGGCGCAGACGCCGGCGCCGAACAGGATCAGGATCGCCGTACCGATCATCTCGCCGACGAATATGTCTCCGTTGGTCATGGCGGCTCCTTGGCCGTGGCCCGGGGTGATCGACCCCGAACCTCCGTGCAGGGTGCGTTTCCCTTGGCTACTTCAGCCGAAGGCAGGGAAGGGTCCCGCGCCCCGCCCGGCGTCCGTGACGAGCGTGCCGTCGCAGCCGACTCGCCCGTGGGGGAAAGGGCTCTGGTACAGGCGCAACCGCGCGGCGCAGTGCGTGGATACGCCGAGAATGTACGGCGATGTCGACTGACACCGGGAAGTGTTCACCGGCGTCCAGGGGGCGTCAAGGTCGCGGACGTCAACGGTTGGGGGCGTGCCCACGGTCACGGATGGCCGTCGACCGGGCTCACGGCACGCCATTCGCGGGCGGGACGGGCACCGGGGGCTCCGCTGAGGCGGCAGGGAGGCCAGTTCCTGCCGGACCCGACGGGGGCCGATGATGATGTTTGCATTGAGGCCTCGGCGGACGCCGCCTCGGCCTCCGCCGACCTGGTAGGAGAAGCGTCTCACCCTCTGCCCGGCTCCGCCACCGCCCACTCGGCCCGGGCCGTCGCCTCGTCCACTCCGCGCAGGATCTCGTGCCCGGGGAGCCCCGCCCGGCCCAGCACCCAGCTCGCTCCGCTCAGCGATTTCGCGGCCTTCTTCAGCGGCGCCAGACAGGCGGCCGCCTGCCGGTGGTCCGTCACGCTTCCGGGCTCGCACAGGACCGTGGCCAGGGACAGTGTGATGGCAAGCCCACCCGCGGACCAGGGCGCGTCCAGCACCGACGTGGCCAGCGGATCGAGCCCCTCCGGATCCGCCAGCACCAGGAAGTCGTCCCCGCCGATGTGGCCCACGCGGAGAGTGTCCGTCGCCGCGTGCTGCAGCACCCGTCCGACGGACCGGATCAGCTCGTCGCCCGCCGCGAACCCGGCTCCGTCGTTGACCTGCTTGAAGTGGTCCACATCCAGCCAGCTCAGCGCGAACCTGCGGCCGTCCGCGATCCGCCGGTCCACCTCACCGGTGATCGCGTCCGAACCGGGCAGCCGGGTCAGCGGGTTGAGCCCGGCGGCCTCCTCGACGCGATTCTCGGCGAGGGCTCGTACGAGGTCCGCGAGTCGCACCACGCCCACGCAACGGCCGTACCGGTCGACCACCGCCACATCGTCCGACGTACGGTTGCTCCCGCCGTCCGCGACCACGTCCAGCACCTCCCACGCGGTGGCGTCGACGCCGACGGTGCGTGGGGGATCTCCGAGCTTGGCCGCGGGCCGGTCCGCGTACAGGGCATGGCCGTAGCGGCCCGACATCGACAGCAGGAAGCGGGAACGGTGCACCGACCGCACCGGGACGCCGCTCCGGTCCACCAGGAGCACCCCGGACACGTCCGGCGACCCGGTCAGCAGCGCCCGCACCTGGCCCGCGGACGCGCTGGTGGGCAGCAACGCGGCCGGCCGCACGAACTGCCGTACAGACGGTCCCGACCGTGGCGTCACCGACAGTCCGGGGGAGCGTGGCGGAACGTATACCTCCGCTGCGGGCAGCCGAGCCGGCGGGGCGAACAGCTCCCCTTGCGCCAGCTGCGCACCGGCCGACCGCGCGGACGCGCACTGGAGCTCCGTCTCGACACCCTCGACGCACAGGAGTGCGCCCTGCTGCTCGCACAGCGTCCGCATCGCCCGCACCGCGGCCGGGCGCGCCAGCAGGGACGCGTCGAGCTTGACGAGATCCGGCGCCATGTCCGTGAGCAGGCGCAGTGGGAGATCGCCGTCTCCGACGCCGTCCGCGCTGACCCGGAAGCCTTGGTTCCGCAGTGCGCCGATCGCCTCCAGCAGCGCGTGCTGCGGCACGTGCGTGTAGGGCGGACCGACGTCGATCGTCACCTCCCACGGCAGCCGACCCGCCGCGCGCACGGCGTCGTGCAGCGGTGTGAGCCCACCGAGTTCGGCGAGGGTGCCGGCGAACACATTGACGTGCAGGGGCAGCAACGTCTCCCTGCGGGCCGCCGCACGAAACGCCAACACGGCGAGCCGGCCGTCGAGTTCGGGATCGCGGCGCGCCTCGGCCAGGACGTCGCCGGTCTCCGGGCGGGCGAGAATCTCCAGCCCCGCGACTCCACCGGTCGTCAGATTGACCACCGGTTGGAAGGCGAAGCGGAGAGTATCCGTCCAGGCGTCCACGGCAGCATGATGTCGCCGCCGAAGCCCGCCCGAGCCCAGTTCATGAGACGTTCACGCAGCATTCCGGCTTGCTCACGCAGTGTAGAAACGCCACGTCGTCCGCGGTGATGTGGCGCCGACGCCACACTCACAACCGCGTGTGTCAGGGCCCGTCAAGCCCTCGCGGCTCATCGCACCGCGACCACGGCCGACCCGTGCCCGAACAGACCCTGGTTGGCGGCGATTCCCACACGTGCCCCGGTGACCTGCCGGTCTGCCGCGACGCCCCTCAACTGCCAGGTGAGTTCGCATACTTGGGCGATCGCCTGGGCCGGAACCGCCTCTCCGAAGGAGGCCAGACCGCCGCTCGCGTTCACCGGTATTCGCCCGCCCAGTGCCGTGGAGCCCTCCCTCAGCAGCTTCGAGGCTTCGCCCTCGCCGCACAGCCCCAGATCTTCGTACCACTGCAACTCCAGTGCGGTGGACAGGTCGTAGACCTCCGCCAAGGAGAGATCCTCGGGGCCGATGCCGGCTTCCTGATAGGCCGCGCGCGCGATCGACTCCCGGAATGTCTCGGCCGCCGGTTGCACTGCCACTGCCGAGTCGGTCGCGATGTCGGGCAGATCCAGGACGGTGTTGGGGTAACGCGGTGTCACGGTGGACACCGCCCGGATCCGCACCGGATCCTCGGCTCCGTGCCGACGCGCGAACTCCATACCGGCCAGCACGAGCGCCGCACCTCCGTCCGAGGTCGCGCAGATGTCGAGTAGCCGTAGGGGATCGGCGACCACGGCGGAGGCGGCGACCTCCTCGGCGGTGACCGGCTTGCGGTAGCGGGCGTAAGGATTGAGCGCACCCACTGCGGCGTTCTTCACCTTGACCTGCGCGAAGTCCTCCGGTGTGTCCCCGTGCACGGCCATCCGCCGACGCGCGTACAACCCGAAGTACGTCGGATTGGTCGCCCCTAGGGCGCGGAAGCGAATCCAGTCCGGATCGTCGGGCCGGTCGCCGCCCGCAGGCCGGAAGAAGCCCTTGGGAGCCGCGTCGGCACCCACCACCAGCACCACGTCCGCGAGCCCCGACAGTATTTGTGCGCGCGCCGTGTTGATGGCCTGAGCCCCCGAGGCGCACGCCGCGTACACACTCGTGACCCGTGCGCCCTGCCAGCCGAGCGCCTTCGCGAACGTCGCCCCCGCCACATACCCCGGATAGCCGCCCCGCACGGTGTCCGCACCGACGATCGACCCGATGTCCCGCCACTCAAGTCCCGCATCGGCGATCGCCGCGCGAGCCGCCACCACGCCGTACTCGACGAAGCTGCGTCCCCACTTGCCCCACGGGTGCATGCCCGCGCCCAGCACCGCCACCTCGTCCGTCATGCCGTCACCCCTGTCGGCCGCCAGTGCCACGTCGTCCAGATCGTCTCCGCGTCCTCATGCAGCACGCCGGGGACGATCTCCACCTCCATGCCCACCGTCAGATCGGCGACAGTGATCCCGGGAACCGCCTGACCCAGCACCACGAGGCGCTCGGACTCCAGCTCCACAGCGATCAACGCGTAGGGCTCCCAGGGAAGTTCCGGGTTGGTCACATAGGGTGACGGAGGACGGTATCGGCTGTCCGTGTACGACCACACGCGCCCCCGCCGCGAGAGAGGTATCTCCTCCAGGTCGCCGCCCGGGCAGTCGGGGTTGCGGCAGTGAGCGTCCTCGCGCGGAAAGAAGACCGAGGCGCAGGCCGAGCAGCGGGTGCCCAGGAGGCGGAAGTCGGTCTCGTCCCCGGCGAACCACCCGGCGACCACCGGTGTGCGCGTGCGTGGCATAGCCCCTCCTGATCGACAGATCTGACGGAACGTCAGAAGTCTGCCACGCGCAGCGGAAATGTGGCAGGGCTGCCTGGGCTCACCGGCGGCGCAGGCCTCCCTGTCCGGCTTTCGGGGTGGAATGCATCCGATCGCTTCCGAGACGGAACACACTCCTGATAGATGCAGGAGACATGACACGACTCTCAACCGCCGTACGGGGACTGGTCACCACGCTCGCCACCCTCCTCGCTGTGACCGCCGCCCCAACAGCTGCCCAGGCGAAGCCGGAGCCCAAAGTGCCGAACGACTTCGTGGCGCTGAGAACGGTGGACCCGACCATCGTTCAGGAGATGCGGTACTTCACCCGGCACAACTTCGTGGGCGAGCGCATCGACGGCTACCGGCAGCCCCTGTGCATCCTCACCCGACCTGCCGCCGAGGCCCTCCACGAGGCCCAGCGGCGGCTGTTGCGTCAGGGCTACACGCTCAAGGTGTACGACTGCTACCGCCCGCAACGCGCCGTCGACAACTTCGTGCGCTGGGCCGAGGACCTCGACGACGAGGCCATGAAGGACGAGTTCTACCCGAACGTCGACAAGACCCGCCTGTTCGCGGACGGATACATCGCCGAGAAGTCCGGGCACAGCCGCGGCTCGACCCTGGACCTCACGATCGTCAAGCTCCCGGCGAAGCCCACCAGGCCATACGCACCAGGAGAACCCCTCGTACCCTGCTACGCCCCCAAGGCCGAGCGCTTCCCCGACAACTCCGTCGACATGGGCACCGGCTTCGACTGTTTCGACACCCTTTCCCACACCCTCGACCCGCGCATCCAGGGCGAACAACGGGCCAACCGCCTGCTGCTCAAGCACACCCTCGAAGCCCTCGGCTTCGTGAATCTCGCCGAGGAGTGGTGGCACTACACGTTCAAGCCGGAGCCCTACCCGGACACCTACTTCAACTTCCCCGTGTCCTGGAAATCCCTGGTCGGGCGCTAGCGACGCCCCCCGGAAGACGCCCCTCCACTGATCGGATACAGTCCGCCGCGTGTCCGAAACTCAGCACTCCGCCCCCAACTCCGCAGCGGATTCCCACTGTTCAAGCTGCGGCGCGCCCTACGGAGAGGGCGTCTCCGGCTGGCCCCGCACCTGCCCTGCGTGCGGCGCCGTGGTCTACCGCAATCCGCTGCCGGTAGCGATCGCGCTCCAGCCCGTGTACGACGACCAGGGCACCGCCCTGGTCGTCATCACCCGAACCGTGGCCCCCGCGCGCGGAGGCATCGCCCTGCCCGGCGGCTACATCGACGACCGTGAGGACTGGCGTCAGGCCGTCGTCCGCGAGCTCAAGGAAGAGACCGGCATCGACGCGGCCGCCCGCGACGTACGTCTCGTCGACGCGATGAGCTCTCCCGGCGGCCATCTGCTGCTGTTCGGCCTCCTTCCGGAACGGCCGGCCGACCGCCTGCCGACCTCGGCCGCCACGGACGAGACAGAGGGCTGGCACCTCCTGCGCAGGCCGGAGGAGCTCGCCTTCCCGTTGCACACGCTGGCCGTCAGGGCGTTCTTCGAGGGCCGCTACATCTGAGCCGAAGGCTCATCGAGCCCTCGTACGCGCACCGGACGGGGCGAGGCGATCAAGCCGTTCTCGCGCTCCAGCTCGACGACCAGCTTTCGGCCTTCCCAGCGGGTGACATACCGTTCGATCTCCGGTTCGTCCTCGCCGTCACCCGTGTCCGGCACGACCAGCCCGCCCCCGGTGCGTCCCGGGGCGGGCGCCCACACCTCCAGTTCCAGCCCGCCGTCGTCCCCGCGCACGGGGACGACGGCACCCGAGCGCGCCAGCACCGGGATGCGGGACACGGGCGCGTCCAGGAGAACCTGCCCCGGCCCCTCGTACGCCCGCCCCGTGGTCGTGTCGTACCAGCGCCCTCTTGGCAGCTGCACCGCACGCCGGTCAGCTCCCGGATCCAGCACCGGCGCCACCAGCAGACAGTCGCCCAGCAGAAACGCATCCTCGCAGTCACGCAGCATGCGGTCCTCCGGAGCCGACCACCACGGTGGACGGACGTACGGCGCCCCTGTGCGCCGGGCCAGATGCGCCAGCGTCACGAAGTACGGCAGCAGCCTGCGGCGCTCGACGAGCGCCACGCGCGCGTGCTCCAGCACCTCGCGACCGAACTCCCACGGCTCCCTGCGCCCCGCCCGCAGACTCGCGTGCGTACGGAACAGCGGCAGATACGCGGCCAACTGGAACCAGCGCAGATACAGCTCCGGCGACGGACTCCCGTCGAATCCGCCCACGTCCGGCCCCGAGTACGGCACCCCGCACAGCCCGAGGCCCATGACCAGCGACAGCGACGCCCGCAGCCCGGGCCAGCCTGTGGCCACGTCCCCGGACCAGGTCCCCCCGTAGCGCTGCATGCCGACCCACCCCGAGCGGGAGAAGACGAAGGGCCGCTCCCTGGGCGCCAGTTCGAGCAAGCCCTCGTATCCCGCCCTGGCCATGCACAGGCCGTAGACGTTGTGGGCCTCCCTGTGGTCCCCGCCTCGCCCTTCCAGGGAGTGCCTGGCCGAACGCGGCAGCGTCGACTCCCCGAAAGCCGCGAACGAGGTCGGCTCGTTCATGTCATGCCAGAAGCCCGAGAACCCCTGCGCCAACCGTTCCACGTAGAGCCCACCCCACCACTTGCGCACCCGCGCGTGCGTGAAGTCCGGAAAGACCGCTTCCCCGGGCCAGACGACTCCCCGCACGAGATGACCCGAGGCGTCCCGTACGAACGCGTCCTCGGCCGTCCCGCTGTCGTACACGGCATTGCCGGGCGCGGCCTTGACCGCCGGGTCGGCGATGGAAACCAGGCGCACACCGTCCCGGCGCAGGTCCTCGGCGAGCTGCGGCAGCTTGGGGAAGGCATCCTGATCGACCGTGAACACCTGGTGCTCGTCGTAGTGGTCGATGTCCAGATGAACCGCGTCCAGAGGCAGACCGCGCTCCCGGTAGCCCGAAACGATCCGCCGGACCTCCTGCTCGCTGCCGAAACCCCATCGCGCGTGATGGTGGCCCAGCGCCCACGCCGGAGGCAGAGCGGGCGCACCGGTGAGGGCGGCCCAGGCGCGCAGCACGCGTGCGGGTGTGCCCACCATGACCCAGCAGCGCAGCGGACCGCCGTCCATCCGTACTTCGCACGTCCCCGCCCGGTCGTGCCCGGATCCGGCGCCCTCCTCGCCCTCCCGCAACGTCACCATGCCGTCCCACGAGGTGTCGTGGAACACCAGGTGCGTGGCAGCGTCGGCCACCACCACCTGCACGGGCATGGTGATGTAGAGGGGGTCGTCACCAGGACCGAAGGCCTGGCCCGGGTCGGTGTTCCACAACCGGTACGTCCCATCCTTCAACCGGGGTCCGGACGCCCGGCCACCGAGCCCGAAGAACCGCGCGTCCGCGGCCACCTCCGAGCGCTGCATCCACCGTGCCGCCCCACCCTCGACGGGCTCCCACCAGCGCGGCGGCAGGTCGCGGCGCAGGGTCACGCCACCGGGCGTCTTCACCTCCACGGCGCCGTGCCGTGAGATGACGACCGTGACCCGCTCGGCCACGACCCGCCAGCCGCCCTCCTTGTCGGGCTCCAGCACCGCCCGTGGATCGGGCTCCGGACAGCGACCCGCGAGCGCATACGACGGCTCGGGAGAGGCCCCGTCCCAGCCCCAGAACACGGCGCCGTTCACGGCGACGGTGACGCACAGCTCGGAGCGGCTGAACCGGATGACCCCGCCGCCCGGACCGGGCTGCACCTCCTGCACCGGCCCAGGTACCCGGGCACGCTCCGCACCCCGCGGCGGCAGCCCCGCGGCGTCGGCACGCCTCCTGCGCCACGCCGATCGCACGGTACGCAACCCCTGGGCCGCTCCCACAGAACCGACCACCTTCATCGAACGCACCAGGTCACGACCGTTCATGCTGCTCAGCCTGCCATTGACCGCCCCACACGCGGGCGCCGTTCAACTTCCGTTCACCCGTGCCGGGACCACATCTTCACGACACGGACTGTGTGTGGCGCACCCTGGTGTAGAAGTCGATCACATGGCATCGTCCCTGTCAGCCGCGTCACGCGCACAACCCAGCCGTGCGCGGAAGACGCACACGACGCGCACAGTCCGGGAGCCGCTCCATGTCGATCGTGAACCCTCAGCCGCTCTGGCAGCCAGATCCCCAGCGCATCGCCCGGGCTCAGGTCACCAAGTTCCAGGCCTGGGCCGCCGAGCACCACGGCGCCCCTTCCGAGGGCGGCTACGCGGCACTGCACCGCTGGTCGGTCGACGAACTGGACACCTTCTGGAAGGCCGTCACGCAGTGGTTCGACGTACGCTTCTCCACTCCGTACGCGCGCGCGCTGGGCGACCGCTCGATGCCCGGTGCCCAGTGGTTCCCCGGCGCCACTCTGAACTACGCCGAGCACGCCCTGCGCGCCGCTGAGACCCGCGCCGACGAACCCGCACTCCTGTACGTCGACGAATCCCACGAGCCCAGCCCCGTGACCTGGTCCGAGCTGCGCCGCCAGGTCGGGTCTCTCGCCACCGAGCTGCGCGCCCTCGGCGTGCGCCCCGGTGACCGCGTCAGCGGCTACCTGCCGAACATCCCGCAAGCCGTAGTGGCCCTCCTCGCCACCGCCGCCGTCGGCGGAGTCTGGACGTCCTGCGCCCCCGACTTCGGCGCCCGCAGCGTCCTCGACCGCTTCCAGCAGATCGAACCGGTCGTCCTGTTCACCGTCGACGGCTACCGCTACGGCGGCAAGGAGCACGACCGCCGCGACATCGTCTCCGAGCTTCGCGGCGAACTGCCCACGCTGCGCGCCGTGGTGCACATTCCCCTCCTCGGCACTGCGGCCCCAGAAGGTGCGCTCGAGTGGTCGGCCCTCACAGCCGCCGACGAGGAACCCGTCTTCGAGCAGGTGCCCTTCGACCACCCCCTCTGGGTGCTCTACTCCTCCGGCACGACCGGCCTCCCCAAGGCCATCGTCCAATCCCAGGGCGGCATCCTCGTCGAACACCTCAAACAACTCGGACTGCACTGCGACCTGGGCCCAGAGGACCGCTTTTTCTGGTACACGTCGACAGGCTGGATGATGTGGAACTTCCTCGTCTCCGGCCTGCTCACCGGCACCACGATCGTCCTGTACGACGGCAGCCCGGGCTATCCCGACACGGGCGCCCAATGGCGAATCGCCGAACGCACGGGAGCCACCCTTTACGGCACCTCCGCGGCGTACGTCATGGCCTGCCGCAAGGCCGGCGTGCACCCCGCGCGCGACTTCGACCTCACCAAGGTCCAGTGCGTCGCCACCACCGGATCACCGCTGCCGCCCGACGGTTTCCGCTGGCTGCACGACGAGGTCCGCGACGACCTCTGGATCGCCTCCGTCAGCGGCGGCACGGACGTGTGCTCCTGCTTCGCGGGAGCCGTGCCCACCCTGCCTGTGTACGTAGGCGAACTCCAGGCCCCGGGCCTCGGCACCGACCTGCAGTCCTGGGACCCGAGCGGCGAACCCCTCATCGACGAGGTGGGCGAGCTCGTGGTCACCAACCCCATGCCGTCCATGCCGATCCACTTCTGGAACGACCCCGACGGCAGGCGCTACCACGACAGTTACTTCGACACCTATCCCGGCGTATGGCGCCACGGCGACTGGATCACTCTCACCTCACGAGGCTCCGTCGTCATCCACGGCCGCTCCGACTCCACACTCAACCGCCAGGGCGTCCGCATGGGATCGGCCGACATCTACGAAGCGGTCGAGCGCCTCCCCGAGATCAAGGAATCCCTCGTCATCGGCATCGAACAGCCCGACGGCGGCTACTGGATGCCCTTGTTCGTGCACCTGGCCCCCGGAGCGGTGCTCGACGAAGCGCTCCTGAGCCGCATCAAGCAGACCATCCGCGAACAGCTCTCCCCACGACACGTCCCCGACGAGGTCATCGAAGTCCCCGGCGTCCCCCACACCCTCACGGGCAAGCGCATCGAGGTCCCGGTCAAACGCCTTCTCCAGGGCACACCCCTGGAGCGGGCCGTCAACCCCGGTTCCATCGACAACCTCGACCTCATGCACTTCTACGAGGAACTGGCCCGCAAGCGCGCCTGACCGACACCGGCCCCGGACTCGTCGAACCACGACGAGCCGGGGCCGATGTCAGTGCCGCCGGTTACTGTGAGTGAGCATTGATCGACTGCGCACGCACAGGGGGAAACATGGCGCACACCGACCACCTGACGATGCGACGCGTCCTGCGCCGCGAAATCGCCGGCACCATCGGCCTGCTCACCGACGAGCACGACTTCCGTGCCATGCGGCACTACCGAAGCTTCACCTTCGACGACCACAAGATCTACCTCCAGCAGGTGGAGGCCCTCCTCAAAACTCGGGCCTCCCAAGGCAGCCATACGACGATCGCCCTCTTCGATCCGCAGGAGTACGCCGAGTTCTGCGTGGAAACGGGCCTCGACCCCGACAACGCAGCAAGCCGCACACGCTTCACCGCCGAACTGGCGACCACGGGACCCACCGTCCCCTACCAGGGCCAGCCCCTCGCAGACCTCGTGCCGGCCCTCGTCGACGAAGCCGTCCGACAAGCCACGTGGGAGTACGCGTCCACACTCCTGGCACGCCTCGGCGCCTGCGCCACCTGCGGTGAGGACATCGGCCGTGCGGCATTCGTGCGCGCCTCGAGCCTCCTCGTCCGCATCCTCGACACGGCCCAGCCGGGCAGCCGGCACCTCGTCTGCAGCGTCACCGGGACCCCGGAAGCACTCGTCTCCGTCCTGCACGCCGACGAAGACACCGAGGGCGCCACTCACCTCGACGAGGCCGAAGCCCTGGAGTTCACCACGGTCCTTGCCGTCGGCCTCGCCACCCGGAGCCCCGGCGGACTCGTCATGCGGACCAGCGCCCCCGGCACGTCCGACCGCATCTACGGATGGCGCCTGCGCGGAGAGGGGCTGGAACCCCTGACCGCCGGCGAGGTCTTCGACGCCTACTGCACTGACATCGAATCCGGAGACCTCATCTCCCCGGAATCCGGCGTCGACTACTGCGTGCCACCGGACCTGGGCAATGAGGAAGCGCTACCGGGACACCACCACTGAACGCGAATGGGGCGCCCCACCAACAGGTGGAGCGCCCCATCACAACAGGCCTGCAGCCATCACGCAGATGTCCTGCTCCGACTACTCGCCGGACAGCACCGCCTGAGCGGCGTTGCGTGCCTCCTCGGCGCTGTCCGCCGCCCGCGCGGCCGCAGCGGCACGCTCACACTGCGCCAGCGTGTACTTCGCCAGCGTCGCCCGGACGTAAGGAATCGACGCCGAACCCATGGACAGGGAGGTGACACCCAGACCGGTCAGCACACACGCCAGCAGGGGGTCGGAAGCGGCCTCACCACAGACGCCACAGCTCTTGCCCTCGGCCTTCGCCGCCTCCGCGGACAGCGCGACCAGGTCGAGCAGCGCGGGCTGCCACGGATCCTGCAGGCGGGACACCGCACCCACCTGACGGTCCGCGGCGAAGGTGTACTGCGCGAGGTCGTTCGTCCCCAGCGACAGGAACTCGACCTCCTGCAGGATCGAGCGTGCCCGCAGCGCGGCGGACGGGATCTCCACCATCGCACCGAACTTCGCCTGCAGCCCGGCCGCACGGCACGCGTCCGCGAACGCCTTCGCGTCGGTCCGGTCCGCCACCATCGGGGCCATGACCTCGAGGTAGACCGGCAGACCCTCCGACGCCTTCGCAAGCGCCGTCAGCTGGGTGCGCAGCACGTCGGGGTGGTCCAGCAACGTCCGCAGACCCCGCACACCCAGCGCCGGGTTCGGCTCATCGGCCGGCGTCAGGAAGTCCAGCGGCTTGTCCGCACCCGCGTCCAGAACACGTACGACGACACGGCCCTCGGGGAAGGCCTCGAGAACCTGGCGGTAGGCCTCGACCTGCTTCTCCTCCGACGGCGCCTTCTTGCTGTCGTCGAGGAAGAGGAACTCGGTCCGGAACAGACCGACACCCTCGGCACCCGCTTCGACAGCGGCCGGAACGTCGGACGGTCCGCCGACATTGGCCAGCAGCGGCACCTTGTGGCCGTCGGCCGTGGCGCCCGGCCCGGTGGACGCGGCGAGGGCGGCCTTGCGCGCGGCGGCAGCGCCCTCAAGCTCCGCCTTCTTCTCGTCGCTCGGGTGCACGAAGACGTCGCCCGTGCTGCCGTCCACAGCTACGACCGTACCCTCGGCGAGCTCACCGGCACCCGGCAGCGCGACCACGGCCGGCACACCGAGCGCCCTCGCCAGAATCGCGCTGTGGCTGGTCGGCCCGCCCTCCTCGGTGACAAAGCCGAGGACCAGGGCCGGATCCAGCAGCGCCGTGTCGGCCGGAGCGAGATCGCGAGCGACAAGGACATAGGGCTCGTCGCTGTCCGGCACACCCGGCATCGGAACCCCGAGCAAACGAGCGACGATACGATTCCGCACGTCATCGAGGTCGGCCACCCGGCCGGCAAGGTACTCACCGGCACCGGCCAGCAGCTCGCGGTACGCGGCGAAGGCGTCGTACACGGCACGCTCGGCAGTGCTGCCCACGGCGATACGCCGGTCCACATCCGCCATCAGCTCGGGGTCCTGGGCCATCATGGCCTGAGCCTCGAGCACAGCTTGCGCTTCGCCCCCCGCCAGATTGCCGCGCGCAATCAGGTCGGCGGCCACAGCCTCTACGGCCTTGCGGGCGCGCCCCTGTTCACGCTCCGCATCCTCGGCCGGGATCTGCTTGGCAGGCGGCTCGAGGACCGCCGTTCCCATGTGCCGAACCTCGCCGATCGCCACACCGTGGCTCACGCCGACGCCTCGCAGCGTTGTCTCCATCTCACCCGTCTCCGATAAGGCGGCGGGCCCGGCCGCCGCAGTGGTTGTCGTCCCTACGTGCCGCCATGCGACGGCACCGAAGTCACTTCCAGAGGAAGAGGCTGTCGCCGGCCTTTACGTCGCCGTTGTCACGCAGTTCGGAGAGGGCCTCCGCCGTTGCCTCAAGGGCCACCACCGGGCACACCGGGGACTTGCCGGCTGCCTCGACGGCCGAGGGGTTCCATCGGACGATGCTCTGGCCGCGCGTCACGGTGTCGCCCTTGTTCACGAGCAACTCGAAGCCCTCGCCGTTGAGCTGCACCGTGTCGATGCCGAGGTGGGTGAGTACACCGTGGCCCTGCTCGTCGACGACGACGAAGGCATGCGGATGGAGAGAGACGATGACTCCGTCCACGGGGGACACAGCCTCGGACGGTTCGCGCACCGGGTCGATCGCTGTGCCCGGGCCGACCATGGCCCCGGAGAAGACCGGATCCGGCACGGACGCCAGTCCAACGGCGCGTCCTGCCAATGGGGACGTCACGGTGGTCATGGGAAGCCTCCCAGGGGTGGAGATCGATATGGCCGTCGCTGCCTGTGCTGGACGGCACACTGTTCAGCAGCGTATGTCACATGAAGTGCCGGTTCCGCGCGAGCGGACCGGAGTGGTCTAGACCATACCCCAAATCGATTTGCACCCGCTCCGTGACCGCGTGTACTGTCGTACTCCTGCCTTGGGGCTGAGCGACGCGACTACGCAACCTCGCCTGGCAGCAACAAACTTGTCGGATCCTATCTCGGGGTCACCTTCTGCATGCTCGCAGGATGGTGGTCAGGGAGTCGGAAAAACCCTGATAGAGTTTGGAAACACCGAAGGGAAGCGCCCGGAGGAAAGCCCGAGAGGGTGAGTACAAAGGAAGCGTCCGTTCCTTGAGAACTCAACAGCGTGCCAAAAATCAACGCC